>CAWDHI010000015.1:0-56478 GCA_963802095.1 uncultured Chloroflexia bacterium | reverse complement strand
CCCGACGAGCTACCGCTGCTCTACCCCGCATCGCGAGGTGGAGTATACCCCTGCCCGGCAGAAGCGTCAAGTTAGAACTACTTAAAAGAATAGGGCGCCCAGAGCGAGGCATCCGAGAGGCTAAGGTCCGCATATTCACCGCGATATTTCTCCGGCATCAGCTCGGAAAGCCGGTACATGACCTCATCCGCCAACCGCTGGCGGGTATCCCGGTCAAAAGATGTCTCCCCGGTTTTCAATATATAAGGTTCTCCAACCCGGATAAAGATCTCGGTTCGTTTGAAGCGGCGCAGATTGTGCCAAAAACTCTCCTGCCCCCAGACGACCCCCGACAGGATGGGCAGACCGCTGCGCGCGGCCAGCAGAACGATCCCCGGTTGCCCTCTCTGCAGCAGCCCATTCCCACTGCGGGTGCCCTCCGGAAGGATCGCGAGGATCTTGTTTTCCTGCAGCGCCAGCATGCAGGCATCGTAAGCCGCCCTGTCGGCCTCCCCGCGCTTGATCGGGATCGCGCCCCACAACGAAAAGAGAGGTCCCAGAATGGGGCTATCCCAGGTTTCCATCTTGGCGATGCCGGTGATTGGGCGCGGCGGCGTGTAGGTAAAAAAGATCACCGCTTCCAAAAAATTGATGTGGTTGGCGGCCAAAATAAAAGGTCCCTTTAAGGGAACCTTTTTGATATCTTCGGCATGGACAATGCAAATTACATCGATGATGGCTTTGATGATGCGGGTGACGAAATCGCGAAAGGCGTATTTCATGCGCCTGGTGTGATCAGGTCGAATTGACCGGGCAGCAGCTCCACCACCAGGCGTTTCCCCTCCACGCAGAGCGTCTCGCCATCCGCATGCGCTGGCAGAACCCCCTCCACGGCGGTCACCGTCACATTGCGCGACTGGATGAATTGAACTGCAGGGTCCTCCCCTTGGGTGCCCTTCATGAATTTTGGTATCAATTTGAAAATGCCCCCCCGGCTGATATCACCGGCGATACAAATATCGAATACCCCGTCATTGCTTTTTGAATCAGGTGCCATCTGGAAACTGCCGCCCATACGCCTGCCGTTCATGATGGAGACCATCAGGGTGTTCAGGGTGAGGATCTGGTCATCCAATTCAATGCGCACCTTTGGGGCGGTGTAAAAGATATAGATCGTCTTGATCGCGGCAACCAGGTAGGACATTATCCCGCTCAGTTTGCTGCGGGCGGCCACGAACCCTACTACGGCGTCGAAACCGATCCCAACCCCGTTGCCAAAATAGCGGCCGTCGGGGAAAAATTCGCTGACTACAAAACCGATATCCAGCGGCTTGCGTGGAAGACTCAGCAGCAGGTCTGCAGCTGCTTTCCAATCGGTGGGGATATGCATACTGTAGGCAAAATCATTTCCACGGCCGATTGGCAGCACACCCATCACCGCGCTTCCGACCCCGGCCCGTTTGGCCAGCATCAGCCCGTTGATCACCTCATTGGAAGTCCCATCCCCCCCTGCGGCGACCACCACGTCATATTTATCCGCGACAGCCCTGCCAGTCAATTCGATCCCGTGCCCGGGGCGCTCGGTCTCCACCAGGTCAAAATCCAGCCCGATCGCTTTAAAATACTCGGATATCTCGTTCCTTTTACGCCCGGCGGATCCTTTTCCGGCGGTGGGGTTAAGAATGATCAGGGTTTTCAGAGTCATATTGTCCTTCAATGGGATTCAGAGATATTGGAGTCATTTTATCGAATGTGAAATCGCTGGTCAAGGTGACCTGCCCCTTTGATGGAAGGGAGTTCTCGATTAAAATCCTTCCATACTAATGAAACACTTGATCAACCGAGAAGTCACATGAAACACTTGTGGGCGCCCTGGCGCATTAAGTTCATACAGCGCACCGAACGCGAAGAAGGCTGCATCTTTTGTAACGCGCTGAAAAAAATCGACGGGATGGAAAACCTGGTGATCTACCGGGGGGAACGCATTTTTGTGATCCTAAACCGCTATCCCTACACAAGCGGGCACGTGATGGTAGTGCCCCTTGACCATAAGGCCTCCTACACCGAACTGGATGCATCCAACCGGGCGGATCTGATGGAGGGGATCAACCTTGCCACCAGGGTGATCGCCAGGGTATATCGGGCGGAAGGATTCAATGTTGGCGCAAACCTCGGCACGGCAGCGGGGGCGGGTGTCACCGGGCACGTACATTTCCACGTGGTACCCCGCTGGGGAGGGGATGCGAACTATATGTCGACGGTTGGGGAAATGCGGGTGATCCCTGAATCGCTGGAAGATACCTACCGTCGGCTCAAGGAAAGTTGGGATGAAGAACCGGTTTAGACCGGTTCATTTTTTGAAATTTGCAATAGATCCTCAAAGAAAATCACCCTGTCTGCCAGTTGCCCATTCATTAATACTCTTTCATAAAAAGGATGAAAGGTATCCCGGCGAACGAAGAAATGGATCTCCCCGTATCCTGCCAACCGGGTTTGGAGATCCTCTGTTATTACTTTTTCCTCGTCCGGGGTGACATTCGCGGGCGGTTTTTCATAATATTCGTGGGATTCCCGCGGGAAGAACACCCCATACTTATCCGAAAGGATCGCCCAGCGGGATCCGGTTTGCCTGCAGCGTTCGATAAAAGCCTGCAAGCCAGGGTCGGTGTAGAGCTTATCCGGGGTCAGCCATTCGCCGCTTTCTTTTGCCTGCGCGGATTTGTCCTTCGAGCAGTGCGTCAGGTAAATGATCATTGGAATGATCAGACTACTGGGCTGGCTGCTCCGGGACCGCGATCCACATGATGATATACACCCAGAATCCTATGCTGGCTCCGAAAATTGCCGTGATCACAAAGATAAGGCGTACGACAACCGGGTCGATGTTCATGTATTCCGCGAGTCCGCCGCATACTCCGGATATCATCCTGCTGTTACGGGAACGGTACAACTTTTTGGGTTCAGAAGCCATTTTGATCTCCTTGTTTGTTATTTAGGAAGATATTCGAGAAATGGTCGAACAAGTTGCGGGGAAGATGGTGGGTGGTCCCGGGTTGATTTCAGCAAAACGGGATCCGTGGAGAGGATCAGCCCTCAAACACCCGGCTGGCTATCTCTTCCACATACGCATCCATCACCGCTGCGATGGGGGGAGGCTTGAAGAATGGCGAACCGTTATGGCTGCGGGCGATCATGCGGTTATACCAGGGTTGCTCTTCAGAAATCACCTTGCGGACTGTCTCCAGGCAATGCCCGATCTCTTCCGGTGTGTTTTCCAGCCCAATACTGATGCGCACCAGGCCGGGCATCACCAGCTTGGTGAAGCGGCTGAGGAAGGTAAAGCCGATATCTACCAGGCGTGCGCGGAATGCACCTACATTCAAAAGACGCTTGACCAACAGGTGGGAGCAAAAACAACCGCTCCGAACCCCAACTCCGCCCACCTCGGCCAGGCGGTTGGAAGCAATGTTGAATGGGGTATCCCCGAGTTCCAGGGTGACCACACCGCTGCGGCGATGCATCCGGGGGTGATTGCCATCCTTGATCCCATAGACCTTGATTCCTGGAAGGCCCTTCAACCCCTCCAGCAGCTGGAGGGTAAGGACCCGTTCGTCTTCCTCAACGACATCCATCCCGATCCGCTTGAGCAGGCTGAAGACGGCAGCTAGGCCAGCGATCCCGGCGATGTTTTCCGCTCCGGAGGATTTAAACCCTGCCACCATTTTCTGATCCAAGGTTAACGCTGTTTTTCGCAGGATCAATGCACCAGCACCGTAGGGGGCATATACCTTGTGCCCCGAAAAAACCAGGGCATCAATTTCGCTTTTCTGCATGTCGATCGGCCTGTGGGCGACCAACTGGGCGGCATCCACAAGTAATTTCGCTCCGTATTTATGGGTGATCGTGCTGATCGACTCTAGGTCGTTCAAAGCGCCCAACACGTTGGAGGCACCGCTGATCGAAACCCAGCGGACGGGCATTCCATTACTGCCCTTGCTGTTGTGAGCTTTCAGCAGTTCTTCCAGCCTTGCGATATCTATGAAACCATCTCCATCAGCTTCCAGGCGGATCAGGTTTAACCCCGGGGTATGGCGCCAGGGGAGTTCGTTGGAGTTGTGTTCGATAAGCGAATTGAGGATAAGCATCTCCTCTCCACTTTCGAGAGATATGGATGCCAGCTTTGCGAATGTGTTCAACCCTTCCGTTGTGTTGGAGGTAAAGATCAGCTCGAAATCTTTTTCAGGAGCGCCAACGAAATCAAGGCAGATCTTCCTGGCTTCCCGGGTGAGGGTTGCATATTCGGATTCAGAGATATGCATCGCCAGGCGGAAGCATTCCCAAACAGGTTCAAAACTTGGTGTGCTGGCGCCGTTATCCAGGTTTGTGTACGGGATCTTGCCCGTTTCTGTGGGGACGAGCACATCCCTGCCCACCAACCGGGGTTTCAGCCAGGCGAGCAGTGCTTCACCCTGCATCCCCGCGGGTGCCGGATTATTAAGTAGGCTAAGGAGCTTCTTAAGGTCACCATTCTTTTGCGTGAACGCCTTCGGATTTTGTTTATAGAGCTGCAAAGCCCGGGCAAAGATAATGATATTGAGAATCGCTGGCGTACCAGCCTCGTAGCGGTCCGGGGGACCAGCCCAAAGGACGTGATCCTCCGAGACCACCCGCACCGTGCCGCCGCCAGTCTCGTAGGGAATTCCCTTTGGCAATTTTTCTTTGCGGATCGCAAGCGCGCAAACTCCCAGCGGCAACCCGATCTCCTGGCTTGTGATTGCCTGGCAATCATTTGTTCCGATAAGATTATTCAGAACCTTTGCGCGTTGCAGGTTGGCAAAAATCACTTCGAAATCGTGCCCAGGCAAACCGAGGTAATCCAGAACCACATCGCGGGATTGATCAAACAAGCGGGTGGAAACAAGCGAATTATGCCCGGCGCCGCGATGTACATTTGAGTACATTTGGAGCGCCAGGTAAGCGGCTTCCTCCAGTTTTGAGAAGGAATCAGTGGGTGAGGGAGCGTTTTTGTTGGGCATGATCGATCGCGTGAACGAATTATATCCCACGCAATTCTATATGAATTCCTGTAGAATTATTTTAATTTTCCCATCACGAGCATTCCATCTCTTGTTAACTTTAAACCTGGAGAAAAGGCCACCGATCCGGTGCAAACGGAAAAAGTAGCCTTTCAGGTCAGAACGATCGAGTTGAACAAATCCGAATTTTTCATAGAAAGGTCCCAGGGAAGCCCGGCAGGTGAGATAGAGCGGCGGGGTATTCCTCTCTAATAAATATTGGATAATCCGGGAGGCAATGCCCTTCCCCTGGAAATCTGGAATTACTGCAATGGAAGCCAGTTCACGAGTGCCATCACCATGGGTTTTGATCTGCCCTGTCCCAAGGATCCGGTCGTCTTTATCCACCGCCAGAATGAAATGATGCCAATCAAGTGAAAGCGGATTGATGCGCGCATCATGGATGATTCGCCGGATCGTTTTTTGGTCTTCTGCACAGGCCTGGCGTAACCGGATATCTCCTTCCATTTCCGGGAAGTTCAGGAATTCAGAAGCTCTGCCAGGATCTTTCCGGCCAACTGGGGATCCGCCTTACCGCGCATCTTGCGCATCACCTGGCCGACAAACCACCCCATCAGGGTGGTTTTGCCTGACTTAAAGGAAGCAACCTCGCCCGGATTTTCTGCGATCACCTCTTCGCAGGCAGCGCGGATAGCTATGTCATCGCTCACAAGACCCAGTCCCTCCTCTTCAACCAGCGCTGCAGGGCTCTTCCCACTGGCATCCACCTTTTCCAACAGTGACTTTGCCGTCGATGTGTTGATCTTGCCTGCGTCCACCAGGGTTATCAGCTCGGCCAGGTAGGCAGGAGTTAGTTTCAAATCAGCCGCTGTGATCCCGCGGTCATTGATCATCCTCAGGACATCGTTCATCATCCAGTTGGAAACCTTTTTTGGGTCCCCATTGTATGCCTTGATGGCTGTTTCGAAATAATCCGAAAGGCTGCGTTCGGAGGTGAGGATCTCGGCATCATAGGCTGGCAGAGAATATTCCTGCATGAAGCGGCTGCGTCGCTCGAGCGGCAATTCGGGGTAATCCGCAAGGATCGATTCTTTCCAGGTTTCATCCAGGTGGATGGGCAGCAGATCGGGTTCCCGGAAGTAGCGGTAATCTGCCTCGGTCTCTTTGGAGCGCATTTTCTTCAGTTTTTTCCGGTTCTCATCCCATTCCAGCGTCCAGGATTCGATCCTTCGCCCGGCGGTAACTTCCGCAATCTGGCGTTCAATCTCTGTAAGAATGGCTTCCCTGACCGCGTCGATGGAGTTTACATTCTTTATCTCCGTCTTTGCGTTCAAGTGGTCGGCTCCCCTTGGGCGAATGGAGACGTTTGCATCGCAACGTAAGTGTCCTTTTTCCATGTCCGCCTCGGAGATACCAAGCCAGCGAAGCAATTGGCGCAGACGAATCAGGTACTGGGCAGCCTCATCGGCTGAGCGCAGATCCGGCCCGGTGACCATTTCAATCAACGGCACACCACAGCGGTTGAAGTCGATCATCCTGCGCCCGCCCTCGTTTTTCGTTTTTCCCGCATCTTCTTCGATATGCAGCTTGTGGATGGAGATGCGGCGGAGATCACCACCTGGCATGGGAAGATCCAGCCAGCCTCCGCTGGCGAGAGATTGATCGAACTGCGTGATCTGGTATCCCTTGGGGAGATCCGGGTAAAAATAATTCTTGCGATCAAAGTAGGAAACATCACGGATATTGGAGTGCATTGCCCAGGCAAGGATCACCGCTTTTTCGACCACAGCCTTGTTCAACACCGGCAGCACGCCAGGGAAACCGCAGCACACCGGGCAAATGTTGGTATTCGCAGGATCCTCCCAGGAATCTGCCTTGCAGGTGCAAAATATTTTGGACTCAGTATTGAGCTGGATGTGGGTCTCAAGCCCGATGACGGGTTCGTAGTCGGTCATGTGCGTCTCCGCTTACAGGTCTCAATGTCGAAATTAGCAGTGCCAGCCTCAAAAACAATCACCGTGGATGGAGAAACCAGGCTGGGATTAATTTTTGTGAAACTAGCTCCCCACACTCCAACTTGTTTGCCTGGTTGGAACCCAGATGGTTCAATGGTTTCGGTCGGGGTCAGGCTGGGAACCTCAGTCGGTTCGGGGCTGTTCGTAGAAGTGCCGGTGGGTGGGATCGTGCTGGTAGGCGGCGGCAGGGTGAAAGTGGGGGTAGCTGTCCGGGTGGGAGTACGCGTGAAGGTTCGCGTTGGAGTTCGCGATGGGGCCACGGTTGGGCCAACGGAATAGGCTGCATGCAGGATGTAATAGGGACCCCACGGACCGGTGGCAACACCAGCCCCGATATCGGTCAGGTTAGGGTTGGTGGCGGGGATCATGTGGAGGGGATCCGCCCAGGCTGCCATAACCTGCGACAAAGTGGTAAAACCACGCGCCCAATTTTCGGTAGCAAAAACTGTAGCCCCGTTTCCAAATCCGGCTGCCGCGATTCGTCCGGATACATTGCCGATATGCCCGTTCGAATGGTTGGCAGCCATGTATTCGGCTGTCCATTGCGAGGTACCCATCAGGATGGCATTGACGCGCAGTGCGGGATAACCGTTTGCAACGCGCAATTGGTTCATGGCATTGATGAGCTGCATGGCGCTGACGGGACCGGATGGAGTCACCTGGCTGCCGTTATACGTGGGCGAGGCTGTTAGCGTCGGTCCGGGGGTGCGGGTGAACGTTCGGGTGAATGTGGGGGCTGCTGTCCGTGTCCGCGAAGGTGATGAGGTTGGACCCAAGGGAGTTTTCGTGAAAGTAGGCCCTGAAGTAGTAGATTTTTTTGTCGGGGTGGGGGACCGGTACAGGGTGGGGGTTTTGCTGGTTGTTGGATACTGTGTGGCACCTTGCAAAGTATTTGTCGAGGTTCTACCGGGGGAATCCGTGAGAGTGCCTGTGAGGGTAGTGATCGGAGAAACCGAAGGACTTGGCGATATATCAGTTGTGACGGATGGAGAGATGCCAGGTAGTGGCGTCATGGTCAGAGGTAAAAAAGGAGTCATGCTGGGGGGCGGGGTTAGGGATTCTGTGGGGGTGACACTGGCGGTTGGCGGCAAAATATACCCTGCCATCTCCCGGGGAATAAGGCAGGCTGCAGAGATTGTGGCGTAAAGGAGAAACAGGATAACGATCCGGGAGCGGTTCACCCCAGCACCTTGGGTCTTTCCTTCCGCCAGGATTCCCCCTCCGTGGCCATCTCATAAGCTCTCGCAATCTGCAGCAGCTTCGCTTCCTGGAAATCAGCTCCCAGGAACTGGATTCCGATAGGAAGCCGCTGCGTATCCAACCCGGCGGGGATGGATATTGCAGGAGTGCCCGCGTGGTTGGCCGATACAGTCAGCTGGTCGGCATACTGCATCAAGACAGAGTCGCCATAGAGCTTGCCGATCTCGAAGGCAGTCGTGGGTGTGGTGGGGGTAAGCAGCGCGTCCAGTTTATATGATCCGTTAGGATCAAACGCATAGTCAAAATCATGTCGGATCATTGCCCGCACCTGCAACGCCCGGTTGTAGTATTGCTGGCTGTATTGGGCAGCGCTGACATACATACCCATTAGAATGCGCAGCTTCGGTTGGGGTCCAAAACCCCGGGTACGGGATTTGCGATAAAGGCTCTTCAGGTCCGGAGTTGTCTCCGGGGTGCGGTATCCGTATTTCACCCCGTCGAATCGATGCAGATTGGAAGCAGCTTCCACCCGGCTGATGACGAAATACGCTGGAATCCCGTAGCGTGTGTTCGGCATGGGCACATCGTCGATTATCTCCGCGCCGAGGGATCTTAATGTTTCTGCTGCTCGTAGGATGCTCTGCGCGATATCCACGGGGAGGGGCTGTTCGAGGTACTCCCCACTTTCCGGATCCGGGTATGCGATGCGAAAGTAATCCGGGGATAGACCGATACGCTTCCCTTTGACACCCTTTTCAAGTGCATTCAGGTAATCTCCCAAAGGCAAGGCGGTTGAAGTCGCATCGCGCGGGTCGCTTCCGGCGATAACCTGAAGCATCAACGCAGCATCCCGGACGGTCCGGGCAACAGGTCCAGGGCAATCCAGCGAGGACCCAAAAGCGATCAGCCCATAACGTGATACGCGCCCGTAAGTGGGTTTAAGACCGACCACCCCGCAGAACGCAGCTGGTTGCCGGATTGAGCCGGCTGTGTCGGTTCCGAGGGAGAGAGTGGATTCCCCGGCGGCCACAGAGGAGGTGCTGCCGCCAGAGGAGCCGCCGGCAACGCGATCTGGATCCCAGGGGTTGCGTGGGCATGGTTGGAAGGCAGAGGATTCCGAAGACGAACCGTAGGTGAATTCATCCAGGTTGGCTTTTCCAGTCATCACCGCACCCGCGTGGAAAAGTCGTTCCACCGGGGTGGCGGTATAGGGGGCAGTGTAGTTGGCCAGGATGCGCGAAGCAGCGGTGGAGGGAGTATCCTTCACGCAGAAAATATCCTTGATCGAGACCGGCACACCTGCCAGTGGACCCGGGTCTTCCCCGCGGGCGATGCAGGCATCCACTGCTTCTGCCTGTTTTTGGGCGATTTCTCGGGTGAGGGTGATGAAGGAATGGACCTTCTTTTTATCTTCAGTAGTGATCTCACCCGGTTCCAGGGATCCGGTTCGACCTTCCACCTGGTCGATGCGTTTCAACGTGGATTCAAGCACCTCCCTGGCGGAGGCTTTTTTTTGCTTCACCTGGTCGGCGATCTGAAAGGCGGGCAGGTCACAGAGTTCCATGATCAACCCAGCTCCTGGTGAGGAATATCCGGGACAATCACATAACCGTCTTCAAATTGCGGAAATTGCGATGTGAGGAAGTCGCGTTCGGGGAAGGGTGAAGTTTTATCGCAGCGTAAACCCTGGTTATCTTCTGCTGGATAAGAAACGCCATGGATCTCTATGGGCAGGCTTTCATCGATGGGCACGGCGATCAGTTCGTCGATAGTTTTTAATTGGCGGTTCAATTGGTCCAGCAGGTAATCCGCCTGGTCGGGTTCGAACTCGAAAGAAGCCAGTTCAATGAGGTGGGAAAAGGTTTCAGGATCGATCATGATAAACAACCCTCAATCATATTATTATTAGTTGAAATAAGTCCCTGCACGGGACTCATTAAAGATGAATAATCCAAATCTTCCTGGTTATTGATTTAAGGACAAGTCCCGCCACCAGCTTCAATCGTCGCGCATGCATCAGTAGCTGCGTAATTTGGCGTAATGCTCGGTTGCGTCGTGTTTGTGGGCACCCTTGTCTCGGTGGCAGTTTTTGTCACCGTCGGGGTGTTCGTTCGCGTAGGCGTGTTCGTGGGCGTAGAGGTGAAGGTGGGCATCACCCATCCGGTCCGGGTTGGGGGGAGGGTCTGCGTGGATTCGATGACCCTGGTTCCGGCTGGAGTGGTTGTCCAGGTGGGGGGCAGGGATCGCAGCGTGGGAGTACTGGTGGGGAGATCGATCAGGGCAGGCATGGTCGGCGGGGGAAACGGGTTGAGCGGGGAATTTGGGTCCATCGCGATCTGGGCAAAGACTACAACCAGGCAACAAATGCTAACCAAACCGATAATGGATAGGATGTCCCATAGCCGCGATTTCATGCCTTCCTCCTGCGTCTCATGCCTTCAAATACCTTTCTGTCAGTATAGCCGAGAAATTAACACTGTCAAGCGGAGCCCGGGATTACGGATTTGTTAGGTCAATAGGAGCCACTAGGCAGGGAGGGGGTAATAAGGTGGAATATAATCATACCCAATGAGTGCTGGAAAAGCTCTAAAAGCTAATTCTGGAAAACCACCCGCAGGTGAACTTGCCCGGGTAGAGATCAACCTAGACCTCGAACCGGGTACAGACCTCGAGGTGACGCTGATCGCTCGAAAGGAGACCGGGCATCCACTTGCCACCAGGGTGATCAAATTCAGAAATCCGCAAAATCCCGCGGATGAAGTCAGCCCCCCGAGCGAATATGAGGAAGCAGTTGATCTAACTCCTGAAGAGAGCGGGAAACGGCACCTGTCCTCCCGAGCTGCAGATAAATGGCAACAAGGTTGGATCGCATTTAAACGCTGGGGCTCACAGCTGGGTCGCTCCTGGGGCAGACGCTCCACCTTCTGGTTGTTCGTTGGTGCGGTGCTGGTTTATCTTATCACCAGGCTCATCGCACTCGATTCCTTCCCGATCTACTTTTTTACCGATGAAGCAGTTCAAACGATCCTTGCGCAGGATTTTCTCAGGGATAATTTCACCGGCTATAATCACGAATTTCTCCCCACCTATTTTGTGAACGGTTCGCAATATAACCTGAGCACATCTGTTTACCTGCAGGTGCTGCCCCTCGCGATTCTTGGGAAATCCATTTTCATCACCCGCGCCACCAGTGTCCTTATCACCGTGATCGCGGCGGTGGCAGTGGGTTTGACCATGTTAAATATTTTTCGGAGCCGTTTTTCCTGGCTGGTAATTCTCCTGCTTTCGATCACACCTGCCTGGTTTTTGCACTCGCGCACAGCCTTCGAAACTGCTCTTGCAACCACGTTCTATGCGGCTTTTATTTACTGTTACCTGGTCTATAGGACGCAGAACCCACGGTATATATATGCTGCGGTTGTTGCCGGGGCACTCTGTTTCTACAGTTACAGCCCTGCCCAGATGGTTATGCTCGTTTCTGCGGTATTACTGATCATCTCCGATATCAAGTATCATCACAAAAACTGGAAGCTCATCCTAAAAGCATTCGGGGTGGCAATATTGTTGGCATTGCCATATGTTCGCTTTCTTGCTGCCCATGGATCCGAAAATTACCGCCATCTCATAATTCTGCAATCCTACTGGCTTTCAGATAAAACCCTGTTCCAAAAACTGGGTGTTTTCGGGACGGAATATCTTCAAGGACTGAATCCCTCCTACTGGTTCCTGCCCAACAGGGTGGATATTGTGCGTCACCTGATGAAAGGGTACGGACATATCCTTTTGGTCACCCTACCATTCTTCCTCGTTGGAATCGTGCAATGCGTCCGGTTTTTTCGGAAATCGGAATACCGTGCGATGCTGATCTTTTTCCTGGCAGCTCCTGCCGGAGCAGCCCTGGTGGAGCTTGGCGTTACCCGGGCGCTGTTCATGGTGGTCCCGGCCGCGCTGCTTACGGCCATTGGGTTCGACCTGGTACTCGCCTGGCTTGAAAAGCACCGCGTTTCCCATAACGCCCTGGCGGGTGGATTTTTCGCGGGATTGGTGATATTTAATTTCTACATCCTCAGGGATGCGGTGATCAATGGACCGGTGTGGTACAACGACTACGGATTGGGAGGAATGCAATACGGCGGCAAGGAGCTATTTGGAGAAACTCGGCAATTCTTAAAGGAGAACCCCGGCACCTTCATGGTCATCACGCCTTCCTGGGCAAATGGGGCAGATATTCTTGCCAGGTTTTTCTATGATGACCCGCAGCCCTTCCAGTTGGGGAGCATAGATGGCTATATTGATCAAAAACGAACCATCACACCCAACACAGTATTCGTGGTCACCCCTGAGGAATTGGTGAGGCTCGAAGAACACTGGAGAAATTTACGAATCTGCGAATTTTACAAACGATGCCCTACCCCAACGGAAAACCCGGTTTTTATTTCATTAAAGTGGATTACGTTCCGAATATTGACGACATTTTCAAAGCCGAGAAGGCATCCCGTTTAAGTTTTAGTGAATCCACGATGAACCTGGAAGACGGAACCCCGTTTCGGATCCGGTATTCCACTCTGGATATGGGTCCAATCCAGAATGCCTTCGATGGTTTTGAAGGTACGCTCATCCGCTCCGAGCAGGCGAACCCCCTGCGCATGCAGCTTTTCTTTATAGATCCCAGGGAAATCAGCACGATCGCTGTGCGGGTGGGAGGAACCCCCACGGAAGTGACTGCGGAAGTCTACCTGCCCGGGGCTATCACACCTCTCATCTTTAAATCCGAAAAACCGGAAACCCCTGATCCGCGGGATGTTGTGATCGATTTCGGCAGGTTGCTCAACGCCAGCCGGGTGGATATATCCACCCGGAGTGTCCGGGATGGAGAACCCGCCCATGTGCATATTTGGGATGTGAGACTCCTGCAGGCTGAATCGGAATGAACCCATCCTACCAAACCCGCTCGAAACGATCTGTCGTTCTGATAATTCTTTCGGTGGTAACGCTATCGATTTCCGTGCTTGGTTGGTTGCGTTTGCTAGTGGCGATCGATGACTGGGATTACCTTGGGGAAGTTGCCCCCGCAGTGTTGCCGGTATACCTGGCTATCTCGGGAATGATCTGGGCAGTGATCGGTATGGTTTCCGCGGTGGGGATATGGTTCCGCAAGCGCTGGGCGTTGATCCTGCTTACCTGCGCAGTGGCAAGTTTCACCGTCTGGTACTGGATGGATAAACTGCTACTTAGCGCCAACCCGGAAGCAATTTCCAACTGGGCATTCAGCCTGGTTTTAACTATCTGCATCCTGGCATTTTTTACCGGCTCCATCCTGGTAGTCTGGGGAGAAACAGAATGAAAAATGACGCTGTTAATAACAGCAACCTCGAAGTGGAAGTTAAATTCCATTTAAATAAAATTAAAACCCTGGTTGAAGAATTGAGTCGTTGTGGTGCCGAGCTTTCCCAACCAAGGGTTTTTGAGCGAAACCTGCGCTTCGATACACCCGAAGGCCGCCTCCGGGCTGCTGGCGAGGTATTGCGGCTTCGGGAGGATTCCCGTTTTCGGTTGACCTTTAAAGGTCCCGCGTTGGCGGATCAATCCGTTGCTGTACGTCCGGAGATTGAATTTGCCGTGGACGACCTGGAGGAAGCCCGCCGCTTTCTTGAGGCATTGGGTTACGAAGTGAAAGTCATTTACGAGAAATACCGCACCACCTACAACCTGGAAGGAGCGGAAATAACAGTAGATGAAATGCCCTTTGGCGGATTCTGCGAAATTGAAGCTCGCGATGCAATCGAGGTTGAGCGCGTGGCAAAAATGCTCAACCTTGCCTGGGAGGATCGAATCCTCGGCAGCTATCTGCAATTATTTGAAACCCTGAAAACCCGTCGTGGTTTGATTATGCGGGACCTCACTTTTGAGAATTTTAGGGGATTGGATTTTGTGCCAGGCGATTATCTGCCTGCCTGATGATTCTGGCTACCCGCGTTGCCAAAATATTTGTAATGTGAATACAAAACAAATCCAAGGATTTATTGATATAATTCCTGTTCGCATTTAACAATCAAAATGTAATAAGGAAGAGAATGCCGGTTTATACGTATCGTTGTGAGAATTGCGGAGTGCAATTTGAACAGCATCAAAAATTTTCCGACACCCCACTGAGCGTTTGTCCCGAGTGTGGGAAGAAGAAATTGCGCAAGGTGTACACAGCAGTGGGTATTGTGTTCAAAGGTTCCGGGTTTTATTCCACGGATCATAAATCCCCATCCGGGATGAAGTACGGAACGAAATCCGAAGAAAAATCGGATTCATCATCGGGGGGAAAAACAGTCGAATCAACGCCGAAAGCAGAAACATCCACCGAAACCAAACCCGCGCCAGCTGTGGAATCTGATTCCTCAACTACCAAATAGCAAACTTTGTATCAACTGAAAAATGCCGAAAAACCGGCTTTTTTTAATCTTGAAAACCAATCCCTATCCGTTGCTTTCAAAACCTATCAAAGAGGGTCAAAAATACCCTTCAGGCATTGATGTTATGATTATTGCTTTGTAGAATGATTCCAACTTCCGGGAGTGAATTTATGTCCAAGCAAAACAAATCTAATGGCAAATCAGGCAAGTCAAGTGATCAACGACGTATGCGAACAAACCAGATCATTATGGCCGTGATCGGAATAATCATCGTTCTGTCCATGGTCATCGCCGCGGTTGCCAACTACTAAGGAGATTACCATGCCCCGTAAAACGGGATACTTCTGGCTTGCTGCTCTCCTGAGCGGCTGGGCTGTAGATTTTCTCTTCTGGGGGAAGACCCCTGGAATTTCAGTTCTTCTATGGGTTGGATGGGTTCTTGTCCTGGGTTTGACCCTGGGTTATGTGGAGGGCATTCGCCCTTCGAAGGTCAACTTTTTTGTGGTCGCGCTGGCCATCCTGGCTGGAGCAGTACCGTTTCTGCGGCGTGAGCCCTTTACGCTCTTCGTTGCCTGCCTGCTGGTTTTTTGCCTACTATGCCTGCTGGCATTCTCCTTCCGCAATGGATATTGGGTTTTTTACCGAATTTGGGACTACCTGGTTGCAACCCTGCGGCTTATCGGGGAATGGTTCACGGGAGGACTGCGATTAAAACGATCCCCTGTTGTGCAAACAGAGGGAGAAAAGCCTACCGGGAAAAAAGGGGCTAACACGGTGCTGCTGGTATTGTTGGGAATCCTGCTGGCGCTGCCCATCCTGGGTATTTTTGGAGCTTTGCTTTCCGCGGCCGACCCCATCTTCGGCGCTCGCCTGGCGGATTTTCTGGCAATTTTCAACATTGAGAATCTTCCGGAATACCTATTTAGGTTGGTGTACATCCTGGTACTCACGTATTTCATCGCCGGCACATTTGTGCATGCGTTTTTTAACCGCCACGATGAAGTACCCGATCCTGCCAGGAATGGCTTCAAACCCTTCATGAGCTGGATCCCGGCGGCTGTGATCCTATTCCTAGTGGACTTGCTGTTTGTGTCCTTTGTGGTGGTTCAGTTCACCTACTTCTTTGGCGCGCATTCCAACATCACAGCGGAAGGTTACACCTATGCGGAATACGCCCGGCGGGGTTTCTTCGAACTGGTCAGTGTGGCAGTGATCAGCCTGATCCTGGTTTTTGGATTGGGGGCGATAACTCAGCGTAAAACCCGTTCCGAGCAGAACATTCTCGCTGTTCTGAACCTGGTGCTGATCTGCCTGGTTCTGGTAATGCTGCTCTCTTCCTGGCAGCGGTTGAATCTCTACGAGGAAGCCTACGGGTATTCTCGTCTGCGAGCCTACACAACGGTTTTCATTCCCTGGCTCGGCGCGCTGCTGGTAGCTGCGGGTGTATTGGACGTGTTGGGAAAAATGCGCTGGTTTGGGCTGAGCTTGGTGATCGTTATCGTAGGTTTTGCTTTCAGCCTGCCCATACTCAATATTGACAGATTCATCGCCGGTCGCAATATCGACCGTGCGGTTTCCGGGGAAGAATTCGATGCTGCCTACCTTGCAACCCTTTCATCTGATGCGGTTCCAACCATGTTCGAGGGATATTACGCCGCTGATCTGGATCCTGTTGAAAAGACGAAACTCGGCGGTTCCCTGGCATGTATGTCGCGAAGGCTCCTGCAAGCACCTGAACAACCCTGGCAATCCTATAACCTGCCGGATGCAACCGCGAGCGCGCTTTTTATTGCAAACCGGGAGATGCTTGAAAAATACCCACTCATCATGAAGGATGGGTTCTGGCAGGTGGATGCAGATGTAGTTCAGTTTCCCTGTGATTCTGTATTCCTGGATTGATGTGTAAGGATCAACGCAACCTGGCCAACCTGAACCAAAACGCCGGGTTGCGTTGACTATTGTTTTTCCATGTAAAATCCACATGGTAAAATCTTTTCCATGAGAACAATCGCGATAGTTGGTGCCGGGGTAGGAGGCATGGCTGCTGCCTGGGATTTACGCAAGTCAGGTCATGCTGTCACCATCTTTGAGGGTTCCGATTCAGTCGGCGGGTTGGCAGGTGGTTTTCGGCTGCCAGGCTGGGAGTGGTCGGTGGAAAAGTATTACCATCACTGGTTCCAATCCGATAAAGATATCCTGGGTTTGATCCGGGAATTGGGCTGGGAAAAGGATGTCATTTTTCCCCGTCCAAAAACAGTTGTTTATGCCAACGGTAAATTTGCACCACTCGATTCCCCTTTGGCAGCATTGACCTTCCCAGGTTTCAACCTGTTGGATATCGCCCGCTTCGGGTTCGCCACGGTTTATTTACGCTACCTTTCCGGATGGCGCGGGTTGGAAAAATATACCGCCGATAATTGGATGCGGCGGGTGTATGGAGCCAAACTGTATGAGCTTTTGTTTGAACCGCTCCTTCAAGGGAAATTCGGGACCCATTATCAGGATGTCAATATGGCCTGGTTCTGGGCAAGGTTAAAAACCCGTACGACCCGCCTGGGAACGTTCACGGGCGGTTTCCAGGCATTCGCTGATAGATTCGCTGAACGGCTCCGTAATGCGGGAGTGGAGATCCTCCTCAACAGTCCTGTCGAGGAGATCACTTCTTTACCAACCGGGAGACTGAAGGTCAAGGGAAAAGCCGTGGAAGCAGATTTTGACCAGGTTCTGGTAACTTCCTCGCCGGCTCTGCTGGCACGGATGGCTCCGGGATTGGACCCATTATATCTCAAGGGGTTGTTGTCTTTGAAAAGCCTGGGTGCAGTGGTGCTTTGCCTGTCTGTCAAGGAGCCTCTCTCCAGGGAGGGTTTCTACTGGTTCAACCTTCCCAAAAAAGCCGGGTTTCCCTTCCTGGCGCTCGTGGAACACACCAATTTTCTTCCCACCACTTGTTTTGGCGGGAACTCCATCATTTATTGTGGCGATTATTTAGAACCAGACCACGAATACTTCAACATGACAAAAGAACAACTGATGGAAAGGTTTCTGCCGGGATTAAAACGAATCAACCCGGAATTCGACCCTGCCTGGGTCAACGAATCCTGGCTGTGGAAGACGAGCTATGCCCAACCGGTCCCACTGATAAACCACTCTGGAAACATTCCAGCTCTGAATACTCCGATGGAGGGTTTATTTTTTGCCAGCATGAGCCAGGTATACCCCTGGGATCGCGGCACCAATTTTGCGGTGCAGGTCGCCCGCCGGGCAGCGGACTTAATGCTCGCCAAGAGTTAAAACACGCCGCGGAAAATTGGATTAAGAATCTTTAACATTTATTGCCACCACGAAAATTTATTACCACAATAAACAATTATTTGAACGTTCTTACTGTAAAACCCAATTATTTCTTCCGAATTGCCGGATTCACTCAGTATTTCCTCAAAGATGCGATAAATAACCATTCTGACTGAAAAATTGGATCTTAACGTGAAGCCCACGAAAAAGCCGTTCGGTTGTCTGAGCATGCCTCCCGTACTATTAACGATTTGTTAAAGAAAATCGTAAATTGGTCATTTTTATTCGCTTGAAGAAGTACGCACCCTACTGGTGGATGGATTTTGGATATTTGAGTCCAGATATGGTGATGGAGTATTTTTCCTTAAAGATAATAACCGGGTTATCACCCGTCCGATTCTTTAACATTCACTATCTTAAAAAACGCCTTTTTTTTAGCTGGGCGTAGGGTTTGCGGCTTGTTCAGTGAGCAACCGTCTGCTAGAATATCTTCATTCCGGCAGGCAGGATCAACCGGAAAAGCACCTGAATCGCATCAACAACCGATCCATGAATACCACTGCTTTGGACCTGGCAGGATGGCATTGCCATCCCTGGGGGTGGCAATTGGCATCAAAACGGAGTGACAGGATGATGAATTCACAGACGGCATGGGAAGCCACACTCGGCCAGCTCCAAATGGAGATGCCCAAGTCCTCCTATGAGACCTGGGTGCGAAACGCCGAGCTTGTATCCTACGATAAGAATACCTTCACCATTGGAGTAAGCAACGCATTCACCCGCGATTGGCTGGATAGCCGCCTGAAAAGCACAGTCTCTCGGCATCTTTCCGGACTTATGGACTGCCCCCAGAGCGTCTCCTTTATTGTCCATTACGGGGAATCAGAATCACCTTCTTTCGAAACCGTTCGGGATGAGGAACCTGCCGGGCAGACACCTTTCCGGATCAGTCCTTCTTTCAATAAACGCTATACCTTTGAAAACTTTGTTGTTGGTGCCTCCAACCGTCTTGCACACGCCGCATCTCTAGCCGTGGCGGAATCTCCTGCCCAGGCCTATAATCCGCTCTTCCTCTACGGGGGAGTCGGATTGGGAAAAACCCACCTCCTATTTGCCATTGGTAATGCCACCCTCCAAAAGGGGCTGCAGGTGCTCTATGTGACCTCTGAAGAGTTCACCAACGATCTGATCAACTCTATCCGCACACATACTACTCCGGCATTTCGCGAACGCTACCGGCGCATGGATGTGCTGCTGATCGATGATATCCAGTTCATTGCCGGAAAGGAATCCACCCAGGAGGAATTCTTCCACACTTTTAATGCCCTCCATGCATCCGGCAAGCAGATCGTGGTCTCCTCCGACCGGCCTCCCAAGGCAATGGTGACGCTCGAAGAAAGATTGCGCTCCCGCTTTGAATGGGGTTTGGCATCCGATATTCAACCACCGGATTTTGAAACCCGTGTGGCGATCCTTCGTTCCAAAGCAGAGCGGGCAGGAAGAACGGTTCCTGCCGATATCCTCGAAATGATCGCCCGCCAGGTGCAATCCAACATCCGCGAGCTGGAAGGCGCGCTAACCCGGGTGCTGGCATATTCCGATCTGACCAACCAACTCCTCAGCGTTAGCCTGGTGCAAAGTGCGCTATCCGACCTGCTCCCACAGCAATCCGACCTGAAACCGCGCCAGATCATTGAAGTAGTCGCCAGGGCTTATGGCACAACGTATGATAAATTGATCGGCAGGGGTCGCACAGCCGAGATCGCCTTACCCCGCCAGGTTGCCATGTATTTACTGCGGGAAGGATCCAGCCTTTCGTTCCCGCAAATCGGCCAGGAGCTTGGAGGCAGAGATCACACGACGGTGATGTATGCCTGTGAGAAAATGGCGGAGCTGATTGAAACGGATGACACCCTCCGTCGGCAGGTGATCCAAATTCGGGAGAAACTGTACGGAAGGTGATTCGTCGTTGGATGGAGCATGGTATAATTCATAAATGAATTTGGCAGAACCCATGCCTGTACGTTGAAATATTTTTAACCTCGGCCGGGTATACCCGCCGGGGTTTTTATTTTGAAAGAGGAAACATGAAAGAAAAAGCTTTGAGGATCATCCCGCTTGGCGGCCTGGGAGAGGTGGGGCGGAACATGATGGTCTATGAGTATGATGACCAGATCCTGGTGGTGGATGCCGGGCTTATGTTCCCGGAAAATGACATGCTCGGGATCGATTACATCATCCCAGATATCACCTATCTAGTGCAAAACCGAGAAAAGATCCAGGCGTTGGTGATCACCCATGGTCACGAGGATCACATCGGCGCAGTCAGCCACCTGTTGGAGGAAATTCCCGCTCCAGTCTATGGAACACCACTAACCATCGGTCTGCTGGAAGCAAAGCTTGCCCGCAACGGCAAAGGTGCACGGTTTTCCTTGAACACGATCAACGCCGGGGAATCCATCACAATCGGGCACTTTAAAGTGGAATTCTTCCACGTGTGTCATTCCATCCCCGATGGCGTCGGACTGGGGATAACCACCCCGGCCGGGCTGGTAGTGCACTCGGGGGATTACAAGTTTGACCACACCCCGGTGGATAATTGGCCTTCGGACTATGCCAAGCTGGCTGAATTTGCCGAGCGCGGAGTGCTGGCATTGCTGGCGGATTCCACTAACGCCGAGCGCCCAGGCTGGACACCCTCCGAACGGGTGGTGGATGCCGCGCTGGATAAGGTCTTCCGCGAAGCACCCGGCAGGATCATCATTGCCAGTTTTGCCTCGCTGATCAGCCGTATCCAGCAGGTGGCGAACGCAGCCCAGGCGCACCATCGCAAGCTGGCATTGATGGGACCGAGCATGGTGGATAACGTCAAGATAGCCCGCAAGCTGGGTTACATGGATATCCCCGAAGATCTTCTGGTGGGGATCGATGAAGCCCTGGGGATGAAAGCCTCCGAAATCGCCATCATGTGTACCGGATCGCAGGGAGAACCAACCTCGATTCTGGGAAAACTTTCAGTCGGTCCAGCCCGCGGACTCGAGGTTCGTGATGGGGATACCATTGTGCTTTCCTCGCATGCCATCCCTGGCAATGAGGAGAATGTTTACCGGACAGTCAACCGCCTGCTCGAAAGGGGGGCGAATGTGATTTATGAATCCATCGCCCCGGTGCACGTTTCCGGGCATGCCAGCCAGGAGGAGATGAAATTGTTGCTTCACCTCACCCGGCCGAAATATTTTATCCCAATACATGGTGAGTTACGTCACCTGAAACAGCATGCCCTTCTCGGCAACTTGGTCGGAATCCCGAAGGAAAATATTGCCGTGCTGGAAAACGGTGAATCGATCGTTTTTGAGAACGGAAGAATGTACAAGGGTGACCGGGTGGTTTCCTCCTATATATTCGTGGATGGCTCCGGCGTGGGTGATGTGGATCCCGAGGTCATGCGCGAGCGTGGCCTGCTCGCCCAGGATGGCATCGTGATCGTCAATGTACACCTAAACAGGCTCAATGGCCGCCTGCAGCAGGATCCGGAGATCATCACCAAAGGGTTC
Organism: uncultured Chloroflexia bacterium; assembly: GCA_963802095.1. Taxonomy (GTDB): domain Bacteria; phylum Chloroflexota; class Anaerolineae; order Anaerolineales; family Anaerolineaceae; genus CAVVEQ01. The sequence goes on along the minus strand of CAWDHI010000015.1, from coordinate 34,999 downwards.
GTGCTTGTGAGGGAAGCCGAACCGCTTCTGGCGGAAGCCCGGAAGTTGATTTCCGCAGCGACCAAGAATTCCCGTGGAAACCTGGATCATGAGCTGCATGAAACCGTAAGCAATTTCCTCTACAAGGAAACCAGGCGAAGGCCAATGGTGTTCATAAACATCAACAATTAGGAGGATTCAAAAAGAGCCGTAAATAAAACGGCTCTTTTCTGATGGTACGACTGATTAGTTCGGAGCGACCATTTTGATCAGTTCTGCGCAGGTATCGCCTGTGCAGGTTTTTAATAACCCAAATTGAGGGGCGTACCAACGTACCAGGCCATCATCGCATTCCACCCTGCGGGTTTTGAAGGTTCCCAGTTCGATGCTGATCGTCTGGTCGAGGATCACACGGCAGGCGGTTTCGCATTGCTGCCAGGAATTACCCGGGGCCATCTTTTCCGCTTCGGGGAGAATTATCCTGGATTCACAAGCCCCATCGGTGATCTCGCTCATCGTCTGCGAACCGGTTTCGTTCAAATCGTCATCCAGCGTGGCGACCTTCACGATCTCAGTTCTTCCACCCACACAATCGATATAATATTTTTCGAGTTTTCCATCGGGAAACAACTTCACAGCGATGGTTGATCCTTCGGTATCACCACCCTCAAAAGGGCCGACACTCATCGCGGACCCATCCGAGAAGGTCCATACTGTTCCCGTGTTTAAGGGAAGAAAGAAGTTATCGCAGGCACTTAATGGCACGAATACATCGGGAGCAGCAGGTTGCTGAGTGTCGATATCCATTAGAGGAAGAGGGGTGGTTGTCGCGGGCTGACTGGTGGAACCCTGGCAACCTTGCAGGATACACGCGAGAAAAATGAAAATCATCAAAGCCATGGAACGTTTCATAAAAAAAACCTCAGTTGAGAATTTGAAGCATTATAACCCTGTGGAATTGCCTTTTTGGTTTTCATTTCGGTGGGTTAAGGTTGAAGAGGTTGTAATAATCTCTTGTTATGGCTATAATAATGGAGGTTCTGAAAATCGGATTACCCAAAAAGAAATTATGGAACATCCACCTATATCTGATGGGATAAACCCCTACTGATTAATCAATTCCTTCGACCACAGGTATTATCTGTGGTTTTTTATTCAGACATATCTGATGAATGGGAGGTGGAAAAAGATTCTATAAATTATTGACTTTCCCAAGATCGAGAAGAAGCTTCACATTTCAATTGGAGGAGAAATATGTCTAAAAAATGGTTTGCATTACTAGCAGTGATTATGATTAGCGCAATGGTGCTGGCAGCATGCGCTCCGGCAGCCCCGGCGCCTGAAGAACCGGCTGCACCCGCACCGGAAGAACCAGCAGCTCCAGCACCGGAAGAACCGGCTGCCCCGGCAGAGAAAACCCAGGTGGAAGTATTTTCCTGGTGGACGACCGGTGGCGAGGCAAACGGTCTACAGAAATTGATCGATCAGTTTAACGCCGCTAATCCGGAAGCTGAAGTCATCAATGCTGCGGTAGCTGGTGGCGCTGGCTCCAATGCCAAAGCCGTCCTCAAGACCCGCATGCTCGGCGGTGATCCCCCCGATTCCTTCCAGGTTCATATGGGTCGGGAGCTGCTCGACACCTGGGTGACAACCGGATATATGGAATCCCTGGATGATGTCTATTCCGAGTATGGTTTCAATGACGCCTTCGCACCTGGTGTGCTCGCGATCGTATCCTACGAAGGAAAACCCTATTCCGTCCCGGTGAATATCCACCGCGGGAATGTGCTCTGGTTCAACAAGGCAGTCTTTGAGGCCAATGGCCTGACCGCTGCAGATGTTGCCACTTTTGAAGGATTCATGGCTGCTGCAGATAAACTAAAAGCAGCTGGGATCACCCCGCTTGCCCTCGGCGATAATGGCCCGTGGGCGGCAACTCACCTCTTCGAGACGGTTCTGATCGGCACCCTCGGAGCCGAAAAATACGTCGGCCTTTGGGATTGCACTACCGATTGGAGCGGCCCGGAAGTAACCAAAGCCCTGGAGAACTTCAAGATGATGCTCGGCTACATCAATGCCGACCACACCGCACTCTCCTGGGACCAGGCAAACCAGCTGGTCATCGACGGCAAGGCTGCGATGACAATCATGGGTGACTGGGCGAACGGTGATTACACCGCCAAGGGATTTGAAGGCTATGGCTGGGCGCCTCCTCCTGGAAACACTGGGATCTTCGATGCCCTTTCCGATTCCTTCGGTCTGCCTAAGAACTCCAAGAATCCTGAACTGATGAAAAAATTCCTAGGCGTTCTTGGTTCCAAGCAGGGTCAGGAAGATTTCAACATCCTAAAGGGCTCCATCTGCGCCCGCACGGATTGCGATTACAGTAAGTTCAACGCCTACCTGCAGAGCTCAGCTGCTGACTGGCAGAAGGACTCTATCGTGCCCTCGCTGGCTCACGGTGCTGCCGCCTCTGAAGGCTGGTTGACCTCGATCAACGACCTGATGCCGGTCTTCGTTGCCAATGGTGATGTGGCCGCGTTCCAGGCTGGATTGGTCCAGGCTGGTAAGGATGCTGGCGTCTGCAAGTAATCCGCAGGCCACTTAGAAAAAACTAAGGCTATAATTAGCGTGGGGCTGGCCGCGAGACCGCCCCACGCTAAAATATTTTCCGGGAGTCACCTTATGCACTGGCGTCTAAACCGCGACCGTCTTATCGCTATCCTGGTAATTCTTCCCTCCATCATTGCTGTACTGGTATTCATTTATGGTTTCATTGGTTGGACAAGTTGGGCATCCACCCTGAATTGGAACGACATGTTGCCCATACCCAAGGGCTCCCTCTTTCCGAACACTAATTCCGTTCAGCTTGATAATTTCATACGTCTTTTCAACGTAGATCAACGCTTTCAGATTGACCTGCGCAACACGATCGTATTTACGGTATTCTTCATCGGGTCGTGCCTGGCGGTGGGCTTAAGCCTGGCGATTTTTCTAGACCAGCGCATTTGGAACGAGGGTTTCTTTCGTTCCGTCTATCTTTTCCCGATGGCAGTTTCATTTATTGTGACAGGTGTTGTCTGGCGCTGGCTTCTGAATCCCGGAAGCCCCGAAGCACCTGTGGGGGTGAACCAGCTTTTTGCCAACCTGGGGCTGCCGTTTCTGCAATCCAGGTGGTACACCAACCCCGAAGCTCTATATTTCACGCCTGATTCCCCGGTTGGGCAATTTCTGACACAAATCGGGTTGGGCGCGGTGACCACACCAAATTTTGGGATCTCAATTGCCATGCTATCGGTGGTGTTGGCGGCTGTGTGGCAGATGTCCGGTTATACCATGGCGCTCTATCTCGCTGGTTTGCGGGGGGTTCCGGATGAACTTCGCGAGGCTGCTCGCGTGGATGGCGCAACCGAGTTCCAGATCTACCGGCGGGTGATCATGCCGTTACTCGCGCCCATCACCCTCAGTGCGGTGATCATCCTTGGGCATATTTCCTTAAAGATCTTCGACCTTATCTCAGCAATGACTGGCCCAGGCCCTGCTTTTGCCACCGATGTGCCGGCATATTATATGTTCGATACGGTTTTCCGCGGCAACCATTTTGCCCGCGGTGCGGCTATCGCCATCATCCTTTTGATCAGCGTGGCGGTGCTGGTGGTTCCCTACTTGGCCAACGCCATGCGTACAGAGGTGCGCCGATGAGCACCCGCGAACGCCGCGCTATTAAACCGACCCGCGTCATCCTGTACATGATCCTCGTCCTGGCAGCTGTATTTTTTCTTGTACCGATCTATATCCTCATTGTCACGAGCCTGAAAAGCTATGCTGATGTGAATCTTTCCACCATGTGGGCTCTCCCCAGGCATCTTTCACTGGATAGCTTCATCAGTGCCTGGAATGGGGATCCTTCCAAAGGGACGATTGGGCTTTCCAATAATTTTATGAACAGTCTGAAATTGACCATACCCGCTGCGCTCTTTGCTGCTCTGGTCGGTTCATTAAATGGTTACGTTCTGGCGAAGTGGAAATTTCCAGGGTCGAACTTCATTTTTGCGATGATCCTGTTTGGAATGTTCATCCCCTATCAGAGCATTCTCATCCCCCTCATGCTCACCCTTCAGTCTTGGGGAAAAGCCTTCAGGCCGCTGCTCGAAAATGTGGAAACCTGGCAATTGCCATTCTACCTTGAGTGGATCCGGGCGATCATCCAAACCTACATCCCTGCTTATGGGACCATTGGCGGGCTCGCGATCGTCCACGTGATTTATGGTATTCCGATCACTACCCTTATCTTTAAAAACTATTATGCCGAGATCCCGGATGAGCTACTGGAAGCGGGCAAGATCGACGGTGCCGGTTTTTGGGGTCTTTACACCCATGTTCTTTTCCCCCTTTCGATACCTGGTTTCGTCGTGGTGATCATCTGGGAGTTCCAATCCATCTGGAACGAGTTTCTATTCGCGGTGGTACTCACCAACAATGCCGCTGTTCAGCCGATCACCGTGGCGCTCAATAACCTGGCGGGAAGCTATATCGTTGAGTGGAACGTCCAGATGGCAGGAGCCCTATTGGCAGCATTGCCCACCCTTCTGATCTTTATTATCCTTGGGCGTTACTTCATGCGCGGACTTTTGGCCGGGTCACTGAAGGGCTAAAATCCTACGAGTTTAAGAATAGAATCCGCTCGATATCCGGGCGGATTATTATTTATTTCCAGGGGGCAGTTATCAGGTTTGTTTCCCCGTCTGCGGCGTGGCCAAGGAGGGGAAGTCCCCAGCTTTCGGAAATCGTCCGAAGCAGGGAATAGTGCGTATATGGAGTGTCATCTTCAAAACCGTTTTTTGCGAGGGGAGAGATCAGCACCGTGGCGATCCTCCCGCCGCCAGTTTGCAGCCCGCAGCAGGTATGATCCCCCTGGCCTTCATCCCAGGTGAGGACGATCAATCCGTCGCGGGCGAAATCCGGGTTCGACATCAGCTTATCCACCCAGGGCTGCAGCCAGGCATCCGCCACTTCCAATCCACAATCGTGGGCGTCGTTGCAGATATCAGGGGTGATGAAGATGAAATTGGGTAAATCCCCTTTTTGCAAGTCTTCTTCCAGAGCAGTGAGGGGCACGACGGACCTTTCACAGCGAGCCTGATCCAGGCGGATATTGTCAAAGTAAATGAAGGGATTGTGCTTCTGAAAATAGCGCAAGGTATCCTGCTTGTGGCAGGGAGCAGGCATGTGTTCCTGGTATGTTTTCCAGGTTAGACCTGATGCCTCAATCAAATCTGGCAAGCTGGTTGCGTTTATAAAGCAATCGACGCAGGTATGATCGATCCCGAAGGTGTCCCCACCGATCATAGCGATGTAATTGGGCAGGCTGGGGTGGCGGATGGCATAATGTTGGGTCAGCAGGGTGAACTCCTGCGCCAGGCGGTTGAAGATGGGCATCTGTTTGTTTCCAATGACCGAAGAAAACTCCTTGTTCTCAAAGACGATCACTGCAACATGTGAAAAACGCAGCACCGGTGCTGTGATCGTGGCCGAAGGAATGGGGGCGGGTGTTTGGATTGGCTGCGCGGGATCTGTTGGGGTTGCCTCCACCGTTGGAGGAGGAGGGGTGGATGTTGTATAACTTTGCGTCACGCACCCTGCCAGGATCATTACCAACAACGTCATAACGACCATCCTCACCATTCGGACTCCTTCCACCCGTGCGTTCCCCTCAGCGGAACAAATGCCACCGGGAGGATATCCTCTCTCTCGAATGCAGCACCTTGTTTTTGCCAGCATTGCAGCTCCTGCCGCCAGCGACCACCAACCGGTAGGACTAACCTTCCACCTTCCGCAAGCTGATCAAGCAATGTAGGGGGTGCCGAGGGGCAGGCGGCAGTCACCAGGATGCCATCGTATGGTGAAAATTCTGCAAGCCCAACGCTGCCATCGCCCTGGTGCACTTGCACGTTCGGGTACCCGAGCGTGGTCAAACGTTCCTGTGCCTGGAAGGCTAATTCCGGGATAAATTCCACGGTATTTACTTGAAAAGCCAGCCTGGAAAGGATCGCTGCCTGGTAACCGGAACCCGTACCCACCTCCAGGATGTTTTCGCCACCCTGCAGGCGCAGAAGCTCAGTCATGAGCGCAACAATATACGGCTGCGAAATGGTTTGCCCATTGCCAATGGGTAGAGGTCTGTCTTCGGTAGCGGAGCCGCGCATCTCCTGGGGAACGAACACCCAGCGGGGAACACTGCGCATGGCTTCGAGCACGCGCTCATCATTCACGCCGCGGGATTCGATCTGCTCCGCCACCATTTTTACAAGCTCGGGGTGCAGATCCATCATGTGATTATTGTACGACGAACCTAGGTATTCCTGTTTGCTTCCAACAATGTGGAGCTGATCATCCGGTCGAGTTTTCCCATGGGGAATGTGCCTAATTGGGTGATCGTCACCCAGCGGATCTCGCTGGCTTCCAGCGCCCGTGGTTCGCCGGAAGCGACCCTGCAATGATACGCCGTGAGGGTTACCCGAAAGTGCGTATAGGCGTGTTTATAAGAACCCAATTTCGCACCAACCTCCACCTCCGCGCCTAATTCCTCGCGGATCTCCCGGGCAAGTGATTCCTCATCCGTTTCCCCTGGCTCCATTTTGCCGCCGGGGAATTCCCACATCCCTCCAAGCAGCCCGTGGGCAGGCCGGTGGGCGATGAGAACCTCCTCTCCGCGGTGGATCACCGCTGCGGTGACTTCAATCCGCGGGACTTGTGGCTTGGGGGGTATTACCGGCAGTTCTACCTGGGTACCTGTTCTAAAGGCGGTGCAGAATTGCTGCACCGGGCATTCATCACAGTGCGGTTGATGCGGGATACAGATCGTTGCGCCAAGGTCCATCATTGCCTGGTTGAAATCTCCAGCCTGTCCATCTGGTAAAAGATCCCTGGCTGCGGAAAGGAAATCCATCTCTGCGATTGAGTTGCCCAATGGGCCGCGAATATTCTTTACCCTGGCCAAAACGCGGCGGATGTTGCCATCGATAACAGGTTCATTCAGCCCGAAAGCTATGGAGGCAATGGCCGCTGCTGTATAAGCGCCTATCCCGGGAAGACTGCGGATATCTTCCAGGCGATGGGGAAACTCGCCTCCGAATATCTCCATGATAACCCTGGCTGCTTTCAGCATGTTGCGTGCCCTTGCATAGTAGCCCAGCCCTTCCCATACTTTAAGTACTTCTGCTTCCGTCGCAGAGGCCAGGGACTGGATATTCGGGAATCGCGCCACCCAGCGCAGGTAATAGGGACGAACTGTATCCACCTTCGTCTGTTGAAGCATTATCTCCGACACCCAGATAGGGTATGCGTCCTTTTCACCGCGCCAGGGCATTACGCGGTTGGAAGGGTTGTACCAATCCAGCAGGGCTCGGGAGAAATTTGAATCAGGCACGGTTGTATGGGATTGGAAAGCTGGTGTTTAAAACTGAAAACCACCCCTGGCCTGAACGATCTTCATTGAGTAATTCTGAACGAAATCCATCAACTGGTCATGCAGTTTGGACCACTCTGCAGAGCGGGTGAGCTGCTGCGCTTTCGTCAGGGTGGGTACGCGTGCATCCACCTGAATCTGCGGGCGCTGCCCGTAGACTGTTGCCCAGGCATCCGTCAGGTCGAACCCCAGCCGCTGAACACCTGGAATGAATTCGCGGATGACGAATTCGAAATATTCCTGTTCCTTATCGGGGGCGATATCCCAGGTGAGGATGAGTTTGACTGCCACACCTAATCCTTGTTGTGCTCGTATTCCAAAACTACGACCCTGGTCTCATCGGGCAGGCTGCCTTTACCGGTGACCTTGATGCTGGGAAGCGTTTCCACATTTTCCTGTCCCATTTCCTTCAGAAATTTCTGCAGCGAATCAAGTTTCAAGGTTGTGGCAGGGGTGCTGAAGTGCATGGGAATGACGATATTTGGTTCCAGCAGGCTCACCACTTCGGCAGCTTTGGCGGCATTCAAGCAGCCCACCCCGCCGACCGGTGCCAGGACGATATTCACCGGGCCAAGATCTTCCACCTCGGTCTGGCTGGGGACACGGTTGAGGTCTCCAAGGTGGAGCACGGTGACGCCGTTGTAGTCGAACAAATAAAGGGTGTTGACAGGTTCAGCTTCGGTATTTTTGGAGTGCCCATTGGTTTGCACACCAGTGATGAAGACGCCGCCGATCTCGAACTCTCCTGCGCCATTAATAACACGCGGATCGTTTTTGACAACCTGGAGGAAATTATGACTGGGCGATTCATGGCTGATGGTGACGATATCCGCTTTCAGTTTAAGGGCATCGTACCCCACATGCCGGTGGTCGAAGGGATCGCACACCACGGTGGCGAGGTTGCGCTCCGTGAGCCGAAAACAGGAATGTCCGTACCAGTTGATCTCCATGAAACCTCCAAAAATCAGTCTTGATTATACTGTAAAGCGGTTTTCAACGGGCAGCCGGGTTCGGTTAAAATGGGAACATCATGGAACCCATCGAGATCATTTTCCAACGACGCAGCATCCGCAAGTTCACCCCCCAGGGTGTAACCCTGGCAGAGGTTGAAATCCTGCTAAAGGCAGCCATGGCAGCGCCAAGTGCTGTAAACAGCCAGCCCTGGGAGTTCATCGTGGTGGACGAACCCGAAATTCTAAAAAAACTTAGAAGAGTTTCCCTCTTCAGCTACCGGAATGCCCCTCTGGCGGTTGTGGTCCTTGGCAGCCCCCAGAGAGCGGGCAACCCTGCTGGGGTGAAGTTTTGGGTCCAGGATTGCTCCGCGGCCATGCAAAATATCCTCCTCGCCGCAGTATGCCTGGGTCTGGGCGGCGTGTGGATCGGCATTCATCCCATCAAGGGGGTGGAGGAAAAGGTACGAAGTCTGCTTGCCATTCCTCCAGAATCCACTCCGCTTGGTATGGCGCTCATCGGTCACCCGGCTGAGCAGAAGAACCCGCGCACCCGATATAAACCGAAAAAAGTGCACTGGCAGCAATATGGCAATCTGCAGCCCGAAGGAACCCAAAAATGATCAAAGTGCGCGTGATCCTGGAAAACGCTTTCGTATATAAGCGTATGGATGCCTTGGGTAGACCCCTGGCGGTAATCCCCCCGGGAAAGGAATTCAATCTTGGGAAAGTTTTTAAGGAAACCAGCGAGAAGTGGGTGGAAGCCAGCCTGCCGGACGGGCGGACTGGATATATCAAAGGCACTACCAAGTTGAGGGTGATCTATCTGGTCACCACATCAAAAACCTCCCCCCTGTTTAGATCCGCTGATAGAACTTCTCCCAAGCTTGCCCAACTGCCTGCACGCAGTCGAGTGGATCTAGTCGATGTTTTGGAAGTGGGATCTGAATCCTGGTCGCTGGTACGCCTCCCGGATGGAATGGAAGGATACCTGCCTCCTGAGGTCAAGTTTAAGCGAGAAGAAAAAAAGAAGAAACGCGGTGCAGGGCAATATGCCATCTACGGTTCTGCCCTTGTTCTGATCGGAATATTTATCCGCAGATTTCTTTCCACCACCGGGGAAGGTGCCGCACTGGATTACCTGGCATACGCCGGGATCGTGGCTGGCGGGGGATTGATCATTTATTCCTTCTTCCTGGCAATGCGCGCCGAAGCCGCGAAAAAGACACGTACCCCGCCAATGCGTAAATAACAGCCGGCTATCCACTCAGTTTGCAAAACCGCAAGGCAGCTTTTCTTGACGGATGATTTAGGCTATGCTAAATTACAGGTAAAGTGATTAGCGTAAATACTGTTTAATTGGGGAGATTACCCTTGGCCAAGACAAGAAATCAACGGATCATTGACCGATTGTTGGACCTTCATTCAACCTCGCCGGATATTGTTGCTTCGGCAGTGGTTAGTGTGGATGGCCTGGCCATTGCCTCCGCCTTGCCCGATGGCGTGGAGGAAGACCGCGTGGCAGCCATGTCTGCCGCCATGCTCTCCCTGGGTGAGCGCATCGCCGCTGAACTGGGTCGCGGCAGCCTGGACCAGGTCTATATTAAAGGCGCGGAAGGCTATGTCATCCTCATTTCTGTGGGGGATGAAGCCGTTCTTACCGGGCTGGCGCGCGAGCAAGCCCGCCTGGGGCTTATCTTCCTGGATATGCGCCGGGCGGCGGAGGATCTGAAGAAACTGCTGGAGGAATAGAGGTTCAAATGGAACCCAATCCCAGGGGCGGCGATTTTCTTCCGAACAATTTTGTGCAACTGACTTTACTCGCCTTCGAGGATGTGACTGGCCCGAATGCGGTCAAGGCTGTCCTCAACCTGGGTGGCTTCACCCATCTAATTGGCGCGTTCCCCCCTCCCAATTCTGAAAAAACTTTTCCCACCCGTGATTTCACCCGCATCTTAAGCGGTTTTGAGGATCTTTATGGTCCACGTGGCGGCCGGGCACTTTGCCACCGTGCTGGTGAACAAACTTTTTTAACAGGTTTAAAGGTCTTTGGCATCGATTCCGGGGCAAGCCCTTCCACTCTTTCTGCCGGGTTGGAACGGGTTGCCTGGTATCTGAATTCCGCCTGTTCAGCCGATGTTACGCTTGAAAAGAACCGCAAAGGTTTAATTTTCTCCATTGCCTGCTGCCCAGCATGCTCGGACCGCTGGTCTGCTGCTCCTGTTTGCCATTTTTTCACCGGTTTTCTGCGGGAAGCTGCCCGCTGGTCCGAAAGCGGGAAACCACTTTTTGTGGCCGAGACCGGTTGTATAGCTGATGGCGACGACGCATGTAAATTTGAGATCTTAACCCGTCCGTCACGATAAAAGCTTGCCTGGACTGCCTTTGAAAACCTGGATTATCATTCCAACCTACAACGAAGCCGAGAACCTTCCCCTGCTTTTTAAGTCCCTTTTCGAGTTACCATTGGATGACCTCACCATCCTGATCGTGGACGATAACTCTCCGGATGGCACCGGAAAGCTGGCTGAAGAATTGGGGCGGAAGTACAAGAACCGGGGGCGTTGCCTTCACCGGGCAGGAAAGCTTGGACTTGGAACCGCATATATTGAAGGCTTTCAGTATGCGCTGCGCGAAGGCGCAGAAGCCATTTGCCAGATGGATGCGGATTTTTCACACCCGCTGGAAACCATCCCGCTGATGTTACGCCTTTCCTCTGAATTCGACCTGGTGATCGGCTCGCGCTATGTGGCTGGCGGTGCGCTGGATGAGCGCTGGCCTGCCTGGCGGAAATTCCTTTCCGGTTTTGGAAATGCCTATGCGCGAACCATCCTGCGTCTGCCGGTACATGATGCCACAGGCGGATTCCGTTTCTGGCGGCGGGCAACCCTGGCAGGGCTGCCGTTGGAAAGGGTGAAATCCAATGGTTATGTTTTCCAGGTGGAAATGGTCTATCTTGCCCGGTTGCTGGGTTTCAATATGATCGAAACACCCATTTATTTCGCAGACCGGCGTTGGGGGAAATCCAAGATGTCTTTCCGCATCCAGCTTGAGGCTGCCATAAAGACCTGGTCGCTTATTGGTCGATACCGCGATTTACGCAGGAAACCTATCAATCAGACTTGAGATCGTCGCAGTAGAGATTTGTCAGCCCGGCCCACTCCGGGATGGAAAGCGTTTCCGCACGCCGCTGCGGGTCGATTCCAGCTTTTTTAAGTAATTCCTCAACCCGCGCAGCGGGCAGTTTCATCCCGCCTGAGAGAGAATTTCGCAGGGTTTTGCGTTTTTGCGAGAATCCGGCTTTAGCCAATACGAAGAATTCTCCCATCCTAAAGTGGGGAACCGCAGGCTCAGAGAAAAGTTCAATGCTTAAAACAGCCGAATCCACTTCCGGCACCGGGAAGAAAGCCGTTGCCGGGATATCAAGCTTAACTTCCGGCTTTCCATACACCTGGACGCCCAAAGCAAGGAGATTCATTTCACCCGGTTTGGCGCAGATACGTTCCGCGACCTCTTTTTGAACGGTCAGTACAACTCGTGCCGGCTTCATTTTTGCTTCCAGGAGGTGGCGAATGACCGCAGAAGTGATGTAGTAGGGAATATTGGCAACAACCAGATACCCCTGGCTGATCACCAGTTCGCCGGGATCGAGCTTGAGAATATCACCTTCGATTATCGCAGCATTCGCAAAAGGTTTCATCACCTTTCTGAGGATATGCAGGAGCCGGGTGTCTATCTCCACTGCAGCCACACGGCTGGCAAAAACAGCCAGCTCGCGTGTCAGGCTGCCCATCCCAGCGCCGATCTCCAGTACCTCATCTTTTTCCGAAACCCCGGCGATGCGGACGATCTCCCGCAGAACGTTCTGGTCGCATAAAAAATTCTGACCCAGGCGCTTTTTTGCGTGCAGGTCGTTTTCTCGGAGTAATTCCCGTGGGTCGATTGCCGGGAGGGTCATGGCAGGATCCAGGGGATGGTCTTGGGTACGGGAGTCAGGAAATAGACGGTCACGTAGGAGGACCAGGGTACATAGGCGTCGTCGGTATAAGCCAGGTCTATCCAGTATTTTCCTCGGATGCCGCCGCCCACGTCGCCGATCACGCCAGTGCCATACCCGGGGACGTAGAGCTTCTGCCCGACCATCCAGCTATACCAGGTGCGCGTCACACCGATGGTGCCTTGCGCCACCGGCATGCCGGATGAAGTTCCATTCAGGCAGCGATCCACACCGGAGCGGCAGGGGGAATAGGAAGTTGCATACACGTTGACCGCCCGCCAGTATTCGACAGGGCCGTTTGGCGTATCCAAAGTACGGATCTGGATCTTTGTGCCGTAACCGCGCTGCTCGGGGACGGGATCCTGCACGGTCCATTTTGCATCCACCACCCGGATGACCACCCTGTCATCCTCCAGCCGCACCCGTTCGCGTTCCGCCTGGATGCCCTGCTGCCCTGCGGTAACGATGGATTGCTTATCCAGCTCGGTTTCAGGGTCTTCGATGTACTTAACCGTGTAGGGCAGAAATGTTTCGCGGATCGGGGTCTCTTCGCGTACCCTCACCACGCGGATCTTTCCATCGGCGGGCAGGGTGCTTTCCGGGGAGGGGAGAGAATAATCCAATCCCTGCAATGAAAATCCCGCCTGCGCCAATGCTTCTCCCACGGTTGGCCCGGCGGCTAGGGCGGAACGCTCCACTCCACCGGCGGTGATCGAAAGCGGCCTGGCCCTTTCCAAGGTGACCTCCACTGGACCATTAAGTGGAGTCTCTAGGGGCGGGGAGATACGGTCGCCAAGCGAAAGGATGATGCCGTTTTCAGCCAGCGCTTCGCCGAGAGTTGGCGCGCTGGAAGAAAAACCGAATTGTGAACCGTTATTGGTCACCCGCAGTGGAAACGCACGGCGGAAAAGAAGAGTGCCTTCATCGGCACGTTCTGAAGCCGGGAGGACGCGCAGGTTCTGGCGGAGGCTATCGCCCGGGAAAAGCAACAAACCCGCTGCAGCGGCCACTTCTCCGGCGAAGGGACTGCAGCTGGCAGCTTCGAGAAAGGTGTTTCCCGGCTGCGCAAGAAGGGTGAAATTCCGGGTGTGCTCCAGTTTAAGCAGGTTCTTAGGATCGGCGATCGAATCGGTGGGGGGTTGGGTACAGTGGAGATCGCCGGACTCGGCCCCGGCGGCTTTCAGCACACCCCCGGTTGTGAGCGCTGCCGAGGTGACCTTAGTGCGCTCCCCGTCTATCTGCACGGTGAATTCGCGGTGCATGGCGAAATAAAACAATACTATGCCCGCGACAATGAGTAAGATCGAAATCCCGAAAGGGGAATACCGTTTCATGTAAAAGAATTCTAACAGGAAAAAATGAGAACAATTTAAAAATACATTTGCGTGCTAACGCACTGAATAGATCAGAAAACGATGGAGATGAATATTATCAATGAAGAATCAAATAGCATTGTTTCGATTCTCTATATAATCTCATGTAATCCTCATAATGCCGTAGTAGAGTGTATGTAATGGTGGTATGCACGAAAGCGGAGTGCAAGAGGGTAGGATCGGTATAGTGGGGACGTAATAAAGAGGTCCCCAAAATTTACCCCCCCAACCATCAGAAGGTAAAACCCCCGGATTATTCTTCCGGGGGTTTTATTTTGTCTTCGTGTACTAATTAAGGAAAACGGGGGATCCGGAAATGAAAGAACTAGGGGTTTCCAATCGCGAGACGAGTAGAAAAAGTGCAGAAAAATCAGCGGCGCTATTGCCATATAATCAGGCAATCTAATTCCTTACAATGAGGAAAACGCATGGATTTAATACAGAACAAAAAAATCATTGCCATCCTGGGCGTGCTCCTGCTGGTTATGGCGGGTGGGTTGATCTATTCGATCCTTTCGACGAATTCAAAGATCGCGTCGTTGAACTTCGTCATTTATTATCAAGGTGAGATGCAGAATAAGGAAAAATCGGAATTGACTTCAACCCTGGCTGCGCTGAAGAACACAGTCCAACAGGCAGAAAGCAAGTACGAGGATTTAGATAAAAAAAACCAGGACACACTAAAGCAATTATCCATCGCCAATGAGAAGATGTCCGTGATGCGTGATCGATTGATGTGCCCTAGCACCATCCCCAGGGTTGATTACACAGATAACGGCACCGTGAGCGATGCGCTCAAAGAATATACATCGGATTACAAAACCACCGACGACCATTACGAGGCCGTGCAGAAAAATGCGAAAATCACCTTCCACAATCTGAAGTCGAGCCGCACACAGTCGTTTTTCATGGTTTATTTTGCCGATGAAACCAATGGGAGGGTGAATGGGATCTTTGACGTGCTGGGGCAATGCTGGGTGAACTTGAATAATCAGTAAAAAATACACATAGAATAAAAAAACACCTCCGGGTGGGAGGTGGAGTGCCGAGACACAGGATCGAACTGTGGACACCGCAATTTTCAGTCGCGTGCTCTACCAACTGAGCTATCTCGGCAATCGGACACGATTTTAACCGGAGGCAGGGGATGTGTCAAGCGAAGGTGTAAGAATCAACGCATCGGCTTGACGCAAAAAGGGTTATATTCAATGTAAATGAGAGATCAAAAAAAATAATTCAAGGAGAATGAAATGGGAATTTTAAGTTGGATCATTTTGGGTGGTATTGCCGGCTGGCTTGCCAGCATCGTGACCAAACGCAATGACCGCATGGGCTGCATCACCAATATCATCGCCGGTGTTGTAGGCGCGGCAGTAGGTGGATGGGTGTTCAGCTTCTTCGGAGGCGCAAGTGTCACAGGTTTCAACCTAACCAGCCTGTTCGTCGCATTTGTTGGCGCGGTCATCGTGTTGGGGATTTTGAATCTGGTCACACGCAAGAAATAAAGCATATATTATTGCAGGAATGAAAAACAAAGCGCGGAGATGATCCGCGCTTTGTTTTTTAAATAAGTTAATGTAAAGAATACACTGACTATGTTTGGTTAAGCCAGTTCAATAAGATTTGTTGTTTTGGATTTTCGTCTTGGGCAGCAGAAGCAGGCTGGCCACCGTGCAGACCGCGGCGAAGATGAACATGCCCTTATAGCCGTACCAGGCGCCCTGGTTGGCATTATTGAAAAAGTCGATCCCCGGTCCTTCCAGGCGTGCTAGGGCAGCTGCTCCAGCGGTAGCCAGGTTCGTCAGCCCCATGTATTTTCCGCTCTCGGCTTTGGGTGCCAGGCGGTTCGCCATGGCCCAATTGGCGGTGAGGAAGAAACCCATCCCGGCACCGATGAGAACTCCCACCCAGGTGAGCAGGTTCACATCGTGAACGGTCAACAACAATAAGTAACCTATGGTGGCAAGCACCCCTGCAGCGATAGTCATCGCAGCCGAGCCGAACCTGTCGGTGAGCCAGCCGCCAGCGAGAGCGGTGATTACCAGCAGCACTCCCAGCGTGGCGGTCAGATTCCCGGTCGTTTTGGCTGCATCCGGCGCCTGTAAAAAATCCTGAACGTAGTAAAAAATAAAGGATTGCAACGCGTAGATCCCCACCAGGAACAGCAGCCTGTGTGCGATCATCCAGAAGAAGGGTTTATTGCCGCGAACGTCAACCCGCAACTGCTCGCGCAGGGAGGGTGCTGCGGTTTTGGGTCCCTCCCCGGTGGAAGGCTTTTCCTTTGCCCAGATAAGTGTGATGGCAGTGAAAACCGCCAGTACAACCATGATCACCAGCAGCACAGCGTTTACATTTTCGTTTTGGGGTCCCAGCATATTCCCCACTACAAGCGAGGCAACGATGATCCCGCTCATATCCATGAAGTTCTTGATCCCGCTGGCCTTGCCGATGCGGTCCTCGGGGATCAGGTCTGGCAGCAAACCCTGGGCCGGCCCATGGGCAATATTCGAACTGAACTGCAATCCCAGGTACCCGATGAAGACCCAGACCAATCCGCCCGCCCACCCGAGCAGGAAGAGGAAAAGAAAATCGAATAGGGTACCGATCAATATCAGCGGGCGTCGCCGTCCCCACTTGGAACGCCAGTTATCGCTGATCGCGCCGCTGATTGGCTGCAGAACCATGGCGATGATCAATCCGAAAAAGGTTAATCCACCCAGGTAGGTATTCTTCATCCCCTCCGGGGTAAACTGCAGCAGGATCACCGGCAGGAGGATCACATGCAGGGAGTTCCACATGAACGAAAGCCCCACCCAGTAGGTATTTGTTGTGAGCATATTTACCCAGACAGGGGATTGCTTTGATTCACCCATATTTATTCTCCGTTACTCCTCACCAGATATCTCATTCTAGGAAAGAATCGATTGTCTGGCAAGTTGTGATTAGAAAGGCCCATATCCTATGGCAACAGCGATCCCAAGGAAGAGAACCGTCGCCAGGATCACCAAAAGCCAGAGTTTCGCTGTCCAGCGGAACCACTTGGGATAGCTGACCACGGTGAGACCGAGGCTGATGAGCAGCACAGGATTGGTCGGGTAAGCCATGTTGGAAAAGCCATCGCCAAAGATATAGGCCAGCACGGCAGTCTGCCGGGTGAGGCCAACCAGATCGGCCAAGGGCAGAATGATTGGCATGAGCAGGAAAGCTTTGGCTGAGCCGGAACCGATGAAGAACTCCACCCCGAGCGCCAACAGGTAGATCACTATGGAGGCAGGCATGGCGCCCAGGTTGGAAAGCGGTACCGCGGCGGCATGCAGGATGGTATCTGTCACTTCGCCGCTATCCAGGATGAAGCGGATGCTGGAGGCCATCAGGATGAGCGGAACTGCTGGCAGCATGCCGATCAACCCATCCTTCAAACCGCTCCAGACCTGCCTCCCCCCCGCACCGGAAATGAACCCTGCGCCCAAACCGCCAATGAGGAAAAGGATACCCACCAGTGGAAGTGAAAAATCGGAAATGGCTGGAATGAAAGGTGAAAGGAGCATCTCCACAAGGATAAGCGCCACGAAAATACCAAAAAAGGTCATCGCGCGGTTTTGTTTACGGTCTGGTGCTGCGTGGGTCAAATCTTTCAATTCGTATTTTTCTCGTTCAACCCTATCTTCTTTGAAAACCAAGGATTGTGCAGGATCCCGGTCGATCTTCTTCGCATATAGGTAAAGGAAGGTGGTAAAGATCAGGTACATGACTGCGAAAATGATCACATGGAACCAAGCGCCGGAAAAAATTGGCAGCCCGGCTAGCTGCTGGGCGACACCCAGGGTGAACGGATTGGAGATCGCCGCCGAGAAGCCCATGTTGGTGGCGAGAACAGAAAGTCCAAGCCCCACCAGCGCATCCCAGCCAAGCGAATAGGAAAAAGCGATCATCAATGGCACCAGCAGGATGACCTCCTCGAAGATGCCCAGGGTTGCTCCAAGAAGCATGAATGCCAGTGCCACCATCCAGAGCAGCAGGTATTTTCGACCGCGGAAACGGTTTATCACCCGGGAAATAAAAGCCCGCAGGGTCCCTGTTTTATCCAGAACCGCAAAAGCACCGCCAGCAAAAAAGAGCACGACAAGGATCACAATAATATTCAACCCTGCCTCGCTGCCCAGCACCTGGATGGGAGCCAGGAACCATTGCCAGACCGGGTAATCCGGTTTGGCAACATACTGAAACGACCCCGGCACCACGCTCGTCCGGCCATCCACCTCGATATACGTGAATTGACCGGATGGCAAAACGAGGGTGAGAACCCCAGCGATGATCATTAAAATGAAAAGTATGACCAGGGATTGAGTGAAAGCCTTGCGGCTTATCTGTGCTCCGGATTTTTGGTTCATGGTTTGGATCCCTTCTGTGATGTATTTTCGATGCCTGAGCCGGGGTGCGATTTCCAGGCAGCTATTCTATTCGAAAAACGGTTCAGAAAATGATTTTTTGCGAAGTAATTCCTATACCGGATTTCCGGGTTCGTGCATCTCAGTTTGATCATGAAACTCTCCAATGAGATGCGTGGGCAGCAACCTGGCGATGTGTTCCATAACAACCGTGCTTGCTTCCCCGGGTTCCAAAACGGATCCCTTGATTATTGAGTAAAGATCAAATGGCGCACCAAAACAAAGATGAAGCGCGCTGCCTTCCTCGAAGACCCCGACGGGATAAACCAACCCCAAGCGCCTGGAGAGCTCCAGAAGGAGTTTGCTGCTGCCTGCCGGTGGCATGCCCAATACCCCGCCGGGAAAATCCCTTCCCTCGGGGGCAAGTGCCACCAGGGTGGAGGGGTTGGCTTTGATATGCTGAAACACCCTGCGCACCGCTTCGGTTCGCGCGGTCGCATCCTCAATTTCAGGTGGCATGGGCGGGGTCAGGGTGAAACCGTAAACCCCGGCGATCCTGCGGAAGATCCATTCGGAAATATTGCGAAGCTGCTTGGAGAAAGGCCAACCCGGGAACGTCCATGCGTTTGTCATGATCCAGTGCATTTCCACAGGAACCGAAGCGGCAATGGAAGCCACGGCGTTGAGGATGGAGAATCCCTGTCGTGAATAGTGATTGAAAACCAATAGACCTGATCCACATCGAGGGATGTACTCGATATTACTGACATTTAACCCGAATACCCATTCCCTCTACATGCTGGTTTGCATCAATATGAAGACAACGTTGTTTCCCAGCAAGAATATTTATCCCAGGAATAAATTGGATTATGAGTCTATTGTTAAATTTATCTTGGGAGAAATATTCATTGAATAATTATTGGGAGAAGTAATGAGTATTACTCTCTCCTTTTCTCATTTCGGTATTTTAAATAGAGCCCTCCGCCTAGAGCAAAAATAAAAGCAAAAAAATAGTTGTTATATCTTCTCGCCATCCGAATTTACTGAAAATTGAATTTTCAAAGGAAAAAAATAAAAGTTTATTGAAAGAATAATATTCCGATGGGGATAAATAATTGCACCCATTCTGCAATTTTCCCTTGTGCTTAAAAGGTTGTTCTTGATTTAGTTGATCAATTATCTCTTCTTCAATTAGTTGTTGTAGAATAATTTGAAGTAATCTCCTCGTTTTCTTATTCCAAAAAGCAAAATATTTCCCTTTCTTAAAGACAATTCCCTGGATGATCCTAAGTCAGCGATATCCGAATATCTTCAATTTTTTTAACCTCGAACCTTTAATAATCATTCGAATGTTCATAAAAAAGAATTATTTCGCGTAATAATCCATTGAACAACATATTGGCAGATAAAAACCCTAAAACAAAACCAATTACGAACGCTAATAAGCTTCCATTCATTCCTAAAATTCAGAACAATAAAAATCACCCACCAACGAAATAATGCATGAATATTATCTAACATCGAATACTCTGGAATAAATGAGACCATATCGATCCTATTGAGTTAATCCTTTCCCCTCATTGAACTCGAATTAATTTATTTTCCTTCATCGTATGTTTGTTAAATCTCAAATGGTCGCGTATTTTTCGGACCATTTTGTCAAGAAATGTCAAAATAAAATCAACTTCAATTATGTTATACTTTCAAGTTCCGAAATTTCGTTTTGACCCGAGAAGGTGACCTATGAAGACCGTGATCCTGATGCGCCATGCAAAATCCTCCTGGAAATTCCCTGAACTCTCCGATAAAGACCGCCCCCTGACGAAACGCGGGGAGCAGGATGCACCGCGCATGGGAAAACTCCTGAAAAAAGAGGAGATCATCCCGGACCGTATCCTCAGCTCCACCGCGGTTCGCGCGGCAGCCACCGCGGAAGCCGTTGCGAAGAAACTGGACTATAAAGAGGAGTTAACCTACATAGATTCGCTTTATATGGCCGAACCAATTAACATCATTGAAGCCCTTCAGGCTTTACCGGCTGAATCGAAAAAGGTGCTGGTGGTTGGGCACAACCCCGGGATGGAAGGGCTTGCGCAGATCCTTGGGAGGAAGGTCGTCGATCTTCCCACGGCAGCCATCGCGGTGATAAAAGTCCCCATCAAGGATTGGTCAGAATTGAATTACGGTGTGGAAGGCGAGCTTTTCGGTCTCTTCCGCCCGGAAAAATGATCCACAACGAAACCCATAACCGGTCAGGTTTTCTGACCGGTTTTTTTTTATTTTCGCCTGCCGAGCATTACTGCAGCAATGGCTGTGCCGATGGCAAGCAGAAAGAGAAATATCTCAGCCGCGGGACGGAAAAATTGATTGAAAACCGCCGGGGGTGGCGGAACTTCGGATCCGGTTTCCAGAATCCTTCCCTGCTCCTCCCGTCCGGGGATACCCAGGATCGGACCATCTTCCGCGCGAGCCTCCGGGGTTGCTTCAACCGGCAATCCCAGCGGAGGCGCATTGGAAACCTGTGATTCAGCGACAGGCGAATCTGCCGTAAGCGGTGATTCAACTTGTGGTGCAGCCGGCGCAGCCAACATGGCGCTGTTGGCATCCATCGAGGAATCGGGTGCGCCGCCGCCTTTTCCGAAGGCTTCTATTGTGGGTGTTACCCAGCGGATAATTTCGTCGCTAAATTCTGCCGAAGTTGCTTTTTCTGCGCTCAGGGCTTCGCTGGCAACCATGGGAGCAGCCGCCGGCGCCGCAGCAATCATTCCGCCGCGGAAAAACGTCATTGTGTCCAACGCGAGCAGGATCACCAGCACCGCGGAAGCCAGCCCGGAAACCAGCCGCATCGGGAAAAGGAACGGGGAGGGTTTTCTGGCTGGCACACTCCCAGGTTTGAGCAGGTAGCTGCGCCGGACTTTGTGACGGGGAAGCCCCTTCATTATCTCCCGAAGGTGTTGGAGCTGATCCCATTCCGCAGCCAGCTCGGTGGATGTTGCGATCCTCCGCTCAATGTCGTACTTATCCTGCGCGGAAATGCGCCCATCCAGCAGGGCGGAAAGCAGCTCGCGGTCGCGGTCTGATAAGGGGCCGGTCATCCAATCTCCTTGTTAATCAGACGGAAGCGGGCGGGTAAAAGTTCCTCAAAGGTTTTCAGGCAATCGCGCAGCTTGAAGCGTGCCCGGGCGAGGCGGCTTTTGATCGTGCCAAGGGGTATGCCAGACGCCCTTGAGATATCCTCGTAATTTAACCCCTCAATATCCGCCAGGATCACCGCTGTTCGGAACTCTACGGGCAGGCTTTCCAGGCAGTGCTGGATGGCGTGCTCGAGCTCCTGCTGTTCCAGAGCTATTTGAGGATCGGACGCGTCGGGATCGGTTGCCGCCAGGGATTCCTCCAGAGGTGCTTGATCTCCTTGCCCATCATCCTCCAGGGAGACCGTCGGCCGGCGTTGCCTGCGGCGCAGCTCGTCATAGCAGGCATTGGTGACCATGCGAAACACCCAGGCTTTGAATGATCCCCCCCGGTATTGGTGAAGGTTGCGATATGCGGAAATAAACGCGTTCTGGGTGGCATCCTCGGCGGCAGGAACTTCACCAAGTATGCGCAGAGCTACATTGAAAGCTGATTCCTGGTATTCCAGGACCAGCCGGTTGAAAGCATCCAGATCGCCATTCACAGCAGAACGGATCAGAGCTGTTTCATCCATCGCATCATGATTATAGCTGAAGGCGGATGCTTGCTCTGCGCTTGATTCGACAAATTCCTTTTTGTGTTGCATAATATCAGTGTTCATCAAACCCGACTCCCAGTATCCATTGGAGCGTTCATGAAAAACCTTTCGATCGGAAAATACCGCGGGTTGCAGCAGTGCGCCACCGATAGAGGCGCCATCTCTGTACTGGCGCTGGATCATCGCACGAACCTGCGGAATTCCCTCAATCCCACCAATCCAAAATCGGTTACCGACGACCAGATGATGGATTTTAAATGTGATGTTATCTCTTCGGTCGGCAACGCCTGCTCCGCCGTGCTGTTGGACCCGGAATACGGATTGGCGAATGGGATCAGCTGCGGGGCACTCCCAGGCCACACCGGGTTGCTCGCCACACTGGATGCCACTGGCTACACCGGTGATAGCCGCGCGCGTCACTCCAACTTGCTGGAGGACTGGGGGGTGAAAAAAGCCCGCCGCATGGGAGCCAACGCGGTCAAGCTGCTCGTGTATTACCATCCGGATTCGCCGACAGCCTCCGAAATCGAATCCCTCGTGGCCAAGGTGGGGGAGGATTGCCTTGTGGAGGATATCCCCTTCTTCCTGGAAACCCTTTCCTATTCACTCTCGCCTTCATCCAATAAACTTACTCCCGAGGAGCGCCACAGGGTGGTGATCGAGACCGCCCGCCGGCTGACCCCGCTTAAGGTGGATGTGCTCAAAGCTGAATTCCCGATGGATATTTCCGCGGATATCAACGAAGCAGCCTGGGCTAAGGCTTGCGCCGAGCTTTCGGTATCCAGCGTGGTTCCCTGGGTGCTGCTTTCGGCTTCCGTCAGTTTTGAGATCTTCCTTCGTCAAACCACCATCGCCTGCAGCAAGGGGGCATCTGGTGTGGCTGTAGGCAGGGCAATCTGGCAGGAAGCAGCCACGATGGATGGAGAGGCGAGGCGGAATTTCCTTGGCAGTAAGGTGGTGGAGCGGATGACCCGCGTGACAGCCATCTGCAACGCGCTAGCCCGTCCCTGGACGGATTTTTTCAAGATGGAAAAACCGAACCCGGATTGGTATAAAACCTATTCCAGGTGATCTGCTGGCGGGAATTTCTTTTCCACTCTGTTATCGAAGATAGAATTTGGGTTTATCTTCAGGTAGAATTGAAATATCAGCTATAAACTGATTCGTACCTATGCCTGATCAGGATCCCATCCTTCTGCAAACCAAGTTGAACCGGCCTCGCTTACTTGCCGGGCTAATTTTTACGTTCAAGCTTACTGGATCTGCTCGATAAAAATATCGAAACCCCACTTATTCTGGTCTGTGCCCCGGCTGGATTTGGAAAAACCACGCTGATTGGAACCTGGTTGGAAAAAATGTCAGCCGCTGATCATAAAAAACCATCGTCCTTGCCATCGACATGGCTTTCCCTGGATGAAAATGACAGCGATATTAACCTTTTTCTGAAATATTTTATTGCTGCGATCCGGGTGATTCTCAAGGATGCCTGCGAAGAAACGCTGTCTTTGTTGTCTTCACCGCAACAAGTTCCGAATGAAGTGTTGTTCTCTACATTCAGCAATGATCTCGAAAAACTTCCCCGAGAATTCATTCTTGTTCTGGATGACTACCACACGATCCACTCCAAAGAAGTGCACGATCTGCTTAACTCCCTTTTGCTTCATTGGCCAAAACGGCTGCACCTTGTATTGATAACTCGCATCAGTCCACCCCTCGCGCTGACCCAACTTCGCGGAAAGGGAATGATCTGCGAGATTCGTTCCAGGGATCTCCGATTTACAATGGATGAAACAGCCGACTATCTTCACTCCACATTTCCGTCAATTATTCATCAGGATAATTTGATTCTGCTGGATGCCCATTTTGAGGGGTGGCCTGCGGGGTTGCATTTAGCAACACTAACGCTTAAAGACGGAGCAAACCAGGACCAATTTCTGGAAACGCTTTCCCGGGAAGATAAAAATATAACGGGTTTGTTACTGGATGAGGTTTTTAAACAGCAAGACCCGGCTGTTCAGCAGTTTTTAATCATGACCTCAATCCTGGACCGTTTCTGTATCCCTTTATGTGAGGCGGTTGTTCTTGGAACCCATCTTGAAATCGATGCGCGCTCGTGTCTCGAAATGATCAGGAGTTCTGAACTCTTCCTGACTTCTTTGGATTATGAGTTTGAGTGGTACCGATACCATCATATATTTCAACAATTCCTTCAACAAAAATTAGTACCAGAAATGGGTTTAAACGCAGCTCCTTCAACTGCATCAGCAAGCTTCCATTTGGCTGGGGGAACACGGATATATCGAAGAGGCAATCCGACATGCCCTGGCTGCAGGGGATATTAACCTGGCTGCCCTCCATATGAGCGCCAATCTATATGATGTTCTAAACCATGAGGACCGGCCGACCCTCGAGCGATGGCAGCGCCTATTGCCGGAAAAAATGATCCAATCCCGACCAGAATTATTGATGATCCGGGCGTGGGCATATCAGCATGAATGGCGGTTGGATCTTTTAATGCAAACCCTTCAGATGGTGGATCAATTGCTGGAGTCTGAATCAAGCTCACATCTAACGGAAAAAGAAAGGGATATCCTGCACGGGCAGGTGCTTGTTCTGAAATCCCAGTGGGCTTATTTTACGAATGATAACATTCAGGCAATAGAGTTTAGCAGGAAAGCACTCCAGCTTCTACCACCGGAATGGGAATTTACCAGGGGAGGGGCATTGTATTATCTGGGGATGGCGATGCAGGCAAGTGGCCAGGTTTCTGAAGCTGAACGCATGCTTCTGGACCATTATGAATCCTGCGAGGATAAGACAAATACTTTTTCTCTTCTGCTTTTACAGGTTCTTGGGTTTAACTACCTGAAAAGCGGACAATTGGATCGGGTCAGGCAGGTTGCGGATTTAATGCTGCAGCATTGTAAAGGATCCAAATTAGAGGTAAATACGAGCCTGGCAGCCATGTTTCGGGGGATCGCAAATTATGAGCAGAATTTCCTGGAGGAAGCTTTCCGGGATTTTGAATTGATCGCGGAGAATCGTTACACTGCTCATTTCACCGCTTATCGGGATGCCATCGCGGGGTTGGCGATAATTCACTGGTTGAATGGAAAACCTGGTGATGCCTGGAAGATGGTGGAATTAATCAGTAATATCGATATGAATCTGAGCGGAAGGGAAGATAGAAGGACAAGCTCGCTGCGCGCCCATTTAATGCTGCTGGAAAGTTGTATCGATACCGCAGGGGATTGGGTGGATAGTCAAAATGCCCCTCCCCCTGATATGGCATTGCTCTGGTTGGAGGAACCCGAGATCACCAGGGTCCGCATCCTGTTGGCCAGGCAGGGAAGAAATGACCTTCAAACCACACAAGAAATAATTAATTCGCTTGAAGATATCATCGATCGGACGCACAACACCAGGTATAAGATTCAAATCCTGGCGATGCGCGCCATATTATCCAGCTCCAGTGGGAACGCTTTGGAAGCCGAATCTTATTTGAAAATAGCCTTGGATCTTTCCCGTAAGGGAGGGTTCATCCGGGTATTTTTGGATTTGGGTAAACCCATGCGGATTATGCTGGAAAATATCCAAAAGCGAGACCCATCAGACGGTTACCTCAATACGATTCTTGGTTCATTCGGATCAAAAGATAAGCATCCCTTGATTAAAAAGAAACCGGATGAGGATGGAAGAATTATCAATGAAAAACCACCATCATTATTGGAACCGCTCACCCCGCGGGAGCTCGAAGTCCTGATCCTGCTGCGTGGACCGATGAGCATCAAGGAAATCGCCCTCACGCTCCATATTTCATATTCAACCGCTAAACGCCACACTATCAATCTTTATTCAAAACTTGGTGTCAACCAGCGTTGGGATGCAGTCTCGAAAGCAGAAGAATTAATGATCCTCCCTTCACGCTGAGAATTACCCCTCCCCCGGATTTCTTAAGCCTACACCGAAAATACACCTATCGGTGGTGTTTATTTATTGGGTTATCTTCTATCATATGTTTACCATGAATGATTATTTGAGGGATGTAAATTATTTCGACCAGCCAGCTGTATATTCGATCCGGGTACGGGGATGGATCGATCCCACCTGGTCGGCGCGGTTGGAGGGAATGGCGATCAGTCCTTCCTCCGATGACCCGGGATCCCCGGCTACAACCCTCGAAGGGGAGATCAATGACCAGTCTGCCCTGGCGGGCGTCCTCAATACGCTGTATGAGCTTCATCTGCCCGTACTTTCCGTCGAGCGCCTGGCTTGATTCCGCTACGACCGAGATGAGGAAATTTCAGGTAAACATTTCCATATTGATACAAGAATTGTTATGAGAGACTCGACTACCCCTTTCTGTAAAGGAGAAGAAATGAAAAATAATTCAATGATTGGTATTTTGATGGCATGCCTGGCGATCATTTTTGGGACGCTTGGCTGTCAGAGCAACCAACCTGCGCAGGAGGATGATTCCTGGACCAGGGTGGAGAGCGCTGGCGTTCTCAATGTTGGAACATCCTCCGGTTACCCGCCCTATGAATACTATTCGGAGGATATGATCCTACAGGGTTTCGATATCGCGTTGATCAACAGCATTGGGTCGAAACTTGGGAGTACGCATCAATATCCAGGACTTCGCCTTCGATGGTCTCGGTTCTGCCCTGCAGGTTGATCAGATCGATGCCGCCATCGCCGCAATTTCTGTGACCGATGAACGTGTTGCCCAGGTGAATTTCTCCAATGTATATTTCGTCGGATCGGACGGAATTCTTGCCCGTACAGGTTCCCCGATCACCGCTGTGACCTCCATCCAGGATCTTGCCAACAAGCGCATCGGCGTGGAAAGGGGAACGATATACGAAACATGGGTCCAGAAGGAGTTGGTGGATAAAGGGTTGATCACTGCTGACCAGATGTTCGTTTACGCCCAGGCCAAGGACGCGGTCAACGACCTCAGCCTCGACCGGCTTGACCTGGTATTGATGGATCTTCGTCCTGCGATCGCGTCTACCGATTTCTTTGGCGTTTTCCTTGCTGGGCAGGCTCAGACCCAGCAGAAGTTCGCCATCGCGATGAAGTTGAATGCCAACGAGCTCACTGCCAGGATCAACGACGCGCTGCTCCAACTTCAAAATGATGGCACCCTTGCTGAGCTGCAAAAAGAGTATTTGGGTATCGATTCCGAGATGGCGCAGCCGCTTCCCACCCTGCTACCCACCCTGGCACCTTCTGCACCCACACCCACCTTTGTTCCCACCTATATTCCTCCTGCCGGATGCGTGGATGCCATGGAGTATGTTATGGATCTCACCTATGACGATGGGAACATGACCCATTTTCCGGATGTGCAGCCCAACGAGCCCTTCCAGAAAGGCTGGCGGATCCAAAATACGGGGAGCTGCACCTGGAATTCCTCGTATTACCTCGCTTTCACCGCTGGAACACAGATGAACGGCCAGCCCACAGCCATCCAGGCGAATGTGGCTCCAGGCGCCACTTATGACATGTACGTGAACCTGGTCGCTCCCTCCAACCCCGGCCAATACACCGGGGAATGGACGCTTTTCAATAACCTGAATCTCGGATTTGGTGAGAAGCTGTTTGTGGCAATAGAAGTGATCGGTCCCACGAGCGTACCGCCCACCCAGGCGCCTCCTACCGCGACTCCACAACCCACGATGGTACCACCCACCCAGGTACCTCCTACTAACACACCGGAAGCGCCTGTTGTCGCACCTCCGATAGCCACCCCGTAGGAAGCCCTCAAACCCGATTACAACCCCAGGGTCCCAGGATTAATGATGTGGGCGCCAATTACCAAAATATTTGAATGGAGGCACCCAATCCGTCAAACTGAATAGAAAAAAAGAGCACGAGATGAAAAAGGTGTACTTTCTAATATAATTTCATGGTCGGTACTTCGTGAAATGAAGAGCTCATAACCTTTAGTCGCGAAGCTCAATCTGAGACAGCAAACTTCTGTCACAGAAAATCTATAAGATCGAGGAGGTTTATTATGCCAGGACGAGGAATCGGTGGACCAGGAAGAGGACCCGGAGGCCCGGGACGCGGGGTCGGTGGACCGGGACCGGGTGTGGGACGTGCCAGCGTAGTACGCAGGCACCGCCGGATGCGCAGGCGCATGCGCCGCAGAATGATCATCGGTGGTATGGCGATCGTTGCCGTTGGCACCAGCGCGACCAAGATGAGCCAGGCTGAAGTGCAGCAGGTGGAGCAGAAGACCGGGCAGCCGGTGGAAAATCTATACCGAAGAACAATTGGATGCGACCATGGGTGAACTCGGGATCGAAGGTCAGGAACCGACCGATGCGGAAGTTGCCGCGCTCGAAGCCGAAGAGGATAAGAACCCGTCGGTATGAGAAGTAATTTTCACTCAAGATGGTCAAAGTGTGAAACCAATAAAGTTTCTGAAACCGATTTCAATTAGTCGTTATCAGGGAAAGGAGTAAAACCAAATGAAAACAGATCTCATTCTTGGCTTGAGCATTGGCTTCTTCGCCGGGGTGCTGGTTGGCGGTGTAACCGCGCTGCTGCTGGCACCGGTAAGCGGTGAGGAAATGCGCGGCCAGATCCGGGTAAAAGCGGGAGAAGGCGGCCAATATATCAAGGATTCCTACGGTCAGGCAAGCGAGTGGGTCGTGGATCAGACCGGCAGACTGCGCAAAGTGAAACCCGTTGAAGGGACTGTCGAGACCGCGTAACTGGTCGAACATATCGCCATCAGATGTTGGAACATAATCTGATGCAAATATGTTGGCATCAACCTGGCGATCGCCAGGGCATAACTAAAAAAGGAGAAGAAATGAAACAAAATAATGCAGGTTGTTTTACCGCTGCAGTGGTCGGCATGTCGCGCTTCATCGTGCTTTTCGCGTGGATCGCCCGCCCGATCGCCTTTGATGCAGCATTTACCTCGTGGATCATTCCATGTCTCGGGGTTATGATCCTGCCCTTCACAACGTTGATGTACCTGATCTTGATCACCAACCAGGTGGGGAATACGCTCTCCGGTACCGATTGGATCTGGATCGCGCTTGCCGTGGTGGTTGATATTGCCGGAGCTGGTGCTGCTGCTGCGCAGAACCGCAACCGTGTTCCGCAGGGGTATCCGGGTGCGCTTCCCCCTGAACCTCCCGCCTCCACCCCTCCTTCAACACCTGCTGCGTAATAGCATTTGTATTATCAAGAGCCTGGGTCACCCAGGCTCTTTTGGTTTTATTAACACCTGTTGATATCCAGGCTACCGATTGGATCGGTAAATTAATATGAAGAAAAATCGATATCGGTGAAAAGGTGGTTTTAGCCACAGGCACCAGCGTGACCAATGAGCCGGGCGGAAGTGCTCTCGGTGGAGAAAATGACCGGGCAACTGGTGGCAAATTCCCCCTAAGAGAAGCTGTTAGCGACCAAGGGAAAATGGGTAAGGAGTGGCAGGTTCTTACTATCAAAAAAGGCTATGTTTGATACTCAAACACATAAATATCTGACGATCCTTTGAAACCTTAGTTTTTTTATTCGGTTGTGGTGTTGTAGAAAAATTTTTATATAGTTAGATTATTACTGTCAAAATTCGTAGGAAGGTCATAGACCATGGCTTGCCACCTCGGATGACATTTTCAAGAACATCTGTTATATGCTAATATAATTAGTTGATAATTTGAGGCGAAGGATTAAATTATGAAAACAACCTGGTCAAAACGCAATATTCCCATCCTCTCCTGGCTGCCCGGGTATAACCGCGGCTGGCTCACCGCCGATGTGATCGCAGGTTTGACCCTCTGGGGGCTGGTGGTCCCGGAAGCCATGGCCTATGCGGGCATCGCCGGGCTACCCCCCCAGGCAGGTCTCTATACCCTTCTGGCAGCGCTGCTCATTTATGCTCTGCTCGGCACATCCCGCCACCTGGTGGTGCAGGCCACCTCGGCCACGGCTGCGCTCCTAGCTTCTTCCGTGGCGGCAGTGTTGATCGCCACCGCATCTGAAAACGCTTCCGACCCGAGAACCTATCAGGTATACGCATCCGCGTTTGTACTAGTCACAGGGTTGGTCTTCCTGGCGGCAGGCCTGGCAAAGCTGGGCTTCATCACCCAGTTCCTTTCAAAACCGGTTATGGATGGCTTCGTGATGGGCATCGCGGTCTTTGTGGCAGTGGGGCAGCTCAACAAGTTATTCGGGGTACCCAAACCCGAAGGCAATACGGTGGAGAAGCTGCTGGGGATCATCAAAGAGCTTCCCAGTGCCAACTTGGCAACCTTTCTTATAGGAGTCAGCTCCCTGGCGCTGCTGTTCATCCTGCCGCGCCTTTCCAAAAAGATCCCTGCCGGCCTGGTGGTGCTTTTCGGGTATATCGCACTCAGTGCAGTCCTGGACCTGAATGGCAACTACGGAGTGGAGATCGTCGGTACCCTGCCGCAAGGGCTGCCTGTATTTGCTTTCCCCGTTGTTCCCTTCTCCACTTACCTCGCAATGCTGGTCCCTGCGATGGGCGTACTGCTGGTGGCCTACAGCGAGGCGCTGGGGGTGGCGCACGAGTTCGCTGAAAAACACGGCTACGAGGTGAACGCCAACCAGGAGCTGAATGCCCATGCGATAGCAAATATTGTCAGCTCATTATTTGGCGGTATGCTGGCTGCCGGGAGCATGTCCGCCTCCGCGGTGAAAGAAGAAGCGGGAGCCCGCAGCCAGGTGACCAACCTGGTCAGTTGGGTTGTGACGATCATCACCGTGCTCTTCCTGACCCCCTTGTTTAAGACCCTGCCCGAGGCGGTGCTGGGGGCATTGATCATCCACGCGCTCTGGCATATCCTCGCATCCCGCAAGCTGCAAAAGATCCGCCTGGCATCGCGGGTGGAGTTTTGGTTCGCCATGCTGGCATTTGCGGGCGTGATCTTCATTGATGTTCTGGAGGGAATGATCATCGGCCTGGTGGCTTCCATGCTGTTCGTGATCTACCGCTCCAGCCGGCCGCATGTTTCTTCGCTGGCGCGGGTTCCCGGCCTTCCCGGTTCCTACTCGGACCTCGGACGCCACCCGGAGAATATTCCGGTGCCCGGCGTGCTCATCACTCGCCTGGATGGTCAATTGTATTATGCCAACGCGCCCACGTACCGGGATCAGGTGAAGACCTTGATCGCGGAGAGGGATACACCACCCCGCGCGGTGATCTTTGACTCCAGTTCCTGGTTTGAGATCGATGTGACCAGCGCCGATATCATCGAGAAATTGGTGAAAGAGCTCCGCGGGAAAGGGATCGATGTTTACATAGCTGATGTGCATGCGCCTGTTCGCGAGTATGCCAGCCAGACAGGCTTGCTCGAAGTGATCGGCGAGGACCACATATTCCCCACCGTCGATGCTGCTGTGAAATTTATAGAAGGTTCCAATAGAGGAATTAAGAAATGACAACCGGTGAAATATCCACTCCAAAGGCAAAACACCAGGTGCCAGAGGAGAAATTGACCGGCCTGGGGTTATATGTGACCGCCAAGGAAGCCGAAGAGATGTGGTTTGCCGAATCTTAAGACGATAGTGTGTTTTATCAATTCTTGATCTAAAGTAGTAGTAACCTACTGGAGTGTCCTATGAGGACCCGCATTATTAGACGAGTTGCAATTCGGTACCGGTGGGATCGCCTGAAGGTGAGCTTCTGGTTTGCGCCTTTGGTTATGTCGCTGGGTGCAGCGCTGTTTGCCTGGTTAATGTATTGGGTCGATATGCAGATCCCAAACGAGCTGCTGGAAACCAGTAGATTCGTCCTGGCAGGGACACCTGGTGAGATGCGCAGTATCCTCATTAGTATGGCTAGCACCGTCATGGCAACTGCCGGGGTGGTCTTCACCCTGCTTACGCTTCCATTGTCAACCGTGGCAGCCCAGTTCGGTTCCAGGCTTTTGCGTGTCTTCCTGGGTGACCGCACATCCCAGCTGGTTTTGGGTATGTTTGCGGCTGCATTTGCCTATTGTTTGACTGCTGCTTTGGCCATTCCCCCTGAAGAAGTTCAACCGGAAGGACCTCAGATCACTGCAACGGTGGGGTTGTACCTGCTGGTTGCGACCTTTGCCTCACTGATCGTGCTCATCCAGCATGTCAGCACCATGCTTCAGGCGCCCAACATCGCAGCGGCAGCTGGCGCCGAGCTGCGGGATGTGGTCCTAGCTGAAATGCCTGATGCGGTGACAAGCGACTCTCTTCATCAGGAAAGCCGGGAAGCCTCAGCTGAGTTGTTGAAGAAAGACGGGTATCCGGTTTCGGTGGGGGAGGCGGGATTCATTGAATATGTAGATCCGGAAGCTCTTATATCTCTGTCGAAGGAACGAAACCTGGTAGTTCGCCTGTTGCACAAGCCGGGTCACTTCGTCAGCCAGGGAGAGGTGGTTGCCATGATCTGGCCGGTTGAGAGGGTCGATGAGCAGGCGGTTGACCAATTTCGCGAAGCTTTCAGGCTGGGAAATACACGCACCCCGACCCAGGATATCAGCTATGCTGTCAATCAGCTGGTTGAGATGGCAGTGCGGGCTATGTCGCCGGCGATCAACGATCCGTTCACAGCCATGACCTGCCTGGATTACATCGGGGAAGGTTTGGCTCTTTTTATCCGCCAGGGAGAGAAAGGTTCGTATTATTACGACATCCAGGGTCAGCTGCGCCTTATTTTGGAACCGGTGATAATAAGTGAATTGCTCAACTGCGCTTTTGATATGATCCGGCATGCCAGCCGGGATAATGCCAGCGTCCTTCTGCATATGCTGGAGGTGATCGATACGATTGGAGAAGAGGTAGGCTCACCTGCAGTGAAGAACCCCGCCGCGATTTACCAGGAGCTGGGCCGTCAAGTAAAACTCATATTGGCAGAAAGCCAGGCCGGGGAATCGATCCGACAGGATCTGCAGCTCATACAACGGAAAAGTGATGTCCTGGTTGGGAAATTATTAAA
Source organism: uncultured Chloroflexia bacterium (assembly GCA_963802095.1). Classification (GTDB taxonomy): domain Bacteria; phylum Chloroflexota; class Anaerolineae; order Anaerolineales; family Anaerolineaceae; genus CAVVEQ01. The sequence goes on along the minus strand of CAWDHI010000015.1, from coordinate 2,154 downwards.
CTTGAGATAGAATTAAAAAAAGGATAATGTAAATATGATTGATACTCAGGCAAAACCTGCACCTTACGTTCGGCTTTTAGGGCTTGTCGTATTGCTGGGTTTGATCAGTGCCCTGATCACATTTGCGTTCATGTTCCTTGTAAGCCGGGGGACTGCCCTCGTTTGGGAGCAGGCAGCCCTGGCGCTCGGCCTGGATCCCCGTTTCTTCACCCTCCTTGTTTGTACCCTTGGAGGTTTGCTGGTTGGGTTGCTGGTCAAGCTGTTCGGTGACCATAATGCCATCTTTGCCGAGTTGATGCTTGAATTCGGCAGGACCGGGCGTTTTAATTACCGCAACGCGCCTGGGATCGTAATCACCGCTTTGGTATCGCTCGTCTCCGGAGCCAGCCTGGGTCCGGAAGCCCCCCTGGCGGATGCCTGCGGCGGCATTGGCACACTGATCTCCGACCGGTTGAAAATGGATGATCAGGAAACCCGCGCGATGGGTTTTTCCGGGGTCAGCGCGATGCTGGCTTCCTTCATTACCTCCCCGTTCAGCGGCGCGCTCCTGGGGCTGGAATCCGCTCAGGGCAGTCCCGGCGGGCAGGAAGACATATTTCTGGGTGCTGTTCCCGAGCCTGCTTTCATCAGCTGTGGCAACCACGGTCTTTGTCCTCCTCAGCGGGACCTTTTTCGCATCGTTATATACTTTCCCGGAATATACGGTTCGCGTAATGGATCTGGTGTATGCCGCCCCGCTTGGTTTGCTCGGCGGGATCGTCGGCCTGTTTTTCATGTTGCTGCTAAAGCGCCTGCAGTCCCTTTTCCAGCCGTTGAAATCGCACCTGGTGCTGCGCGGCCTGCTGGGCGGGTTGGGCATGGGGATCATCGGCGCGCTCTTTCCGCTGACCTTATTCTCGGGGGAGGAAGAGACGCTTGACATGATCACGCACGCAGCCGAGATCGGGGTCCTGATGCTGGTGGTTTTAGGTGCGGCCAAACTGCTCGCCACATCTCTGGTGCTTGCCACCGGCTGGAAAGGCGGGTATATTTTCCCGATCATGTTCGCCGGTGTTTCCCTGGGACTTGCGGCTAACCTTATATTCCCCGATATTCCAGTGGCAGTTGCCGTCGCAGCCACGATGGCAGGCGCGCTGGTTGCTGCCCTGCGCGCACCTTTGTTCGCCGCGATGCTGACGATCACGCTGGTTCAGAGGGAGACTGCGCCGGCGATCGCCGTCGCCGTTGTGGTCAGCGCATTGATGGCCGCGTTGTTGGCCCTGCGCACTGCCCGCAGGTCAGCAAGTCAGGTAGAAGTACTTCCGGATGAAGAGTAGGTTAATTTACCCAAGGAGTTGAATGATGGAAAATCAGTCCTCGCCCCCAAAAGGAATCAGAAAAATCATTCCCGGTCTTGCTCTGTTCACTGCCAGGAATACTCCGCTGATTCGTACGGATTTCATGGTGGCGATCACGGTTTTTGCGGTGCTTGTGCCTTCAGCGATGGCCTACGGGGAGCTCGCGGGGGTCGATCCCGTCGCGGGGTTATACGTGGCACTCGGGGCGATGGTCATGTACGCGCTTTTTGGTTCCTCACTGCAGGTCGTGATGGGTCCGGAAGCAACCAGCGCCATCATCACCGCTGCCGCGGTAGCGCCACTGGCGGCAGGTGACCCGGTTCGTTATGCCGCCCTGGCAGCGATGACAGCGATCCTGGTCGGTATCATATCGATACTAGCCAGCATCGCGAAGCTGGGTTTTATCACCGACTTTCTTTCCAAACCGATCCTGGTTGGCTATATCCTGGGGGCTACGCTCATCGTGATCGGCAGCCAGCTTGGGCAAGATGTTTGGAATATCCATTGAGAGCGATGAGTTTTTCAAGCAGGTGGCGGAGCTGATCAGACGCCTGGGTGAGACCCACATGCTAACATTCGTTATTGGTGTCATATGTGTTGCAGCGCTCTTCCTGATCCGTAAAATTAACCGCGCCATCCCCGGCCCGCTCATCGTTGTCGTCGGCGCCATCCTGGCTTCGGTATTTTTTGATCTGGAAGCCTTGGGCGTAAAGGTGGTAGGTTCGGTCACCCCCGGTTTACCGAGTATTTCCATCCCGAACGTAGGGTTTCAGGATATCATTACACTTCTGCCAGCCGCCCTTGCGCTCACGGTTTT
>CAWDHI010000014.1:0-50819 GCA_963802095.1 uncultured Chloroflexia bacterium | reverse complement strand
TGAGCAGGGTGAGCCGCTGAGTGTTGCGCTCACCGTGCAGCGTATCACTTCTGATTCTTCAGAAGGCGGCATTTGGTACCCCGAGCTCTACGGCAACGGCGCGAAAGGAAGCGCCACTTTTGATGAGAATTTCATGCTGGCAGGACTGCCGGAAGGACATTACCGCCTGGCGTTCATCGCCTACAACCGCGTGTTCGAAAGGTTCGTACAGGTATTACCCGGGCGAATCACCAATCTGGTGATCACCGCGAAACCCTAATCATTTTTGGAGGATATCCCGATGGGACTGAAATCAGATGGCTGGATCCGCAGGATGGCGCTGGAGCAAAAAATGATCGAACCCTTCACCGACGGGCAGAAGCGCGACGGGGTGATCTCCTACGGGCTATCCTCCTACGGCTACGATATCCGCGTGGCGGATGAATACAAGATCTTCACCAACGTCTACTCCGCCGTTGTGGACCCCAAGGATTTTGACCAACGCTCGATGGTGGATTTCAAGGGGGAGATGTGCGTCATCCCGCCCAATTCCTTTGCCCTGGCGCGCACGGTGGAGTACTTCCGCATCCCGCGCTCGGTGCTGACCATCTGCCTGGGCAAGAGCACCTACGCCCGCTGCGGGATCATCGTCAATGTGACCCCCTTCGAACCGGAGTGGGAAGGTTTTGTGACGCTGGAGATCTCCAACACCACCCCCCTGCCCGCCCGCATCTATTCCAACGAAGGCATCGCCCAGGTGCTGTTCTTCGAAGGCGATGAGCCCTGCGAGGTCTCCTATGCGGATAAGAAAGGCAAGTACCAGAAACAGCAGGGGGTCATGCTACCGAAGCTCTGAACCTTTCAGTTATTCTACGATTCCACCCCACCCCCTTGCATTATTTTTTTCCCTCCCTATAATGGATATATCAACGATTGTCTGGACATGACCCCGATGAAAGGGGGTGGTGGTATCGTCTTTTTCAGCATCAGTTCCAAAATAATCTTTCCATAAATATAATTGAGGAGGAATACCATGAAGCATGGAAATGCATTTTTCCTACTGCCCTTCATCTTCGCCCTCTCACTGCTGGTAGCCCTTATGATCACCGGGCCGGTTTTCGCGCAGGACGAGCTCCCGCCCGAGGCACCGACGCCTACTGAAATTATCCCTGAAGTTGAAGAAATCCAAATAGCAGAACCTGCTCCCGGCGAAGTTTCGCCTCCGGAGGCTGCCAGCGATCTTGAATCCATCCCGGTGGATGAACCCGCAGTAGATGCAACAGTACCCGGGGAAGGTGCGGTGGAAGTTCCTGCTGAGGAAACCTCTGCGGAAGACCTGGCCCCGGTGCTGGAAGCGGTGGCGGATGCCGGGTTGGTCCTGGCAAATGAAACCGGTGTACCGCTTGCCCTTTCTACTGAAGCGGCAGCGCAAACCCTTTCTTCCGGGGACCCGTATTACACCACAGCCGCGGGGAAATATATGTTCGTCCTTTCCCCCGCCACCTGCCCCGGGACCCTCCCGGCAGGAACGGTATATTGCGCGGCAAGCGCAACCCCCATTCAGGCTGCAATAAATTACATTTCTACCAGCGGCCTGCCCTCGGACGGTATGATCTATATTGAAGGAGGTAATTACATCGAGTCCATATCTGTGGATGCTTCGACCGAGGATATCCTGAAGGGTTTGAAGGGATTAATCGGCGAAGTGGTGGATTTTGATCCCAAGGTAAAACTGGCGGGTAACATTTGGATCAATGAAGTAGATCTCGGTTTCAAGATCAAGGGTTTTAATCTCGATGATGGTCATCTAGTCATTGCCAATTCGTTGGGAACCATCACCGTTGAAGATTCCATCATTCTTAATCCCGGGGCCGACCTGGGAATAAACATCAGCGCTGGAGGCCCGGTGATCCTGAACCGGGTTAAAGCAGATTACAACGCTGAAGGCGGCGCTTTGATCAAATCAACAAGCAATGTCACCATCACCAACAGCAACTTTGACCGCAACGATCCTGATTATGGTGAGATGGTCGGTGGATTGAAGATCAGCGCGAATGGCGCTGTTCTTTTGGATGGCGTATCCGCCAGCCACAACGCTGGGAATCTCGCCGGCGTATCGATCAGCAGAGCCAGTTCCATTACCATCAAGAACAGCGTCTTTAGCAACAACTCGACCACGTATGGGCTGGTCTATGGCTATGTTGATGGTGCCCCCTCACCCAATATCACCCTTACCAATGTTTACCTCAACGGTAACAGGCAGGGATTGTACCTTCACGCGAAGGGAAATATTAGCCTGACCGGTGTGCATGCCGACGGGAATTCCTATTATGGCGCGGACCTGGATACATGCAATGCAGTCGGTCCTCTGTGCACCTGGGCAGGAACTGGTGTGATATCTATTAAAGACAGCACCTTCGATGGCAATGGTTATGGAACAGCGGGTGATTTTGGTCTTCTTGTTTCTTCGCGCGGGGCGATCACACTCACCAATGTTTCTGCCAGTGATAATATCCACGCCTCAGGAAATCCTGCGGGAGCCCTGCTTTATGCGCATTTCTCTCCCCTCATGAACAAAGTTACTGTAACCAACAGCCAATTTAATGGAAATGTCTACAATGGATTAATGATTTTCACAAAAGGTCCTGTTCTCCTGACGAAAGTTCAATCAAACAATAACAGTAACGGAGCTGGATTAGAGATCGATAATTGCCGTTGGGACGGATTGAAATGCGCCGGGACTGGCTCGGTGACCATCTCTGGGTCTGCTCCAGGTGATAACCAATTCAATGGAAATCAATTCAATGGTATACGCATTCAATCCAAAGGTGTGATCTCGCTGAAATTTGTTGAAGCAAACCTGATCGCCTTTCAGGCTGCCGCTTCCCTGCTGAATAATTTCACGGGAGCAACAGCCGGGGTCACGGTGACGAGCTCAACTTTTGGAAAGCAATCCTATGTGAATGGTGGACCGGGTCTTGTCATCTATACCAATGGGAGCGTGACGCTCACCGGGATCACCGCGTCCTATAACCAGGGCGGGGCAGGTGTGGAGATCACTACTCAAGGAACAACAGCTACCGTCACGGTGAAAGACGCAGATGTGGGTTTAAACGAGGGTCACGGTTTATCGATCACCGGCAAGGGAACCATCACCGTAACGAACCTGACAGCCAATAAGAACCTGTTATCCGGGTCTCGGTTAGATAACCATACCGGGAGTGGCGCTGTGAATTTGACAAACGCAACATTCCTGAACAATGAGGGGGTTGATCCGGACGGGGGTTTGATCATTCAAACAAAAGGTCTGGTCACCCTCAAAGGTGTTACTTCCAATCAAAATTTTGGATATGGAATCCAAATAGAAAATACAGGCGGCGTATCAGGAGCGAACGTCACAAATGCAACCTTATGGAATAATGTCTTCACCGGAATAAAGATCACAACCAATGGCGCGGTCACTTTGAGCTCAGTCACTTCGACTGTAAACAACGGGGTCGGAGCAAAAGGAGCGGTCATCGATAATGCCGGGACTCTCGCATCCAGCGTCACCATCACCAATGGCACCTTTGAGGATAATTACACCACCGGGTTTGAGATCATTTCAAAAGGCAATATCACCCTCACGAATGTGTCCAGTATTTTCAATGATTCAACAGCCGGCTCCAATGGCGCAACCCTCGATAATTCCGCGGGATTGGGTTACATCAAGATCACGAACCAGGCGAGTACAGATACGGACCTAAAACCGGGATTTGACAATAATGAAGGTTTGGGACTGGAGATCTTCACCAACGGATTGGTGACCCTGACAAACGTGAACATGATGGGGAACGCAGCGGAAGGCGTGCGTATTTGGCAGGAATTGAACAAAGGCGCAACCCTGACAAACTGCCGCCTGGACGGGAACAACATCGATTCAGGCACCGCAGCTATCCTGATCGATACCATCGGGCCGGTGGTGATCAATGGAGGATACTCCAATACTAATAACGCTGCGATTGGATTACGGGTAAATAACAGTTATGCGCTGGATACCCTCGCAAAACCAGTCACGGTCAGTAATTTCCAGGCAAATGGTAACCAGGGATACGGTATCTACGTCCTCTCCAAGGGAGCGATCAGCCTGACGAACGTCGAAGCGCTCGAAAACACGGTCGGCATAGCGGGAATATTCCTGGATAACCAGCTCCTGACCAATGGGATTTCTTTATCCAAAGTGACCGTGAAGGAAAATGTCGTTGGTATTGATATTCGGACAAATGGCGCCTTCTCTTATAAAACCGGGACTGTCTATTTTAGTTCCAGTAATGGAATTCAACTGAACAATCTTGGGACAGCACAGGCTAAAGCCGTGACCTTGAGCGATCTTCGGATTTGGGGAAGTTCCGGTTACGGCATGCTGATCGATAACAAAGGCCCCGTCACATTAACCAATGTGACTTCCGGGGGGAGCGACACCAGCTTTGGTCTGTGGATCGATAACCGGGATTGCACTCCCGCTACCCCCTGCCCGGTCAGCATTCTCACTTCAGGCAGCGGGATCAACGAATTCAGCTATAACGAGATATATGGGCTCGATATACGCACCTATGGAGCAGTGATCCTGAATAAGGTTAACGCTATAGGGAATAGTTTAGGTACGGGAGTTTACGTGAATAACAGGGATGGTGGTATCCCCGCGAATATCACCGTCTCGGGTGGAAAATTCAATGAAAACAAAGCGAGCGGATTAAGTCTATTTAGCAGAGGAGCCGTCAGTATCACTGGAATCGAAGCAAACGACAATGGAGAGACCATCAATGATCTTGGGGCATCCATAGACAACGATTTTGATATGAGCGGCACCAGGGGTGTGACGGTGTTAAAAAGCACCTTTGATCGAAATACACTTGGTCTGTATATCCAATCCCGCGGTGCGGTGGTTCTCAATACCATTCAGGCCTCGGAAAACACGCTTGAATGTGGCGTGTATGTTTATAACCAGGATATCAACGAAAAACCAGTCACCATCCTTGCATCCTATGGCACGAATAATATCAACGGCAACAGCAGTACTAATCTAATGATAACCTCCAGTGGGATCGTAAGTCTTACCAAGGTCAATGCTGATCAGAGCTTAAATGGAAATGGGATCGAAATCTTCAATTCATACGGCGGTAATCCGATCAGTTTGAACAGCGTTACCACCCGCTACAACGCCCAGGACGGCATACACATAGACACATACGCGAATGTCACTCTAACAAGCGTGACCAGCATGTTCAACGGACAGGGTACCGGATCATTTGCCGGGATCTATATAATCACAAATGAACACCCGACCGCAAAAGTCACATTCACAAACGGTTTGGTATCTGGCAATCTTGACCATGGTATCAGGTTGGATCTCGGTCCATCAAAGCTCTACACTTTAACCGGTATTTTCTTCTTCGGAAACAACTTTGATGGTTTGGGGTCAGAGGTAAATCTGCTGATCGAATAAATCTCTGGAAATAAAAAAATAAAATTGCAATCACCAGGCGCCTCCCCGGCGCCTGGTCTTTTTCCTTATCCATTCCCGAAGAATGTCTCAAACTCCGATGCTCGTCTGGTCAGTATTTCAACCTTTCAGTTAACCTACGATTTCCATCTCCCCCTTGAATATTCTAATTCCCGACCTATAATGGATGTGTCAATACATGTCTGGACTTTTCCCCATGGAAGGGGGGTGGTAAGTTCTTTTCCTGGTGAGTTCCTGTTTTCGTCAAAATCGATCTTTATCTATTTCAGGAGGAATACCATGAAGCGTGGAAATGCGTTTCTGTTACTGCCCGTTATCTTCACTCTCTCACTGTTGACAGCCATATTGATCACCGCCCCGGTCTTCGCGCAGGATGAGCTCCCGCCCGAAGTACCGGTGCCCACCGAAATTATTCCTGTTGTTGAAGAAAATCCAATCGTTGAGCCTGCTCCACCGGAGGTAGCGCCCTCGGAGGAAGCAGAGCCTGTTGATGTAGTCCCTGTGAAGGAGGAGTTGCTTCCAGTAGTCGAGGGAGCTAGCTCAGAAGAGATCCCCCCAGCAATTGAGCAAGACCTCGCCCCCGCACTAGAGGAAGCTGCTGATGCCGGGGTGACCTTTGTGGATGAAATTGGTGTTCCGGTCACCCTTGCTAACGAGGAAGGTATGCAAACACTCACAGGAGGTGATCCATGGTATCAGGTGGGATCCACTATCTACCGCTTTATGAAACCAGGAGGTTGCGGTGTCCTGCCAAACTGCCAGGAATCGGTAACTCCGATTCAATTAGCGGTAACGAATATTACAATAACTGGTTTACCTTCGGATGGCAAGATCTATGTTGAAGCGGATTCTTATTCTGATACTATTTTCATTGACGCCAATGCAAATCCTGTATATGCAGGATTTAAAGGGTTCATAGGAACAGTCGTTGATGGAGTTCCTGCGGTTATTCTGACTGCGGGCCGGATCCGTATGGAGGGTTGCACTGCAGGTTTTACAGTAACAGGATTTGATATCAATGCTAGTTCAGGTTTAGCTGGTATCTATATTGATGATTGCGTTGGCGCGATCAAGATTGAGGATGTTGATGTAAATAACGTTGCTGCTTCCGGTCACGGTATCGAGATTTCCAATCACAATGGTACAGTCTCAATCAACCGCGCGAAGGTTAATGGCAATCCAGGTGGCGGTGCACTGATCAACAACACCGCTGGTACCGCCGGGGTGACAGTCACCAATAGTAGTTTCGATTACAACGGATCGGATACCACTGATCACGTTGCCGGGTTGACCATCGCCACCAAAGGTGCGGTCAGCATTGATGGCATCACCGCTAGTCATAATACCGGCGCGGAACCTGGGGTTTTCCTCCGCCAGAGCGGTGCGGTAACCATTAAGAACAGCGTGTTCAATCACAATGGTGGATTTGGAGTGACCAATGAATGGTCAATTTCAGGTATTGCTCCAACCGCTGCCATCAGCCTGACCAACGTCTACGCAAGCAGCAACCAAGCTGGCATGGACCTCTACACCAAGGGTAATGTCACCCTAACCGGCGTGCACGCCGATAATAATATCGGCGGTCAAGGCGCAAGCCTGATGACCTGCTATGAGAACACAACCGGTGCATGCACCTGGCTCGGAACCGGTGCTGTCACCATCAAAGATAGCTCATTCAACGGAAATGCTCCCTTCACGGCGGGGTTATGGATGCAAACCCGCGGGGCTATTGCCATAACCAATACGACCGTCGATGGCACCACCGACCTTGCGGTGAATCCCTTCGGCGCTATCCTGGATTCACACTATTCCCAGCTGGCCAGCGCAGTCACCATTACCAACAGCTCCTTCTCAAATAACGATAACACCGGTTTGCAGGTTCAAACCAAAGGCGTCATTACGCTGACTAAGGTCAAAGCCAATAGCAATCTCGCCGGTTACGGCGCGGAGCTCATCAATACATCCGACGCCGTCCCTTCTGCAGTCACAGTCACCGGCAGCGCGACAAGCGACAACCAGTTTAATGAAAACGGGCTGACCGGGTTGGATATATTGAGCAACGGCGCAGTCACGGTCAAATACGCCGATGGCAGCAGCAACGGGGGCAGCGGCCTGGGCATCGATAACATCGCCGGGTCTGGTGCGGTCTCCGTCAGCAAAGGTACCTTTGGCTGGTGGTTGGAGGGTAATGCAGGCGCAGGCATCATGATCACCACCAAGGGTAACGTCACAGTCAGCGATGTGACTGCCACCGGTTATGGCAACGACGGACTGCACGTTTTCATCGATTCAACCGTCAACAGCACCGTCACGGTGACGAACAGCAATTTCCATTCGAACGGGCTTAATGGTCTGGATATCGAAGGCCGGGGCGCTATCACCCTCACCAATGTAAATGCTTCGGATAATTCAAATCTTGGAGCTGAGCTGGCAGCGTTCAAGGTCGGCAACATCATCGTTAAAGACAGCCATTTCGACTACAACGGTGACCATCCTTATGATTACGGCTTGTATGTCTATTCCGCCCAGGGCACCATCTCCCTTACCAACGTTTCCGCCTCATGGAATACAGGTTCCGGTGCCTTTCTTTCCAACTCGGATGCTTTCTCTGCAAAAGCGGTCTCGATCACCGGCGGCAATTTCAACACCAATACCCGCAATGGGCTGCAGGTCTATTCCGTAGGCGCGATAACGCTTAAAAACGTAAATGCCTACGGGAACAATGAAACCAACATCGATGCGGTGCAGGATCAGCGTACTGTCCGTGAGGTTATCGGCAGAGATGATACAGATGCGATGACCTTTCAATCCATCAGCGGCACGGTCAATAATCTCACCGTTACCGCAGTGGCGTTCACCCCCGAAATGTGGCTGACCGGTTGCACGGCGGATAACACCCACTATTGGGATAGTAACTACGACGGCCTCGTGGAGCACGATTATGGTGCGGTTGCCGGTGTTTGCACCCTGCACATCGAGGATCATTTCGCAGGCACGGATGAAGCCAAGGGCGGAGCCTACGAGGTGTGGATGGGTGGTTCGTATGATGCCACCAAAGCTACCTTCGGTGCCTACCTGGATAACACCGCGGGCACGGCCGGCATCGCCATTACCAACAACGCCATCCCCGCCAGTGAAGGCCCGCTAGGGTATCTGCGTGATTTCTCCCTCAACACCGCCGGCGGATTGATATTGCATACCAATGGTGCTGTAAGTCTCTCCAATCTCGTCCTGGAGGATAACGGTGGTTACGGTGTGCTTATTCACAATGAAGATGGCGAAGCAACCCATGCCACCAATGTGACCATGACCGGTATCTATGCCAACGAAAACTACTGGAGCGGCATCTGGGTGGTCAACAAGGGCAGCATCACCATGACCAACGTGGCTTCCTGGGGTCATATGACCACAGGCACCGGTTACGGTGCCTACCTGGATAACGACGCCAGCACGGGTAGCATCACCATCAAGAACACCATCATCATGCCTTACGGGTTTGATGAAAACCACGAACGCGGTCTTAATATTTTCACCAATGGTGCGGTGAGTATCTCCAACGTGCAGATGGTCGGCAATGACGAAGACGGCATCCGCATATGGTCTGGAACCAGCACTGGAGTCACCCTCACCAACTGTGTGATGAATAATAATAATGGGTATGGAGCCAGTATCAGCAGCAAAGGTCCCATCGTTGTGACAGGTGGAAGTTTTGACTATAACGTCTTCGCTGCCCATTTCGATAACACTTATACTCCGCCCACATCACCCAAGACGGTCACATTGAGCAATTTCACCGCCTCCGATAACCCAAGCGGGGGATTGAGGGTTGATTCCTATGGCGCGGTCAGCCTGAGCAACATCACCGTCGATTACAGTGATAATCCGGGTGTCGTTGGCATCTATATCGATAACCAATTGGGCACCGCCGGGGTGACACTAACAAAGGTGAGTTCCAATAATAGTGGTGGGGTGGGCATTTTTATCGCTACCAACAGTGCAGTTACCTACAAAGGCGGTGAAGTGAAAAATAACAACAGCGATGGTATCTCACTCTATAATGATGTAGATAGCAACCCCAAAGCTGTTATCCTTTCCGACCTCTACATCTTTAACAACAATGGCTACGGGGCATACTTGGTCAACAAAGGTTCCTTCACCCTCACCAATGTGCGCTCCATCAGTAATAACAGCGGAGATGGCTTGTACCTGGATAACACCGCCTGTGGAACTGCCACCCCCTGCCCGGTCAGCATTCTCCAATCCGGTTCGGGGGTCAACGAGTTCAACCTTAATGTTGGCGGCGGCGGACTGATGATCTATACCTACGGCGCTGTGATCATGAATAATGTTCACGCGGAAATAAACGATGGGTACGGGGTCGGCATACAAAATCATTTAGCGGACCCCGCAAAACCTGCTGATGTAAAGGTTACCGGCGGGGTGTTCAACCAGAATTATGGAAACGGGTTGAATATCCAGAGTCTTGGGAACATCAATGTCACAAGTATAGAGGTAACCGGTAACCAGGACGGATGGCATGGTGCGTACCTTTACAACGCCGCAAATACAACCGGGTTGAAAGGTGTTACTGTTCTGAAAAGCAAGTTCAACGATAACACGGTGAGCGGGTTGTATATTCGAACTTACGGTGCAATAACATTGAACACCGTGGAAGCGAGTGAAAATGATGCCGCTGGGGTTGATATCTTCAACAACTATGCCCCAAGCAAACCAGTCACCGTGCTTGCCTCATATGGTGCCAATATTTTCAATCACAACTTTAATGACAATATTGTTATCGTCAGTCGAGGTTCCGTGAGCCTCACCAATGTCACCGGAAACAGTAGTATTGCCAATGACGGCATCGATATTGATAACGACAGCGGTATCGGCACTATTACCCTGACCAATGTAACAGCCAACTACAACGATAACAACGGGTTCAATCTCTACACTAAAGGCAATGTGACCATCAAGGGAATCACCGCCATGTTCAACTACGGCTTGGGTGGTACATATTCAGGCCTTTACATCAACACGAACGATGTTGCCACCGCCAAAGTATCAATCACGACCGGCATAATCACGAGCAACGGCGATTATGGCATCCAGATGAACATGAATGTAACCAAACTATACACTCTCAGCGGGGTATTCTATTTCGGCAACGACACCGATAACACAGGCAATCCGAACTTGTCGGTCTATTAGAAAATACCTACCTAGTTAAAAAGACCAGGCGCTTACGAGCGCCTGGTCTTTTTCCCTTAATTGACTTGCCTTCCCTCCTATGATATTATCTGCTCATCATTATTCATTTTTTCCCCGTACTTTAACAACCCGTTATTCATTTCTTTTATTGGAGGAATTATTCATGAGCGCAGATTTTATCGCTCGCCTGGTCGGGATGGTCGTTTTCGCCATTCTCGGCACCTACTGGGGCGCCCAGATCGGGGCTTTGGCAACCGCAAACGAATCGATCCCCGCGGTTCCCGTCACGCAATACGCTTTCACCATCGGCCTGGTCGGGGCTCTCTTCGGCTTGATCCTGACCCCCTATTTCACCACCCGCCCCGTACGGGCTTTGCGTGCGTTGCTGGGTCGGGTCTCCGCCCAGACCCTCACTGCCGGGCTCTTCGGGCTGATCGCCGGGTTGCTCATTGCGGCGCTGATGGCTTTCCCGTTCTCACTGCTTCCGGAACCCTTCGGTTCCATCCTGCCCTTCGTCGGCGCGGTCCTTTTTGCCTACCTGGGCGTGGCGGTTTTTGTCACCCGCCAGAACGATATTTTCAACTTATTTCGCAACTTTAGCCGCCCGGCGGGTCAGCAGAATGTGGAGGCATCCGGTGCCGGCTGGGCGGAAAGCCGCACCATCCTGCTGGATACCAGCGTGATCATCGATGGACGTATCACCGATATTTCCCGCACCGGCTTCCTGCCCGGTACCATGCTCATCCCGCGCTTTGTACTCATTGAGCTTCAATATATCGCCGACTCGCCGGATAGCCTCCGTCGGCAGCGCGGTCGCCGCGGACTCGAGGTGCTCTCCACCCTGCAGAAGGAACCCTCCATTCGCGTGCGCCTGAGCGATATCGACGTGGAAGGCGTGAAGGACGTGGACGAAAAACTGGTGATCCTCGCCCGCCAGATGCGCTGCCCCATTCTTACCAACGATTACAACCTCAACCGCGTTGCCGAGCTGCAGGGCGTTACCGTATTGAATATCAATGAGCTCACCAACGCGGTCAAATCCGTGCTCCTGCCCGGCGAACAGATGAGCATCCGCGTCATCCAGGAGGGCAAGGAGTCGAACCAGGGGGTGGGCTACATGGACGACGGAACCATGGTGGTGATCGAAAACGGGCGAGACCACATCGATGAGGAGATCCTGGTCACCGTCACAAAAGTACTGCAAACAGCAGCCGGGCGGATGATCTTCGCCCGCCCAGAATTGAATCCCTGAGAGAGGCTTGCATGAGCATTAAGATCTACAATACCCTCACCCGCAAGAAGGAGGAATTTCAGCCGTTGATTGCCGGCAAGGTGGGCATGTACGTCTGCGGCCCAACGGTCTATTCCAACGCCCACGTCGGGCACGCCATGTCCGCGCTGGTGTTCGATATCATTCGCAGGTATTTTGCCTACCGCGGCTACCAGGTCAAGTTCGTCATGAACTACACCGACGTCGACGATAAGATCATCCGCCGCGCCAACGAGCAGGGCGCGGATCCATTCAAACTGGCCGAGGGCTACATCCAGCAATATGCCCAGAACATGATCGACCTCAATGTGCTGTCTGCCTCGGTCAACCCGCGTGCCACGCAGGAAATGGGGCAGATCATCGAGATCATCAACGGGTTGATCGAAAAGGGGTATGCGTATGCGGTTGATGGGGATGTGTATTTCCGCGTGGAGCGCGACCCCGATTATGGCAAGCTCTCTGCGCGCAAGCTGGATGATATGCAGGCTGGTTCGCGTATCGAAGTGGACGAACGCAAAGTGCACCCTATGGATTTTGCCCTGTGGAAATCGGCCAAACCCGGCGAGCCCGCCTGGGAAAGCCCCTGGGGGCTTGGCCGCCCCGGTTGGCACATCGAGTGCTCTGCCATGAACCTGCACCACCTGGGCGAGCAGATCGATATCCACGGCGGTGGGAATGACCTGATCTTTCCGCACCACGAGAATGAGATCGCCCAGTCTGAATCCTTCACCGGAAAGCCTTTTGCCCGCTACTGGGTGCACAACGGCATGATGCAGTTCACCGGCGAGAAAATGTCCAAGTCGATTGGCAACGTGGTATCCATTGAGGATTTCCTCAGCCTCCACCCTGCCGATGCGCTGCGCTTCATGATCCTCAACTCCGGCTACCGCAACCCGCTCACCTTCAGCGATGAGGTCATCGAGCAAGCCGAGCGAGCCCTGGACCGGTTCCGCTCCGCCCTGCGCCCCGCCCTGCCCGGCGTAAAAGGCGCGCCTGCCGCCAGCCTGGAGGCGCTTCAAAAGCAGGCGGAAGCTTCCAAAACCGGGTTCATCGACTCCATGGATGACGACTTCAATTCCGCCGGCGCCATGGGGTATCTCTTCGAGCTGGTGCGCGTGATCAACCAGGCGCGAGCGGATGGCGCCACGGATGCAGATCTGAAATCCGCGCAGGCGCTGCTGGCTGAGCTTACCGGTGTTCTCGGGCTGGCGCTGGAAAAGAATCAAACCAACGAGAGTGCCGCCGACGAATTCATCAACCTTCTTGTCGAAGTCCGCACCGAGATCCGCACCCAGACGCTCTGGCAGTTATCGGATAAGATCCGCGACCGCCTGGCGGATCTGGGTGTGATCATCGAAGACAGTAAAGAAGGCACCAGCTGGCGCTGGAAGTAAAAAGTTGGAGGGATTCAACCCCTACCTAATTCAACTGGCGGAGGATGTGACATGAAAGAATGGATCCTCGGTCGTAACCCCGTTTATGAGTGCCTTCGGGCAAACCGCCGGCATTCCTTTCGCCTGCTGGTAGCCAGCGGTGTGGAGGAAAAAGGTCGCCTGGTGGAGATCCTTGGTTTTGCCCGCGAAAAGAAGCTCATTATCCAAAAGGTATTGCGAGGGCAGCTGGATAACCTGGGGGATAACCACCAGGGGGTGGCGTTGGAAACCTCCGCTTATCCCTACGCCGAGATCGCCGATATCCTCGCCGTGGCTGAATCCCGGGTTGAGCCACTTTTCGTCCTTGTCCTGGATACAATGCAAAATCCGCAGAACCTTGGCACGCTCATGCGCACCGCCGAAGCCGTTGGCGTTCATGGCATCGTCATCCCCCTGGCACGCACGGTGGAGGTCACCCCTGCGGTGGTCAGCGCCTCGGCCGGAGCATCCGAGCACCTGCTGGTGGCGCAATCCAACCTGGCGCAGGGATTGACCCGTCTCAAGGAAGCCGGCGCCTGGGTTATCGGTCTGGAGGGCAGCCCGGAAGCCAAACCCCCCGAGCAGATCTCGCTCACCGGTCCCCTGGCGATCGTGGTCGGCAGTGAGGGCGAGGGAATCCGCTCCTTGGTGCGATCCTCCTGCGATCACCTCCTGCGGCTGCCAATGGTCGGAAAGATCGCCTCGCTAAATGCGGCGGTGGCTGGATCGGTCGTGCTCTACCTGGCGCTCGAAGCCCGCCAGAATGAAACAAAAATAAAACCCCGGGAGTGAGGTCGCTTCCCGGGGTTTTTTCTCCAGAATGTAATTATTTCCCGATCACTTCAATGCCGCCCATCCACGGGCGCAGCACCTCCGGAACAACGATCGAACCATCCGGCTGCTGACAGTTTTCCATCACAGCGATCAACGTCCGCGGCAGCCCCAGCCCGGAGCCATTCAGGGTGTGCACCAGCCGGGATTTTGATCCATCTCCGGGTTTGTACTTAATATTTGCGCGCCTGGCCTGAAAATCTCCCACATTCGAAACCGAGGAAACCTCCAGCCACTCCCCGCAGCCTGGCGCCCAGACCTCCAGGTCGTAGGTGATCCGCGAGTTGAACCCGAGGTCGCCGGTGCAGAGCTGGATCACGCGGTGATGCAGCCCCAGCAATTCCGCAGTCTGGCGGGCGTTCTCCAGCATTCTCTCCAGCTCGGCATCCGATTCCTCCGGCTGGCAGAAAATGTACATTTCCACCTTGTCGAACTGGTGCCCACGCTTGATCCCGCGCACATCCCGCCCGGCGCTCATTTTCTCCCGCCGGAAGCAGGGAGTATAGGCGGTGTAGCGCAACGGCAGCTCTGCCTCATCCAGGGTATCGCCCATGTGCATGCCCGTAAGCGGCACCTCGGCGGTCGGGACCATCCAGAAATCCTCTTCGATATCGTGGTAGAGGTTATCAGCGAACTTGGGCAATTGCCCCGCGGCGTAGAGCACATCGGCCTTCACCATGAAAGGCGTGTATTTCTCGGTATAGCCCTGGCGGATGTGCAGGTCGAGCATCCAGGCGATCAGCGCCCTCTGCAGGCGTGCCCCCGCCCCGCTCAGCACGTAAAAGCGCGAACCGGTCAGCTTGACGCCGCTCTCGAAATCGATGATCCCCAATTTAGGTCCCAGGTCCCAGTGCGGTTCGGGGGTGAAATTAAATTCAGGCATCGTTCCGTAGGTTTTCACCACCACGTTATCGTGCTCGTCTTTTCCCTGGGGCGTTTTTTCATCCGGGATGTTCGGAATGACCTGGGTGAGTGCCTGGAGCTTTTCCTCCACCACCGCTACCCGCCCGTCCAGAGCGCTGATCTTATCACCCAGCTCGCGCGTGGATTCGATCCGCGCCTGGCGCTCGGTGGCATCCTTCATCTGCCCGATCTCCTTGGAGACGCGGTTACGTTCTGCTTTCAGGGTTTCTGTCTCAGCCAGGAGCGCGCGGCGCTCCTTATCCAGCTCCAGCAGTGTGTCCACCACCCCCGCGTCCATCTGCCGACGACGAAGAGAATCCCTCACAACTTCCGGGTTCTCGCGGATCAAATTGATATCCAGCATCCTGCACCTCTCTTCCTTGGTCGTAGAGAATATAAAATCCCCCACCGCTGCAGGACGGGTGAGGGATCCGTGGTGCCACCTGCTTTCGCTGAAAATCCAGCCTTGTTGGGCGGTAACGGTTGCCTCCGTCCCCCTTACGCTGAAAAGCCCTGCGGGGGAATCCCGTCCTAGCGGACGACCGGGGTGGATTCGCAGCGGTTACCGGGTTTCACCTGGTCCGGTTCTCTGGAAGGGGCTGCAATAATCCCCGGGTTGGATACTTGCAATTATTATAACCTGCTGCGAGGGGAATTCAAGGCGTTGATTGGTTGATTGGTTGAATGGTTTTCTTCCCTCTCCAAATGTGTTTTTCATTTGGTCGCGTTCTCTGCACTCCCGAAGGGAGGGAGGGACTGAGGGAGGGGTCACTCCAGCGAATCGATCGCAAACACGCACCCGGCACAGACCAGCATCAGCAGAGTGGACATGGCCATCGCCTGCCCGTAATTTAGCTGCCCCCGGCACGGTTAGGTAGCGTGAAATGGCGATCGGCAGGGTCGGGAATTCCGGCCTTGCCAGGAACGAAGTCGCCCCAAATTCCCCCAGCGAGATCGTGAAGGCGAAGAGCATCCCCGCCAGGATCGGCCGCCAGAGGATCGGCAGGGTGATCTCCCGCCAGATGCACGCCGCTGAGGCGCCCAGTACCGCCGCGGATTCCTTAAGCTCGAGGGGTATGGAAGCGAGCGCCGGCTGGACCGTGCGTGTAAAAAAGGGCAGCGCCACCACGCTGTGGGCAATGGGCACGAGGAGGATCGCCAGCAGCGCCCCGCCGGGCATCCCGCTGGAAAGCAGCAGCAAGCCCAACCCCAGCGATACGGCCGAAGCCCCCAACGGCAGCGTAACCAGCACCTCGGTGATAGCTCCCCTTTGGTTGCGACGTTCCAAAGCCGCCGCAATCAGCATCCCCAGGACGAGTGTGATCAGCACCGCCACGCCGGCATATACCAGCGAATTACGCATTGCCTCCACTGGCGGGACATAAAAGAGCGATCCCCGCCGGTTGATGAAAAGCTCCCGGTAGTAGGCGCCCGTCCAGGCAGTCTGAAACCCTCCCCCGCCCGCCGGGTCAAGCTCCAGGCGCGTGACCGAGCGCAGCGCCAGCGCCAGGAGAGGTGAAAGAAAAACCACGAAGAGAGCGCTGCCCATCACCCCGACGAACCATTTTTCTGGAGTTGTTCGAGCGCGGGCCATGCCTTCCTCCTTGAGAGCGGGTGCGAGAGGGGTAACCGCCTGCCCGGAAAAGCGCGAGACCAACGTGATGAGGGTAAACGTGCAGGCGAGCTGGATAACCGAAAGCACCGCCGCAAGGGGAAAATTGAGGAATTGCATTGATTGCTGGTAGATGCTCACCTCCAGGGTCGCGTATTTTGGTCCCCCCAACAGGAAGATCACACCGAAGCTGGTGAAATCGAACAGGAAGACCAACAGGCTGGCCGAGAGAATCACAGGCCTGAGCAAGGGCAGGGTGATCTCCCTAAAAACCTGCCATTTGCCTGCTCCCAGCACCCTTCCGGCTTGCTCCAGGGTTATATCCAGCCTGGACCAGGCGCTGCCCACCATGCGGATGATCACCGAGGTATTATAGAAGAGGTGCGCCAGCAGGATGGCAGCCAGGGTGTAGATCAGGTCGATGGGCGGGGTGGAAATATCGAAGAGTGACATGAGCGCCAGGTTTAGCCAGCCGCGCGGACCCAGCAGCGCGTTGAAACCGGCTGCCACCACCACCGTGGGTAGGATGAAGGGCACCATCACCAGGGAGCGAAGCAGGCGCTTTCCGCGGAAAAGGAAGCGCGAGAAAAGATAGGCGGCTGGCAGCCCCACCAGCAGGGTGAGCGCGGTGGAAAGAATCGCCTGGTAGAACGTGAAGGAAAGCGGTCGCCATATCGTGGCAAGATCCGCGGTGCTGAAGGCTGGTTCCCGCGCGCTTACCCAGGCCATGCGAAAGGTGGTCAGCAGCGGCAGGTAGAAAAATATCGCGAGGAAAAGCAGCGGCAGCGCGAGCAGGGCTGCCTGCTTACCCCAACCCATTTTTCGTTTTCTGCTCTTCCCGGCTGAGGTCATCACGGCAGCATGACCTGGGACCAGGCACGGATCCACTTATCGCGGTTGCTGGCGATCGTCTGCGGATCCATTTGGGCAGGCTCACTGGCAGTTTGCGCGAATTTGGTGAACTCCTCCGGCAGCTTTGCTCCCGGGTCCACCGGGAACATGAACATCTGCAAAGGGATATCCTCCTGGAAGTTCCGCAAGAGCAGAAAATCAATGAACTTTTGCGCAAGCACTTCATTTTTAGTGCCCTTCAGGATGCCGGCGAATTCGACCTGACGGAAGCAGGTGTCTTTCCCCGTGATCGAAGCCGTGGGGGCATCCGCTCGGGGTGGATCGGCGAAGATGACCTCGGCAGCCGGGCTGGTGGCATAGGAAACCACCATCGGCTGGCTGCCCTTCCCGGAAGAACCGCTGAAGCTGGCGTAATAAGCGGAGTTCCAGTCGTTGGCGATCACTACCCCATTCTCCTTGATCTGCTGCCAGTAATCCAGGTACCCTTGCTCGCCAAAATGCGCCACGGTAGCCAGCAGGAAGGCCAGCCCGGTGGAGGAGGCAGCCGGGTTCTCCACAACCAGCAGATCCTTGTAGGCAGGATCGGCCAGCGCTTCGAGGGTCTGCGGCACCTTCAGTCCCCTGGTTTGGAACCAGGCGATATCGTAATTGATGCAAACGTCCCCGTAATCCACCGGCGTTGCTCGGTTCGATCCATCCAGTTTGAATTCGGCTGAAATGGCGGCAAGCAGGGGTGAGGTGTAGGGCAGGAAGAGATCCTCCTCCAGCGCGCGGGATAAAAAGGTGTTATCCACCCCAAAGAATACGTCCCCTAGCGGTGCGCCCTTGGTGAGGATGGCCTTATTGAGCGCGGCTCCCGCGTCACCGCTCTTCAGGAAGACCACTTTGGCATCATTTTCCTGCTCGAAGGCGGCAATTACATCCTCGCTGACCGAGAAGGAATCGTGGGTGACAACCGTCAGGGTTTCTGGTTGGCCTGGTTTGAATGCCGGGGAACAAGCTGCCAGCAGCACAATGGCTGTGATCATTATAAACAATCGGGTTTTCATTTCATTTTCCCTGTCTGGTGTGGATGCAGATCAGTGCGCCTGTCTCCAGGCTGACAACAGCGCTCCCCCCGGTCATGCGGTTGCTGATCCCGCGCGTCTTCTGTGGGTAAAGGGTTTCATTTTCCAATGGAAATTGCAACCCGCGCGTGGCCACTTCCCCGGCTTCCCCGCCCAGCGGGATGAGCGAGACGATATCACCCGCGTTTCCAACGATATTGGCGCGGGAATGGATCAGTACTAGCTCATCGCACCCGTCATCCATCCGCACTTGAACCCCGCGCAGGTCCTTCCGGTTCAGCAGGCTCAAATTTCCGAGGGTCTGGTCCAACCGCCCACCAAAGGGCGCCAGGATGAGGACCTCCCCCGCCCCCTCGTCCAGGGCGAAATCCAGCGCCAGCTCCAGGTCGGTTTCGTCCTTCTCCACCGGGTAGCGGATCACCCTCGTCCCCCCCGCTTCCAGGCGTTTCACCTCCCGCGCCGGAAGGGAGTCTAGATCGCCGATCAGCACCTGCGGCGTGAAACCCAGCTTCCCTGCTACTCTCGCGCCGCCATCGGCCGCGATGAGCAGATCACCAGCGCGGATCAACCCCGCCGCGGTTTTCCAATCCGCCATTTTCCCATTGGCAAAGATCACTGCGCGATTCGTTTCCAAAATAAAAAACCTCCCCGGTGGAGGTTTTCTGTGAGTGGTATTCTCCCTCCGCCGGCATTACCCGGATCAGGTTTAAGGGTCAAGGAGGGATCGTTCCTTTTCTCAGCCTGGCGCCTCCAGGCTCCCCGTTTATTCGGTAAATTGAGTATAAAACCCTTTAAGGGCTTGTCAAGGGGTCAATCGATGGGCTCCCGGGAGATGCGGAACTCGCAGGATTCATCTCCCTGGGTAATGCAGGCGGTCTCTTCCACCGGGTAGAACTTGCTCCCCGCGCTCCAACCCAGGAACTCCTGGATCAAGCCCACGGTGAAATAGCAGATGGGTCCTTGCGATTCACTCCCTGCGCACTCCGCGCACTCTGCGCAGCCATTCGCCTTCCAGACCCATTCCCCGCCTCGCTCCTCGAAGGTCACTTCCATCCCAAACTCGCGGGTCAGGCAGTTCGCCATCGATTTCACCCCCTCGCGCAGCCGCGCGTACAGCGGCCGGGTGCGCATCTCGAGCGAGGTCAATTGAAGTTGATCGGAAAATTGCGTTTGAAAATATTTATACGAGGCTCCGCCCGCCCGCTGCGCCAGCCCGAGACCTGCATTTTCGCCATACTCTCCCCGCAGGGTCGACAGGACCCGGCTCAGCCCAATACCCTCTCCCCCGGGTGTTCCTTCCTCACCCAGGCTGTGGCAGAGCTTTTCCCAGGCGGAATCTCCGAGAATCTCGATCAGACCCTTCCGGGCAAAATCAGGCAATGGTTGTGGGATTGATGTCATCGATGTTGAGTAAAAAGCGGGGTTGGGATCGTGCCGGGTTAACCCGGCTTGCCAGGCTGGCCTTTATCCATCTCGGCCAGGATGCCGTAGAGCAGCTCCAGCAGAACGGATTTCACCTTCTCCTTGGAATTGGCGCTGCAGGGCAATAACTTCACACTTGGATCCAGTCTCAATGCCAGTCGCATGTCCTCGATCTCCCAGGCGCCTTCCTTATCCTGTTTGTTGGCCGCCACCACGTAGGGCGTGGGGGCGTAGGCATGGAAGGTCTCCAGGATGCTGCGCGCCTCGCGGAAGGTCTCCGAGCGGGTGCTATCCACCATCACGATAAACCCCAGCATGCCCTCGGAAAGAATCTCCCACATGAAATCGAAGCGTTTCTGCCCGGGCGTGCCGAAGAGATACAGCACCAGGTCTTCATCCACTGTGATGCGCCCGAAATCCATGGCCACCGTGGTGGTTTCCTTGACCTTCTCCTCCTCAAGCGAGATCTTGCGCTCGGTGGAGACCACGTCGATCTCGCTCACCGAGCGGATGAACTCCGTCTTGCCTGCGTTGAATGGTCCTGTCACCACGATCTTTACTGTTTGCATATCGTTTTCCCTGGTGCGATCTTAAATGGTCCGGATCCGGTCGATCAACCGGTTGACAAGTGATTTTTGTTCGTCTGGGTTTTCGGTGGGGAACATCTTACCCGTGATCACAGGTCCACCCACACCGCCCGGGCGGATGATCTCGACCAGCCCGGCCTGCAGCAGGCTGAATACCACCCTTCTGACCTCAAGGTCGGTCATGTGGGTGGCCTGGGCGATCTGCCGGATGGTGTTCTGCGGGTTCACATAGGAAACCACGCGCCACTCTTCCACGTTCAGGTTCATGTTGGAGATGTTGGCCCCGGGGCGCTCGGTGAACTTCAGCGCCATATCCAGGCTGGGGATCTCCTCCTGGAGCGCTTCCCATTCCTGCAGCTGGCGGGTGCCTTCGATGATCAGGTTCTCCAGGTCGATCCGCACCGGGATCTTGCCGTTGGGCGAGACCTCATCGGGCTCGAAATGGAAGAAGCCCTCCGCCCAGGTGAAGAGCTGGCGGACCACGTCGACGATATACTGGGTTAGGCTGTCGAGGATATCCTGCTGGGAAAGGTACCCGGCGTTGATGAGCAGCAATCCGAGCTCCTTATCAGACATCATCCGCGCGCGCTCGGCCAGGATGCGGTACTGGCTGGTACTGATGCGGTTGGTGCGCTGCAGGATGGCAGCCAGGCCGCTATCTTCAGCGCCGATCTGCGCATACGAAAGCTTGCCATCCCGGAAGAACACCCTGGCAATATCGCTTGAACCTTCGACGACCAGGGTTCCGGTCTTGGCTGCCAGGTTGATCAGATTGAGAAGCTGCGAAAATGTGAAATCGCGCAGGTTGCCTTTTAATGCCATAAATGCTCAGATGCCATTTCGTGTAAATTGTTAAATCATTATACTAAAAAATGACCGCGGATAATCAAAATTCAAGTCACCCAGCGTTCACAATTTTGAAAGGTCCAGAACGTGAGATGCCAATATTGGAATTAGTCAGGTATGGATTGTGTTCCCGGCGATGGTTTTCGTGTATAAATAAAGTGTTAGGGATAGCTAAGTTGAAGTTGGGCACACAACCAGTGCCCGACATACGACTGGGGAGATCATTTCCATAGAATAATGGGTGGTAATAAAAATGAACAAACCTTCCAAAAAAACATGCTTGGTTAGCGCATTAATGATCCTGGGATTTGTGATTATTTTTCTACTCATAGTCATATTATAGATTAAACCGATGGTACCAGTAAATAATTTACTAATCACCAATCCAACTTTTCCCACGAGATGGGATTCTGGAGAAATACCTGTTCAAATATCAATATGGACTGAAGCAAAGCCACCCTATAATGCAAGTACATATATGATAAATTCACGCCAGGAAACAAGCAAGACATGGGATGGTGATGGTAAAAATTCAGTGAGGATTACAGAAAATGTTTTTTTATACAATAATGCACTGGAAGCTCTTTGGATTTTTTTGATCGTAGACCCGAAATATTGCGAGCTTTTGACTGGCCAATTTTTGATTATGTATGTCATGATTGCTACTCTTCTGATTGGAAATACAAAAGTACTGCCGCCAATCAAGAACATGTTGTTTGTGCCATGGGAGGTCCAACAAGTTGCCAGCTTTACTACTACTGGGCTCGTTACGGCCAATATGTAGTTTTGGTCGAGATGTTTGCGACTACTACTAAAGGAGTTGATGAAAGGGTTTTTGAATTTGTTGTGAGCGAGATAGACCATTGGGTAAGTTTACAGCTTACTAGGAATAATGCGTACCCAAAAAATCTGCCGCCTACACTTGAGTTGGGAACAGCAATCTATTGAGCGATGGGGTTAACACCTACACATACGATGGCGCAAACCGGCTGATCTTGGTGAAAGGGTAGTCGTAGGCCGGGTACCGTACTTGTGCCCGAAATTCTTCCCCAATCTCATATACAATAATTCCATGCCTGATTTTTTCCAACTCTTCCCTTCCCAGGACCCGGACCTGCTGCGCATCATCGCGGACTTCTGGCACCTAGACCTTCAGGGCGAGAACCCGCACGCCTGGGCGGAGCAGATCTCCACCGCCATGCACGATCCCGAAGCCTGCGCGGGGGTGCTGGATGCGCTTCCCCCCCAGGCGCTGGCCGCCTTCCAGGACCTGGTCTCCCGGCAGGGGATCCACCCCTGGCAGGAGTTCGCACGCGAATTCGGCGAGATCCGCGAGATGGGCGCGGGTAAACGCGACCGGGAGCGCCCTCACGAGAACCCGGCTTCGACGAGCGAGCTTCTCCACTACCGCGGGTTGATCGGGCGTGCCTTCCTGCCCAAGGGCGGCGTGCTGCGCGAGTTCGTCTGCATCCCCGCGGAGCTCCTGCCCGAAGGGGTGGAAGCGGGTAAGACCACCAATATGGTCTTCGGCAAGCCGGCCGCACTTGGAATGCACGCTTTTACCCAGCCCTCCTCCGACCGCATCCTGGATCACGCCACCGTGATCCTGGCTGCCCTTCGTTCCGGCACTCCGGTCAGCAAGCTCGCGGATCGCCCTTGGGCGGAGAGGATCCCCTTTCTGCAATCCCTCCTCACCGCTGCCGGAATCCTTGAACATGAAGCCAGCCCTCACCCCGAGAACACACGCGCGTTCCTGGCCGCGCCCCGCGCGGAGGCACTTTCTCTTTTGATCAGGTGCTGGCTGGATTCTCCCACCCTCGCCGAATGGAAGTTCCTGCCCGGTATCACCCTTTCCGGCACCTGGGGCGCCGATCCCCTGCGCGCCCGCCACGGGATCCTGGAACTATTTGCTGCCCTCCCCCGCCAGACCTGGTGGGACCTGGATTCCTTCATCTCCGCGGTGCGCTCCCGGGAGCCGGATATCCTGCGCGAGGGCGGGGATTACGACCGCTGGTACATCCGCGATGAATCCGGAACCGAATTCCACGGCTTCGATTCCTGGATGCAGGTGGAGGGCAGCCTCTTGCGCTTTTTCGCCTCACTCTTGAATGCATTCGGGATTTCTGATTTAGGTAGCCCCTCCCCTGGCGAACCCACCAGCGCCTTCCGCCTGTGTGCGGATTTTGAGGACCGCCTGGCGGGAAAGTCCGCCTTCCCGTCCCCAAAAGAGAACGGCAGGATCGCGGTGACCTCCACCGGGCAGATCCTGGTGGCGACGTTCGCCCCCAGAGTTGCCCATTACCAGCTGGCACGCTACTGCCAATGGGGGAAGGAGGATCAACGAGGGTGCAGGTACCGCATCACTTCCTCCTCGCTTGCCCGCGCCCGGGAGCAGGGGTTGAGCGCCAAAAAGCTGCCCGCGGTACTGGAATCCGGCGGCGCCTCCCCCGTGCCGCCCGCGGTTGTGAATTTCATCCAGAGCTGGGAGAAGTTCGGTCCACAGGCGCGATTCGAGCGGCAGGTTCTGCTGCGGGTCACCCAACCGGCAATCCTCGATGAGCTCCTCGCCTCCCCCACCGCCTCCTCGCTGGGGGAACGGTTGAACCCGGAAACCATCCTGGTGAAACCCGGCAAAGAGCAGCAAGTGCTCGACCAGTTAGCCAGGCTGGGCCACCTGGCGGTTTCCCGCCTGGATGTATAATGGTCTGGCAAAACCGAGATTATCCCCAAAATTCCGACTGGAGAATGACCGATGTCCAACCGCCTGAACTGGATCGATGAAGAACTTGCCCAGCTGAAAGATGCGGGGTTTTATAACCGCATCCGCACCATCAGCTCCCCGCAGGGCGCCATTCTGGAGGTGGATGGCAGGCAGGTGTTGAACTTCTGCTCCAATAATTACCTCGGCCTTGCCAATAATCCCCGGGTTGTAAAAGCTGCCCAGGAAGCCCTTGCTCAATTTGGTGCAGGTCCGGCTGCGGTGCGTACCATCGCGGGAACAACTTCTTTGCATCTTGATCTCGAAAAACGGCTTGCCAGCTTCAAAGGCGTCCCCTCTGCGATCATTTTTCAATCCGGCTATTGCGCCAATCTTGCCACCCTGCCTGCCCTGGTCGGCAAGGAGGACGCGATCATCTCCGACGAGCTCAACCACGCAAGCATCATCGATGGCAGCCGGCTTTCGGGTGCAACCATCCTGCGCTACGCCCACTGCGACCCGGCTGACCTGGAGCAGGTCATCGTGGAGAACAAGGGCAAATACCGCCGCCTGCTGGTGGTCACCGATGGCGTTTTCAGCATGGATGGCGATATCGCCCCGCTGGATAAGATCCTGGTGGTAACCGAAAAACACGACGTGATCCTGATGGTGGATGACGCCCACGGCGAAGGGGTACTTGGGAAAGGTGGTCGCGGGATCGTGGATCATTTCAACCTTCACGGCAGGGTGGATGTGGAAATCGGCACCCTCTCCAAAGCCTTCGGAGTCGTTGGTGGCGTGGTGGCCGGTAAATCCCAGATCATCGAATGGCTGCACCAGCGCGGGCGGCCTTTCCTCTTTTCCTCGGCAATGACCCCCGCGGATACAGGCGCTTGCCTCGAAGCGGTGAAAATCCTGGAGGAATCCACAGATCTTGTCGACCGGTTATGGCAAAACGCCGATTATTTCAAAACCGAAATGAAGAAGCTTGGGTTCGACCTTGGATTAAGTACCACGCCAATCACCCCGGTGATGCTGGGCGAAGCTCCCTTAGCCCAACAATTCAGCCGTTCTCTTTTCGATAGGGGTGTATTCGCCATGTCCCTGGGTTTCCCTACCGTCCCGCGCGGCAAGGCCCGCATCCGGGTGATGATCTCCGCCACCCACACCCGCGAGCACCTCGACCAGGGGCTGGAAGCTTTTGCTGTGGTGGGTAAAGAGCTGGGGGTGATCTCCTGAGCAGCGTTCCCGGCAAATCCCCCACGGGGGATAAGGCAACCGGCTCCGAATCCCCCCGTGGGTTGCCGCGGGTGATCCAGGCGCTGGTCCTGTTGCTCTTCGTTTCCCTGTTCTTCGGGCTGGTGCTTTTCTTCTTCCTGGGCACCTTCTCGCGCCTGATGGCGGATGATTTCTGCTATTTCGCCAATGCCCGCGAGATGGGAGCCTGGAACGGCCTGGTGAATATCTACACCACCTGGTCGGGGCGCTATGCCACTATCATGCTCAGCATATTGCTGGAACCTCTCAACCGCTCTTTGGCACAGGCCGCCCCGGGGGTGATCCTGCTCGCCTGGCTGCTTTCCCTGATCGGGCTGCTGGTATTGATTGTTCAAAAAATGGTTGGGAATTTTCCCCGCTCGCTCGCCTGGGTTTCCGCGGCAGGTATCCTTTTTCTCACCTGCCTGGTGGCACCCAACCGTTTCCAGGTGCTTTACTGGCTGAATGGAACCATAACATATACGGTCCCGCTGGTCGCGCTCACCGCGCTGCTCTACTGGGGCTTGCAAATGGCCTGGCGGGAAAGGGAGCCTTCCCCGCTCCTGCTCGGGCTTTTCAGCCTGGCTGTACTGTTTTCGGGTGGATTTTCAGAGACCACCGCCGCCCTACAGTTCTCCGTGTTCGTTCTTCTCCTCATCCTGTTTGCGGCCCTCAAAGCACCCCGCCGCTCGTTGGTAATCTCCGGTCTTGCGGTTGGCTTCTCCCTTGTCGCCATGCTGATCTTCCTTGTCTCTCCCGGCAACCACATTCGCCAGGCGCTCTTCCCCCAGCCCCCCGGGCTGCTCACCCTGATCTGGCTATCGTTCCGATACCCTCTTGCCTTCATTTACCATACGCTAATCGCCTACCCGATCCCGTTCCTTTTCGGTTCTCTCATCGCCGCCATGATGGGCAGCCTGCTGGCTCGCAGCCTGGATTGGGATAATCTCCCCATCTTGCCCGGAAGGAAAAAACTCTGGATGGCAACCGGGATTACCGCGCTGGCCACGCTGCTGCTGGTCGCCAGCACCTGCGCGCCATCCGTCTACGCCCAATCTGCCTACCCCGAACCGCGCGCATTGTTCCCAGCCACCTATATCCTGGTCTTTGGTGTTTTCGCGGTCATTTTCCTGGCCGGTTTTACCACCACCCTGCCGGCAGCAGGAAAAACCAGGGTTTGGAAGCGATCCTACGATACGGTCATTACCATTGGGCTCATCCTAGCCTGCATCTACCCCTTGCGGGCAGGCGGTTCGCTTAACCGGGATTTCCTGCAGGCACGCGCGTTTGCAAACGCCTGGGATGAACGCAACCGCGTGGTGCAGACCTACCGGGTATCCGGGAAACCGCTCCTGGAGTTAAAAGCGATCAACTCGCAGCACGGCATCAGCGAACTGCAAACGGACCCGGATTTCTGGGTCAATCAGTGTTTCGCAAGGTATTACGGTTTGGAAAACGTCACAGCAAAATAAGAAAGAATTTTGTGGGATCAGGACTGGTTTGCCTTCCGGATGGTTTCCTCCGGGACAATGCAATTCAGATTCGCTTCTTTTTTGCATTCCGCTTCACCCGAACAGCGGTAATCCACAATACGCGGCGGATCCGGTAAATAATCGATTGGGTAGATCACGAGTTGATCGATTTCGATCGGTTTCGTCACTTTTGCGCACGTTCTGACTTGAATCTGTTCCCATTCTTTAATTGCCATCGAATATCCTTATCACTTTCCAAGATTCTTTGGTTGCTCATTGCTCTTTTGGTTGTTCCTGATCCGTATCCTTCTTTGGGTCCAATTCGTTAAAACCAACATCGATTACCTCGCCAGAATCCTTGGGGTCTCTCCAGGTTCCTGGAATGCCTTGATTTAATACTGCCATGTGTTCAGCCACGATTTCGGGGGGGCAAAGCTGAACGAACAGGTAAAATCCGATAATGATGACTCCAATATCGTCGGGAATTGGAAATGGGAAGGGGTCCGGAAAAATGAAATAAAGGATCGCAAACATGGGAATCAGTTTCAACAGGATATTGATTCGACTGTCGCGGAGGAGCCGGATGATAAGTTTTAATTGCAGGACCAATTTTTCAATCATTCTATTATTGCTACCTTTATCTAGGCTCCAACCGATTGATCATCCTTCGTCGTCTTATACGGATGATCGGTCCAGCCAGAATGCGTATCCAGTATTTTAACATAATAAGGGATATTATCGAGCCGCCATCCCGGCGATGGATGCGGAT
Source organism: uncultured Chloroflexia bacterium (assembly GCA_963802095.1). Classification (GTDB taxonomy): domain Bacteria; phylum Chloroflexota; class Anaerolineae; order Anaerolineales; family Anaerolineaceae; genus CAVVEQ01. The sequence goes on along the minus strand of CAWDHI010000014.1, from coordinate 23,128 downwards.
CATCTCCGGCCAGCAGCGGTCATCGGCAGCAATGGTCTTTGCGTCCGGGTGCAGGCGAAAGTTCGCCCAGGTTCGGTCGGGGAGGTAGATCAACTCTCCCTCGCGGCTCAAGCGTACCCACAGATCGTAATCCATGGCGAAATAGTAGGATGGATCCAGCGGGCCCACCTTGCGCCACAACTCAGCCCGGAAAAAACAGGCCTGCTGCGGGATGTGCACATATCCGCGCGAAAGCTTTCGCCGGTCTGTTTGGGCGGCCGGGAAGCGGCCGATCACGCGGTCATCTTCATCAATGAAATTAGCGTTCGCATAGACCGCTGCCGCGTTTGGATTTTTGTTGAAGATTTCCGCAACCTGGGGCAGGATCCCTGGAAGGTAGGTATCATCGGAGTTCAGCCAGGCGAATATATCTCCACTTGCAAGAGCGAACCCCTTGTTGATCGCATCCGTCTGCCCCTGGTCTTTCTCAGAGACCCAATATGCCAACCTGTCGGCGTATTTGCGGATGATCTCCGTGCTGCCATCCTGCGAACCCCCATCCACAACCAGATATTCCAGGTCAGGGTAGGGCTGGCTAAGCACGGAGATTAAAGTGCGCTCCAGGAACCGTGCATGGTTGAACGATGGGGTGACCACCGAGATCTTCACAGGCATCCGCGCTTAGCTCCCATTCCGGAGGTCAAAAATGATGAACGCGGCGCTCTGGTCGAAAACCGGGTAATTCGCAGAGAGTAATTCCTGCAGTTCCGGTTGGGCGGCGAATTCAACCAGGTCGGTGACCACAAAGAAATCCATCCCGCGGGTCTGGTCTGCGAACCGGGAGGCAAAATCCGGCTGTGGGATGCCAGCCAGTTCGCGCAGGCGGGTATCTCCGCGGTATGGCCAGTATTCCGCCGGGTTGATCCAGCTAAAGAACTCCAGGCGGTAACCGTAATCCTGGGTGAGCGCAATGATCGATGTATCGCTCCCCAACACCTCACTTATTTGATCCCAATCTGCCTGCTGCGGGCGATAATCCACCTTGTGGAAGATCGTGCGAATGTTCCACAAGTTGACAGCCAGCCCAAAGATGAGCAGCAGCCCAACCGCAACCCGGGCGAAGCGGCCAGATTGAACTTCCTGCAATCGCTGCCAAAGCGAGGCGGAAACTGGCGCGATGGAGATCGCCACGATCGGCACCAGGCTGAGGTGGTAGTAATCGTGGGTTCCGAAGTAATAGGCAAAGACAAAACCAAAAATGATATACCCCAACCACAGACCGATCACGAATTTGCGCTGTTCACGCCTTTCGAAGTAAAAGATCCCGATCAACCCCAGTACCAGGAATCCCAAGGTGGCAACAGTCTGAACCTTTCCAAGCCATTGCAGGTAGAAATAGGGTTGCACCCACAGGGAGGGGAAAAAGCGCAAACTAAAGAGGTTGGAGAGACCCTTGGAAACAAAGAACCCGTCTATCATATAGCCGACGGTAGGCAGTACGGTGAGGAGCGCCATCACCCAAAATTGTTTTGAAAGGAAGAGTTTTTTGAAACCCAAGACTATAAGAATTCCAAGATAGGCTCCCAGGATCGAAAAAGCCGCTAGTGATTTGAAGTAGATGGCCAGTCCCGCGGTGATCCCCGCCACGAACACCCATTTCCACCCCGCCCGTTTCATCCAGTTATAGATCCCCCACCAGCTGAAAATGATCAACGCCGTCATCAACGGGTCAGGTTGAAAGCTGCGGCTGGCGATAATACCATAAGGTAAGAATAAGTACACCGCTGTGGCTGCCACCCCGCCAGTATCGTTGGAAAGCTGCCGGGAAAGCAGGAACACCGCGATTCCGCCCAGCACCCAGAAGAACGCGCTCATCGCCCGCGGCAGCCAGAGGATTTCCATGCCAATCAGCTTGTAACTAAGCGCAGCAAGCCCATCGATCGAAGGCGGCTCACGCTCCTCGCGTCGGAGCGCATCCAGTGCCAGCACCTTCTTTCTTTCCGGGTCATCCGGTTGGGATTGGTAATATAGCCCCCTTGCAACCACCGCTGTATAAAGCTGGCGGGTGGGGTGAAAATCAAAGGGCAGGTCGGTGATATCGTATAACCGGATCGCGAGCGCAAGGATGAACAAGCCCACCAAAAGAAGGATGGTACACTTTCCGGGTGCTTTTCCAGAGGGTTGATCCAACATTTCAGGAGGGGTTCGAATCATTTTCCGGCTTTCCGGGTGAACAGAGCATCCGCCTGCAGGATCGATCCATCCAGGGGGGAACAGAGTGTATCCAGCAGCCCTGCAAAGGAAAAACCTTCCTGCCTGAGTAGGTCATGGATCTCTTCGAACAGGGACTGATCTTTATATAATTGCCTGAAGGAAACCTCGCTGATCAGGATATCCGTTTTCTTAAGCGTCTTCCTCCCGCCAGCAAAAACCGATTTCTCAAACCCCTGCACATCCACCTTCAGGAGAATTGGGGTTTCAATCCGGGTATCACCCAGGCAATCATCCAGTGTTTTCAGGGGCACCGTGATGCGCCGATTCCCCGAGGAGGCCGGGAAATGCTCTTTGTGGGTGTCCGCCATTTCCAGGGCGGAGGAGGAGGCGGTGAAATCGCTCTCCCAAAAGTCGATCGTGCCGTTCTTATCACCCAAAGCGGTTTGGATCACCTGGAAATTCGGGTCGCCCTTGAGATTTTCGTTCAACGCACGGATATTCCTTTCCAGCGGGTCGAAAGAGATGATCCGCGCATCCGGTAGAATCCTGCGCATGGCAAAGGCAAATGAACCGATGTACGCACCAATATCCAGCACGGTTTTAATCCCCTGCGCCGTAAACCAGGTTTGGTAGGGTGCCAGGCGAGTAAGTTCGTGGGTCAACTCCCGGTGGGTGAAGATCGCGCGGTTCAATTCCCAGAAATGCCCCGGGAACTGGTAGGGAAGTGCCAGGTATTCGATCGATTTGGTCAGCGTCGCGGAAAGGCTTTTTGCCATCCAGGTCAGGTCCTTGGGTTCAAATTATTTTTCTTCTTCCGCCAGCGATTATACGCGGAACGCGGACTGGTGAGGCCGATCATTGCCGGAAAGCAGTATAAAATGCGATACCACTCCTTAAGCGCGGTGGGTGGATAAGCTATGAAAGACTTCCAATACGCATTTAACGATTCCGCTGGTTGCCCGCCATCCAGCAGGTAGCGGGCGTTTATCCGGTGCGCGCCAGACACGCACCTGCGCCGCTGTTGCTTGAATTCCCTCCCCAGCCCCGGGTCGTTTTCCATCCAGGCAAGGATGCGGTAAGCCTCCTGGCCGAATAGGGATGCGCTGGAGAAGTTCTTCGCCTCCCGGTGAAAGCGGGCGCTGGCCCATTCACGCGAAAAATGAACCATATTACCCTGCTGCGCGATCCGCAGCCAGAGGTGGTGGTCGAGGAGAAGGTGGTATTTGGGATCAAGGAATCCAGCATTGATTAGCGACTGGCGACGAAAGAAAACCGCAGGCTGGCCAATGATGTTGAATTCCATCAGATCTCCCAGGCTCCAATCACCGTAGCGGATGTGGTTGATAACCTGCCCGGTTTCATCGATGGCGCACACATCGCCAAAGACCAGCACGATGGAAGGGTCGGAAGAAAAAACCTCAACAACCTCTCGCAGGACGCCCGGCAGGTAGGTGTCATCCGAATTCAACCATCCGATGATCTCACCGCTTGCCCGCTGGAAGCCCTTGTTGATCGCTTCCGCCTGGCCTTTGTCCTTTTCCGAAATCCACCAGGAGATCTGCTTTTCCTGCTTCTTGATGATCTCAACTGACCCATCGGTCGAACCACCATCCACCACCAGGTATTCCACCGTTGGGTAATCCTGCTCGATCACAGAGCGAAGGGTTTCTTCCAGGAATGCCACCTGGTTGAATGAGGGTGTGATGATGGAAACAAGCGGTTGCTTCATGCGAAGAGGCTTTCATAATCCGCCTTGGGGAAAATGGTCAGCTTTCCGCCAATGGTGGCATCGATCACCTGCCTGCCAGCGGATTCATAGGCCTGCCTTGCCATTCGGTACCCGATTTCGGAGGTCTCCAGGTCAGGCAATTGCCAGCGGAACCCTTTGCCGAAATACGCCGGGGAGAAGTGGTTCGGGTCATCTCCAGTGGAAGTGACCGTCGCGTTCGCCGGACCCTGGGTGGTGAAATTATGATCCACCCCAAGGAGGATCACCTGCTGGAAACCCATGTGGAAGGCAAGCTGCAGGGCTACGTTGGTAACGGTGGCTCCCTCCCAGACTCTGCCGCGCACATCTGTGGAAAACCCTGGTCCGGTGTAAGTTGTGTACAGAAAGGTAGGCAGGGTTTCCTTTGGCGGGGAGAATTGCGAAAAATGATGGTGGGAATGCCAGGCAAAGAACCTGGGGATCTCGAGTGAGATCATTTCCGCCGCGCACTGTTCGATGACAAGGTCGTTGATCGAAACCAGGCACGAAGTTGGGAAACCCAGCTCCGGGAACATCAGGTAGATACGATTCAACCCAAATGTATATTCATTCTTAAGCTTTGTAAGATCGGTTTCTTTTAGGCTTGGTCCGTTCCCGATGATGAAAGCGCGTTGCCCTTGATGGGTATCCTTCAACGCAGCCAGCCTGCGGGTGCTCTGCCGCCGCCAGGGGTGTAAATAAGCCCCGGGCAGGTCAGGCAGGCGTCTGACCCAATCGTACCCGTTCCGCAGTGTATTCCAGACGGGTTCGGGAATGGAATTCTTTAACCAGGATTTCATGAAGAGCCGACTTATTCCGTGCTCAGCCGACAGGTCGCCCCGCCATCCACAACCAGGGCCTGCCCGGTCATGAACGAAGATTGGGCATTATCCACCAGGAAGTAGATCGCGCTGGCGATCTCTTCCGGTTGCCCCACCCGCCCGTTGACGGTTTTCCTGGCCAGATTTTCAAGCCGGTCCACAATGGTGCCGCCACTCACATGCCCGCGCTGCAAGCCCGCGCGCAGCATGGGTGTATCCACTGCGCCGGGTAGTATGGCGTTTACCCTAATGTTCTGCGGGGCAAATTCAATGGCCATCGCGCGAGTGAGCGCCATCACCCCGCCCTTGCTGGCCGCGTATGCGCCGATGTTGGCGGAAGTGGCTACTGCATGCACAGAGGAAACATTGACGATCGCGCCATTTCCGGAAGTCTTCAATAACGGAAAGGCTAGCTTGCAAGCTAGAAAAATGGAACGCAGGTTGCTTGCCATCACTTCATCCCATTCCTCGGTAGTTGTCTCTACTAGCGGTTTCGCAATCTGCACAGCAGCATTGTTCACAATGGCATGCAGCTCAGATGTGAATTTTTCGGTCTTTTTAAAAATGGTTTCAAAGTCTACCGGGTTGGCGATATCCGCCTGGATGAACAAACCATCCTGCGGGTACTCCTCCCCAAACGCGTGACGGTCCACGCCGATCACCCGCCAGCCATGCACGGAAAAATACTGCACGGTTGCGCGGCCGATCCCGCCTGCTGCCCCCGTGATTAAAACGACTTTTTTTGATTCGCTCATCGCGTTTTCTCCATAATTGAATCGAGATCCTCGCAGGGAATATTCAGCCCTATCAAGAGATTGCGGATGGTGTTCCAGTGCACTTTCTCCCAGGCAGAGGGACTGCTGTTGGAATTGTGCGGCGCCAGCAGCACCTGGTCCATTTTTCGAAGAGGAGAATCCAAAGGAAGAGGTTCCTCCTCAAAGACATCCAGCGCAGCCCCGGCGAGAACCCCGGATTGCAGTGCGCGGATTAGCGCAGGCTCGTCCACGATTGGACCGCGGGCGGTGTTGATCAGAACCGCTTCTGGGCGGCATTTGGATAGGGTCTTGTCGTTGATCATGTGCCGGCTGGTGGGGTTGAGGTCCGCGTTGACGCTGGTGAAATCGGACCGGGATATCAGATCTTCCAGGCTTGTCATTTCCACCCCTGTTTCGGCGATGAATTCCGGGGCAATTGGCTGAATATCGTTCCCCAGAAGCTTCATCTCAAAGGCACGGGCACGCTGAAGCACGGCTTTGCCGATGTTCCCCACCCCGATCACGCCCAGTGTACATTCGCTGAGTGATCGGCCGGGTAACTTCTGCCAAATTCCCGCTTTCATTTCCCTGTCCATCCAGGGAAACCTACGTGCAAATGTAAGCATATATCCTAAGATGGTATCCGCCACTGGTAGCGTGAAAGCATTCGGGGTTCGAAAAACCTTTATGCCTAGTTTTTCCGCATGCTTCCTATCAATGGAATCGATGCCAGTGCCCCATTTGGAGATCACCTTCAATCTTGGGCTGCAGGCATCGAGTGCGGCAGGGGTATAACGATCATCACCGCAGATGGTCCCATCGAATTTTCCGGCTAACTGAAGCAGATTCTTTTCCTCCAGGCGTTCTTCCACATTTGGGGTAATCAAGTTCAGACCATATCGCGCCCATACAGGATCAAACCGATTCTGCGAGGGAAGCATATAGGGAGCTGATAAAAGGATGGTATTGTTTGCGCTCAGGGGTTTAGCTTTCCTTCCAACAATGGATTTTTATATATGAATAATGTAAAACTCTCCGCCCCCCTAATTAAGCCCACTTTCTCAAGCCGTTCATTTAAGAATCCCATGTAGGGGTCACTGCTGGTAACCATGTATTCGTTTGCGTTAACAAACGATAACAACAATCTATCCAGAAATTCAACTGCCTGATTCGTTTGCATTGCGTGTAAATATTCCGGACTGTTCATTAAGCCATCCAAATTCACAATTGTTCGATCATTAATGAAATATGAGACTGTTCCGCCTCCTGTCATTCCAATTACTGAGCCAGTCGGGGTTAGCGCTTCCAATCCCCGTGCATCTGCGAGGTATCTTTCTTCTGAACCCGCACGCACTTTGCCCGGTGATATTGAAGAGATGTAACGAATATTTACAACCAACAATACCAAAATTAAAAGCAATTCGACCAAAAAAAACATCCTCTCCCTGACTTTACACTGTAGCAAGAATAGTTTCAAACCTTCCCAAATAACTGCTCCAAAAAGGACAAGGAACATCATTTCCCCCACCCAATACCAAGACCGAGTGTTTGGATAACTTGTTGCAAGGTAATATGAAATCTGAAGCAAACAACCGATTAGAAGCGCATGCAAACCTAACCGCTTGAAACGATCTTGCCAATCATATTTACCACGATGAAAAAGCGATAAAAGTCCCCAAACAATTAGACCGATCAGCACAATGATTACCCCCCAATACGCTGGGTCGGTTAGTGTGCCGAAGCTGTCTAATAAATTGGAAATCAACCCATCCAAAGGAGAGCTAATCAACGACCAGGGGCCATAATTCGCACTGGGGGATAAGCTCAGGAAAACCTTCAGATCAATCGGATGGCCATACACCGTATTTGGTAAGGTTGACCACCAGTGTTTAACTTGACCACTGATTGGAGAAAAAGTTCCAAAATAAACCTTATTCCATCCCAGGTACAGGACCATCAATAACGTTCCGGGAAGGAAATATTTTAACCCGTTCCCAATTACCTGCTTCCACTGGGCTTGCATCCATATCAACCAGGTACGGGGAAACTGAATGGTTTTTTCGTTGAATTCTTGCGGAAAAATCAATCGTGAACACAGTAACAAGATAAGCGTGATCACCCAATCGTAGAAGATCATCAGCCGTGGAAACGCACGGAAGATCCCACCAGAATTTAACACCAGCATTACTCCACCAAGAATTAGGCTGGCAGTTGTAACCGCAAATATTATTCTCAGTATTTCCTTTGCCCGATTGTTTCCAGGGTTAGTCTTATATAGCCCAAAGATCACATAACAGGCTGGTTTGATCACCATCGCAAGGGCAACCATCAGGAAGGTGGCTAATAAGGCTACCTCGTAAGAATTACTGAAACCAAAACGGAGAATCGCCGACCCGAAAATGCCCACCGCTACAAAAACTTCATCCCAAATCAGGTACCTGGGAAATGGAAATTTTCGTAAAACAAGCCAGCAACCCACAGTGATGAAGGTGAAAATGTTATCCAGGCGGCTGAAAACCGCCAAAGCTCCCAAGAACCCAACAGCCACCAGATCCCATCTATTCACTTTTTCAGTAATAACCCGATCGATGAACCAGGAACCTCCCAATAGCAGAACAGATAATGAAAAAGCGTTCAAACCCGCTTCCAATCCATCTTCGTTGGTAACTTTGTGGATAGCGGGTAGCAGGACCCATACCAGCGAGAACAAAGCGGCTGTACCAAATAAGAAATACTTCTTTAAAAGCCGGTAAATCACTATTCCAGTGGCTGCATTTAGTGAAGCAAGGACAACCAGGATAATTCGAAGTGGCAGGATTCTGTCTGTTCCAGATATGGCAAAAATGGGAACGATCAAGAATTCCCAAAGGGGATGAAACCCATTTGTTTTATTCATCAAGTCGAAAGTGAAACCATGCCCTGCTGCCACATTCCTCGCCACGATAAAATAATAAAAGGCATCATCTGTTCGGTACCAGTTCATCAAGCTGGCAGGAGGCACTAAAGCGGCATAGAGATGCGGAAAAATGACCACAAGGATGATGACAATTTCAAAGGGGAACCTGATTTTTCGTTTCATTGAGCTCATTATGTATTAATTCTAATCGACATTATCCGCTGTTTTTTCATTCGCATTACGATTTCTTAATAGTAACTCCGCAATCTGAAAATCTATCTCCTCGTCGATATCCCAGGCTTCATCCCGGCAGATTTCGAACATCTGCGGACGTAGTCCCAGCCGGTTACGCCGGTTGATCAGATTGGTTTTCGAAAATATATAAAAACAGGAATTCTCTTCATAAATAGGCGGCAGATCCTGTGTTTGCAACAGAAAAGTTGGATCGTGGTTAATAGGATTCCCGACAGAATCCCACAAGCGTACCTGGAGCTTGGTCACTGCGAATAGAGAATCAAACTCGGGTTGCGTAATAAAATATCTATCAATTGCACGCGTGATGGTATTCGGCGTGACCAATGGGTTCGTGCTGTGAGTCTGAAAGAAATGCTCACCTGGAAGTTGATCAACATCGTGGATCAAGATCTCGTTCATGGAAAGATCATCCGCCCGCAATGCTTCTGGTCGTGAGATCACTTTTACCTCAGGAAAGGTTTTAGCCAATCCCAGCACGATCTCTTCACTATCGGTATCCACAACGATCTGTGAAATTGCTGGCACCCGGATTAAATTTTCAATCACGTATGAATATAACGGCTTACCTGCGATTAAGCGGTAGTTTTTCCCCGGCACCCGCTGGGAATGGTGCCGCATGGGAACCAGAGCGGTCATCATCGGAGTCATGGTTCAATAATCCTTTTTATTTCAAGGGTGTCCCTTTTCACCACGCATTCAGATCTGGATAGATGAAATCGGTACTTTCCAGAATTCCGTTTTGTATAATCTTCATCGTCAGCGATTCCTCGGCTTTAAGATTTATCAGGGGGAAGTCTTTCAACTTCACATAACCTTTCCAGGTATCACTCTCTTCCAGGAATTCACCAAAGGGAAGTGAGGTTCTGAGTAGTTGATAGTATAGAAAATACCTGGCGTTTTCACGGAATTCCTTGGGTACATTGATCTTCTCAGCCCACAGAAATTTTTGCGCCATTCGTAAATGATCTTCCCGAGATGTGGGCAGGTAAACCGATTGCACTTGCGTGAACCTCGCCCTTCCCGCGCAAAGCACTGCTGCCCCTAAAATGGAGGCTTCCAAACCAATGGTGGAGTTATATACCATTACGAATTTCGATCTTTGGATCAATTGGTAGGAGCTGAAGTTGTCGCCCGGATCAACCAGAACCACATTTGGCAATCTCTCCAACCCGCGGGATTTCACCCAGTCGCTCACAGTCTCGCGGGATTCCTTCCCAGGTCGATTCTCATCCGGATGAGCCCGAATTACAAAAAGTGTCTGTGGGTTTTCCTTGATCAGGTATGCAACATCCTCCAGCCATGAAAACATATCTGCATAGATGGAATTCGCATGCGCCTGGCTGGTATCAAAAATTACGTTCGTAAAAATGGGGACAATCTGAAGGAAAACCTCCGCATTTTTCCAGAAGGTATCATCGATAGGTTCCATACCACTCCAGAATTTGATCCCTGCCATGCTGAAATCACCCTGGAACCGTTTTTCAAGCACCTCGTCCAACCTGAGGTTTTGATTTTTGGTTAGTAGTGCACCTTCTGGAATATGGATCGGGTAAGCTGTTGCCTCTCCATCCGTGAAAAAGGCGGAGAGCGGTTGAAGTGCAACCTCATGCGAAATCACCCTGATCCCATGTTGTCTTCCCAGTTGCTTCACGATCGCCTCCGGGAAGAATTGGCCATTGAATACTACAACCACTGCTGGCTGCAGTTCTTTCACAGCGCGGGTAAATGATATCGCAAGGCTGTTAGCCGAGCGGATGTAATCACGGCAGATAGCACGGGTCAGCTCCTGGTCTTCCAGGTTTTGTCGGCGGAGGATCCACCGCAGGGAGGGAAGGATGATCTCCCCAAGGGGAAGTTTTTGTCTTTCGAACTTTAATAATTCTGCCAGTTCGAGGTGTTTGATTCCGTTTTCAAGTTCTTCGTCTTGTGTGTAAGAAAACGGGATCATCCAGGGTGCCTGATATATCATCTGTGATTGGGCATAACACTTTTTGCACGGAGGTTTTTTATCCGGTATATCCGGATTGGTACCCAGAAGGCAGCGGGTCATGCCCGCATTGCATGTGAAAAACTGCACCGGATAGCCATCCAGAGCAAGCGACCATGCGCAGAGCAGTGAAAAGGCGGCGTTTTGACTTACCTGCTCCAGGCGCGTTGAAGCATTAAAAAAGAGGATGGGTGAACCGGTAGCGGATTTTCCCACCATTTCAAATACCGCATCCGAGATTTTTTTATATTTCTGGTTTTCTCGAATACGGGCAAGTTTGGATCCTATTATTTTGAATGGTTTTAGTGTCATCCAGGAATCCATTTGGTATTAAACAATCCATTAATCACTAAGAGTTCACCTAAATGAATTTGGAATCCTTCACTTCCGCCTGAATAAATACATCGTCCGTTTTGTACCCTCTATGGTTTCTTTACGGTTCAGTTGAAAATCTTCCTTGAAACTGGTTTCGAATCCTGATTCACTGTATTCCGGAAAAATATCCTTCCGGCTGCTGAGTAGTCGCTGTACCTGGCTATCCTCCTTGGGCACGAATTCGATGATCAGCCATTTTCCCAATTGCGCGAAGAAATCCGCGATGCGCTCCAAAGGTAAGTTGTTGGTAATTGCCAGGTGGTGAATAAGAGCAAGCGCCATCACCAGATCCACGGGTCCCCGGTCGATAAAGGATGTTCGCTCTTTGTTTTCCCATCCAATCCCCGGACTCGGGTTGGTCAGATCGATGAGCAGCGGCAGAAGGTTTTTCTCTTTTGCTTTAACGATCTCCTGGTAATTTTTCTCAACGGCAACCGGGTCGATATCCGAAGATACTGTGAATATCCCTTTCTCTGAAGCTATTCGGGAGAACTCCCCGTTATTGGCTCCCAGATCCCAGGCTGTTTCAGGTTTTACCACGTCGATGAATTGACCAACCAGCACCCGTTTACGCTCAAACGCCTCAGAGGTGTAATTGGTGATATCGTAATAGTCTGCCCATTCTGTTCGAGCGCCCTCCCAGTTCAACCCTTTAATCGTCCCCTGCAGGTTATCGATCAATCCTTGGAACGATAATTTATTAATCTTTGCCTCTTTAGACTTCGCTTCTTCACCTTTACCAGCATATTTCTTTTGTGAGGCAGCGTGGCGGTGAATGTGTAGCTCCAGCCCCATGTTGAAATGAGACTTACCCGGCAGTAGATTGCTGGTCAGATCAAGCGGGATGCCATCGATATACACCCGCATCAATTGTTGCAGGCGAATATCGGTGAGCGCCATCAAACTAAGCGGCGCCAAAAAATGCTGGCAGAATTGCCGGTAAGCTACCCAGGGAGAGCCTTCCTCATAGATTTCGAAGGAGAGGGTGTCAATTAACAGCGGATGAACTTCCAGAAATTGGATGTTGTATACGCTGGCATCCTTTAACGTCATCCCCATTTCCAGAGCCAGCATCTCGATTTCGAGCGTAGTCAGGGCGGCATCTTTGTATTGCGAGAAGGACCATTCGTAAGGGTAGGAGATGAAGGGGATGCGATCCGGCCGAATCACCTTGTATGCAATTGCTTTCTCCGGCGGTGCAATTTTGACTTCTTCGTTTGGGATCAGCAATTTTTGATCCACCAGGCTTCGGTACAACCCGGATTCCATCAATTTATCGTAGTGAGCCTTGTACTCCTGATTTACCTGACGATAAAGCGTTCCTTTATCAGTGAAAAGGAAACCGCTTGGATCCCGGAAGGACGCGGATTGTTTCATAATATTTATCCTAAACAAACGAAGATAATTCCAGGGTGCTCAAGAATCTGCCACTGGAAGAATTGTCAGTGGATCAGTATTTCTTCTCGGAGTCATCCGGAGCCTGGACCACCGTATCGGTATTGTCATTGCTCTTTTTCTTGCTTAGAGCACCTTTGATCCTTTTCCAATAAACCTTTACGGCAAACGCGGCACCGAGCGCGGCAGCGATGACCATCTGAAGTAGGATGCTGCCTGATCCCGGATCCAGGTAAGCCCTTTCGCGAGCCAACGGGGTAAGAACTTCAAAAATGTGATTCATTTCCATATTCTCCTTTGAATTTATCGAATTATTGCACCCGACGCAGCTTTTTAAGAGAAGGCACCTCGGATTCATACACACGTTTCACACCGTCGCCCATGGATTGCTCTGTCACACGTATGTATTTCACCAGGCGTTCAAAACCGCCCGGTTCCACAGAGGCTGCCTGGTCGGTTCCCCAGAGAGCGCGGTCGAGGGTGATATGCCTCTCCACCAAGTTTGCGCCTAGCGCCACTGCCACTACCGAGGGGATCAGCCCGACCTCATGCCCGGAATAGCCCACCGGGCATGGGAATTTTTCTTTCAGGGTCTGGATCATTTTAAGGTTCAGCTCTTCCGGCTCGCAGGGATAAGTGCTGGTCGCATGGGTGATACATAAATTATCAGTGCCCAGCAAATCCACTGCTCTTTTGATCTCATCCATCGTGGACATTCCCGTAGAAAGGATCAAGGGTCTGCTGGTTCTGCGAAGATGCTCCAGTAAAGCATGGTCGGTAAGCGAAGCGGAAGGAATCTTATAGCAACTCGGTTGAAATGGTTCAAGGAAGTCCACCGAAGGCTCATCCCATACGGATGCGAACCAGGTGATACCGGATTCTCTGCAAAAACGATCGATCTCCTGATATTGGTCCTTAGAGAATTCCACTTTTTCACGGTATTCCAGATAGGAAATGTACCCCCAGGGTGTCTCACGCATCTGCCCGCGTTGTTCAGGCGGAACGCAGATCTCCGGGGTCCGTTTTTGAAATTTCACCGCATCCACTCCGGCCTGCGCTGCAGCGGTGATCATTTTCTTCGTAAGGTCTAAATCTCCATTGTGGTTAATCCCGATCTCGGCGACGATATACGCCGGATACCCATCCCCCAGATTGCGATCATTGATCTTGAAATCTATTTGCATTCAGTCACCTCTATTTGTCTTGATTTGATGTATTTTCCATGAGAATATCGCATAACTCACGAACCGCGCCATGCCCGCCCTTATAACTGAGCACGCGATCCGCCGCGCGAAGCACCGCTGGTTGGGCATCCGCCGGGGCGATGAAGCAGCTCACGATGGACAGGCAGGGCAAGTCATTAACATCGTTACCCATATAAATCACCTCCAATGGATCGATCCCGCGTTCCGCGAGGATTTGTTTCAATAGGGAAGCTTTATCCATGATCCCCTGGTAAACCTCAACATTCATTTTCTTGCAGCGGGCAGTAACCACCAGGTTTGTTTCCTGCGAGATCACTACGGGATGAACGCTTGTTTTCTGTCTTAGGATGGATAAACCAAGACTATCACTGCGGTTACCTGCAACACGCTCGCGACCACCCTCATCCACCCAAACGCGGTTATCGGTCAGTACGCCGTCAAAGTCCATCACAAGCAGGGATACTTTTTCTGGGATCCCGCGGCGCTTTTTTGCAGGGTCCACAAATTCCAAGCCGCTGTTCACCACCAGATACTCGTAACGTTTCCAGTCGAAAGGCGTATCGATATCGATTGTAAACCGTGTATCAAGCACGAGCGGTAGGATTACATCACCGCTAAGCGAATTCTTCTTGCGGATGGTCGCCAAACGGATCGCATCGATATGCCCTGTCTGCCAATGCGTCGGCGGTAGCACCTGGCGGGGAGCGTTGTAGGGCTCGGACAGGCCAGCGACATGCAGGAGCGGCTTCATTGGTTTTTCATCCACATCGAGGACCCACATTTTGTACGGGTTCTGTCCTGCCGGCACAACCCCGCGGACTGAATCCGCTTTGGGGTGATCTATCAATTTTTGGACAGCCTTATCTACGCAATCCAACGGTCGGAAGGGAGATGTTGGTCGAAGATGGACCACGATCTCCGGCTCATACCCTTCATGTTCTTTCAACCAATCCAAAGCCTGGACGAAAACGGGAAGATCGGTGGAATCATCCCGGCCGAATTCTCCAGGCCTCTGGAAAGGTGTCTCCGCACCGTATTCCCTGGCGACCGCCGCGATTTCCTCATCATCGGTGGAAACGATCACCCTGGTGACATTCTCCGACCGCAGACCGGCTTCGATGCTGTAAGCGATCAATGGGAAACCGGCGAAAAGGCGGATGTTCTTCCGGGGGATACCCTTCGAGCCGCCGCGTGCCGGGATGATCGCCAGGACTTCTGGTTTCTTCACCATGCCGTCCAACCTCCATCCACCACTACGTTGGAACCGGTCATGTAGGATGACGCATCCGATGCCAAAAAGAGCAGCGCACCGTTCATCTCATCCTGTTTTGCCATTCTACCCAGCACAGTGCGCGAGGAATAGTTCTGCATGAAAACCTCATCATGGTTATTGAAGACTCCTCCCGGGGTAAGAGCATTCGCACGAATATTTTTTCCAGCGTAATAAGTAGCCAGGTATCGGGTGAGCCCCAGAACCCCGGCCTTGGTTACTGAGTAATATACCGGTTTGAATTGATCTGGTTTTCCTGGTTTCTTGTAGATGCGCTGATCCGGACCTACCAACCCGTATGTAGAGCAGATATTGATGATGACCCCCCGCTCCTGGGCAACCATTTTAATCGCGGCTGCCTGCGCGCAGAGGAACATACCGGTGAGGTTTACATCCAGGGCTTGTTTCCAGGCATCCAGGGGAAAAGTCTCAAAGGCATTCAAAGATTGCTCGTGATTAGCCTCGTCGAATTTCGGATCTTTTGCCGCGCTGCAGACCAGGATATCCGGGCCGCCGAACTTTTCATCACAAAAGGCGATCATTTCTGCAACTGATCGCGGTTCGGTGACATCCACCCTGATGGCGGAAGCCAGCATCCCGCGCGCTGCGATCGAGAGCGAGGTCCCTTCAGCAGCCTCCAGGTTGAAATCGGCCACGACGACTGCCGCGCCTGCCTGAGCAAGGGTCATGCAGAATTGCCGCCCCAGCAGCCCCGCGCCACCGGTAACGATCGCTGAACGCCCTTTGAGATTGAATTTATCGAAAATACTATCCATGGATCATCCTTAATTACTTGCGGTTCTTTGCAGATATATCAAAAATCGCCTGAACTAATTTCTGGGTTCGGATTCCATCTTCGAGGGTGCAAATGGGTTCTTCTTCGCCCTTTGCCATCCGGATAAAGTAGCGCATTTCCTCCAGGAAAAGATCGTTTCGATCGAAACCCTCCGGAGGCAGGGCTGTCTCCCAATCTTCTGTGGTGGTACGATAAATCCTGGCAGCCCCGGTATTATTCTTCCATTCGATCAACCCTTCGCTTCCACTGATCTCCAGCATATGCAGTGGTGGTTGGCGGAAGTAATCCAGCGCAAGACTCCCCTCCAATCCCGAAGGATAACTTAATTCAACCTTAGCCAGGTCCTCCACATCGATCTCGAGAGAACTGACCTTGCCAGTATAAGCCCACCGCAAGGATGCATCACCAAAGATCCAACCCAGATAATCCAGTGGGTGGCAAAGCGTCCGCACTACACCCCCTCCCAGGTCCGACCGGGCGGAGTAACTCTGGCGGTAATCCTCCCAGTGGTGCCACCCGGGCAGGTACTCGCCCCACTGGCAGAGGAAGCTGAGCGGTGAGCCGATTGCCCTTTGCTGGATCCACTCCGCCACTTTGCGCAGCGTGGGATGAAAGCGGAATTGGAATCCCATTAGAAGGTTGCCTTCACCAGCCTTCAGTGCGGATTGAAGCATATCGATACGATCGAAGTTATGAGAGACTGGTTTTTCCAACAGAATCGCACACCCAGCTTTGGCAGCTGGAATCGCAACATCCAGGTGCAGTGCGGTTGGATTTGAAACAACGACTCCTCGCGGTCCTTCCGCAAGGGCTGCATGCAGGTCGTGAAAAACTGGAATTCCGGAAAACTCTTCCAGATCAAGGGTGCTGTGATTAGTCCGAAAAAGGATAATATCCCGCTCGCCCAATGCGATCAAATTTCGCAGGTGGCGACGTCCAATGGAACCCAGGCCGGCGATCAGAAATTTCATGAATCCTGCCTTGATTTAATAAATGCCTGCAGTTTCTTCGCCAAAAAATGCTCTGTTGCATGCATCGATTCCACTGTCGCTCCGCCAATGTGCGGGGTGAGAATTAAATTCGGGTGGATCTTTGCATAATCGACCAGGGGAGAGATTATTACTTTTTCCCGATTGACTTCAGCTTGGATCACATCCAGCGCGGCAGCAGATATTATTCCCCCTTCCATAGCATGGATCAGCTCCGACTCGTCAACAATCCCACCGCGCGAAGTGTTTACTAAAACACATCCTGGCTTCATCTCCTGAAATTCTGTTTTTCCTAAGAGATGTGTAGTTTCCGGGTTAAGCGGGATGTGAATCATGACCGCATCGCTTTCTGCAAGCAGTGGTTTCAAGGATTCCGCCTTCTTTACCCCTTGCATCCAACCAACTCGAAATGGGTCGAAGGCTGTCACATTCATCCCAAATGCAAAACCGAACTTAGCCACCATCTCGCCTATTCTACCCAATCCAATAATTCCGAGGTTCATTCCTTTCAGGTCGTGACCGATAAATTCTTCGCGCTCCCAAGTACCTGCAGTCGCGCTCTGCGAGGCTGCAGGGATCTTCCGCGTGGCGGCAAGAAGCAAACCCCAAGAAAGTTCTGCCGTGGCTGAAATTCCGCGTAAAAACTCGGTTTCGCCCTTCAGGCTGATCACCTCTAGGTTTTTATTTTTAACAGCTTCCAAGTCGATATGATCCAACCCGGTTGTGGGAGAAACGATCACTTGCAAATTCATCCCCCGGTTTATTAATGCCTCGTCGATCTTATGACCTAACCGGATGACGATCACCTGGGTATCATCAATCCTTTTCAGCAACTCTTCACGGGTGTAAGGACCAAAGTGAATATCGCCCAATCCCCTGTAAATGTGAAGCGCTTCAACGGAATACCCGGATGGTTCGCTGATTAAAATTCTCAGTTTACGCTTCATAATCCCTTCCAGTGGATAGGATGTACTCGGCGAGTTTAAGATCGAACTCAGAATCGATGTTGATGGATCTTTCCTCTGGCATCACATACGGACGAATCGTTTTTCCCCATATCGAATCGTTCTCTATGATATTGGCACGTCGGGAAAGATAGATAGCCCCATTCCGCATATATGCAGGGGGTTGGTAATCCTGCCGCCGTGTACCTTCCTTCTCATTAATGCAATATGGAACAAGTTCACCTTCGACGATCTTTTTCATCAGGATCGGGTGGGTGGAGAAGACTTGCACGACGCTTATAACAGAATCGCAACCACCTTTTTTTATCAAACTTACAGAATTGCGGATATCCTCCCCTGTCCGAAAAATCGCAGTGGGTTGAAGCAGGAGCACATAATCGAAAGTAACCAGGTCGCGTTGCTCCATTTCAGAGATCGCGTGTTTTAACACCGGTACCATCGGAGTTTGGTCTCCCGCTAGTTCATCCGGCCTCAAGAATGGAACCTCGCCACCCCACTTTTTTACGATAGAGGCTATCTCCGGATCGTCGGTTGAAACGATCGTTTTATACAAAACATCCCTGGCATCGAATGCTGCCTGGAGTGAATACGCGATCAAAGGTTTCCCGAGTATCTCACGGATGTTCTTACGAAATACTCCCTTCGATCCTCCGCGGGCGGGTATAACTGCCAGGATTTTTAAATCTTCCATTCCATTCCTAATAAGTGATCTGCTTTTTGAATTTTAAAGGCACCTGTGCCAGGATGGCGGCAATCTTCTCGCCAGCATGTCCATCTCCATAGATCTTTTCGTCGTCATAACGACCATGGCCGATTTGAGACTCGATTGCTTCCCGAATACGATTCTGATCATATTCTACGTCGATCACATTCATACCCCTCTCCCGTCGGGATTCTCTCGAGCCAATATTCACCGCCGGCACCCCCAGATACGAACACTCCCGGATCGCCACACTTGAATTCCCAATAATGCAAGCCGAGTGATACACCAGTTTTAGAAAATCATTCGGGGGGAGTTCCTTAAAGAAGTGGATATGTTTTGGTCGGTGAGTCTCGCGGTATGAACGGATGCCTTCGGATGTTCCGTCCGAGCCTGCATCCACATTCGGCCAGAACCAAAGCGTAGGCAGCCCCAGTTGATCCACAGCTTGAAGCGTCTGCGTGATGTGCTGCCGTGCCAGTTCATATTCCGTAGTTACCGGATGCTGCATTACGACAAGGTAACCGTTGGAAATATCTACTTTGGCACCTACCCCGCCATATTTTTCAAATGGGTCTATTCTCTCACCCGGGGCTTGGAGCACCTGCTCGGCAATATCAATGGATGGGCAACCACAACAAAAAACCGAATCCGGTTCCTCACCCATTCGGATCACACGCTGCCGGGCACCCTCCGTAGCCACCAGGTGATAATCCGCAAGCTTGGTCACAGCATGACGCACCTTTTCATCTATTGAACCGGTTATCTCCCCACCTTGAATATGGGCAAGTGGGATATTCATGTAAGCAGCTGCGATTGCCGTGGCAATAGTCTCATATCGGTCCGCGATGGTAACTACGATATCCGGATTGAGATTATCAAACACCGTGGGAAGCTCCATCAGACCGATCCCGGTGGTTTTTGCCGAACTGACCAGGTTTTCACCTTCCAGAACCATGTAAACTTTCGCGTTGATGTTGAAACCATCCGCCTCGATGTAGCGGATCACCTTTCCGTATCGGTCCAGTAACGCAGATGCAGCCACAACCAACTGTAATTCAAGGTTGGGATGATTCCTGATCCCATCCAAAGCAGTCCGGATGCGAGAGTAACTGGGCCGGGCAGTAATCACCACACAAATTTTTCGGTTCGCTGTCATTCAAAATCCTCTTCTTTAAGAAAAGTCTGGCCATGGATATCATGCCGGATCGTCTTTCCGATGATCTCTTTCAACCGTGTCGCTGGGATGCCATCACCCGGTTTTCGGACGGATAGGTCAGTCACCAGGATCCTTTCCCCCTTCTTCAAGTCCCGTAAAAGGTACAAGCTCTTACCGAAAATCGCCTTCAATTCGACCTGATCATGAGAAAGGGTATGCTTGCTCCCCGGGTTTTGTATGGCTGTCCAAAGATATTTGGAGCCATCTGCCAACTGGACCAGCTCCCTGGGAGTAAGAGAAGCTTTTACATCAGGTCCGAACATGCGCCGGTCCAAAGTCACATGGACTTCAACAACTGATGCGCCAAGGACTATTGCTGCCAAACCCGGGTAAATACACCCGGAATGGTCGGATAAACCTACCAGAGTTTCATATCGATCCTTCATTTCCCCAATTAAATTCAACCCGATCCTCTCTGGTTGTACAGGGTATTGGGTTGTGCATTGCATCAACAAGAGTGAAATCCTTTTTTCCTGGATTCTTTTTACCAGGGCATCGATTTCCAGCCAATCGCTCAAACCTGTTGAAAGAAGGATTGGTTTTTTCGTTTTCATTATTCGTTCAAGTAGTTGGGGATTACTGGTTTCGCCAGATGCGATCTTCCAGCAAGGCATTCCCACTTTCTCCAGCAATTCCACAGCTTCGACCGAAAACGGGGAGCTCAGGAAGATTAAACCACGCTGCCTGGCGTGATCTGCCAGGTCAAGCCACTGCTCTGGTGTAAACTCCATCCTTTTCCAGTAATCATATCTCGTCTCGTCTTGCCTGCTGAACTTGACCCGGAAGGGTTCGCGAAAAGATGATTCCGAAGCTGCTAAATGTGTTTGAAATTTAATCGCTTCCACCCCTGTAGCTGCCACCGCATCGATGAAAGCATGGGCTGTCCCCAGGCTGCCATCATGTGCCTGGGCAACTTCGGCAATAATCAGGGGAGGTTGGTCATTCCCTACTTTACGTGAACCAATTTGAAAAGATACATTTCGACCTTTCATTTCGTCTTCTCCAGGAGGGAAAGGATCGTTTCTGCGGTGTGCGAAGTCGATTCACCGCTGATATAAGTAAGTTCCTGCACGGTGAAATCTTTTCGCTCTTTAGCATGGAGGGTTTTTTCTTTCAGGTAGGCATTCAATGCCAAAACCAGATCCGCCCGGGTGAATATTGTCTTACCAGCATCCGAACGTACCACCCGGCGTGCTGTCGGCCAGTCCGGCACTTCCGATAATGGGATCCAGTAATTCTTCTCCCATCCCGTTTCAGTGTTGATACAAGCCGAAATGAAAGGCGTATCATGCAAGGCTGCCTCAACAACCATGGTGGAATAAACCGTCACCAGAACATCCGAATATTTCAACATGGAAGCTTTTTCTGAATAATCCTCACCTGAATAACGCTCCATCCCTTCCAGAACTTCCCTGGGTTCTACAACATGAACGTTCGGAGTTTGTTCAGCCAATGCGAGGATCGCCTTACGTTCTTCCTGGTAATGTGGTTGTGATTTAAAGTGGTTGGGGTGCAAGCGGATCAATAACTGGGATGGTTCAACCAATTCTCCGCTATTGATAACCTCAGCCAGCATCTCTATGATATGGAAATTGGGAGAAATTGAAAGAGCAGTAGCAGCAAATGAGATCACTTTTCTTGTAGGATCCAAAGAGTGGAGATTGTTATACTCTCCGCGTCCAATTAACCATTTCCCGCTGATGTACCCGTCATACAGCGGCATCCCGCATACATGAATCTTGCCTGGCCTCCAATCCATCCCATCCACCGCTTCTTTTTTATGAATCTCGGACCATACCACAATATCATCCACTTCTGCTCCAGGTAGACCCTGGCTGGAGGGATTATCCCAACCAATTACAACTGTGCTGGTCCGGATTTTTTTTCGGTGCGCCTGTCGAAGCAGGAATTGATCCAACCGCCAACCCGCGGTATCAGAAATTACAAGATCGGGGTGATACTTGTCAAAAAGATCCGAGTAGAGCTTCGGTGTAAATAGCAAATTGAGCGTCTTACGGAAGAAAAATCTTGCGATTTTGGAATACCGGAGGATATAGATCAACGGACGCATCAGGATCAAAGCCAACTTGCGGCGGTAAGATTCCGCTTCGTATTCCTTGCGCTGACGGTGAGTATCCACGTAGGTCAGGAGAACTTTATGGCCAAGGCTGGTACGGCGTATGTAATCCAGATTGGCCTGCAGAGATCCGTGATACCTTGTGAAATATTGAATGGCATCCTTTAACCGCAACGACTCAACTATGATGTTTCGCTCATTGGAAAATTGATTTTTCAAGGTTTCAATCATTTCATCCTGTACCAACAGCACAATTCGAACGGAATGGTCAAGAAGAATCCGAAGCAAATCAGTGTTAAGAAAATACGCCATACCGATACCGTGATCAATGGCGATGAAAACCGTGTGCGTGTAAGGTTCAGACGAGTCAGTTTTCATAATAAAGACGAAAGATCCAATCGTATAGTTTCAGAAGTGGCTTTCTTATGAAAACCAGATTTGCAATCATCTTTCCTGTATGGCTTCTTGACTTTCGGGTTTTACTTCTATTTTCCCCCTGACCTTCGAGAGGGACTGTGTTGCTCATATTCATCGCCAGAGGGTCGGAAACCATCAGTCTCAGGTAGCCCGCTTCGTTTACCATTTGGTCCAGTTTCTTTACCTCACCCATGGGTTTATCCATCTGGATTGGGAGAAATTCTTTAAGCACTTTTTTATAAGAAGTGAATTGCCAATGGGAAGAACCAAAATAGGCTGAGATATTGCGATATGTAACAAGGATGTCTTCGGTTGTTTGATATTTTTTCCGGATTTCTTCCTCTTCTGCGCCTAAACTGAGATTAAATTCCAGGAAAGTATCCCATGGCAGCAGGGTACCCTTCTCCAAATAGGCATCTGAATCATTGTCAGCCCATTGGAGCGTGGAAGTGTAAAAATCCGGATTCGTGCGAAACGGGCGGGCAGTCACCATACCCACCCGAGGATAATTCTCCAAAATCTCCACAGAGCGCTTCAACCAGTTTGGTGAAAAAAGAACATCGTTATCGGCGAACGAGATGATCTCACCGGGAGCCGCATTGAAAATGATATTCCAGGCTCCACCCTTTCCGAGGTTTTTTTCAGAAATGAAAAGAAACTGGATCTCCCCATTCTTTTGCTTTTCAAGCAAACATTCTTGCACTTCGCGGCAGCTGCCATTATCAAAAACCATGAGATCGAAATCGAGACCGGCATCCTCCCTAGCGCTTTCAAGGCAAAGGTTCAATACATCCTGCATCTCCGAGTAAAATCCTTTAAGAAATGGAATGTGATTTAGGACTGCAACCGTGATCCTTTTCGGTTTTGTCGCTGTCTGCAGGTTTTTTACCGGGTTTTGACCGATCCTCATTTTCTCCTATCCTTATTAATCATATCAATTCAACCATCAAGCAGCGGTCATTCCCGGCTTCCCCAGAACCGGGCGGAACTCCCGGTACGCTTTAATTGGGTGGAATACGGCAAAAAAAGCCTGGTTTAGAAAATTGGAATTCAGTTTCCGAACCGG
>CAWDHI010000013.1:0-46156 GCA_963802095.1 uncultured Chloroflexia bacterium | reverse complement strand
ATCAATTTGGAGGTTCCTTGAGGATCCCCCTGACGATCCAACCTCAGGCACAGGATGGAAGCCTGGGAGCAGCCATCTACCCCGAGATCTACGGCAGCGGGGTGCCTACCACGCTGGAGTTGGGAGAGAACTTCCTCGTCTCCGGTCTGCCTGCAGGGATTTACCGGTTGGCTTTCATCAACTATTCAAAGGTCTTCGAACGCACTGTGGAGGTCATTCCCGGTTGGATGACATTTGTAAAAATTCGGGCAACACCATAACCAAGGAGAACATGCATGGGACTGAAATCAGATGGCTGGATCCGCAGGATGGCGCTGGAGCAAAAAATGATCGAACCCTTCACCGACGGGCAGAAGCGCGACGGGGTGATTTCCTATGGGCTTTCCTCCTACGGTTACGATATCCGCGTGGCGGATGAATACAAGATCTTCACCAACGTCTACTCCGCTGTTGTGGACCCCAAGGATTTTGACCAACGCTCGATGGTGGATTTCAAGGGGGATATCTGCGTCATCCCGCCCAACTCCTTTGCCCTGGCGCGCACGGTAGAGTATTTTCGCATCCCGCGCTCGGTGCTCACCATCTGCCTGGGAAAGAGCACCTATGCTCGCTGCGGGATCATCGTCAACGTCACCCCCTTCGAGCCCGAATGGGAAGGCTTCGTGACGCTCGAGATCTCCAACACCACCCCCATGCCCGCCCGCATCTATTCCAACGAAGGCATCGCCCAGGTGCTGTTCTTCGAGGGCGATGCGCCATGCGAAGTCTCCTACGCGGATAAGAAGGGTAAGTACCAAAAACAGCAGGGCGTCATGCTGCCGAAACTGTAAAACCTTACAAATATCCTACGGCCTCTCCTACCCTCTTGAATTTAATTTTTCCCTCTCTATAATGGATATATCAACGATTGTCTGGACATGACCCCGTTGAAAGGGGGTGGTGGTATCGTCTTTTTCAGCATCAGTTCCAAAATAATCATTCCATTAATAAATTATTGAGGAGGAATACCATGAAGCATGGAAATGCATTTTTCCTACTGCCCTTCATCTTCGCCCTCTCACTGCTGGCAGCCCTAATGATCACCACCCCGGTCTTCGCGCAGGACGAGCTCCCGCCCGAGGCACCGACGCCTACTGAAATTATCCCTGAAGTTGAAGAAATCCAAATAGCAGAACCTGCTCCCGGCGAAGTTTCGCCTCCGGAGGCTGCCAGCGATCTTCAATCCATCCCGATGGAAGAACCCGCCGAAGATGCACCAGCACCCGAGGAAGGTGCGGTGGAAGTTCCTGTTGAGGAAACCTCTACGGAAGGCCTGGCCCCGGTGCTGGAAGCCGTGGCGGATGCCGGTTTGACCCTTGCGGATCAATCCGGGGAACCGCTTGCCCTGGCTTCCAATGAAGTCGCAGCCGCACTCACCAGTGGCGACCCATATTACAAGGTGGGAACAACGACGTATTATTTCAGATTCCCGGGGGAGTGTGGAAGCACCCCAAATTGCCGTGAACATCCCATGCCGATTTCAGATGCCATCTCGCATATTTCCACCACCGGGTTGCCCTCGGATGGGATGATATATATCGAAGCAGGTCTATATACGGAACAAGTATATATTGATGCCGATATCACCCCTATTTATAGCGGACTCAAGGGATTGGTCGGCGCCGTCGTCGATGGAGTTCCCCAGGCGAAACTCACCGGCAATATCTGGATAAAAGGCATTGATCTGGGTTTCACCATAAAAGGATTCGATATCACATCTGCGGAGGATGATCCTTATGCTGGCATTGCCATCGATAACAGCGTAGGAACCATCAAGATCGAGGACGTGAAAGTCAGGAACAGCGGCACAGGTGGTGGCATCGTGATTACCAACCACAACGGCTCGGTGATCCTCAACAGAGTGGAGGCGGATGGCAGCGCTTCCGGTGGTGCGTATATCAACAATTCCACCGGCGCAACCGGTGTGACCATCACCAACAGCAGCTTCAACAACAACGGAAGTGATGCGGTTTATTACGTTGGCGGTCTCACAATAGCCACAAAAGGAGCTATCAGTCTTGATGGCGTGACCGGAATTGGCAATACCGGCGGATGGCCTGGTCTTTTCATTTACCAGGGCGGCACGGTCAGCATTAAGAACAGTATTTTCTCCAATAATGCGAGCATCGGAATATATAATGGATTCTCCTCATTTTCCGGAATTGAACCCACAGGAAATATCACCTTGTTGAATGTGATTGCGAATAACAACGACCAGACAGGCATAGGTCTCGCCACCAAAGGCAATATATCCCTGACCGGTGTGACCGCCAACCAAAACGGTCACCGCGGGGCGGATCTGGAAACTTGTTATAGTAGTGGGGTTGCCTGCCTGTGGCTGGGCACCGGTGCGGTCACGATCTTAAATAGCGAATTTAATGATAATAATTCTTGGGATAGCTTGTTGGTCACCGCGCGCGGCGCCATTACACTGACCAACGTGTCTGTTTCCAATTCCACCAGCGGAGCACACCCCAATGGGGCGAGACTTGAAAATCGACACTCCCAGTTGATCGCCCCGGTGAAGATTTTCTCTGGAAAGTTCAACGAAAATGATGGTGCCAATCTATTAATCTATTCTAGGGGTGTGGTCACCCTCAGCCAGGTCTCTGCGAACGGGAGCGCCGATTCACTAGGAGTATTTATTGATAATACCTATGGTACAACCGCCGGGGTGACCATTTCCGGCTCTTCCACTTCCTACAACCAGTTCAATGAAAATGATCTTTATGGTCTTGGCATCCTTTCCAATGGCGCGATTTCCATAAGTTTCACACAGCACAATGGTAATGGAATGGAAGGTGCTATTCTGGATAACACAAGCGGTACCAGCGGAGTGACCATCTCAAACAGCACTTTCAACGATAACACCAACACGGGTCTTTTTGTTCGGACAGACGGCACAATCACTGCCACCTCCATCCAAGCAAGCAATAGTGTCAATGGACTGGGCGCTGACCTGGATAACCATACCAGCCTCTCCACCCCGGGCGTGACCATTAAAGGCTCTGACACGGCTTATAACCTCTTTAATAGCAATCTGGATTATGGATTGAAGATATTGACCAAGGGTGCGGTCACGCTCAGTTATGCCAAGGTCCATGGCAACGATGGCTTCGGCGCTTATATCATCAATACCGGCGGTTCGGGTGGTGTGACCATCAGTAACGCCACGTTCAATGGCAATACCAACACGAACCTCGTTGTGCAATCCAACGGCGCCATCAAGGTCACCAGCATCCAGGCAAATTGGAGTGTCACCAATCATGGCGCAGAACTGGTTAATAACACCAGTCTCTCTTCCCAGGGTGTGACCATCTCCAATGCAACCTTCTGGAATAACAGGGAAAACGGGCTGGGAGTGTTATCGAAAGGAAATATCATTTTAACGAATACTGCAAGCTGGGATAACGACGCCGATACAGGCTATGGCGCCTACCTCGATAATTCCTCCGGATCTGGATACGTGAAGATCACCAACCCGAAGAGCACCGATGCCAATATCCAGCACGGCTTCGATAGCAACAATGAGGGTTTGCGTATTACCACAAATGGAACGGCAACACTGACAAACGTCAACGCCATCGGGAATTTCATATATGGGATCATCATCACTGGAACCAATCAAAAGGGAGCCACGCTGACCAACTGCCGGGTGGAATCAAATGCCACCTCCTCAAGCGCTTCTGCCGGGATCAGGATCATCAGCCTGGGACCTGTCACCATTTCGGGGGGATTTTCAAACGATAATTTGAAGATTGGGTTGGAGATCGATAACACCGCCGCCCTGGATACCGCGCCCAAACCGGTGACCATTACTAATTTCAATGCGGATGGAAACGCGGGCAACGGTATTGACGTTCAATCCAGGGGTGCCATCACCCTGACCAATGTTTCTGCCAACGGCTCGACAGGCATTTTAACCCTTGCAGGCATCCATCTGGATAATTCAATCCAGACAGCGGTTGTAACATTGAGCAAGGTAAAGGCAATTGGAAATATCAATTATGGGATATATATAAACTCCAAGGGAACCGTAAAAGTAAGTTCCAGTGAAACCTCCCTCAATGGTAATGACGGCATGGTAGTTTACACGCAAGGGATGATTACCCTATACAATATGATTGGGAACGACAACGGTGATACAGGTGTAACATTAGGAAATTACACCTCCACCTCTCACGCTGGGGTCACCATCACCGGAACGACTGGTGGCAATTCCTTCTGCGGTAATGGATATTCCGGTCTGGAAATTGAGTCTATGGGTGCGGTCACCTTGAATTACATCACAGCGGATAGAAATAATTTTGAGGGGATCTATATCGATAATTACCGCCTTGGTGCTGGTTTGGGCAATGTCTCGGTGAGTTATATCAATACACGCAGTAATATTGATCATGGACTTGAGATCTACTCAAACGGCACGGTCTCACTTAGGAGTGCAACAAGCATGTTGAATGGGTATTACGGAGCATCTATCAGAACTTATGGACACAACCTTTCGATCTCGAGTTCGGTGATATCCGGAAATACGTTCAGTGGGATCCTTGCCAATATTGGTAGCGGCACCTTCACACTTACAAACACATTCTATTTCGGAAATGATATTGACAACACCGGTGATCTTAACCTGGTGATTACTCACTAACCCAACTTGAAGATTCGTAAGGTCAAATATCCACTCCAGGCGCCTCCCGGCGCCTGGTCTTTTTCCTTATCCATTCCCGAAGAATGCCTCAAACTCTGATGCTCGTCTGGTCAGTATTTCAAACCTTTCAGTTATCCTACGATTTCCATCTCCTACTTGATTATTCCATTTTCACTGCCTATAATGATTGTATAGAATTTGTCTGGACGTTTCCCCATGGAAGGGGGTGGTAAGTACTTTTCCTGGTGAGTTCCCGTTTTCAAATAAATCGATCATAGCCTTTTAAGGAGGAATATTATGAAGCCACGTAATGCGTTTTTGTTGCTGCCCGTCATCATCGCCCTCTCACTTCTGGCAGCTTTTGTGATCACAGCACCGGTCTTTGCGCAGGATGAACTCCCGCCAGAAGAACCTGTTCCCACCGAAATTATCCCTGTTGTTGAAGAAAATCCAATCGTTGAGCCTGCTCCACCAGAGGTTGCGCCTTTGGAGGAAACTGTGCCTGTTGAAGAAGCGCCTGTGGAGGAGGAGTTGCCTCCAGTAGTCGAGGGAGCCATTTCAGAAGGGGTCCCCGCAGCTATTGAGGAAGTCCTCGCCCCCGCACTGGAAGAAGCTGCAAATGCCGGGGTGACCTTTGTGGATGAAATTGGCATTCCGGTCTCCCCCACGACTGAGGATGGAGCTCAGACTCTCACCAGCGGTGATCCCTGGTATAAGGTGGGAACCACTACTTATTACTTTATGAAACCAGGAGGTTGTGGTGCCTTGCCGAACTGCCAGGAATCAGCAACTCCAATTCAATTGGCGGTAACGAATATCGCAACAACTGGTTTGCCCTCCGATGGAAAAATCTATGTAGCAGCAGATTCATATTCTGATTCGATTTTTATTGACGCCAATGCAAATCCTATCTATGCAGGATTCAAAGGATTTATTGGCGCAGTGGTTGACGGTGCACCTGCAGTAATTTTAACATCAGGTCGGATCCGTATGGAAGGCTGCACCACAGGTTTTACTGTCACAGGGTTTGAGATCAATGTGAGCTCAAGTTTAGCGGGCATCTATGTTGATGATTGTGTAGGTGTGATCAAGATCGAAGATGTAGATATCAACAATACAAATTCTTCCGGCCACGGTATCGAAATCACCAACCACAACGGCACGGTCACCATTAATCGCGCCAAGGTGAACGGCAATGCAGGCGGTGGTGCGCTGATCGATAATACCGCCGGAACTGGCGGCGTGACCATAACCAATTCAAGTTTTGATTATAACGCCAGTGACATGGTCGATTACATTGGCGGCCTAACCATTTCCACCAAAGGTGCCATCGTTATTGATGGAGTCACCGCTAGCCATACAACCGGCGGACAGGGTGGCGTGTTCATTCAGCGTAGCGGAGCGCTCACCATCAAGAACAGCGTTTTCAATAACAATAGCGGATTCGGAGTGACCAATGATTGGTCCGTTTCAGGTATCACTCCAACCGCTGCCATCAGCCTGACCAACGTATATGCAAGCAGCAACCAGGCTGGTATGGACCTCTACACCAAGGGCGACATCACTCTCACCGGCGTTCATTCTGATTTAAATACAAGCGGTCAGGGTGCTTCATTGAACACTTGCATTCAAAGCGCCGGTGTTTGCACCTGGCTGGGCACGGGGAAAGTCACTATCAAGGACAGCTCGTTCGATGGCAACGGCTCATCCGGGTATGGCCTTTATGTCAATTCTCGTGGCGCCATAACGCTCACCAATGTCTCTGCCAGTGATAACGACGACTCTGCAAACACCGATGGAGCCAGGCTACACGCGCATTATTCCCAGCTCGCCAGCGCTGTGACCATCACCAATGGCATATTCAATAACAACGGTGACCAGGGGCTGCAGGTCTTCACCAAGGGCACCATCAACTTGACCAAGGTGAAAGCCAACTCGAACAATGATGGATACGGTGTGGAGCTAAAAAACACCTATGACACTGCCGCTTCAGCTGTGATTGTCACCGGCTCCGCCCTCTCGGATAACCAGTTCAATTACAACGACAGCACCGGGCTGCAGATCACCAGCAATGGCGCTGTAACCGTAAAATACGCCGATGGCAGCGGCAACGGCGGCAGCGGCCTGGGCATCGATAACATCGCCGGGTCTGGTGCGGTCTCCGTCAGCAAAGGTACCTTTGGCTGGTGGATGGAGGGTAATTCCGATGCAGGCGTCATGATCACCACAAAGGGCAACGTTACCGTCTCGGACGTGACCGCCACCGGTTATGGGAACGACGGACTGCACGTCTTCATCGATTCAACCGTAAACAGCACTGCCACTATTACGAACAGTGATTTCTGGTACAGCGGGCTAAACGGTTTGGATATCGAAGGCCGCGGCACCATCACTCTGAGCAATGTCTCAGCAGGCGAAAACGCGAACCTGGGTGCTGAGCTGGCTGCCTTTAAAGTAGGCAACATCATCATTAAAGACAGCAGCTTTGATTACAACGGCGATCATCCTTATGATTACGGTTTGCATGCATATTCAGCCCAGGGCACGATCACCCTCACCAATGTCTCCGCCTCCTGGAATACGGGTACTGGTGCCTACATTGCCAATCTGAATGCCACAACCGCAAAAGCGGTCTCGATCACGGGCGGTAATTTCAACAACAATACCCGAACCGGTCTGCAGGTATATTCCAAGGGTGCGATCACGCTGAAGAACGTGAATGCCTACGCCAATAACGAGACCAACATCGATGCCGTTCAGGATCAGCGCACGGTCCGGGAAGTGATCGATGCGAATGAAACGGATGCGATGACCTTCCAATCCATCAGTGGCACAGTCAATAATCTCACCGTCACCGCAGTGGCTTTCACACCCGAGATGTGGATGACCGGCTGCACGGCGAATACCACCCACTACTGGGACAGCAACTACGATGGCATCGTGGAGCATGATTACGGCGCAGTCGCCGGTGTTTGCACGCTGCATATCAAAGATCATTTCGCCGGCACCGAGGATGCCAGCGGTGGTGCCTACAAGGTGTGGATGGGTGGTACATATGATGCCACCAAGGATGCCTTCGGCGCCTACCTGGATAACACCGCGGGCACAGCCGGCATCACCATCACCAACAACGCCATCCCAGCAAGCAATGGCCCGCTAGGTTATTTGCGCGATTTCTCGCTCAACACGGCTGGCGGGTTGATCCTGCACACCAAAGGTGCCGTGAGTCTCTCCAACCTCGTGCTGGATGATAACGGCGGTTACGGCGTGCTCGTTCATAATGAAGATGCCGAAGCCACGCATGCCACCAATGTGACCATGAGCGGTATTTATGCCAACGAAAATTACTGGAGCGGCATTTGGATCGTCAACAAGGGCAGCATTACCATGACGAATGTGGCATCCTGGAATCACACCATCGCGGGGACAGGCTACGGTGCTTACCTGGATAACGATGCCGGAAAGAGCAATGTAAACATCAAGAACACCATCGCCATGCCTTTTGGCTTTGACTACAACCACGAACGCGGACTGAATATCTTCACCAATGGGAGCGTCAGCGTCACCAATGTGCAGATGGTCGGCAATGACGAAGATGGCATCCGTATCTGGTCTGGAACCAGCACTGGTGTCACCCTCACCAACTGTGTGATGAACAATAACAATGGGTATGGGGCCAGCATCAGCAGTAAGGGACCCATCGTAGTGACTGGTGGAAGTTTTGATTACAACGCCATCGTTGCCCATTTCGACAACACTTACGCACCGCTCGAATCACCCAAGACGGTCACGCTGAGCAATTTCTCTGCCTACGATAATCCCGGCGGGGGATTGCGGATCGATTCCTATGGCGCGGTCAGTCTGAGCAGCGTCGCCGTCGATTACAGCGATAATATTGGCATCATCGGCATCTACATCGATAACCAACTAGGCACTGCCGGGGTTGCACTCACCAAGGTGAATTCCAATTACAGTGGCGGGGTAGGTGTTTTCATCGCCACCAACGGCGCCCTAACCTATAAGGGTGGTGAAGTAAAACACAACGGGAGCGATGGAATTTCGCTGTATAACGATATGGACAGTATCCCCAAAGCTGTGATCCTTTCAGATCTTTATATTTACAATAACGATGGCTACGGGGCATACATGGTCAACAAGGGTTCCTTTACCCTAACCAACGTGCGCTCCAACAGCAACAACTCCGGTTACGGTTTATGGCTGGATAACAAAGCATGCACAACTGCCACCCCCTGCCCGGTCAGCATTCTCCAATCCGGTTCGGGGGTCAACGAGTTCAATTTGAACGATGGTGGCGGTGGGTTAATGATCGATACCTACGGCGTAGTGGTGATGAATAAGGTCACTGCCAGCACCAACGAAGGATACGGCGCGAGGGTCCATAATAACAGCGCTGATCCTCTCAAACCAGCAAATGTGACCGTCACGGGAGGCACGTTCAATTCCAACGATGGCACCGGCCTATATGTTCTCAGCCGCGGGATCATTTCTGTCAACGGTGTCGAAGCCTCTGGTAACTTGGACGGGTACTATGGTGCCTACCTGAACAACCTGGCGGATACCAGCGGAGCAAAGGGTGTTAACGTGCTCAAGAGCAAATTTAATGAAAACACCCTCACCGGGTTGATCGTCCACACCTATGGTGCGGTGGTATTGAACACCGTTGAAGCCAGTGAAAATGATGCCGCCGGGGCGGATATCAATAACGATCATGGCCTCGGTAAACCTGTCACAGTGCTCGCGACCTATGGCGCCAACAAATTCCTCCACAACTTTAACGATAATATCGTGATCGTCAGTAACGGCTCGGTCGCCCTCACCAATGTCACCGGGAACTCAAGCATCGCCAGCGATGGCATCGAAATCAACAACGCCAGCAGCACTAGCACAATCACCCTGACCAATGTGACCGCCAATTCAAACTATAATGACGGCTTCACCATCCGTACAAAAGCGAATGTAACAATAAGAGAGATTACAGCCATGTTCAATTCCATATCAGGGATAGGTTATTGTGGAGTCTATATCAATACGAATGAAACCTCGACAGCGAAAGTAACAATCACAAATGGGTTAGTAATGGGCAATGTGGATTTTGGAATCGCATTAAATCTTGCTCCAAACAAGCTTTTCACCCTTTCCAACGTTTTCTATTTCGGAAACAATAGTGATAACTCAGGAAATGGACCAAACCTGTTGGTTTATTAATGCACCAATGAATGTTAAATATTTATCAGACCAGGCGCCTCCGGGCGCCTGGTCTTTTTCCCTTAATTGACTTGCCCCTCCTCCTATGATATTATCTTCACATCATTATTCATTTTCTTCTTGTACTTTAACAACCCGTCATTCATTCATTTTTTTTATTGGAGGAATTATTCATGAGCGCTGATTTTATCGCTCGCCTGGTCGGGATGGTCGTCTTCGCCATTCTCGGCACCTACTGGGGTGCCCAGATCGGGGCTTTGGCAACCGCAAACGAATCGATCCCCGCGGTTCCCGTCACGCAATACGCTTTCACCATCGGCCTGGTCGGGGCTCTCTTTGGCTTGATCCTGACCCCCTATTTCACCACGCGCCCCGTGCGGGCTTTGCGCGCGTTGCTGGGTCGCGTATCTGCCCAGACCCTCACCGCCGGGCTCTTCGGGCTCATCGCCGGGTTACTTATCGCAGCCCTGCTTGCGTTTCCGCTCTCTCTGCTTCCGCAGCCCTTTGGTGATATCCTGCCCTTCGTCGGTGCGGTCCTCTTCGCCTACCTGGGCGTGGCGGTTTTCGTCACCCGCCAGAATGATATTTTCAATTTATTTCGCAACTTCAGCCGACCCGGGGGGCAGCAGAATGTGGAGGCTTCCGGTGCCGGATGGGCGGAAAGCCGCACCATCCTGCTGGATACCAGCGTGATCATCGATGGACGTATCACCGATATTTCCCGCACCGGCTTCCTGCCCGGTACCATGCTCATCCCGCGCTTTGTACTCATTGAGCTTCAATATATCGCCGACTCGCCGGATAGCCTCCGCCGCCAGCGCGGTCGCCGCGGATTGGAAGTACTCTCCACCCTTCAAAAGGAACCTTCCATCCGTGTGCGCCTGAGCGATATCGACGTGGAAGGCGTGAAGGACGTGGACGAAAAACTGGTGATCCTCGCCCGCCAGATGCGCTGCCCCATTCTTACCAACGATTACAACCTCAACCGCGTTGCCGAGCTGCAGGGCG
This sequence comes from uncultured Chloroflexia bacterium, assembly GCA_963802095.1. Lineage (GTDB taxonomy): Bacteria > Chloroflexota > Anaerolineae > Anaerolineales > Anaerolineaceae > CAVVEQ01. The sequence goes on along the minus strand of CAWDHI010000013.1, from coordinate 35,235 downwards.
TTACCGTATTGAATATCAATGAGCTCACCAACGCGGTCAAATCCGTGCTCCTGCCCGGCGAACAGATGAGTATCCGCGTCATCCAGGAGGGCAAGGAGTCGAACCAGGGGGTGGGTTACATGGACGACGGAACCATGGTGGTGATCGAAAACGGGCGAGACCACATCGATGAGGAGATCCTGGTCACCGTCACAAAAGTGCTGCAAACAGCGGCCGGGCGGATGATCTTTGCCCGCCCGGAATTGAATCCCTTAGAGAGGCTTGCATGAGCATTAAGATCTACAATACCCTCACCCGCAAGAAGGAGGACTTTCAACCGCTGATTGCCGGCAAGGTTGGCATGTACGTCTGCGGCCCAACGGTTTATTCAAACGCACATGTTGGTCATGCCATGTCCGCGCTGGTATTCGATATCATTCGCAGATATTTCTCTTACCGCGGCTACCAGGTCAAGTTCGTGATGAACTACACCGACGTCGACGATAAGATCATCCGCCGCGCCAACGAGCAGGGCGCGGATCCCTTCAAATTAGCCGAGGGCTACATCCAGCAATATGCCCAGAACATGATCGACCTCAATGTGCTGTCTGCCTCGATCAACCCGCGCGCCACGCAGGAGATGAGCCAGATCATCGAGATCATCACCGGGTTGATCGAAAAGGGGTATGCGTATGCGGTTAATGGGGATGTCTATTTCCGGGTGGAGCGTGACCCCGATTATGGCAAGCTCTCGGCTCGCAAGCTGGAGGATATGCAGGCTGGTTCGCGCATCGAGGTGGACGAACGCAAGGTGCACCCTATGGATTTTGCCCTGTGGAAATCGGCCAAACCCGGCGAGCCCGCCTGGGAAAGCCCCTGGGGGCTTGGCCGCCCCGGCTGGCACATCGAGTGCTCTGCCATGAACCTGCATCACCTGGGAGAGCAAATCGATATTCACGGCGGTGGGAATGACCTGATCTTTCCGCACCACGAGAACGAGATCGCCCAGTCTGAATCCTTCACCGGAAAGCCTTTTGCCCGCTACTGGGTGCACAACGGCATGATGCAGTTCACCGGCGAGAAGATGTCCAAGTCGATTGGCAACGTGGTATCCATTGAGGATTTCCTCATCCGCCACCCCGCGGATGCGCTGCGCTTTATGATCCTCAATTCCGGCTACCGCAACCCGCTCACCTTCAGCGATGAAGTCATCGAACAGGCTGAACGCGCTCTGGATCGATTCCGCTCTGCCCTGCGCCCCGCCCTGCCCGGCGCGAATGCCGCGCCCCCGGCCAGCCTGGAAGTGCTTCAAAAGCAGGCGGAAGCTTCCAAAACCGGGTTCATCGACTCCATGGATGACGACTTCAATTCTGCCGGCGCCATGGGATATCTCTTCGAGCTGGTGCGCGTGATTAACCAGGCGCGAGCGGATGGCGCCACGGATGCGGAACTGAAATCCGCGCAGGCGCTGCTGGCTGAGCTTACCGGTGTTCTCGGGCTGGCGCTGGAAAAGAATCAAACCAACGAGAGTGCCTCCGACGAATTCATCAACCTTCTGGTCGAAGTCCGCACTGAGATCCGCACCCAGAAGCTCTGGCAGTTATCGGATAAGATCCGCGACCGCCTGGCGGATCTGGGTGTGATCATCGAGGACAGCAAAGAAGGCACCAGCTGGCGCTGGAAGTAAAATGTAGGAGGGAATCGGTCCCTCCCTAATCCATCTGGCAGAGGATGTGACATGAAAGAATGGATCCTCGGTCGTAACCCCGTTTATGAGTGCCTTCGGGCAGGCCGCCGGCATTCCTTTCGCCTGCTGGTGGCCAGCGGCGTGGAGGAAAAAGGGCGCCTGGTGGAGATCCTTGGTTTTGCCCGCGAAATGAAGCTGAATATCCAGAAAGTGCTGCGAGGGCAGCTGGATAACCTGGGGGATAACCACCAGGGGGTGGCGTTGGAAACCTCCGCCTATCCCTACGCCGAGATCGCCGATATCCTCGCCGTGGCTGAATCCCGGGTCGAGCCGCTGTTCGTCCTTGTCCTGGATACAATGCAAAATCCGCAGAACCTTGGCACGCTCATGCGCACCGCCGAAGCCGTTGGCGTGCATGGCATCGTCATCCCCCTTGCACGCACGGTGGAGGTCACCCCCGCGGTGGTCAGCGCCTCGGCCGGAGCATCCGAGCACCTGCTGGTGGCGCAATCCAACCTGGCGCAGGGATTGACCCGTCTCAAGGAAGCCGGCGCCTGGGTTATCGGTCTGGAGGGCAGCCCAGAAGCCAAACCCCCCGAACAGATCTCGCTCACCGGTCCCCTGGCGATCGTGGTCGGCAGTGAGGGCGAGGGAATCCGCTCCCTGGTGCGCTCCTCCTGCGATCACCTCCTGCGACTGCCAATGGTCGGAAAGATCGCCTCGCTAAATGCGGCGGTGGCTGGATCGGTCGTGCTCTACTTGGCGCTCGAAGCCCGCCAGAATGAAGCAAAAATAAAACCCCGGGAGTGAGGTCGCTTCCCGGGGTTTTTTCTCCAGAATGTAATTATTTCCCAATCACTTCAATGCCGCCCATCCACGGGCGCAGCACCTCCGGAACGACGATCGAACCATCCGGCTGCTGATAGTTTTCCATCACAGCGATCAACGTCCGCGGCAACCCCAGACCGGAGCCATTCAGGGTGTGCACCAGCCGGGATTTGGATCCATCTCCGGGTTTGTACTTAATATTTGCGCGCCTGGCCTGAAAATCTCCCACATTCGAAACCGAGGAAACCTCCAGCCACTCCCCGCAGCCTGGCGCCCAAACCTCCAGGTCGTAGGTGATCCGCGAGTTGAACCCGAGGTCGCCGGTGCAGAGCTGGATCACGCGGTGATGCAGCCCCAGCAATTCCGCAGTCTGGCGGGCGTTCTCCAGCATTCTCTCCAGCTCTGCGCCCGAATCCTCCGGCTGGCAGAAAATATACATTTCCACCTTGTCGAACTGGTGCCCGCGCTTGATCCCGCGCACATCCCGCCCGGCGCTCATTTTCTCCCGCCGGAAGCAGGGGGTATAGGCGGTGTAGCGCAACGGCAGCTCTGCCTCATCCAGGGTATCACCCATGTGCATGCCCGTAAGCGGCACCTCGGCTGTCGGTACCATCCAGAAATCCTCTTCTATATCGTGGTACAGGTTATCAGCGAACTTTGGTAATTGACCCGCGGCGTAGAGCACATCGGCCTTCACCATGAAGGGCGTGTATTTCTCGGTATAGCCCTGGCGGATGTGCAGGTCGAGCATCCAGGCGATCATTGCCCGCTGCAAGCGCGCCCCCGCCCCGCTCAGCACGTAAAAGCGCGAGCCGGTCAGCTTGACCCCGCTCTCGAAATCGATGATCCCCAATTTAAGTCCCAGGTCCCAGTGCGGTTCTGGGGTGAAATTAAATTCAGGCATCGTTCCGTAGGTTTTCACCACCACGTTATCGTGCTCGTCTTTTCCCTGGGGCGTTTTTTCATCCGGGATGTTCGGGATAACCTGGGTTAGTGCCTGCAGCTTCTCCTCCACCACCGCCACTTGCACATCGAGAGCGCTAATCTTATCACCCAGCTCGCGCGTGGATTCGATCCGCGCCTGCCGCTCGGTGGCATCCTTCATCTGCCCGATCTCCTTGGAGACGTGGTTACGTTCTGCTTTCAGGGTTTCTGTCTCAGCCAGGAGCGCGCGGCGCTCCTTATCCAGCTCCAGCAGTGTGTCCACCACCCCCGCGTCCATCTGCCGACGACGAAGAGAATCCCTCACAACTTCCGGGTTCTCGCGGATCAAATTGATATCCAGCATCCTGCACCTCTCTTCCTTGGTCTTAGAGAATATAAAATCCCCCACCGCTGCAGGACGGGTGAGGGATCCGTGGTGCCACCTGCTTTCGCTGAAAATCCAGCCTTGTTGGGCGGTAACGGCTGCCTCCGTCCCCCTTACGCTGAAAAGCCCTGCGGGGGAATCCCGTCCTAGCGGACGACCGGGGTGGATTCGCAGCGGTTACCGGGTTTCACCTGGTCCGGTTCTCTGGATGGGGCTGCAATAATCCCCGGGTTGGATACTTGCAATTATTATAACCTGCTGCGAGGGGAATACAAGGCGTTGATTGGTTGATTGGTTGATTGGTTTTCTTCCCTCTCCAAATGTGTTTATCATTCGGGGAGGGACTGAGGGAGAGGTCACTCCAGCGAATCGATCGCAAACACGCACCCGGCACAGACCAGCATCAGCAGGGTGGACATGGCCATCGCCTGCCCGTAATTTAGCGCCCCCGGCACGGTCAGGTAGCGTGAAATGGCGATCGGCAGGGTCGGGAATTCAGGCCTTGCCAGGAACGAAGTCGCCCCAAATTCCCCCAGCGAGATCGTAAAGGCGAAGAGCATCCCGGCCAGGATCGGCCGCCAGAGGATCGGCAGGGTGATCTCCCGCCAGATGCGTGCCGCTGAGGCGCCCAGTACCGCCGCGGATTCCTTAAGCTCGAGGGGTATGGAAGCGAGCGCCGGCTGGACCGTGCGTGTAAAAAAGGGCAGCGCCACCACGCTGTGGGCAATGGGCACGAGGAGGATCGCCAGCAGCGCCCCGCCGGGCATCCCGCTGGAAAGCAGCAGCAAGCCCAACCCCAGCGATACGGCCGAAGCCCCCAACGGCAGCGTAACCAGCACCTCGGTGATAGCTCCCCTTTGGTTGCGACGTTCCAAAGCCGCCGCAATCAGCATCCCCAGGACGAGTGTGATCAGCACCGCCACGCCGGCATATACCAGCGAATTACGCATTGCCTCCACTGGCGGGACATAAAAGAGCGATCCCCGCCGGTTGATGAAAAGCTCCCGGTAGTAGGCGCCCGTCCAGGCAGTCTGGAGCCCTCCCCCGCCCGCCGGGTCAAGCTCCAGGCGCGTGACCGAGCGCAGCGCCAGCGCCAGGAGCGGTGAGAGGAATACCACGAAAAGCGTGCTGCCCATCACCCCGACGAACCATTTTTCTGGAGTTGTTCGAGCGCGGGCCATGCCTTCCTCCTTGAGAGCGGGTGCGAGAGGGGTAACCGCCTGCCCGGAAAAGCGCGAGACCAACGTGATGAGGGTAAACGTGCAGGCGAGCTGGATAACCGAAAGCACCGCCGCAAGGGGAAAATTGAGGAATTGCATTGATTGCTGGTAGATGCTCACCTCCAGGGTCGCGTATTTTGGTCCCCCCAACAGGAGGATCACACCGAAGCTGGTGAAATCGAACAGGAAGACCAACAGGCTGGCCGAGAGAATCACAGGCCTGAGCAAGGGCAGGGTGATCTCCCTAAAAACCTGCCATTTGCCTGCTCCCAGCACCCTTCCGGCTTGCTCAAGGGTTATATCCAGCCTGGACCAGGCGCTGCCCACCATGCGGATGATCACCGAGGTGTTATAGAAGAGGTGCGCCAGCAGGATGGCAGCCAGGGTGTAGATCAGGTCGATGGGCGGGGTGGAAATATCGAAGAGTGACATGAGCGCCAGGTTTAGCCAGCCGCGCGGACCCAGCAGCGCGTTGAAACCGGCTGCCACCACCACCGTGGGTAGGATGAAAGGCACCATTACCAGGGAGCGAAGCAGGCGCTTTCCGCGGAAAAGGAAGCGCGAGAAAAGATAGGCGGCTGGCAGCCCCACCAGCAGGGTGAGCGCGGTGGAAAGAATCGCCTGGTAGAACGTGAAGGAAAGCGGTCGCCATATCGCGGCGAGATCCGCGGTGCTGAAGGCTGGTTCCCGTGCGCTTACCCAGGCCATGCGGAAGGTGGTCAGCAGCGGCAGGTAGAAAAATATCGCGAGGAAAAGCAGCGGCAGCGCGAGCAGGGCCGCCTTCTTACCCCAACCCGTTTTTCGTTTTTCGCTCTTCCCGGCTGGGGTCATCACGGCAACATGACCTGCGACCAGGCGCGGATCCATTTATCGCGGTTGCTGGCGATCGTCTGCGGATCCATTTGGGCAGGCTCACTGGCAGTTTGCGCGAATTTGGTGAACTCCTCCGGCAGCTTCGCGCCCGGGTCCACCGGGAACATAAACATCTGCAAAGGGATATCCTCCTGGAAGTTCCTCAAGAGCAGAAAATCAATGAACTTTTGCGCAAGCACTTCATTTTTAGTGCCCTTCAGGATGCCGGCGAATTCGACCTGGCGGAAACAGGTGTCTTTCCCCGTGATCGAAGCCGTGGGGGCATCCGCTCGGGGCGGATCGGCGAAGATGACCTCGGCAGCCGGGCTGCTGGCATAGGATACCACCATCGGCTGGCTGCCTTTCCCGGAAGAACCACTGAAGCTGGTGTAATAGGCGGAGTTCCAGTCGTTGGCGATCTCCACCCCGTTATCCTTGAGCTGCTGCCAGTAATCCAGGTATCCCGCTTCGCTATAATGCGCAACCGTGGCCAGCAGGAAGGCCAGCCCGGGGGAGGATGTGGCCGGGTTTTCCACAACCAGCAGATCCTTGTAGGCAGTATCGGCCAGCGCTTCGAGGGTCTGCGGCACCTTCAGTCCCCTGGTTTGGAACCAGGCGATATCGTAATTGATGCAAACGTCCCCGTAATCCACCGGCGTTGCTCGGTTCGATCCATCCAGTTTGAAATCGGCTGAAATGGCGGCAAGCAAGGGTGAGGTGTAGGGCAGGAAGAGATCCTCCTCCAGCGCGCGGGATAAGAAGGTGTTATCCACCCCGAAGAAAACATCCCCCAGCGGCGCACCCTTGGTGAGGATGGCTTTATTGAGCGCAGCTCCCGCGTCACCGCTCTTCAGGAAGACCACTTTGGCATCATTTTCCTGCTCGAAGGCGGCAATTACATCCTCGCTGACCGAGAAGGAATCGTGGGTGACCACCGTCAGGGTTTCTGGTTGGCCCGGTTTGGGTCCCGTGGAGCAAGCCGCCAGCAGCACAATGGCTGTGATCATTAAGAACAATCGGGTTTTCATATCATTTTCCCTACCTGGTGTGGATGCAGATCAGCGCGCCTGTCTCCAGGCTGACAACAGCGCTCCCCCCGGTCATGCGGTTGCTGATCCCGCGCGTCTTATGCGGGTAAAGGGTTTCATTTTCCAATGGAAATTTCAACCCGCGCGTGGTCACTTCCCCGGCTTCCCCGCCCAGCGGGATGAGCGAGACGATATCACCCGCGTTTCCAACGATATTGGCGCGTGAATGGATCAGTACAAGCTCATCCCGCCCGTCATCCATCCTCACTTGAACCCCGCGCAGGTCCTTCCGGTTCAGCAGGCTCAAATTTCCGAGGGTCTGGTCCAACCGCCCGCCAAAGGGCGCTAGGATGAGGACCTCCCCCGCCCCCTCGCCCAAGGCGAAATCCAGCGCTAGCTCCAGGTCGGTCTCGTCCTTCCCCACCGGGTAGCGGATCACCCTCGTCCCCCCCGCTTCCAGGCGTTTCACCTCCCGCGCCGGAAGGGAGTCTAGATCGCCGATCAGCACCTGCGGCGTGAAACCCAGCTTCCCTGCTACTCTCGCGCCGCCATCGGCCGCGATAAGCAGATCACCAGCGCGGATCAACCCCGCCGCGGTTTTCCAATCCGCCATTTTCCCATTGGCAAAGATCACTGCGCGATTCGTTTCCAAAATAAAAAACCTCCCCGGTGGAGGTTTTCTGTGAGTGGTATTCTCCCTCCGCCGGCATTACCCGGATCAGGTTTAAGGGTCAAGGAGGGATCGTTCCTTTTCTCAGCCTGGCGCCTCCAGGCTCCCCGTTTATTCGGTAAATTGAGTATAAAACCCTTTAGGGGCTTGTCAAGGGGTCAATCAATGGGCTCCCGGGAGATGCGGAACTCGCACGATTCATCTCCCCGGGCGATGCAGGCGGTCTCTTCCACCGGGTAGAACTTGCTCCCTGCGCTCCAACCCAGGAACTCCTGGATCAAGCCCACGGTGAAATAGCAAATGGGTCCTTGCGATTCACTCCCTGCGCACTCCGCGCACTCTGCGCAGCCATTCGCCTTCCAGACCCATTCCCCGCCTCGCTCCTCGAATGTCACTTCCATCCCAAACTCGCTGGTCAGGCAGTTCGCCATCGATCTCACCCCCTCGCGCAGCCGCGCGTACAGCGGCCGGGTGCGCATCTCGAGGGAGGTCAATTGAAGTTGATCGGAAAATTGCGTTTGAAAATATTTATACGAGGCTCCGCCCACCCGCTGCGCCAGCCCGAGACCTGCATTTTCGCCATACTCTCCCCGCAGGGTCGACAGGACCCGGCTCAGCCCAATACCCTCTCCCCCGGGTGTTCCTTCCTCACCCAGGCTGTGGCAGAGCTTTTCCCAGGCGGAATCTCCGAGAATCTCGATCAGACCCTTCCGGGCAAAATCAGGCAATGGTTGTGGGATTGATGTCATCGATGTTGAGTAAAAAGCGGGGTTGGGATCGTGCCGGGTTAACCCGGCTTGCCAGGCTGGCCTTTATCCATCTCGGCCAGGATGCCGTAGAGCAGCTCCAGCAGAACGGATTTCACCTTCTCCTTGGAATTGGCGCTGCAGGGCAATAACTTCACACTTGGATCCAGTCTCAATGCCAGTCGCATGTCCTCGATCTCCCAAGCGCCTTCCTTATCCTGTTTGTTGGCCGCCACCACGTAGGGCGTGGGGGCGTAGGCATGGAAGGTCTCCAGGATGCTGCGCGCCTCGCGGAAGGTCTCCGAGCGGGTGCTATCCACCATCACGATAAACCCCAGCATGCCCTCGGAAAGAATCTCCCACATGAAATCGAAGCGTTTCTGCCCGGGCGTGCCGAAGAGATACAGCACCAGGTCTTCATCCACTGTGATGCGCCCGAAATCCATGGCCACCGTGGTGGTTTCCTTGACCTTCTCCTCCTCAAGCGAGATCTTGCGCTCGGTGGAGACCACGTCGATCTCGCTCACCGAGCGGATGAACTCCGTCTTGCCTGCGTTGAATGGTCCTGTCACCACGATCTTTACTGTTTGCATATCGTTTTCCCTGGTGCGATCTTAAATGGTCCGGATCCGGTCGATCAACCGGTTGACAAGTGATTTTTGTTCGTCGGGGTTTTCGGTGGGGAACATCTTACCCGTGATCACAGGTCCACCCACACCGCCCGGGCGGATGATCTCGACCAGCCCGGCCTGCAGCAGGCTGAATACCACCCTTCTGACCTCAAGGTCGGTCATGTGGGTGGCCTGGGCGATCTGCCGGATGGTGTTCTGCGGGTTCACATAGGAAACCACGCGCCACTCTTCCACGTTCAGGTTCATATTGGAGATGTTGGCCCCGGGGCGCTCGGTGAACTTCAGCGCCATATCCAGGCTGGGGATCTCCTCCTGGAGCGCTTCCCATTCCTGCAGCTGGCGGGTGCCTTCGATGATCAGGTTCTCCAGGTCGATCCGCACCGGGATCTTGCCGTTGGGCGAGACCTCATCGGGCTCGAAATGGAAGAAGCCCTCCGCCCAGGTGAAGAGCTGGCGGACCACGTCGACGATATACTGGGTTAGGCTGTCGAGGATATCCTGCTGGGAAAGGTACCCGGCGTTGATGAGCAGCAATCCGAGCTCCTTATCAGACATCATCCGCGCGCGCTCGGCCAGGATGCGGTACTGGCTGGTACTGATGCGGTTGGTGCGCTGCAGGATGGCAGCCAGGCCGCTATCTTCAGCGCCGATCTGCGCATACGAAAGCTTGCCATCCCGGAAGAACACCCTGGCAATATCGCTTGAACCTTCGACGACCAGGGTTCCGGTCTTGGCTGCCAGGTTGATCAGATTGAGAAGCTGCGAAAATGTGAAATCGCGCAGGTTGCCTTTTAATGCCATAAATGCTCAGATGCCATTTCGTGTAAATTGTTAAATCATTATACTAAAAAATGACCGCGGATAATCAAAATTCAAGTCACCCAGCGTTCACAATTTTGAAAGGTCCAGAACGTGAGATGCCAATATTGGAATTAGTCAGGTATGGATTGTGTTCCCGGCGATGGTTTTCGTGTATAAATAAAGTGTTAGGGATAGCTAAGTTGAAGTCGGGCACACAACCAGTGCCCGACATACGACTGGGGAGATCATTTCCATGGAATAATGGGTGGTAATAAAAATGAACAAACCTTCCAAAAAATCATGCTTGGTTAGCGCATTAATGATCCTGGGATTTGTGATTATTTTTCTACTCATAGTCATATTATCGATTAAACCGATGGTACCAGTAAATAATTTACTAATCACCAATCCAACTTTTCCCACGAGATGGGATTCTGGAGAAATACCTGTTCAAATATCAATATGGACTGAAGCAAAGCCACCCTATAATGCAAGTACATATATGATAAATTCACGCCAGGAAACAAGCAAGACATGGGATGGTGATGGTAAAAATTCAGTGAGGATTACAGAAAATGTTTTTTTATACAATAATGCACTGGAAGCTCTTTGGATTTTTTTGATCGTAGACCCGAAATATTGCGAGCTTTTGACTGGCCAATTTTTGATTATGTATGTCATGATTGCTACTCTTCTGATTGGAAATACAAAAGTACTGCCGCCAATCAAGAACATGTTGTTTGTGCCATGGGAGGTCCAACAAGTTGCCAGCTTTACTACTACTGGGCTCGTTACGGCCAATATGTAGTTTTGGTCGAGATGTTTGCGACTACTACTAAAGGAGTTGATGAAAGGGTTTTTGAATTTGTTGTGAGCGAGATAGACCATTGGGTAAGTTTACAGCTTACTAGGAATAATGCGTACCCAAAAAATCTGCCGCCTACACTTGAGTTGGGAACAGCAATCTATTGAGCGATGGGGTTAACACCTACACATACGATGGCGCAAACCGGCTGATCTTGGTGAAAGGGTAGTCGTAGGCCGGGTACCGTACTTGTGCCCGAAATTCTTCCCCAATCTCATATACAATAATTCCATGCCTGATTTTTTCCAACTCTTCCCTTCCCAGGACCCGGACCTGCTGCGCATCATCGCGGACTTCTGGCACCTAGACCTTCAGGGCGAGAACCCGCACGCCTGGGCGGAGCAGATCTCCACCGCCATGCACGATCCCGAAGCCTGCGCGGGGGTGCTGGATGCGCTTCCCCCCCAGGCGCTGGCCGCCTTCCAGGACCTGGTCTCCCGGCAGGGGATCCACCCCTGGCAGGAGTTCGCACGCGAATTCGGCGAGATCCGCGAGATGGGCGCGGGTAAACGCGACCGGGAGCGCCCTCACGAGAACCCGGCTTCGACGAGCGAGCTTCTCCACTACCGCGGGTTGATCGGGCGTGCCTTCCTGCCCAAGGGCGGCGTGCTGCGCGAGTTCGTCTGCATCCCCGCGGAGCTCCTGCCCGAAGGGGTGGAAGCGGGTAAGACCACCAATATGGTCTTCGGCAAGCCGGCCGCACTTGGAATGCACGCTTTTACCCAGCCCTCCTCCGACCGCATCCTGGATCACGCCACCGTGATCCTGGCTGCCCTTCGTTCCGGCACTCCGGTCAGCACGCTCGCGGATCGCCCTTGGGCGGAGAGGATCCCCTTTCTGCAATCCCTCCTCACCGCTGCCGGAATCCTTGAACATGAAGCCAGCCCTCACCCCGAGAACACACGCGCGTTCCTGGCCGCGCCCCGCGCGGAGGCACTTTCTCTTTTGATCAGGTGCTGGCTGGATTCTCCCACCCTCGCCGAATGGAAGTTCCTGCCCGGTATCACCCTTTCCGGCACCTGGGGCGCCGATCCCCTGCGCGCCCGCCACGGGATCCTGGAACTATTTGCTGCCCTCCCCCGCCAGACCTGGTGGGACCTGGATTCCTTCATCTCCGCGGTGCGCTCCCGGGAGCCGGATATCCTGCGCGAGGGCGGGGATTACGACCGCTGGTACATCCGCGATGAATCCGGAACCGAATTCCACGGCTTCGATTCCTGGATGCAGGTGGAGGGCAGCCTCTTGCGCTTTTTCGCCTCACTCTTGAATGCATTCGGGATTTCTGATTTAGGCAGCCCCTCCCCTGGCGAACCCACCAGCGCCTTCCGCCTGTGTGCGGATTTTGAGGACCGCCTGGCGGGAAAGTCCGCCTTCCCGTCCCCAAAAGAGAACGGCAGGATCGCGGTGACCTCCACCGGGCAGATCCTGGTGGCGACGTTCGCCCCCAGAGTTGCCCATTACCAGCTGGCACGCTACTGCCAATGGGGGAAGGAGGATCAACGAGGGTGCAGGTACCGCATCACTTCCTCCTCGCTTGCCCGCGCCCGGGAGCAGGGGTTGAGCGCCAAAAAGCTGCCCGCGGTACTGGAATCCGGCGGCGCCTCCCCCGTGCCGCCCGCGGTTGTGAATTTCATCCAGAGCTGGGAGAAGTTCGGTCCACAGGCGCGATTCGAGCGGCAGGTTCTCCTGCGGGTCACCCAACCGGCAATCCTCGATGAGCTCCTCGCCTCCCCCACCGCCTCCTCGCTGGGGGAACGGTTGAACCCGGAAACCATCCTGGTGAAACCCGGCAAAGAGCAGCAAGTGCTCGACCAGTTAGCCAGGCTGGGCCACCTGGCGGATTCCCGCCTGGATGTATAATGGTCTGGCAAAACCGAGATTATCCCCAAAATTCCGACTGGAGAATGACCGATGTCCAACCGCCTGAACTGGATCGATGAAGAACTTGCCCAGCTGAAAGATGCGGGGTTTTATAACCGCATTCGTACCATCAGCTCCCCCCAGGGTCCTTCCCTGATCGTGGATGGAAAACAGGTATTGAATTACTGTTCAAATAATTATCTCGGCCTTGCCAATAATCCCCGGGTTGTGAAAGCCGCCCAGGAAGCCCTTGCCCAATTTGGCGCAGGTCCGGCTGCGGTGCGTACCATAGCGGGAACGACTTCCTTGCATCTCGATCTTGAAAAACGGTTGGCCAGTTTCAAAGGTGTTCCCTCTGCGATCATTTTTCAATCCGGCTATTGCGCCAATCTCGCCACCCTGCCTGCCCTGGTCGGCAAGGAGGACGCGATCATCTCCGACGAGCTCAACCACGCCAGCATCATCGACGGCAGCCGCCTTTCCGGAGCTGCGATCATCCGCTACGCCCACTGCAACCCCGCTGATCTGGAGAAGGTCATCGTGGAGAACAAGGGCAAATACCGCCGCCTGCTGGTGGTCACCGATGGCGTTTTCAGCATGGATGGCGATATTGCCCCGTTGGATAAGATCCTGGCGGTTACCGAAAAACACGACGTGATCCTGATGGTGGATGACGCCCACGGCGAAGGGGTACTTGGGAAAGGTGGTCGCGGGATCGTGGATCATTTCAACCTTCACGGCAGGGTGGATGTGGAAATCGGCACCCTCTCCAAAGCCTTCGGAGTCGTTGGTGGCGTGGTGGCCGGTAAATCCCAGATCATCGAATGGCTGCACCAGCGCGGGCGGCCTTTCCTCTTTTCCTCGGCAATGACCCCCGCGGATACAGGCGCTTGCCTCGAAGCGGTGAATATCCTGGAGGAATCCACAGATCTTGTCGACCGGTTATGGCAAAACGCCGATTATTTCAAAACCGAAATGAAGAAGCTTGGGTTCGACCTTGGATTAAGTACCACGCCAATCACCCCGGTGATGCTGGGCGAAGCTCCCCTGGCCCAACAGTTCAGCCGTTCACTTTTCGAAAACGGTGTTTTCGCCATGTCTCTGGGTTTCCCCACCGTTCCCCGTGGAAAGGCCCGCATCCGGGTGATGATCTCCGCCGCCCACACCCGCGAGCACCTCGACCAGGGGCTGGAAGCTTTTGCTGTGGTGGGTAAAGAGCTGGGGGTGATCTCCTGAGCAGCGTTCCCGGCAAATCCCCCACGGGGGATAAGGCAACCGGCTCCGAATCCCCCCGCGGGCTGCCGCGGGTGATTCAGGCGCTGGTCCTGCTGCTCTTCGTTTCCCTGTTCTTCGGGCTGGTGCTTTTCTTCTTCCTGGGCACCTTCTCGCGCCTGATGGCGGATGATTTCTGCTATTTCGCCAATGCCCGCGAGATGGGAGCCTGGAACGGCCTGGTGAATATCTACACCACCTGGTCGGGGCGCTATGCCACTATCATGCTCAGCATACTGCTGGAACCTCTCAACCGCTCTTTGGCACAGGCCGCCCCGGGGGTGATCCTCCTCGCGTGGCTGCTTTCCCTGATCGGGCTGCTGGTATTGATTGTTCAAAAAATGGTTGGGGATTTTCCCCGCTCGCTCGCCTGGGTTTCCGCGGCAGGTATCCTGTTTCTCACCTGCCTGGTGGCACCCAACCGTTTCCAGGTGCTTTACTGGCTGAATGGAACCATAACCTACTCGGTTCCGCTGGTAGCGCTCACCGCGCTGCTCTACTGGGGCTTGCAAATGGCCTGGCGGGAAAGGGAGCCTTCCCTGCTCCTGCTCGGGCTGTTCAGCCTGGCTGTACTGTTTTCGGGTGGATTTTCAGAGACCACCGCCGCCCTGCAGTTCTCCGTGTTCGTACTTCTCCTCATCCTGTTTGCGGTCCTCAAAGCACCCCGCCGCTCGTTGGTAATCTCCGGTCTTGCGGTTGGCTTCTCCCTTGTCGCCATGCTGATCTTCCTTGTCTCTCCCGGCAACCAAATTCGCCAGGCGCTCTTCCCCCAGCCCCCCGGGCTGCTCACCCTGATCTGGCTATCGTTCCGATACCCTCTTGCCTTCATTTACCATACGCTAATCGCCTACCCGATCCCGTTCCTTTTCGGTTCTCTCATCGCCGCCATGATGGGCATCCTGCTGGCTCGCAGCCTGGATTGGGAAAATCTCCCCATCTTGCCCGGAAGGAAAAAACTCTGGATGGCAACCGGGATTACCACGCTGGCCACGCTGCTGCTGGTCGTCAGCACCTTCGCGCCATCCGTCTACGCCCAATCTGCCTACCCCGAACCGCGCGCATTGTTCCCAGCCACCTATATCCTGGTCTTTGGTGTTTTCGCGGTCATTTTCCTGGCCGGTTTTGCCACCACCCTGCCGGCAGCAGGAAAAACCAGGGTTTGGAAGCGATCCTACGATACGGTCATCACCATTGGGCTCATCCTAGCCTGCATCTACCCCTTGCGGGCAGGCGGCTCGCTTAACCGGGATTTCCTGCAGGCACGCGCGTTTGCAAACGCCTGGGATGAACGCAACCGCGTGGTGCAGACCTACCGGGTATCCGGGAAACCGCTCCTGGAGTTAAAAGCGATCAACTCGCAGCACGGCATCAGCGAACTGCAAACGGACCCGGATTTCTGGGTCAATCAGTGTTTCGCAAGGTATTACGGTTTGGAAAACGTCACAGCAAAATAAGAAAGAATTTTGTGGGATCAGGACTGGTTTGCCTTCCGGATGGTTTCCTCCGGGACAATGCAATTCAGATTCGCTTCTTTTTTGCATTCCGCTTCACCCGAACAGCGGTAATCCACAATACGCGGCGGATCCGGTAAATAATCGATTGGGTAGATCACGAGTTGATCGATTTCGATCGGTTTCGTCACTTTTGCGCACGTTCTGACTTGAATCTGTTCCCATTCTTTAATTGCCATCGAATATCCTTATCACTTTCCAAGATTCTTTGGTTGCTCATTGCTCTTTTGGTTGTTCCTGATCCGTATCCTTCTTTGGGTCCAATTCGTTAAAACCAACATCGATTACCTCGCCAGAATCCTTGGGGTCTCTCCAGGTTCCTGGAATGCCTTGATTTAATACTGCCATGTGTTCAGCTACGATTTCGGGGGGGCAAAGCTGAACGAACAGGTAAAATCCGATAATGATGACTCCAATATCGTCGGGAATTGGAAATGGGAAGGGGTCCGGAAAAATGAAATAAAGGATCGCAAACATGGGAATCAGTTTCAACAGGATATTGATTCGACTGTCGCGGAGGAGCCGGATGATAAGTTTTAATTGCAGGACCAATTTTTCGATCATTCTATTATTGCTACCTTTATCTAGGCTCCAACCGATTGATCATCCTTCGTCGTCTTATACGGATGATCGGTCCAGCCAGAACGCGTATCCAGTATTTTAACATAATAAGGGATATTATCGAGCCGCCATCCCGGCGATGGATGCGGATCATCTCCGGCCAGCAGCGGTCATCGGCAGCAATGGTCTTTGCGTCCGGGTGCAGGCGGAAGTTCGCCCAGGTGCGGTCGGGGAGGTAGATCAACTCTCCCTCGCGGCTCAGGCGCACCCACAGGTCGTAATCCATCGCGAAATAGTAGGATGGATCCAGCGGGCCCACCTTGCGCCACAACTCAGCCCGGAAAAAACAGGCCTGCTGCGGGATGTGCACATATCCGCGCGAAAGCTTTCGCCGGTCTGTTTGGGCGGCCGGGAAGCGGCCGATCACGCGGTCATCTTCATCAATGAAATTAGCGTTCGCATAGACCGCTGCCGCGTTTGGATTTTTGTTGAAGATTTCCGCAACCTGGGGCAGGATCCCTGGAAGGTAGGTATCGTCGGAGTTCAACCAGGCGAATATATCTCCACTTGCCCGGGCGAAGCCCTTGTTGATCGCATCCGTCTGACCCTGGTCTTTCTCAGAGACCCAATATGCCAACCTGTCGGCGTATTTGCGGATGATCTCCGTGCTGCCATCCTGCGAACCCCCATCCACAACCAGATATTCCAGGTCAGGGTAGGGCTGGCTAAGCACGGAGATTAAAGTGCGCTCCAGGAACCGTGCATGGTTGAACGATGGGGTGACCACCGAGATCTTCACAGGCATCCGCGCTTAGCTCCCATTCCGGAGGTCAAAAATGATGAACGCGGCGCTCTGGTCGAAAACCGGGTAATTCGCAGAGAGGAATTCCTGCAGTTCCGGTTGGGCGGCGAATTCAACCAGGTCGGTGACCACAAAGAAATCCATCCCGCGGGTCTGGTCTGCGAACCGGGAGGCAAAATCCGGCTGTGGGATGCCAGCCAGTTCGCGCAGGCGGGTATCTCCGCGGTATGGCCAGTATTCCGCCGGGTTGATCCAGCTAAAGAACTCCAGGCGGTAACCGTAATCCTGGGTGAGCGCAATGATCGATATATCGTTCCCCACCACCTCTCTGATTTGATCCCAATCTGCCTGCTGCGGGCGATAATCCACCTTGTGGAAGATCGTGCGAATGTTCCACAAGTTGACAGCCAGCCCAAAGATGAGCAGCAGCCCAACCGCAACCCGGGCGAAGCGGCCAGATTGAACTTCCTGCAATCGCTGCCAGAGCGAGGCTGAAACTGGCGCGATGGAGATCGCCACGATCGGCACCAGGCTGAGGTGGTAGTAATCGTGGGTTCCGAAGTAATAGGCAAAGACAAAACCAAAAATAATATACCCCAACCACAGGCCGATCACGAATTTGCGCTGTTCACGCCTTTCGAAGTAAAAGATCCCGATCAATCCCAGTACCAGGAATCCCAAGGTGGCAACAGTCTGAACCTTTCCGAGCCATTGCAGGTAGAAATAGGGTTGCAGCCACAGGGAGGGGAAAAAGCGCAAACCAAAGAGGTTGGAGAGACCCTTGGAAACAAAGAACCCGTCTATCATATAGCCGACGGTAGGCAGCACGGTGAGGAGCACCAGCCCCCAGAATTGCTTTGAAAGGAAGAGTTTTCTGAAACCCAAAACCATGAGCAATCCCAGGTAAGCTCCCAGGATCGAAAAAGCCGCCAGTGATTTAAAGTAGATGGCCAGCCCCGCGGTGATTCCCGCCACGAAAACCCATTTCCACCCCGCGCGCTTCATCCAGTTATAGATCCCCCACCAGCTGAATACGATCAACGCCGTCATTAACGGGTCGGGTTGAAAGCTGCGGCTGGCGATCACGCCATAAGGTAGGAACAAGTACACCGCTGTGGCTGCCACCCCGCCAGTATCGTTGGAAAGCTGCCGGGAAAGCAGGAACACTGCGATCCCGCCCAGCACCCAGAAGATCGCGCTCATCGCCCTCGGCAGCCAGAGTACTTCCCTGCCGATCAGCTTGTAGCTCAATGCAGCAAGTCCGTCGATCGAAGGCGGCTCCCGCTCCTCGCGTCGGAGCGCATCCAGTGCTAGTACCCTCTTTCTTTCCGGGTCATCCGGTTGGGATTGGTAATAAAGCCCCCTGGCGACCACCGCGGTATAAAGCTGGCGGGTGGGGTGAAAATCAAAGGGCAGGTCGGTAATATCGTAGAGCCGGATCGTGAGCGCAAGGATGAACAAGCCCACCAAAAGAAGGATGGTCCACTTTCCGGGTGCTTTTCCGGTGGGTTGAACCAACGATTTGGGAGTTGTCTGATTCATTTTCCGGCTTTCCGGGTGAATAGCGCATCCGCCTGCAGGATCGACCCATCCAGGGGGGAACAGAGTGTATCCAGCAGCCCTGCAAATGCGAAACCCTCTTGCCGAAGCATATCGTGGATTTCCTCGAATAGTGGTTGATCCTTATACAACTGCTTGAAGGAAACTTCGCTGATGATGATGTCCGTTTTCTTAAGCGTCTTCCTCCCGCCAGCAAAAACCGATTTCTCAAACCCCTGCACATCCACCTTCAGGAGAATTGGGGTTTCAATCCGGGTATCTGCAAGGCAGTCATCCAGTGTTTTCAGGGGCACCGTGATGCGCCGATTCCCTGAGGAGGCTGGGAAATGCTCCTTGTGGGTGTCCGCCATTTCCAGGGCGGAGGAGGAGGCGGTGAAATCGCTCTCCCAAAAGTCGATCGTGCCGTTCTTATCACCCAAAGCGGTTTGGATCACCTGGAAATTTGGGTCGCTCTTGAGATTTTCGGTCAACGCACGGATATTCTTTTCCAGCGGGTCGAAAGAAATGATCCGCGCATCCGGAAGGATCCTGCGCATGGCAAAGGCAAATGAACCGATGTACGCACCAATATCCAGCACAGTTTTGATCCCCTGCACCTTAAACCAGGTTTGGTAGGGTGCCAGGCGAGTAAGTTCGTGGGTCAGCTCCCGGTTGGTGAATATCGCACGGTTCAATTCCCAGAAATGCCCCGGGAACTGGTAGGGCAGTGCCAGGTATTCGATCGATTTGGTCAGCGTCGCGGAAAGGCTTTTTGCCATCCAGGTCAGGTCCTTGGGTTCAAATTATTTTTCTTCTTCCGCCAGCGATTATACGCGGAACGCGGGCTGGTGAGACCGATCATTGCTGGAAAGCAGTAAAGGATCCGGTGCCATTCTTTGAGCGCGGTTGGTGGATGAGCTGTAAAAGATTTCCAGTACGCTTTTAACGATTCTGCCGGTTGCCCGCCATCCAGCAGGTAACGGGCATTGATCCGGTGCGCGCCGGACTCGCACCTGGGCTTCCTCTTTTTGAATTCCTCTCTCAGCCCCGGGTCAGCTTCCATCCATGCAAGAATACGGTACGCCTCCTGGCCGAATAGAGATGCGCTGGATATGTTCTTCGCCTCGCGGTGAAAGCGGGCACTAGCCCACTCGCGCGAAATATGAACCATATTTCCCTGCTGCGCGATCCGCAGCCAGAGATGGTGGTCGAGGAGGAGGTGGTAATTGGGATCAAGGACTCCGGCATTGCGCAGTGACCTGCGACGGAAAAAGATTGCCGGCTGCCCGATGATATTGAATTCCATCAGGTCACCCAGGCTCCAGTCACTATAGCGGATGTGATTTATCACCTCCCCGGTCTCATCTATCGCCCGCACATCGCCGTAGACAAGCACGATGTCAGGGTCAGATTCAAATACCTCAACCACTTCCCGAAGTACACCCGGCTGGTAGGTGTCATCCGAATTCAACCAGCCGATGATCTCTCCACGAGCGCGCAGGAATCCTTTGTTGATCGCTTCAGCCTGACCTTTGTCCTTTTCCGAAATCCACCAGGAGATCTGCTTTTCCTGCCTCTTGATGATCTCAACCGACCCATCGGTCGAACCACCATCCACCACCAGGTATTCCACCTTTGGGTAATCCTGCTCGATCACAGAACGAAGGGTTTCTTCCAGGAATGCCACCTGGTTGAATGAGGGTGTGATGATGGAAACAAGCGGTTGCTTCATGCGAAGAGGCTTTCATAATCCGCCTTGGGGAAAATGGTCAGCTTTCCGCCAATGGTGGCATCGATCACCTGCCTGCCAGCGGATTCATAGGCCTGTCTTGCCATGCGGTACCCGATTTCGGAGGTCTCCAGGTCAGGCAATTGCCAGCGGAACCCTTTGCCGAAATACGCCGGGGAGAAGTGGTTCGGGTCATCTCCAGTGGAAGTGACCGTTGCATTCGCCGGACCAGTGGTAGCGAAATTGTGATCCACCCCCACCAGGATCACCTCCTGGAAACCCATGTGGAAGGCAAGCTGCAGGGCTACATTGGTGACGGTGGCTCCCTCCCAGACTCTGCCGCGCACATCCTTGGAAAACCCAGGTCCGGTGAAAGTTGTGTACAGAAAGGTAGGCAGGATTTCCTTCTGCGGGGAGAATTGCAAAAAATGGTGGTGGGAATGCCAGGCGAAGAACCTGGGTATTTCGAGCGAGATCATTTCTGCGGCGCACTGCTCGATGACCAGGTCGTTGATCGAAACCAGGCAGGAGGTTTGGAATCCTAGCTCCGGGAACAACAGGTAGATACGGTTTAACCCAAAGGTGAATTCATCCTTCAGCTTTGTTAGATCGGTTTCTTTTAGGCTGGGGCCATTCCCGATTATGAAAGCACGTTGCCCTTTATGGGTATCTTTCATCGCAGCCAGCTTGCGGATGCTCTGCCGCCGCCAAGGGTGCAAATATTCTCCAGGCAGATCAGGTAGACGCCTGACCCAATCGTACCCGTTACGGATCGTATTCCAGGCGGGTTCGGGAATGGACTTCTTCAACCAGGATTTCATGAGGAGCCGACTTATTCCGTGCTCAGCCGGCAGGTCGCCCCGCCATCCACAACCAGGGCCTGGCCGGTCATGAACGAAGATTGGGCATTATCCGCCAGGAAGTAGATCGCGCTGGCGATCTCCTCCGGTTGCCCCACCCGCCCGTTGACGGTTTTCCTGGCCAGGTTTTCAAGCCGGTCCACAATGGTGCCGCCGCTCACATGCCCGCGCTGCAAGCCCGCACGAAGCATGGGTGTATCCACCGCGCCGGGTAGTATGGCGTTGACCCGAATATTCTGCGGGGCGAATTCAATGGCCATCGCGCGAGTGAGCGCCATCACCCCGCCCTTGCTGGCCGCGTATGCGCCGATATTGGCGGAAGTGGCCACTGCATGCACAGAGGAAACATTGACGATCGCGCCATTTCCGGATGTCTTTAATAGCGGGAACGCCAGTTTACACGCCAGGAAAATGGAGCGCAGATTGTTGGCCATAACTTCATCCCATTCCTCTGTGGTTGTCTCTACTAGCGGTTTCGCGATCTGCACAGCGGCATTGTTCACAATGGCATGCAGTTCCGATGTGAATTTTTCGGTCTTTTCAAAAATGGTTTCAAAATCTGCCGGGTTGGCGATATCCGCCTGGATGAACAAACCATCCTGCGGGTATTCTTCCCCAAACGGGTGTCGGTCCACGCCGATCACCCGCCAACCATGCCCGGCAAAATACTGCACGGTTGCGCGGCCGATCCCGCCTGCTGCCCCTGTGATTAAAACAACTTTTTTTGATTCGCTCATCGCGTTTTCTCCATTATTGAATCAATATCATCGCAAGGAATATTCAACCCTTTCAAGAGATTGCGGATCGTATTCCAGTGTACTTTCTCCCAGGCAGACGGGCTGCTGTTGGAATTGTGCGGCGCCAGCAGCACCTGGTCCATTTTTCGAAGCGGTGAATCCAGCGGCAGAGGTTCCACCTCAAAGACATCCAGCGCAGCACCCGAAAGTTCGCCGGATTGCAGCGCGCGGATTAGCGCTGGCTCGTCCACGATGGGACCGCGGGCGGTGTTGATCAGGACCGCACCAGGACGGCATTTGGATAGGGTCTTGTCATTGATCAGGTGCCGGCTGGTGGGGTTGAGGTCCGCATTGACGCTGATAAAATCGGATCGAGCGATCAGATCCTCCACGCTTGTCATCTCCACCCCAGTATCGGCGATGAATTCCGGGGCAATTGGCTGAATATCGTTCCCCAGAAGCTTCATCTCGAAGGCTCGGGCACGCTGAAGCACAGCTTTGCCGATGTTACCCACCCCGATCACCCCAAGCGAGCATTCGCTCAGCGACCGGCCGGGGATCTTCTGCCAGACCCCCTTCTTCATTTCATTATCCATCCAGGGGATATTCCTGGCGAAAGTGAGGATATATCCAAGTACAGTGTCTGTCACAGGCAATGTGAAAGCGTTCGGTGTGCGAAAAACCTGGATGCCTAATTTTTCCGCATGGTCCTTATCGATAGAGTCGATACCGGTACCCCATTTTGAGATCACTTTCAGTCGTGGGCTACAGGCATCCAAAGCGGCAGGGGTATACCGGTCATCACCGCAGATGGTCCCATCGAATTTTCCGGCTAACTTGAAGATTTCCTTTTCTTCCAGACGTTCATCCACTTCGGGTGTAATCAACTTAAGACCGTAATGCTCGAAAACGGGATCAAAACGCTCTTTGAAAGGCAGGATATATGGCGCTGAAAGCAGGACCACTGGTTTGAGATCTCCCGTCATCATTTGTTCTCCAGAGTCGGATTCAAATATTCAAACAGGGTGAAGCTTTCAAGCCCTGGTATGAGACCGATCTTCCTAAGCCGGTTATTCAATAATCTCATATAGGGATCGCTACCGGTTACCATCACTTCGCTCGCATTGATATATGTCAGTCCCATCCGATCCAAGAAATCGGTGCCTTGATCAGTTTTCAATGCTTGCAAATATTCCGTGCTGTTCATCAAGCCATCCAGATTGACGATCGTGCGGTCATGCAGGAAATACGCCACAGTCCCTCCCCCAGGCATTCCAATAATCGCACCAGGTGGGGTTAATCCTTCCAGCCCGCGTGCATCCGCCAGGTATCTTTCTTCATTCCCTTTCGTCACTTGCCAAGGGGTAAGCGAGGTGATATAGCGGACGTTTAATATTACCAACCAGGCCATTAGTATGAATTCGGCTGTGAGGATCGCAGCCATCGGAATTTTCCATTTGACTAATAGCTTGCTGATTCCTTCCAACACTACTGCTCCAAAAAGAACGATGCAAAGGATTTCCCCCACCCAATACCAGGAACGTGGATTCGGGTAGGTGGTGGCAAGATAGTATGAAATCTGCAGCAGGCAACCTGCCAGCAGGGCATGCAGCCCGATCCGGCGGGATCGCTCACGCCAATCCAATCCAGCACCTTTGAATAGTAGCGCCAACCCCAAAATGATCAACCCGATTAAAAGTATCAACACTATCCAGTAATTTTGCCCACTGGCTAGTTTAATACTGCCAAGCATAAAGGTGACGATAGCGTTCAACCTGCTGGTAAGCAACGACCAGGGTCCAGCGTTGTTCCCGGGTGAAAGGCTCAGGAAAATGCTCAGATTGAAATCATGTCCGTAAACGGTATTTGGCAAAGTAGACCACCAGTGTTTTACCTGGCCACTGATGGGAGAAAATGTCCCAAAGTAGAGCTTATTCCAGCCGAGATAAAAAACCATTAGGGACGCACCGGGCAGGAAGAACTTGAACCCATCCGCAACAATCGTTTTCCAGCGATCTCTCAGCCATTCCAGCCATTTACGCGGGAACTGAGTGTTGTATTCTTTAAAAACGTGCGGGAAAAACCCGCGGGAAGCCAATATCAGGATGAGTGTGAATACCCAATCGTAAAAGATGATCATCCGCGGGAAAGCTCGGAAAATGCCCAGGGAATTCAATACCAGCATCAACCCCCCCAGAACCAGGCTGGCTGCAGTCACTGCGAGCAGAATCCGGAACGCATCCCGTATGCGGCTTTTTCCGGGAAGGTTCTTGTAAAGCCCAAAAGCCAGGTAACAAGTTGGTTTGATCAGCATCGCCAGGGCGAGCATGATATAGACCGAAAGAAGAGCAACTTCATACAGGTCGCTAAATCCAAAACGAAGGATCGCAGCAGCGAATACGCTTGCTATTACAAATAACTCATCCCAAAATAGATACCTGGGAAACGGAAACGCTCTGAGAACCAGCCAAATCCCCACAGCCAGATAAGTGAACATATTATCCAACCGGCTAAAAAGGGCAAGAGCGCCAAGAAAACCTATGATCACCAGGTCCCACTTCCGGACTTTTCCTCCCAGTGTTTTATCCATGAACCAGGATCCACCAAGTAGTAACACTGAAAGTCCAAAGGCATTCAGCCCCGCTTCCAGGCCGTCTTCAGCAGTCACCTGGTGGATGGCGGGAAGAAGGATCCAAACCATCGATATCAAAGCGGCGGTTCCAAACAGGAAATATTTTTTCAGAAGCCGATAAATGACCACGCCTGTGGCAGCATTCAAGGTCGCCAGCACCATAAGAATGATGCGTAATGGTAGGATGCGATCCGCGCCAGACAAAGCAAATATGGGAACATTCACAAAGAGCCAGAGCGGATGAAACCCGTTGGTGCGGTTGATCAGATCAAAAGTAAAACCGTGCCCCGCGGCAACATTGCGGGCAACAATGAAGTAGTAATACGCATCATCAGTGCGGTACCAGTTCATCAAGCTTGCAGGCGGGGCATAGGCAGCATAGAGATGCGGCAGAATTGCCGCCAGGATGATGACGACTTCAAACGGAAACTTGAACTTGCGTCTCATGGCTGCCATAACCTGTAAATTCTACCCGACAATGTCCCTGCCTCTATTTTCCGCGCTTCGCTGGCGAAGCAGAAGTTCCACGATCTGAAAATCGATCTCCTCATCAATATCCCAGGCCTCCTCCCTGCAGATCTCAAACATGGCCGGCCGTTGCCCCAGGCGGTTTCGGCGAGTGATCAGATTCTGTTTGGAGAAAATGTAGAAACAGGAATTCTCCTCATAAATCGGAGGCAGGTCCTGAGTCTGAAGCAGCACTTCAGGGTCGTGGTTGATGGGTTGCCCCTTTGCGTCCCACAGCCGTACCTTGATCTGGGTCACAGCAAATAGGGAATCAAAATTACGCAAATTATCGAAGTATGATCGAATCGCGCGCGAAATGGTGTTTGGTAAAACCAACGGATTGGTACTATGGGTTTGTAGATAGTGCTCCTCCGGCAATTGCTGCACATCGTGGATGAGGATCTCATTCATCGAAAGATCATCCGCCCGCAACGCTTCCGGTCGCTCGATGACCCGCACCTGGGGAAAGTTAGCCGCCAAGCCCTTCATTATTTCCGGTGAGTCGGTATCCACAACCACCTGTGAGATTTCACACACCTGCAACAAATTCTCAATGACGTGCTGATAGAGTGGTTTTCCTGCGATCAGGCGGTAGTTTTTCCCGGGAACCCGCTGGGAATGGTGCCGCATGGGCACCAGGGCGGCAATCTTTGGATTCATAGTGCAAAATTCCTTGTCAAGTGCATGTGGGTCTCATTCACCGTTCAATCCGGGTAAATAAATTCGCACCTTTCCAAAATTCCCTTCTGGATAACACGCATCGTAAGCGAGTTTTGGGCTTTAAGCGCCTCCAGCGGGAAATCCTTCAACTTCACATACCCTTTCCAGGACTCGCTATCCTCGATGAATTCACCAAACGGAAGCGAGGTGCGGAAGAGCTGAAAGTAAAGGAAATATCTCGCGTTATCACGGAATTCAGTGGGTACTTCTATCTTTTCCTCTTTCAGGAATTTTCGCGCCAAACGCAGATGTTCGTCTCGCGAATTCGGCAGGAAAACCGATTTCACCTGCGTGAATCTGGCCCTGCCAGCGCAGAGCACCGCTGCGCCGAGGATGGATGCCTCAAGCCCGATGGTGGAGTTATAAACCATCACGAATCTGGATTTTTGGATCAGTTGATATGAACTGAAATTATCTCCCGGTTCAATAAGGATAACATTTGAAAGCCGATCCAAACCGCGCGTCTTAACCCAGTCGCTCACTGTCTCGCGGGATTCCTTCCCGGGGCGAATCTCATCCGGGTGCGCACGGATGACAAATAGCTTCTGCGGGTTCTCTTTGATCAGAACAGCCACGTCCTCCAGCCAAGAAAACATATCAGCATAAATCGAGTTCGCATGTGCCTGGCTGGTATCGAAAATAACATTTGTGAATATGGGAATGATTTGCTGAAAAGTGCCAGCTTTTTCCAAAATAGCGTCATCAAAAGGTTTCATCGTCCCCCAGAATTTAATTCCCGCCATACTGAATTCGCCTTGAAAACGTTTTTCTAGAACCTGGTCGAGCCTATGATCCTGTTCGGCATCAAGTTTTGACCCTTCGGGAATATAAATAGGGTACGCGGTTGCCTCGCCATCAGTGAAGAACGCGGAAAGCGGCTGCAGGGCGACTTCGTGGGAGATCGCCCGAATTCCATGCTGCCTGGCGATCGTTTTCACCGTCGCTTCGGGAAAGAATTTACCATTAAAAACCACTACCGCCGACGGTTGCTGTTCTTCAAGGGTTTTCTCGAACCTAGTCGCCAGGTTGGCAGCCGAGCGCAAGTACTCCTTGCAGAGGAATCTGGTGGAATCTGTATCCTCCAGGGTCTGCCGCCGCAGGATCCAGCGCAGGGAGGGCAGCACGATTTCCCCCAGAGGCAGGCTTCGATAAGTGACCTGGAGAAGCTGGGTCAGATCAAGTCCTCTGATCTGATCTTCCAAATCTCGAACAGGAAAATACTGAAACGGGATCATCCAGGGCGTCTGGTACATCATTCGCGATTGCCGAGTGCAAGCCGCGCAGGGAGGTTTTATATCAGGTCTTTCCTGTGAAGTTCCCAGCATACAGCGGGTCATACCTGCCTGGCAGGTGAAGAATCGCACCGGGTAGCCATCCAATGCCAGCGACCACGCGCTGAGCAAGGAAAAAGCAGCGTTCTGACTTAATTGCGTCAGACGGGTGGAAGCATTGAAGAAAAGAATTGGCGCGCCAGACGCGGGATTACCTGCCAGGTCCAGTGTCCGCCTTGAAACAGTGTGTAATTTACTGTTTTCTTTATGCCTGGAGATCTTGGCCTTCACCCTGGTTGCCAGTGAGGAGGTCATTCGGTTTCCCAGTAACAATTTTCCGCGAGAGCCCCTGCGGCTGGCTCAACGGATGGTCTAAAAAAATAGAAGTCTTTTTGGACTTTCTGAAACACTTTCGCTGATCCTTATTTTCTTCGATACAAATAAAGGGTTCGCTTCGAACCCTCGATTGATTCTTTGCGAATCAATTTGAAGCTCGCCCCGAAGCTGGATTCAAAGCCCGCCTCGTTGTATTCCGGAAAAATATCCTTGCGGCTGCTGAGCAGGCGCTGGACCTGGCTGTCATCCTTGGGAACGAACTCAATGATCAGCCATTCGCCCGCCTTGGCAAAGAATTCCCCAATCCGTTTAAGCGGCAGGTTATTGGAAATGCCCAGGTGGTGAATGAGTGCCAGCGACATCACCAGGTCAACCGGTCCACGTTCGATAAAGGATGTTCGTTCGTCGTTTTCCCATCCAATCCCCGGGCTGGGGTTGGTGAGATCGATAAGGAGCGGAAGTAAATTCTTTTCCTTTATGTTGCGGCATTCCTGGTAATTCCTCTCCACCGCAACCGGATCGATATCCGAGGAAACAGTGAAAAATCCCTTTCCTGAACCAATTCGGGAGAATTCGCCGTTATTGGCACCCAGATCCCAAATCATTTTCGGGTTAACCTGATCGATAAATTCACCCACCAAGCTCTTTTTCCGCTCGAATGCGGCAGAAGAGTAATTTGTTGCGTCATAATAATCCCCCCACTCCGTCCCCGCACCTTCCCAGTTTAATCCTTTGATCGTTCCCTGCAGGTTATCGATCAACCCCTGGTAAGAAAGCTTGGTGATCCTGGCTTCCTTCACCTTCGATTCCTCACCCTTGCCGGCATATTTCTTTTGCGAGGCAGCATGGCGGTGAATGTGCAGCTCCAGCCCCATATTGAAATGGGTCTTTCCCGGAAGCAGGCTGCTGGCCAAGTCAAGGGGTATCCCATCGATATATACCCGCATCAATTGCTGAAAGCGGATATCCGTAAGCGCCATCAGACTTATAGGTGCCAGGAAGTGCTGGCAGAACTGCCGATATGCCACCCAGGGGGAACCTTCATCGTAGATCTCAAATGAGAGGGTGTCGATGAGCAGTGGAGACCCTTCGAGGAATTGGATGTTATAAACACTTGCATCCTTCAACGTCATCCCCTTTTCCAACGCCAGCATCTCGATGGCTAGGGTCGTAATCGCGGCATCTTTGTATTGCGAGAAGGACCATTCATAAGGGTAGGAGATGAAGGGGATGCGATCCGGCTGAATCACCTTATATGCAATTTCTTTCTCCGGCGATGCAATTTTGACTTCTTCGTGCGGTATTAGCAGTTTTTGATCCACCAGGCTGCGGTACAACCCGGATTCCATCAATTTATCATAGTGAGACTTGTACTCCTGATTTACCTGACGGTAAAGCGTTCCATTTTCTGTGAAAAGGAAACCGCTAGGATCCCGAAAGGAAGAAGATAGTTTCATTGCATCATTTCCTTTAAATAACGAAGTTCAAGAAAGGTCGTATCAATAATCCGAAGAATAATTCGGATTCTCAGGATTTCTTTTCCTTCTTTTGATCCGAGGATTCTTCCGTTGCTGTAATTTCGCTTTCACTTTTCTTCTTTGAAAGCGCCCCTTTAATCTTTTTCCAATACACCTTGACCGCAAACGCCGCTCCAAGAGCAGCTGCGATGACCATCTGAAGCAGGATGCTACCTGAGCCCGGATCCAGGTAAGCTCGATTGCGGGCAAGCGGGGCAAGTAATTCGAATATGTTATTCATAGAAACCGTCCTTTTTTTGATTATGAGGATTTCACCCGACGAAGTTTGTTCAACGATGATAGCTCGGAATCATACACTTTCTTGACCCCGTCCCCCATCGATTGTTCCGTTACGCGGATATATTTTACCAACCGCTCGAACCCGCCTGGTTCTACGGAGGCTGCCTGGTCAGTACCCCACAAAGCTCGGTCTAGTGTGATATGCCGCTCCACCAGGTTAGCCCCCAACGCCACCGCCACTACAGATGGGATCAACCCCACCTCGTGCCCCGAGTATCCCACCGGGCTGGGAAACTTTTCCTTAAGAGTCTGGATCATCTTCAGATTCAGCTCGTCCGGTTCGCATGGATACGTACTGGTGGCATGTGTGATACACAGATTTTCCGTTCCGATCAAATCGACAGCGGCTGAAATTTCTTCCATGGTCGACATCCCAGTGGAGAGGATCAAGGGTCTGCCAGTCTTGCGCAGGTGTTTTAACAAACCGTGGTCAGTGAGCGAGGCTGAAGGGATCTTATAACAGCTCGGCTGGAACGGTTCTAGGAAGTCAACTGAGGGTTCATCCCATACCGAAGCAAACCAGGTAATTCCTGTTTCATGGCAAAAAGAATCAATTTCCTGGTATTGTTCCTGTGAAAATTCCACTTTTTCCCGGTATTCAAGGTAGGAGATATATCCCCAAGGCGTCTCGCGCATTTGCCCGCGTTGCTCCGGCGGTACGCAGATCTCGGGGGTGCGCTTTTGGAATTTGACCGCATCCACCCCAGCCTGCGCAGCAGCAGCGATCATTTTCTTCGCGAGGTCCATATCGCCATTGTGGTTGATCCCGATCTCCGCCACGATATATGCCGGAAAACCATCACCCAGTTTGCGGTCATTTATCATAAATTCTTTTTGCATTCAGTCACCTCTATTTGACTTGATTTGACTCATTTTCCATGAGGATATCGCACAATTCTCGTACCGCTCCATGACCGCCCTTGAACCCGAGCACGCGGTCGGCTGCGCGCAAAACTGCTGGTTGGGCATCCGCAGGGGCTATAAAACAGCTTACCAGGGGGAGGCAGGGGAGATCATTTACATCGTTTCCCATATAGATCGTCTCTCCGGGATCGATCCCGCGATCCGTAAGGATTTGCTTCAAAAGCGAAGCTTTATCCATTATCCCCTGGAAAACCTCAACATTCATTTTCTTGCAGCGGGCGGTCACAACCGGGTTTGTTTCCTGCGAGATCACAACCGGATGAACGGTTGTTTTTTGGCGCAGAAGGGATAATCCCAGGCTGTCGCTGCGGTTACCCGCCACGCGCTCGCGACCACCTTCATCCACCCACACTCGATTGTCGGTAAGTACGCCATCGAAATCCATTACAAGCAGGGATACTTTTCCAGGTATGGCACGTCGCATCTTGGCTGGGTCCACAAAATCCAGGCCGCTATTCAATACCAGGTACTCGTAGCGTTTCCAGTCGAACGGCGTATCTATATCGATCGTATACCGTCCATCCAATACGAGCGGAAGGATAACTTCACCGCTTAGAGATTTCTTTTGGTAAATCGTTGATACCCGGATCGCATCTATGTGCCCGGTCTGCCAGTGTACCGGCGGCAGCGCTTGCCGGGGAGCATTGTATGGTTCAGCAAGTCCAGGGACCTTTAAAAGGGGATGCATGGGTTTTTGATCCCCATCCAGGATCCACATTTTATGCGGGTTCTGCCCTGCTAAAACCACACCGCGCACAGAATCTGCCTCAGGATGATCGATCAGCTTGCGAACCGCGTTATCCACACAATCCAACGGACGAAACGGGGATGTAGGTCTTAATTGAACCATTATCTCGGGTTCATAGCCCTCGTGGATTTTCAACCAATCCAAGGCTTGAGTAAAAACAGGCAAATCGGTGGAATCATCTCTGGCGAATTCTGCCGGACGCAGGAAGGGAGTCTCCGCGCCGTATTCCCGCGCCACCGAAGCAATCTGCTCATCATCGGTAGAAACGATCACGCGGGTGACGGATTCCGCCCGCAGCCCTGCCTCGATGCTGTAGGCGATCAACGGGTATCCGGCAAATGGGCGAATGTTCTTTCGCGGGATACCCTTGGAACCGCTGCGCGCGGGTATGATCGCCAGGACCTCGGGTTTGTTCACCATGCCGTCCAACCCCCATCCACTACCACGTTGGATCCGGTCATATAGGATGAAGCATCCGAAGCGAGAAATAGTAAAGCGCCGTTCATTTCGTCCTGTTTCGCCATCCTGCCCAACACAGTTCGGGAGGAATAATTTTGGGTGAACACCTCATCATGATTGTTGTAGACCCCACCAGGGGTGAGTGCGTTGGCGCGGATATTTTTCCCTGCGTAATAAGTGGCCAGGTAACGGGTAAGCCCAAGAACCCCTGCCTTGGTTACAGAGTAATATACCGGTTTGAATTGATCAGTTTTTCCCGGTTTCTTATAGATACGCTGATCCGGACCTACCAACCCGTAGGTGGAGCAGATATTGATGATGACCCCCCGCTCCCGGGCGATCATTTTACCCGCGGCAGCCTGGGCGCAGAGGAACATGCCGGTGAGGTTAACATCCAGGGCTTGCTTCCAGGCATCCAGGGGAAAAGTCTCGAAGGCATTCGAGGATTGCTCGTGATTTGCCCCGTCGAATTTCGGATCCTTTGCCGCGCTGCAGACCAGGATATCCGGGCCGCCGAACTTATCGTCGCAAAAGGCAACCATCTGTGCCACAGATTTTGGGTCGGTAACATCCACCTTACAGGCAGCGGCCAGCATCCCCCGCGCGGTGATGGAAAGTGCAGTGCCTTCTGCGGCTTCAAAGTTGAAATCCGCCACGACGACTGCCGCACCAGCTTGGGCAAGAGTCATACAGAACTGCCGCCCCAGCAGCCCCGCTCCTCCTGTCACGATGACCGAGCGATCCTTGAGATTGAATTTGTCAAAAATGCTATCCATAATGTGGTCCCTTATTTGTTGTTCTGTTTCGCGCTGAAATCATAGATCTCCTGAACCAATCGCTGGGTTCGAAGGCCATCCTCCAGAGTGCAAAGTGGTGCTTCTTCTCCGCGTGTCATTCGAATGAAATGACGCATTTCTTCCAGAAAAAGGTCATTGCGATCGAATCCCTCCGGTGGAAGCGCGGTTTCCCAATCCCCGATGGTGGTGCGGTAAATCCGCGCAGCCCCGGTATTGTTCTTCCATTCAATCAAACCATTACTTCCGGTAATTTCCAACATGTGCAGCGGCGGCTGGCGGAAATAATCCAGCATTAAGCTGCCCTCCACCCCGCCCGGGTAGTGCAGGGAGGCTTTGGCCAGATCTTCTACATCGATCTGCAGGTCACTAACCTTGCCGGTGAATCCCCAGTGGAGCGTTGCGTCACCGAAGATCCAGCCCAGGTAATCCAACGGGTGGCATAACGTTCGCAGCACCCCGCCCCCCAGGTCCGCTCTCGCGGCATAACTCTGCCGATAATCCTCCCAGGGATGCCACCCAGGCAAATATTCTCCCCATTGGCAGTTGAAACTTAGCGAACGGCCAATTTCACCCTGTTGAACCCACTCCGCAACTTTCCGCAGCGTGGGGTGAAAGCGGAATTGGAACCCCATTAATAGATTTCCCTCCCCACGCTTCAGTGAGGATTTCAGCTCTTCAATCCGCGCGAGATTTTGAGAGATAGGCTTTTCCATAAGAATCGCACATCCGGCTCTTGCGGCTGGAATGGCTGCATCCAGATGCAAGGCGGTCGGGTTCGAGATGACCACGCCATCTGGTCCTTCTCCCAACGCAGCTTCAAGGTTGTGGAAAACCGGGATAGAAGAGAATTCTTCCAGGTCAAGCGTGGAGTGGTTCGAACGGAAGAGGATAATATCACGCTCACCCAGGGCAATCAAATTGCGTAAATGGCGGCGTCCTATGGAACCCAGACCAACGATCAGGAATTTCATGCTGCACCCATTTCCCGAGTTTTTTTATTGATCAACGAGGCCAGAAATTCCCCGGTGCGCCTGCCAGCCAGACCATCTGTGAAGGTAACTTCTTCCCGGATAAATTTTCTTCTGGACTCGGTGCCACCCAGAGGATTCTTGAGGTAATCCTCTATGGCTGCAATGAGCTGTTCTGTATCAAAGATCACTTTACCTGCACCAGCCTCGCGGAATCGTTGATGAGTGGGCCATTCTCCTATTTCGGAGAGTGCCAGCGAAAAATGGTCCTTGCGGTTCCAACCACCTGGTGCATCGATGCACATACTCACGATAGGTCGGTCATGGATGGCTGCTTCCACAACCATGGTGGAATAGACGGTCAGGAATACGTCAGAATAGGCCATCATGGAAGTCTTCTCAGGCATATCCTCCCCGGAATAGTACCCCAGTTCCCCACCCAGGGGCACCGGCTCCACAACATGGACGTGTGGATAATCCTCGGCCAGCTTTTCAATCCTCAGTCGCTCGCCTGCGAACAGAGGGTCATTTAAAAAGTGGTTGGGGTGCAGGCGGATCAACAATTGGCAGGGCTCGGATAATTTATCCGATGCCACCAATTTCGCTAGGGCTTCCACGTTTTGGAAATTTGGGGAGAAGGTGATGAAACTGCATGCATAACTAAGAAGTTTTCGGTCTGGATCCAGTTTGTGTACTCGGAAGTAATCCCCACGATCTAGAAGCCATCCTTTGCGGAAGTAGCCATCGTAGGACGGGATACCGCCAATATTCACCCGCCGCGGATCCCAATCATCGCCCTCCACCAGCTCCTGGACCTGCTTTTCAGACCAGCAGGTGATCCAATCCACCGGTGCACCGGGGAGCGAGTAGCTCGAGGGGTTATCCCAACCGACCACGACCGCGGCGGTCTGGATTCCTCGCTGGTGTGCTTCACGCAGTAAATAGCGGTCCAGCCTCCACCCGGGAGTGCTGGAAATGACAAGATCCGGGTTATATTTTTCAAATAGGTCTTGATATAGGTTTGGAGAATATTGTAGTTGTGCCTTCCGTACCCAATTCCGCGCTGTTTTTGATTTTCTCATCAACCAGACGTATGCCTTCATGAAAGGCATCAGCAGTCTGCGTTTGCCTTCCGCCTCCGCCTGGACCTGGCGGATATGGCTGGTAAGCGCTTCCACATTGATCCTGCCCGAAGCTCCCACCCGCCGCAGAAATTGCAGCCACCATTGCTTGCCAGGTTGAAAAGTCTCAGCATATCTGTGAGCTTCCTTAAGCCGTAGTCCTTCCACTGTCAAACCGGGTTGGCCGAACCGACTTGAGATCTGGTTGATCAATCCATCATCCGTCAGCAGGATCACCTCGATCCCAGCTTTGAGCAGGGTCGGAACAACATCACTTTGCAGGAAGTACACTACTGCCAGTCCGTGATCCGCGCTGATGAAAACACGTTTTACCATCTATAATCTCTCAGTCCCGGTAATAAATATTGAAAATGCGGTTGTAAATCCCAAGTAGCAGGGATTTAACCGGTTTCATTTCGAAGAATCTGCGTCCTTTTTGTATACTGCGTTTCCGCTCCTGGTCATTTGGTAACATGGTATTGCTCAAATTCATCGCCAGAGGCTGTGCAGTCATTAATCGCAGGTATCCAGCATCGTTCATCCGCCGATCTAGCTCCTTAACCTGCCCCATCGGGCGGTCCATCTCAAAAGGTAGGAATTCAGCCAAGGTGGACTTATAGGCGGTGAATTGCCAGTGTGAACTGCCTGCAAAAGCCTGCAAACCTCTAAATGTCAGGAGTACATCCTCGGCGTTATCGATCAGACTGCGGCTGTACTCCTCGGTCTGTCCCAGGCTGAGGTTGAATTCATGCAGGGTTTGGAAAGGCACCAGGTGACCACGTTCCAAAGTTACCTCACTATTCTTTTCCGCCCAGGCAACCGTCTTCGAATAGAACTCCGGGTTTGTCTGAAAGGGACGCGCTGTTACCATACCGGTGTTAGGGTAGGTTTCCAGAATCTTTAAAGATTCTGAGAGCCAGCCTTTGGAAAATTGGCAATCATTATCCGTATAAGCAATGATCTCACCCGGGGCACTGGAGAGGATGATGTTCCATGCGCCGCCCTTGCCCAGGTTCTTTTCGGAAAGGATCAGATATTGGACCTTCCCGGCATCCTGAGCTTCGCGAAGATACTTGATTACTTCCTCGCAGGAGCCGTTATCAAAGACCATCAGGTCGTAATCCAGATCGATGTTATCCCAGATGCTGGTCAGGCAAGCATCCAGAACATTGAGCATATCGGCATAGTACCCGCTCAGGAAAGGAATATAGTTTAACACCGCCACCGTAATTCTTGCCGGCTGAGCAACTTCCTTTACAAATTTTGCTGGATTTTGACCTATTCGCATCCTGAGTGATCCTTAATATTTCACAAATTCTTTAATCAATTATCCAGTCACCCCGGCAGGTTTGCCGAGGTGTGGTCGAAACTCCCGGTACGCTTTAGTCGGGTGGAAAACCGCAAAAAAAGCCTGGTTGAGAAAATCCGAATTCATTTTCCGCAACGG
>CAWDHI010000012.1:0-19488 GCA_963802095.1 uncultured Chloroflexia bacterium | reverse complement strand
AGGGTGAGGCACGCGGGGTTGTTTTATCCCTGTTGGAGATCCTGGGAGCAAATGATGCCGAAGCGCGAAAATATCGGACAGAGTTAATGTCGGTGTTGTTCTAATAACCCATTAGTAATTACTTTGAAATCAACTGGGAAACCTTAAAAATCACCGAAATTTTCTAGATTTCTCCGATTTTCCATATTTGGATTTGGGTCCTGAATCCGGCAAGTTCCACAATGAATAATTAAATGGAAAAACTAGAAAGAATAATTAACTTAAATCCCGGCTAAAGAAATTCACCGCACCATTATTTTACTCACGCTATCAATAAAAAAGACCTGCAGGAGAAAAATCCTGCAGGTCATCGTGTTCCAGAAACAAACTATGAGGGGAAATTCGCCATCAGCAGGTTGTGATACCCTCCAAGACGATTATTCCCAAAATAAGTGGAACCCGATATCGCCGGGTAGGCCCCGTTATACCGGTAGATCAGGATGCCATACTTGTAATTGCCGACCACAACGCTGCCTGTTATGGTTGTCTTGAAAGCCGTATTATGGTTGCGAACAACGACCCCGGCTTCGTAGTCGGCATCAGGATTAGGATCATCATCCACACCATTCAGCATCGAGATCAAACCACTGATCGTCACTGCGCCGTTGGTATCAACCCGCAGTCCGCTGTAGCTATTTTCCTTTACGACAACCGAAGTCAGGGTAACCGCTCCGCTTCCGGTCCCGCTGGCGAAATTATTCACCCACACACCATAACCGGTATTCTTGATGGTAGAAACACCTTTCACGGATACTGCTTTGTTGGTGAGGATCTTCAATCCGAAGCCAATATTGTTGTTGAAATTGTTCGCTCCCAGTGAATTGACGACCCATACTAAACCAGGTGCCCCGCTGAATTGGTTATTCAATTCAACACCTGCCTCACCTAGGTTGTCATTTGCCGTCAGATTGTTCACAGTGATGGTTCCGCGACTTTGTACGTATAATCCGCGATCAGTGTTCAAATTGAAAATCGATTTTGTTACGTTCACAGCTGCGCCGGTTGTGCCACTAAAAGTATTATTAATGGTTGCACCTGCGCCAGAATTTTCATTGGCAGTGAGACTGTTGACAGTTACGATGCCCTTGGATTCTATCGTGAGGCCATTGCCTAGATTCATGTTCGCGGTGACGAAATTTAGCGTGACGCTTGCCGGGGTGGAGGCACCCATGTTTGTGATAAAGACTCCACCTTCGCCAGCATTTTCGGATGCGTTCACTTTGCTCACCGTCACAGCACCCTTGGTATGGATCTCCAAACCAGTTCCCTGGTTGTAGAAGAACTCATTCGTCCAAGTGCTTATGTTGCTTATCAGGCTCACATTCGCAGGGGTGCTTCCATAGGTGTTATCAAGGTATACCCCTGGGGCAGCATACAGGTCATCCAACCAGTTAGAAGAAGCGCTGACATTGGTCAGAGAAATCGCTCCGATTGCGCGGATATCCAACCCCGGTCCGAAATTTTCGTTGAAAGTGTTCGTACCTGTAAGTGCTGCTGATTTCACTGGTTTTAGCTCCGA
The DNA here is from genome assembly GCA_963802095.1 of uncultured Chloroflexia bacterium. GTDB lineage: Bacteria > Chloroflexota > Anaerolineae > Anaerolineales > Anaerolineaceae > CAVVEQ01. The sequence continues at coordinate 17,930 of CAWDHI010000012.1, read as the reverse complement.
GCCAATCAGAGCCCCGGCGCCGCGGTTTGAGTTTACAACCATACCAGCCAACACCACCGGACCGGCGGTATCGATCGTTACACCATCACCAGAGTTGTTCTCAAACCGGTAGACCTCCGAGGCATTAGGATTGGTTATCGTCACACCAGCTCCACCGGTATTGGTCACAACCAGGCCTGGAACAGGATCAAGTAAAACATCTGTATAGGCGTAAGGGTCTGAATCCAGCCATAAATGCATTGAGTAATCTTCATAGTCACCGCCAATCTTCCCGGTCACCCGGATGATGAAGTCCCCGGAGTAAATCAGACTGTAATCCCGGATTTCGGTTGTGAAATCGCCATCGCGATTATCATCGTAATTTATCATCACATATTTCCCAATTGTCGTGTCATACCACCACAATTCCAGGTACGCTTCCATTACTTGATCTAATACAATCGAGATCACATCTCCGAAATTTCCGGAAAAATTCCACTGATCGGGATAATCGAAGGAAGCGCCATCTGTAATTGCATCCCCGTACACAAGAGGCGTTGAATTGAACCCGTGAGACGAGTTCTCGGAAGCCCCGGTGTTCGTCAGCTTGACCACGCCTTTGGATTGTATGTTCAGCCCGCCCACCTCATTTCCATCGAACAGGCACCCGCTCAGCGATACCGGTTGTGCGACCGTTGCAGCAAAATTATCCAGCCACCCACCCCAGCCGAAATTGCCGTTGGCGGTGGTGTTCTTGACCGAGATCGATCCAAAGCTTGTGATCCACAATCCATCCGAGTAGTTATGATCAAAATGGCTGTTGCTGATCGTCACAGAGTAGATCTTCTGTATCCCACCTTCTTCAATGGCATTATTCAGGGATACACCTGCTCCATTGATTGTTTCAATATTCGAAATATCAATTTTTCCATACACGGTTCCCCATAGGTTCTGATATTCACCCCCGTTGACGGTTAATCCTTTTGGCTTGCCTACCGGGGATTCGGAACTATTAATATTTATCCCCCAGTCATTATCGAGCACCTGGGTATTGGTCAGTGTGATAGTGCCATTCGTATTAAGCCATAGCCCCAAGCCGCCACCAAAACCCGTATTTCGGTTGAATTCTGACCCCGAAATAATGATATTCCCGCTCCCGCCAGTCGATGCGTTGTCCAACCATGCACCAATACCATTTGCATCGTTGGCTTTCACATTTGTGAGTGTGATGGTTCCTTTGGAAAATATTTCCAGATTATTAAAACTACTCCAATAAGAATCCCCACCGATAACAGACACTGTTTTATTGAGAGCATCGCGGTTATCGAGGAGTGTTCCACTAAAACCAGTTGAATTTATGTTTTTAAGTGAGATGTTCCCTAACGATATCACTGCAAGCCCATGAGAGTTAATGGAATAGAAATCGCTATAATTTATTTTCACATCTGCTGGGGTTTCAATTAATGTTGAATCTCTGAGAATGATATGGACATAATTCAAGGTAACCGGGCCGTTGGTTTGAATATCCACCGGCTGAAAATAGTTAAGGAATTCGTTGTCGTTTCTCACAGCGCCATTAAAGATCACCCCGGAGCTGGTTCCAAACGATTTATTATCGATGGAAAAGGCGGCTCCAGCCCCATTGCCAAAAAATCCCAATTCATCCACCCAATCTCCATTAGCTTTTACTTTGTTGAATGTGACCAAACCCCTGGTGTAGACATTAATGCCGTTTTCAGAGTTCCCGTTGAAGGTGCTTGTGTTCAAGGTGACTGGGTAAATACCAGTGCTGCCATAGTTATATAACCATGCGCCTGATGTGGTCGAGGTAGGGTCACCGGTATCGCGATCGTAGCCGCGGTTATCGCTGGCTTCCACGTTCGTCAAGGTGATGGAGCCTTTAGCGAAAACCGCTAATCCGGCTTTATTGGATGTGTTATTTGAAAAACCGCTATTGGAAATGGTGATATTTCCTGTGCCGGTATTCGTGCAGGTTTGATCCTTCAAGCCGTCGAAATAACCTGTGGAATCGTGGCAAGTATCGAATACCGCACCATAGCCATCATTGTTGACTGCCTGAATGTTGTTCGCACTGATATTTCCGCGGGAATTTACCCAAAATCCATACAAATTATCACTGGCGTTGACATTATCCAAGGACACAGTGGTGGAATTGTTTTCTACAACGAAACCGAAAACGTTTGCGTTCCCTGTAAACACACAGTTCTTTATCGTTACTGACTTGCTCTGATAGATATCCATCGCTGGGAGATAAGGATCATCCGGTTCAGTATTCGCATCCCCATTTCCGCTCGCTGAAACACCATCTATGGATACCACCCCGCTGGAGCCGATGGTCAATCCGGAAGCATGTGCATTCCCGGCATTGTTATCAAAGCTGCTGTTCTTAATTGAAACATTTCCGCTATTCTGAATAAATGCGCCACCACCGGCACTCCCGGAGGCATCCACCTCGCTCATTTCCACACCGCCGGTCTGGCCAACGATTGAAATTCCCACTCCGTCTGCATTGCTGTTGGTGACGGTTACATTGAAAAGCTTGATCGTACCGCCGTTATTATAAAAATCGATCACACCCAAAGGATAGTCCGGTGTGCCGACCGAACCGGTGAAATTCAGGCTTTCCAGTTGGAATCCATTGACCATGTTGGAGACCGTAAGCGATCCGTTGATGGTAACGTTTGGCTCCAGGGTGTCTGCCGATTTAACACCCAGCAAGCCCTTGAGACCCACCACACCGTTGATCACAACATTTTCGGAAATGGCCGCTCCGGACTCAAAATGCAGGAAATTATCCACCGGGATTTTTCCACCCGAGATGGCATTAATCGCAGCCTGGATCGGAGTGGCTGACGTGGTGCAGTTCGTGTAACCGGTGCAATCCGTCATGAAGCGATATGTAATACCCTTGTGGGTGAACCAGGGATCGGTATTAGCCAGGGTGACTTCCGCGGCGGCAGTGGCCAGTGAAAGCACATTGCCTCTTTCATCCACCAGGGCGATCCCGGCATCATCCAGTTGTTCCGCCAGGCTGGGTTCGGTTGCTTGGTTTTGATCCAACGGAGCAGTATCAAACGGCAGTTCTTCAACAGGTTCTGTCTCGGTTGGCATAACTTCCGCCAGAGCTGCATCGGTGGGTAATACTTCCGCTGGTGTCTCGGTGGGAACCACCTCGGGCGGAACCTCATCCTGCGCGAAGGCAGGCGATACAAACAAAAAAGTCGCAAAAAACGCGATCAGCAGTCCCAACGAAAGGATGGTCAGAGTTCTATTTCGGGTCATGTCTTCCTCCAGTTTTTTATAGGTTGGAAAAAACCCCCGGCGAGTATTGCACTTCATGATGATTGTAGCAAAAGGATCGCAATTAACCAAGTGGTTCCTTAGATACAACTGATCTTGTAATGTGGCTCGAAGGTGTAAAAAAACCGGGGAGTCCAAGGACTCCCCGGCAATGGTTTTCAGGAATAAACTCTACCGCACGAACCACACCTGCCCCCAGGTGGTCGGGTTCAATAACTTGCGGTACACGCTGGAGCACATCTGGGTCTGCTGCGCGTTCACGCTCGGGTCATCGTTGTCGTTAACGCACAGGGTGAAACCGCTGTACATACCCAGGTAGGGATGGGTGAGGTTGAAAATGCTCCAGGGAATGGCGATCTCCACCCGGTAAAGACCATCTTCGGCAACGGAGGCGATCTGCACATTCGGTTTCGTCCCGCCGATCGATCGCGGCATGTAGAGCGTCGCCTCGGTGGGTCCGCCGATGGAGCCCAGCCCGGGCGAGAAGCCCATCTGGAAATCGTCTATATTCATCGTGGAATCATAGAAATCGCCAAAAAGGTTGGTATCCAACTGCAACTCCACTCCGTCGCCCTGCCACATCTCCGAGCCGCTTGCGTTCTGCACGTATTTATCATCGTGCACCTTCACCCCGATGTAGAAGTTGTTGAAGTCCCATCCGAGGGCATAGGAAGCGCTGAGATCACTCGTGCCGGTCCAGTTGCTCTTGCCGAAGGTGACGTAATCCACTCCGTACTGGGTGGCGCCGCCCACCCAATCCCCCCAGTTGCCGTCCATCACCGGCGGTTTGCCAAGCAGCCAGGCATTGGCTTGCGGACCCGGCCGGCTGGGCATGGTGGCGGTGATCGTCGGCGTGGGAGTGGGAGGCTCGGGGGTGCTCGTGGGCACTTCAGTGGGCGTGGGGGATGCTGCCTCTGTTGGCGGTGCCAGCGTGGGCACCGGCGGCGGGGTGGTGGTGGAAACCAGCGGCAGGAAGAGCGCTGTCAGGGTCAGGTCGGGGGTGGGAGCAGCGCCGCTACCCCCGCCGAACATGGGGAAGTTGCAGCCTGCCAGGATAATCCCAAGCAATAGGATAGAGATGAGGGCGAATGCGGTTCGTTTGTTCATGGATGCCTCCTGCAAAAATAGACGAATTATCTGGGAAAAAGGTTGCAATTATCAAGCCAAGGGGAGTCATTTTTTCAGGGAAAACATCCACCATGAAAACAGGCGCCTTTGCCTAATCATTACTCTCTTTTCTTATAACTTGAGCAACATCACATGCCTTCTCGTTCCTGCCCTTTTTAAAAAAGTGAAGTCCTTTTTTTGGAAAGTGGCAACAAAACCCATGAATCGATAGCTCGGTGAATCCGGGTCCACCGGATAGGTTTCAAGATACTTCGCGCCATTTTCTTTTGCGTACATCTTCGCATTTTCAATCAGTAATCTGACCACCCCCTGGTCTCGAAATTCTTTTTGGATGTAGAAGCAAGCGATTGACCAGACCTTTTCCAGGCTCTCATCCCCACCCAACCTTTGATAAGTTTCGCGGGGAGCTACCGAGCACCAGCACACAGGTTGGTCAATAACATAACCCAGTATCCCAACCGGAACACCCAAAAAGATCCTTTCTTTAATGAATTCTTTCCTACAGCTGGAGTTATTATGTTTCAGTTCCTCCCTGGTCATTCGCCAGGCCATGCACCAGCAATAACTGAGCCTGGACTCGAAAAATGCCTCAAAATCCGCCCAATTGGTCTTTTCCACGGGTTTGAACGTGATGTTTGTGCCTGGCAGGGTCGCCGGGGTTTCGATGTTACCCATCTTCAGAACCATCTCTCACCATAAATAGTATTACCCATCCATGGATAAAACATTTTTTCGGAGAATTTCGAAGCATAAATAGAAAGATTTTATTCTTTCCGGAAAAGACTGAAGCTTTCGATATGGTAGGTCTGCGGGAACATGTCGATGGGCTGCACGGATTTCAGCAGGTATCCCTCTGCAAGCAGCATCTTCGCATCCCGCGCCAGGGTGGCTGGGTCACAGGAGAAATAGGCCAGAGTAGCGGGTTTAATCTTTAAAATGGCTTCCATGGCTTTTTTTTCGATTCCCGCCCTGGGGGGATCGGCCACAATGATATCCGCTTTGGCTTCGAGGGAAGGTAGAATGCTGCCTGCCGCGCCGATATAGAGTTCCACTTTATCGAATTCGTCCAGGTTCTCGGCGTAATCCTCGCAGGCCGAGACGTTTAACTCCACGCCCACCACCCTACCTGCCAGCGGTGCCAAAAAGCGGCTGAAGAGCCCAACCCCGCAGTATAGGTCCATCACGCTCTCCCCGCCGCGCAAGCTCAGCGCCTCCAGCAGCCAATCCACCATCCGTCCCGCCTGGGGGATATTCACCTGGAAGAAGGAATCCGCCGAGACGAGAAACTTCTGATCTTTGACCTCCAGGATCAGGTGATCCTCGCCCGCCAGGGTCACCGCCTCGCCTTCGCCCTGGCTGACCACCGAGATTGGCAGCGAAATCTCCACCTCCGGTGTCTCGCCCGCACCAGTCTCGAGCATCAGCAGCACTTCGCCGCCCCTGCCCGCTCGCAACTGGATGCGTTCCAGCCCAGGTTGGGGATCGAACTCGAGCAGCGGCCAGATCTCGTTGATGGCCGGCTCGGGCAGGTGGCACTCGCGGATGGGCACCACCCGGTGCGAGCTGGCTGCCTGGTAACCCGGCTTCCCTTCACGATCCAGGTGGAACTGTACCGCGTTGCGGTAATTCCACTCCAGCGGCGAGGGGATGCACTCCGAGACCGGCGGGTCCGTGATTCCGCCCAGGCGGGCGAGCTGGTCGCGCAAAACAGCGCGTTTTGCTTCCAGCTGCATCGCGTAGGGCATCATCTGGTAGTGGCAACCCCCGCAGATGGCGAAATGCGGGCAGCGTGGCTGAATGCGCTCTGCGGCAGGCGAGAGCAGTTCCGCCAGCCGCCCCCTCGCAAACCCCTGCTTCTCTTCCAGCACCTCCACGCGTGCAGTCTCGCCGGGCAGCGCAAAGGGGACAAAGATGGTTCTGCCATCCGTTAGCCTGCCCAACGTCTCACCACCATACCCAAATTTAAGGAAATCCACTTTCACGTATTTATCCATATACCCAGTGTACCTGATGCGAGAGGCTTTGTCATCCGTCTGCTAAAATTATCAGGAGGAAAAGCCTTGAAAACAAACGCTGCTCTTTGCCTGCTCGTCCTGGTGGCCGCCGCCTGTTCCCCGGCCATTCCGGCCGATGAGTACCACTCCATCCTCATCCCCACCTACGACCCGGCCGCCACCGCATTCTCCCTGCCCACTTCCGTGCCTACCCCCGCCCCCCTGCCCACAACCGCGTTCGAACCCCCCTGGCCGCTGCCCCACAGCGATGATTTCAGCGATCCCGCCTCGGGCTGGGAGACCGGTTCGTGGGAGCGCGGTTCGGTGGAGTATGCCGATGGTAAATACCGGGTGACCTCGCTGGGTGATGCCTGGTTCATGTGGGGCGAGCCATACAGGAAGTTCAGCGATTCGGTGTTGGAGGTGGATGCCTCCCAAATGACCGGACCCGAATCCAACGACACCGGGTACGGGTTCTTCTGCCGCCATAATTTGACGGAGGACTCCAGCGCCGGCTATGCCCTCCTCATCTCCGGGGATGGCTATTACAGTATTCAAAAGTCCACCGGCGGGGATTACGAATTCCTGCTGGAGTGGATTCAATCGGATGCGATCCTTCCCCCGCCGGCGGTGAACCATCTGCGGGCGGAATGCGTGGGAAATGCCCTGCGCCTTTACGCAAACGGGGAGCTGCTGACCGAGGTTACCGACCTCGATTTCCCCGAGGGGGATATCGCCCTGGTAGCGATCAGCTTTGAGCCCGAGCCAGTTACGGTGGAGTTTGATAATTTCCTGATCAGCGAACCGTAGGAGGTATTATGGCACTTCAAATAACAGGGATTCACCACATTGTATTGACGGTCAGTGATCCGAAGCGCGCAGCCAGCTTTTACGAGAGAATTCTAGATATGAAGGCAGATTTTGAAATGGAAAGCGTGGTCTGCATCCCCTGCGGGAATTTTCTTCTTTGCCTGCAAAAGCCACCCCGTGGCGATAACCCGGGGGATCGCTTCGACGAAAATCGCCTGGGGCTTGATCATATCGGTTTCTCCGTCGCATCCCGCAACCAACTGAATAAATTATTAGATCATTTAAAGAAAATGGGCATTCCCACTTCCGGAATCGAATTTGACCCGGATGGCCAGAGTGATTACGTCTGCTTCCGCGACCCGGATAATATCCAAATTGAATTCTACGTGGGAGAGTTCCAGTCTGCCTTGCCTTAGAGCGGGTACCGGTTTTGTAACCGTCATCAATCATCACAGAATCGCATATGGTTCAACGGGAGCACGCTCCCATCCTACTAATTCGAATCCTATAATCTTCGCGTAATTTTTCCTGCCTCAGGTATAATTCCCCGTTATTAATCCCGGCTGCAGCAGCTATTAAAAGGACCTATTTAATGCTTGGAACCATCGTCAACTTCTTTGCCATCATCATCGGCGGCCTGATTGGCGTTTTCTTTGGTTCACGCCTGCCCGAAAAGCTGAAGGATACCGTCATGGCTGCCATGGGTCTGTTCATCGTGGCCATCGGGGTGCAGATGTTCCTCAAGACCGAAAACGGGCTGATCGTCCTAGGCGCTCTCGTGATCGGCGCAGGCCTGGGGGAATTGGGCCGCATCGAGGATCGTTTGATGACGCTTGGTGCCTGGCTCGAGAAGAAGTTCACCCGCGGCTCGGATGGCAACTCCAGCCGTTTTGTGCGTGCCTTCCTGGCAACCACGGTGCTTTTTTGCACCGGCCCCATGGCAGTCCTCGGCTCCATCAGTGACGGTCTGCAGGGAGATTCCATGACCCTGATCATCAAATCCGTGATGGATGGCATCGCCTCCATCGCGTTCGCCTCCACCATGGGCATCGGGGTGGCCTTTTCCGCCCTGCCCGTCCTGGTCTACCAGGGCACCATCAGCTTGCTAGCCGGGCAGCTGGATGCTATCGTCACCACCAGTATGATGAATGAAATGACCGCCACCGGGGGTGTGCTGCTGATGGGCATCGGTGTGAGCGGGGTTCTCGAAATAAAAAGGATCCGCATCGGGAATTTACTACCCGCGCTCTTGATCGCGCCGCTCATCGTTTACGTGATCAGCTTGTTTTAGGGGTAGCGAAAAATTATCTTCTCCACGTTCGGCGGTCATGCAACCGGTGACTGCCACCAATCTACCTAATCAATTGATCCGGAGGGAGTGTACTCCTTCGCCCAATAAAAAAAGGCGGGCACTACAACACAACATGCCCGCCCTTCAATTTATTACAAATTATATTTCGTGAGTTTTGTGTTTTTCGGGATTGAAGGTAATTATCTCGCCTACACGTCCAGGTTCCGCACAGCCTTGGCGTGGGTTTGGATGAACTTCGTTCGCGGTGGCACTGCATCCCCCATGAGCATATCAAACGTTCGGTCAGCTTCGGCCGCATCGTCAATATTGACCAGCAGCAGGGTGCGGTTCTCGGGGTTCATGGTCGTCTCCCAGAGCTGCTCGGGATTCATTTCTCCCAGTCCTTTATAACGGCTGATATCAGCCTTCTCGGCGGAAGCGCCCATTTCCTTTAATACCCGCTCCTTATCCTCATCCGTGTAGGCATACTTGATATTCTGCCGGTGCTGGATGCGGTAGAGCGGCGGCTGGGCGATGAACATGTGCCCCTGCTCGATCAGCGGCTGCATGTAGCGGAAAAAGAAGGTGAGCAGCAGCGTGCGGATGTGCGAACCGTCCACGTCGGCATCGCTCATCAGGATAATCCGACCGTAGCGCAGGTTATCCACATCAAAATTATCACCGATACCTGTGCCAAGCGCAGAGATAAGTGCCCGGATCTCCTCGTTGCCCAGCATCTTATCCAGGCGGGCGCGTTCGGTGTTGAGGATCTTGCCCTTGAGCGGCAGGATGGCCTGAAAGTGCCTGTCGCGCCCCTGCTTGGCCGAACCGCCTGCGGATTCACCCTCAACGATATAAAGCTCAGTGCGCTGCGGGTCGCGTTCCGAGCAATCCGCCAGTTTCCCCGGGAGGGTGAGGCTCTCGAGAGCCGATTTGCGGATCACCAGGTCGCGCGCCTTGCGGGCGGCATCCCGGGCGCGGGCGGAGGTGAGGCACTTCTGCACAATGGCACGCGCCGCCTGCGGGTTTTCATCCAGGAAAGCGCTGAAGGCTTCCCCTACCACCTGCTGGACATAGGTCTGCACCTCAGGGTTCATCAGCTTGACTTTCGTCTGGCTCTCGAACTGCGGGTCGGGGTGCTTGATGCTCACGATGGCGGTCATGCCCTCGCGGGTGTCATCCCCGGTGAAATTGGTATCGGCCTCCTTGAGAAGGCTGGTGCGCCTGGCGTAATCGTTGACCAGGCGGGTGATGGCAATTCGCAGCCCGGTGAGGTGCGTGCCGCCATCGATGGTATTGATGGTGTTGGCAAAGGAATAAACCGATTCAGAGTAGGCGTCGGTGTACTGCACCGCCACCTCGATGCCCACGTGCTCGATCTCCTTTTCCACGTAGAAAACCGGGTGCAGGGTATCGCGGTTGCGGTTCAGGTAACGGACGAACGAGTTTATCCCGCCCTCGAAATAGAAACTCATTTCGTGTTGGGGTGTACGTTCGTCTATGAGCTTGATCAGCACCTGGCGGGTGACGAAAGCCATCTCACGGAAGCGCTGGGTGAGCGTCTCGAATTTATAATCCAGGTCGCCCTTGAAGATATCGGGGTCGAAGCGAAATGTGGTAACCGTGCCTGTTTCCTTGCGGCTCGATTTCCCGATCAACTTCACCGCGTCCTGCGGAATGCCGCGTTCGTATCGCTGCATATATTCGTTGCCGTCGCGGTGCACATGCACCTCACACCAGGAGGAGAGCGCATTCACCGCCGAGACCCCCACACCATGCAGGCCGCCGGAGACCTTGTAGGACCCGCCGCCAAACTTGCCCCCCGCGTGCAGGGTGGTCATCACCACCTCGAGGGCGCTCTTCTTCTTCTCGGGGTGGATATCCACCGGTATGCCACGCCCGTTATCCTCCACCGTTACGGAGCTATCTGCGTGGATGGTGACGATGATCTGGTTGCACACCCCTGCCAGGGCTTCATCGATGGAGTTATCCACCACCTCGTAGACCAGGTGGTGCAGCGCTTTCAGGTCAGTGCCACCCACATACATGCCGGGGCGGCGGCGGACTGCCTCCAGGCCTTCCAGCACCTGGATATCCTTGGCGGCATAGCTATTGTTTTCAGGTCCCATCAATCCCACAGTTTCCTCCAGCCCGTACTTGCGGGCGAAATAAACATCTTTATGCAGCCACGATCGTTTGAGGCGCGGCTGTGCGAAGGTGCATCCAGCGAATCCCGCCGAGGTAATAGATGAATGCCGATGTGATCAGGGCAGTGCTGATGAAGGCATGCCCGCCGATGCTCACCAGCATCAGCCAGGAATTCACCGGGGCGCTCATCCAGAGCAGATCCAGGAGGATCTCCACCAGGATGGCAAACAGAATAAAGAGGCCGGTTCCCCGGAGGTAACCGCGCACCAGCTTGAAGCTCACCGTTACGGAAGGGATCACCTTTTGCCCCGCGGTGAAGATGCCAAAGGGCGAAAATACAAGCGGCATCAGGAACCACAGCACCAGGAAGAAACCGACCATGAAGACGATCTGCCCGACCGCAGGATTGAGCAAGCTGACCAGCCCGACCATCATCGTGACCGGGATGCCCACCACGAGGATCACTGCATAGAAAAGAAGGGTGAATAAAAGCACCTGTCCGAAAGGAGTTCCGGGGCGTGATTCCCTGGGGCCCGGCTCAGCATTGCCTGCCGCCCTGGCCAGAGAGGAGAAATACAGGCTGCCCATTAAAACACCCAGGAGCGTGAGCCCCAGCCATCCAAGCAGCGCAGCCTGGGCACTGGGCACCTGGTAGGTCATCGGGATGCCCAGCGGGTTAACCATGGGGCTTGCCATGGCCATCAGGCTCGGGATGCCAATCGGGTAAGACCGCAAGGCGGTCATCAGGTTGCTGCCCTCCAGCATTGCCTGGGTCAGGTCGCTGGCCGATTTGAAGTTGGCTGGGAGCGAAGAACCGGCCGTGCTGATCATGTCGGCGGTCACCCTGGCAAAGAGCGGAGCAAGCAGATCCTTCAGGCTGAGGTGCGGTCCGAACCAGAGGAAGAGATCCAGGAGTACCGGCGGAAGGATCAGCCACACCCGCCCGGCGATGGTATTGAAACCCTTGATAAAGGTCCCAAAAAGCGGCGGCGGAGCTTCTTTTTTTTCCTTCGGGATAGATTCCATACAGCCTATTATTTTACCATAGGCGGCTTTTTAACCTGCCGGCGAGTGGATGCCTTGCGAGGCGCGGGTGAATTCTTGGTACAATGAAATGGATGGACGCCCATCGTCACCTGCCGGATGAGGACCGCCTGAGCATCGTTTCTGGAATGGTCCTGCTTTCTTACGCTTTGGCTTCCTTCATTAAACTTCCTGAGGAAGCCATCAGCATCCAGCTGCCAGCTTTCCTGCTGCAGTTGCCCGTATCGATAAATACCCTGGTCGGGGTCGCCACTGCCGCGCTGGCTGCTTCCGGCACGCATTGGCTGCTTAGCGCCCACCCGGAATTCACCCCGCGCGCCTCCATCCCGCACCTGCTCCTGCCCGCCCTCACCGCCATGATCATTGGGCTCCCGCTCAGCACATTGCAGGCAAGTCAATTTTGGTGGGTTGTCTTTGCTTTTGGCGGATTGCTTTTTTTGATGGTCATTGCCTCGGAATATATCGCCCTGGATAATCAGGATAGCCGCCACCCACTGGCAGCGGTAACACTCACCGCTGTTTCCTGGGTGCTCTTTCTCATTGTCGCCATCTCGGTCAACGCCGCGGGGATGCGCTTCTATCTGGTGCTGGCCATTCTCACCCCCACCGTCTTCCTGGTGAGCCTGCGCAGCCTGCACTTCCGCCTTGGCGGTAGCTGGAATTACGCCTGGGCAGCAGCCATCTCGGTCATCATCTCCCAGGTGGCGCTTGGTCTCCATTACTTCCCTGTTTCCCCATTGGCTTACGGTCTGATCCTCCTGGGAGTCGCCTACGCCCTCACCAGCGTTGCCGGGTCGGTAATCGAACACCGGTCCTGGCGGTTGGCGTGGGTGGAGCCAGCCATCCTTGGAGGGGTGATGCTGCTGCTTGCGATTCTTTTCCAATGAGTTCGATTCCCAGGCTTTTCCTCCCCGATGACCTGATGATCCAAATTGGTGGTTACGCCCGTAACTGCCTGCCGCTGGAAGCCTGCGGTTTGGTCGCCGGGACTGAAAACCGTGCGATCGCGTTCCTGCCGGTTTCCAATGAGCTGAAAAGCCCCTCAGCCTTCCGCATGGATCCCCAAGAGCAACTGAATGCCTTCCTCTGGATGGAAAATCAAAACCTGGATCTGTTGGCAATATTTCACAGCCACCCGGAAGGACCTCAAACCCCCTCTGCCACCGATACCGCTGAATTTTTCTACCCCGGTGTAACCTCCCTGATCTGGACTCCCACCTCCCTGCGGGCTTTTGATATCACCCGGGAAGGGTATACGGAGATCCCGGTTGCGTCGAATGAAGCCAGCAACGGATGAACCGATTGTGTGTTAAACTTTTGGGAAAATCACGCAATGAATTACCTTAACCTGGTTCTTGTCTTTGTCCTCTCCTACCTGGTCGGTTCCATCCCCTTCGGGTTGATCGTTGTCAAAACCTTCACAGGTAAGGATGTCCGCGAAGTGGGTAGTGGCCGCACAGGTGGAACCAACGCCATGCGGGCTGCCGGCCTCGCCGCCGGAGTTCTTACCGCGCTGGGTGATATTCTAAAAGGTTTGGTGAGCGGTTGGCTCGCGGAAGTTCTCCTTCCCGGCGAACCCCTGGTCAAGGTTATTGCTGTGCTGCTGGCCATCATCGGACACAATTACTCCATTTTTTTGATCAAACGCAACAACGCAGGCAAAATTGCTCTGGAAGGCGGGGCTGGCGGGGCAACGGCTTTTGGAGGCGCGCTGGCGCTTTGGCCTCCGATTTGGATGTTCCTGCTGCCGCTTCTTATGCTGGTCTACCTCCTGGTGGGTTTCGCCTCCGTCATGACCCTTTCCGTTGGCTTCTTCTGTATCATCATTTTTGCCGTCACCGCTTCTATGGGCATCACACCCCCTGTTTATACGCTCTATGGGGTAGGCACACTCATCCTCACCGCCATCGCGCTTCGACCCAACCTGAAGCGCCTGAAAAATGGCACCGAGCGTTCCGTGGGGCTGCGGCGATATTTGGAAAAAAAGCGGGAGGCGAAACATGCCCCCCATGATGATCAAACCAAGTCTACGCCCAACTGAACGTCAGAGCCCAGCTTCCGTGGTTATAACTCCTCACCAAATCCCGGTTCGGAGCTTTCGAGCGAAGCCTGTTTGAACAGGAAATTCACATTTCGGCGGTGCAGTTCCGTGGCCAACCCCCCCAGGAGCACGCGGCTCTTTCCGCAGGAGGCAAGGTCGATCGCTTCCAGGGCTTCCTCCGGGTAACGCTTGCGGGCAGCCGCTTTAACCGCCTTTTTGATCGCTGCCAGGTAAGCCAGGTTGCTCTTCACTGCTTCGTCGATCTCCCCGCGCAGGATGATATCTCCATGTCCCTGGATGATATTCTCGAGGCTGATCTTCCCTATCTTGCGGATGGTGGCGGCCATCTCCTCAGCATCCCCACCAACGATATATGGAAGCGACATGAAAGCGTCCCCGGCAAATAGCACCCGGTCCTCCTCCACCAGCACCGAAATGCCATCCGGGGAGTGCCCGGGTGTGCACAGCAGGATCAGGTTCTTCTTACCCACCCGCAGAGAAAGCGTGCCCTGGTCAAAGGTCAGGTTGGGCTGCACGATTTTGATATTCTTATAAGCCGGATTATTCTGTCGGGCAGCCTCCAGGGCTTTAACGCCATTGGCTGCCATCAGGTTCCTGCACTCCAGGTGGGAGATGATCGTAGCACCGGGAAAGAAACAGTTTCCCCAGGAGTGATCGGCATGCGAATGGGTGTTGACCACATATCGTACCGGTATGGCCAGATCATCCTCGAGGAAATCCCGCATTTCTTGTGTCTCCTCGGGTAAAGCCAGGGTGTCGATCACTACAGCCCACTGCGGACCGGTGATCGCACCGGCGGTTACCTGGGCATAAACTTCGCTTTGAAACCAGTAAACATTATCCGATACGCGTTCTCGATGCATGCTACCACCTGAATGAAATTGATGCTGTGAGGATAGCATACTCGCAGGTAAAAGTCAAAAAAAGGCATTCTACAAGACGCAGAATGCCCTTTTGGTGTTTGAACGGGGGTTTAGAGAACTTTGCTGAGGAAGGCTTTGGTGCGGGCGTTCTTGGGATTCTCGAATAGGACCTTGGGGGGAGCTTCTTCGATGATCTTTCCGCCATCCATGAGGATTGCCCTATCAGCAGCTGCTTTGGCAAAACCGATCTCGTGCGAGACCACCACCATGGTCATGCCTTCCTTCGCCAGTCCGAGCATCACATCCAGCACCTCCTGGATCATTTCCGGGTCCAGCGCGCTGGTCGGTTCGTCGAACAACATTATCTTGGGATTCATCGCCAGCGCCCTGGCAATGGCCACGCGCTGCTGCTGACCGCCCGAGAGCTGTGGCGGCCGCATCTCCGCTTTTTCCGGGATGCCCACTTTTTCCAGCAGTTTCAGGGAAACCTCCCTGGCTTCCTGCTTGCTGCGGTTGCGAATGATCCGCTGCGCAAGGCAAATGTTCTCCAGAACACTGAGGTGGGGAAAGAGATTGAATTGCTGGAATACCATCCCAACCTCGGTTCGAACCAGGTTGATGTTCTTGGCTCCAGCCAATGGAATGCCATCCACGACGATGCTGCCCGAGTCGAACTCTTCCAGGCGGTTGATGCAGCGAAGCAGGGTGGATTTTCCCGATCCAGAAGGACCAATGACCACAACGACTTCCCCCTTTTTGATTTCCAGGCTGACGCCTTGCAGTGCATGACAATCCCCGAAATGCTTATGGATATTCTTAATTTGGATGATCGCTTCAGCCATGGCTCACCTCTCCGACTTCGTCTTGCGTTCTGTGTAGGCCACCAAACGCGCAGAAAGCAGGGTCATCACCAGGTAGACCAGTGCCACCATCGACCAGGTTTGTAGGGTGTTGAAGTGGATGGCCGAGTATTCACGGCCGCGCCGGGTGAGATCCGCCACCGCCACCACCGAGACCAGGGAGGAATCCTTGAGCAGGGTGATGAATTCGTTGCCGATGGCTGGCAGGATCACACGGAATGCCTGGGGCAGGATGATATGACGCATGGCCTGGAAATATGTCAACCCCAGGCTGCGGGCTGCTTCCATTTGGCCTTTGGGGATGCTTTGAATTCCCGCGCGGACCACCTCGCTCATATAAGCGCCGTAGCCGATGGTGAGACCAACAATTGCCATGGCGATAGCGTTGGTCTGGTAATTGGAAAGAGCTTCGTTTCCAGTAACCCGGCCAATCTGCTGAATAAGAGCCGGCATGGCAAAATACCAGAACAGTAGTTGCACCAGCAGCGGGATGCCGCGGATGATCTCGACATAGGTGGTGGCGATCCCCCGCACCACCTTGTTACCCGAGACCCTTCCCAACCCGCCGATCAGCCCGACGACGACCACAAGGATGAATGAGATCACTGTCACATAGATCGTGATCCAAATGCCCTCTTTGAAGAAACGGAGCATGTTCAGATAAGGATCCGGCTGGGTAATTACAAGGAACAGGATGATGGAAATTACCGCAAATAGCAGATACCAGCCGGAGTCGAAATGCCGCTCCGCCTTTTTTGGCACAGCTGCCTTTGGTTCGGAATTCCTTTGTTTTTTAGCCATGATATCCTTTCAGGGAATAAAAAAATACCTGCGAGGTTCTCCCGCAGGTATTCCCTTTTCTTGGATTTACTGTCCCGCCAACCACTTCTGTTCGAGGGCGGTCACAGTGCCATCGGCGATGACAGCCTTGAGAGCCGTGTTGACCTTGTCGAGCAATTCGGTCTTGGATTTGCAGAAGGCGATGGCATAGCTTTCATCGGTGAAAACAGAGCCAACGGTCGTCAGCATTTCAGAGTTCTTTGCTATGTAGGCCAATGCAGTCGGGTAATCGGCGATGACCGCACTGATCTGCCCGTTGGAAAGATCCAGGAAAGCCAACTCATAAGAATCGTAGGGTTTATAGTCCACATCTGGGATCTTCTTGGCTTCGATCTCGCCAGTGGTTCCCAACTGGGCGGCCACGGTCTTGCCTGCCAGATCGTCCTTGCCGGTGATGCCGGTTTCATCCTTGCGGATGACCACGATCTGTCCAGCGTTGATGTACGGATCCGAGAAATTCATGACCGCTTTGCGCTCGTCACTCGCTGAGATAGCCGCGATGGCAACATCGTAGGTGCAGTTGGTCACACCTGCAATTACAGAATCGAACGGGGTGTTGACGAATTCGATCTTCATGCCTGCCTTGTCGGCGATCGCCTTCATCAGTTCCACGTCGAAACCGGTAAGCTCGTTGGTTGCTTCGTCAACGATTTCGAAGGGCGGGAAGGTTGCATCGGTGGCTACCTTGACGGTATCGGATGCGGACTGAGCGCATGCCGAAAGCAGGATACCTGCCATCACCAAAACAGAAATAATGATCAAACTGGTTCTTTTCACGTTCTCCTCCTGTGATTTGATTATTTGTACGATATCATTATAGCATAGCCATAAAAACGTCAACCCTGATAATTAGAGAAAGCAACCATCCATGCCCCATTTGGTCAAAGCTGAATTCCATTGCCACTCCATTTATTCCTCCGATTCCCTCGCCACCCTTGAATCCCTGATCCTGGAAGCGCGGAAGAAAGGCATTCAGCGCCTGGCGATCACCGATCATTCGAATATGGAAGGCGCTCTGATCGCCAAAAAAATGGATCCGGAATTGATCGTGGTTGGAGAGGAAGTCAAGACCATTAGGGGGGAGATCCTGGCATATTACCTGACCGAAAAACTGCCGAAAGGGATCAAACCCGAGGAAGCCTTCAAACGGCTCAAAGACCAGGGTGCGTTCATCAGCCTTTCGCATCCGTTTGATACCCAGCGCGAGCATTGGACGGAGGAGGAGGTCGAGCGCTACCTGCCCTACCTGGATGCCATTGAGGTCTTCAACTCCCGCTGCATGAGCCGCGAACCGAACCGGCACGCCGCGGAGATCGCCCGCAAGTTGGGCATCCCAGGAATGGTTGGCTCGGATGCGCATATCCCCTGGGAGATGGGGCGCGCCAGCCTCACCCTGCCGGCCTTTCAGGATGCGCAAAGTTTACGCGAGGCAGTGAAGAGTGCCACAGCCGAAACCAGGCTTTCCTCGCCGCTGGTCCATTTCTCCTCCCGCTATGCTTACATGAAAAAAGCCTGGCAGAGTTCTCGCGAGGATAAAAAGCAAGCCGGGAATTGACGTATTCCGTTGATGCGATAAAATTAGGAAGCAAC
>CAWDHI010000011.1:0-147334 GCA_963802095.1 uncultured Chloroflexia bacterium | reverse complement strand
AGCTCCTTCACCCGTGGATGCTCCCGGTACACCCCGCGGTTCTCCTCAGGCAGCAGAACCGCGATGCGGCACATCACCTCGTCCGTCCAGCGCTGCATTTCAGCTTCACGGTTCTCGCGCCCGATCTCCGGGATGGTGAACGCCGGGCCGAAAGTCGCTTTCATTTTTGGTTTTCGCAAGCGAACCAGTTCGTGCACGCCCGTCGCTGTGCCTGTAATGCCCACCGGTACGATCGGCACCCCGCTGCGTAACGCCAGGAAAATAATCCCGGATTTACCTGGAAGCAACCCGCCGGTGGTAGAGCGTGTCCCTTCGGGTGAGATCCCAAGCGCGTTCCCTTGCTTCAAATAATCCAGGGCTGCCCGGATGGCCGTGAAATCGGCGATATCCCGGTCGATCCAGATCGCCTCCCCCATCCAGGCCAGAGGGGCAATGAGAACATTCTTCTTATATTTTGTCGTGATCACGCAGGTCAACTCAGACCTGGTGGGGATATCAAACAGCACCGGGATATCCAACCTGCTGAGGTGGTTGGTGGCGATAAGCACCCCACCTGTAGCCGGGATGTGCTCCAGCCCCTCATAGGATGGTATGCGTGATGGTCTTCAGTAGAAAATGCACTACACTGAGCAGGAATTGCCGCTTGCCCATCTTTTCCTAGCCTCCAATTGTTCGATCTTCCCTGAGTATATCAAACTTGCCTCGTTAGCTCTTTGAAAAAAAGCGTGCCTGGGTTTCCCTCAAGCACGCTTATCGGTTCCTGCCAGGCGGGTCTTCCCGCCGGGATCAATTCTCCCGGATGGTCACGGAGAGGATCGAATCGGGGTCGGGCAGCTCGCCGCCCTGGGCCGGGTCGCGTTTTTGGAGCGCGTTGACAATTTCCATCCCCGAAAGCACCCTGCCGAAAACGGTGTAATTACCATCGAGGTTCGGTTGGGGAGCCAGGGTGATGAAGAACTGGGAGCCGTTCGTCCCCGCGCCGGAATTGGCCATACCCAAAATACCCTCGGCGTCGAATTTCAGTTCGGGGTTGATCTCGTTCCCGAATTCGTACCCGGGTCCACCAAGCCCCGTTCCGGTGGGATCACCCGTCTGGGCTACAAAACCATCCAGCACGCGGTGGAAGGGAACGTTATCAAACCATCCCTTGCCTGCCAGGTAGACGAAGCTGTTGACGGTGAGCGGTGCCTGCTCGGCGAAAAGCTCCAGCTCTATATCGCCCTTGGTAGTTGCGATGGTCGCAATGTAACTTTTGGCAGGGTCGATCACCATCGGCGGGCATTCCTCCAATTGGAGCTGTTCCAGCTTCCACATATTGAGGATCGCATCCAGGTTCTCGTAGGAGAGCCCGATCGCATCGGCCTGGTCCACATTCACGGCAAAGATCAGTTTGCCGTCCATCTCGATGAACACAGAAGGCGTGGCGTTCACGTTGGCGGATTGCGCCGCAGCCCTGGCTTCGGCAACTTTGTTCAGTACTGCGTCGCTCTTGAGATCGGCTGTGAACTGATCAACATCCAGCCCGATCTCCTCTGCTTTCGTGATGATCCACTTTTCGAAATCCTCGGGGCTCATCTGAGCCCAGGTTTGCCAATCGGCGCTGTTGAACATGACGTTGTACATCTCCCAGAACTTACCCTGCAGCGCGGCGGCTTCGGCAGCCTGAGTGGAGATGTCGGATTTATCATGGCTGAGCGGAAAGTGGCGGTAGACAAAGCGGGCTTCTTCGGGGTTATCACGGATGAATTGCTCCAACACGGGAGCAAGCTGGGCGCAGTACGGTCAGGTAAAGTCGGAGTATTCGAAGATCGTCATCCGCGCATCTTCGGTGCCCTTTACATAATCAGCGGAGCCGACAGGGGCGTATTTCTTCCACTCATCACCCTTTTCCGGGGGGAAGATGGAGTCGGTCACCCGGCATTCGCCCGGTGCAACACCGACAAGGTTCGGCGCCGCCGTGGCTGCAGAGGAACCCTCGGTGCTTGCTGCAGCAACGGGTCCGGTGGTTTCGGCGGGATTTTTATCCCCAAGAGGTAGAAACCTGCCCAGCAGCCCGGCACCGACCATCAGGAGAAGAACGACAACCCCGCCGAGAATATACAACCAGGTGCGGTTTTTTGTTTTTGGAGGCTGCGCAGCAACCGGTTCGGCTGCAATCGCGTTCGATCGATCGAAATCCGCCCTGCGGGTGGCGTCGGAGAGAACCTGGTAGGCTTCTTCAATGGCGGCAAAATCCTTCTCCGCTTTCTTTTTCTGAGCCGGATCATCAAACTTTTCCGGATGGAAAGCCTGGGAAAGGAATTTATATCTTTCCTCGATTACTTTCTTGCTTGCATTCTTTGGGACACCAATAATATCGTAATAATCTTTCATCTATCTACCTTTCCTTATTTTGGGAGCAGCCTGGCATCGACTGCTTCAAGAATCTGCGATTGTACCACAGCGCCCGGTTGGCTGGCATCGACCACAACCCAGCGACCGGGTTCAGCTGCGGCCAGTTGCAGGTAGCCGGCTCGAACGCGTTGGTGGAGCTCAAGCTGGTAATCATCCATGCGGTTCCATTCACCCCCGCCGCTTTTTCGCCGCGTTAGGCCATCAGCGGCATCGATATCCAGCAATAAGGTCAGATCAGGCACCAGCCCCCCTGTGGCAAACGCCAATACCTGGCGGAGCTGCGCCAGGTCGTTGCCGTGCCCGTACCCCTGGTAAGCCAGGGTGGAATCGGCATACCGATCGGAGATGACGATCTCACCTTTTTCCAGGTGTGGCCGGATCACCTCGGCCACCAATTGGGCGCGCGCAGCACAGAAGAGCAGCGTCTCGGTGCGGGGGTGCATGCCCTTATTGCGCATGCTCATCAGGATCTCGCGCACCTGGTCCCCGATCTCCGTGCCGCCCGGTTCGCGGGTGGTAAAAACAGGGTAACCCCGCGCGCGCAGATGATCGGCCAGGGGCTGCATCTGGCTGGTCTTTCCACTTCCATCGGGTCCTTCAAGCGTGATGAACATTCAAATTACCCAATCAACTTTTCAACCAAGGAGCAATTTCCTTAATCTTTGAAAATGCGCACCCGCCGGTTCGGGTCTTTGCCGTAGGAGTGCGAGACGAGCTCTGCCTGGCGGGCAAGGTCGTGCTGCAAGCGGCGGATGGAGGGCGAAGCGGGGGGCAGATCCACGAAGCGCTGGCCGTTGAGCACTGCCTGGATGGCAGCCTGGGTTTGCTCGGCAGCGGATTCGTAATCGCCATTCACAGATGCTCCGGAGGGCAGATGGAAGAGTTCGCCCAAGCGCCTGCTCCATCTGGGTGACGGTGTTGGCGCGCAGCACGTAGATGGTCACACCCCGCGCTTCAGCTTCCAGGATCACCTGCTGGCGGTTACGGTAGTAGGTGCGCAGGGTGATGAGCACTTCGGCATCGCCGGGTTCGCGGGTGATGATGGCCGGCACCCCCATGCGTTTTGCAGCCTGCAGCAGGCGGTTGCGCGCCACGCCGTAGGGGTAGATGCGGATCTCCGGAAGGGAGATAACCTCGGCCGGGTATTGCTCGCCGTTTGTCACCTCCTCGCGGCGGCGGGTGCCGCGGACGGGGGTGAGAGGGGTGCCCTCCACCCCATAAGTGCGGCGCTGCCCCTGCACGGACTGGCGTTGGACGGGGGGGGTGGAAGCTTTTTCGGTATGGATGCCGCCATCGGCATCGCGCGAGCGGATCTCGGGATGCAGCGGGTAGCCGCGCACAAGCTCATCCACAGCCTCAGCCACATCGGGGTGCACAACCAGACGGTCGCGCTCCTGGATCTCCACCAGCACATCGAAGGTGGGCGGGGCGCGGCGCTCGAGGACGGTCTTCTGCGTGCCGCGGCGGCGGGCTTCTTCATCAGAAAGGGTGACGGATTCGATTCCGCCGATCAGGTCGGAGAGGGTGGGGTTGAGCAGCAGGTTTTCCAGCGTGCGCCCGTGGGCGGTGGCAACAAGCTGCACGCCGCGCTCGGCGATGGTGCGGGCGGCCAGGGCTTCCAGCTCGCGGCCGATCTCGTCGATGACGATCACCTCGGGGTTGTGGTTCTCCACCGCCTCGATCATCACCTCGTGCTGCAGGGTGGGCAGGCGCACCTGCATGCGCCTGGCGCGTCCCACCGCCGGGTGGGGCACATCGCCATCCCCGCCGATCTCGTTGGAGGTATCCACGATTACCACGCGCTTGGATTCGGCCAGGATGCGCGCGGATTCGCGCAGCATGGTGGTCTTGCCGATGCCGGGTTTGCCCAGCAGCAGCAGGCTCTTGCCGGATTCGACCAGGTCCTGGATGATATCGATGGTGCCATAGACCGCACGCCCCACCCGGCAGGTGAGACCCACGATATGCCCGCGGCGATTGCGGATGGCGGAGATGCGGTGCAGGGTGCGTTCGAGCCCCGCACGGTTATCGGCGTCGAAATCACCGATTCGCGAAACGACGTAGTCGATCTCGGCACGGGTGATATCAGCTTCGGAGAGCGGCACCTCGCCGTTGACAAAAAGCGCCAGGGGCACCCGCCCGAGGTCGAGGATGATCTCGAGGAGGTTATCGGAATTGTTGGCGCGGATGACGGCTTCGGAGATGGCAGGTGGAAGTACTCCCAGTAGGGCTTGCAGGTCGTCGGTGATACGTTTTTGGGTCATTGACTAGATTTTACCTGAAATCGCACCAAGAGGGGATGCGCCGTTAATTCTGGCATCACAGGTCTGGGCTTTTTCTGTAGCAACCCCTTTTTTTGTCATCTTGAATATTCCAAAGCAATTATTATGGGTCGAAGTTCTTGGGCAGATAGAAAAATCACCTGAAGATTCTTGAATAATAAAGAACCCTGGAAACCGCTTGAAATTCAACAAAAACGGCATAAGATAGTAAGTATCCGGCCGAAAGGCCACTTCGGGGTCTGTACCCGGGGGTTTCCCATGAACCGCAAAACGTTGGACCTGTTGTGCTGCCCGCACTGTCGGGCAGAGTTGTCGCTTCATACCCAGGAGGCTGGGGAGATTATTAAAGAGGGTGAATTAAGATGCCTGCGCTGCGGGCGAATCTACCCCATCATTAACAGTATTCCACAGTTCATTCGGGTTGAAGAGCTGACCGGTATGAACCGCCGCTTTTCGCACCTCTACGATATCTTCTCCGCGGTTTATTTGCCCTGGTCGCGGGCAGCATTTGCCTTCCTTGGTGGGGAGAAACGGTTGCGTCGCGGGCTGGTGGAGCGCATGGACCTGCACGGGGGAAAGGTGCTGGAGGTTTCCATCGGACCGGGGCCAAATCTGCCCTTTCTCTACGAGACTGGCAGGGTGGAGATGGTTTACGGGCTGGATATCTCGCCGGGTCAGTTAAAGCGCTGCCAGGCATTTGCCAGAAAGGGCGGGTGGGAGGTGGAGTTATTCCTGGGCACAGCCGAGCAATTGCCCTTCCGCGAGGAGGCCTTTGATACTGTTTTCCATGTAGGCGGCATCAACTTTTTCAACGATAAACAGGCAGCGGTGAACGAGATGATCCGCACGGCCAAGGGCGGGACACGCCTGCTGATCGGCGACGAGAATGAAAAAGGGGCAAAGTTCTATGAGGGCACCCTGCCCGGGTTTTCCAGTTCGTTTAAAGATGGCCGCGCCACGGTGACCGCTCCGGTGAGCCTCATCCCTCCAGAGATGGAAGATGTGAAGGTGGAATCCGTGTGGAAAGGGTATTTCTATTCGATCAGTTTTACCAAGCCGGTGAAGCAACCAGGCTGAAACCACAGGATTCGATTCAACAAATGTCATCACCTGCTGGCAGAGGAAGCTCCCGGCTGAAATATGTCATTTCCTCAGGAGGGAAAAAGCATCGCGAATAATCTCCGGAGAGAATTTGCCAGCCTACCGTGCGGCAGGGTTGTTTTTATGGAGTTAATGAAAAGATGCGGAGCGGCTAACCATCGGTCATATACAAACCGCCCGTTTTCTCCATCCAGTCGGCGATCGATTCCACAGCCGAGGCGGTATCGTTATCCGAAATATCCAGCGCCAGGCAGGGAAGGCTCGATTCCGAAACCAACCTGTGGAGGTGATCTTGTTCCTCCACAAATTTGTTAAGGTCATCATACTGTCGGGGATTGCCGGAAACCTTCAACCGTTCCTCGCGCGCCGCAGCGAAGGATTCAGCTGTGCGGGTCAGAAAAACAAGCCGGAAACCGAGCGGAAGCAGGCGTTCTTCCAGCCAGCGGAAATCGTAGTCCTTCCCATAGGTCATCCATTGATACATGCGCGTGGAAATATGGAACCGATCCACGATCCAGGAATAGTAGCGCTGCAGCTCGAATAACCTTGCCCAGGTGTGATAGGTCTCCAACGCCAGGCTCTCCTCCTGCGGCTCGAAGTTGATCAATCCGCGGCCCCACGGGAAGTTGGTGAATGCGCACCACTCCGCGGAGATCAAAGGGGAGTGATATCTATACTTTCTTGGTCCCACGATGCGCGGGTGCTCGTTGAGCGCAAAGGCAATTTCGGTCTTAAACGTGAGCCGGGTGCCTTCGAGGATGATCTTGGGGCAGAGTTTCGAGGACATTTCTTCCAACCAATCCTTCTCGTAATTATACGACTGGTGGAAGTGAAACCCTCATTTGAGCAGCTTTACCAAACCTGGAAATCAACCACTTTTAATTAATTCTTGTGAAACATAGAGTCAGCCATCACTTAAATTCCGCTTCTGCCTGAGTGGCTTGCTATTCGTATCATGGGTGTATAAGAGATATCCGGGGTAGTTTTTATTAACCTTATACAAACCATTGCCATCCTCTCTCTTGGCGGATAATATTGGCACATAAGTAGTACATACTATATACAACCAAGGAGAGATGAAATGAAAAAGTTTGGATTCGTAAGTGTGTTGATGACAGCGGTCTTTATTCTGGCCGCCTGCGCCCCGGCAATGACCCCTGCTCCCGAACCCACCATGGTTCCCGAGCCCACCGCCATGCCCGAACCGATGTTGAAAGATATTGTTGATACCGCTGTTGCAGACGGCCGCTTCGGAACGCTGGTTGCAGCAGTCCAGGCCGCCGGGCTGGTGGATGCCCTCAAGGGGGAAGGTCCCCTGACCGTATTTGCCCCCACCGATGATGCCTTTGCCATGCTCCCTGCCGGAACGGTGGAAAGCCTGTTGAAGGCGGAGAACCTGGAACAGTTGAAGTCCATATTGCTCTACCACGTGGTTGGCGGCAAATTAATGGCCTCCGATGTAACCTCCATGTCGGCTGCTGAAAGCCTGGAAGGCAGCGAGATCGCCTTCAAGGTGGATATGGGCAACGCCTATGCCAATGAAGCCAAGATCATCATCACCGATATTGAAACCTCCAACGGGGTCATCCATGTGATCGACTCGGTGCTTCTGCCCCCGGCGAAACTGTCCGATATCGTTGACACCGCTGTAGCTGATGGGCGCTTCAAGACCCTGGCTGCTGCGCTCGGCGCTTCCGGGTTGGTGGAAACCCTCAAGGGGGAAGGTCCCTTCACCGTCTTTGCCCCGACCGATGATGCCTTCGCCAAGCTGCCTGCCGGAACAGTGGAAACCCTGTTGAAGCCGGAGAACCTGGAACAGTTGAAATCCATCCTGCTCTACCACGTGGTCAGCGGCAAAGTGCTGGCCGACCAGGTGGTGACCCTGGAAAGCGCTGATACAGTGCTTGGGAAACCAGTAACGATCAAAGTGATGGACGGCAAAGTGTACGTGAATGACAGCCAGGTTGTGCTCACCGATGTGCTGGCTTCCAATGGCGTGATCCACGTGATCGACTCGGTGCTTCTGCCCCCTCAGTAATCAAAGCCAAGTACTACGAAAAGAGAGCTGTCCTGAAAAGGACAGCTTTTTATCATTCTGGCAACATCTCACCGATTGGAATGGCAGGCGAGGAATCCAAATCCGGCTGTGCTGCCTGTTAATTAATTTCCCTGCCTTCCCTGGCAAAATCCATCAGTGCCCGCGCGGCATGCTCGGGACCTTTCATCTCCATCCCTGCGATCCCAAGCTGGGTGCGCAACTGCCCCACCCGGATCCCCTGGCGGAAAAAGGCGTCAAAGAATTCTTTGGCGAGCGTTTCATGCAGCTCCTGGTACTGCTCGGGACCGAATACATTGGCAAAGTAGGTCTGGTTCATCCCGGTGAGCGTGGTGGTGCCCTTGCTCATCACCTTGCCGGCCCGGAAGACCTCCAGGGCGCTTTCAGGATCCTTGAACCACTCCAGGGTGGGATGCTCTGCATCCACAGCTTCGTAATTGTTGGCATAGAGCACCAGGTCCACCGGCACCCCGCGGGTGATGACCTGGTAGGTGGTCACCGGCAGGATCACGCGTGCGTTGGTCTGGTCGGGGCTCATGATGATGGTCCGGTCGATCTGACCAAAGGCGTAGCCGGTCTGCAGGTCATCCAGGCGGATGAAGGCACCCGTCTCGGTGCCGAAACCCAGGATGTGCCCATTCTGCGCTCCGGTGAGCGAACCCATATCGTCGGCGATGATGGTGATCTCTTCGATATCATCCTTGCCAATAATGCGGAAGGCCTCCAGCGATTCGGATTTTCCCGCGCCGGTATCGCCAACGATCAATACGGTCATTGGCTCGCGCTCATGGATACGCAGCGTCACCATAGCGCCATGGAAGGGCAGCCGGCCGCGCTTCATCATCACAATGTTGTGCAAGGGTGAGGGTCATCTTCTTCAAATAGCCGAAATATCCAAAAACATCCGATTCCGGCACGGCGGCGATGAGCATGTCATTTTTCTCGTCGTCGAAGAAAATTGTCTGCCCCTTCCCGAGGGCGGGAAAGTCCTTCTCGGGCACGCCAAAGAGGTAGGCAGCATCCGGGCGACCCTGCAGGTCCTTTTCGTCCGCAAGTTCAAACAGGTTGCAGAGCGAAAAGCCCAACTCGGCGAACTTGAGCGAAAAATAGATCATGATGAGCAGCGGACCCACCTTGGCCGGGTAGCAGAGCCAATCCTTGCTGGAAAGCTCTAAACCCTCCAGTGGATTTTTATCCACGCGCTCAAAAACACCGCTGCGCTTATTCATCGGCGGGTTGAAGATCAGCGGCGGGTAGATCAGGATCTGGCGGATGACGGCGATATCATTCAGTTTGCGGTAAAGCGGGGTGGTGTAGGCAGCGTCTTTGGGCAGAGCAATGGCTGCCACCTCGGCCGCAGCGCGAACCTGGCGATAGATCCGCGGGTGCGTGCCGGTGACGCTCTCCTGAAGTTCGCGGTAGGTGCTGCGCACCAGGTGGGTGAGCGATTCCACCGTGTTGTTGAAGGTCTGGTAGGGACGGCGGTCGAAGCTGTTGCCGGCCGAATCACATATAATGAAGCGCTGCAGGCTTCGCCAGTAATTGTAGAGGTATTCAATTAAATCGTTGAGCAGCTGCCTATCACGCAGAAACTGCTCGGCTTCGGGCATGATCTTGATGACCATTTCCGGGGATATCTTCAGAACAAGTTTCATGAATTCGATCAACCTGTTGATGTCCTTATCGGCGACGATATGCCGGTCAAATACGCGCAGCATGGGTGAATTGCGCTTCACCAGCTTATGAATAGCCTGGCTGATGATCCGGTTGGCCAGCTTACTGGAAAGCAGTTCGTCGGCGTTCTCGCACAGGCGGTCGCCGGTCCTCAGGATCACCTTATCGGTGTATGTTCGGTAGGAAATTTTTTCCATGGTCTTCACTTTCTGCGCCGGGATAACAAAAGGGAACGGATGGCGCCGTTCCCTGGGTTGGACTACCTTTCGGTATAAGCGTTCGCTCAACCTCGCGGGGGACGGTCCCTGGTGATGCGGACCGGGTTATTATCCTGGATGGGCTTTTTCATATCACGTTCCTGATTCATTGTACCCCAATTTATGGTTCATCGATTTACCAAATGATATTTTTTCATATTGATTCGTTCTGTAAATTGGTATGGCGAAAATTAATAAAATTGTATTATCGCTGCTTATACCTGCGATAATGCCCTCTCAAGTATGTCTTCAACCTTCAATTCCCTTGCCCAATACCGCATATACTCTAGGTCAAGGGTGTCGTTTCTGGTTTTCAATACTCCAAGAATATCCCGCCATTGATTCTCTGAGATCTCATTTCCAGAACGATACCATTTCATTTTTGCGAGGATGATATCTTCGGCGCTGGCAAAATTCGCCGATACATCATGCCCCAAAGAGAAAGTAAAACGCTGAACACGGTCAAGTTCTGATCGAATGAAAGGGCTTGGTTCGGTGATAAAGACATCTACCTTGAACATTGTTGTGCGATGAATGATATTAAAACTAGCATATTGCATGACCGCATTTTCAATCATTCCCTGGTCCAAATAAAATTCCTCACTTAATCCCGAAATAAAATGTGGAATATGTTCCTTACGCATCTCGGCAACAATATCTGAATCCTGCGTTGTGCGGATCATGCCGTAAAGAGTACTGGCGAGCGAACCACCGATCAAATACCGGATACCGATTTTTTCCAGGAGAGCTGTAACCTTAAGCGTTACTTCTAGCGGTTCATTTTTCATCAACGATTTCCCCGTAAACCTTATGTGCCAACTCTTCTCCCAGCAGTAGAACCGCCAGGTAGTAATTCAATTCAGATTCACTGGCTTGGGGGTTTCGTGCTTTCAGCCCCGCACAGGCTAATATACGGGCCGAATTGTTCAGCTCGGCCACCATTTGCATCTTGCGGGTTGGGCTGGCTGTTCGCCAATACTGAGTCTGCAGGGACTCCATCAAGGGATTGGTATCGGAGTTTAAAGAACCCATTTTTTCAGTATAGCACAAGAGGGTTCAGGTTGGATTTCGGCACAGCTTGATGATATGCAAGTTGGTTGGGAGGATGGTTTTATGGAGGTTCAGGTGTCTGGTTGAAAGTGAATTGAAAACAGATAGCCCGGTTTTGTAATGACCAGGGAATATTTTCTATGCCGGTATTTCCGCCTTGAACTTAACCCCATCCTCCTTGCAGATCGTCTGGAAGAGCCGCCTGGCCGACATCACCCCCGTGGGCAGCCCGCCGCCTGGTTCCACCCACTGACCGCACAGGTAAAAATTCGCGAGCCCGGGCAGCTTCTGGCTCATTGGTTTCATTACAGAGAAAGAATTCTCGGGGGTGATCAGCCAACCCTCAAAGGACCCTTTCCAGTTGCCGGTATACCGCTCAAAGGTGAGCGGAGTGGCAACATCCACCATTTCCACATCCGCGCCGATCCCCGGGTAATGTTCCTCCAGGGCGGTGACCACCCCGCGAGCCACCTGGTCCTTCTTTTCGTCATATGCAGCCCGGTCCACTGAAAGTTCTTTCCAGTATTCATAGCGCGAAGGAAGTATCACCACCAGGCTGGTCCCGCCCGCAGGAGCCAGGGTGGGATCCTGGTTATAGATATGGATGGGCAGCCGCCTAACCACCTGGTCGCCGATATCGAGGGGGTGCTTCAGCGGAACGCTGATGCCGGAGACCATCTTTGGTTCCTCGGCGAAGGATCGCCTGACCCCCACCCCCACATAGACAAGCGACGGGAAGGGCTTCCAATCCCGGTACATTTTATCGATGGACGCATCCTTGAATTTTCCATCCAGCATTTTATAAATAGTACTGTATCCATCCGCCGCGGAGATCACCCTCCCGGCGCGGCGCTCGCTGCCATCCGCCAGGCGGACGCCCACCGCGCTCGCCATTTTCCACCAGGATCTTCTCCACCCGGGTTTTATAGCAGATCTCCCCGCCGAGCTCCAGGAAGCGCTTTTCGAGCGCGCGCGACATGGGCAGCGACCCGCCGATGGGGTAGCCGGCATTGTGGTTGTGGAGGTAGGCAAAAGTGAAGAGCATGAAGAACATGGAAAATTCGGGCATCCACATTTCCAGCAGCGCCTCGCGCAGAACGGGATCCTGGAATTTCGCGGTGAACTGCTCCGCGGAGGTGTTCATCCATTTCCGCAAGGTCAGGCCATGGCGGAGGAAAAACCAGCCCGTCCTCAGCCCGCTCAGCAGGCTGCGTTTTTCTTCGGGTGTGTCCATCATGGCAGACATTCGCAACGCCAGGCGGATGCCGCCGATCACCTCGCCTATGGGCTTCGCATCCCGCCGGGAAAATTCCAGCAGGTGCGCTTCCAACCGCTCCACATCGCAGTAGAAGATCACCGTGCGCCCATCATCCCCCTGGTAACGCCCGAATTCATCCAGGTTCACAAATTTGCGACCCTGGGAAATACCCACTTCCTGCCACGACCGATTCATCGCGCTTGCCGGGTTGGAGCCCACCAGCCAGTGGATGCAGCCATCGATGGTGTATCCCTTTCGCTTCCAGGAGGTGCACAGGCCGCCCGGTTTATCGTGCATTTCAAAAATGGTAGCTTTATACCCGTTCATGCGGGCATAGATCCCGGCTGAAATCCCGGCGAACCCGGCGCCGATGATGATTGTAGATTTTTCTGGCATGTTAAAAAACCCTCCAAGGTATGACCCATAAATTATACGGTGAAACGGAAAAATCGTTTTCCGGGCTCGAGCGCACCCCCGGTTCACCCCGGGCTGGTTATGCAAACAAAACGTCGCCGGTCCTCACAGCTATGGTCTGAGAGCCGAAGGCATAGGTCTTCTGAATTATTGAGGTCGTGCCGTTCACTTCCAGATTGAAATGCCTGCCGGGGTAATAGGTGGAGACCCCGTTGATGATGGATTTGACCATCGTTCCGTCGCTTTCCGAAGAGCAGCAGGGTGTGCAAAAACTGTCGCCGACACGCTCGCAACGAAAGTCAAGTTGTCGAGCGCATAGGAGCTACCGGTTTATTATTGAACTTGACCTCATTCGAATACGAAAGCATAAATAATTGCAATAAGCCCGAAAAATCCCATTAATAATGCAAACAATGCCATTATCCTACTATACCAGATCATCCATGATTTCGGATTTGTAGGATAAAGAAATTCCACTAACTTGTTGGGTAGAAAAGGATAGAAATATCTCACATTCTTCCTGGTATGTTTATGCCATTTCTTTAATCCATTAGGAAGCCATGTAACAATGCAAATATATAGAGATACTAAAGAAAATAACAAGGGGTATTGGCGGTTTCATTTCATTTACAACCAGTCTGGAATTTTAAAGGGAATCAGATAATTATAGTTAATCGTTGCAGAAATTTGTGCAACGAGGAAAATGCCAATTTCCACCTAGGTCTTCTTTTTATAATACCCTTCTTTACCCAATGGGTAGCTAATTCTCCCTCCACCGAGAATTCCTCCTTCCGCACTTACACTAGAACATCGTACCCTCAATGGGTATCAAAACTTTAAAAAACTACTCATCGTAATCGATGAGCAGTGCAGGTGGTGTCCCAGGCAGAACTCGAATCTGCAACCTTTTGCTCCGCAAGCAAACGCTCTATCCAATTGCGCTACTGGGACAATCTAAGCGCGCTAAATATAACGCCGCAGTGCGGAATCGTCAAGCTGGGGATTCCCCAGGGGAAAACAGCCGGGGGGAATCCGCCATAATGTTCGGTTGGGTGAATTTCCTAATATGAATTGAATCCCATGCTTCCGATCGCGCCAAACAAACCCAGGGCGATAACAACCACCAAGCATATTCCAATCACAGACAGCCCAATAAAAACCCATCCGAGGATGATCCCGGCGGTGGCCATATCCTCGCCCTTCAAGGCCCCCGCGCTCCTGCGGATATCTTTTCTGGCTGAGTATCCAACTGCCACAGCAACAATGGACGAAATCAATGCCAATGGGAGAATGAAACAGGCAATACCAAATATCAAACTTACGATTGCCTTCCCGCTGGTCTGCGGCGCGGTCGCGACCGGTTCTGCTTGAATAACTACTTGTTGGTTATCAGACATTTCCTTCTCCTTCACTCCATTGCTAGATCTTTCGAACGCTTATTATAGCAATTTTTTGACGGAAAAGTTGCACGGCTAGCAGCCCTCAACCGTTCTGGGATGGACCCCGCTCCCGGATAGCTGCCAGGGCGGAGGCGCGGGTATTCTCCTCCACGGCGATGAGAAGGTTGATCAACTCGCCCAGCGCATAGATGCAAAGCGCGCCGATCAAACCGCCGACCAATACCAATACAGCACCGAACAGCCCGGCCGCGAAACCCGCCGAACCCATATCCACGTAATCACCGGTGCCGATAACGCTATCCATCAACTGCGGCCCGGCCGAGGCTGCCACGATGGTCAGCCCGCAGGCAACCACCGCGAAGATTCCCGCTACGATCCCCAGCACCTTGAATACATTCGCAGCAAACCTGAGCACACTGAATTTTTTCTGCATAAAACGCTCCTTTTCAATACTTTAATGGAATGGTAGCAAATATGCAACCGTTTTCTTACGATAAATATAAAAGGATTCTCATTCGCTTCTAATCCAGGCAAATTGACCCAAAAAAATCCCTGTGATAAGATGATTTTCAGGTAGTAATTTATGACGATTCCAAAAGATCGCGGTCCTGCATCTCCGCATTCTGCAAAGGACCCCAGGCAATCCAAAGCCCGCACTTCAGAGCCGCCCGCCAGCAGCAGCCGCTTCGGCCAGGCGTGGGAAACCCTCGTCCGGCTGGGATTGGGCGAGGTTTCAATGCGTGCCGCTGCCGGCACAGCGATGGTGCTGCTCGCCCTGGTGGTCATCTGGGTGATGGGCAGGTTTTACCTGGGCGGGACGATCGATTCCCCTTCAGCGTCCGTCCAGGCTGCCAGCCAACCCACCGAATCTGCACCGGTTGACCTTCCCGATTACCAGCCGCTTGCGCTTGTACACGGCGTGAGCCGCGAAGCGGATATGCACACCATCCTGCCTGCCCGGCCCCGTTTTGATGTGGTCTCTTATACCGTGGAGCAGGGCGACACGATCTTTGGGATTGCCGAGAAATTCAACCTCAAGCCCTCCACTCTCCTTTGGGGAAATTATATGACCCTGCAGGATAACCCCCACTTTCTCAAACCGGGCATGGAACTGAACATCCTGCCCCAGGACGGGACCTATTACCAGTGGACTGCAGCGGACGGGTTGAACGGTGTGGCCAAGTATTTCAAAGTCACGCCCGAAGAAATCTTAGACTGGCCCGGCAACCGCCTGGATGCGGCCACGCTCGGGGATTACAGCAAACCCAACATCCCGCCCGGTACCATGCTCTTCATCCCGGGCGGTACGCGGGAATTCATTACGTGGAGCGCCCCGCGCATCACCCGCTCCGACCCGGCCGTTGCCAGGGTGCTTGGTCCGGGTTATTGCGGCACCATCGGGGATGGCGCGGTTGGCACGGGGACCTTCATCTGGCCGGCTCCCCAGCACCATGTATCCGGATACAACTATTCACCGGAAACGAACCACGCAGCCATCGATATTGGCGGGTACGTGGGCGAGGCGATCTTCGCCTCCGATAACGGCGTGGTCGTGTACTCCGGTTGGAATGATCACGGTTATGGATACATGATCGTCATAGACCACGGGGGTTGGCAAACCCTTTACGCCCACCTGAGCGCGATCAATGCCATCTGCGGGCAGAGCGTTTACCAGGGGGATGTGATCGGCGCGCTGGGCAGTACCGGAAATTCCAGCGGCCCGCACCTGCATTTTGAGATGCGCAGCGATGAGTACGGCAAGGTGGATCCGAACCAGTTCCTACCTCCGCCTTAGGAGTGGGTTTCAGGTTTGAATGGTTAAACGATCAAACACCCCCTGTCTATTCAACAAATCAACAACGCAACGCTTCAACTCCCAACGATCCTCCTCATCACCGGATGGTGCTCGCTGCGCCGGGCGGCCTCGCTGAAACCAGCCTGCTCGAATATGGTGGTTATCCCCACATATGCGCTCACACCTCCCAGGCGCTTATAGGGGTCCATCGGGTAACCCTCCACGATTCGCGCACCTTGCGAGGCGGCGTATTCCACCGCGGCGTTGATAAAGGGCAGCATCAATCCCTGCTTGCGGTGCGATCTCGCGACGAAGAAACAAACGATCGACCAGACGGGCTGGTCATCCACGGGCGCAAGCACCTTCGATTGCGCCAGAAGAACGAACTCCTCCCTCTTGCCCACCGAAATCCATCCCACCGGCAGACCACCCGCATAAGCAATCAATCCCGGCGTGGAGCCACCCTCCGTAAGCGCCTTCAGTGCCTTTCGGAATGGTTCCCCCTGGCCTTTGGTAAATTCCTTGCGCGGAACTCGCCAGTACATGCACCAGCAACCGGCACAGGCACCGCGCGGACCGAAAAGGGCCTCGAGATCCACCCAATTCTCCGGCGTAACCGGTTTGAACGCATATTGCGATTTTTCTTGGTTCATGCCAACCTTCCCGAAGCAGTTAAGTGCCATCTCTCATTTGGTGTAAAATGTAATGGTATTGTATACTTTTTGACCAATCATTTCTACTCGAGGTGGTGTCCATGAAGGTAATGGTTTCCCAACCCCAGTTGGCGCATGGTTTGAACCTGGTATCCAAGGCGGTTTCGCCGC
The DNA here is from genome assembly GCA_963802095.1 of uncultured Chloroflexia bacterium. Taxonomy (GTDB): domain Bacteria; phylum Chloroflexota; class Anaerolineae; order Anaerolineales; family Anaerolineaceae; genus CAVVEQ01. The sequence continues at coordinate 130,829 of CAWDHI010000011.1, read as the reverse complement.
GTTCCACCCTGCCCGTGCTCGCCAACATCCTGATCGCCACCGAGGATGACGGCCGCCTGCGGCTTTCCGCCACGAATTTGGAGCAGGGCATCACCGCCTGGATCCCCATGCAGGGCAGCGACGGCACCCTAACCACCACCATTCCCGCCCGCATCTTCCAGGATCTGGTCAACACCCTGCCCTCGGAGATGGTCACCCTGGACCTGCCCGAAAACTCGATGAACCTCACCGTCAGCTGCGGCTACTCGGTGACCAGCATCAACTGCATCGATGCGGTCGAGTTTCCCCCCATGCCGGTGCCCGATCTCAGCGAGGCGGTTGAGCTGAACATCAGCGATTTCAAAGAGATGATCCAACAGGTTGCCTTCGCCGCCTCCACCGACGATGCCCGCCCCGTGCTGCAGGGGGTTTCCCTCAACATCAGCGGCAACGAGGTCACCCTGGCGGCAACCGACGGGTTCCGCATCTCCGTGCGTAAAACATCGCTCACCAGCGCTATCCCCAATCCGATCTCAGCCATCATCCCATCCCGCGCGCTCACTGAGCTGGCGCGCATCGCCACCGATGGGGATAAAACGGTGCAGATGGCGCTCCCCAAAGGCCGCGGGCAGGTGATCTTCCACCTGAAGGACGCTGAGCTTGTTTCCCAATTGATAGAAGGTAATTTCCCCGATTACCGCGTGATCATCCCGCGCTCTTCCAAGACCCGCACGATCCTCAGCACAGGCCAATTCCGCGAGGCTTGCAAGCGCTCCGAGATCATCGCGCGCGAATCCAACAACGTGGTACGCCTGAACATCCAACCTGCGGAAGGCGGGCCGGGGGTTGTCTTGATTCATGCAACCTCCGAAGAAACCGGCAACACCGAAGACCGCGTAGAGGCCAACGTGGAAGGTCCGGAGCTGTTGATCGCCTTCAATGTTCAATTCCTAAACCAGGTGCTGGATGTGATCCGCAGTTCCGAATTTTCGCTGGAAACGAATGCCAACAACACACCCGGTCTTATCCGCCCAATGGGAGATGACTCCTTCGAGCACGTCATCATGCCCATGCACCTGGGCTGAACAAATCACTGGATGCCCGCACCGCCCCCGGCCACGGGGGCGATTTTCTAGGAACTCCTGGATGCAACCATGAACCCCCATCTGAACATCAACGAAAACCTGGTGCAGATATCCTTTGCTTTGGGGCAATATCCCATCCTCAGCCCGGCCATCCGGGCGCGCATGCGTCGCGAGCTTTTCACCCGCGGACACACAGACGCGCAGGCTTTCGAAGGCGAGGTGCGCGAACTGGCTATCGCTACCCAGAAGATGGAGGGCTTGCACGACCCGCTGCACGAAGAACCAGCGGAGATCTGGGATCAACGCCTGGAACGGGTCCGCGAGCAGCATACCGACCTGGTCTACAGCCAGCATTTTGACCGCCAGTCCTTTGAGCAACTGGTCAAGGCCGTGCTTGCCGAACGCGGTGTGACGGACCGGGAGCATGTACTCACCGTCAATCCGGAGCTCTCTTCGATGGACGTGGTCTTTGAACAGGCTCTGGCAATAGAACAAATGTCCGATTCCCGGCGCAGCCGCTTTGAAGCCCGCTTGCAGGAGCTGAAAGTTGTTCTCATCCGCAACCTGATCAGCGATCAGTTACCCTACATCAATATTGCCAAGGAATTCTTCAGTGTAGGCGATCTTTTTGAAATCCAGGGGCACAAGATCGGCCGCGGCAAGATCGGTGGCAAGGCAGCCGGGATGCTGCTGGCTCACCGGGTCCTGAAGAAGAACGCACCAGGGGATCTGCTCTGCTGCTTGAAACCGGCGGAATCCTTCTTCATCGGTTCCGATGAAATGTACACATTCATGGCACTCAATAACCTGGTGCACTGGAATGACCAGAAATATAAAGATGAAGATGCCATGCGCAGCGATTTCGAGCAGATCCAGAAGGAATACGAAAAAGGGCATTTCCCTGCGGATGTGCTCCAGAAGCTGGAAGAGCTGCTTGCCGTGGTGGGTAAAAGCCCGCTCATCGTGCGCTCATCCAGCCTGCTGGAAGATAACTTCGGGACCTCGTTTGCCGGGAAATACGAGAGCATCTTCGTGCCCAACCAGTCCACCCCGCGCAAGAACCTGAAAGCACTAACCCGCGCCATCGCCTTGGTGTATGCTTCCACCCTCAATCCCGATGCTCTGCTCTACAGGCGCAGCAAGGGACTGCAGGATTACGACGAACGCATGGGGATTCTTCTCCAGGTGGTCCAGGGAGAAAGATTTGGAAAGTATTTCTTCCCGGACGCCTCCGGTGTGGCCTTCAGCCGCAATCTTTACCGCTGGGCTCCGCAGATCCGCCGCGAGGATGGCTTCATCCGGTTGGTGTGGGGGCTGGGAACACGCGCCGTGGAACGGGTGGGCAATGATTACCCGCGCCTGATCGCGCTCAGCCACCCACTGCTGCGCCCATCCAGTGACCCCAAATCCATCCGGCTCTATTCCCAGCAGTATGTGGACCTGATCGACCTGGAGAAGAACGAGTTCGCCACAGAACCCATCCACACCGTGCTCAATTCCGACTACCCGCCGCTGCGCTTCCTGGCCCAAACCGAAGAGGACGGATATTTTGTCTCTCTAAAGAGCCGGATCATCAACGGGGATGCGAATCGGTTGGTGCTGACCTTCGACGATCTTCTGCGGCGCACCCCATTTGCCGAAAGGATGCGAACCATCCTGGGTGTGCTGGAAAAAGGCTACCGCTCCCCCGTGGATGTCGAATTCTGTCTTACGATCCATGTTGGCGGCGACGGCAGCAGTGACCTGGTCATCACCCTGCTGCAGTGCCGCCCCCAGAGCCACCTGGTGGATACCGGCAACGCGTCGATACCGCAGGATATCCCCCGCGAGAAAACCCTCTTTTCCACCCATTTCATGGTTCCGCGCGGACGCATTAGCGATATTGAGTTCGTCTTATTCGTCCCACCCGAGAAATACTTTGCCCTTCCCACCCGTGACCTGCGCGCGCGCCTGGCTCGTACCATCGGGCGCCTGAACGCCGCCCTGGAGAAGAAGAATTTCATTTGCATCGGTCCTGGTCGATGGGGTAGCTCCAACGCGGACTTGGGCGTGCCGATCAATTACGGTGATATCTACCACACCCGCGCCCTGGTGGAGCTGGCAGGCCAGGGATTCGGGCTGCCCCCAGAACCTTCCCTGGGCACCCATTTCTTCCAGGATCTGCTCGAAGCCCAGATATACCCGCTGGCCATCTACCTGGATGATCCCGCCAGTATTTTTTGCCGGGATTGCCTGGATTCCGCCCCGGACCATACCGCGGAATATATTGATACTCCCCGAGAAGTTGCGGATGCAATGAGATTGATGCGCGTGACTGATATGCAACCCGGTCATTGCTTGCAATTGGTCATGGACGATACCCGCAACCAGGCGCTGGCCTACTTTTCCCCCTGCTGAGTGTGTGGCATTAATCGAACCTGGCTCGCAATTGCGAGCCAGGTTTTTTACCATTTTGTTTCACGTGAAACAAAGATTTCAACAAACGAAGATTGTTTCACGTGAAACTACTCCACATCTATTTCGTTTCCTTGATCCAATCAGCGATCTGGTCGATCACCTCCTGCGCAACTGAACCCGGCTGCATGTATTCCTCCGGGGTGGCCATACCTTCCCCGGCGATGAACAGGTGGTTCAGATCGGGATAGAAGATCAGCTCTGCGTTCTTCTTATCCCTTAACGTTTTCTGCCAGAGATCAAAATCAGCCTTGGTCACCTGGTAATCCCTGCCGCCCTGGAGAAGCAGGATGGGCAAGGCGAGGGTTTTAGCGGTTTCAGCCGGGTGATAATCGCGCAGATCCAGCCACCAGGCGGCCGGGATGCCAAGCGGCAGCTCTTCAGCGGGGGTATTGGTGCTTAACGCCGGATCTTTAACCTTCGCGGCAGCGGTTTGGACCATCTGGAGCTGAGATTTTTCCGCTTCGGAAATCGTTCCGTCCAACCCGGCGATGTAGGTTAACTGGTCTGCGATGGTATCCTCCAGCCTCCCTGCCAGGCCTGCCAGGATGATCAGCCCTGCCAGATCCGGATATTGCTCACCAATTCGCGGCGCAGCCATGCCGCCCTGGCTGTGCCCGAGGATATAGATCTGCCCGGGATCGATGCGCTTATCCCTGGCCAGCAGCTTCGCGGCCAGGATGGCATCATCGTTGGTTTCCTCGTCGAGGGTAAGATTTTGCAGCACTTCCGGGGTAAAGGCGTCCGCGTGGGCTTTTGTGCGCTTATCGTATCGCAGGACAGCGATCCCCTGGCTGGCAAGACCCCAGGCGATATCCTTGAACGGGCGGTTGGGACCAATGGTCTCGTCCCGATCATTCGGACCTGAACCATGTACCAGTACCACGGCCGGGAATGGCCCTTTGCCTTTGGGCAAGGTCAGGGTACCCGGGAGTGACCACTTGCCGCTACCGATGGTCACGTCCTCCTCGGTAAACGCACTTGTATCCACATAAGTGGGCTGGATATAGGCAGCCGGTGTGGGTGTGGTGGCTGGTTGGAAGTTCAACCCGGAGATCTTCCGATCCTTATTGAATACCACATTTAGGATCAACGCTTGTTTTTCAAAATTAACCGGCACCGAAGCCACCAGGTACTCCTTGTTGGGAGCAACGCTGGCGCTACCGCGCCCCCGGTACGTACCAACCTGGGCAACAAGCTGATCCCATAGTCCGGCAACCTGTTCCATTGGCAACGCTTTCGCTACCTTCTCGTCAAAGAGGGCAAAGACTGCGTCTGCATTCCCTGCAGCCAGGTCATCCACCACTTTCTCACCGGCAGCTGCAATGACGGGATCGGTGGTGGGCGCGGGGCCTGCCGGAGCCTTCGCTCCGCAGGCAGCAAGCAGGACCATGATCAGGGGGATCACGATGAGAAAAGGTTGTTTTTTCATGACTTTCATTAATTCCTTGAATAATGTTCCCGGCGGGTTAGCACCCGCCGGGTGATGGGTGGAGTGATTATTGGTTATTTCTTGGGTACAGCTGCGTTCTTGTTGGCAGCTTTGATCATCTCAGGCGCGGTGGAAGACATGGCAACCAATCCACTTATTCCTCCCAGGTTCATCGATTCGACCGCGCTGGATGGCACGATCACCAAAGCGCCTTTTTCCTTCAGTCCTTCATAAAGCATGTTCATGGCGCGCAGGTGCAGGGCAACAGGGTTGTTTTGATAGGATTCCGCGGCTTTGGCAAAATTCTCCGCGATCTGCTTCTCGGATTCGCCCAGGATAACGCGCGCCTGGCGTTCGCGCTCGGCCTGCGCCTGGCGGCTCATGGCATCCTCCAGGTCGGCGGGGATGACCACATCGCGGATCTCCACGGATTGCACGGTGATGCCCCAGGGGGTTGTGCGCTGGTCGATGATCTTCTGCAGCTCGGCATCCATAATGGAACGCCCGAGGAGGATATCCGCCAGCGCCATTTGGCCGATCAAGTCGCGCAGGGCGGTTTGCGCTGCCCAGGTGATGGCGGTGCGGTAATCCTCCACCTCCAGGGCTGCTTTCTCCGCGTCCCAGATGACCCAGAAAAGGACCGCGTCGACATTAACTGGCACTGTATCCTTGGTGAGGGTTTTTTCTGCGCTGTATGGGGTCACCTTCACGCGCTGATCGATCCAGGCAGGTACAGAATCAATAAAAGGCATCACCCAGAAAACACCCGGACCGCGCAGCCCGCGGAATTTCCCCAGGCGTAGAAGAACGCCTTTCTCCCACTGTTGCGCAACCCGCAAACTGTACATGAAGATCACACCAATAAAGAACCAGAACCCGAAATACAGCAGAATATAACCGAAGGGAACCCCGCTGTTGAACATCATTAAGCCGCCCGCGAACCCGATGACCAGGGCTACGATGAACATGAAAGTGCTGATCCCGCTGATATGAGAGCCCTGGTTCGAATTATTTACGATGGCTGAATTACTTGAGTATGTTGTGTTTTTCATTCTTACCTCCAATTTATCGCTTTGAAATCATTTTTTATTCACTGCGCTTTTTGGCGCGGAATTGTTTATCGATCTCTTCCAGGACCTCCTCGTGAACAAAATCCAGCCGCTGCATTTCCACCAGGAAGCGATGGACCAGGTTCTCCAGAACCTCGGTTCTCAGCCTGCCCAGGGCTTCCTTACTGGGTTGTTTTACAACATAGGTACCCCGCCCATGCTGGGTGGAGATCACTCCGGCGTCATCCAGCATCCGGTAGGCGCGCGCCACAGTGTTGAAATTGACCCTCAAGTCGGCCGCCAATTGCCGAACGGTGGGGAGCTGATCGCCGGGTTCAAGTGCTCCGCTGGCCGCCAGGCGCTGGATGCTCTCTATGATCTGGACATAAGCAGGAACATCGCTGCGCAGGTCGATCGTGATATCGAGATTTGTCACCCCATAGGTCCTCCTTTCAGATTGTATGTTTGTATTATTGTATCATTGTATTTTTGTGTTATTGTATTTCGTTTTCTGGGATTGTCAAGGGGGTATACGCCATCATAAGGCTTTAATTTATTTTAAACATACAATTGCTCCGCTGGACACAAACTACTACAAAACAACAACAAAGCCTTGACAACAATTATTCCAGAATATATACTCATTTAAGATTTGGGGAGTAGCTTTCCCGTATGGGAATGGGTTATCGTCAAGACGGAGTAAAATTCTCCCGTAACCTGTGTGCGAGAAGCATTTGCGAGACCAATACATTGGAATGTGTTGGTCTTTTTTCGTATGGTAATCTTGTAATTGAACTACTTTGTGTTCAGGAATGGTGGAATAATGAAAAACTGGTACTCAAAAAATGTGAAGGAAATTCTTCAGGAGGTCGGGGGCGATCTTCAAAATGGGCTTTCCTCTACTGAAGTTGTCAAACTACAGGAACAATATGGTTTCAATGAGCTGGTGGATCGCGGTACGAAGAGTCCTTGGAAAATTCTATTAGAGCAGTTGACCGGCACCATGGTCGTAATACTGATTATTTCTGCGGTAATCACCTTCTTTTTAAAAGAGTATAAGGAAGCCATCGCTATCATGGTGATCGTTATTCTGAACTCAATACTGGGTTTCAGCCAGGAGTACCGTGCTGAGCAGGCAATGGCTGCTCTAAAAAAAATGGCGGTGCCAAAAGTAAGGGTGCGGAGAGATGGCAGGGTAACCGAGATACGCGCTCATGAGTTGGTCCCCGGGGACATCATCTTTCTTGAAGCTGGATATTTGGTGCCGGCAGATGGCAGCCTGGTGGAAAATGCCAATCTCCGTGTTCAGGAGTCTGTTCTGACAGGTGAATCCGAACCGGTGGAAAAGTGTCTGGAGTCAATCCACAGAGAGAATCCTTCCCTGGGTGACCAGCATAATCGCCTATTCATGGGAACCCTGGCAACATTTGGCCGCGGAACTGCCGTAGTAACAGAGACGGGTATGAATACTGAGCTGGGAAAGATTGCTGAGCTGATCCAATCGGTGGGAAATGAACCCACCCCGTTGCAAAAAAGATTGGACCAGTTGGGTAAAATGCTGGCGGTTGTAGCCCTGATCATCGTCGCTGTAGTTTTTGGGTTAGGTTTGCTGCGAGGGGAAGACCTTCGCACTATGTTCCTGACCGGCATCAGTATTGCTGTGGCTGCAGTACCTGAAGGCCTGCCTGCAGTGGTAACCATTGCTTTAGCCCTGGGTGCGCAAAGAATGCTAAAACGCAATTCCCTGATCCGAAAATTGCCGGCTGTAGAAACATTGGGATCGGTCACGACGATCTGCTCCGATAAAACCGGCACACTCACCGAAAACCGCATGACGGTAACTTTGGTCGATGTTGCAGGCAACAGGCTCGATCTCCAAGAAAACCTGCGGGATTTCAGCCCCAGCTTAAGTACATCAGAATCCACAGCCCCGGTGATAGACCAGCATAACGCGGTGGCCATCATGCTTGCAGGTGGCGCTCTTTGCAATGATGCCGTGCTTGAACAGACAGATCGGGGCTTTTCCTCTGTCGGTGACCCGACGGAAGGTGCACTTGTTGTGGCTGCTGTACGGGCAGGGTTGTGGAAAGAACATCTGGAAAAAGCTCTCCCGCGCATTTCCGAACTGCCATTCGATTCTGACCGCAAACGGATGACCACAGTCCACCAAATCGACGCAATAGACCAGATTCCCCCAGCATTGAAAGGAATGATCACTTCCCCTGAATTCCATATAAAGGCGAATTTTATCGCCATCACAAAGGGGGCAGTTGATGGCCTGTTGGATATATGTGACCGCGTGTGGACTGAAAATCAAATCGTCAAACTCGATACAACCTGGAAGAACCGAATCCAAAGCGCCAATGATGACCTGGCTTTGAAAGGTATGCGGGTGCTGGGAGTGGCTTTCAAGTACTGCACTGAACAGGAAAGCCGGAATGCGTGTGCTCCACTCGAACAGGACCTTGTCTTTGTTGGCATGTTCGCCATGATTGACCCCGCCCGACCGGAAGTAAAAGATGCGGTGGCTGTCGCCAGGAAAGCCGGAGTCAGATCCATCATGATCACAGGCGACCACCCATTGACCGCGTTGTTCATCGCGAAAGAACTGGGTATTGCCGAGAACGATGATGTGATCACAGGTATGGAACTGGTAAAGCTGGACATGGCCGCACTTAAAGAGCGTTTGAAAACCGTTTCTGTCTTTGCGCGGGTTTCACCGGAACATAAATTGAATATTGTTCAAGCACTACAGGAACTGGGGGGTATTATTGCCATGACCGGTGACGGGGTGAATGATGCCCCTGCCCTCAAAAAAGCTGATATCGGTGTAGCTATGGGTATCACCGGAACAGATGTCTCAAAGGAAGCAGCCGATATGGTATTGCTGGATGATAACTTTGCCACGATCGTTTCAGCAGTCGAAGAAGGCCGCCGCATTTACGAGAATATCCGAAAATTCGTCAAATACACAATGACATCAAACTTCGGGGAAATAGTTGTAATGCTGGTTGGGCCATTTTTGGGGTTGGGGCTTCCGCTTCTACCATTACAGATCCTTTGGGTAAACCTGGTGACTGACGGTCTTCCCGGTCTGGCGCTCACCCAGGAACCCGCAGAACCAGATACCATGCGAAGGCCTCCGCGTAACCCGAAAGAGAAGATCTTCGACCGCGGGTTGGGAGTGGATGTCCTTTGGATCGGTGCTTTGATGGGTGCTTGTATCCCTTTTAGTGGGTTTATGGGCATTCAATTTTAACCACCAGTTTGCCTGGCAGACGATGATCTTCACCACCTTAACACTGTCCCAAATGGGCAATGCACTGGCAACCCGCTCCGAAAGCCAAACCCTCTGGGAAGCAGGTTTTTTTACCAATAAACCCCTGCTCGGGGCTGTATTGCTGACATTCGTCCTGCAAATGGCAGTCATCTATGTACCGCTCCTGCAGGGAATATTCAAAACCTCTGCTCTCACATTGCTGGAACTCGGGATCAGCCTTGGTGCAGGAGTAATCGTCCTGATCGCCATTGACACTGTCAAACTTCTCAAAAGGAAATATCAATCAGCAAATTAGGACCCTGCAGGGATACTACTTTCCAGGTGCAGGTATAGGAATTACTACTAACAAGACAACCTTTTTTCGAGGTTGTCTTCTATGCTTACATAATACGCGAATTCCACTGATGAATGGCGGCTGGTGCAAATTTATGGGTAAAAGGAAAAGCGGAAAATATTGCACAAATATGAAGGGATAAATAATGCAATCTTGTGTCTTTGATTTCATGCGTAACCTAAAAATTATACTGTTCGGATGGGGTTTTCATTACGCAATATCCGGATATTTTCCTGAAAAAAATTTTCATTGTAAATTCGCTCATAAAAAACTACCTTGGGAATTCCAGCAAATTATATATATTCCATTTATCCTTCGTCCATTTTCCGCGTAACTAATTTCAACCTTAATGGCGGACTCGTGAAATCACAGCTCCTTAAAAATATTTATGCCTTGATTAAAATCCAAGGGATCAGGGGCAGTTCACGGTACTGTGGTCGACAGGGCGAAGCGTGTCACCGGTTGGTGAAAACGATTTGTCTTCAAGGAGGGGAAGATTTCCCCCAAAGTATGTATTAAAAATTACCCGGAAAGAATTAATAGGAGAGATACTTGGATAAAGCGATGTTGTATCCGCGTCGGGAAAATAATACCCATTGAGGATACCAAACATATTTTCTGAACCTTTTCGGCTATGATCGCTCTGCAGGATAATGATAGGTTTCGGATTGGTATTTGCAATGATCTGATCGATGGCATCGAGAATGACCTGGTTGGTATACAACGTAGAGTTGATGTAACCTTCGTTGGTTTGGTTCGGCTCAAATTCACCATCCCGACTGAATAAGAATGGCTTGTGCACGGACATGATGTGCGCATAAACAAATTTTTTTCCGGGCAGCAAGGCAATATCATCCAGTTGGTCTAGATTATATTTGAAAATATCATACATATATTTTTGTTCACCGATGTTTTCAGTTTTGCTATTTAACCCTTTATAAGGATCCTCCATTAAAGCGAATGAAGAACTATCTATGGTGATGCCAAATAGGAGGTTCAAAATGGTATCCTTGCGCACTAGCAGGGTCATATCCATGAACAAATTTTCAAATTCGTTGGTATTACCAAGCAGGTAAGCGTAAAAAGGGGTTTTCTTCCCGGGTGAAATATAATAGTCCGGTTCCGTCACTCTCATCCAGGGATAGGCCGTATCGAAGGTGACGGTCTTATAGCCCATATTTTTCAAAGTTTCGGTAACGCTGTTGATCCCCAGGTATATGGCAAAATCTCTCCAATTTAACCCGTTTTCAAGAAATTTCTCACCAATGGGAGGGATATAGTCCATGTTGAAAGTCGAACCCAGTGAAAGAGATGTCCAGAAATAATTCGAACTTGAGCATTCCGCGACATAGAATCCCCGCTCCTTTAATGCGCTGATGAACTCCTGGTTATCAAAGTTGTATTCATCCAGCAGAATATCCGCCCTTGAGTAACCGTCCAAAAGGATGAAATAAATATCCCGCATAGAATCACTATCAGGGACTACCATTTGATCCGCGATGGAGGCCACCTCAAGATCCTGGATTTTCGCGTTTTGATATTCATCTTTCTTTAGTAAATAGGAGTACATCCCTTGAACGGATGCCATGATCACTAGGGCTAAACTGATGAAATTCAAAGGCTTGGTCAAGGTTCGGGGGTTTTTTACCAATTTCACACTACCCCAAATCATCAACCCCATCAACACTCCCCATATCGTGTACATATAGCGATGGGCATACAGCGGTGCACCAAATACCAGGATACCAGGGACAACCTGTCGCGCGTAACCGTAGATGAAGAACATCACGATAAAGATTGCTGTTATCAATGCGGCCCGGTGCCTTGACTTGAAGATGCATTTCGAAATGATCAAGCAAATACCGGCAACCATCACCGAAACGATCATAGCGCGGATACCGCTGATGAAAGGCAACTGGTGCAGGTTGTTTAACAAGAGATTTAGAGGGAAATACAGTGCAAAAATGAACGGGTAAAAGATGATTTCAGCAATCCAATTTTTCATGTATCTCCAAAATTCTAGACCTCATATGGATCGGGCCAAGTATTGGTTGCCTAGGTAAATGGGTGTTTGAATTGACACGGAACAGTAATTCAAATTTTTCTTTTCAGCTTTATTGTTTAACCAGAGATCGGGTTTAGTGAAAACATTGCCAATCAGGAATGTATGGAAATTATTTTCCACCATAGAATGCACGAGTAAAAATATGTTCTTGAATTCACCAATTATAAAAGTAATGGTCAATTCTTACCAGTTCACTTTTATTAATGACAAAGTTGCGTTTTCATATATCACCCGATCATTTAGCCAGGAAGGAGCAGGTTAATAAAAAACCACGAAATCAGCGCCATACTCAACAGCCAACTCGTAGTAGCCTTTTGCTCGCTCTTCGCTGGGCAGCAAACGGATCGTATTCCAGCGGCTCACTTCATCAGAATAACTCATAGATAGCGCGACATCGCTCAAGAATTGCTTGTTAACATCACCCTGGGTAATACCCGGATTCCACGTCGTATAAATTTTGCCACCATTTTCACCCTGGAGGGGTGATGATTGTGGCAGAACGCACTTATGTTTAGCATGGTTTCCTTTATTGCACAGTTATTTTAGGGATCCATTTCAAAAATTTGGGTATTGGAAATGGTTATTTCAAGTCCAAATTAAATGGAAATAATTGCTTGAGATAAGAAAACGGGAGTTTTTTCAGGGAAGGCTTTTTGCATCGATCTCTTGATAAGGATAATTTATTGAGAGCTTCAACACGACAATTCTTGCCATTCTGATGATCTTCCAGGCCAGAAATATGTACTTCAAGCTGAACATCTTTATTTGCTCCTGGTATTCCGTTCCATTTGTTAAGTCCATTTTGAATAACAAAAACAAATTATAGGCCAGCATCATCAATTGAAGAATAGCTTCATTGGCCCAAAAGGATTGGAGTTGGAGGTATCCAGCGGCCATACCATACTTAGCTTCTTTGATGTAATTTTCAGAATTACAGCGTTTTTCGTAAGCAATGACTACTTTTTCCGAAGAAAGTTCGGTATTAGTAACAAAGTAGAAGTATTCGAAATCGCTGCCTTCGAGAAAAGATAGTTGCGACCTGTCTTTTGCTGGTTTCAGTACGCGTGATACTACAAATCTTCTGTCTTTGTTCCAGGTGTCCAGTTTCGTAACAAGATCAGTTGTTTCCCTGCCTTCATCACCCTTCGTGATTGAAATGGTTGGTGCTGTAACTTGAGAGGCGAGCTTTGAATATTCTTTTCCTTTGATCAAATACTTGCAACCGGCAGATTCGATCGCTTCAATAATATCGTCATCAAAATATCCACTATCCATGCGGAACAGGACTTCTAAATCATCGGTTTTGATATGGGCAACGATTTCTTTAATCATTTTGTCTGCGCTATTGGCAGTGTAAGTGTTGCCCCATCTCACAAATCCAGTGATATAAGCTTTCAATTCATCGCAGAAGGCAAACTGGATGTTGTAACAGTTGTTCCCTAGCTTATTGGAATTGTATCCTTTGACAGCACCTTCCTGGTGACCTTCCACGTTGACCACGCTGCTGTCGAGATCAATGGTAATAGATTATATTTTTTTCTTTCTCAACAGCTTTTTGAAGACTTTGAAATTGATTTCTCGCAGCATATGGGTGGTTTTGTAGCTGAAATTCCCGAAAATTTCTTGATACTGTTTCCGGTACTTTGATCGAGATGGCAAATTCATTGATCAACGGATCGCTTTGCAGCAATTTCAATCGTTCCAGCTTATCAATCCTAATGAAATTACCACAGAGCATGGTCTTGATGTGGTTCATTTTGATTTTATTGGTTGATGCATTCTAAAAAACAAGATCGTGATCAGCCAGGCCAAAAATCCCGTTTTTATTGGCATGTTCGAGCAGTAAAAATAACCTGGCATTGGAAGTAAGGTTTTTAACAGAAAATTCAATTATATTGATCACAGTAGTATCCTCATGCTAGGTTTTCTTTCACTCAAAATTTTACGCGGTATTTCTGCTAATAATATCCGGTTCACTTTTTTTGTGAAATCCTACGAATGTCGATAAACCTAAAAACACATCTAAGTGGGAGTTAAGTGGTGATATTCGCTCTAATTTCATAATATATTGGCTTATAACACACTTAAAGTGGGGCCATTATCCAAATTCCGCAATTTGACTGATTTGGCGACGTGGAATCCGGGTAATAGCTATAACGGTTTCATTCAGATCCTGAGTGATGTTGCATATTTCTTAAAATGCGTGAATTCCAAGGGTTCATTGGGATGTTATCATGGCCTACCATATAAAACCCTATACCTACTCTCATTGTTTTCTAAACCATCGATTTAGCCTGGCTAGGAATTATTGCTAGGCTTTCTATGCTAACCAGTTGGTAAACATCCTTTCCCGATCCACCAACTGGACTGCAGCAATCATTTTTTATCTGCTGTTTATACTTGGCATTCTTATTTTTGTGGATACTCCAGGTATCCAGCGAGGATCTTTGCGATCCACACTGCTTCGTGCTGCCTTTTTTGGCTTGATCACATATGCTACTTATGACCTGACCAACCTGGCAACGTAAAAATATAACCCCTTTTACTCATCCTGGTATACATAGGCTGGGGAACTGTTCTATGCACCCAGGTCAGTTTATCCAGCTACTTCATTGGGAAATGGCTCACATATCCTATCGCTGATCATCCTGCTTAGCAATTAAACCTGATATATTCTTTTGCATCACCTCTGGAACTTCGTCAACATCTTGCAGGATTGGATATAATTAGCCTATCTCATCAATCGGAGGCTCTTATGTCAAAATCAATGGAAGGTCTGCAGGCATCGTTCGCGGGTGAATCCCAGGCGAACCGAAAATACCTGGCTTTTGCCGAAAAGGCAGATAAAGAGGGCTTCCCGCAAGCCGCAAAGCTCTTTCGTGCAGCAGCGGCAGCGGAAACCATCCACGCCATGTCGCATTTACGCACAATGGGCGGGATCAATACCACTGCCGAGAACCTGGAAGAAGCTGCGGGAGGTGAGCATTACGAGCATACCTCCATGTACCCTGATTTCATCAAGGATGCGGAAGCGGAAGGCGAGAAAGCCGCCATCCTCTCCTTCAAGAAAGCCATGGATGCCGAGGCGGTTCATGAAAAGCTCTACCGCGAGATGATCGCCGACCTGCAGAAGGGCGGCACCTTTGATTACTACCTCTGCCCGGTCTGCGGTTATATCGAAAAGGGCTCCGCGCCTGAGAAATGCCCCCTTTGCGGCGCGCCGAAGGAACGGTTCGAGAAATTCTAGATCCTTCATAGCATTCAATAAAACTTCCCCGCGAGTGTCGCGGGGAAGTTTTTTAATCCAGTTCGAATTACGATCGCTGGTCGATAAACAATATCCAAAGGGTTGTGGAAAGCACATGCAATCACCCACCGCCTGCCGCAGGGTTGATCCAAAAACCACTGCCCCGTTCAGCTTCTGGAAGCCGAGAGGTACGAAGGATCCGAATTAATTTCAGAACTGTATATTGTTGAAATAGCCGGTAAGCCCCAAAAACATGCCAAGAACGCTATTTAGCAAGGCCAGCAGGATCGCGATCCCGCCCATGATCACCCCTGCGATCGCAAGCCCCCCTTTCGAGGAATTAATCCCAAGAGCCGAAAGGATCACCGCGGTGATCGCAACCGGAAAACCACAGATGGGCAGGAGCCACGAAAACAGACTCAGGATACTCAGAATGAAACCGATGATCGCCAAGGTTCGCTTTGAATCGCTCTTTTGGGGTGGAGCCATCTTCTGGTTTGAAACATCTGCCGGTTCGATTGATTGAGAATCCATGATCAGCCCTCCGTGGAAATTCCAGCAATTCATTTTATCATGTTGAATCCAGAATTCCGGTTTATCATAAACACACGGTTCAAAGTGGTAAAATTCCACTGCAGTAAATTTCAGGAGGTAAGGTTATGTCTGATCAAGTTACCGGCTCCTTTGCCGTCAAAAAAGGCCTGGCACAGATGCTCAAGGGCGGCGTGATCATGGATGTGGTCACCCCCGAGCACGCAAAAATCGCCGAGGAAGCCGGCGCATGCGCCGTGATGGCCCTTGAGCGCGTCCCCGCGGATATCCGCGCCTCGGGTGGGGTGGCACGCATGTCTGACCCCGGGTTGATCCAGAAGATCATGGATACCGTCACCATCCCCGTGATGGCCAAATGCCGCATCGGGCACTTCGCCGAGGCGCAGATATTGGAAGCGATCGGTGTCGATTACATCGACGAATCCGAGGTGCTGACCCCGGCTGATGAAGCCCACCACATCAACAAGCACGATTTCAAGGTTCCCTTCGTCTGCGGCTGCCGCAACCTCGGGGAAGCCCTGCGTAGGGTGGGCGAGGGTGCGGCCATGATCCGCACCAAGGGCGAGGCTGGCACCGGTGATGTGGTTGAGGCTGTCCGCCATGCCCGCCAGGTGCTGGGAGAGATCCGCCTGCTGCAGAACATGCCTGAAGAGGAAATAATGGCCTTCGCCAAGTCGATCGGAGCACCTTACGAACTTTGCATGGAAACCCGAAGACTCGGGCGCATGCCGGTGGTGAATTTTGCCGCCGGTGGCATTGCCACCCCCGCGGACGCAGCCCTGATGATGCAGCTCGGGGTGGATGGCGTTTTCGTTGGCTCTGGCATCTTCAAGAGCGGTGACCCCGCCAAACGGGCGAATGCCATCGTAAAAGCCACCACCCATTTCCGGGATGCCGGCATCCTCGCGGAGGTCAGCAGGGATCTTGGCGAACCGATGGTCGGCCGCTCGGTGGAAAAGATACCCGAAGAGGAAAAGATCGCCGGGCGCGGCTGGTAGCATCTCATTCCTAAGTCTGACCATTCCATGAAGATCGGCGTTTTGGCACTACAGGGTGATTTTCACGAGCACCAGGTTATGCTCGAATCCATCAGCGCACAAACCGCACAGGTTCGCCTGCCCGGGGAGCTTGTCGGCCTGGATGGGCTGATCATCCCCGGCGGTGAATCCACCACCATTGGCAAGCTGGCGGTCGCTTATGGATTGATGGAACCGTTGCGTGCGTTTGGGGCAAACCATGCCATCTGGGGTACCTGCGCCGGGGCTATCTTCCTTTCCAATTCAGTAGGGTTAAACCAGCCCCTGTTGAATCTGATGAATATCACCATCCAACGCAACGCCTTCGGGCGCCAGGTGGATAGCTTCGAGGCCGAGCTGGATATCCCCGCCCTGGCTGAAGTGGACCCAACCTGTGTACCCTTCAAGACCATCTTCATTCGCGGGCCGGTCATCTCCGCGGTGCAGCCGCCTGCGGAGGCACTTTCCACCCTGCCGGATGGACGCATCGTCGCCGCCCGCCAGGGCAGGCTTCTGGCCACTTCCTTTCACCCCGAGCTTTCCGGGGATACCCGCTTTCATCAGCTTTTCCTGGAGATGGCAAAATAGACATCCACTCGCTGGGCTTGGATGATCTTTCCAACCTCGTCCGGTATCAGAAAGAGGTGATGGGGCTGGATACTGCCCTGGAGCTCACCCGCGGCAACCCAGCCGGGATGCGCGCCATGCTTGCCCAGCTTCACCCCGCCCGCGGAAACACCACCCTGGTGGCAACCGGGGATGATGGCACGGTGTTGATCGGCCAGGTCACCCATATCATCAACGAGCGCCCGGCTTACCTGACCTTCCTCATGCCCGAATCCGCTGCCTGCGGTCCCATCCTCACCGACCTACTGGATGAGCTGATCAGCCAGGCCGGTTACCTGGGAGCGCTGAGTATCATCGCCGATGCCGAAGATGACCACCCAGCCTATCCCTGCCTGCGCAAGGCAGGGTTTTCCATTTACGGGTGGCAATCCACCTGGAAATTACCGCTGCAACGGGAGGGGCAGGGAACCTGGCAGCCCATCACTTCCCGGGATGAAGTGGCAGTGCGAAATCTATTCGGATCGGTCATTCCGCCCCTCGCGCAAAGCGCCGAACCGCTGCCCTCTGGTTTACCCAAAGGTTTTCTATTCCGGCGCAAGGGCGAACTGGCTGCCTTCGCCAGGGTTCTCAGCGGACCGCGCGGGTTTTTCCTGCTGCCAGTATTTCTCCCTTCCGACGAAGATATAACAGAGATGCTTCGCGGTCTGCGGGCGTGTTTTCCCGTGACTGGAAAACCAGTCCACCTGGCGGTGCGCTCCTTCCAGGCCTGGCTGGAACCAGCGCTTGAAGGGTTTGGCGCAGATTGCGTGAACCGCCGGTCGCAACTGGTTCGTTATCTTGTGAACCCGGTGCTGGCCGCCGTGCCAATTAAAAAGCATGCCCTTGCTGGAAACCATTGATCTGTATTCACCTTTCCGCAACCTTTTATGGGTTTTAATCGTATGTATTTTGTGCTGTAAATTCTTCAAAGAACCACTATAATAATATCTGGAGGAAAATATGGAAAAATCATTCAATACTCTCGGGCTTCAAACGCTTCTGGGATTCCCCTTTAAAGATAAAAAGGGTGTATCCAAATTTCTGATCGCCGCCCTGTTCCTGATCTTCGGCGGCTTCATTGTCCCCGCCCTGTTTCTCATCGGGTGGTACATGCGCATCGCCAAGAACGTCATGGTTACTAAGACCCTGGGCGATCTGCCGGAATGGGATGAATGGGGCAAAATGATTCTGGATGGCCTCAAGCTGGTGGCTGTCGCTATCATTTACTACCTGCCGGCTTTGCTGCTCTTCCTGATCAGCTTCACCCTTTCGCTCGTCCCGGTTATCGGCTGGATCAGCGGCGGCATCCTCTCCTGGTTGACCTGGCTCTTCGCCATCGCCATCACCATCTTTGTGTTCCCTGCCATCCTCAACATGATCGACAAGGGTACCTTTGGAGCTGCCTTCCACTTCAAGGAATGGTATGCCAACTTAAAGGTTAATTTCGTAGGTTACCTGGTGGTGTACCTGATCGTGGCCGGTGTGTATGCCCTGCTGGCTGTGATCTTGGGTGTGGTGTTCTCCACCGTCATCCTGCTCTGCCTTGTGCCCCTGGTGATCATCGCCGTAGCCCTCTATATCGGCATGATAAGTTACGCGGTGCTCGGACAGGTCTGGGTGGAAGGCGAAGAAAAACTGACCGCCCCAACCGTGCTCGCCAAGAAGGCTGTCGTCAAGAAATAGCAGTAGTCTCTGGTTCCCCAATGCGGGACCTGGAAAAGATCACCCTCCGTTGGCTGGGAGTGGCCGGGATTGAACTCGGCTGCCCCGGCCGGCGGATTATTTTTGACCCGTATCTCAGCCGTGTTCCCCTGCGGAGTATGTTCTTCTCCCGCATATGCTCCAACCCGGATCTCGTGAAACGCCATCTGCCCGGCGCGGATGCGATCTTCATCACCCATTCCCACTTCGACCACCTCCTGGATGCCGCCGAAACCGCCCGCCAGACCGGCGCGAGCGTGCATGGCTCCCCCAACACCTGCACCATCCTGCGCGCTGAGCGCCTGCCTGAGGGCCAGATCGTTGAAATGCATCCCGGTTCGGTGGTGGATCGGGGCGGAATGAGGGTTACTGCGCTTGCGGAGCGCCCGCACCAATGGGTGGCCGGGTTCGGAATGCAGCCCCTCAATCACGACCTCAAACCTCCCCTGCGTGCCCGCGATTACGCCATGGACTTCGGGCTTTCCTTCCTGGTGGAGTGCGCCGGGGTGAGGCTGTTGACGGAAGTCTGCCTGGATCCCTCCGGGGTGAGCCAAATCGATATCCTTTTTACCAGCCCGCTGAATCCTGTGGCGAATGACAGGGTATATATCCGGAAGATGATCGACGCATACCACCCACGCGTGCTGATCCCCATTCACTGCGATGACATGAGCTCGCCGCTCGCTTCTCCCATGCGGGGTCAACTTGCGCCCTCCGGAAGGGTTTGGCCACCCCTCGCCCGGTTTGATGCCATCCGCTTCAAGCGCTTCGTTGAATCCATACCGGGCGCTCCGTTTGTCTTTCTGCCGGAGCGGCTCAGGGAGTACACCCTGGCGGAGATCCTCCCGGAAAAACAATAACCGGGCTGAAGTTTTCAGCCCGGCAGATATTAATTAGTGTAATTTCGGTTGAATTCGCCTAAATTGCGCTATTTCCCGGTCTTCCTTTCCATCAACATATCTTTAACCATTTTTTCCATATCGGGTTGGACGAAATCTTCGATGCGGCCGTTATCCGCCATTTCTGTAATGGCCGGATCGAGCGGCAGCCGGGCGATCACCTTTGCCTTGCAGGCGGTGGCCACCTCCTGCGAGTGGCTGGGTCCGAAGATGGCGTGCTCCTTGCCAGTATCCGGGCAGGGATAGTAGCTCATGTTCTCCACCACCCCGAGTACGGGTATTTTTAACTGGCTCAGCATTGAGGCAGCTTTGCGCACGACCATGGCAGAGAGCTGCTGAGGGGTAGTGACCATGACAACACCGTTAACTGGCAGGCTTTGCATCACCGTCAGGGCAGCGTCGGAGGTGCCTGGGGGCATATCCACCACAAGGTAATCCAATTTGCCCCAGAAGACGTCCGTCCAGAACTGGGTGATAGCGCCCGAGATCATCGGCCCGCGCCAGATGACCGCGGCGTTCTCATCTTCCACCAGCAGGTTGATCGATATCGCTTTGATCCCCAGCCCGGTGACCACCGGCAGAATGCCCTGCTCGCTGGAGCGGATGCCCCCTGCAGGAAGCCCGAAGAGTTTGGGGATGCTCGGCCCGGTGATATCGGCATCCAGGATGCCCACTCGCTGGCAGTTGCGCGCCAGGCTGGCTGCCAGGATTGCAGCAACCGAGGATTTGCCCACCCCGCCCTTGCCGCTCATCACTGCGATCACCTGGTCTACCTTATTGAACTGGTTCAGCTTGGGCAGGTTCTGCCCGCTTTTCCCCAGCGCTTTCGCGCGTTCCTCATCGGTCATCGCCCCCATGTGGATCTCCACATCGCTCACCCCTGGCAGCGCTTTTACTGCGATGGCGGCATCGTTGCGGATCTTTTCCCGCAGCGGGCAGGAGGGAATGGTGAGGGCTATGGTGAAAGTTACTTTTCCCGCCGGATCGACGGAGAGCTCTTTGATCATCTGCAGGTTGACGATGCTGCGCCCCAGCTCGGGGTCCATCACCGTGTTGAGGGCGTTCATCACTTCTTGTTCAGTGGGCATGCTTAGCTCCTAATCAGGATAAATTCTGTCCCATTCTACTATGATTTGACTGCCCGACCCCATCGGGTATAGGATTATAAAAAAAACGGGCAGCCGGTTTCGCTTGCCAGCAAAGCTGCAGCGGAAGCGGACCCGTATTTCTCCTGCACAGATGACAGCGTGGATGGCACGGTGGATGGGATCTGCCGCTACTTCGGCCTAAACGGAATCCAGGCTGCGGTTGCCGATTTTACCGCCCGGATGGGCTCCGGACATATATTCGTTGAAGATGCTGGGCTTGCAACGGATTACACCGGGGCAGTCGTGGTGAATGGTATCCCGGGGTTGACCGGGCTGGTGGGAGTCAGCGCGTCAACTTCTTCGCCGAGCAGTCTGATCAACCTGAATGGATCCTTTAATATCAGCAATCAACTAAATGGCTTCACCTTATCCGGGCTCACGATTTCCGGGAACCAGGCTGGCGCGCTGGTGGATTTTTCCTGGAATACCGGGCAATTGACTCTACATGACCTGGTAATAAATAACACACATGCAAACGGGGATGCGCTTTCTGTTTTTGCTCACACTGGAAATGTCAGCCTCAACGAAGTAAAAGCGGATCTAAATGGTGATGAAGGCGCCGATATTGCGGTTACCGGTAACGTGACGATCAAGAATTCTTCATTTGATTCGAACAGCGGTAACGAAGCACTCATGCTCGATGCTGGGGGGAGTGTTTCTCTTAATGGCGTTTCTGCCAGCAATAACAATGCGGGAGATGGCGCAAATATTTTTACGGTCAAGGGTGTCACCGTCCGCAACAGTGTGTTTACTTATAACCGCGACGGGATAATAAACAACTTAATTGGCGATGGTTTGGTGATTCTCCCGGGCAGTAAAGGCGCAATCCTGATTGAGAATAGCGACTTTAGCAACAACCAGGAAACCGGTTTATTGGTAAATGTGGACGGCAGCGTGACACTTAAGAATCTCCAAATTTTGACCAACCAAAATAACGGAGTCTGGATCGATAATTGCGGATCCTATGCTCCCTGCTCGTTTTCAGCCAGCCCTGTAACCCTTAATACTGTGTCGATAACTGGAAGCAGGCGACCACTTTTCGTGTTTTCAAATGGGAATATTAGTCTGACGGGAGTAAAAACCTGGTATTCCATTACCGATCACAACACAGAATTAAGGAACGAATACGCCACCGCCCCTCGAACGGTCAGCGTCACGAACAGCGATTTTAGTTATGGGTATGGTACGGGGCTCTATATCATCTCTCGCGGTGCGGTTTCATTGAACAAGGTTACTTCCATAGGCTCGACCGGCCAAAATGGCGTTTTTATTGATAATAGAAGCGGCTCTGCCGGTGTGACCCTTGCGAATACCCTGGGAAACAGCAAAATTGATAATAATTATTCTTCTGGATTGATAATCTTTTCAGACGGAGCCATTTCCGTAACCGGGGTGGATGCAGCTAATAATAGAGGTCTGAATATAAATTTGGATACATCAACAGGGAGCGGTTCGATTTCCTTGGCTTCAACGATTTCGAGTGGCAGCCAGACCACGGATGGGATTCAAATCATTTCAGGAGGGGCGATTACCCTGAAAAACATCGATTCGAGCTCAAACTATTTTGGGAGAGGCGCGCTCCTGGATAATTCCCTTGCCGCTTTGCCTTCCGGCGTCACAATCAACTCCAGCACATTTTCATCAAATTTTGGTACCGGGCTTGAAGTCAGCACCCGAGGGAGCGTGGTGGTCAACGGGATTAAAGCGAACCTCAATACCAACACCAGCAATGGCGCTTTAATTACGACCACCGCCGGGTCCGGAAATGTTTCCGTCACCAACGGTATCTTCAATGACAACACCCAAAATGGTCTCAAGATCGATACATTAGGAACGATCACTTTATCCAAGATCACCGCGAATTACAATGCCCTGGCAGGCGTGGACCTATTAGGCTATAAACCTATCACGATCACCGGTATGGATGTGAATTCAAATGTCATCCATGGGTTAAAAGTCCTTTCAAACGGTCCAGTGAAAATCACCGACCTGACCGCCAGATTCATGTCTGGGGGAACGAACGCAGTCTATATTGAAACTCCGGGGGTTGTCACCCTGGCTGCTACAGGCTCATTTATCAACAGCATAAGCAATAATCACAACAATGGATTGACGATCTTATCGGGAGGAGCGATTTCATTAAAGAACCTGACTGCTGACTGGAATACAAATGGCTATGGAGCCAACATTGACAACAGCTTTTCCGCAGCTGGGGTGGCCATCGTAAATGGTGAATTTAATCACAACCACACTTACGGGCTGCAAGTGATTTCCAATGGAACGGTCACCGGAACAAACATCCATGCAAATGATAACCTGACAAAAGGCGCTTCGTTTGTAAGTCCCACCGGTCCTGGCGGAGTTACCATCAACGGAGGAACATCGCTTGTGCCAAATTCATTTACCAATAATCCCCAGGGCGGTCTTGAAATAAATTCAAACGGCTCAATTGTATTAGTAAATATCAACGCAAACAATAATTATTTCGTGCCTGGAACAGGGTATGGGGTTTTGGTCGCAACAACGCTGGGGAATATCAGCCACGCAGAGGAAAATCATGTCCCAAACCCAAATCACGAAATCCGGTCCGCTGCTGAACGCCGATGGCAGCCTGGCACAGGCAGGCTGGAGCCCGCAGGCGCTGCTGGACTGCAACCTGGAAGCTGCCCACAGCGAAGGCACACCGCGCTTCTGGCAGCCCATGCGCATCAAGCGCTGGGATTATTACGGCATCACCACGCCCACCCATTTCTTCTCCTTCACCGTCAGCCACGTAGGTTACCTGGCCTCCATCTTCGCCTACGTGCTGGAGTTCAATACCGGCATATACACCGAAAAGACCCTGACCCTGCCGTTTTCCCGCAAAGTGAGCCTGCCGCGCAACAGTACCGAAGGGGTTAGTATCTTTGATGATGGCAGGGTACGCCTGGAGTTTAGCGTGCTGCCCGGCAAGCGGGAGATCAAGGTGAACTGGCCTGATTTCAGCGATGGCAAGCCCCTGAAAGCTGAGGCTGCCTTTGCCTGCCCGCCGGAGCAGGAATCCATGGTCATAACCATCCCCATTGTGGGGAACCGCTTTTATTACAATCGTAAGACCAACTGCATGCTCGCCACAGGTTGGGCGGAATCAGCAGGAATTCGATACGATCTGGATCCGAAGACCTGCCTGGGGAACCTGGATTGGGGGCGCGGAATCTGGGAATATGAATCGTTCTGGGTTTGGGCTTCCGCCAGCGGCTTCCTGTCCGGCGGAAAACACACCCTGGGTTTGAACCTCGGTTTCGGTTTCGGGAATACCCGTGCGGCCACCGAGAATTGCTTCATTCTGGATGGGAAGATCCATAAACTGGGCGAAGTGGATTTCACCTACTCAAACCAGAACTTCATGAAACCCTGGACGATGAAATCCGCGGATAAGTGCATCGACCTCACTTTCACCCCCTTCTTTGACCGGAATGCCAAGACCGATCTGGCCATCCTGCGCAGCGAGGTGCATCAGATGTTCGGGCGCTACAACGGCACGGTCGTGACCGACGATGGGAAGAAGCTGGAGATCAGGGACCTGGTCGGCTGGGCGGAGGAGCACCAGGCAAAGTGGTAAGAAAAGATTGGTTTTCTTTTAGCGCGTAGGCCGGTACAATTGGGTTAAGGGATCACTCCATGATTCATCTCTTCCGCACACCTGCCACACTTCAGCAGATCGAAGAAATGCTACAATCTCTCGATACTTACATCAAGCTGGCAGTGGATATTGACCGTGGGATCCTGGCCGGTGGAGGCGTCATGCACGCCGATTTTGAATCAGTTCTCCTTGAGGATGGCAGTACTCAGGAAAATATTTGGGGAGCAGATTGGAATCCCACAAGCCAGCAAGTGACTTTTGAGTCACTCATCAATATCCGCCCTCGCCAGAACAACCCATCATTGGAGATATTGGATCCATCACGACGCGATCGCGTGGCTCAGATCACTCAACATTTGTTGGAGCATAAATGAGAAATTGGTCTCTGATCCAAGAGCGCTATATTCGCGATAGCGTCCCGGTTCGTCTGGGGGGGTTGGCGGCCAATCTCCACCGCATCAAATCCTTTTCAGCCCAAGACAATAGCCAGGATGCCGTTGTCAGCCTGATCGAAGAATCCAAGTTCTTTATCGAATGGACAGCTTGCGAAACTCCGCCCGACACTGCAGCTCAACTCGTTGAATTGCAGGTGCAACTTGCCCAATGGCAATTAAACTGGTCGAGAATCTGGTCCATTCCCGCACAGAGGCGAAAAGTCGGTGAGCAATCGCTGGTGTGGTCAGAACGAGTGTTGGCTCTATCGGGCCTTATTAAGGAATAACCCCTACTTGGCATCTTCTGCTGGAGGTCAATGACCTGGTCGGCTGGGCGGAGGAGCACCAGGCGAAGTGGTGATTTACGCCAAGTTCTCTAGAATGATTTTCGTTATTAATAGGCTCAAATGAAGAATTGTATTGATAAACTTCTCAACAAAACTCGTTACAACATTGATTTCTCAAGTAGACTACCGCGAATTATTTTTTAATGATAATTTATCGTTTTAGATACTATCATTTAAGACTTCTCACCTTAAGAGAACTGTCGAAGGAAGGAATCTAAATGTTTTCGAATTTCATCGCCACCATGAAGAATACTATATTTCCAAAAAATTCTTGTTCCTGTATCTGCGTTGATTATTTCTATTTCACATTCGCCCGTTTCCCAAAAAACAATTTCACCAAGGAATTTTTTGGTCTCGACCCTAATATAACCTCCCGGTTTTTCTGGAGACAAAAATGAAACGTGGAATGTAGGTTTATAAGAACGCTCAAGCATATTCTTGGAATTTTTCGTAAACCAATCCATAAATACTTCAAGCATGGTAGGATTTTTCTCCCGCGAATTACATTCAAGGATTTTTTGATTATTATAGGCAATTAAGCCGTAAATTATGTAAAAGATTCGGTGATTAATTTAAAATCGCTCCATCGGATTGTATAATCAACCACGTACGATGTAGCGGTAATAATTTGAGGGTTATCGCGTTCCCGTAAGCTTTTCCGCAGAGCCGTAGGTCGGGGACCGGTTTTGTCCCCGACATCCAACTCCCGATCTCGTATAAAACGATTACATGCTACAACATAAACGGTATCTGTTGCGTGGGAGCAGACGGGGGTTGGTTGATGGCGGCCACACAACCTGTGACCGCCCTACGACTGGATCCACAATCAAATACAAAAAGCGAGGCGATCCATGCGCCTCGCAAAATCCGCGGTTTTTTCTTAATCGATAACTTCCACCCCCAACGGTGTCTTTGACATCGTTTCGCAGCCATCCTGCGTGATCAGGATGGCATTTTCATAGCGGAAACCGATCTGTTCCTCGGGGCAGGCATACTGCATGGCGGAGATCAGCATTTCGTTGGGCTCATAAACGTGGTCCGGGTTGGTCCAGTAGGGGAAGGGGCCGTCATTGCGCCCGATGCGCCACTCGTCACCGAGCATGCCGATGCCGTGCTCGAACCCCGGCACCATGTACTCGGCAAATCCACGTTCCTCGCAGAAGATCAGCATCTCATCTGCCAGTTTTGAAGGCGTGATCCCGGGTTTATAGGTCTTCAGCACCAGCGAGACGATATCCACGAAGTTCCGGGCGTGCCACTGCTGTCGTTCGGTGGCGGGAGCCAGCAGGTAGTTGTGGGTATGGTCGCCCACGCACAGGCGGTAGGTCGAGTGCAGATCAACCGTGAATGCCTCGCCAGGCATTAGCCGCTTATCGGTGGGAGGCGTGCAGGCTCCGCCCATGTAGCCTGTGCGGTAGCCGGAGGCGATCTCGTTGCCGCCGGTGAAGGACCACTCCCAAGTGGAACCGGCCTCGCGCATGCCCATCGCGGCGATCCCGGCGATCTCGGTCTCGGTGTATTTCTTGAAGCCGCCGTTGATGATGGCGTTGTAGACCGCCACGTGCCCGGCATCCGCCATCGCCCCAGCTTTACGGAAGCGGTTGATCTCGCCGGGTTCCTTGATCACCGCCAGCCGGTCGATGATATCCAGCGTGTTGGTCAGCTTCACTCCCGGCAGGGCGCTCTCGAACGCCATGTATTCATAGTGGGTCAGGTTGCCCTCGGGTAGGTAATTGGACATGCCCGCTTCCACCCCTACCGTACCTTTTTTGCCCTTAAGGTGGTGCAGTATCAGCTCGCTCACGGCGGTGATCTGGTCCTGCCCACCCATGGGGGCAAACCCGAGCACATGGTCGGAATCCAGCCAGGAATCGTCCCCAGCGCGGGCGGCATCGATCACAAAGGTGAAGGCAGTCGGCAGCCCCTCGGATGGGATGACGATGTAGGAGCGCCAGGGGAAGAAGGCGTCGGTCGTCCAGGAGAGCGTGCGCAGGCGCGAGCCGAGGTAGACATCCACCCCGTCCTTGGCCATCTCGCGCTGGATGGATTTGATCCGTGCCGGAAAATCGATGAAATAAGGGTCGCTCGTCATGGCTGCACCTAGTACTCGCAGGGGATCTCGGAAAGGACCTTGTTGAAGCGGTCCACAATGGAAGCCAGGCTGAGGGCCTTGACCATATTTCCGGTCAGGCGCAGCTTGCCCGTCATCAGCGCGGAGCGCGAACCCAGTTCGGCGCGTGAGATCCTTGCGAACGTCTCGTAATCCCCGCTGATGATGAACTCCGCCTCGGGGAATGGTTCCTGCCGGACGGAAATATCCGTGAAGACGCCGTCTTCGATCTTGTAGTAGAGCGCGCGGTCCTGCCCGTCCGGGCAGGCATGGTAAACGGTGAGCATGGAAGAGGTGAGGTGCTTCATTGTTTCGGGGTCCAACTGGCTGCGCAGGCGCTGTTGGGCTTCCGCGGTCCATTCCGGGCTGAGGTATTTCAACGCGGTCATAATCCTTCTCCTTGAAAAGAGATTTGATGATGGAACTCTTTAATTATAGTGATGATTGAAATTTGGATATAGAATTATTGGTTTGATTCCGCGTAGTTTCTCAGCACCAACAAGGCGGTTTCCACCGTTTCACAGGGTTTATAGGAATAATTCACCGGCTCAAACTTATTGTCATTCAAAAATATTAGAATGGTCGCCGCGATATTCATTTCGTACTTCACGCATTCCTGCAGTACGAGGTGGGCATCCTTCACTGCTTCAGGCGGGGGCATTTTTTGGAGATCGGAAAGCAACGGCCGCACGCCATCGTAGACCATCTGTGCTTGCCCCTTGAATACCTCAAAGTCGGCCGGATCCCAGGTCAGGTCCGCGCGGCGCTGGTCGCCGGCGACATGATTCTGGATGGTGTTGGTAATCAATTGCCCGTAGGTTACTTCCGGGTTTCCATTGGTTTTTGCTCCCTGCATCTGGTTGAAGGCAACAACCGATTCCTTGTTCCAGGCGTCATAATCCGCCAGCGCATCCTTAATCTGAAGGCGGTATTCATCCTCTGCGTTAGCGCAGGCGGTCAGGATCAGCAAGACCATAAAAGCAGGGAATAAACGCAGGATTCTATTCATCGATCATCCATCGAGTATTTTGGTTTATCGAACCTACATTATAAATGCCAGAGACGGGCTGTTGCCCGTCTCTGTATATTGATTTTAACAGCCCGGCTAAACCCAGCCGCGAAGCTGCATGGCCTTCACCACGCGGTCAATGGCCACCATGTAGGCTGCATCCCGCATGTAGACCTTTTCCTTCAGGCTCATCTCCAGTACGCCATGGAAGGCCTGGGTCATCTTGGTATCCAGTTTTTCCAGCACCTCGGCTTTGGTCCAGTAGAAGTTCATATCGTTCTGAACGCCTTCGAAATAGGAGCAGGTCACCCCTCCGGCGTTGCACAGGAAGTCGGGGATATCGAAGATGCCGCGCTTCTTGAATGCTTCGTCGGCCTCGATGGTCACCGGTCCATTGGCGCCTTCGGCCACGATCTTCACCTGCTTGCTGATCTTCTCCACATTCTCGGAGGTGATCTGGTTCTCAATGGCGGATGGGATGAGCACATCCACATCTTTGCTCAACCATGCGCCACCGTCTTCGATCACATAGCTTTCCTTCTGGGCCTTGGTTTTATCGATCGTGCCGTACTGGTCGGTGATGCTCATCAGGAAGTGCGGGTCAACCCCATCCATCTTCGTGTAGGTGTAACTGGTCTTGTCATTACGGTCGTAACAGGAGACGCACACCACCTTGCCACCCAGCATCTCGATGAAGCCGATGGAAGCATATTGCGCAACGTTCCCGAAGCCCTGGATGGCAGCCGTGCATTTTTTGGGATCCATCTTGAGGTACTTCATCGCCTCGCGGGTGTGGTAGATCACTCCAAAACCGGTCGCTTCCGTGCGTCCCAAGCTTCCGCCCCCACCCAGCGGTTTGCCGGTGATCACGCCCGGGGTATAGTTGCCGGAGAGCTTGGAATATTCGTCCATCATCCAGCCCATCATCTGCGGAGTGGTGCCCACATCCGGGGCGGGTACGTCGGTGCGTGGACCAACGTTCTTCCACATTACGTCCATCCAGCCGCGGCAAAGGCGTTCCTTCTCGCCTACCGAGAGCGTGGCGGGGTCCACGATCACGCCGCCTTTTCCGCCCCCCAGCGGGATATCTGCCACCGCGCACTTCCAGGTCATCCAGGTGGCCAGCGCCCGCACCGTGTCGATCGTCTCTGCGGGGTGAAAGCGGATGCCGCCCTTGTTGGGACCGCGCGCATCATTGTGTTGAACGCGGAAACCCTGGAAAACACGCATACTGCCATCGTCCATGCGCACCGGGATGCGGAAGTGATATTCTCGCATCGGCCAGCGCAGGATCTCACGAACCTGCTGGTCCAGCTTGAGTTGCTCGGCAACATGGTCGAACTGCGCCTGAGCCATTTCGAAAGCATTGGTCGATCCTGCCATCACGCAATCTCCTTTTTCAGATGTGGATTAATGCTACAACATTGGAGGGGAGGGGAAATAAAAAAAGGGCACCTCGGTTCTGTGCCCGCTGTCCGGCTTGATGATGCTGCATTCCATCCTCAATCCGCCCCTCCATTTCGATTTCTAATAATAATAGATTAATGGCAAAACCCCGTCAAGTCAATATGATTTTCATCCTCTTTGATCTCTCAAATATCTTTCACCAAAAATTCGCCTGACCTTCATAAAATCTTCATATCTCCCGAGTATCATCATCATCAACCGGGATGATATTCCGGAAAAATATTAGGAGTTGAAAATGAAAATTTTGAAATTTGGTATAGTGACCCTTGCCGTTGCGGCGATCTTCTTCGGCGCAGTCGGAACTGTCTACGCGCAATCCGAAAATCCCCCCGTTCCAGGGTACGGTCCCGGGAATGGCGGATGTGGAAACATGGGACCCGGGTATAACCAGGACCGTGGCTGGATGCACGATGAGATGGTTTCCATTTTCGCCGGGAAGCTGGGAATTTCCGAAAGCGAACTTGAAGCCCGCCTGGAGGATGGCGAATCGATGGCGGATATTGCTGCCGACGAAGGCCTCTCCCGCGATGAATTCATAACAATGATGCGCGAAGCTCGTGCCGAGCTGATCGACCAGGCGGTGAAGGACGGCAAGATCACCGAACAGCAGGCGAACTGGATGAAAAACCGCGGTATGCGCATGATGCAGCGCTGGCAGGAATTCCGCGGAAATTACGGACCACAGAATAATCCCTGATCCCTTTATAAATATTCTGCAAAGACAGGGTTGCCTTCCGGCAGCCCTGTTTATTCATTCCTGTTATTGCGGTGCCAATTACCGCGTGAAAACCATATAATATGATCATGGCGGAAACAGCGAAGAAGATCCTGCTCGTCGATGATGAGCCCAATATCGTTAAGGCGCTCAAGGCATACCTGGAAAAAGCCGGTTTCCGGGTGGTCACCGCCGGAGATGGACCTTCCGCGCTGGCTGTGTTCGAGAAGGAGCATCCGGATTTCATGATCCTTGATCTGAACCTGCCCGGGATGGACGGCTTTGAGGTATGCAAGATCGTACGCAAGACCTCCGAGATCCCCATCCTGATGCTCACCGCACGCGTGGAGGAAACCGACCGCCTTATCGGCCTTGAGATCGGCGCAGATGATTACGTGCTCAAGCCTTTCAGTCCGCGGGAAGTGGTGGCCAGGGTGAAGGTGATCCTGCGGCGCAGCGGGAACACTGCTGCCACGGAGAACCTGATCCAGGTTGGCAGGCTAGCAATTGACCTGGAAAAACATTCCGTCCATTATGCGGAAAAACTGGTGGATCTGACCCCCACCGAGTTCGAGATCCTGGTGGTGCTGGCCAGGCAGCCTCGCAGGGTTTTCAGCCGCCTGCAGATCATGGAACAGGCACAGGGAAGCGCGTTCGAAGGGTACGAGCGGACCATTGACGCTCATATCAAGAACCTGCGCATTAAAATGGAGCCGGATCCGAAACACCCGGTTCTTATCCAGACGGTTTTCGGGCTTGGTTACAAACTGGAGCCGGTTGAAGATGCGTAACAGCCTGATCTACAAGCTGATGGGCGCATTCCTGTTGGTGGTCATCATCAGTTCACTGGTGATCTCAGTCCTGCTGGTCAATTCCACCCGCAATGCCTTTGCGCGCTTTTCCAATCGCAGCGGGCAGCTGCTGGCCACCCGCCTGGCGGAAAGACTTTCGGATTATTACGCCTTTACAGGTTCCTGGGAGGGGGTGGGGGATTTCCTTTCCCTGGAACAGTGGGCTGGGACCACATCCGGGCAGGGCGGCATGATGCAAATGGGAAGGATGGTGCCGGGAAGCGGGATGATCGCAGCAATGAACCTGCGCCTGACGCTTGCCGACCAGGATGGAACCATCGTAGCTGATTCGAACTCCCAGGGGTTGGGAAGCCGCCTTTCCCGCCGGGAGTTAAACGCAGGTATCCCGATCCAGGTCAATGGATTCCGCGCAGGAACATTGCTGGCTGTATCCGAGGGCATCGGCAGCCTGGTGGCGAGAGAGTTTCTCGCTGCTGTAAACACCGCCTTGGTCAAATCCATGCTGGTGGCAGGTGCCATCGCCCTGCTTCTGGGTTTCCTGCTCTTCAACCAGATTACCGCCCCCCTGAGGGCGATGCAGAAAGCCGCCGGACGCATCGCGGATGGTGACCTGCAGACCCGCGTGGAAGTAAAATCCAGCGACGAGTTGGGCGACCTGGCAGAATCCTTCAACGATATGGCGGAAAACCTGGCAAGTGCTGAGGATCAGCGCCGTCAGCTGGCTGCCGATGTAGCCCACGAGCTGCGAACTCCTTTGGCGGCCATCCAGGCTACCCTGGAGGGCATGCAGGATGGCGTTTTACCCGTAGACCAGGAACAGATCGGTTCGCTGGTTACTGAAACCGCGCTGCTCAATCGCATGGTGGAGGACCTGCGCCTCCTCTCCCTGGCCGAAGCTGGCAGGCTGGAGTTGGATTTGCAGCCCGTCGCAACAGGCGAGCTTATTTTCAAAGCCGTGGATCTCATGCAGCCAGTTGCCCAACAACAGGGAGTGAACCTCGTCGCGAATCCGCCAGGGAGTCTGCCCATGGTGCTTGGGGACGCGGATCGCCTGATACAGGTTTTGAACAATCTCATCGCCAACTCCCTGCGCTATACACCCGCGGGTGGAACCGTGACCATGGCCGCGTCATTTGCCGCTGCCAGTAAGAAGGTTGAGTTTTCCGTGACAGATACCGGCGCGGGGATCGATCCGCGCGATCTGCCGCATGTATTCGACCGCTTCTACCGTGCGGATAAATCCCGCTCCCGCGGAAGCGGCGGCTCGGGACTCGGGCTGGCCATAGTCCGGCAGCTGGTGGAATCTCATGGTGGGACCGTCGCTGCGCTGAGCCCGGTGCCAACACCCGAAGGGCAATCTGTGCCCGGAACCAGGATCACTTTCTCCATCCCGGTCTCTGCGTAGAAAGCGTTACCCGCTCCACACAACCAACCCGATTTTTCCGGGTTATATTTATATAACGGTGTTCGAGAAAACGATTAAAATAAATTGGGCGTTCGGTTTTCCATTACCAGTTTTATCGCTTGGCATCATCTCCCGGCAAAACAAAAAATTAATAAGGATTGATTGATGGATATATTCAATAAATGCAGCGCATATACTGAAGCGAAAGAGGTGATGGCTACCGGTTTATATCCGTATTTCATTCCACTGGAAAAGAATGAAGGCACCGAGGCGATCATCGAGGGTCACCGCCTGATCATGTGCGGTTCCAATAATTACCTCGGACTAACCACCCACCCCAAGGTGCGCCAGGCTGCCATCGATGCCATCCAGAAGTACGGTACCAGCTGCACCGGGTCGCGGTTCCTCAACGGCACGCTCGAGATGCACGAACGCCTGGAGCACGAGCTGGCGGAATGGGTCGGTAAGGAATCGACCCTCGTTTTTTCCACCGGCATGCAGACAAACCTGGGTGTGGTCAGTTCGCTCATCGGGCGCATGGACGTGGCGGTGATGGATAAGGGCGACCACGCCAGCATCGTGGATGGCGCCAGGCTTTCCTACGGCTCGATCGAACGCTTCCAGCATAATGATCCCGAGCACCTCGAACGGGTGATGGCATCCATTCCAGAGGATCGCGGCAAGCTGTTGATCGTTGATGGGCTTTACAGCATGGAAGGCGATATCGCCGATCTTCCGGCTATTTATCCCATTTGTAAAAAATATGGAGCACGTTTAATGGTGGATGACGCCCATGCCATGGGGGTTCTTGGAGGAGGGCGGGGCACCGCCGCCCATTTTGGCATGACGGATGAGGTGGACCTGATCATGTCCACCTTCAGCAAATCCTTCGCCTCGCTGGGCGGCTTCATCGCCGGAGATGAGGATGTCATCCACTTCATCAAGCACAATGCCCGCGCGCTGATCTTCAGTGCCAGCATGCCGCCTGCCTCCACCGCCGCTGCTCTGGCTGCCCTGGATGTGATGCGTGAGGAACCCGAACGAGTGGAGAAGCTGCAGCGGAATGCTGCACTGATGCACAAGGGCTTCAAGGAACTTGGATTCGATACTGGTCATTCCGTTACACCCATCATCCCGATCATCATTGGTGATAACCAGCGCACTTTGATGACCTGGAAGAAACTCTTCGAAGCCGGCGTGTTCGTCAACCCCGTTCTCGCTCCAGCCACACCGCCAGGAAGGCAGCTGCTCCGTACCAGCTACATGGCTACCCATACCGAGACGCAGCTAAACCGCGTACTGGAGATCTTTGCAAAAGTTGGCAGGGAGATGGGATTGATCCCCTGAGGAGGAAAGTGCAATAATAAAGCAGCTCTGGAGAACCTCCAGAGCTGCTTTTTCTATTCCTGAAGGGATTTTCGAAGTGAAATCACCCGGAGCGAGATCCGGATTACGCCATACAGAAAAAGAAGTTTAATTATTAACCCAAATGTAAAGATAATAAACTTCCAGGGTTCGGGGAAGTCTGCATGGTTTGACACTAGTGAAGGTGGTATGAATAGAATTATCGTCGGTAACAGAATAAGAAACAACACCAATAGTCGTTGGTATTTCGCCGCCTTGGAGCGATTATCGTTATAGATCTCCGGCACCTGTTCGTTTTCCGGCAGGATGCGGTAATAGTGCCAGTTCGACATCACGCAAACCAGCTCCCAGCCCGAATCCGCAAAGATCTGCTTGTAATCTTCGTAATCTTTACCAAGGGTTAGCTTGTAATCCAGGCGGTAAGCCAACTGGGTAGGTTTACCCTTCTGAAAATACCAGGTAAACGGCGCAACCCCCGTAAGGTGCCATCCAGAAGCCGACATTTCCTCCAGCCAACGTTCTTCCTTTTCATCCTCCCAGGCAAAGATCACCCGGTGAACGGTTTTTGTTTCCACCGGGGTGAAGTATTTCTTTTCAGCCATTCTTCCCTCCATTATTCAACATGTCCCTCCCGTTGCGCGCCATTTCTTCCAACCGGGCGATCTCGTATTCCGCCACAGCTTTCCCTGCCGCGGTCATCCGGTAGGCTTTGCGCCGCTCGGAACCCGACCCGTCATCCGCGGCTTCGATCAGCCCAATTTGCTGCAGATTCGAGAGCGCACCATAGAGCGTCCCCGGGCCCAGCTGCACCCTGCCGCCGCTGAGATCCTTCACCCGGTTCATGATCCCGTAACCGTGCAGCGGCTCGGCCACGGCGATCAGGATATAGAACGTGGATTCGGTAAGCGGCGTGTTCTTTTGAATGATCTTTTCAAGTACCATATATCATCTCTCGTTATATCGTTTTTCGTTATATCGCCTTCCGATATATTATCAAAATGTACGAAAGTTGTCAAGATGCAAAAAAAGACCCTGCCCGGGTCTTTTTTTCTCCACGAGGAAGTGGATCAAATGGGTTTAAGTTGCCGCTGGAGTTCCTCGCGCACAAGCTGCGGATTTGCCCTCCCGCCCGCCTCCCGCATAACCTGGCCGAAGAGCCATTGTTCTACGGTCGGCTTGCCCGAGCGGTATTTTTCGACCGCTCCGGGGTTTGCCGCCAGCACCTCCGCGACAACCTTGCGGATGGCATCCTTATCCGTAACCTGTTGCAATCCTTCGGTGGAAACGATCTCCGCCGGATCTCCGCCCTCCATGAGCATACGCGCCAGGATGCGCTTGGCGGTGGCCTGGTTGATTCCCCCGCGTTCCACCATCCCGATCAGGATTGCCAGTGACTTGGGGGGAACTTTGATCTGCCCGATCTCCAGCCCGCTTTCCTTCATCCAGGCGAAGATCTCGCCCGTGATCCATTTGACCGCCGCGTGAGGTTCCGCTCCCGCGCGGATCGTATCTTCAAAATAATCTGCAAGAGATATTTCCTCCGCAAGCAGGCTGGATTCTACTTTCGCAAGTCCATATTCGCGGATGAATCGAAACTGCCTTTCGCGCGGGAGTTCGGGTAATCCACTGCGGATACGATCCAGCCATTCGGTATCCACGACCAGGGGGGGAAGATCCGGCTCGGGGAAGTAGCGATAATCGTGCGAATCTTCCTTGCTGCGCTGGGAGTAGGTCACCCCGGCGAGGTCATCCCAACCGAGCGTCTCCTGTTCCACTTCTCCGCCGCTTTCCAACGTGGACTGTTGAATTTCAAGCTGGTAGCGAATGGCGCGCTCCATCGCCCGGAAGCTGTTGAGATTTTTGATCTCCACTCGTGTGCCGAGTTCAGCACTGCCCACTGGACGCAGGGAGACGTTGGCCTCAAAGCGAATGACCCCCTTTTCCATATCGCCCGAGTTGACCCCCAGCGCCTGCAGCACCGACCTGAGCGCGCGAGCATAGGCGCTGGCTTCTTCCGCCGAGTGCATGTCCGGCTCGGAGACGATCTCCAGCAGCGGAACACCGGCGCGGTTGAGGTCCACGAGGGAAAAATCCTCTTTATCCGTGTGGATATGGGTCAGCTTGCCAGTATCCTCCTCTAGGTGCACGCGCCGGATGCGGGCTATTTTCTCGCTTCCCGCCACCGAATAGGTGATGGTGCCTTTATCAGCCAGTGGTGATTCGAACTGGGAGATCTGGTAACCTTTGGGAAGATCAGGGTAGAAATAATTCTTGCGGACGAAAATGCTTTGAAGAGCAACCTCGCAACCTAGTGCCAGCGCCACCCGCAGGGCGTATTCGACCGCCTTTTCATTCAACACCGGCAGTGCTCCCGGCAGCCCCTCGCAGACCGGGCAGACAGCGCTGTTGGGCGGCGCGGAAACAGAATCCACCACGGCACAGGAGCAGAACATCTTGGATCGGGTGGCTAGTTCCGCATGAACCTCAAGCCCAATATCAGCGGTGAATGGCATCTTATTCCTTTATTCGCAACCTTCCAGTAAATATGCCCGAACCCAGGCGGTGGTGGCTTTCAAGGCATCCATATGCGTTCGCTCATAGTGGTGAGAGGCATCCACGCCTGGTCCTATCAGCGCAACCGCCACATCGCCACCAGCGCTCAGGAACGCGCCACCATCGGAGCCGTAATGCGGATAAATATCCACCTTGTAAGGAATTTTATGCATATCAGCCAGCTTGCGGAGCCTTTGAGAGAACCCATAATGATAAGGTCCGTTGGAGTCTTTGACGCAGATCGTGGCATATTTTTCGTCGGAGGTTTGCCCTTCGCCCACTGCGGCCATATCCACCACCAGGAGCTCCTCCGCCTCCGCGGGGATGCCAGCGGCCGCGCCGTGGCCGACCTCTTCAAAATTGCTGATCAGGAAATGGGCGGTATGACCGGGGCGCTGGTTATTATCGTGGAGAGTCTTGATCGCTGAAACCAGGCAGGCAACCCCAGCTTTATCATCCAGGTGGCGGGAGCGGATGAAACCATTAACCACCTCCACCCGGGGATCGAACGCCACATAGTCCCCAACACCAATCCCGAGCTGCTCTACTTGCTCGGCGGTATTTGCGGTTTCATCCAGTCGGATCTCCATGACCTCATCCTCGCGCTTGAGATCCACCTGCCTGCCGTGCACGTGCACGGAAGCCTTGTTGATCAGAATGGAGCCGCGGAAAGCTTTTCCCGAAGCGGAGAAAACGGTGCAACCTTCCCCTTCAACCGAATTCCAAGCGTACCCCCCGAGCTGGGTTAGCTGCAACCTGCCGGTGGATTTGATGGCTTTAACCATCGCGCCCAGGGTATCCACGTGCGCAGTGAGGGCTCTTTCGTGTCCCTGCTTAGTCCCCGGAAGACTCGCCAGAAGAGCTCCCTTGTGGGTGCGGTTGAGGGTCATGGGTGAAAAAGCTGAAAGCGTTTTTTCACATAAATCAATTGCGTGCTCACTGTAACCTGTCGGACTTGGTATATTCAACAAACCAACCAGGAATTTTTCGAGAAATATTTCATCAATTCCGTGCATGAAATTCTCCTTGGAAAAAAGGGGGTATTTATAGTCTTGGTATTCTGGCGACTTAACCGAAATTGACACCTTCGTACTCGCCAATCCTCTCCCGCCAGGCTGCCGAGACCGGGATGCTCCGGTGGGTGTGGTAATCATAAGCTACCATCACCGTCTCCGCTTTCACCAGCACTGATCCGCTTTCTTCCTCGATGACCTCATATTCAAAGACCATGCTCTTTGTGCCGATCTTCGTCACCCGCACCCCTACGCGGATCTTCTGCTCCAGCTCGATGGGTGCCAGGTAGGAAAGGTGTACATCGGCCACGATCAGCCCAAGGTCGAAAAACGATTTCCCGTCGAACAAACCCAGTTCCATCAGGTAGGCAAAACGGGCATGTTCCAACAGGGAGAGAGTGCGCACATTATTGACGTGCCATTGCGGATCCAGGTCGCTATAACGCAGCTGGACAGGAAGGTTGAAATTGAATCTTGTCATACCTGAATTATATCTTTGGCAGGGCTTTTCTTCTATTAATTCCTCTTTTTGCATCCCGCAATTTTATGACCTTCATCACTTGCTCTCAATGCCGCTTGCGCGTATACTCATATTCAGACAAATTTTACCGATTTTGTTTTTAGAGGAAGGTTCGTATGCAGATCACAAAACAGGCGGATTATGCCCTTCGAGCAGTTCTCTACCTTTCCAGGATAGAACCGGATCAAAAAGCTTCCACCGCTTTGATCGCCAGATCCCAGAAGATCCCACCCAGCTTCCTGGCCAAGATCATCTCCCAGCTTTCCATCGCCGGCATCATCCATACTTCACGCGGGGCACATGGCGGCGTCACCCTGGCACACCCGCCCTCCGAGGTCACCCTCCTTGACGTAGTGGAAGCTATCGACGGGCCAGTGCGATTGAACGACTGCACCCACGCCCCGGCTGTGTGCCCATTCGAAGATGATTGCCCGCTTAAGGAGGTTTGGTGCTCCACACAGGAAGATCTGGTGGCTAAACTTCGCTCGACCAATTTTGCGCAGTTCAGTAAGAACGGACATCATTGATCCCCAGTCAATACGGAAAAATCCATGCCAACAGGAACCGCAGTCAACCGCCAGTGGATCGTCATAACCCGGGAGGGAAATTACGTCATTGATTGGGGTGATGGCCTATTCCAGGATATGCTCAGCGGAGAATTCGTCTCTATCAGCGAAGCGGATATCAGCCACCATCCCACCGAAAGCGAACTGGACTGGCTGATGCATATCGACCGGGTTTCCACCTACAATTCGAAGACGGTCTATATCCATAACCTGCCGGAGCGCCCCCAAAGGACGATTGATTAAACGGAACCTTTTCCCCGGCCTCCCAATTCCGCGGGAGGCTTTCTTTTTTGTAAAATGACGACCAAACAACCCTCTCTCGCCTTCGATCTCGGGCTGCTGACCGTCCTGCGGGCTATTCTGCAGACCATCACCCGCATGGTCTATCCCTTCCTGGCGGTCTTTGCCCGCGGGATGGGCGTGGAGATCACCGCCATCACCACTGCGCTGGGCGTTTCCATGCTCACCGCCCTGCTCGGTCCCCTACTTGCCCCGCTCAGCGATCGGTACGGGCGGAGGGCTGGCATCCTGCTTGGGGTTTCGATCTTCACCCTCAGCGCCGCCCTGGTGGCGGTCTTCCCCGGGTATCCCGTTTTCGCACTCTCGCTCTTCCTTGGCAACCTGGCCATCAATATTTTTCTGCCGGCTGTATTCGCCTTCCTCAGCGACCGGACCTCCTACGATCGCCGGGGGTTTGTGATGGGTATCTTCGAGATAAGCTGGGCTGCCAGTTTCTTTATCGTGGTACCCCTGATGGGTCTTATCATCCAGAATTTCGGCTGGCAAAACGCCTTTGCCGCCCTTGCGCTTATGGGAATGATCGGGGTGATATGCGTGATCGCCTTCATCCCTGCCAATCGGCCACCCGCCGCGGCCAATCCCGGCGAACCCGTCCACCTCCGGGCGATCTTCTCCACACGCAATGCGGTCATGCTTTTGGTGTTCGGGCTCTTTTTCGCTGCAGGTAACGAGCTCATCTCGGTCATGTTCGGGGTGTGGATCGAGGATACTTTCGCCCTCCAGATAGCCGCCCTTGGGGCTGCCTCCGCAGTGCTGGGTCTCTCCGAGTTGGGAGGGGAGGGTCTATCTGCAGCCATCACCGACCGCTTCGGTAAGGAACGTACGATCGCACTGGGATTGGTCATCAACATCATCGCTCTGGCCGCCTTCCCGCTGCTGCGCCACACCTACGCGGGTGCCCTCTCCTGGCTTTTCGTGATCTATTTCAGCTTCGAGCTGGCCATGGTCAGCAGCATCTCGCTGGCCAGCGAGGTGATGCCCGGCATGCGCGCAACCCTGCTGGCTGCATATATCGCTTCGCATGCCATTGCCCGCATGCTTGGCGATCTGGCTGCTCCGTATCTCTTCGAAAAGGGTTTCTGGCTTAATGCGCTTGTCTGCCTTATTTTCAATCTTGTCGCCTTGGTGATACTGCGCTTCATTCGGATTGGCAAAGGCAACTCGCTTGGAACTGCACCACCAACTGCTGGGGATTTGAACTAGCGGTAGCCTTGAAAAAACTTGGGTTTTCCTGTATAAATTTTTCTAATATCTTAGGTATGAAATGCTGATCGTTAATTGTTCCCAAGTGATCCC
The DNA here is from genome assembly GCA_963802095.1 of uncultured Chloroflexia bacterium. Lineage (GTDB taxonomy): Bacteria > Chloroflexota > Anaerolineae > Anaerolineales > Anaerolineaceae > CAVVEQ01. Next base: position 90,448 of record CAWDHI010000011.1, on the reverse strand, counting down.
CCTTACCGCCACTCCCCAACGGGGAAAACTATTGGGCGAGATGAATCCGCTCTCCGGGGCGGCAGTTCTCATCCACGGGGAGAAGATCGCGGAGATCGGCCCAGAGGAAGCCCTTCTACGCCGATTTCCATCCGAGCCGCGCCTGGATGCCCGCGGAAACGCCGTGCTGCCGGGGTTCGTGGATGCGCACACCCATTTGGTCTTTGTCTCCGACCGCGCCGGGGAATTCGAAAGCCGCCTGCAGGGCAGAACCTACCAGGAGATCATGGCCGCAGGCGGGGGGATCAACGCCACGGTACGAGCCACCCGCGCTGCCAACCGCGAGGAGTTGCTCGCGCAATCTGGAAAACGGGCAGCAGGAATGCTTGCCCACGGCACCACCACTGCCGAAGCCAAGAGCGGCTACGGCCTGGAAATGGAAACCGAGCTTAAACAATTGGAAGTTGGGCTATCCCTGGATGAAGCCGGCCTGCTCTCCATCATTCCCACCTTCCTCGCGGCGCACGCCATCCCGCTGGAATTCACCGGCGATGCGGATGGCTATACCCACCGGATCGTAGATGATATGTTGCCTACCCTGCTAAAGTGGTGGCGGGAGCGCGCAGGTGGCAGGCCATTGCCTTTTGTGGATGTATTCTGTGAGCGTGGAGCTTTCAACTTAGAACATACCCGCAAAATATTGATCAAAGCCCGGGAGCTGGGATTTCCACTGAAAGCGCATGTGGACGAATTCGAAAACCTCGGCGGCTGCCGCCTGTCGGTGGAGTTGGGGGCGGTTTCCGTGGATCACCTGGTGAAAACTTCCAAAGAGGAACTCCTCGCCGTTTCCCAGAGCGACACTGTGGCCGTTGCCCTGCCCTGCACCCCCTTTGGTCTTGCGGACAACCATTTCACCCCCGCAAAAGAGATCATAGCTGCCAACGGGTTGCTCGCCATCGCCTCCGACCTTAACCCAGGCACAGCCTGGTGCGGGAGTATGCAGTTCACCATCGCACTCGCCTGCCGCGCCTTGCGCCTATCTCCTGCCCAGGCACTGGTTGCTGCCACCCTCAACGCAGCGGCAGCTATCGGTCGGGCGGATCAAATCGGCTCTCTTCATCCCGGCAAGGATGCCGACCTGGTGATCCTCTCCGTCCCGGATTACCGTCAGATCGCTTACCGATTTGGTGGCAACCTGGTAGCACAGGTGATCAAAAAGGGCTCACTGGTGGTGGATAGGTCCGCCGAAGCCACGATCTGATCTATCGGGGTGACGTGATCCGCAAAGGTGCACCTCCGCCGGGCGTTCCCTGAAGGAGCGTTCACCTGAACTCCCGTCAATTAAGTTAGAATTACCACAGTTCACCTCAAGGATCATTTATGCCAACCCTGGATGATGCCCGGACCTGGTATCCCGGTTTTGACCCCGTGCACGGATATGACCATGTCGTACGGGTTTACCACATGGCCGAAAGGCTTGCGGAAGAGGAAGGCGCGGACCTAGAGATTGTCCGGGCTGCCGCGTTGCTGCACGATGCCGCCGGCAGCACCCCGGGCGGCGAGAAACGCAGCGAGCACCACCAGCATTCCGCAGAATTCGCCGCGGATGTCCTTGCAAAGGAAGGCTGGAACAGTGAACGGATCGCCGCGGTGCAGGAATGCATCCGCGGGCACAGGTACCGCAATAGCGGTGTGCCCCCGGCCACAATCGAAGCCCGTGTGCTTTTCGATGCCGATAAATTGGACGTACTGGGTGCAATCGGCGCGGCGCGGACCATCGCCTACGCTGTGCTGGCAAAGACCCCGCATTTCGAGGAGCCCTCGCAGCAATTCCTCGAAAGCGGTAGCGAAGCCGCGGGTGAGCTCCACAGCGCTTACCACGAGTATCTATTCAAACTTAGCAAGGTGAAGGACCGCCTGTTCACCGCTGCGGCGCGGCGCATTGCAAGGCACCGCCACCGGACAATGCAAATTTTCTTCGATGAGCTCGCCGCGGAAATGCGCGGGGAGCATTGAAATCTTTATCATAAAGGACGCAATACTCCATGCAACCCACCCTTGAAATGATCGAATCCCTCGCCCGCCGTGCGGGTGCGCTCCTTAAAGACGGCTTCGGCAAGGAACACCAGGTGGATTTCAAGCACGCCAAGGACCTGGTGACCGAGATGGATCGCAAGGCTGAGGACCTGATCCTGGGCGAGATCCGTGCTCAGTTTCCCTCGCACAGCATCCTAAGCGAGGAGAGTGGTTCCCTGGAAGGAAACGTCGATCACCAGTGGATCGTCGATCCGCTGGATGGAACGATCAATTATGCCCACAACTACCCGGTCTTCTGCGTCTCCATCGCCTACCGCGAAGCCGGGGATCTGAAACTGGCCGCCATTTACGACCCCATGCAGGATGAACTCTTCAGCGCGGAACGCGGCAGCGGCGCCAACCTGAACGGGAAACCCACCCGGGTTACCAATGTCGATGAAATGTACCTGGCGCTTCTGGGAACCTCCTTCCCCGCAGCGGATAGCGGCCTTCTCGAGAAGAACAGCCGGGTCTTCATCCATATTTCCGGTCTGGCACAGACCATCCGGCGGAATGGCTCCGCGGCGCTCGACCTGGCCTATGTGGCAGCCGGGCGGCTGGATGGCTACTGGCAGCTCGGAAACAGCCCCTGGGATTTTGCAGCTGGGGCGTTGCTCATCCAGGAGGCCGGCGGAGTGGTGGTGGGGCTGGATGGCAACCCGGATTTCTTTCACCCGCCCTATTCGTTGATCGGCGCCGGAGCCTCCCTTGCCGGAATGATCTCTACGGAGATCCGCAAAGCGGACTGACACCCATCACCAACCCGGGAAATGACAATTCGGGAATATAATTTGGTGGTTGGAACCACCATCAATTTTAAGAGGATCCCATGAAACAATCCCCTGAAAAAAACGCTTATCCCCAGAAGATATGGAGCTTGAAAGACCTGTTTGCAGGGGTGGATGACCCCGCCCTGGAAAAGGCATTCAAATCCCTGGAAAAGGAAGTGAAAGCCCTGGAATCCCAGCGGCCGATCTTCACCGCGGATATCGCTGAGGCCGAGTTTCTTGCCTTTATCAAAAAGCTTGAATCCGTCCAGCGGAGGGTGAACCGCCTGGGTGGTTACGCCCAGCTCCTCTTCGCCCAGGACACTCAGAACCAGGCTGTTCAAACACTGCTGGCGCGCGTGGACCAGTTCGGAGCGGAGCTTTCCAACCGCCTGTTGTTCTTCAACCTCTGGTGGAAGGATCTTCCCCGGGAAGCTGCTGATCGCCTGTTGAAGGTTGCCGGTGATTACACCTACTGGCTGGAGCAGATCCGCCTGTTCAAACCGTACACGCTCACTGAAGCGGAGGAGAAGATCCTCAATATTAAGAACGTCACCGGTTTCAATGCGCTCAACACGCTCTACGATTCGATAACCAATCGCTATACCTTTGATCTGAAAGGGGTTCGGGGCGGCAAGGGCATCACCCGTGGAGAGCTGATGGTCTACGTTCGCGAATCAGATCCGGATGTGCGCGCCCGCGCCTACCAGGAGCTTTACCGGGTCTATACCAAGGATGCGCCTATCCTGGGGCAGATGTACCAGACCCTCGTGCGGGATTGGGCCAACGAGAACGTGTCCCTGCGTAAATACAAGTCGCCCATCGCCACCCGCAACCTTGTCAACGATATTCCCGACAAGGTGGTGGATACCCTGCTGGAGGTCTCGCGCGGCAACAACGCCATCTTTCAGCGCTTTTTCCAGCTGAAAGCTCGCTGGATAAAGATGAATAAACTCCGCCGCTATGATATCTATGCCCCGGTGGCAAAATCCGATAAAAAGTATTCTTATGCCCAGTCCACCCGGGTTGTCTTCGACGCCTTCCGCCAGTTCGACCCGCAGTTCGAGCAGCTTGCGGAACGGGTCTTCAGGGAGGATCACCTGGATGGAGAAGTACGGAAGGGCAAAATGGGCGGGGCGTTCTGCGCCACCATCGAACCATCCCTTACCCCCTGGGTTCTCTTAAATTACCAGGGGAGATCCGACGACGTAGCCACCATGGCGCACGAGCTGGGTCATGCCATCCACGCCATGATGGCGGAACACCACACCCTGTTCACACAGCACGCCTGCCTGCCCCTTGCTGAAACAGCCTCCACCTTCGGGGAGATGCTGCTGGTGGATAAGCTGCTCAAGGAGGAGACCGACGAATCCGTCCGCCGCGACCTGCTCTTCCGCCAGATGGATGATAGTTATGCCACCATCCAGCGCCAGATCTACTTCGCCCTCTTCGAAAAACAGGCCCACGGGATGGTGATGCAGAATGCCTCGGTCGACGACCTGGCAGCAGCCTACTTTGAGAACCTGAAGGAACAATTTGGGGATTCGATCGAACTGAACGAGGAATTCAAATGGGAGTGGGTAGCGATCCCCCACATCTTCAACGTCCCATTCTATGTCTATGCCTATGCCTTCGGGCAATTGCTGGTACTCTCGCTCTACCGCGAGTACAAACTGCAGGGCGAAGCCTTCAAACCGCGCTTCCGCAGAATACTTTCCATAGGCGGTTCGGAAGCTCCGGTTTCCATATTAAAACATGCCGGTGTGGATGTGACCAAGGCAGCGTTCTGGCAGGGTGGTTTCGATGTCCTCGATGAACTGGTAAAACAGCTGGAAGCCATAACGGTTAAATAACCAGAGTGGATAATAAAAAAGGCGGCTTATTGTAGTGCACCCCAATTGTTAGACATGCATTAAGGTGACAAAAAGGACTGAGTTCGGAACTTAACAGGGCTCAGTCCTTTTAGTTTAACCTTTATTCGGCGATTATTGTAATAATCGACATAATCACCTAACTGACTAGTGAAGTGATCCAGGGAGGAGAACTTCTGATTGTGGAAGAACTCAGATTTTAGTATGCCAAAGAAGTTTTCCATTACGCAATTATCATAGCAGTTACCTTTTCTAGACATGCTTTGTCTGATCCCTTTGTCTTTGAGCATTTTTTGGTAGGGTCGCATTTGGTAATGCCATCCCTGATCGGAGTGCAGTATCAATTCAGAATGGTCAGGGATTTTCTGGAAGGCATCCCTGAGCATTTCAGCAACCTGGTGAAAGCTTGGACTCTTGGAAAGGGAGTAACTGACAATCTCGCCATTGAAAAGGTCCATGATTGGCGAAAGGTAAAGCTTTTGCCCAAACAGCTTGAATTCTGTGATGTCTGTTGTCCATTTTGCATTGGGTCTTTCAGCTCTAAAGTTACGTTTCAAGAGGTTGGGGGCGATTTTTCCCACTTCACCTCGATAAGCATGATATCTCTTGGGTCGTAACTTACAGGTGAGTTTTTCCTGCTTCATAAGCTTCATGACCAGCTTGTGATTGGTCTGAAACCCTCTGTGACGCAATTCAAGCGTTACCCGCCGATATCCATAACGGCCCTTATTCTCCAAGCATATTTTCAGGATCTCATCTCGTTCATCCTTGTGCTTTAGAGGCTCCGAGAGTCGTTTCAGGTGATAATAATAGCTGCTTCTGGGGACTTTCGCTATTATCAGAAGCAATTCCAGTGGATATTCTCGCCTTAGCTCAGAGATAACAGCTATCCGTTCTCTCTTTCGCTCTTTTCCCGCTCTGCAACCAAGGCGTTCAATTTTTTTAGGTAAGCATTCTCTGCCTCAAGATATTGAATCCTATCCAGTAATTCTTCTTCCCTGGTCTTTGGCTGTTTAGGCTTTGGTATGCTTGGCTTTCTGCCCTTTTTCTTGTCCTTTAGTCCCTCTATGCCATTTTGCAAGTATCTTTGCTCCCACTGCCAGACTGTTGATGATCCACTTATCCCTAATTGTATGCCCGCTTCCTGATAAGTAAGATTATTGTGATGCATATACATCAATACTTGGTATTTCTGCTCGGCCGTCAAGTGATATGCCCGTTTCCCTAAACCACTTTCCCCATGCGCTTCCACCATCTGAACAATTCTACTCACTACCCTTTCACTCATTCCAAACTGTCTGGCTACCCTGGCGATACTCTCTCCTGCTTGTACTGCTTTGACCGCGGCTACTTTCTCTTCTAAACTGAATTTCGTCATAAAAACTGCACCCCTTTCGGTTGGTTTTTTGTCCAACTTTTGGGGTGCAGTTCATTATCAAAGCCGCCTTTTTTATTTTGTTGTTGAAAATGTAAAAATGGATATTTTTGATATGAGGGCAGCTTCTCCCCCTGCGCCTTAATCAAACCAGCCTTTGGACTTGAAAAACCACAGCTCCCCCACCAGCACCAGCGCCATGATCCCCAGGACGATATAGAAGCCATTCTCCCGATCCGCCGCTGGCAGCCAGGCCATGTTCATCCCGTAGATACCGGTGATCAATACCAGGGGCAAATTGACGGCGGAAAGGATGGTCAGGAAGCGCAAACGTCTTTCCGAATCTTCGCTGCGGATCATTTGGAATTGGGCATAGAGCGAGTTCAACCGTTTTTCCATCTGGGATGCGGAGGCATGAGCGATCTCAGCGGTCGCAATCAGGTCGCGGATATAAGCTTTGCGTTCCTCCTTACGTAACCCCGGGATATCGGTCGTATTCATGCCCTCGGTCAGGAACATATAACTTTCCGCCAGCATCACAATCCTATCCATCGTCTGGCGCAGCTTGGCCAAATCGTTTGCGGTTACTTCAACGGTCCCATCCGCCATCTGGCGTGCTTGGTTCACCATTTGGTCGCGGTGGGCAATTTCTAGCTTCACTTGCTGATCCAGGACTCGGTCAAATAATACATACAGAATATTGATGGTATTTTCCAGGTTTGTGGTATCCGGTCGCTTCAAGGTCGTAACAAGGTCTTCAAAGTAGGGGAAGGAATGAATGGTGATCAATGTCCCTTCCCGCCAGATGATCGTAAAATAGCAGACCTCCAGGGTTGCCTGATTACTGACGATCGGCACCTCCATCAACAGGTCCTGCCCGTAATAGATCACGTTGGGCGAGTTTTCGGGGTTCAAGGCCAGGTCCAGGATGATTGGGTGTGGATCGAGCTTCTCCAGCGCTTCCGCAAGATCTTCGCGGTTAGGGATGTGGATGTCATACCAATTCTGCCAGCGGCGGTTGGTCCGGTTCCCCAGGTCCTTGTGATCGGGAATCTCCTTGAGACGCCCTTTTTCAATGATGTAGTGTCTCTCTTCCATCTCACACTCCCGAAACTCTGCCCCGCTTGGGGCTGATGGCTATCTGGTGTAAACCAGCCGCGGTTCGCACGCGTTCATCCGGGTCCTCGCGGGCAAGCTCAGCCAGCTTGGCGCGGGCTTTTTCATTCCCATTCCGCGCCATCCAGGAAAGCGGCCCCAGGTAGGCTTCCCTGCGGGCGGCATCCAGGCTTTCGGCTAATACAAGAATCGGCGCTTCGTAATCCTCCCGCCGGGTGAGCAGCATCAAATAGGCGCACGCAAGGCTGACCCGCGGATCTTTATCCTTGAGGGATGCCAGTTGCATCGCATCCACATCGATATGCAGGAGGTCGGCGAGCAGGATCATTCCCTCGTAGGATAGGACTCTCACAGCCCAATCGGGGTCGCGGCGCAGGGTCTCGAAGGAAGGCCAGGCGGAACGGTTGCCAAGCTGCGCCATTGCCAGGGCAATGGCTGCCTGTTCGAGCGTGTTCTTGCGGTTGGTCACGTCCATCAGCAGGATGGCATTGTTGGCCAGCCCAATATGCCGCAGGGCTGTCACGTAGCAATGATAGGTGAGCAGCATCTGCATCCCCGGCGAATAACTGGTGATCATGAAGGGATTGATTAGGCTGTCGGTAACTTCCAGCAGGGCAGTGCTCTTGCCGGTTTGGGCGTCAACCAGTTCTTTGGCTTTGGCTCCCCGTACCGGGGCGATTGGTCCGCGCCTTTCAGCCTCCACCACCAGCGGTTCCAGGGCGTTATCCAGCCCAATCAGGGCGGCGGTCTGCGACTGGTTCCAGAAGCGTTTTTCACGCATCAGGTTCTTACAGAGCAGCTCCACTGTGTCCGGCGAGCTGAGGGCGCCGGCTTCCATGATGAAATCCAGGTGGGTGTTACGGTTCAACCCGGAGTAGGCCTCGGGGTTCAAACCACGGTCAATTGCTTCCAGGGCCAGGTCGCTTTTCCCCATCTGGTTGAGGGTCTTGGCAATGTGCAGCACGTCTGCCTTGGTGAAGGATGGGTAACGACGCAGGTTGAGGATCTCGTGCGCGTACTCCTTGCCGCCTACCTCGGCCAAGGTGTCGATGAGCAGCTCGCGCTCGCCGGGAGTGGAATCGGCGGTCTGCGAGGATTTCTTTGCCAGGAAGACCAGCGCCGGCAGGCATTTTATCAGGCCAAGATGCCGGATCTCCCGAATGGCGGCGATGCGCTCGTTGGGGATGGTGCTCATCAGCTGTTCGGTGTATTCATTCCGCAGGTCTTCTGGCAGCTCGGTCTGCTCCATCTGCTCGGCCATATCGCGTACCATCTCGGATTGCGCCCGTGGATCGATATCCTCGCCCAGCAGGTTGGTGCCAGTCTCGAATGGCGAGGTGGCAGAAGCGGCCTCTTCGCTCAACTCCAGCTGGTGGAAACGGTCAGGGTAGTAGGTGCGGGCGAAGCGAACCTTGAACCCCTGCAGGTCTCCGGCTGCCTGGGTGAACTCGAACATGCGCTCCCAAGCGTAGGAGTTATTGAAATCCTGTTTTAGGATCTGGTCGCAAAGGATGATGCAGGTGCGGGTATCGCCCTCATCGATCGTTTTTTCGATGCGGATCACCAGATCGGTGATGCTTTCTGGCATGCAAAACCTCCGGAAAGACTGTTTCCGTTTGAATTGATTGTATCCATCACACCGATTCCATACAAGTTACATCTGTTTTCATTTCTGAAAGGTGCTCCCTATCTAAAAATCCAGGCTTAAAAAGCGAACTTGTGATTGTGGTATATTTATTCCAGCGGTTTCCCCCGGTTATAAATGGGGCTGCAGAACTTTTCACGGAGCGAGCATGTATTTTGCCATCGAGGGCGTGATCGGCGTGGGCAAGACCACCCTGGCGCGGCTGCTGCAGGAGGCTTTCGATGCCCAGCTGCAGCTGGAGGTATTTGAAGAGAATCCCTTCCTGAAGGATTTCTATTCCGACCGCGCGCGCTACGCCTTCCAGACCCAAATCTTCTTCCTCCTCAGCCGCTACCACCAGCAGCGCCGCATCATTCCCGAGGTGATCGGCGAGAACCGCAACCTGATAACCGATTACACCTTCGAAAAGGACGCGCTCTTTGCGCGTATCAACCTGACCGGCGACGAGCTGGAGATGTATTACCGCGTACACGAAGCCCTGGCCGAGAAGATCCCCCTGCCAAACCTGGTGATTTACCTGCGCGCCAGCACCGATACGCTCATGCAGCGCATCGCCTTTCGGGACCGGCATTACGAACGCCAGATGGAACGCAGTTACATCGCCCAGCTAAACGAGGAGTATGACAATACTTTTCTCAAGGGCAACCAGCGGGTGCCAGTGCTTACCATCGAGACCAATGAGATCAATTTTGTTTCGAACCACACGGATCTGTTCGCTGTGGAAGGGCTCATCCGCTCCGCTCTGCTCACCCCGCCGCTGCAACCATCCCTGCCGCTGCCTGCCGGGGATACCGCCGGGAGCGGGAATTGATCATCCAGTAACCAAGGAATCTGCCGTATGCGCATCACCCGCGATACCCTCCTCAAGCACGCCCGCCAGACCGTCAACTTCAGTGTGGCGCAGGATAAGACCCTGGTGTGCGTCTACCTCACCGGTTCGCTGATCCACGATGACCCGGTCATCGGCGGAACCGCGGATATCGACCTGGTGTTCGTGCACGACCGCCTGCCCAAGGTGGAGCGGGAGGTGCTGCGCGTGACTGACGAGGTCACCTTTGATATCGCTCATTTTTCCCAAATGAGCTACGACCAGCCCCGCCGACTGCGTTTGAACCCCTGGCTGGGTTCCTACCTGATCGCCGATCCGATCCTGCTCTTTGAAAACCAGCACTGGTTCGAATTCACCCAGGCCAGCGTGGCCGCCCAGTTCTACCAGCCCGATACGGTGCTGGCGCGGGTGCGACCGCTCGCCGATTACGCCCGCCAGGTGTGGATGGACTTTTCCTCCAAACCGGTGGAGGGGGGCATTCCCCCGCTACTCATTTATCTTAAAGCGCTGCAAAGCTCTTCGAACGCGGTGGCCTGCCTTTATGGCCCGCCCCTGCCCGAGCGGCGCTTCTTCATGCTGTTTCCCAAACGGGCGCTGAAAGCCGGAAAGCCGGACCTGACCGCCGGGCTGATCGGGCTCTTCTCCCGCCAGCCGCCAACCGATGAGCAGTGGGCTGGCTGGATGATCGACTGGGAGAATGTATTCAATTCCGTTTCCGAACTCTCCGCCTGCCCGGTGAGGCTTAAACCTCCGCGCAAAGCCTATTATCTTTCCGCCATGCAGTACCTACGCACCGAAAATGCCCCCGGGGCGCTCTGGCTGCTGCTGCGCACCTGGTCGGCACTGGCATTACACCTGCGCTCCAACGCCGCCGCATTGCACCCCTACAACGAATTCCGCCGCAGCCTGGGATTGGATGAACCTTCTCTCAAGGCACGCTATGCCGATCTGGATAAATTTCTGGACCGGGTGGACGAAACGATCGACGACTTTGCCCTCGCCAGCGGTATTCGATAGATTCTCCCCAGCGCTCTGTGGATAACTGGCTGAAATGTGTGGATAAGTCCGCCGGATTGTGGACAAATGTTCAAATTTTTAATGAAAACAACCTTGAAAATTTATATTGATATATTTTCAACATCCTTAATTCACCGGTTTAAAGCCTGCCCGGGATAAGTCCTTTTTATCCACAGGCGGGTTGTGGATAAAGGTAAAGAGTCAAACCTCCACCCCTGCCAGTGCCTTGAGCCGACACCCGCCACAGGCGGTGAAAATTGTGCAGGACAAACACCTTTTCCACATATCCCCAACCCCTACGAATACAACTATTAACACTTATACATAAAGAAATATGGATAAGGGATTCTTTTTCAGCGCTTGTATGTGGGTAAAAAATCCTGTATAGTATGAAAAATGAATTTGCCCATTGAGCATCATTGATGTTTCACGCTGCCCTGCAAGGGGAGAAGGAGAAGAACAGATGGATGTCATCAAGGTCAAGGCAAATTCCCGCACGGCAGCCGTTGCAGGAGCGATCGCCGGGGTGATGCGCGAGCACAAACACGCCGAAGTGCAAGCCATCGGTGCCGGAGCTGTGAACCAGGCCGTTAAGGCCCTGGTCCTCGCCAAGGGGTATCTTGCGGAGGATGGAATCATCATCGTCTGCATCCCCGAGTTTGTGGATGTGGAGATCGAAGGGAACGTCCGCACCGCCGTTAAGCTGGTGGTGGAGCCGCGCTGACCCAATATTCAAACCGATCTATTTTGAGTTGGATATTTCTTCCGGGGCAAAGATGACCTCGTCCTTGCCGGTTAACTTTTCCTGGATCTTGGCAACGATCAGGTCCAGGTGGGTGCTGTGCGCCACGTAATCCAGGTCATCGGCCGGGACGGTGAGCACCGGGCAGATGTTGAAGTTTCGGATCCAATCCTCGTAGATGGTATTTAAATTGGATAGGTATTCCGGGGCGATCCTGCGCTCGTAATCGCGGTCGCGCAGGTCGATACGCCTGGTGAGGGTATCCACCGAAGCGCGCAGGTAGATCATCAGGTTCGGCGCCGGCAGGAATTCCTGGATGGTGTGGTAGAGGGCGTGGTAGGTCTCGTAATCCCGCTCCGCCAGGTAGCCCTGCAGGTAGAGGTTTCGGGCGAAGATCTCGGCGTCTTCATAAATGGAGCGATCCTGCACCACCGAGCCGGGGTAATGGATCAGGTCCTTTTGCAGGCGCAGGCGGTGGGTGAGGAAGAATATCTGCGACTGGAACGAGTAGGCGTACATATCGCGGTAGAAATCTGCGAGGTAGGGGTTCTCGGTGACCGGCTCGAAGAAGGGCTTCCAATCCAGCCGCTCGCAGAGCATTTCCACCAGGGTGGATTTTCCCACGCCGATGTTGCCGGCGACCGCGATATATTTTTTCATGCCCACCTCCCTGGGATTGGATTGCTGAGGGTATTATAGCATTGCGGAAATTTAAACGAAAAAGGAGGCAGCCGGTATTGGGGCTGCCTCCTTAATAGGGGAATAGATCAACTCACCTTGCTGATCGCGTCCACAGGGCAGACTTCCACGCACTTGGCATCGTCGGAGCACTTGGGCTCGTCGATGACGTAGGTACCGTTCTGCTCCGAGATGGCGGCTTCCGGGCACTCGGGCTCGCAAGCGCCGCAGGCGATGCACACGTCGGGGTCAATACGATGGGCCATTTCTCTATTCCTTTCGATTTTCAGGCCCGCAGGCCTGTTTGGTGGCTAAAGAATAGCATATACCCCCCGTTTCTGTCAATACGCGGGTGGTATCCGCGGACGGGATTGACAAACCCCCCAACCGGAATGTATAATACTGTTCGCCTTCCTCGATAGCTCAATTTGGCAGAGCGGGCGGCTGTTAACCGCTAGGTTCCAGGTTCGAGTCCTGGTCGGGGAGCTTTTTAGTCCTCCGGTCGAGTCACTTTTTTGAAGAGAGTGACTCGATTTTAATTTCAATTCGCAAACAAGTAATTTTCTTTGTATCAAATACAATATTGATCATTATAAAAAGCAACACAAATTTTATTTAATGAATCTGACCGTAAGGTATTGTCTCGAAAAATATATAATGAGTGAAAATAGATGGTTAGGGGATTTTTTAGATTTGGAGTGATCTGCGGAAAAATACCATGAATATAAAACCCTTCAAATTAGAAAGATTTTTTTCGGAATATGAATTCTCGGTGAAATACCTGCTTTCAAGCTCGGATTGTGACGGGCTGGTACAAGCCGAATTATTAAAGCTTGCAGATGATGAAACAAGGCAATTTTGGGATAACCTGACGCTTGGTTATACCGAATCTCTCGGGCACCCGTTGTTGCGGGAAGAAATTGCGGGTATGTACATGGGTATATCTGCGAGTGATTGCCTTGTTGTTGTACCGGAAGAAGGCATTTTTATTTCCATGAATGCAATATTGGAAAAAGGGGACCATATTATTTGCACTTTCCCGGGTTACCAATCCTTATATGAAATTGCAGAGGCTATGGGGTGTGAAATCACCAAATGGTACCCGGATGAAAAAGATGGTTGGCGGTTTGATCCTGATTTTCTCGAACAACAAATAAAGCCAAACACGAAGCTGATCATCGTCAACTTCCCCCATAACCCAACCGGATACCTGCCGCCGAAAGAGGACTTTCAAAGAATTATCCAAATAGCCCGAAAACACGGCATTTATTTGTTTTCCGATGAAATGTACCGGTTTTTGGAATTGAACGCAGAAGACAGACTTCCCTCAGCCTGCGAGGTTTATGAAAAAGCGCTATCGTTGTTTGGCATGTCAAAGACCTTTGGAATGGCTGGTGCAAGGATCGGATGGGTGATCACCAGGGATAGAGAGCTGTATCAGAAAATGACGGTTTTCAAGGACTACACAACCATTTGCAGCAGCGCCCCCAGCGAAATACTTTCAATAATCGCACTGCGCGTAAAAGAAAAGATAGTCGAGACCCATATAAAAAGGATTAACAGAAACTTGGATCTTCTCGACGGTTTCTTTATGGAGTACAAGAATAATCTTGAATGGGTGAGACCAAAAGCCGGAACGATAGGTTTTCCGAGGCTGACAAATGGAGCTGACTCAGCGGAGTTTTGCCAAAAAGTAATAAGGGAAGCGAACATCATGATTCTGCCTTCAACAGTGTACGATTATGGAAATATACATTTCAGGTTGGGATTTGGCAGAGAGAATATGCCCGAAGCACTGGAGAGATTTTCGGATTTCTTGCGCAAAAATGTAATATAACAACATTAATGGATCGCATGGTTTAATACATAAAATTGCAGAATAACACGGACTTTCTATCGCAATGAATGTGCTAGCAATCAATCGAAAAAAATGGAGGCTCCCCGTGTCTGACGAAAACTCTTCCAAACCCATTCGCGTGGATGCCGGGATGGGCATCATCTGGTTCATCGGCTGGATGTTCACCATCGCCTTCGCCAAGCTGCTCTGGTGGGAAGCCATACTAGGTCTGATCATCTGGCCCTACTACCTCGGTCTGGCTGCCCGCTAGCCCCTCCCGGCTTTCAGCCACCCTCCCCAAATCGATTCCGATTTGGGGAGGGAAAGGGTCGCGTTATTGGCACTCCCGAAGGGAGAGGGTGGTTGAAGATCGGGGGTGGGTTCTTCTCCGCTTCCTGACTTATAATATTCTTCCATCCTGTAGCGCGCTGCGCAGGTTGGGTTTGATTCCCTGACGCGCCAGGTTCGGATAGCGTTCCCATGCCCCCTGCAAAAACCCCCGTCTCCCCCCGCCAGCTGCTCCTTTCCCCCAACCGCACCGCCATCCTCCTGGGCTGCATCGCGCTGGGACTGGCGCTGGCGAGCACAGCCGCAAAGCTGCTCCTGCGATTTTCTGCAGCCGAACACTTGACCGGTCTGGTCAATTTCCTGGATATGGATAAAGAGCGCAACCTGCCCTCCTTTTTCAGCGCGGGCCTCCTCTTCCTCGCCGCCCAGCTGCTCTTCCTCATCTCTCGTATAAATAAAGGCAAACCTCGCGGAGGTTTTGGATATTGGCTGGCGCTGGCAATCATTTTTCTCTATATGACCTTCGACGAAGCCTTCTCCGTCCACGAACCGCTCAGCAGCCCCATTAAACAAATTCTCGACTGGGAGCAATATGGGCTATTCTATTTCGCATGGGTCATCCCGGGCATGCTGCTGGTGGCAATCACCGCACTGGTCTTCCTGCGCTTCTGGTGGAACCTGCCCCGCCGCACGCGCTGGATCTTCCTGCTGGCGGCAGGCCTATATATCCTCGGATCCATCGGTTTCGAAATGCTCAGCGGACGCTACGCGGAGTTTCGTTCAAATACCAATCTCACCTATTCCCTGATCACATTCTTCGAAGAATCCCTCGAGATGGCTGGTATCATCGTTTTCATCTGGGGTCTGCTGCTCCACCTCGAGGAACAATTCCCATGGGTGACCCTGCGCTTTGCGAATCCCGGCGGGGAAGCCACGGGCGCTGATCCTCAAACCTGAAAGGAGGTAAATCGCCATGACCGATTCAGCCATAGACCTCAAACCCCATAAGATCGCCATCATCGGCAGCGGCAAGGTGGGCACCACTTTTGCGTACGCCCTCCTGCTCAGCGGTAGGGTGGGCGAGATCGTCCTCATCGACGTGGATAAGCAGCGCACCGAGGGCGAGGTGATGGACCTGGGCGACACGGTGCCCCTTACGCACCCCACCCGCATCCTCCAGGGGGATTACCCCGATTGCGCAGGGGCCGATGTGGTGGTGATCACCGCGGGCGCATCCCAGAAACCGGGCGAAACCCGCCTGGACCTGCTCAAGCGCAACACCGCCATCTTCGCCGGGATCATCCCGCAGATCCTGGCATATAACCCCCAGCCGCTGATCCTCAACGCCACCAACCCGGTGGATATCCTCAGCTATGCCGCCTGGAAGCTCTCCGGCCTGCCCGCGAAGCGGGTGATCGGCTCGGGCACCATCCTGGATACCGCCCGCTTCCGCGCCGCGCTCAGCCAGCGCTTCAACCTGGATGCGCGCAGCGTGCACGCCTACATCATCGGCGAGCACGGCGATTCGGAGGTAGCCGTGTGGAGCTCGGCCAACATCGCCGGCATTCCTCTGGTGGATTACTGCCGGGAGGTGAAAGGCGAGGTGTGCAAGGAGGACCGCGCGCGGATCAGCGAACAGGTGCGTAACGCCGCCTACGAGATCATCTCCCGCAAAGGTGCCACCTTTTATGCCGTGGCGGTGGGGCTTCTGCGCATCGTGGAAAGCATCCTGCGCGACCAGCACTCCGTCCTCTCGGTATCCAATCTCGTCCCGGGTTACTACGGCATCGAAGATGTTTATCTCAGCCTGCCCTCGGTGGTGGGCCGCTCGGGCGTGGAGCGCATTCTGCCCATCACCCTGGATGAAGCCGAGCAGGCTGCCCTGCGGCGTTCAGCCGAGGTGATGCAGGAGAATATCCGCCAGCTGGAACTTTGAAAACAACTAGAGGCGGCGATATGCCAGAAAAACAAGAGGAATACTTTCGCCGGTTATCCAATCGCGATTTGACTGAAACCACCGTTCAAAAAATCCGCACCTATATGATTAGTATCGGATTTCAACTGGAAGATATTCCCTCCGATGTTCTAAAAGCACCAGGGGAAGCAAAAATTACAGAATATCTTTCCAGATTAGGCTTGTTTATCGTTCGGGGAAATCCAAGTTGGGAAGGATTGGCTGTGTGTTTTCCCGGCAACGCGAGCGATATGGCCATCAGTAACGTCGGTACAGTTTATCTTCGAATGATCCTGTATCCGATTCTCGATCTCCTCCAAAGAATTAGGATGAAAGAAAACAAGGATAACGGTTTCCCTTGCGTTTACTTTATTGGCGAACGGTTTTCTCAGGTTTTTCTGCGCAAGTTTTCCCTCCTCGACCAGATCGTACCACATGTGATCGTTTTGTCTGGTGATCTTTATAAAAGTTCTCTATCAAAAAAGGGTTCTCCTCAATCTAAAGGAGATTCCCGAAGGGAATCTTGGGTCCAGATGAAATTATGTAATATGCTCGAAACTCGAGAGGGATTAAAAATACCCGCTGCTTCCAGGTCATTTACTGGAGGTTTGATTGCGCGTGAAGTGCCCAGCTCGGAAGGAACAGACAACCCGGAACGGCTTGATATCCTTGCCTATGACAAAAAGGATCATACCCTTGTCGCGTTTGAAATCAAAGGACCGGTAGCGTCGAGGCTTGAGTCAGAGAATCTTTTCCTTCAAGGCATGGAGCACAGGAACTGGCTAGAGCAAAATAAAATGGCGGTAAAGCTATTGCTGGATAATGGCCCCCGGGGCAGACGAGTTAATACAAAAAAGAGAGTCCGGTTGGTTTTAGGACTATTTTCCAATCAAATACCGCCATTATTTATTAAGTTGAAAGAACAAGCATACCAAGAAGATAAGTACCTCCAGGTGGATTTTGTATCCTTGAAAGTAGTCAAGGATATTGAAGGTAAGGAAATGGTGAGGCTAAATAAATTCGAAGAATAATACATTCAGGCGAATCCAGAAGACTACTCAAAAAAGAGGATTCTCATTTCAAATACTATTTCCCTCTATAATATATTAATCAGTGACAATTAGGGGTTTTCATTGAAAAAGGATCCGAAATTCCCGGTCGTTTTCAACCTCGTCCTTCTCGGTGGATTTCTGCTGCGCTGGTCTTTCTTCGCCGCAAGCGATTTCCCCATCCACGACGGCGGCCTGTTCTACGTGATGATCGGCGACCTGATCCGCAACGGGTTCCAGCTGCCCGTCATCAGCAGCTATAACGCTACCTCCATTCCCTTCCTCTATCCTCCGCTGGGTCTCTACGCAACGGGCTGGATCGAAACCACCTTTGGCGCAGACCGGCTGCAGCTCTTCCGCTGGATTCCCCTGGTGCTTTCCACGGCAGCCATCCCGGCTTTTTATTTCCTGGCAAAGGAAGTATTAAAGGAAAAGTGGATGAGCCTGGGGGCGATGGCTATCTTCTCCGTTCTACCGATGAGCTACACCTGGGTGATCATGGGCGGCGGGGTCACCCGCGCCTTTGGCGAGGTAATCTGCATCCTTGCCTTGGCTTTCGTATTCCGTTTCCTGCGCGCCTCCCGGTGGGTTGATGGCGCAGCTGCAGTGCTTTTGAGTGGACTGACAGTGCTCTCGCACCCGGAATGGGCCTGGTTTCTCTTCTATTCGGTGGCACTCATTTCCCTGGCGGCTGTGATCCGCAAGCCACGCAGGGGAGCGATTCTTTCCGCGGTGCTCCTGCTGGGAACGCTGCTGGTGGTTTCCCCCTGGCTCATCAGCGTCCTCCGCGTGCACGGCGGTATGGTCAGCCTGCCGCTGATGGACTCCGGCTTCAACCGCGGGGGGGATATCGCCAGGTTGATCACCTTGAGTTGGTCCAATGAACCCTTCTTTCCGTTCATTACCCTGTTTGGGATTATCGGTTCGGTAGTCGCGATCCGGCGCAGGCAATACCTCCTGCCCTTCTGGCTGGTGATGGTTTTCTGCCTGCAGGGGCGGGCTGCCGACCAGAAGGCGGCCATTCCCCTCGCCCTGCTCGCAGGGTTGGGGTTGGCTGCGGCGAACGATTTCCTGCGGTCTAAATGGCCAGCCTGGGAGGCGAAAAAGATCGCTTACGTTGTTGGCGCGCTGCTCTATGGATATCTGTTCCTGAGTTCCTATCTCTACACCAACCAGTTGATCAAGCCGCTGCCGGCAGGTTTCCATGCAGGTGTTGAATGGATCAAAGACGAGACTCCCCCCGCGTCTACGTTCATGGTGATCACTGGTGAGACCTGGGAAAGGGATAATTACTCGGAGTGGATCGCCGCCCTGACCGGGAGAGCGAGCCTCAACGTGGTGCAGGGGTATGAATGGCTGCCGGGATTCTCCGACCGGATAGACCAGTACGATAGATCCAACCTGGCATTCTCAATGGGGATCAGTAACTTCCTCCAATGGATGCAGGAAAACGATCTTCACGCCGATTACCTGGTGCTGCCCAGGTGGCAGAACTATGGACCCGGGAATTATTACAAGAAACCCGCCTTGCACTGGGAGGATTGGGTTTCGGCGGCCGGCGCTCCGGTGAGCTTTGAAAATGATGCCCTGATGATCGTTGACCTGACCAAGATCCAATCTCCCTGAACAAGCGAGGGTTCCCATGAAAACCACCATCCTTTTCGGTGTACTGGCCGCCCTGGCCACCGGGGTTGCCATCGGCACCCAATCCACCATCAGCTCACGGATCGGTGCGGTCATTGGGCCGTTCCGGACCGGCATGCTGGTCAATTTTGTAGGCGGAATAATGGCCGGATTGCTCCTTTTAGGGTTCACGGCTTTCCAGGGGCGAAGTGTATGGGGCATTCCTTCCCCGATGATCGGTATGCTCCTCATCAGCAGCGCGCTGGGGATCATCATCATCACCGGGGTTTCGTTCTCGCTGCAACTCACGGGTGTGGCTGCCGGGTTGGCCACCATCATCCTGGGGCAGATGACCGCCTCATTGATCATCGACGCGAAGGGCTGGGGAGCCTCAGCAGCCATCCCGGTCACCCTGCCGCGGGTGCTGGGGTTGGCGACCATCGCCCTCGGGGTCTTTCTGCTGCTCCCACGAAAATGAGCGCCTAACGATGATCCCTCTGCTCATTCTGACCCTGATACTCCTGGCCGTTTTGTGGTCCTGCTGCTGCTGCCGGCGCTCAGCGGGCAGCCCTGGGTGTCCGCCAGTGAAAACCGCATCCACAGGGCTTTGGAGATGGTGGAACTGAAACCGGGTGAGGTCCTTTACGATCTCGGCTCGGGGGATGGGCGCGTGCTGATCGCTGCCGCGCGTGATTTTGGTGCCCGGGCGGTGGGGGTGGAGCTCAGTCCGCTGCTCTGTGCCCTGGCCTGGATCAAGGTTCAGTCTGCCGGGGTTGGGAAGCATGTCCGCCTGCAATGCGGATCTTATTACAACACCGAACCAGGAGATGCAGACGTGGTTTATCTCTATCTCGCCAGCGGGAATGCCAACCGCCTGCGGGAGAAGCTGAGGGATGAGCTGAAAACCGGCGCAAGGGTGGTGAGCGTCTCGGCAGACCTGGAAGGCTGGATCCCCGCCGAGGTGGATCGGGAAGCGCTGATATTTTTATACACAATCCCTCCGAAAATCAATTAGCGTAAGGAAGTTTGGAAGCAAAGAAGGCGGGCGATTCTCCTCCCGCCTTCTTCCTCTCAATCAACTTTTGCCCCGACCTTGACCTCCCACGAGCTCAACCGCGATCGGCTGCCGGCCGTAGATCTGGGTAAAAGCTGAATTAAACCCGAGCGAATCAAGGGGCTGGATCCCTTGCCCGGTTAATTCTGCGAGCTGGATTTCAGATAATTCAAGGCTCGATTTGCTCAGACCGTAAAGAATTTCCGGGTTATCGTCTCCGGCAACCCGGTTGATGTTGATCTTTCCACAACCTGTGCAGCGGTGAATCAACATCAGCTCCCCCTGTGCTTCGCCGGGGTAACGCTTGTTGACTTTTTTGAATGTCAATCCAATTGCCGCCATCCGGCTCCGGCACGTCGCGAGGCGGTCACCCGCTTTTGTCTGATCCACATGCAGCGAGACCAGGCAGAGCGGGCAGTGGTTGCGGTGGACTACCCCGGAGAACTCCCTGGAGGCACTCACCCAATTTTTACACGAGACGCACTTAAAACTGTCATCTTCCCGATTGAATCTGCGGGATTCTCGAAATCCGAAATCTGGTTCGGCAAAACGATCGCTTGTTTTAAATTTTTCAAACACCAATTCATCGAAATCATCGATATTGAATGACCGATGGTAATTATTCTTGTTCTTCATTTCAGCCTCACAAAACAAAAAAACCGACGCGGAAAAATTCCCGTGGCCGGTAAAAAGTTGTTCTTATCGCTTAGGATCGTCTTATCGCGGGGAGGTGCCCTGCGAGGATCAAGCGCGGATGGATTCAGCCATCCTTAAAACAAAACCACGGGGCATAAGCGCACCCGTGGTGAAAGGATTCAAGCAGTGTGTTAAATCAAACCTGAACCTGCAGGGCTGCCCATGCGGTTGTATTTTGAACTTGAACAAGCACCGAATCCTTGGTAAACAGAAGACAATCCTTTCTCAAATTAGAACGCGCTGAATATACCATTATTACGAAAAACCGTAAATGCTGCGTAATCCCTAAGGATCGCGGGAAAGACTGGAGCGCGAAATTCGTCCGGGGGAAATCAGGCACTTTGTTGAAATCATGAATTGGGGACAATCGATATAAACCATTCTAATTACCCTTAAACTTATCATGAACGCGATAGATCTTGGATTAAAAGAGAAAAGGAGATGAAAGTAATTGCTGCATTCGTCTCCTTCTCTCTAGCTACAAATTTACACTCCCTGGTGATTATCGCTTATTGACAGGCTTTCTCGGGGAGCGGGACGAGCGTATAAAATTCATCCCCGGAACCTTCTGCTCCACCTGCAGTACCATCTCCCCCAGCTTTGATCGAAACGGCAATACCATCTTGATAGTTGACCGTGTAATTTCCGCTTCCAGATACCGCGATGCCCGACATGGAACCCGAATAGGAATAACTACCACCCTGATATGATGATGGTGTGAAAGACATTGTCACCCCACTCCCCGAGACCGTAAATGGCTGCGTGATATCACAAGTTGTACCAGTCCCGGAAAATTCGTCAGCACCTCCGGTAATCGAATATCCTCGACATCCCGCAGCAATTTCCGCGAGCCGTTCAATTTTCCCTGAAATATCATTCATAATGGGAACATTCTCGCCACGATCGTCTACGAAAAGCCCAAGTAATTGGTTCTGCCTTTCAGCCCCAAGGATGTGTTGTATTGTTTCCCGGGCATATTTACAATCCAGTTCGGAGGCAGCTATTTCTTTTTGAAGAACTTGATCGACATATTTATCCATGGAGGATTTAATAATTTCCCCTAGTTCGGCATTCCCTTCCTGACCCAATAATTGAGCTATCCGTTCTGCCTGTAAAAGCTCCCCCAATTTATGCGTAAGCTGAGTGGATGTCTCAGATGCCTGAGCTTTTAAAGTTGCCGCCCATTCCTTATCCCCACCGGAACCAACGCCTACGCCGCTGAAGCCCATCAGCTTGACTTTAATTTCGCGGCTTTTCGGATCCACAACTGCCAAATGATAATCCTGCCCGGTGCCTTCATAACCGAAAACGATCTGATTTTCGATGGGGATCTCTTGCCCCGGGGTTATCGTCAGCGTCAAAATTTCATTGAAAAATAATCCGGATGGTTCGAGCTGCACCGCGAACACAGGTCCACTATCCAGGGGTGCGCCTTCCATACTCTTCACTGCGGTCATGGAAATGGGGGTTTCAACCTTCAACGCACCAGCTGGAATTTCAAGGGTATAAATTGAACCATCCGTCGCATTCAAAGTCAGCGTTCCGCCCTCGGGTGTTATCGTTGCGCTGGTTGTATCATTCTCATCCAGGGTAACAACCACATTGATTGGCTCCCCGGTTGCTTCTGAGCTGGATCCTTTTGGGGCAAATAGTCCGCAGGCTATGGTACTGAAGGCTAGAATCATTAAAACGGGTAAAAATCGGGTCGTTTTCATAATATCTCCTGTATCGATTCTAAATAATTTATGGCAACGCTTTGAGCAGATATGGCGCAAGCAGAAGCATCCCTTCCACGTTTTCCGTATCTCCGATTGCCACCATCACAGCCTTATCGCCTTTACGCACCCACAACTGGCGGGCATCTGCGCCGTAGTTCAGAAAGGCCGAGTCGCCAATCGTTGTTACCGGTTCGGCCCGGTCCGCGGTAGCAAGGGCATCGTTGAATTGCTTTTCACTGGCAAAGGTAACATAGGAAAAATATGTTGCGTAATTCATCTTTTCCGAAATCATAGGCGCATCCATTACCAAGCGATGGGTCGTCAAAGGGGGTTGGGTTTCCCGCCATCGGCCGGGCCACAACCATCTCCCAGGCTTCCGTCGGGACCGTTTCGCATATATCAATTTTTCCATCTCCGTTGAAATCTTTGGCAGGGATAATACTGCTCAGCTCTGGAAGGGAAGCGAGCAAGTCGGCGGGGTCAATATTTGTCAGGTCTTCCTGAGAGAGTGAACCTTCATCCACGGCTGCTTCTGTTGGAGCGGTTTCATTGAGCGATGGCTCGGAGGTGGTTGGTTCAGGTTTTGGGATAATATCAGTGTTCGAAGGTGTATTGCTGGATGTGAGACTGCAAGCCAGCGTAGTCATAAAAAGCGCGATAACAACCAATAATAAATAGAGACGGTTTAATTTCATTTTTCCTCTTAATTTCAACTTAAACGAACAATTGATTCCACACTAATACGACCAATATTATCATATAAAAATTATTATAATGGGGATTTTTTGGAAATCAAGGGATGAATTTGCAAAATCGGTAATGAACAATTCGGCAAACAGGTATTTCCCTTATAATCATCAAATCCTTAATCTAATCCCTCGCAATGAGTTCTCCTATGCCCAGCCTTCGCAGCCGACTCTTCCAGCGCGTCATGCGCCTCTTCCTGCCCCGCCTTTCCAATGGACGACCTGTGCAGGAATCCCGCGAAAGGCTGGGTCGTATCGTTTACTGGACCTGGTTCCTCACCAACTGGGTGGATGTTCAACCCGTTATCGCCAAAGGCGTCCGCTCGGAGTTCATCACCCCTAAAAATGTGGATCGTGAGCATGCCATCCTATACCTGCACGGCGGCGGTTACACCATCTGCTCCCCGGCAACGCACCGCAACCTGGCAGGGCGGATCGCCAAGGTTGCAAAAGCCTATACCCTGGTTCCCGATTACCGCCTGGCGCCAGAGAACCCCTTTCCCGCTGCGCTGAATGATACACTGGCTTGCTGGGACTGGCTGCTGGCCCAGGGATACCGGGAGGTGGATATCAGCGTAGGTGGTGATTCCGCCGGCGGCGGGCTTGCCCTTGCTCTGGCCTTCAAATTAAAAGAAGCTGGCAGGCCGATGCCTTCCTCCATTTTTCTACTCTCCCCGTGGGTGAATCTTTCGCAAGCCGGAGATTTTGCTAGACTCTACCTGCCGGAAGGCGACCTCCGAAACCCGCTTGTTTCCCCGTTATTTGGCGACCTGCGTGCCCTGCCCCCCGTGCTCATCCATGCCGGTGAGGAGGATTTCCTCCTCCAGGATGCAGTGGACCTGGAAGCCAAACTCCGCGCGGATGGCACCCCGGTTGAACTCAGGTTGTGGGATGGGCTCTGGCATGTTTTCCAGGCTTTCGCCCCGTTTTTTCCCGAAGCCGGTCAGTCCATCAACACCATCGGCGCATTCATCCGCGGTCGTTTTTCCTCATAAAACGCTTAAAAACCGCATATTGCGCATTCCAGTTAATCGGGTCATAATCAGGGCAAACCCTGTCCGGGAGGGATATTCCCGCCCGCATTCAAGGAGGTGTTTTTATGAAAAAAATTTTGTTACCCATTCTGTTCGTGATCATCCTGGCGGGTTGCGCGCCATACATACCAGCCCAGCCGACCGTGGACCTGGCCGTGGTGCAGACCGCAGCAGTTGCCACCTACCAGGCTTCCCAGCCGACCATGGAACCGGCAGCCCCAACGGTTATTCCCCCCACCGCCACGGCTCTGCCCACTGCCACCGAGTCGGTCACCCTGGTGCCCACCCCCACTTTATTGGTCCCCACGCTGGCGCCCACCAAAAAACCTGCAACTACCAGCGGCGGCAAGGCACTGGAAGGAGATCATGCCTACCTGGCCGATCAATCCCCGCGGGATTTTGCGGTGATCAAACCCGGTACCGGCATGCCGGTCTATTACACCTTCCAGAATATTGGCACCACAACCTGGACGAAGGATTATTCCTTCCGCTATTTTGATGGGTACAAGGCCTGGGGCGAGACAACCGTGTTTCTCCCCCACGAGGTCAAACCGGGAGAGACCGTTTTCCTAGGCATGTGGGTATTCCCCCCGGAAAGCCCGGGCGATCTGCTCATCACATATTGGGGTTTATTCAATGAAAATGGCGAGCGATTCAACAGGGTAAATTACCCCTTTTATGTTGCGGAATGACCGAATTGGTTGGATCTTCAAGAATATGTGAAAGCACCCGGGCGGTTATGCCCGGGTGCGTCTTATCGCGAACCTGAAGGGAGTAACAATGAGCGATCCTCGAAAAATCAAACGCCTCTCTTCCAGCCGCCCCACCCTGGAGGGCGCAGGGGTGCGCCTGAAACGCGCTTTCGGTTTTGGCGACCCGCACCTCTTCGATCCATTCCTGCTGCTGGATGATTTCCGCGGGGATGACCCTTCTGATTACTCCAATGGGTTTCCCTGGCATCCCCACCGCGGTATCGAAACGATCACCTATGTGCTGGCGGGAGAAGTGGAACATGGCGACAGCCTGGGCAACTCCGGCGTGATTTGCACAGGCGATGTGCAGTGGATGACCGCCGGCAGCGGCATCATCCACCAGGAGATGCCGCAGGGAGATACCCTGGGGCGGATGTACGGCTTCCAGCTCTGGGCCAACCTGCCTGCTTCCCAAAAAATGATGGACCCGCGTTACCGCGAGGTGAAGTCCGCGGAGATGCCTGAAGTGACCTTGGAGGGTGGGGTAAAAGTCCGCGTCATCAGCGGAGAGGCTGGGGGCGTTCGCGGCCCGGTGCGTGATATCGTCATCGACCCCGCCTACCTGGATATTTCCATCCCCGGCGGGGGTGAGCACACCTTCCCGGTGCACAATGATCACACCGCATTCACCTATATCTACGAAGGGTGTGGGGCTATTCCCGCTTCTCCTGGTGAACCCCTGGAGAATGGCACTCTGGTATTATTCGGGGATGGCGATGAAGTGACATTCCGGGCAGCGGATTCCGGGCTGCGGCTGCTGCTCATCTCCGGAAAACCTCTGCATGAACCGATCGCCTGGCACGGACCGATCGTGATGAACACCGACGATGAGCTGGAGCTTGCGTTTAAGGAATACCGGGAAGGGACGTTTATCAAGAAAAACGGGAACTGAGGGCGGAAAATATCATATAAAATGATGGTGGGGATAACGGACACATTATCACTCGAAAGGAGAACGCGTCGTTGCGCCAATCCCTTCTAAAAGCTTGGAATTACTACATCAACCAGCAGATCCTGGTGATCGTCACCAGTTATATATTTCTTTTCTTCCTGGGGATCCTGGATTTCAACACCGGGAATCAACTCTCCCTTTCGTTTTTATATTTACTTCCGGTGTTACTGATCACCTGGGTGGGCGGCGGAGTGATGGGCGCGATTGCTGCGTTTTTTTCTGTGGTTGTCTGGCAATTAGCCAGTTATTTATCCGGCGAAGTGTATCCATCTTTCTGGATCCCAATCTGGAACTCGGTCTCACGCCTTTTTTTTATCCTGGCAGGTGTGTTTTTGCTGGATCGTTTCCACCAGAACCTGCAGATGGAACGCAACTTTGCACGCACGGATTTCCTAACCGGAACGGCCAACCGACGCGCGTTTTTTGAGATCGCAAGCATCGAGATCATCCGCGCTGCCCGTTACAGCCATCCTTTATCGATTATTTACCTCGATTTGGATGGGCTTAAAACCGTGAATGACAGCTATGGTCACAAAGCCGGTGATGCGCTCCTGCGCCTGGTGGGGCGAACCATCTCGCGTTCTTTGCGCACCTCCGACCTGGTATCCAGGGTGGGCGGCGATGAGTTTTGTGTTCTGCTCCCGGAGAGCGGGGAAAAAGCCGCCAGCCGGGCTGCCAACCGGATCTTCGAACGACTGAACGCCAAAATGGTGGACGAAAATTACCCCACCACCTTTTCCTTCGGGGTGGTCAGTTATGCGCATGGGTATCCGAAATCGGTGGAGGAATTGATCCAGGAAGCCGATACGGTCATGTACGAAGTAAAGAAAACGGGAAAGAACAATATCCGCCAGGAAGTGCTCTGATGAGTCCTGAATTCCCGTTCGAGAAATCAATGTCCATGGTTCCGATCCAGATGTGAAGGATCTTCCACCAGAAGAAAGCGTGAGAAATGCCCGCTGAAGATATCACCACCCCCCACTCCCTCCCTTACGGCGAATTGATGCTGGCATTCGACGCCACCATTGAAAGCCTCTCCAGGGCGCTGGACCTGCGCGAGAACATTGCCCCAGGTCATTCCTCCCGGGTTGCTGAAAACACCATCCGGCTGTCACTGCGCATGGGTGTCCCCCAGGATCGTATCGTCCACATCCGCCGGGGCTGCTGGTTGCACGATTTTGGCAAGATCGGCATCCCGGATAATATCCTCAAAAAGACCGGTAGTCTGACCACCGAGGAATGGGGAGAAATGCACGAGCACCCCAATATCGCGTACCAGTTCCTGTGGCCTATCGTTTACCTTCGCCCGGCCATCGATATTCCCTACTGTCACCATGAAAAATGGGATGGCACCGGTTACCCGCGCGGATTAACCGAGGACCAGATCCCCTTCGAAGCTAGGATCTTTGCGGTGATCGATACTTTTGAGATCCTCACCTCCGACCGCCCCTACCGCCTGGCCTGGAACGAGGATAAGGCCATCGAGTACATCATGAGCCAATCCGGGCTTTCTTTCGACCCGGCCGTGGTGGCCGCCTTCATGGTCATGGTTGGGGAGGATAAAAAGGTGCGGCGCAAGACAGGATCGCTGGGCACGCCGCCACCGCATCCCTGAGATTCCCCGCCCCGAGAGGGGCGTTTTTCTTAACTTAATCTAACAAAACTGTTAAGCAAATATTATTGACTTTGTTTCGACCGGCATATAAAATGATACCAACCGGTCGGTTTTGAAAGTGAGCATTATGCAGGAAAGATCATTGGAAACCCGTGCGAGCATCCTGGAAGCCTCCGTATCCCTTTTTGCCAGCCAGGGATACGATGCAACCGGCGTGGCCGAGATTTGCGCCGCAGCAGGGGTAAGCAAGGGTGCTTTCTACCACCACTTTCCCAGCAAGCAAGCGGTTTTTCTCGCCATCCTCGAAGAATGGCTTGGCGCTCTCGACTTGCAGCTTGAACAGAAGCTTGCCGAATCCAAGGATATCCCCACCGGATTGATCGAAATGGCTTCCATCACCCAGGGAATTTTTACCGCAGCGGGTGGCCACCTGGCCATGTTTATCGAGTTCTGGAGCCAGTCACTGCATGACCCCGAGGTCTGGAAAGCCACCGTTGATCCCTACCGCCGCTACACCCGTCTATTTTCCGGGTATATCCAGCGGGGAATCGATGAGGGCAGCCTGCGCCTGGTGGATCCGGATGCAGCCGCCCGGATGATCGTCGGGCTGGCCGTGGGTACGCTGGCGCAGGGATTGATGGACCCGGATTCGACTGATTGGGGCGATACCGCCATCCGGAGCATGGAGATGATCATTAATGGATTGAAAAGGGAGGAATCATGAATCTTGTCACCGGTGCCACGGGACACATCGGCAATGTCGTCATCCGTGAACTCTTGATTCGTGGAAAAAAAGTGCGCGCCTTTGTTCTTCCGGGCGAGGATCTTTCCCCGCTCAGCGGGCTGGATATCGAGATCGTGGAAGGCAATGTCCTCGATCCGAAAAGTTTATCAAAAGCCATGAAGGGTATTCGTACCGTCTATCATCTGGCAGGGATGATCTCGATCATGCCTGGCGAATACGAGAAGATGCGCCGGGTGAACGTGGATGGCACGAAGAACGTCATCGCAGCAGCCCGTAAGGCGCGGGTGAAAAGGCTGGTCTACACCTCTTCCATCCATGCCCTGCGACGCCTTCCCGAGGGGAATGTGATCGATGAGCAGGTGGATTTCGATCCCGAAAACCGCATGGGCGATTACGACCGAACCAAGGCCGAAGCCTCTTTAGCGGTGCTGCAGGCCGCCTCCGAGGGCTTCAACACCGTCATCGTCTGCCCGACGGGTGTGATCGGCCCGTATGATTATAAAAAATCGGAGATGGGCACGCTCCTCCTGGAGTGGACCCGCCGCAGACCATCCATCATGATCGAAGGTTGTTACGATTTTGTGGATGTTCGCGATGTTGCCCGCGGGCACGTCCTCGCCGGTGAAAAAGGCCGCCGCGGAGAAGTGTATATCCTCTCCGGCGAGCGTATCCGCCTCACCCGGTTAATGGAGATGGTTCATGAGAACGTGGATCATTTTGAGCCATCCTTCAAGATACCCATCGCACTTGCAAAATTCGTTTCCCGCTTCACCCCGGCATATTATCGTGCCACCGGCGGGAAGCCGCATTTCACCCCCTATTCGATCGAGACCGTGCTGAGCAATTCACATATTAGCAACGCCAAGGCTGTCCGCGAATTGGGGTATAAAGCCCGCTCGCTGGAGCACACCATCAATGATACCCTGCGCTGGTTCATCGAAAACCAACGCCTATTCCGCAAGCGCAAAAAATCCAGGGCTAACGGGTCATGACCAACCCCTGGCAGGCTGGAACGAATGGTTAGGCCTTCCCCCTTCAAGGGGAGGGTTGCGCTGGTTACCGGCGCTTCAAGCGGTATTGGGGCAGCTGTCGCTCGCTCCCTGGCATGGGAGGGGATGCTGGTCATTCTCCTCGCGCGGCGGGAGGAGCGGTTGGAGCAGCTGGCTAGTGAGATCCGCGCAGCCGGTGGCCAGGCGGAGACCCTGGCGGCTGATATTTCTTTGGAGAAAGAGAGAATACGAGTCTTTGATCGGGTGACGGACAGATTCGGACGCCTCGATCTATTGGTCAACAACGCCGGCATGGGGTATTACGGTTTCGCTGCCGAAATGCCCTGGCTGACGGCAAGCGAGATAATGGCCGTCAACATTTCTGCCATCGTTCACTTTTGCCTGCTTTTCCTGCCGGGAATGAAGCAGCGCGGCAGCGGGCAGGTGATCAATATCAGTTCGATCGCCGGGAAGATGCCAAACCAGGGTATTGCCGTTTATTCCGGGAGTAAATCCTTTCTGGATTCCTTCTCCACCTCGCTTTACCGGGAGATGCGAGGCAGCGGTGTAAATATCAGCACCCTGCGCCCGGGACCGGTGAACTCGGAATTCTTCGACACTGCCCAGGAACGCTCCAGCGGCAGCCGCAGGACCCCCGGCGAGCTCTTTGCCATTCCGCCCGAAAAGGTGGCTCGCGCCGTGATCAGACTGGTTCATCACCCGCGTCGTCGAGCGTATGTTCCCACCTACCTGGTGGTATCCCCTTTGCTGGAAATGCTCTTTGGCTGGGCGATCGACCTAGTGGGACCCGTTTTATTAAAGAGAAAAACACCTTTGCCCTCGAATGGGGTTAAGTAATATAGAACAAAGGAAAAAGGAGAATTTGATGAAAATAGTAACTGACCGTGCGATGGACCTTGCCCCTGCGCAGCTCCAGGGATTGGAATTAACCTATGCCCCCCTGCGTTTCACCATTGATGGAAAAAGCTATTCCAGCGGGGTGGATATGCAGCCGGATGAGTTTTATGAAGTGCTCAGCAAGACTGAAAGCTTCCCCACCACCTCACAGCCCTCCAGTGGTGAATTTGCCGAGATCTACCGCGAGCTGGCTAAATCCGGGGAGGAGATCCTTTCCATCCATGTCTCCTCGGGGTTGAGCGGAACGATGAATTCCGCCCGGCTTGGCGCAGAGATGGTGCCGGAAGCGAAAGTGACCTTCATTGATAGCCACACCCTCTCCTGCCCGTTGGGATGGCAGGTGGAAGCGGCTGCCCGTGCCGTCCGGGCTGGGTGGAGTGTCGAAAAGATCAAGGCCAAATTAGCCGAGATCAGCGATAAAGCCAATGGGATCTACACCCTGGCGGAACTGAAATATCTTATCCACGGCGGCAGGATCAGCCACATGAAGGCGCTGGTAGCTTCGGTGTTGAATATCAAACCGATCATCACGGTGGAAAAAGAGAAGGGTACCTATATCACGGTGGGTCAGGATTTCACCCTGAATAAAGCGATCGTCAAGATAGCGGATATCGTCACCAAATGGTACGCCGGGGAGACGAAACTGCGCATGCAACCCCTCCATGGAAAAAACCCCGAGGGAGCTGCCTTGCTGGTGGAAAAAATGAAGGAGCGGTTTGACCTGGTGTTGGAACCGCTGACCCCCATCGCCCCGGTCCTCGGCGCGCACACCGGGCCTTCCATGCTGGGTATGGCCGTGGGTCCGGCAAATCTTTTTGCCGATATTCCCTAGAATTAATAACCCCCGGAGGAACTAACACCGGGGGTTATTTCTACCTTCTCACATCCATCCTTATCCAAGGAAGGAGAGGTTTTTTTTATTCATCACCCTCTTCGTTCCAGGCCGAGGGGACGCGGCTATCCAGAAAGGTGCGCGCGCGGGCATAGATATCATCACTGAGCTTCGTTCCCTTCGCACCGATGTGGGTCTTGAATTTCTCGGGGGTGCAGACCAGGATGGGTGCGTTCTTCACCTTGATCAAGGCCCGCGGGTGAACAAAGACCACCATCGCCTCCACCGGGATCTTCTGCCCGCACTCCACCGCCAGGTGGTCGGATAGGTTTGCCGCTGCGTCCTGGGCTTCCTTGATCGGGTTACCCAGGTGCTCCTCCACGATCCAGCGGATGGCGCGCCCCACCGTCATCTGCTCCTTCCACTTGCCCTTATCGAACAGAAAGTCACCCTCGATGTTCACCGTCTCCACCGCCACCGCTTTTTCGGGGGTCAGCAGCACGTGATCGTAGGGCAGGTCGGGGTAATGATAGAAGCGGTAAGCGTTGGTCATGCCTTTCAGTGCGTTATCCAGGGTATCCTCGGGGCGGGGTTTCTTCACCCAGCGGTTGGCAAAATAGATACCCACCACCGAGGCGACCCCTCCCAGGACGATTAAACCCAGTGCAAGATAGTAATAGGCAGGAAGGAAGAAATTTACCAGAACACCCGCAAGCAGGACGAACAACCCACCCACGCTGAAGGTGTTGGAGATGGTGCCCATGCGTCGCATCTTGGGAATATTGTGCAGACTTTTCATTTCACCTCGTAGAGCTTGCGGTAGACCGGCGCCAGGCCTTCATACAGCGCGCGGTAGCTTTCATAAAGGTCATTATACCGGGTCGCCAGGCTGTGGTTCGGCTCCACCCGCCGGGCGATGCCGATCAGGTCATCCACCGCCTCCATGTTCGGGTAGACACCCAGCCCCACCGCCACGGTCAGCGCCGCGCCCATCGCCCCGGCTTCCAGCGGGTGTTCGACGATGCTCAGCTCCCGCCCGGTGATATCGGCGATGATCTGCGTCCAGGGAATGCTTGTGCTGCCCCCGCCGATCGCGTTTATCGCTTTCAATTCCAACCCGGTTTTCTCCATCGCTTCGCAGATCCAGCGAATGTGGTAAGCCACGCCCTCCATGACCGCCCGCGCCAGGTGCGCCTTAGTATGGCTCAAGGTCATTCCGTTAAACCCTCCGCGGGCGTAATGATCCAGCACCGGGGCACGTTCACCGGAGAGCCAGGGGGTGAAGATCAGCTTTTCCGCACCGGGTTGGGTGGATTCCACCATATCCCCCAGCAGCGCGTAGGTGGAAATACCCCGTTCCTCAGCTCGCCTGGCTTCCTCCTGGCAGAAGAGGTCGCGGAACCACATCAGCGCCCCACCGCCGGTTTCCATTTCGCCGGCGATGACAAATTTATCCGGATCGATGTGGTTCAGCCCCCAGTAGGGTTTCTGGGGGTCGTTGATGAATTTAGAAGTGGAGACCCCCACCCAGGTTGCCGTGCCGATGCACAGGTGCGCCTTGCCGGCTTTGTTTGCGCCAGCGCCGGATTGGGCCACACCCACATCCCCGGCGCAGATCACCACGGGTGTGCCCGCTGCCAACCCGGTCTCTGCCGCGGCTATCTCAGAAACCTCACCGATCACATCCGTGCAGGGGTAGGCGGGCGGCAATTTTTCGCGCGGGATGCCCAGCCTATCCAACACCTCCTGCGACCACTCCTTTTTCTGCGGTTCGAAGAGGAAATAGACCGATGCGCCATGCCAGTCGGTGGCGATCTTCCCGGTGAGCCGGAAGATGATGTATTCCTTGCAGTCCAGCAGCTGGGCAGTGCGGTTCCAAAGCTCCGGGCGCTCCTCCTTCAACCAAAGGATCTTGGGAATGATATCCTTGGCGGTGGGGATGTTGCCGGTCTTTTCAAAGAGGAACCGCGGGGTATCCCCGGAGAGAACCCGGTCGGCCTGGGGCACCGAGCGCAGATCCAGCCAGCTGAGCATGCGGGTGACGGGCGCGCCTTTCTCATCCACCGGCAGCAGGTTGAACATCTGCGCCGAGATACCCACCCCCAGGATCTCCTGTGGGTCGATGCCGCTTTCCGAGATCACCTTGCGGGTGGTTTCCGCAACAGTCCGCCACAGCTCTTCGGGGTCCTGCTCCGCCCACTCCGCCTGGGGGTAATAGATGCCATAATCCTGGTATGCGCAGTGGATCACCCCCCCCTGCAGATCGGTCAGCACGGCTTTATCGCCTCCGGTGCCGGTATCGTGCGCGAGAATGAATTTTTTGGTCATATCAGTCCCTTCAAAAAGAACCCTCGCGTCCCTGAGGGTTCTTTTTGATCTCATGATTGGTTATTTTTTGGCTGCCAGGGTGTCCTGCACGTACTGGCGGAAGACGCGGATGAAATCCTGGTTCATGGAAGGCGTCCCGACGGTGACGCGCATAAGGCCGGGCTTGGCGCCGTGTCCTTCCATGGGGCGGATGAAGATGCCGCGTGCGATCATGTCGTCGCGCATATCCAGCGAGGGTTTCCCCAGAATGGAGGCGTCAAAAAGGACGAAGTTTCCCTCGCTTGGGTAAGCCTTGATCCCGGTGATCTCATCGAGCTGCTCGATCAGGTATGTGCGGCCGTCGATGGTGTTCTTGCGTTTGCGCTCGTGGTCGGCTTCATCCTGCAGGACGGCTTCCGCGGCTGCCAGGGCAAGCAGGCTCACGTTCCAGGGAATGCGCGATCGGTTGAGGTAGGAGATGATTTTCTCATCCGCCAGTGCGTATCCCACCCGCATCCCGGCAATGCCATACGCCTTGGAAAGAGTGCGGTTGATGATCATATGAGGATACTGCTGCAGCAGGTAGATGCGCGATTTGGGCTCCACCTCCAGCTCGAAGTAGGCCTCATCCAGGAAGAGCGGGATGCCAAGATCAAGCAGCTGCTTCAGGTCCTCGTCGGTGATCATGTTGCCGGTGGGGTTGTTGGGGCTGCAGATGAACATCAGCTTGGTATTGGGTGTCACCGCCTTCAGGATGGCGGGGATATCCCAGTAGAAATCTTCGCGCATCGGCACCAGGATGGGGTTGCCGCCGTTGATGCGCGTGCGGGTGACGTACATCGGGAAGGTGGGCACCGAGATGACCACATCCTCGCCGGGGGCAACAAAGGTATGGATGATGAAATTGATCACATCCGTCGAGCCGTTGCCAAGGATGACGTTATTGGCGCTCAGCCCGGATCGTTTGCCGAGCAGCTCACGCACGCGTTTGCCCGAGCCGGGGTAGAGGTTACCCATGCGGGCGGCTTCCATCACCGCATCCAGCACAGATTGAGATGGGGTGAGCAGGTTTTCGTTCGACATCATGCGCAGGATCTCGGGATGGTCCCAGGCAAAATCCATGTGCTTATCGCTGTAGGATTCGGCCTCGCGTACCCAAGGCACGATGAATTCTTCAATGGACTTCATATCAGGGTTTTCCTTTCACAATATAAGCGCAGGTCGGTTTAGCCCCGGTCTTCCAGGGCTTCCACGTCCTTGTACCATTTTTTCTTCTCGCCGATCACCGCGCGGGATTTCCACTTCAGTGATTTTGGGGCGGCATCGATCCAGGTGCGCAACTCTTTGATGTTCTCCCGAACAACATGCCGGTCGTCATCGGTTAGTTGTGGGTATTTATCGAGGTAGGAAACGGTGAGATCCAGGTTGCCTGTTAGCGTGCGCCACAGACCCCAGTCATCACAGGTAAGCCCGGCGATCATTTTGCCGTTGATCATTTCCTTGTCTTTATCGCCCACGTGGTGCTCGCGCATCAGCATGATTGTATCGATGATATCTTTTTCGTTGATCTGCACGATCTGCATCTTCTCCACAACCAGTTCCGCAAGCGGGATGGTGGGTTTATCCACCTCCAGGCGGCCTTTGAGCGGCAGCACGTGGCAGAAATCGAGCTTATCCAGGAAGACGTCAATATGCCGCCCGAATTTCTCCTCGTGGAAGACCAGGCGGAAATCCCCGAAGAGCCGGGTGACCATCTTATCCTCTTCGTAACCAAGCTCGGTGAGAAAGCGGGCAATATCCTTGTACTGCTTGGAGTACCCGGCAAAATCGATATCGGTGAATACACGACCCAGCGCCTCCTGGAAATAGCCGTATTTGGGGCAGTGGGTGCGGAAGGCCAGCGCGCCGATCAGGCGCAGCACGATGTGTTTGTATTCCGGTAGTTCCAGCGCTTCCAGGATGCGGCTGCGCTCCTCCATAAAATCGCCTTGGATCTCTCCGTATTTTCCCATGTTCTTATCCTTTAACCAGAGATCAGGAGATGGCCCTTGACCTTATCCCCTTCGATATTGATGATGGCAGCCTTCAGAATGCTTTCAGCGTACTCGCTGCCGGCGTTGATGCACAGTGTGCGCCCGATGTGTTTATGCCCGGGGGATTCGTGGATGTGCCCATGCAGGCTTAGCATGGGCTGTACTTTCTCGATGAACTCACGGGAGGCATGCGCCCCGGCCGCTTTCATCAGCACCTGGCCGCCGATGGCAACGATCTTCAAGTCCTTATCAAGTTCGGGGCAGCTATCAAGTCCCGAGTCGATGGGCGGCACGTGCAGCACGGCAATGGTTTTAGCCGGGTTCTGCACCATGGCAGCCAGCTCATCGTTTTTCTTCTTCAAATCTGGCTCCTCCAGGTCGCGCACGCACTTCCAGGGGGTCATGTTGGCATAGGAGCAGCCAACCAGCTCGTGCTCGTCGTCGATCATGTTGAGGCACATATCCGGGTTCTTGATGTTGGGGAATTCGCGGATGACCTCATCGATGGAGAAGAGATCGTCATTACCGGGCATGAAGAACAGCTTGATACCCTTGGGGGTCAGCTTTTCCTCCGCCAGGATCATCCATTCGCGCACGCGCTGGCACATCTCCTGTTCGAACCGCGCGCTCATGGCCGCCGGGTCGTGCTCCAGGTGGTCCGCTTCGTCCTTTTCCAGCACGATGGGGTAAAAACCGACACTGGAGATGGTCTTTTTGAACTTGTCGATCTCATCCTGTGTCCGGCAGTCGGTACGGCCGCCGAACAGGTAGCCGGTGTAGATACCGTTGCCTTCGTTAACGATCGGGATCATGCCCTTGCCGGTCACGTCGCCACCCACGACCAGCACATTGGCCTGGTATTGGAAGGCGGCATTGATGAACTTTCGATAGACCGTATCGGAACCATGAAAATCGGATCCGTACAAAATGCGGGTCATTTTCATTGATTTTTCCTTATTCGATTATTTGTATCTCCAAGTGAGCCTGAGAGCCAGTGAAGCATCTATTGCATTGGGTTGATCCTTCGCTGGGCCTCATCCGAAGGGTTTCCTTCGAATGGGAGATATTCGGTTTTTTATGATGGAGCCAGGGAAAAACGGGTCCCTGGCTCCCAAAAGCTAAAAAAACTATTAAACAGGCGGGATCGACTGGAAGGTCCAGGCGATGTCGATTCCCTCTTTCTTCATGCGGTACCAGCGGGCAATATAAAACACAATGAAACCGCTGGCGAAGAAGCCGATCAGGGTACCGATGGTTCCGGTCCCAATGCGGCCGCCGACCGCAGGATAGAGGAATGACGCAATGATCATCCAGGCCAGGTAGCACAGGGTGATCGTGCCCATGACCGTGATCACGGGAACCTTGCCCCATTTTCGCTTCACAAAGGCGGAGGCATTTTCAAACAGATCAGGCTTGCGGAACGGGAAGAGCACAACTGCCAGCACCGGAACAAGCTGCGTCCAGGTGGCGAAGAAGACGAAGTTCAGTTGGGCGCCCATCACGCTGCCAGGCCACCACAAACCGGAGGCATCCATCACGCCGATCCAGGCGATGACCGTGATTATTGCGATAGCCACAATCGGGCTGCGCCACTTGGGGTGCACGTAGCAGACCCACTCGGGGATCAGGCGGTCGAACGACCAGGCGAAGATGATGCGGGAGCAGTAGAAGAAATATGTCTGGGCCAGGTTGATGGTCAAATAGAACCAGGCGATGGCCACAGTCCAGAGCAGCAGGATGTTCGGCTGCAGAATGGCTGCGTAGAACGTGATCCATGGCATCGGGGTGGCATCCGCCACACCAGCATTGCTAAGGTAGCTTTCCGAGGCGATCCACTCCAATGGGACCAGGCGCTGCAGCAGAATGGCTGCCACAACGAAGATCGCCCAGCTGACTACCAGGGATGAAAGGCTGCCCGCCAGCAGGGTTTTATCCGCCTGCTTCACCTCACCGGCGAAGAAGGTGGGGATGTAATACCCGTAGAAGATCCAGAAGCCCATGATCAACCCGGCCAGACTCATCAACGCCACGTTCGGGTTGGTCACCATGCCGTTATCCTTGGCGAGCTGGATGCGGCTGGCATACGAACCGGGACCCATAAATTGATCCCAGGCGGCCTGGAACTTCTCGGGGGTTCCGCTGCCAAGCTGGAAGTAAAGGATGACCCAGGCGATGATGCCCAGGAAAAAGCCGACTTCCAGGATGCGCACGATGGTCTTGGTCGGCAGGATCATCAGCAGGAAGGTGATGACCGTGCAGATCGTCCCTACGATCGCGATACCAGCGGGGGTGGATGACCAGTTTGCAAATTCCACCATCTGTGGATTCGCCATGACGATGCCCATCGTGCGGAAAAGCACGGGGAAGGCCGTCTTGGGTATCCACGCGATCAACGAGCCAGCCACCATGGCGCTGAAGATGACCAGGGTCCAGCTGGCCGAGAAGGCCAGCGGGGCGCTCAGCGTGCGGCTGCCCAGTGTATAGTCCGCCGCGGAACGCGGCATTGCAGCACCAATAACGGAGTAGGTGTAGGCATGGAACAGGCAGAAGAACATCGCCACGGTGAGCACACCGATGATGCTGCTGCCCGGCCAAACACCTGCCACCCAGGAGAATGGGATCAGCCCGGATGAAGAGAGGCTGATGCAGTGAATGCCAAAGACCATTGCGCCAAAAACACCGATGGTCCTGACAAGGCCAGAGCTCTTGCGTGCGTAGAGCTTACGATCAGTTGTTCCCCCGGTAGGGGTAACCATTTCAGCCATTGCTTTCCTCCTAAACAAAGTTTTCTAAGTTACTTGGCACATACTGCAACTGCGAAAGACGAAAGGCCCTGCGCCACCTCCTTTCCCCGGAAAGGGCCCTTGAGCCATGCAAGGGGTAAAGGTGAAAATCGAAAGATAAAACCTTGGCTCAAGCGCGCTCATTCCAGATTCACCTCAGCGTGGATGCGGGCATAATCACTGCGTAGAAAATCCTGCGAGTATTCAACCGGATCGCCGGTTTCCCGGTCTATCATGATCTGGCTGATCATCAGCAAAGGGAAGCCATCTTCCACCCGCAACTTATCAGCGACATCGTCGCTGGCAGCCACCGCTTCGATCGTTTGGTTAATTTTACTCACGCTGACTCCGTACGCTTTGGAAAGCAGGTCGGAGATCGAAGTTTTTTCCAGGTCAAACTCCTCCAATCCCTGGCAGCGCGAACAGGGGAAATAATTACGCTCCAGGATGTTGGGTACATGATTGGCGAAGCGCAGGATCACGACTCGGTAGAGGGAATGCCCGATCTCCACGCTCAGCTTCTCTGCCAGGCGGCGGCTGGCCGGCACCTGCCCGAATTCCAGCAGCTGGCTGCCGGTGGCAATGTTGCGCGTGCGCATCGCCTCCATGTAGTGGATCAGGTCGCCGCTTTCGTAAGTCACCTTGGGGTGCGCCACGTAGGTACCTGAGCCGTGGCGTCGATCAAGCAGTCCTTCGTTCACCAGTTCGGTGACCGCCTTTCGGATGGTCATGCGGCTGACTTCAAGCTCTTCCGACAGATCGCGCTCCGAGGGGATGCGCGCATCGGGGGGCAGCTTGCCGGAGAGGATCTGCTCTGCAAGATACTCCTGTATCTGAACGTAAATGGGTTTGGATATTTCCGCCGCCACTGGAAGGGGCTCGCGATACAGGTGATTGAAGCGGGAGACTTTTTGCATAAGTGGTAAGTGGTATAGTCTTAAAAGGGGTTAAAAATTAATAATAATTTAATATATTGATAAGATTATAGTGATTTTCAAGAGAATTTTCAATAGGGAACCCAAAAAGTGGGTATACCTCTTTCGATTTCCCGGTCGGATCTTTCAAGTGGTATATCCCCGCATTTTTCGCATAGCTGTTTGGATCCTGGTCTGCCGTAATAGAAAAACTCCCCTCTTTTCAAAAGTAATTTTTTCATTACAATTGCCCGATATCTTAAAAAGCGAGGTGCACTTCCTTCCGAAAAGATCATGAAAAAACCAGTAATTGCCTATCTGTATAATGTCCGCCATACCTATCCAGACCCGGATGATCCCAAGACCCAACTCGAGGTGGATTTCGACGACCCCGAGACCATTGATTGGATGATCACCCATTTCAAAAACTGCGGCTATGAGGTACTGCCCATCGAAGCAGATGAGGATGCCTACAACAAACTCAAACACAACCGCGACCGTATCACCCTGGCCTTCAATTACTCCCTGGGTCTTTCCGGACGCGACCGTTACGCCCAGATGCCCGCCATCCTGGAAATGCTGGGTATCCCCTATACCGGCTCTCAGCCGGTGGTGCAGGCCATCGTGCAGACCAAGCCGATGATGAAGGATATTCTCATCGCAAACGGCATCCCCACTCTGCGCTACCAGATCTTCAACCACGGCGATGAGCCGCTCAAGAAGGGTGTGGATTTCCCCCTCATCGTCAAACCCGAATCCCAAGGCTCCTCCGCCGGAATTACCAACGCCAGCGTGGTCCATAACGAAAAAGATCTGCGTGCACAGGTGGCAGCTGTGATGGACCTTTTCAAAACGCCAGCCTTCGCCGAGCCATACATTACCGGTCGCGAGTTCTCGCTGGGGATGCTGGGCAACCCGCCCCAGTTCCTGCCCATCGTGGAGGCGGATTACACCACCCTGCCGAAGGGTTACCTGCCGATCGATTCCCTCGAGGTCAAGTGGATCATCGAGGAGGAAGCTCCCGAGCATCTCGTCTGCCCGGCGCGGATTGATGACAAGCTCAAGAATAGGCTTGAGACCATATGCCAGCAAGCCTGGGATGCGATCGGCATTCATGACCTGTGCCGCATCGACGTTCGCCTGGATGCAAAAGGCAACCCTTTCATCCTGGATATCAACTCCCCGCCAGGGATGATCCCGCCCGAGGTTTCCGTTACTTCCTATTTCCCCCTGGAGGCGCGCGCGGCAGGCATCGATTACGAGATGCTGGTTCAGGCCATCATCGGGCACGCGCTGCGGAGATATGGGAAGGAATAAAAATAGGATGCAACCCGCCCCGACATTTGTCGGGGCTTTTTTTATCAAGCCTATGGATATTCATTTCGAACGCTGTTGAAAACAAACTTCCAGCAAAACGAACGAATGCACGAATTGGGGTCTTGACAAACACAGAAAACGATTTATTATTAGATTGATAATATATAAGATTAATCATATATAGGAGAAGTAATATAATGTCCTTGGAATATGCCATTCTCGGTTTTTTAAATTACCACCCCTACACGGGTTATGACCTCAAGAAGGTCTTCGATAATTCCATACGCCATTTTTGGCCTGCCGATCAATCCCAGATATACCGCACGCTCACCCACCTCACCGAACTTGGTTTCGCTGAGATGGAAAAGGTCGCCCAGGAAGACCGTCCCGACCGCAAGGTTTATCACATCACCGAGGCCGGGCGGGCTGACCTGTTGAAATGGCTGTCCGGTCCACCCCCGCTGGATGAGCCCCGCAGTGCACCATTGATCCAGGTTTTTTTCAGCGGCCTGCTCTCCGATGATGAGGTCCTGGCAAAGTTCGAGGGCTATGCGGTCATCATGCGATCCATACTGGCTCAATACGACCAGGTACCGGCGCAAATCATTCCCTATCAACAGGAGATCACCTCTCCCCGCGAGCATTTCTTCTGGTTGCTGACCCTGGATAATGGCATCCGCCAGATGCGCGCCAACCTGGAATGGACCGAAAGCATCATCGAAAAGATCAAAACCGGCCAGGTGCCGGCAAAATAACGGAGATTTATTCATGATCCAACAGTACCCCCTGCGGCAGCGCGTCCGTAAAGCGATCATCATCCTCGCCTTTCTCTCGTTCCCGATCACGATGAATTTCTTCTCGCCGTATGTGATCATAGACGGCGCGGCGAGTGGCATCGTAAACGGCAGCCTGGTGATGTTCGGTCTCATGTTCATTTCCTCGCTCTTCCTTGGCCGGCTGTGGTGCGGATGGGTTTGCCCCGCTGGCGGGTTGCAGGAAATGGTTGAACCCGTCAACACCCGCAAGGTAAACGGAAAAAAAGTGGATTGGATCAAGTGGCTTATCTGGATCCCCTGGGTTTCGCTCATCACCGTGCTGGCTGTCCGGGCTGGAGGCTACCGCAGCGTGGACCTGCTGCTTCACACTCAGGGGGGCATCTCTGTGGCCGGGAGCGCTGACCGCCCGATTGCTATCGCATATATCATCTATTATTTTATGATCGCGCTGTTCATCGGGCTGGCTTTTTTCGTCGGGCGCCGGGCTGGCTGCCATACCATCTGCTGGATGGCGCCTTTTATGATCATCGGGCGCTGGCTGCGCAACCTGCTTGCCTGGCCCTCCCTGCGCCTTAAAGCAGACCCTGAGGCATGCGCCGACTGTAAAAAATGCACCTCCAACTGCCCGATGAGCCTAGACGTGAACGGCATGGTGCAATTGGGAAAGATGGAAAACGCCGAGTGCATCCTGTGCGGAACCTGCGTGGATAACTGCTCCAAACATGTCATCCGATATTCTTTTAGTTCTGGAAAATAGGAAAAAAATGAAAATCACCATTCTGAACGGCAATCCTGAAACCTCTTCCTTCGATACCTACCTGGCACAGGTCCAATCGACGCTGGAAAATGAAAACCATACGGTCACCCGCCTTGACCTGCGCGACTTGCCCCTGCGCTACTGCATCGGTTGCTGGGGTTGCTGGGTGAAGACCCCCGGTGAATGCGCTTCCCGGGATGGCTCTCTCGAAATGGACCGGGCCGTGATCAACGCCGATTTCGTCCTGTGGGCAGCTCCACTGAAGATGGGTTTTCCGGCGGAGTTGCTCAAAATGGCTCAGGATAAGCACCTGCCGCTCCTGCACCCCTACATGGTTGTGGATCAGGGCGAGGCGCACCACCTGAAGCGCTACGAGCGCTACCCCCGCCTCGGCCTGCTCGTTGAAAAAGAGAAAGGCACCAGCGAGCGCGACCTGCAGATCGTGGCCGATATCTATTGCCGGACGGCGCTTAATTTTAAAACCCGGCTGGAGTTCAGCCTAACGACCGATACCCCTGCCTCCGATCTTGCCCGGCGCATCTCCACTAGGAGCGAACCTATCCTGCCGCTTCCCGGTCCGTTGGCTGCCACCACAGGCACAACCATCCGCCCCCCCGCCAGGCTGACCCTCTTCAACGGCTCCCCGCGCGGGCGAAGGAGCAACTCGGCTACCCTGCTCGAGCAGTTCGGGAAAGGATTTGGAGGGGAGGTGGAAATGATTTCCCTGGCGCGAGTGAAGGAGACCGACCAGGCCGTGGAGGCATTTGCCCGGGCTGAATGTGCCTGGATTGGCTTTCCGCTCTACACGGATTCCATGCCCGGGGTGTTGAAGCACTTCATCGAGGCGCTTGAACCCCTCGTTGGACGAAAGGATAACCCCCCGCTCGGGTTCCTGGTGCAATCCGGGTTCCCGGAGGGACTGCATTCGCGCTATATTGAGCGTTACCTGGAAAGCCTGGCTGCCCGCCTTGGCAGCCCATACCTGGGGACGATTGTCAAGGGGAACGGGGAGGGTGTGCGGGTGATGCCGCCCGAGGCGCTAAAGGGCGTTTTCGAAAACCTGCAAAGCCTGGGAGCCGGCCTGGCCCGGGATGGGAAGCTCGACCACGCGACCCTGGCACGCATCGCATCCCCTGAGCGCTTCCCGGCGCTTCTCGGACCGGTATTTCGGGTTTTTGTGCGGACCCCATTTGCGCATTCCTATTTTGACGGGATGCTGAAAAAGAACGGCGCCTATGACCGCCGCTTTGCCAAACCGTTCACCCCGGAAAGCTAGCAGGGTGCTGGCTGAACCCGCCCCAAAAACGATTGCGGGTACCTGCACCGGGGTGTCGGCCGGATTTTCAACAAGGAGAAAATCATGTGGTTTATGAATAAAATCGCTGATCCGCTGGTGAGCGTGATCCTTCGCTCGCGCCTGCACCGCTGGATGAGTGCATCGGTAATACTGATCGCTTACCGGGGTCGAAAAAGCAGCAAGGAATTCAGCCTGCCGGTCAATTATGCCCAGGATGGTCATATGATTTACATCGTACCGGGGATGCCGGAACGCAAGAATTGGTGGCGCAATTTCCGCGAGAAGACCCCGGTGCGGTTGACCCTGCGCGGTGAGTTGCTTTCTGGGAATGGTATGCTACTCGACCCGGTAAAACAGTTGGAAGAGATTGTCACAGGGATTAAAGTGAAGCTTGACCGGTTTCCTTCGCTAGCCAAACCCAATCACATTCATTCTAATTCCGACGGAAGTTGGGACACTGCGGATATGCACCGGGAGGCTGAAAGCCTGGTGATGATCCGGGTGGATTTGAATTAATTGCAAGGAACGTAGTCAGATGATCATGCAGGTCATCATCGGCCACGTGGTCGAGTGGTAAGGAATAGCGCAACCTTTTTAAAATTTTCACAGAGATAACGGCCAGGCCGCAGGAAGTGGCCTGGTTACTTTTCAAATTCCGGTCTGAAACTTTCTTTGAGTACCAAATATGTTTCGAAGATTCACCGTTTCCTGGAAATCGATATTAGAAACAACTTCTCCCCCCGTCGAAAAAATCATCCTTCATCAATGATTGACAGGACAATAACCCCCTGATAACAATATATTAACATTTCGTCCTTACTATGTATTTGTAAAGGAATAGATGAAATGTTACCAAACAAGATATTAATTACTAACGATGACGGGGTGGATTCACCCGGTCTCCTGGCTTTAGCCGTTGAAATGGAAAAAATCGGGGATGTCACCATTTTAGCCCCGGATAAAAACTGGTCTGCATCCGGGCATTCACGGGCATTGGATCGACCGCTGCGGGTAAAAGAAATCCAGCTGCTGAATGGAATGTGTGCTTTCGCAGCGGATGGCTCCCCTGCCGATTGTGTTGCCCTTGGGGTGCGGGGCTTTCTTCCCTTCAAACCAGACCTGGTGGTAAGCGGCATCAACACCTCCGCAAACCTCGGTCAGGATGTCATATACTCCGGCACGGTGGCTGCGGCTATGGAAGCTGCCGTGTGGGGGATACCGGCGATTGCCGTTTCGCAGGATGCCCCTGCCATAACAGCAACCCCGCGGGATTATTCAGCTGCCGCGTTTTTAAGCAGGCAGGTCGTCGAGACGAGATTGCTCCATC
The DNA here is from genome assembly GCA_963802095.1 of uncultured Chloroflexia bacterium. GTDB lineage: Bacteria > Chloroflexota > Anaerolineae > Anaerolineales > Anaerolineaceae > CAVVEQ01. The sequence continues at coordinate 46,040 of CAWDHI010000011.1, read as the reverse complement.
ACCTCCAAACCGGGATTGTTCTAAATGTAAATATACCCCCTGTACCGATGAATGAAATCAAAGGTATCTGTGCAACCCGGCTGGGAACGCGGGTCTATCATGACCGCGTGGAACGCCACGCCGACCCGCGAGGCAAAGCATATTTCTGGTTAGCCGGAAAATCACCGGATGGCATCCCTTCCAAAGGCTCCGATATTGGAGCGGTTGCTGATGGGTTTGTCACGGTCACTCCGCTTCATCTCGACCTGACCGAGTATTTCCAGCTGAGGGAGATCTCCAGCTGGGATTGGAATGGCCGGATGGCGATTCAACTGTCGGTCAAAGCCGCTCTTCACCCGATGTTGAGCGAGATCAACTGATTTTGCGAATAGGTTTCATCTTTTCTCCTTCTCTCCTCCTCCATCAATTGTCCCGTCCGCAAAGGGCGGGACAATTGGGCATGGAAAGCGCAAAGGTCCCCGCATGAATTCATCTCCCTGGACGCAAAACACCGATCAGCCTCCATTTCCGAGTAAGTGGGAAATTTATATTAACAGTTGTGATACTATTAAAGATATGACCGCGACGATTCTTGTTGTGGAAGATGAGCCCACGCTTCAAGAAACCCTGACCTACAACCTTGAAAAAGAAGGTTTTACCGTGGAATCGGAGGTTAACGGGTTGGATGCTGTGACCACCGCCCGCCGGACCAAACCAGATCTCGTCATCCTGGATGTGATGCTCCCGGGGATCGATGGTTTCGAAGTATGCCGCATCCTTCGCCAGGAATTGAGCATGCCCATCCTCATGCTCACCGCCCGCGCAGATGAGATCGACAGGGTGGTTGGCTTGGAGGTGGGAGCGGATGATTACCTCTCCAAACCGTTCTCCATGCGAGAGCTGCTTGCCCGGGTGCGTGCCCAGTTGCGGCGCAGCAGGGTGATTCAGGAGGAACTGGACAAACTTAAACAAACCCCAGCTGGAGAAGAGGTGAAAAAGATCACCTTCGATAACCTGGAGATCAACCTCACCCGCCGGGATGTGACCCTGGACGGAATTGTGATTGGGTTAAAACCGAAGGAGTACGAGCTGCTCCTCTTTTTTGCCCAACACCACCGCCAGATGCTCTCCCGCGAATTCATTCTCGAGCGGGTTTGGGGCTGGGATTTTATCGGCGACAGCCGCACTGTCGATGTCCACGTTCGCTGGCTGCGCCAGAAGATCGAAAAGGACCCGCCGAATCCGATTCGCCTGGTGACCGTTCGAGGCGGCGGATACCGTTTCGAAGGTTGACGGCCCGTGTTCAACTTTAAAATCCATCGCAGTATATACAATCGATGAGCCAGAACCTGCTCATAATCCTGCTGATTGCGCTTCTGGCAGCCTTGGGATTTTTAGCCTGGTATCTGATCTTTTCCAGACGGCAGATCCAATCCTATTCCGAAAAACTCGGCCAGATCCAATCCGGAAAGCTTCCCCCCGGGGAGATTCCGTTCCGTGTACGCGGGTTGGGTCAGCTTGGCCCCCAGCTGCACGATATGATCCTCGAGGAGCAGGACCAGATCACATCTCTGCAAGCGGAGAAGGGCAAGTTGGCCGCAGTGCTCGACCAGATGACAGACGGTGTATTGATCACCGATCCATCGGGCATCATCCGCTTTGCAAACCCAGCTGCGACCAGGATGTTCGAGTTGAGCGAACCGGTCGGGGGAATTATTGCCGAGGCCCTGCGCCAGCACCAGCTCATCGAAGCCTGGCGGCTCTGCCAGGAGGGCGGGGAAATGCAGGTGCAATCGGTGGAAATGCCAAAAAGCCGCCAGTTCCTGCAGCTCATCGCCATTCCCGACCGCTACAGCGGCGGCAGCCTGCTGCTCATCCAGGACCTCACCCGAGTCCGTCACCTGGAAACGGTCCGCCGAGATTTCGTCAGCAACCTCTCCCACGAATTGCGCACCCCGCTGGCATCGCTGAAAGCTCTCACCGAAACCCTGCAGGATGGCGCTCTGGAAGATCCACAAGCTGCCCAGCGTTTTCTGGTTCGCATCGAAGCGGAGGTGGATGCCCTTACACAGATGGTCGCCGAGCTGCTGGAGCTTTCGCGGATCGAATCCGGCCAGGTGCCGCTGGATCTCAAACCGGTCAATCCGGCCGCCCTCCTCTATACTGCCCTGGACCGCATGCGCCTGCAGGTGGAGCGCGCAGCGCTAACCCTCAGCGTTGTCTGCCCGCCCGATCTCCCCTCCATCCGGGCGGATGCCCCCCGCCTGGAGCAGGTGCTGGTCAACCTGATCCATAATTCAGTGAAATTCACTCCCCCGGGCGGTCAGGTCATCCTTTCGGCACAGAGAACAGAAGGATTCATCGACTTTGCCGTCCAAGATTCAGGGGTGGGCATCCCGACGGAAGCGCTGCCGCGTATCTTTGAGCGGTTCTATAAGACCGACCGCGCCCGCAGCGGGGGCGGCACCGGGTTGGGGCTCTCCATCAGCCGGCACATCGTGGAAGCGCACGGCGGGAGCATCTGGGTGGAGAGCGAAGAAGGGAAGGGCAGCACTTTCTCGTTCACGATACCAGTGGTCTGACCTTTTTTTGACACCAATTTCAAATCCCTGGCGGGATTTTTTTTATTTCTTCTATTAAAAAGGGGAAATCCTTAACAGAACGTTAACTTGTTATTCGCAGCCCCTTAAAACTCAACCCTTATCATCAACCTGTAAATAATTTTCATAGGAGATTTGAATAATGAGCATGAAAAAGTTCGCCCCTGTTTTGATCTTGGTCGCCACAGCGATGGTGATGGCTGCCTGCGCAGCCCCAGCCACCCCCACGGCTGCCCCCGAACCCACCCAGGTTCCCGCAACTGAAGTTCCCGCCGTTGTGCCAACAGCCGACCCAATGGCAATGTATGCCCCCGACGCCGTCAGCGGGGATATCGTTTCCGCCGGTTCATCCACGGTTTACCCGCTTTCCGAGCGCATGGCTGAAGTCTTCAGCGATGAAGGATTTGAAGGCAATATCACCATTGATAGCATCGGAACCGGCGCTGGTTTTGAGCGCTTCTGCAAAGCTGGCGAGACCGATATTTCCAACGCCTCCCGTGCGATCAAAGACGGCGAAGTTGAATCTTGCGCTGCACTGGCCAGCCCCCGCGTTCCGCTTGAATTCCGCGTTGGCACCGATGCCCTGGCGGTTGTTGTGAGCTCCGAGAACGAGTTCCTGAAGGACGTCACCCTCGAGCAATTAGCTGCGATCTTCTCCACCGCTGAAAAATGGTCGGATGTCGATCCCTCCTGGCCTGCCGAACCCATCCAGCGCTTCAGCCCTGGAACCGATTCCGGCACCTTCGATTACTTCGTGGAAGCCGTGATGGCTCCCGCGAATAAGAACGCCGACGGCAAAGCCGATACCAAACTTGGCGAGGAAGCCATCCTTGCTGCCAAGAACATCCAGTTCTCCGAAGACGATAATGTCCTAGTGCAGGGTGTGGAAGGCTCACCCTTCGCCATTGGTTACTTCGGGTATGCCTACTTTTACGAGAACCAGGAAAAGCTGAACGCGTTATCGGTTGAAGGTGTTGCCCCCACCGGTGAAGCCGCGGAAAGTGGCGACTACAAGCTTGCCCGCCCGCTGTTCATCTACTCGGATGCAACCATCCTGAAAGAAAAACCCCAGGTCGCGGCATTCATCAAGTTCTACCTGGAGAATGTCGAAAACGAGATTCTAACGGTGGGTTACTTTCCCGCCAGCCAGGCAGCCATTGATGCATCTCTGCAGACCTGGCAGGATGCAGTAGCGAAATAAAGTTCAATCCCGGGGAGCCCCTCTCCGCTATGCCTTCCCCCTTGCAACTCGAGGGGGAAGGCTGACGGTTGTAAAAGGGAAAAACAACAAATGACCGATCAGATTCAAAGTTCAGCCCTTCTTTTGCGGAGTAAAAAGATCAGCCGCGCAAAACATTCCCGCAGACCCGGCGAAGCGGTGATCATTGCTTTGTTATTCCTGTGCGGGTTGTTCTCGATCCTGGTCACAGTGGCGATCATTTTTGAATTGACCAAAGAGGCGTTGTTATTTTTTGCGGATCCAAACGTAACTTTATGGGGTTTTCTGACCGGGTTAAAGTGGCAGCCGAAGATCAATGAATTCGGCGTAATCCCGCTCGTAACCGCCACCCTGGTCACCTCCACGATCGCCATGGTCGTTGCCATTCCGCTTGGCTTAATGGTGGCGATCTACCTCAGCGAATACGCATCCCAGAAGGTGAAAGGCACCATCAAACCGGTGATGGAGATCCTTGCTGGCATCCCCACCGTCGTCTATGGATTTTTTGCCCTGACATTCATCACGCCCCTGTTACGCGGGGCTTTTGGCACGGATACGGTGCAGATCTATAACATGGCTGCTGCGGGTCTTGCCATGGGTATCCTGATCCTTCCGTTGATCGCTTCGATGAGTGAGGATTCCCTCAGCGCGGTTCCGCGAACGCTGCGCGAAGCTGGTTACAGCCTGGGTTCAACAAAAATTGAAGTTGCTCTGAAAGTGGTTGTGCCAGCGGCTTTCTCCGGCATATCCGCCGCCTGCCTGCTGGGCATTTCCCGCGCTATTGGAGAAACCATGATCGTCGCGCTTGCGGCAGGTGCTGGACCGAACCTGACCTTGAATCCTTTTCAATCTGCCGAAACGATGACTGGCTACATGGTTCGGATCAGTGGTGGCGACCTGAGCTACGATTCAATGGATTACAACAGCATTTTTGCCATCGGCTTGCTGTTATTTGTGATCACCTTCATCCTTAACCTGATCAGCCGCTGGATCGTCCGACACTTCCGTGAGGCTTACCAATGATGACCTCCCGCATGAAGGAACAGAAAACTGCTTCAAATTTACCTGCCAGGCACCGGGCGGAAAAAATCTGGAACGGAGGTCTCTTTCTTTCCACGCTCCTCGGGGTTCTTTTCCTGGTGCTTCTGCTGGTCAAGATAGTAAACGACAGTTTCGGTTACATGGTTGTCGAGTACGGGGTTAGCCCCAACGCCATGGCGGTGAACGGGGTTCCGGTTTGGGATCTTCCCAAAGAGGACAAGGTGCTCTTTCTACAGGAAAATATCTCTCCTGGGCGGTATAAAAAGCTCATGAAGGAAAATGCGCTCCTGGAGAGAAGCCAGAAGGAGATCGAAGCGCTCATCATGCAGGAGATCGCAGAGCCAAAAGTGGCCCAAACTTGGACGCTCAGCCAATCGATCTTCGATAAGAGCGAGATCCAGGCGACTGCAACCCAGGAATATCCGGAGGGCGAACTTTCCTTCAAGGCCTGGCTCAATTGGGATTTCATCACCTCGCCACAATCCTCCGACCCGCTGTCTGCCGGTATCCGTACAGCCATTATGGGTTCGCTCTTCCTGATAGTGGTTGCCGTCCTCTTTTCCCTCCCTGTGGGATTAGGCGCAGCCATTTATTTTGAGGAGTTCGCCGTGGATAACTGGCTGAACCGATTGCTTAAAACGAATATTACCAATCTAGCCGGAGTACCCTCGATCATCTATGGGATCCTTGGCCTGGCGATATTTGTAAGGCTTTGGGAGCCGGTGACCAGCGGAGCTATTTTAAGCGGGGTGGAGGCGGTCTCGTTGAACGGGCGCACCATCCTTTCCGGGGGGTTGACGTTGGGGTTGTTGGTCCTCCCAATCGTAATCATCAACTCCCAGGAAGCGCTGCGGGGCGTGCCATATACGATCCGCGAGGCAAGCTATGGGGTGGGGGCGACCAAGTGGCAGACGGTCTGGTCGCATGTTTTGCCAAACGCCATCCCCGGGATCATGACTGGGGCGATCCTGGCAGTTTCGCGCGCTTTTGGCGAAACCGCCCCCCTGGTAGTGATCGGTGCATCCACTTATATCGTCTACGATCCCGCATCGGTATTCTCAAAATTCACCGCTCTGCCCATCCAGATCTACCAGTGGACTTCCCGCCCACAGGATGAATTCCGCAACCTTGCCGCGGCTTCCATCCTTGTGCTTCTGGTCCTGCTGCTTGGGATGAACACTCTGGCAATCTTCCTGAGAAACAGATACCGAAGAACTTATTAGCTCCGAGAAATCGATCAATCGAAAAAAAATGAATCAGATAATTTCGCAAAACGAGGAAAAAATGACAACCCAGACGTTCACAATGCATACCTTGGATAATTTCAATAAGGAAAAATCCATCACATTGACGATCCCTGAAAAAGCAGCCAGCAACGTTCCCGAGGATATCAAAGTCGATGCCAGGGATGTGAGCGTGTATTATGGGGATTTTAAAGCGCTCGCTGAGATCAATCTCCCGATTAAAAAGAACCGGATCACAGCCATTATCGGACCTTCCGGCTGTGGCAAATCAACTCTGCTGCGGTCCTTCAACCGCATGTCGGACCTGACCCCCGGCTGCCGGGTGGAAGGATTGATCACCCTGGACGGGGAAAACATCTATGGAAACGGCGTGGATGCGGTTGATATCCGCAGGCGGGTTGGCATGGTCTTCCAACGGCCGAACCCCTTTCCAAAATCGATCTATGAGAATATCACCTTCGGACCGAAGCTGCTGGGGGTCCGCCGCAAATCCGACCTGGACGAGATCGTGGAGACGAGCCTTCGTGAGGCTGCCCTGTGGGATGAGGTGAAGGATAAGCTGAACCAATCCGGTTATTCCCTTTCGGGGGGGCAGCAGCAGCGGTTGTGCATCGCCCGCGCGCTGGCTGTTGAGCCGGATGTTGTTCTGATGGACGAACCGGCTTCTGCGCTAGATCCCATCTCTACCCTAAAGATCGAGGAGCTGATGCACGTGTTGGCAAAGGAGTACACCATCATTATCGTCACCCACAATATGCAGCAAGCGGCACGGGTTTCGGATTTCACCGCCATGATGATGATCGACGAGAACCGCGCCGGCCGGATGATCGAATACGATCATACTCCGGTGATCTTCACCAATCCAAAGGATAAACGCACCGAAGCCTATGTGACTGGGCGGTTTGGATAAGGAAATTAGAAAGAACCAATCTCCCTTAGGTGATGGTTACATTTTCCTGCAACTGGATGGCGTAACATGCTCATCCTCCGAACCTGCCGAAATCAACGTTTCCTCCGGAGAGGATAACCCCGGCTTTCTTCCCCACAAGGTTCACCTTCCCCTCCAGCAATGCCCCCAGCGGAACCGCGCCGGAGGGTTCCACCACCAGCTTGGCGCGTTCCCAGATCAACTTCATGGCTTTCAGTATGGCCTCATCGCTGACCGTGACGATCTCATCCACCAACCTTTGAATGATGGGGAAGGTTTTATCCCCCAACGAGGTCAGCAGACCGTCTGCAACAGTCTTCGGACCCACCATGGGGATGATCTCCCCCGCCTTCCACGAACGGTAGGCATCATCCGCGCCCTCTGGCTCTATGGCCAAAATTTTAATCTTGGGCGAGATACCCTTAGCCGCTATCAGAGTCCCGGAAAGCAAACCCCCGCCTCCCACAGGCACCAGGATGGCATCGAGCGCCGGCAATTCTTCCAGCAGTTCCAGGGCGGCTGTACCCTGCCCGGAGATGACATCATAGTTGTTGTAGGGATGGATCACCATCGCTCCGCTCCTGCCCACCACCCCTGCCAGCGTTTCCTCGCGTGCCTGCAGGGTGGGCTCGCAGAGCACGATCTCTCCACCGTAGCCCGCTACCGCGGCTCTTTTCACCTCCGGGGCGTTCGTGGGCATCACGATGGTGGCGTGAATACCGCGCATCCGGGCAGCCAGCGCCAATGCCTGGGCGTGGTTTCCGGAGGAATGGGTGGCCACCCCGTGCGAGGCTTCCTTTTCTGAAAGCGAAAGCACCGCGTTGCACGCCCCGCGAAACTTGAAGGCGCCCACCTTTTGCAGGTTTTCGCACTTGAAAAACAGGTTCACCCCGGTCATTTCATCCAGCATTTGGCAGCGAACCACAGGCGTCCAGTGGGCGTGCGGACGGATTCGCGCCGAGGCCTGGCGGATATCGTAAAGCGTGGGTTCGGTGGTGAGCATGGCAGGTCCTTTTGCAGTGGTTGATTAAATTATAGGCTCCTTTGACCAGGACAAAACCTTCTTCCGCGATTTGGGATAAAATCATCCTACCCATGACCGTCGTAGATGAGATCAAGCAGCGTATCGAGATCGTCGACCTGGTATCCCAGTCGGTCAAACTTCGCCGTTCGGGCAAGAGCTACACAGGTTTCTGCCCCTTCCATGCCAACACGCGCACGCCTGCATTCGTGGTCTTCCCCGATTCCGGAACCTGGCGCTGCTTCGGCCAGTGCAATGAGGGTGGGGATGTCTTCCGCTTTGTGATGAAGAAGGAGGGCTGGGATTTTGCCACCACCCTGCGCTACCTTGCAGAAAAAGCCGGGGTACAGCTGGAAGCCCCCACCCCCGAGCGTCAGGCCGAGGAGGAAACCCACACCCGCATCCGCGGGCTGCTGGAGGATGCGGTCACCTTTTACCGGCACCATCTCACCCAGACCCCTGGAGGAAAGGCTGCCTTTGATTATCTCCTCAAGCGCGGGCTCACCCCCGCCACCATCGAGCTGTTTGGACTGGGCTATGCTCCCCCGGGATGGGAGAACACCCTGGGTCACTTCACCGCGAAGGGTTTTACGTCCGATGAGCTGTTGAGAGCCGGGTTGGTGACAGAAAAAGATGATGGTGGTGTTCGCGACCGGTTTCACAACCGCATTATGTTCCCCATCCGTGATGGCATGGGCAAGATGACCGGCTTTGGTGCGCGCATCCTTGACCCCAATGACATACCCAAGTTTCTCAACTCCCCCCAGACCGCGCTGTTCGATAAGGGCAGGCTGCTCTATGGGCTGGACCAGGCTCGCAAGTCCATCCGGACGGTCGGGCAGGCGGTGATCGTGGAAGGTTACCTGGATGTGATCGCACTGCACCAGGCCGGTTTTGCCAACGCAGTTTCACCGATGGGCACAGCGCTTACCGAAGATCAGTTCCGTTTGCTCAAGCGTTTCACCCGCCGGCTCATCCTCGCGCTCGACCCCGATTCCGCCGGCGAAAAAGCCACCCTGCGCGGACTGGAGCTGGCCCGGGAAACAATGGATCACAGCGAGGAGGTCATCTTCGATGCCCGCGGTTTACTTCGCAGCGAAGCCCGCCTTCAGGCGGATGTGCTGGTTGCTTCCCTGCCCGAGGGACGCGACCCCGACGAGGTGGCACTATCCGATCCCGAGGAATGGCAACGGATTGTGACGACCGCCAAGCCGATCGTTGTGCACGTGATGGATACCCTTGCCCGAAGCCGTGACCTGAATGATCCCAAGCAGAAGCGGGAGATAGCGGCGAGCGTCCTACCCCTCATTGACGACGTCCCCAACCCGGTGGAGCGCGACGATTACCGCCAGAAGCTGGCCCGCATGCTTAAAGTGGATGAAAGCGCACTGGCATCCGCCAGATCACAACCCGCCTCCCCCCGCAGCCGCAGGCGACCAACTTTTTCGCCCCAGGAAGGCAGCCGGTCATTCCGTGCTCAGCCGCTGGATATTTCTCCCGAGCTGCAGGCGGAAGGATTGGAGAAACATGTTCTGGGATTGCTGCTTCTTGAACCCGGGGATATCTTCGCGCTCGACCGTGCCCTGCAGAAAGCCGGGCTGGCCCGCTTTGGACCGGGTGACTTTGAGCTGAGTGCCAACGCCGAGCTGGCTGCCATCTTACTGCGCGCCAACAACCAGGATGATTTGGATATCACTGAGTTCATTCTCGCGCAAACACCTTCCTCCCTCGAGGGGGATGTTGCTGCATTGAAAGATGCCATCCCGAAGGGCGTCTTGGCCACCAAACGGCTGGAGGACTTGATCCGCTCGGTGTTTCTCCTGCGCCAGGCGCGGGTGAACATGGCGATCGACCGCCTCCGCTTCCTGCAGCAGGAACCCGGGGAGGAAGACGGCGGTGCAAAACCTGAAGATTTCAATAGCCAGATCACCCAGGCATTCCAGACCCGTTCCCGGCTGGATACTGCGCTATCCAAGCCCATCGTCCTGGATTGATTTTCTATCTATGGTATAGTTATTTCCATGCCAAAAAAGTCACCTGCAAGCCCGCAAGTGGAAGAAACGGCAATGGGACTGGCAGCGGTTCCGGTCAACAGCCGGGAAGAAACCGCCGCCCCTCGCAAAATCCCGGTAAATAACACCCGGGGTAAGAAAAAATCCACAATTACCGACTCTGAAATGCAGTCCTTTCCGCAGGACCTTCCCATCCTGCCTCTGCCCAGGCGAACCCAGAAGAGGCGCACCAAGAATGGCGCCCCGGTTCTGGATGAAGATGGTCTCATCATTAAAGATGATTCATACGAGCCCATCCCAGATAAGGTTACCAGTGATGATGAAGAGCTTCTGGCAGAAGATCCCCTGGAGATGCTGGAAGACCCCGCCCTGGCGGTGGAACTCTCCGAAGATCCCGTGCGGCTGTATCTCAAAGAGATAGGCCAGATCCACCTCCTGGACGCCGATTCTGAATTTCGACTGGCCACCTGCATCGAAGCCGAGCGGCGTGTTCGAAACCTGAAGAAACACATCTCCGTGCCTCGGGATGGCAACCGGGCCCGTGCGCTGCTTTGCAGTATCTATGATGATCTGATCACCTCCTGGAAGCGCCTGCAGGAGGATGCTCGCCGGCTTAATCACAACAGCGTCCCAGACCTGACGTTGGTGCTTTCGGAAGCCCAGTTGTTGCGCCAGCAATGGCAGATGGAACTCCCCTCCTACATGCGAAGTTTCCTGGATAACGGCTTGTGGGGCAAGGACCGTTTATGGGATGAGCTGGTTCGTAACGCATTCACCCTCTACCTTTCCTTTTACCTTTTACCCGGGGAAGTTGCTTCCCCGCTTCTAAAGCACCTGGAGCGCACCGGGCGGATGCCCCAGGCACGTTTCTTCCGGGAACGCGAGGTTACCGCCCAGCGCCTTGAGGTGGAGATTGGCAGTATTGCCGCCCTGGCAGATGAAGCCAACCAGACCCTCATCAGCGCCAACCTTCGCCTGGTGGTCTCCATTGCCAAGCGCTACCTCGGTCGCGGCATCTCGTTCCTAGACCTGATCCAGGAAGGGAACCTGGGCTTGCTGCGCGCGGTGAACAAGTTCGATCCCACCCGCGGATTCAAGTTCAGCACCTATGCCACCTGGTGGATCCGCCAGTCGATCAGCCGCTATATTGCCGAGCAAGCCCGCACCATCCGCATCCCGGTGCACCTGTTTGAAGCAATCACCCGCATCCTGCGGGTGCAAAGAAAGCTGGTTCAGGAGCTGGGGCGCGACCCCAACATGGAGGAGTTAGCCTTGCACGCGGGATTCATGGATGAAACCGACGCGGCGGCTATAAAACTTTGCCAAAAAAACCAGCTTCCCCTCGATCCCGAGCTGCAACATCGTCTGACCATTGCCGCAGCCAAGGTGCAGCGCATCCTGCAATCCGCCGACGAACCGGTATCGCTGGAACGCCCGGTTGGGGATGAGGAGAGCAGCCAGTTGGGTGATTTCATTGAAGACGATGAAGCCCTGGAGCCGATGGATACAGCCGCGCGCGAAATGCTGCGGGAGCAGGTGCAGAACGCACTGGCCGGTCTTTCGGAGCGCGAGCGTCAGGTGCTTGAACTGCGTTTCGGGCTGGTGGACGGCAAGGACCACACCCTGGAGGAAGTTAGCCGCTACTTTAGTGTAACCCGTGAGCGCATTCGCCAGATCGAGGCCAAAGCCCTGCGCAAGCTGCGCCATCCCACCCGCAGCCGCCAACTGCGCGAATACCTGGGTGGTTGATCCAACCCTGGGTGATTTTAACCAGCGTTTTGGGCTACAATTTTTATAAAGCTCCGAGTTGACCTTTCTGCGCGGGTGAGACTTGAACATTCCCCCAATTTTTTCCTTTCTGCTTGCAGCCGCGGCTGTTCTCCTTCTCCCCGGCGCGGCGATGCTCGCCTGGTTGCGCCCCAGGGATACCGACCCGTTGGAGTCCCTCGCGCTATCCTGCGGTCTCAGCCTCTCGCTCGGGGCATTGTTAGGGGTATTCCTTTTTCAGACAGGGCTAACATTCGAGCCGAACACCGGTGTATTTATCTGCCTGCTCTGCCTGCTGGTTATCGCCGCTGCAATCACGTTTCACCTGCTGCGGGATTGGGTCTTTAAACCACAAGAGGAATCTTCCCCGAGCGGCCGACTATACGCGGTTCTTTTGGTGCTCTTCGGCCTCGCTGCTTTGGGGGGATTGATTTTCCTGCGGTTCCACCAGGCAGCCGGGCTGGTGGTGGGTCCCTGGGTGGATTCAGTCGCGCATACCTACTGGGTGCAACTTATGGCGGAGGGCGGAGGCGTGCCGCGCTACCTGCTCCCTGGCATGCCTGGCGCCTTCGCTCCCTACCTGGCCTTCGATATCGCCGCGGCGGGGTTCACTTCCCTGGCCCGGCTTTCTGCAAACACTGGCACGTTGTGGATGAGCCTGCTGGTTAGCTGCCTGGTGCCACTTTCGCTCTACCGGTTGGGGAGAGTGCTCTGGAGCGATTGGAAACCCGCTGCCCTGGCCGCCCTCCTTTCCGCTTTTGCATTCACCTTTCCGGCATTCATACTGGGTTGGGGACGATCCACGGTGATCACCCTGTTCGTCCTCCTCCCCCTGGCTGTCGCCGAGGTCATCCGCCTGCGCCGCCTGCCCTACCGAGGGACGGAATTCTGGAAATCCTTTGCCCTTCTCCTGATCCTCTGCACGGGAGTATTTCTTTCGGATCCAGCCGCCTTTCCGCTCCTGGTGCTGGTCCTGGCAGCAGAATTATTCGCCCGTTTCATCAACATCCCGGCTGACTCTCAAACGCCCCGGTTGGAAGGTCACTCGCTGGCAGCGGCAGCCCTGGCATACGTTCTGGTACTACCGTATCTTCGCTGGGTACAGGAAAACACATTTGTTCCTTCTGCACTCGGGGCGGAGCCCGGGCTGCAGCCACTTGCGGGCCTGACCTTTTTCATCGCAACACCGCTGGATGCGGTCCTCACCGCGCTGGCGGTTTTTGGTCTGGTGCTGCTCATTATTCAGCGCCGCAACCAGGAGCTGGTGATCTTCACACTCTTACTGGTGCTTTTCTCACTGCCAGCCCTCTCCAGCACCTTTTTCAACCGTGGTGAATTAAGCCTGGCACTCTGCCTGCCCGCTGCTTTGCTCGCGGGATACTTCCTGGTGGAGAGCGCAACGTTGATCAGCCGTGGGAGTCACCATTTGATCGGGTATGCCATTATGGGGGTGGAAACCGCCGCATTGATCGCCTGGGGGTTAATCGCCGGGGTAAACCTCTACCCCCGGTCTGTCATTCTGGTCGACCATGCTGATTTGCGAGCCCTGGAGTGGATAAAAACAAGCACTCCCACCGATGCCCGCTTCCTTAATCAGCCTGCTCCCTGGAAGAGCGGGATCTACCGCGGTGTGGATGGCGGGTATTGGATCTTGATCGAGACCGACCGAGGGCAGATGCTGCCCCCACCGCAATATCCTTCTGGTGGGGAGCCGTACCAATCCCGGGTCAACCGCTGGGTGGGAAGCGCGCTCAGCCTGCCTGGTTGCGGAGAGGATCTCATGGCGCTCATGGAGGAGGCAAACCTGCAGTATATTTACCTGAAGGAGGGCAGCGGGGTCCTGAAAGCGGAAGACCTGCAAGGCTGCCCGGAGCTGTTGATGGTCTATCAACAGGCAGGTGTTGCCATCTTCCAGGCGACAGGGGAGTGATATCGGGAATAAAATGATGTATGTTATACTCGGTTAGCTTTTGTGCCATGCTTGTAATAATCCTCGGAGCACAACATGGTTATTGAATTTCTTCCCCTATTCATTATTTTCTTCGTCGCCATCCTTATAGGTTGCATCGCGATCGGTCTTGGCTATCTATTCGGTCCCAAGCGTCCCACAGATAAAAAGAGCCAACCGTATGAATCCGGCATGGTGCCCTATGGACCCGGCCGCAGACGTGTCTCCGTGCGTTATTACCTGATCGCGGTCCTTTTCATCCTTTTCGATGTGGAGATCATCTTCTTCCTTCCCTATGCTGCCGTCATTCGCAAGCTGGGTGTAATGGGACTGGTGGAGGTTTTTATCTTTGTCGGGATCATCTTCGCCGGCTTCATTTACGCCTGGAAGAAAGGAGCCCTCGAGTGGGATTAGAACAAAAAGCCGGTAACATGGGGGTTGTCACTGCCAGGTTGGAGGATGTGGTCAACTGGGCGCGCACCCGTTCCATGTGGCCCATGCTCTTCGGGCTGGCCTGCTGCGCGATCGAGATGATGGCATCCCAGGGCGCCACATATGATCTCAGCCGTTGGGGTATGGAGTTGATGCGTGCCAGTCCGCGACAATCCGACCTGATGATCGTCGCCGGACGGGTCTCGCGCAAGATGGCTCCCGTCCTGCGTCAGCTTTACGACCAGATGCCCGATCCCAAGTGGGTGATCGCCATGGGCGATTGTGCCTCCTGCGGCGGAGTTTTCAATAATTACGCCATCCTTCAAGGTGTGGATGAGATCGTTCCGGTGGACATCTACGTGGCTGGCTGCCCCCCGCGACCGGAAGGGCTGATCCACGGGATAATCAGCCTGCAAGAGAAAGTAAAAGGAGAAAAGATCACCCGCTGGTCCTGAGCCTCAGGGGAGATGCCATCCAAACATGAACAAACATCAATCCCGGGCGGTTGAAAAGATCCAGAAAGATTTCGGCGCTTCCTGCGAGGAGATGCATGACGAAGTTACGCTCACCGTAAGCCCCGAAGACTTCATTCCCGCCGCCAAAACCCTTCGCGACCAGTATGGTTATGATCTGCTGATCCTTGAAACCGCTGTGGATTACTGGCCGCAGCTCGAGCCGCGTTTTCACCTTGTCTGCCAGATCTGGTCGATGTCTGATAATGACATGATCGGTTTTCGAATTCCCCTGAACGGCAATAACCCCTCTGTACCTTCGCTAACTTCAATCTACCCCGCGGCGGGCTGGTACGAACGCGAGGTGTGGGATATGTTCGGGATCAAGTTCGAAGGTCATCCAGATCTGCGCCGGCTGATCATGCCCTTCGACTGGGAGGGGCATCCGCTTCGGAAAGATTACCCGCTTGGGTACGAAGAACCGCAGTTTACCTTCAATTTTGATAAAGTTTCTGCCAAGAAGCCGCACCCCAAGGAATAGATCCATCGAAAACGGGAAACCCATGGCTGATTATCGTGAAGTGACATTGGAAGATCTACGCAACCTGGTTTCGGACCGGGCATTGACCGGAGAGACCGTTCTGCTCAATATGGGTCCGCAGCACCCCAGCACCCACGGTGTGCTTCGCTTGTTGTTGGAACTGGATGGCGAGATCGTGCTCAATTGTGTTCCTGATATTGGCTTCCTGCACACCGGGGTGGAAAAAAACATGGAGGCAAAAACATACCAGAAGGCCGAGGTGATGACCGACAGGCTGGATTACACCAACACCATCGGCAACAACCTGGCTTTTTGTCTGGCTGTGGAGAAATTGCTCGACCTGGATGTTCCCGAGCGGGCTGAATACATTCGTGTGATCCTCACCGAGCTTTCCCGCATCAATTCCCATTTGATCTGGTTTGGAACTTCATGTCTCGATCTGGGAGCAATCACGGTGTTTTGGTACAACTTCCGCGAGCGCGAGATGATCCTGGATATTTTTGAGATGTGCTCAGGTCAGCGCATGATGACCACCTTTATCCGCCCGGGCGGTCTTTGGCGGGATGTACCTGCGGAATTTGTTCCAACTGTGCAGCATTTTGTGGATATTTTCCCATCAAAAATCGAAGAATATTTAGGGATGGTCAAGAAGAACAGGATCTTCTTGGATCGTACCAAGGGGATCGGCTTGATCACGGAGAAAGAATGTATCCAATACGGCATCACTGGCCCGATCCTTCGGGGTTGTGGGCGTGAATTTGATCTACGTAGAGCTCGCCCCTACAGCATTTATGACCAGTTTGATTTTGATATCCCCACCCTGACTAACGGAGATATATACGATCGCTTCATGGTGAGGGTAGAGGAAATGCGGCAATCAACACGGATTATCGCGCAAGCACTCAAAGCCTTACCAGCTGGTCCCACCCGCTCAATAAATAACAAGGTCGTTCCGCCTCCCCGCTCGGAGATCGGCACCAGCATGGAAGCCCTCATCCATCACTTCAAGTTGTGGACCGAAGGTTTCTGCGTACCCAAAGGGAGCACTTACCAGACAATCGAAACCCCGCGCGGGATGCTGGGTGTTTATATGGAAAGTGACGGTGGTCCCAAACCGCTTCGCGTCCACTACCATACACCCTCGCGCACAAACCTGCAGGCCATGCCCATCATGACCCGCAACCGCTTCCTTGCTGATGTCGTCGGGGTTATCGGAAGCGTGGATATCGTTCTCGGAGATGCTGACCGGTGAACCCTTCTCTATCTCCATCCTCCCCGGAAGTTCAAGAGATCCTCTCTAAATATCCGCCCGAGCACTCCCGCTCCGCGATCATGCCCCTGCTTTTCCTGGCCCAGCGCGAAAATGGTTATGTTACGAAAGAGCAGATCACCCAAATTGCCAGTTTGGTGCGGGTGACACCCACCGAGGTTGCTTCGGTGGTCGGGTTTTACACTCTTTTCCATGCTGAGCCCGGTGGACGGTACCGCATCCAGGTTTGCACCGACCTGCCGTGCCTGATGAGAGGGGCGGATGTGTTCCTCGAGCAGCTTTGTGCCAATATCGGCATCAAGGTTGGCGAAACCACACCGGATGGAATGATAATGATTGAGGAAGTGAAATGCCTGGCTGGGTGCCACAGGGCACCTATGTTTCAGGTGCAGAGCCCGGAAGGGATCACATACCACGAGAACCAGTCGGTCAAATCGGCGCTCGGGGTGATCGAAAAACTCAAAGATAACAAAACCGGGGAGGAAAAAGCATGAGTCCGCATATCCTCCTCCGCAACCGGGATATTGCCAGCTTAAACCGGATCGAGATCTATAAAAAATATGGCGGGTTCGCAGCCGTGGAAAAAGCGGTAACCAAACTCACCCCCGCGGACGTGCTGAACGAGGTGAAGGAATCCGGCTTGCGCGGGCGCGGCGGCGCGGGTTTTCCAACAGGCGTAAAATGGGGCTTTCTGCCCAACTCGATCTGGCCGCACTATGTGGTTGCTAACGCGGATGAATCCGAACCCGGTACATTTAAAGACCGCGAGCTTATGGAGAGCAATCCCTTCCAGTTCCTGGAAGGGTTGATGATCGCCTCCTATGCCGTGCAGGCCAGCACCGCTTATATCTACCTGCGCGGGGAGTTCTGGCAGCTTGCGGCGGAGCTTGATCGCTGCATCCACGACATGGAAAAGTCCGGGCTGCTGGGGGATAAGATCTACGGGAGGGATTTCTCCCTGCGTATCCACACCCACCTTGGTGCAGGCGCATATATCTGCGGCGAGGAGACTGCCCTGCTCGAATCGCTGGAAGGCCGCATTGGCCAGCCGCGGTTACGACCGCCTTTTCCGGCGGTGGCCGGGCTCTACGGCAAGCCCACCCTGATCAATAACGTGGAAACCATCGCCAACCTGCCGCCCATCATCGAAAAAGGCGCAGCCTGGTACCGCACCCTCGGCACCGAGAAAAGCCCTGGCGTCAAGATCTTCTCGCTCTCCGGCTGCATTTGCAAGCCCGGGAATTATGAACTCCCCCTGGGCACCACATTCCGCGAATTGATCTTCACCCACGGCGGAGGCACACCCAGCGGAAAGACGGTCAAGGCCATCATGCCCGCGGGAGCTTCCTCCAGTTTGATCCTCGCCGATGAAATAGCTCTCGATACCCCCATGGATTATGAATCCGTGCCCGCCCTCGGTGCGCAGCTTGGGTCAGCATCCATGATCATCCTGGATGAAGATACCAGCATCGCTGATGTAGTGGCAAAAACATCCCATTTCTTCAAACATGAATCCTGCGGTAAATGCACTCCCTGCCGGGAGGGTACCTACTGGATGTCGCATCTCGCACAACGGATCGCGGGTGGCGAGGCAACCATAAATGATATTGATCTTCTGCTATCGGTGGCTTCCCAGGTGGAGAACAAATGCCTCTGCCCGCTAGGAGAGTTTTCGATCATGCCAGTCATTTCAGGGTTGAGGCACTTCCGCAAGGACTTTGAGGGTCGCATCAAATGACACTTAACCAGTCGCTAACATTCCCTGTACCAGGTGGTTTATGCCCAAGCTGGTGACATTGAAGATCGATGAGCGCGAGCTCACCGTTCCCGAAGGCACGTTGATCGTCGATGCCGCCCGCGGCGCGGGGATCAATATCCCTGTATTCTGCTACCATCCCAAGCTAAAACCAGTGGGCATGTGCCGGATGTGCCTGGTGGATGTCGGCCGGCCGATGATGGACCGTGCCACCGGTGACCTTATCCGCCTGGAGGATGGTAGCCCGAAGATGCAGTTTGGTCCCAAGCTGGAGACAGCCTGCACCACGCCCGTTGCCGATGGCATGCAGGTGGTCACCACCAGCCCAAAGGTGCTGGCTGCCAGGCGGGATATCATCGAATTTATCCTCACCTCCCATCCTCTGGATTGCCCGGTTTGCGATAAAGGTGGAGAGTGCCCGCTGCAGAACTTGACCCTTGCGCACGGCTCCTATGAAAGCCGCTTCCGCTTTGACGAGAAAATGCATCTTGCAAAAAAGGTACCTCTGGGCGAATTGATCACCCTCGATCGAGAGCGCTGCATCCAGTGCGGGCGCTGCGTGCGCTTCCAGGAAGATATCGCCGACGACCCGGTGATCGGTTTTTACCAGCGCGGAAGGGCGCTTGAGATCATCACCAATTCTGAACCGGGGTTCAACTCGGTCTTTTCCGGGAATACCACCGATATTTGCCCTGTGGGCGCGCTAACCACCTCCGATTTCCGCTTTGGGGCGCGACCATGGGAGATGAACGCCGCGGCTTCCATTTGTCCACTCTGCCCTGTGGGTTGCAACCTGACCCTGAATGTGCGGCGCGAAGCCAGCTCGGATGGCGCAACGGTCATTAAGCGGGTTATGCCGCGTGAAAACCCCGCGGTCAACGAGGTGTGGATCTGCGATAAGGTTCGTTTCGGCCATCATTTCGTCGAGGCGAAAAACCGCCTTACTCAGCCGCTCATGCGCAAGGATGGCGAACTGGTGCCCGTGCCCTGGGAAGAAGCGCTGGAAGCCGCCGCCCTCAAGATCCGCGGGGTGGTGCAGAATATGGTCACCCTGGTGGGCGGGGTGCTTTCAAACGAAGACCTCTTCACCATTCGCCAGCTTACCGCTTCTAAGTGCGCAGAACCCGATCTCTACGATTGGATGGCTGGCGGGGATCTTACTGCCAAAGTGGGGGTCGGCAGCGGCAGCAACCTTGGCGATCTTGGCAAGGGCGACGCCATCCTGGTTGTGGCTTGCGACCTGCACGAGGAAGCACCCCTGTGGTGGTTACGTGTCCGCCAGGCATCCCAGCGGGGAGCTGCGGTGATCGTGGCCAACCCGCGCCCCACCCGATCGGATTCCTTTGCCAGCCAGACCCATCGCTACGAACCCGGCGGAGAAATAGCATTCGTGAACTCATTGGTTCCGAATAAAAAAGCCGCCCCGGAAGGGATAGCCAAAGTATTCACAGAAGCTACCAACGCGGTGGTCATCTACGGCTCGGAGGGGGTTGGTATGGTCGGTTCTCAAAAACTGGCTGCCGCCTGTGCCGAGCTGCTGCTGCAAACCGGGCATTTTGGTCGCGCGAACAACGGCTTGATGGCTGCCTGGCGTAGCGGGAACACCCAGGGCGCCTGGGACATGGGATTCCGCCCGTCGGAGGACCTTCGCGCCAAACTCTCCAAAGCCGGTCTGCTCTTCATCGCCGGAGCCGACCCGGCGGGTGATGACCCCGATCTTGCCAGGGCGATTGATCTTGCCTCCTTCGTAATTGTCCAGGAACTGTTCCTGACAGAAACCGCCAAACGCGCGGATATTGTCTTTCCCGCCCAGGCCTTTGCCGAACGTGAAGGAACCTACACCAACGGGGAGCGCAGGGTCCAACGCTTTTACCAGGCAATTCAACCCCAGGCAGGCCCCCGCCCGGATTTCACCATCGCCGCCCAAATCGCCCTGCACGCCGGGGTTGAATTGGAGGACCATTCCGCCGCACTCATCATGGCGGAGATCGCCAGGTTCGTACCAGCGTACGAGGGCATCACCTACCAGGCTCTGGCAGAAAGCACAGAATCCGGCGCTTCCCCCCGCCGGGATCTCTATTACAGCGGCACCGTTTACATGAACCGTCAGGGTACGGGCATTCAGCTTGCCTGTGCCGCTGAACGCGGCGAGAAGGTGACCATAGATAAAACCTCTTCCTTTCGGTTGAAAGCACCCGCGAAGGATGAAGTTCTGGTTCTGCCATACAGCGCTCTATTCGACCGCGGTTCGCTGCTTTCTGCCTCGACGTTTCTGGAAAAGCGTCTATCCGGCGCAGCGCTGCGTATGAATCCCCGCCTGGCGGCCAAACATAACCTCACAGAGGGTTCCAGGGCTGGTCTGATCATCGATGGTCTCTCGCATACCGTCCTGGTGGAGCTGGATGACTCCCTACCTGAGAAGGCAGCCTTTTTACCGCGCGGCTCCGGTGTTCCCTTCCGCGAGCCTGGTGCTTTCCGGCTCACTCCAACAGAAGAAATGCTGCCGTCGAGGTAACCAATGGATTATTGGCTTTTCCTGGAATGGTTTTTGAAAGCGATTTTCCTGGTGCTCTTCCTGACCGTGGGTTTTGCATATCTCACCTGGTTCGAACGCCGGGTGCTGGCACGCTTCCAGGTGCGTATCGGCCCCAATCGCGCCGGTTGGCAGGGTTTACTTCAACCCATCGCGGATGCGGTCAAGCTTATTTTTAAAGAAGAGCTCACCCCTGCGGGTGCCAGTAAAGTAATTTTTGTGATCGCCCCGCTCATCACAGTCCTGCCCGCGCTGATCATCACCGCGGTCATCCCGTGGGGGGAGAAGGTTACCCTCTTCGGGCGGACGATCCCAATGGGATTGGCCAGCGATGTCAATATCGGCATCCTGTACATCATCGCGGTGACCTCCATCTCGGTCTACGGCATTACATTGGCCGGCTGGGCTTCTAACAATAAGTACGCCTTGCTGGGTGGTTTGCGTTCCACAGCACAAATGATCAGTTATGAACTGGCACTCGGGCTTGCCATGATCGGTCCCGTAATGGTGGCGGGATCACTTCAGATCAACACCATTGTCGATGCCCAGCAGCCGTATTGGTTCATCTTATTACAACCGCTTGCATTTGTTATTTATTTCCTTGCAAGCACCGCCGAGATCAATCGTTCGCCATTTGATATGCCTGATGCCGAGCAGGAACTCACAGCAGGTTACCACAGTGAATACTCGGGGATGAAGTTCGCGGTCTTTTTCATGGCGGAATATATAAAAATGATCTGTATCGCTATGATCGGTACAACTCTCTTCCTGGGCGGATTCCACCTGCCCTTTATCGAGACGCCCGGATTGTGGGGGCCGATCGTATTTTTTGGCAAGGTGGTTATCTGGTTGTATGCGTTGGTGTGGATACGCGCCACACTCCCGCGCCTGCGCTATGACCGGTTGATGGCACTTGGCTGGAAGGTACTCTTTCCCCTGGCGGTCTTCAATGTGCTGATCACTTCGGTCGTGCTGGTGTTTCTGGAGGGTTCGTAAATGCTTAGAGGTTTGTGGACTACTTTTAGGGCTTTTTTATCCAGGCCGATAACAATCTCCTACCCGGAAGAAAAACGCCCTGTCCGCCAGCGCTTTAAAGGGAGGCACTTCCTCACCCGTTATGACAATGGATTGGAAAAGTGCATTGGCTGCGCCCTTTGCGCGGCTGCCTGCCCAGCTGATGCGATTTTCGTTGAGGCAGCGGAGAACACGGATGAGATCCGCTATTCCCCCGGAGACCGGTATGCTTCCACATACGAGATCAACATGCTGCGCTGCATCTTCTGCGGTTACTGTGAAGACGCCTGCCCGACCGAGGCCATTATCCTGGGTGACCAGTATGAACTGACCTATTACGATCGAGCCAGCGCAATCTATGGCAAAGAGATGTTGCTGCAGGGGGTTCCCCCGGGCGGCAAGCCTACCCCGCAGAATACCCCACCCGGAGAATTCACCCGCTCGGTTCCGGAAATGAAAGACCCCTTGGATTAACAATGACCTTCGAAACAACGATTCCCTACCTGGTATTCGGAGTTCTGGCACTGGTGGCAGTAGCTTCTGCTGTGGCCATGCTCATCAGCAAGGATACGATCAATTCAGCCCTTTTCCTGGTGCTGAATTTTGCAACCGTCGGGGTAATATATCTCACCCTGGGCGCTCCATTCATCGCCCTCAGCCAGATCGCTGTTTACGCTGGTGCGATCATGGTCCTGTTCCTGTTTGTGATCATGCTTCTAGGTGGGGAGCGATTTAAACCCTCGAAACCCAGACGCAGCCATATAATTTTCGCCGGAGTGCTCAGCGCGGTATTTCTTGTGGAACTAGTCCTGGGTTACTTTATCCGGTACGGGAATATGACCGTGCCTGCGGTTCAGGTGCCAGGCTATGGCAGCCCGACTGCTCTGGGCTTGGAGCTTTTCTCCAAGTACGCTTTGCCTTTTGAATTAACTTCTCTGATCCTGCTTTCTGCCCTTATCGGTGCCATCATTCTTACCCAGGGCAGTAAAAAAGAGATCAACTCCGGTGAAACCGAATTGCCGGTGGAAGATGAAAATGTGTCCTGAAGAGGAAATATGGTCCCAGTAGATTATTACCTGATCCTTTCCGCCGTTCTTTTCAGCCTCGGGGTGATCGGCGTGCTGCTCAGGAGCAATGCCCTGGTTGTTTTCATGTCGCTGGAATTGATGTTGAACGCAGCCAACCTGGTGCTGATTGCGTTCGCGGCCTACTACCGGGTGCTCTCCGGGCAGTTGATCGTGTTTTTCGTGATGATCGTTGCTGCTGCCGAGGTTGCTGTCGGTCTCGCGCTTCTGGTGGCCATCTTCCGCGCCAAAAAGAGCGTGGACGTGGATCAAATGTCGAGCTTGAAGGGATAGGAAAGGGATCATGAGGATCGGAGAAGAATATGCCCATTCCTGAAGCATCGCAGCTGGTTCCGTGGGTGGTTTTCATCCCCCTCATTGGCTTGGGGATCAACCTGCTTTTTGGTAAATGGTTCAAGGAAGGACTGATCGGCACGGTCGCGGTTCTCGCCGCCCTGGGATCCTTTGTGGTGGCGGTTCTGCTCGGGCTCGGGCTGAAGGCCAACCCGGAAGCAGTGATCCGCCCGCTGGCCGTCTGGGCGCAATTTGAAAACATCCGCCTGGAATGGGCATTCCGTGTGGATACTCTCTCGGTATGGATGATGCTGGTGGTCACAGGAGTTGGCACGCTCATCCACCTTTATTCCATTGGCTACATGCATTCCGACGTGCGCCACAACGGGGATCCGGGGCGCTTCCGCCGATATTTTATTTACCTTAACCTCTTCATCGCCTCCATGATGGTGCTGGTAAGCGCAAACAACTTTTTCATGCTCTTCGTTGGCTGGGAGGGGGTTGGCCTCTGCTCCTACCTGCTGATCGGTTTCTGGTTTGAAAAAGGCGCAGAAGGCACCGCGAACGCCAAAGCCGCCAAGAAGGCATTCATCGTCAACCGCGTGGGAGATCTCGGCATGTTGCTGGCCATCTTCCTGATGGCTTCCGCCTTTGGCAGTCTGGACTTCGATGTGGTCTTCCAGCAGGCTGCCGGGGCATCCTCCCAGTTATTGCTGGCCATCACCCTGCTTCTCCTCCTGGCCGTCGCCGGGAAATCCGCCCAGCTCCCGTTGTTCGTCTGGCTGCCGGACGCAATGGCGGGTCCCACGCCGGTTTCCGCCCTCATCCATGCTGCCACGATGGTCACCGCTGGCGTATACCTGGTGGTGCGTTCGCAGGCGCTCTTCATTGCCTCACCAACCTCGGCTGCGGTGGTGATGTGGGTTGGCGCGCTCACCGCTATTCTGGGCGCGCTTGTGGCGGTAAGCCAGTACGACATCAAGAAGGTCCTGGCCTATTCCACCATCAGTCAGCTTGGGTACATGGTGGCGGCAGCAGGGATGGGTGCTTGGGTGGCAGCCATGTTCCACCTCACCACTCATGCCTTCTTCAAGGCGCTGCTTTTCTTGGCTGCCGGTTCGGTAATCCTTGGCATGGAACACGGGCACAAGGCTTCCGCCTCCGATGCATCCCATTCTGTGGATGACCCCCAGGATATGCGTAATATGGGCGGCTTACTGGGGAAAATGCCAATCACCTTCGCGGTCTACCTGGTGGGTGCGCTTGCTCTGGCTGGGATAGTGCCCCTTTCCGGTTTTTTCTCAAAGGATGAGATTCTCACCGCGGCCAGCCATTTTCCGCTGATATTCATCATTTTAGGCATCTCTGCACTGTTGACAGCCTTCTACATGACCCGTCAGGTCTATCTTGTATTTCTCGGCCGCAGCCATAGCCATTCCGCAGAGCACGCAGCTGAAAATGGTGCCATTATCACCATACCACTCATCATCCTGGCTGCGCTTTCCGTAGTGGGCGGCGAACTTAATATCTTCCCCACCTACCACCTGGAGCACTGGTTGGAACATACGCTCGAGGGCATCCATCCTTCGGTGATGGTTCCCTGGGTGATGGTTGTTTCGTCTCTTCTGGCCGTTAGCGGTATCGTTTTTGGCATCTTGCTTTACCGACGGTACGTCCGCGAATCCGCCCTGCAGGTGGATCCGCTGCGCCGCGTGATTGGTCCGTTTTTTACAACGCTTCAGCAGCGCTGGTTTGACCGCGCTTACCAGGCTGTTCTGGTGGGTCCCTATTACGCGGTTTCCGACTGGCTTTCCGAGATCATCGATCACCGTGTGATAGATGGGTTGATAGATGGCATCGGAAAAGTGACCATTTGGATATCCGAAAAGCTGCGCATTCTACAGAATGGGTACGTGCGCTCCTACGCCCTGGCGGTGCTTTTCGGGGCGGTGATCCTGATCGGTTATTTGCTCCTTCATTAAAAAGATGCAGCGCAAGGATTGTTTATGAATGCTCTTCAAAACCCGCTGGTGATCCTCACTTTCCTGCCCGTGATCGGGATCGTTTTGATCCTGCTCCAAAAAGAGGAAAGCCGGACCACCAACCGCTGGATCGCGCTGCTGACCTCGCTGGCTGTTTTTACTGTTTCGATCTGGGTTCTAACCCTCTATAACCCGGCTGATCCAAACGCACAACTGGAGATAGATATTCCCTGGTTCACCATAAACGGGATTCCAATCAATTTCCATCTTGGCCTGGATGGGATCAATATCCTGCTGGTATTGCTGACTGCATTCATCACCCCGCTGGCCATCCTGGCTACGTGGAAATCCATCAACCAGAATGTCAGATCCTTCATGGTGGTCTTTCTGCTGCTTGAGATGGCCTTAATGGGGGTCTTTCTGTCGTTTGACATGGTGCTTTTCTACGTTTTCTGGGAGTTCACCCTGGTACCGATGTACTTCCTGATCGGTGTGTGGGGGGGGAGCGGCGCATCTACGCCGCCTTTAAGTTTTTCCTGTTCACCATGGCAGGCTCAGTGCTGATGCTGCTGGGGATCATCTATATCGGTACGGTTGCGGATACTTATTCACTGACCGAACTAGCCGCTCAACGGCAGAGCTTCGCCTCGGTCCAGATGGCGCTTTTCGTTGTTTTCGGATTGGCGTTTGCCATCAAGGTACCGCTATTCCCATTGCACACCTGGCTGCCGGATGCCCACGTGGAAGCTCCGACCGCAGCCTCCGTGATCCTGGCGGCCATCCTTCTGAAAATGGGCTCCTACGGGTTGGTACGCTTCAACCTCTCCCTCTTCCCGCAGGCAACTTTGCAGTTGGGACCGTGGCTGGCAGTACTTGCGGTGATCGGGATCATCTACGGTGCTTCCGTCGCCCTTGCTCAGAAGGATGTGAAAAAACTGGTAGCCTATTCTTCGGTGAGCCATATGGGTTTCGTGGTGCTTGGCATCTTTGCCCTCACCAGCCAGTCTCTGGAAGGTGCCATCCTGCAGATGATCAATCACGGGCTCAGCACGGGTGCGCTTTTCCTGATCGTCGGTTTCCTTTACGAGCGCCGCCACACCCGAAACATGGCCGACTTTGGCGGGATCTGGAAGGTGATGCCGGTCCTTGGTACTCTCGCGCTGGTGGTGATGCTTTCCTCTGCTGCCCTGCCAACCACCAACGGCTTTGCGGGAGAATTCAACATCCTGATGGGCGCTTACCAGTCGACGATCCTTGCGCAACCCTGGTTCGTGGTCGCGGCGGCATTGGGAGTGATCCTGGCAGCGGTGTACCTCTTCGTGATGTTCGAGAAGGTATTCCTTGGCCCGGTCACGCATGCGGAAAACCAGCAGCTCCCCGACCTGGATAAGCGCGAGATCCTGATCCTGGCACCCATCATCCTGCTAATCCTGTGGATCGGGCTGTACCCACAGCCGTTCTTCAACCTGGTCCACGCCTCGGCATCCCAGATACTGGCTGCCATCCCCTAGGGAGAGGATAACGAATGCTCAACATGAATCTTCCGGTTTATCTTCCCCTGGTTTTCACCGCATTCTGGGCGGTATTCCTGCTGCTTGTCGATCTCTGGATCCCGAAAGGCCGCAAGGGGATCACGGCCATTTTTGCAGCCATCGGGTTCGTGGTCGGTATGGTGCTGGCATACCAGCAGTTCTCCATTCCTGGCATCCGCCTCGGTATAACCGCGTTCAACGACATGGTAGTGGTGGATGGCTTCAGTGTGGTCCTGACGGTCGTTTTCATGATCACCGGGCTGGTGGTGACCGCGCTTTCGGTGGACTATATGCGCCGCATGAAGATCGAGAAGGGCGAGTTCTATAGCCTGCTTTTCTTCTCCATCACCGGGATGATCCTGCTTGCGCAAGTAAACGATCTGATCATCCTTTTCCTGGGGCTTGAACTGCTTTCCATCCCGCTCTATGTGATGGCGGGCTTCGCCCTCCCGCGACTGGATTCCGAAGAAGCCGCGCTTAAATACTTCTTCACCGGTGCGTTCGCCAGCGGTTTCCTGCTCTATGGCATCGCCCTGGTTTTCGGCGCGACAGGCACAACCAACATCCCTGAGATCGCTCACCGAGTCTCGGCGGAGACACTCATGAATCCCACGCTCATGCTGCTGGGGGCGGGCTTCCTACTGGTCGGGCTGGGTTTCAAGATAGCCTCGGTTCCATTCCACATGTGGGCGCCGGATGTGTACCAGGGATCGCCCACACCCGTTTCCGCCTTCATGTCCATTGGGGTAAAGATCGCAGCTTTCGGAGCTCTGATTCGGGTATTCCTAAGAGATTTCACCATTTATTCTGTGGACCTCACCCCGATTTTCATGGTGCTCTCGGTGGCAACCATGCTGGTCGGGAATCTGATGGCGCTTTCGCAAAAGAACATGAAACGGTTGCTGGCTTTCACCAGTGTTGCAAGCGCCGGGTACCTGTTGATGGCCTTCGTCCCGTATGGCAATAAAGCACTTACGAGCGAGATCGTCGCGGCAATGGTCTTTTACTTGCTCGCCTATGCCATCACCTCTTTTGGCGCCTGGGCGGTGGTCATTGCCATGGAAAAAGGAGATGCCCGGGGGTTGGAAATTGATGATTATGCCGGCCTAGGGAGAAAGTATCCCTGGCTGGGTGTCTGCATGTCCCTCTTCCTGCTCTCCTTTGCAGGCGTCCCGCTCACCATCGGGTTCTGGGGAAAATACTACCTTTTCTCCGACGTGATTGAAGGTGGTTTCCCTTGGTTGGCTGTAGTCGGCATCCTGGCATCTGTCATCTCCGTTTTTTACTACCTGCGGGTAATTTTTAAAATGTTCATGATGGAAGGTGAACCAAAAATTCGGAGGGATATCTGGTTGACCGTTGTCACCCTTGTATCCGCGGTGGCTGTGTTCATCCTGGCGTTGGAACCAGCCTGGTTGATGGCGATTGTCTCCAATGCCGTTCTTGTCATTCGCTGAAATCGAAATCCAAGCGGTGATTACATATGTCCGATAAATCCATCGCCCAGCGCTTGTACCTGAAGAAGGATCATCGCTTCCTGCTCATCGGTGATCCTCCCGGTTACGTGGATTCAATGGGAGCGCTTCCCCCGGGCTTGGTGCTTATGCGGGAGCCGCAGGCGCCCATCCATGTCATCCAGGTTTTCATTCGAGATATGGCCGGGCTGGAAAAAGTCCTGGCTGACCTCCATCCATATTTAACTCCCAAGGTCCCTGTCTGGGTCAGTTATCCCAAAGGAACCTCCGGGATGAAAACCGATCTCAACCGGGATATCATCTGGACGTACGCAAAAACCGTCTCCATGGCTGCCACTTCCATATTCTCGATCGATCCCACCTGGTCTGCATTGCGGGTGATCCGTACCGGGTAATTAATATCGAAGGGGAGAGACCATTTTCGGTCTTGACATGAGAAAAAAACCGCTTGCAAGATGCTCTGTGCCATGCTATAATTTTTAGACCTTCGAGGCAAATGTATTCGTAACACGGGATACTGGCGGTGAGCCGGTTACCCAAAGACAAATCCCAACCGTTCATGACAATTGCTCTTTCAAATGCCTGCACAAACAGGCAGAACAGGCTTGATTTCCAGCCCATCACACTCATCACCTTTTTGGGGTCATTTCAATATGCTTAACATCCTTGAACTAGAAAATCTTCCGCTTGCCACCCTCCGTGATCAAGCCATGGCGTTGAACGTTCCGGACGCCAAACGCATGAAAAAGGAGAATTTGATCGTCCGCATCGTCCAGCTTGAAGCGGAGAAGGAGGGCATCGAAATGCGCGGCGGCGTGCTGGAGATCATGCCGGAGGGCATCGGTTTTCTGCGCCAGAATTACGCCATCGGCCACGATGATATTTACGTTTCGCAGGCGCAGCTTCGTCGCTATGACCTGCGCAATGGCGACCTGGTGCTGGGGGTTGTGCGCCCACCGCGCGAATCCGAACGGCATTACGGTCTGCTCAAGGTGGAATCGGTTAACGGCCTCGATCCAGAAGAAGCCCGCCGCAGGGTGAACTTTGAATCGCTCACTCCTGTTTTCCCGGATAAACGCTTCGACCTGGAGACCGACCGGGATATCCTTTCTTCTCGCCTGATCAACCTCATCGCTCCAATCGGGCGTGGCCAGCGCGGTATGATCGTTTCTCCCCCCAAGGCAGGCAAGACCACCATCCTAAAGCAATTGGCTAATTCCATCTCCATCAAGAACCCGGAAACACATCTCATCATCGCCCTGATTGGCGAGCGCCCCGAGGAGGTGACGGATATGGACCGCTCGGTGGATGCCGAGGTGGTGGCTTCCACCTTCGACGAACCGGTCACCTCGCATGTTCGCTCTGCGGAGATCACCCTGGAACGCGCCAAGCGTCTGGTGGAGATCGGCCGCGACGTGGTCATTCTGATGGATTCGCTCACCCGGTTGGCGCGCGCATATAACCTGGTAGTCAATCCCTCCGGGAGAACCCTTTCCGGCGGTATGGACCCAAGCGCGCTTTATCCACCCAAGCGCTTCTTCGGCGCCGCGCGAAATATTGAAGACGGCGGTTCTCTCACCATCATTTCCACCGCCCTGGTGGATACCGGCTCAAGGCTGGATGATGTGGTCTTCGAGGAGTTCAAAGGCACCGGCAACATGGAATTGCACCTTTCCCGCCGCCTGCAGGAACGTCGCGTCTTCCCTGCCATCGATATTGAGCGCTCCTCCACCCGTCGCGAGGACCTGCTGCTCGGCCCCGATATCCTCCAGCGTGTCTGGCTGATGCGCAGGATGTACCTGCAGATGATTGGCCAGCCCCCGCAGGGAGCTGGTATGGACCCCGCTGTGGCCACCGAGGCCATCCTGCAGCGCATGCAGCGTACCAAAAACAACCAGGAATTCCTGGAAAACCTGACAGAGGACATGTGAAATTAAAGGTTGAAACCAAGAAAGAACCGAAACCCCCGGCAAAACCGGTAAAACCGGAGAAAATAGAAACACCGGTTGAATCGGCAGGAGCGGAACCAAAACCGGTGGAAGCAAAGCCCGGAAAACGCGATCTGGCTCCCTGGTTGGCCTGGGTTGGCGTCGGGATCGTCGGATTGATCCTTGTTGTGGTCACTTTGCAATTCTTTGGAGTGATCCCCACTTCTGCTTCTTCCGCCAACGAACCAATTAGCACGCTCTCCCCGCTGAGCATCCCTTTACCGGAGTATCAACCCACCCCGTCTGGAAACGCACTCTTCCGCCAGGCGAACCCCGTCACCACCCGACCGGAAAGAGGGAACCAGTTTGCCACCACCTACACGGTGGAGCAGGGAGATTCCGTTTTCAGCATAGCCAACCGCTATAAATTGAAACCCGAGTCGATCCTGTGGTCAAACTCGTCCACCTTGAACGATGATCCGCAGTTGGTCGAAGTAGGGTTACCGCTGAACATCCCCCCTGTGGACGGCATCTACTATCTCTGGAAGGAAGGGGATACCCTTGAAAGTGTTGCCGGCAAGTACAAGGTGACGCCGGAGGATATCCTGATGTGGCCGGCAAACAACATCGATATGGTCAATCCGGTGATCCTGCCCAACCAGTACGTGATGATCCCCGGCGGAGAAAGCGAATTCCGCCAATGGATCGTACCGATCCCCTTCGCCCCGCGCGCAGGTGCCACCCGCAACATTAATCTACAGTGCGCGATCCCGGATGATTATTACGCGGGCACGGGCTCCTTCATTTGGCCGAGCAATACCACAGCCATCTCGGGCAACGATTTCTGGGGAGGCCACCTGGCAATCGACATTGCAGCCTACGTTGGCGATGCGGTTTACGCATCGGATTCCGGCGTGGTCGTTTTTGCCGGCGGTCGATCGGATGGGTACGGCCACACGGTCATCATCCAGCACGATACCACCTTTGCCACCTACCACACCCTTTACGCCCACCTCAGTTCGGTCAATGTGCGCTGCGGGCAACGGGTGGGGCAGGGAGCGTTGATCGGTGCCGCGGGCAGCACAGGGAATTCCACCGGTCCGCATATCCACTTTGAGATCCGCCAGAACGGGGCCTTCATCAATCCCCACCAGGTGTTGCCGTAAATTACTATTTATGTTGTGTTTTTCGAGGTGGGCGCATGCGCCCACCTTTTCTTATTTTTTGAATGAGTTGGTAATAATTGGATGAAAGGACTGAAGGATACCTGTATCTTCCGACCACCAGGGTTTCTGCGCACCTTTCTCTACAAGATTCTTCCATAACAATCTAACTACCCGCGTCCCGGTAACCTTTCGCGGTGGAATGCATCTAACCAGGATAAGGATAATGTCCCGATGGCGATAAATCAATCCGGATTCTTCCCAATTCTCTTTTCGCTCGCGATCTATGGGATTCTGCACTCACTGCTGGCATCCCACCAGGCTAAGAGGATGGCCGAAAAGTCCCTGGGAGAAAATTTCGCTCGCCGGTGGTACCGGCTTTTTTACAACCTGGTTGCGCTTCTCACCTTTATCCCAGTCTTTTGGGTCACCGCGGTTTCCCCGGATGAGACACTCTGGCAGGCAAATTCCCCGTGGAACCTGCTCCTTCGCTCAATTCAAATGCTGGCGCTGGTTGGGATGGGATATGCCCTCTTGCAGACCGGTTCTCTCAGCTTTTTGGGTCTGCGACAACTCGTCTCCAGAGGCGGTAAGGAAGAGATGCAGCCGTTCGTCACAGGGGGATTATACCGATTGGTCCGGCACCCCATCTACACCTTCGGGCTGGTCTTCCTATGGTTTTCCCCGACCCTCAGTCTCAACTCGCTCGCCTTCGCATTGGGAATAACCGCCTACCTCCTCATTGGCATCGTATTCGAAGAGCGAAAATTGGAGAATGAGTTCGGCGGAGCTTACCGGGAATATAAACAGAAAACCCCGGCGCTCATTCCGGGGTTGATGATCCTATTTGCAGAACCCGTACCGGTTAACCGGCGGGAAGATCGATGATTTCCTTCCCCGACCGGTTGGCGATCTCTTCCACGAAAGCATCGTAATCCCCCATTTCCACTCCTGCCCGGGAAACCGTGAAGCAGCTCTTATCCTTGAACAGCCCGTAAATGGCATCCGGGCTGCTTTCAACAGTTACTACATCCCCCCAATCGAACCGGCGCTTACCTTTCACCGTACTTAATTCGATCCCCTCATCATCTGTGGTTATAAGCCTATCTTTCAACGCTGCAGACCGCTCCGGGTTTTTATAATCCTTGGCAAGCATCCGGCGCAGCTGCCGTTCCTGGTACTTTGGGAAGTAGAAGAAAAATCCGATCACGATGGCTGCAAGGAGCATGCTCACCAGCGGTCCAATACCTGTCAAATATAAAAACAAGGTGAGGAGCAACATGATCACCAGGTATCCCCAGCGCATCAGTTTCTGGCGTTTGGCGATCTCGGGTATGACGCGGATGCGGAACACATTCAGTGCCACCATATCATCCAGGGTGAGAGTGTATTTAATATCCATAGCAAAATTATAATCCGGTAAATGAGAATCAGATCGAGAGCATTTCCGCCGAGAGCGTCATGGGTTCTCCCTTCCAGGGCGCCAGGTCCAGGCGCATGGCACCGTTGGGGCAATGACTGACGCACACCCCGCAACCCATGCACCTGGCTTCATCCACAATGCTGTGGTCGTTTTGGATGGAAATGGCGTCAAATTGGCAGAATTCTACGCACATGCCACAGGCTTCACATTTTTCCACTCCCACCCGGCTGAGATAGCCGGAAGAAGCCAGCATGGGGGTGCCGTTGCGCTGGGCTTTCATGGCGCCGCAGCAGCATGCGCAGCAGTTGCAGATGGCATAGAACCGCCCCAGCATGGCATCTTTGAAAAATGCATGATGGACGTGCCCGCGCTGCTCTTCCTCCTCCAGGATCTCGCGCGCGCGTTCGGGGCTGATCCATTTGGAGCGGTTGGGATGCCTTTCAGAAACCATACTAGCGAAGGGTTCCCCAACGATCAGGCACACATCCACGGGCTGGCAGGGATTTTCCCGTGAAGCCCGGCAGGGGCAATCCAGCGCAACGATATGGTCCGGGTCATGCAGGATCAGGTCGCGCGCCATGGTGTAGGGGATGACCTGCTCGGGGTACGATATCTGAAGGTCCTGCTTAATGGAAACCAACTGTTTGGCAACCCCAAGCGGGATAGCCTTCCCGTGGTAGGTATCCGCGAAGCCGTTCCCTTCCGTAACCTGAGCCTTGGGTTGGGCAGGAAATACCTGCTGCCAGCTTTTCATCACCCTGCTGCCGGCCCTAGCGATGGGATGCTCCCCCTTCCCAATACTGATATACAAGAAAGTGAAATACCCGTAAACCAGTCCGTGGACAAGGGTGAAGAAGGTATACCCCGATACTTTTCGGGATTCGGCGATGAACGCTCGGGTGGGGGATTTAATGGGAGCAGGATTTTTCATTTTTTAATTAACCGGTATTGGTGTTTGATTTTACCCTACAGCATACTGGTTAATAAGGGATTACAAAAAACAATCATGGATATATAACACGATTGAATGAAAATGGTTGATTTGTGAAAACAACGCGTATTATGAGACAGCTCAATCGTTTTTCGGTTTTCGAACCGGGATTAGGGAAAAGATCAGTGCCGCCAGCAGCAGCCAAAAGGAAACGGAAATGATCCAGCCCCATGTGCTACTTATAGTGAAAGCGATTCTGATAATACCAAAAAGGACGATGTAGAACAGAATTATATAGGGGATATGAAGTTTAGGCTGCGAACGGAAATCGATCTTCATCCGGTAATCCCAGAGCCACTCCAGGAACATATACACAAAGATCGCCAGGAAGACCAGGTACTGCCAGGTTGGTTTTCCCGCTATCAGGAAAGAAATGAATGCCACCAGGAACGGGACCGTGAGGCAAAGCAGCGCAATCCCGAATTTATGGACCAAAGCCGGTTTATTCAATTTCTGGGCAAGATAAACGCCGATGATAAAAAGGTTGAAAAGCAGCGCGCTGATAACAAATAACAATTCCCCGCCTGGGATGGAAACCAAATTCGCCAGGTACATTCTACCTCCCCGAGGCGATCCGTGCGCCGTGCCGCAAAGGGATCGCTTCAGTACCAGTGTAGCACGGCGGGGATTATATTGAAAGTTATAATAAATTTGAAAGATTGAAAAGTTGAATGGTCGAATTGGACTCGGCCTCCTCACGAATCAACAAATCAACCAATCAACAACCTGCTCCTACCTTTGTAGTGTTGTGATCCCCGGAACCCGATCGAACATCCAAAACGCCAGCGGCAATCCCAGACCCAGCGTGATCCCTGTTACCAGCCAGGCAAAGAACAGCCAGAGAAGGCTGAACCACCAGCCGATCAGGATGAAATAAACCGCCCGCCAGAGGAAAAAGATTTGTTTGGGGTTGCGATGGGTGATCACCACGCGGCCATCCACCGTGGAAACGGTTGAAACCGTGCGTACGGGCTTCAGGGTCATCACCTGCGGGATGCGATTGAGCATCCATAGCCCCAGCGGCATGCCGATGATGGTTATGTTCAAAATCCAGGCTATCCAGCACCAGATGCCCCCCAGCCAGAGGCCGATAAATATGAACCAGATACCCCGCACCAGGCAGCCAGGTCCTTTGCTGTAATCATAAACGACAGCAGGTTCCGATTGGGCAGCAGACATGATCATTCCTCCGTAATAGGTTTTTCCAAAAAAATATACGCATAAAACGTGAAAAAGTGTCGGGAAATTGGAAAGATCAGATTTCCGGTTTTTGATTATGACAGTCCGAGTGCTGTTGGAATGCATGGACGCATTCCAGCAGTAGATTTTCATTGAAAGGTGCCCCCATCAACTGCATACCGATGGGTAATCCCGCTCCGTCAAACCCCACCGGGAAAGCCAGCGCAGGTATGCCGGCCAGGTTGGCTGGCAGGGTGTATATATCCTCCAGGTACATGGCCAGGGGGTCATTCCCGTGTCCGCCGATCTTGAACGCGGTGGTGGGCGCCACCGGCGCGGCAACCATATCCACTTCACCGAACACGGCCTCGAAATCCCGCTTGATCAGGGTGCGCACTTTTTGTGCCTGCCCATAGAAAGCATCGTAATACCCCGAAGAGAGCGCGTACGTGCCCAGCATGATCCGCCGCTTCACCTCGGCACCAAAACCGGTACTGCGTGCTGAGACAAAACGTTCCAGCAGAATTTCCGATTCCGGTTGCAAACCAAAGCGGATGCCATCGTAACGCGAAAGGTTTGCGCTGGCTTCCGCAGGGGCGATAAGGTAATAGACCGGCAGCGCGTATTTTGTGTGCGGCAGGTTCACTGGGCGGATCTCCGCGCCGAGGGCTTCCATCCTTGCAATGGCTTCCCGCACTGCTTTTTCCACCTCCGCATTCAATCCTTCCGAGAAATATTCCTCTGGTACGCCTACCCGGATCCCGCGCAGGTTTTCCCGCCCAGCAAGGCTCGCCCGGGGTGCATCCAGTTTCGCGCTGGTGGCATCGTACGGGTCGTACCCGGCCATCACCGGGAAGATCGTGGCAATATCTTCCGCGGAGGGTGCCAGTACTCCGACCGAATCGAGCGAGGAGCCGTAGGCGATCAACCCATACCGGGAGACGCGCCCGTAAGTGGGTTTGAGACCGCAGATCCCGCAAAAGGATGCCGGTTGGCGGACGCTTCCGCCCGTATCTGTCCCCAGGGCAGCCGGGCTCATCCGGGAAGCCACAGCTGCAGCGCTGCCTCCGCTGGAACCTCCCGGGACACGTGTGCCATCCCAGGGGTTGCGGGTGACTCCGTAAGCGGAATTTTCTGTGGAGGAGCCCATGGCAAATTCATCCGTGTTGGTCTTCCCCAGGATCACCACCCCGGCATCCACCAATCGCTGGACACAGGTGGCAGTAAAAGGGGGGATGTAATCCTCCAGGATCTTTGAACCGCAGGTACAGCGGATACCTTCGACCGAAAGCACGTCCTTCACCGCTATCGGCAGTCCGAGGAGAGGGGAAAGTTCATCTGATTTACTCGCCGATCGTTTTTCATCCGCAAGCCCGGCTTGTTTCAGAGCAGCATCCGGAGCCAAAGTGATGAAAGCGTGCAATTCCCCCTCGAGCGATTGAATGCGGTCGAGGCAGGCGCGCGTGATCTCCACGCTGCTGATCTTGCGTGCGGATAAAAGACTGGCGAGTTCCCGCAGGTTAAGCGAGGTCAGCTCACTCATCCCGCGCTCCAAAAACGGGGGGTACCTGGAACTGGTTCTGGTTCTTGTGCCTGGCATTTTGCAGCACCCCCTCGGGCGTCAACCCTTCCGAGGGCTCATCCAGGCGCAAACCGACGTTGGCGGCGAGGATCCCGGAGGTCGGTTCCACCCCGCGGGTATCAAGTTCCTGCAGGGATTGCACGTGATCAAGAATGGAGGATAGCTGGTGCTGAAATTCCACAAGCTCAGTATCGCTAAGTTTTAGCCGGACGAGTGCGGCAATATGTTCAACTTCCTTCCGGGTGAGGGACATGCGCCAATTATACTTTTCGCGATCAATAATCAGGGGGTATTAGTTATCGCCAGTTCCGTGCGTACCAGCGCA
This sequence comes from uncultured Chloroflexia bacterium, assembly GCA_963802095.1. GTDB lineage: Bacteria > Chloroflexota > Anaerolineae > Anaerolineales > Anaerolineaceae > CAVVEQ01. The sequence continues at coordinate 9,345 of CAWDHI010000011.1, read as the reverse complement.
TGTATTCCGGCGTGTGTGTCAGCCAATAATCAAAATTATGGAAACCCTCATTCAGGTGCCACTCGTGGGTCACGGCAAATTGCGTGAGAAGACCTTCCAGCCTGAAGGCGCTCTCGCGGTAATCATCCTGGTTGCCGGTATCAAGGTAGATCTTGGGAAACCGTTTCACCCCGATCTCCCGCAGCAGCGTCGGCAGCCTGGCCAGGTCTGCGCCGAACACTGCCGGGCTGTGTGCACCAATGAACCCAAATAAACCTGGGTTGGAAAAACCTGTACGCACCGCCCAGGCACCCCCGCGGGATATGCCCCCGATCGCCCTGCATTCGCTCTCCGTGCAGGTTGGGAACCTGGCATCTATTGCGGGAACAAGCTCCTCCGCAATGACCTGGTCGAAATCGCTATCCTTCAGGTCCAGGAGGAATAGCCGCTCGGTGGGCATTACGATCAGGAACGGTTGGGTAGCCCCGGAAAGGATCAGGTTATCGGCAGCCTGCAACGCGCCAAGCTTTTCCCAAACGGTGGCATCCTGCTGTTGCCCGTGAAGGAGGAAAAGCACAGGGTAGGGTTCCGTTGGGTTTTCGGTATAGCACGGGTACAGGTATACCCGGTATTGAAGCGATTCACCCAGGATTTCGCTCGGGATCTGTTCGTCGAGGAAGGCGCCGGAGGGGTTGGTGCAAGCCTCCGGACCTGCGGTTGACGTGAGAGACTGGGTGGGAAGGGGTGTTGGCGGGGTGGTCGGAGTGCTTGCAGGAGTATTAGTTATTTCGGGCAGGGGAATGGATGTGAGGGAGTTGATGGGGGAAGGGAAAGGCACCACCCGGCAACCGGCAACCAGAAAAACCGCCGCCAGGGCAGCTGCCAGCATCCAACGTGGGGTGTGGGTGACCATGCTCTTCCTTGACGAAGCCTGTCTCTCCGGATTATACTCTACAGGCCGGGGTGTAGCGCAGTTGGCAGCGCACCGCGTTTGGGACGCGGGGGCCGGCGGTTCAAGTCCGCCCACCCCGACTGGTTTCCCCGCCGTTAACCTGCGGCGGTGATTTTTTGGAAAGGATTAAATGAAAAAAGAATCGATCGATGGGGTTGTGGAGGCAGTCCATTACTCCCAGGATGGTCAGGTGGCCTACGTGCGGGCCTACCAGCGGAGAGGTCCCACCTTTTCCGATGTGGTGCTGATCCGGCGCGACGACCTGGTGAAATTGATCAAATCCGGGTCGATCTACTATACCGGGGAACGGATTTGCAGTATGGGAACAGAATTTAAAACCTTTGAAAAGGTGCAGGTGGTTCCCACCAGGGAGGGTGAAATTCTTCTCACCTCTCCGGTAGGCAACCTGGAAAACCTGGGTATTACCCCCCTTCTCTAAATAAGTGTCACCTTATCTGCCCCCCGAACCCGGCTGTATAATAATTGCGGAAGAATAATATGCCACCAGCGCAACCGGAACCGCTCCCCTTCCTTTCGATCATAATCCCCGCCCACAACGAGGAGAGCCGGCTGCCTGCCACTTTTGATAAGATAGATGCTTTTCTGAAGGTGCAACCATACACGGCGGAGGTGATCGTCGTGGAAAATGGTTCCACAGATCGGACCTATTCCCTGGCGCAGGGCTATGCATCATCGATCCCTGGTTTGAAAGTGATCCACGAGGAACAGCGCGGTAAGGGATTGGCGGTGAAGCGAGGCATGCTGGAAGCGCGCGGAAAGTATCGTTTCATCTGCGACGCCGATCTATCCATGCCCATAGAGGAGGTCTGTAAATTTCTCCCCCCCACTTTCTCCTCGTTGGAAATTGCCATTGGGTCACGGGAAGCCGCCGGTGCGATCCGCTACGATGAGCCTCCGTATCGTCACTTCATCGGGCGGGTGTTCAACCTTATGGTGCGTGTAATGGCGCTGCCCGGGTTGCAGGATTCCCAGTGCGGATTCAAGATGTTCCGCGGGGATATCGCCGCAGAAGTTTTTCCCCTGCAGACCCTTACCGGAATGTCCTTCGATGTGGAGGTGCTCTTCATCGCCCGCCGGAAGGGCTACCGAATTGCCGAAGTGGCCATCCCCTGGTACTTCAACTCCGATAGCCGGGTGCGCCTCTTCCGGGATTCTTTTCGAATGTTCTTCGACCTGGTCTCTATCCGCCTGAATGCTGTGCGCGGACGTTATAGCTGATTCTCTCCCAAGGTGAAACCAACTTTGCGATCTTTTTCCCAGCCTTGCAGCGGAATATGCCCTGTGGGATCTAGGGTGCCGCTGCGTTGCCGGAATCGATGAAGCCGGGCGCGGCGCATGGGCTGGGCCGGTTGTGGCTGCGGCGGTGATCCTTCCCCCCAACCAGGCAGTTCAATCGGAACTTTTTGGCGTGCGGGACTCCAAGCAGATGACCGCACGAGAACGGGAGCATTGGGCGGGAAAGATAAAGGAAATCGCGGTCGGTTGGTCCACCGGGCTTGCCTCCAATCTCGAGATCGATCGCTTGGGTATCCTTCCAGCCACCCGCCTTGCCATGCACCGCGCCCTTGAGCGATTGATCAATTGCCCTGATCACCTGCTCATCGACGCTGTTCAATTACCAGACCTGCAAATTCCCCAGACAGCATTCATCAAAGGAGATACCCTGGTGCTTTCGATCTCCTGCGCTTCTGTGCTGGCAAAAACCTGCCGGGATGGATTGATGGTGGATTTGGGTAACCAATATCCGATGTACGGATTCGCGCGGCACAAGGGTTACGGAACAGCTCTTCACCGGCAAGCCCTGGATGAGAATGGAGCCTGCCCGGAGCACCGATTTTCCTATAAACCGGTGAAGTCATTCGTACGGTTATAATCAGATACATGCTCCCCCCCCAGGTGGAATACAAACCAGCCGGGCTGCGCGATCTGAACGCCCTGCGGCAGGTGGAACAGATCTGCTTCGGTCCGGATGCCTGGCCGTTGATCGACCTGATCGGGGTGCTATCCTTTCCCGGGATTGTCCGCATCAAGGCTGTTTCCGGAGAGCGCATGGCGGGGTTTATCGCCGGCGAAGCCAAACCCTGGGAGGGAACCGGATGGATCACCACCATCGGCGTGCTGCCGGAATTCCGCCGGCTTGGGATCGCCTCGCGCTTGATCCTCGACTGCGAGGCGGGCATGCAACTCCCATCCGTCAAGCTCTGCGTGCGCCGATCCAATAATCCAGCCATCGTGCTCTACAAACACCTGGGATACATCGATTTCCAGATCTGGCCGGCTTACTACAGCGACAAGGAAGATGCCCTGGTGATGGTAAAAAGCCGTTGACATAATTACGGTGCTGTATTATTATCTTTCAAGGAACAGTAACGCTATGCGAGTCTTTTCCAACATCCTTCGGTTTTAGCTGGGCACGCGTTTTTTGCGTGCCTTTTTTATTATTCCGCCCAAAGAGGAGATACACTCATGGACTCCGGCATGATCAGCAAGATCGAGAAGGGCAAACGTTATGCTGAGGAACGAGACCAGCGTATCCGCTTCAAGACCTTTGAAGTAGCCGTGGATGGAGATAACACCACCCACACAGTTAGCTTGATGGAAGGAAAAATGTCCTGCGATTGCGATTTCTTTGCAGGCCGCGGGCGCTGCAGCCATACGATCGCGATGGAGTATTCCCTGGAGGGGATGCTTCCGCCTTCGTAATAACAGAATTGCGGAAGAAAACACCCCGCGGAGCTTGAATTCGCGGGGTGTATTATTTTAAATATGATAAATTCTAACTTTCCGCCGACCGCAGCTGCTGGCGTTTCTGTAACCTGGTTGCAACCCACTTGGTCAGTTCAGCGGCGATGGAGGGAACCAGCACCAGCGGCAGGATGATCGCCCATTCATTCCAGCCCATGGGAAGAGTGTCGAAAACCGTATTGAAGAAGGGCACATAGATAACCCCCAGGATCATCACCAGCGAGACCCCCACTGCCCAGTTCATCCACTTATTCCCAAAGACTCCGATCTTGAAGAGCGGGTAGCGCTCCGAGCGGGAGGTGTATGCGCGCAGCAGCTCCGAGATGGAAAGGGTGGCAAAAGCCATCGTCGCCGCGAATTCAGGCTGCGAATGCGAGAGCCCCATATTGAATGCCAACAGGGTGGTGGCTGTGATGGCAACTGCCTGAACTGCCACGCCCCACCGCATGAAGCGGTTGATGATCTGCTCGCTGGGTGGGCGTGGAGCCTGTTCCATCAGGTCGGGATCACCCTTTTCGGTGCCCAGCGCCAGGGCTGGTGCCCCATCGGTCACCAGGTTCAACCAGAGCAATTGGATGGCGGTAAGGGGTGCCAGGATGCCCCGTTCGGCCATCTGGGGAAAGATAAATTTCCCAAAGGCAGTGGGGATGAAGATGATCAGTACCTCGGCGATATTGCAGGAGATCAGGTAATAGACAAACTTACGGATGTTGGAGTAAATCACCCTGCCCTGTTCCACCGCGGAAACGATGCTGACGTAGTTATCATCTGTCAGGACCATGTCAGCGGTTTCCTTGGCCACGTCGGTGCCGGTGATGCCCATCGAGACGCCGATATCGGCGCGCTTGATGGCGGGGGCATCGTTGACCCCGTCACCGGTCATGGCGGTGACCTCGCCGTTGGCCTTCAACGCATCCACGATGCGCATCTTGTGCTCAGGCGAAACGCGGGCAAAGACGTCAGTATTCTTCACCGCTATCTTTAACGCATCGTCATCGATCTCGTCCAACTGCGCGCCGGAAAGCACCTGGCGACCCGGACGCAGCAAGCCGATGGATTCCGCCACCGCGCGGGCGGTGTTCGGAAAATCGCCGGTGATCATAATGGTGCGGATTCCGGCTCCCTTGGCTTTTTCCAGCGCCGGTTTAACCTCCGGGCGGGCGGGGTCGATCATCCCCACCAGACCGGCGAAGACGAGGTCCTTCTCCAACGCCTCGGGGGTGAAATTGGCCGGCATTTTTTCCACGATCTTGTAAGCCACGCCAAGCACGCGCAAGGCATCGCGGGTGAGCGCATCATTGGCTGCCAGCACCTGTTTTCGGCGGCTTTCATCCAGCGGGGTATCACCCTTATGCATCAGGCGGGTTTTGCTGCACAGATCGAGGATGAGATCCGGGGCGCCTTTGACCGTGATGACGAAGTGTTTACGGGTGTGGCTTTCATCAAACGGGGAAATATCCTGAGCCGAAGGCGCTTCCACGGTGTGAATGGTGATCATGCGCTTGCGCACGGAATCGAAAGGCACCTCGTTCTCGCGCGGGTAGGATTTATCCAGCTCACGGGTGAGGCAGCCAGCCTTGGCAGCTGCCACGACCAGAGCCCCTTCTGTGGGGTCGCCAACAATGCGCCAGAAGGGATCCTCACCCTCCTCCTTCATTTCCTCCAGGCGGGCATCATTATTCAATGCGCCCAACCAGAGCGTGGTTCCCAGCCCGGGGTAATCCTTCACATCCACCTTCTTGCCATCCACCAGGAAATCCCCGCCCGGTTTATAACCGGTGCCGGTGATGGTAACGAAGGTACCATCCACCCACACGCGGGTGACGGTCATCTCGTTTTGGGTGAGCGTGCCGGTTTTATCGGAGCAGATCACTGTGGCGGAGCCGAGCGTTTCCACCGAGGATAGCCGACGGATGAGCGCGTGCCTTTTGATCATCTCCTGCATGCCCAGCGCCAGGCTGATGGTGACGATGGCTGGAAGCCCCTCGGGGACGGCGGCGATGGCGAGGCTGACCGCGATCATGAAGATATCCAGCGGGTTGCCGCCTTGCAGCCAACCGACAGCAAAAACGATGGCGCAGATCCCCAGGCAGGCGTAGCCGAGCGTCCGGCCGAGCTGATCCAGCTTGCGCTGCAGGGGGGTCTGCTCCTCCTCCACCGATTGGAGCATGCTGGCGATGAGCCCAAGCTGGGTGTGCATGCCGGTGCTGACCACCACCCCGCGCCCGCGCCCGTAGCTGACCACGGTACCCATGAAAGCGGTGTTCTTGCGGTCTCCCAGGGGGATATCCCGGTCCAACACCAACGCGGCGTTCTTCTCCACAGGTAACGATTCGCCGGTGAGAGAAGCCTCATCCACCTTGAGGTTGACCGCTTCCAGCAGGCGGATATCGGCCGGGATGAAGTTGCCTGCCTCCAGCACGACAATATCACCCGGGACGAGCTGCGCAGCCGGCACGCGCACCTGGTGGCCATCGCGGATGGCGTTGGCTTCGGGGGCGGCCAGCTTCTTGAGGGCAGCCAGCGATTCCTCGGCTTTGCTCTCCTGTACCACCCCCAGGATGGCGTTGAGCACCACGATGGTGAGGATGGCGGCTGCTTCCACCCACTCGCCCAGGATGGCGGAAACCAGGGCGGCGACGATGAGGATGATGACCACAAAGCTTTTAAGCTGGCTGAGCACAAGCTGGAAGAAGGAGGGTCCCTTCTTTTCGGTCAGCTGGTTGGGGCCAAATTTGGTCAGGCGTTCGGTAGCTTCGGCAGCAGTGAGACCGCTTTCTGCGAGGGTATCTAGGTGGTCCAGCACCTCGGCAGAGGAGGTGGCGTGCCAGGTGAGTTCCGAGGTTGTTCCATCCAGCGGGGAGCTGGCAGCGAGGGTGGGATCTTTCATCTTGTCAGTTTCCTTGTTGCTGATCAGATTTGCCCCGGAATTATAACCGTCCCGAGTGGTACCACTGCGTTCTTGGGGATGATCACGATCCCATCGCGGACGACGTAGTTATCGGCATCCACTTCCAAATCCAGCGGGAAGGGCTGGATGACCACGTCTCGCCCGATGCGGGCGTTCTTATCGATGATCGCACCGTCGATGTGGCTGCCCGAGCCAATACCGATGGCTACCCTGGCCGGGTCTGAGTACTCGCGGCAGGGGTTATCGTAATAATCTGCACCCATGACCACGCTATCCTTTATTAACACACCTTTGAAGATCTGGCTACGCAGCCCGATAACCGAATGGGAGATATCGGCGGAATCGATGCAGCAGCCCTCGGCTATGAGCACGTTTTCGAGGTGGCTGTTCATCACAGTGGAGCCGGGCAGGAAGCGCGGGTGGGTGTAGATTGGGCGCTTGGGGTCGAAGAAATCGAAAGGTGGGTTGGGGATGGTGAGCGAGAGGTTGGTCTCGTAGAAGGAGCGGATGGTGCCGATATCCTCCCAGTAGCCATCGAAGCCGTAGCCCATCACCTTGTGGGTGCCGATCGCCCCCGGGATGATGTGGTTGCCGAAATCGCTGAAAGCGGTGGATTCAAGCAGGTCGAAGAGCGCCTCGGTGTTGAAGAGGTAGAGACCCATGGAGCCCAGGTAGGGGCGGCGCTTGTCATCCCGGCTCACCAGTTTTTTGAGCAGGATGGGATCTTTGGGTTTCTCGGCAAAATCGGTGATGCGGTTCTCCGCATTCACCTTGAGGATGCCGAAGCGCCCGGTATCCTCGGCGAAGACGGGCTGCACCGCCACGGTCACATCCGCGCCGGTATCCCAGTGGAATTGTGCCATCTTCTCAAAATCCATGCGGTAGAGCTGGTCACCGGAGAGGATGAGCGTGTAGGGCAGGCGCGACGCGCGGATCTCGAAAAGCTGTTTACGCACGGCATCGGCGGTGCCCTGGTACCAGTCGGTGGTGGCCACGGTCTGCTGCGAAGCCCAGAGCTGGATCCAGCCGGAATGGAAGGCGTCAAACTGGAAGGTGGAGGTGATGTGGCGGTGGAGCGAGACGGAGTTGAACTGGGTGAGGACGGCAATGTGGTAGATGCCAGAGTTGATGCAGTTGGAGATGGGGATATCGATGAGGCGGTACTTGCCGGCAAAGGGCACTGCGGGTTTGGCGCGCTGACGGGTGAGCGGGTAGAGGCGCGTACCCCTGCCCCCGCCGAGGATGACACCCAGGATGTCGTTCATGGCAGGCATGGCAACCTCCGGGAGGGATGGAATGGCTTTCTGGGGTTAAGGATACGCCAATGCGGGGGGAATGTCAAACAGTCTGGCGCGGGGGCAAATCGGGGTATGGAAAGTTCATGATGGAATTATGGCATCACCTTTATCCGCCATCACCGGGGCTGCACCGATAAATAATCAATTATGTTTTGGAAAATTAACAGCAGCGATTGCGCCTCCTCCTGGAAAAACGGTTGAATTCTTAAGAATAAGAAGAAAAATACATGGTAAATTATTCATGGTGACCTTGTATGAGCCAAAATTTTTTCACGATCAGACTTCAAATGCCCCTGCGGATGGGGCAGGTGAACTGTTACCTGGCTCAGACCGCTGAAGGTCACCTGCTTATTGATACAGGATGCTCCACAGCCAGAAAGGAATTGCTGGCAGCGCTGGATCGAAACGGCTGCACGCAGGAATCCCTCAAGCTGATCGTTCTCACCCATGGGGATTTTGACCACACCGGGAATGCTGCATATTTACGCGATCATTATGGAGCCAGGATAGCCATGCACGCAGCGGATGCAGCGATGGGACAAACCGGGGATATGTTTGCAGGGCGTAAGCGGCCGAATATTCTTATCCGCTCGCTGGTCCCACTCTTTACCGGGTTCGGCAAGACAGAGCGCTTCAACCCGGATGTGATGCTCCCGGATGGAACGGATCTCGCTGCCTACGGCCTGGATGCCAAAGCCATCTCCCTGCCCGGGCATTCCGGGGGCTCCTTGGGTATCCTCACCGGGAGCGGCGAACTATTCTGCGGTGATCTGTTCGAAAACTTGAAAGGACCAGCGCTGAACTCCCTGATGGACGACCCGCAGGCAGGCCGGGAAAGCCTGGAGAGACTGCAGGGGCTGCAGATCACCACCGTCTACCCGGGGCACGGTGAGCCGTTTGACTGGCGGAAGGCGGCGGAGGGATGGGTCCCTTTGCAATTACGGTGATACGCCAATGATGATTTGGAAAACCGTCGTTTTCGTAATTATCTCCGGCGTACTAGTCTATATCTCGCGCAATTCGCTGCGCGTTCCCCGCTCGCACGGGTTTTATCGTTTCTTCGCCTGGGAGTTCATCCTGGCGATGTTACTTCTCAATGTGGACACCTGGTTTCGAGACCCGCTCTCCTGGCATCAGCTCATTTCCTGGTTCCTGCTCATCGGGTGCATCATCCCCCTTGTTTTCGGGATCCGCGCGCTGCGGAACCGGGGAAAACCCACCCGAATGCGGGAGGGCGAGCCCCAGCTCCTGGCTTTTGAGAAGACCTCCACCCTGGTGACCACCGGGATCTACCGCTACATTCGCCACCCGCTCTACAGCTCGCTCCTTCTACTCGCGTGGGGGATATTCTTCAAGGCGCCATCCGGGTTGGGTCTATTTTTCGCGCTCGGGGCCACTATATTTCTGGTTTTTACGGCTAGGGCGGATGAAGCTGAATG
>CAWDHI010000010.1:0-104140 GCA_963802095.1 uncultured Chloroflexia bacterium | reverse complement strand
TACTGATTCGAAGTCAGGCACTCTGTCCAATTGAGCTACGGGGGCGAACGGGCAAATTATACCTTAACCGCCAAGCAATATCCCGATGACGACCGTGAGCACACCCACCGAGGTGATTAGCATCCCGGTTTTCCAGGGAGCCACGCCGGTGTATTTCCCCCATTGATACCCGGAAAGAAACAGAACAGCGAACGAAACAATGTTGGAGCTTCGAATTGCCAGCTCGACGTTCTGCCGAAAAATCACCAAAGGGATCATTGATGGGATGATCGCGATAACCGCAACGAGCACATGCCCCAGGATCGCTGTGAAATCCTCGCGTTTGAAGTTGATTATTTGCGGCTTACTGTTGCGCAAAAATCCCAGGATATTCTGGTAAAGCGATGTTCGCTGTTCCTCTTCGGTGATGGGTTCAAGGATGTAATCCAATTCATCGGCGATGATCTCCACGGCGGATGCTTCATCCTCAGCGGACTGGATGCCTTTCAACAACCTGTGTTTTTCACTGCGCTCGAGGAGGGAGAATAGAGCGTACATGACCCCATCAAAGAATCCCCAGGAGATCACCGTGAATATTGCGCCAATGATCATGTTTGAAATAATGGTTTCCTGGTTCTCGTAAAAATTAAAGGAGGGGTATTGATTCACCCGGTACACCAGGGTGAAAAACAGCATGATCAAAATACTGAACATTGTCTCAGAGAGTCTGTCGATCGGGTTGATCATGTTCTCGAGCATATTCCCTCTTGGTTTGGCTCGATGCCCGGGACGGAGCGGGTTTCTAACTGTCATTGACCTCTCCTAGCTGGAATTCAGGATAAAGATTTACCGATCAATAAAAATGGATTACATATCCTGCAAAAACCCATATTTCGGAATTTAATATTCCCCTCAGCATAATAGCAAGCTGAAATGGGTTATGAGTCGAGGACCCGTGAGATTACTCTTTTACGTACGGCTCTCCATCCGCTGCGGGAGGCATTGCCCGACCGACAACGCCTGCCAGAACGACCATTGTGATGATGTACGGCGCCATCAATAAGAATTCTGATGGAATTGGCACGGAGAGAATTTGTAGTTTCACCTGAAGAGAATCCGCAAAACCGAATATTAATGAAGAGAAGAAAGCGCCAATCGGTGTCCATTTCCCGAAGATCATGGCTGCCAAGCCAATAAAACCCTTGCCTGCGGTCATGATCTGATCGAACCGTCCTATGGTCCCGATCGTGAAATATGCGCCACCCACACCGGCGATCATTCCACCAATGATCACATTCACATAACGGATCAGGTACACATTCACACCCAGTGTATCCGCGGCTTTCGGATGTTCGCCCACAGCCCTGGTACGTAAACCCCAGGGGGTATAAAAGAGCATAAAATGCATTGCCACAACCAGGATCATCATCAGGTAAACGATAATATTGTTCTCAAAGAGCATAGGGCCAAGAATTGGGATTTTTGATAGGATCGGGATTGGCACGATCGGGAAAGTGCCGGAATTGTTCAAAAGGTCACCATAGGGTTCAAGGAATTTTGATGCGAAGAAACTGGTCAACCCCGTACCGAGGATATTGATGGCAACACCACTGACGATTTGATTTACCCGGAAACGGATGCATAATACCGCGTGCAGGCTTGCGAACAAACCGCCGGTCAGGATCGCGACAAGCAGCCCAACATACAGGTTATCCGATAATGAGGCGGCCACAACAGCTGTTTGCGCCGAAAATAACAACATACCTTCGATACCGATATTTACAACACCAGAACGCTCGCTGATGACCCCAACCAACGCGGCAAGCGCGATTGGCGTAGCCCGAACCAATGAACTGGATATCATGCCTTCCAGGTTAAATTGTGTCCCTGCCGCCCCCCAGAGCAGGAAGGCAAAAACGAATACCAGGCCCAGGACCCCCGCAAGTAAGCCAGTGGATTGTATTCCAACTGCAAGCTGGTAGGCGCCCACCAGAATCAGGATAAACGCGAGCACATAGATGGTTACTTGGGATGGTAATGTGATGGAGGGAATCACAATCGCGTTTGATTGATTAAGATTGAAATTTAACGTTGTTGTATCAACGGATTCCAACTGGGAGCCAAACACGAAAAACATAAATAGACCAACAAGGATCAGAATGATCCCCCATACGATCCTGGTAGTAGGCACCTTTGGTTTTGCTGGAGGAACGGCAATTTTTTGTATGGCCATTTAACCCTCTCGTTTTGAATAATTCAGTGAATTTCGTGTCATCATTTCCAACCTCTGGCATGAACCACTTCATCTTTATGAGGCGCACTCACACGGTAGATCGCGCGAATGATGATCGGGGCGGCAATAAAGACGATAACCAGTCCCTGGATAATGGAAATGATATCGATCGGGATACCTGCAAAGGATTGCATGGATGTTGCCCCTCCCCGCAGGACGCCAAATAAAATTGCAGCCAGAACCACGCCTAACGGGTGGCTGTTGCCAATCAGGGCGAGCGCAATAGCATCGAAACCAAAACCAGCTGAGAAACCCTGACCCACCCAGTGATCGGTACCCAGTACCTGAACGGCCCCACCCACACCGGCGAGCGCTCCGCTTATCACCATAATGAGAATGATGTTGTTGGAGATATTCATGCCTGCATATTTGGCGGCGTTAGGATTAGCCCCAACAGCCCGGATCTCATAACCAATCTTTGTCTTAAACAGCAACCACCAAATGAAAAAGGCGATCGCCAGGGCGAAAAAGAATCCTGCATGGAACCTCAGCGGCTCAGGGAAGAACCTTGGAAGCATGGCAGATTCTTCAACAACTGGAGTGATAGGTCTATACCCTGTCGCTTTCATGGGACCGTTCAGGAGCCAATCGCTTAACCGGAACGCGATCCAGTTCATCATGATCGTATTTACCACTTCGTGCGCACCTGTTTTCGCCTTCAACCAGCCGGGTATGAAAGCCCAAAATCCACCGGCTATTGCACCGCCTAGTAAAGCCAGGGGAAGATGGATATATATTGGTAATCCTTTGAGCGTATATCCAACGAAAGCAGAACCGAGCGCCCCCATGAAAAACTGGCCTTCAGCACCGATATTAAACAAACCACCCCGGAAACCCACCGCAACCGCAAGACCTGTGAGGATATATGGGGAGGCAGCAACCAGGCTTTCGGTGAACGGGTAGATCGCTTTATAGAAAGAGGAGGGGTCCCCCGTTGCCGTGTATGCTTGAATGGATGCGATCAATGCAGGCAGGCTACCCAGCGAACCGGCGAACAATGCCCCATACGCGGTGGCAATTGCATCCGAGCTTGCCTTTAATGCTGCGAGGGGAGCGATAAAGAAGGATTTATAGAGGGGAAGTACTTTCAGGTCTGTAAAAACGATAAATAATGCACCGATGATCAAACCGGTCAGGACTGCTAGAACTGGGATAAGAAAAGCCTGGTATTGGAACGACTGCGTACGTTTCTGAACGGGTTTATCTTCCGGAGCAGGAACAGGAGCAACTTGCTTGGTAGTAGGTTTCTTGTCCTTTTTCAATTCCATACCTCCTAAAACACCCGTTCCACTTCACCCTCAGTCACATGCCTGGGGGTAGTGACCAGCGCTTCTTCTACAGGCACTCCTGCCATCAAAAGCCCAAGGTATTGTCGATTTGCTCCCTTGGCAGGGATCACATCGACTATTCGGCCTTTATACATGACTGCGATTCTATCGGAAAGCGCAAGAACCTCATCCAGCTCTGGAGAGACCAACAGAACCGCGGTGCCTTCGTCGCGTTTTTTAACGATCTGGGCGTGAATATATTCGATTGAACCGACATCCAATCCGCGGGTAGGCTGTGAAGCAATAACAAGTTTTGTCGGACGTGAAAGCTCCCTGGCTATAATGACTTTTTGCTGGTTACCTCCGGAAAGTGTGGAAGCATTCACAAACACATTCGGAGTACGCACGCTGTATTGATCAACCAGCTCGGCAGCGGTACTGATAATCGTTTTCTCCTGCAGCACCCCGCGGTTAGAAAAAGGTGGGAGGTAATAGGTGCACAAAACAAGATTATCGTAGATCGGGAAGGATAGAATGAGTCCATGTTTCTGCCGGTCCTCTGGCACATGGGCAACTCCTTTTTCCAGGATCTTCCGCGGGGTGGGTTTCTTAAGTACCTCCCCCAAAATTTTTATCTCGCCCGCCTCGGGCTTGGAAAGACCTGTAAGTGCGTACACCAGTTCCGTTTGCCCATTCCCTTGAACGCCTGCAACACCGAGAATCTCCCCAAGGTGGACATCCAGGCTCAAGCCGTTCACAGTAAGATTCTGGCGTTCGTCACGCACGTAGAGGTTCTCGACTTCCAAAGCCACCTCTTTTGGCTTCGCGGTGGTTTTTTCCACGGTAAGGTTGACCTCTCGACCGACCATCATCGTCGCCAGTTTTTCCGGATTGGTTTCCTTTGGATTGACCGTCCCAACGGATCTTCCCTGGCGGAGAACGGTGATCCTATCCGCGATTTCCATTACCTCTTTTAGCTTGTGGGTGATGAAAATTATCGAAATTCCCTTGTCGATAAGAGAATGTATTACTTTGAATAAACCTTCCACTTCCTGGGGGGTAAGCACCGCGGTTGGTTCATCCAGGATGAGGATCTCGGCATGGCGAAAGAGCACTTTGATGATCTCCACCCTTTGCTGGGTTCCAACAGGGATATCCTGGATATAGGCGGATGGATCCACCTCGAGCCCATATTGATCGGAGATCTCGCGGATCCGTTTTTCCACGGAAGCCTTATCCAAAATGATCCCGCCTTTGGTCTTTTCCACTCCCAGCATCACATTTTCAGTGACGGTCATCACCGGGATCAGCATGAAGTGCTGGTGAACCATTCCGATCCCCTGGGCAATGGCGTCGGTTGGACCTTTGATGGTGACCTCCTTGCCATTTACCCGGATGGTTCCCTCATCAGGTTTATAGAGACCGTACAGGATGTTCATGAGGGTGGTCTTGCCGGCGCCGTTTTCCCCAAGCAACGCGAGAATCTCCCCTTTGTTAAGGGTAATATCCACATTATCATTTGCAAGTACTCCGGGGAAACGTTTGGTAATTCCGCTTAATTCCAATACTTTAGGCATTAGCATCTCCCAGAAATGTGATCAGCAGAACTGACAATATTTTATCAGAAATTAAAAAAGAGAGCCGGTTTTATCCGGCTCTCTTTTTTAATTCACGAGATGTTTATTCTGGGCAAGCCAGGACACCATTCACGGTGATGGCACCGGAGATGAGGTCGGCTTTAGCCTGGTCGACCTGGGCTTGCAATTCCGGGGAGACCAAGGAAGCCAGGTCATGCAACGGGGCGATATCCACACCACCGTCTTTAAGGGCGAAATTCGCGATGCCACCCATATAGGTACCTTCCTCAACAGATTTTATGGCATTCATCACAGCCACATCGATCTTCTTGAGAACGCTCGTCAGGTAGATCTCCTTGTATTCAGGGGCGGTTTCGTACCAGTCAGCATCCACACCGATATACGTGCAGGAACCGGTTTCCTTGCAGAATGCTGCGGAACCAAGACCAATGGGTCCACCAACTCCCATGAAGACATCTGCGCCTTCCTGGGCCATGGATTCGGTGATCTTGCGGGCGTCATCCGTGCTGCTGAAATTACCTGTGAACACACCATCATTCTTGCAGGTATCCCATCCGAGGACTTTCACATCCTTGCCATTGAGCTGGTTGTAGTACTTAACACCGGCTTCTAGACCCTTCATGAAAATTGAGACGGTCGGGATATTGATGCCACCGTATGTTCCAATGACACCAGTTTTCGAGGTACCAGCAGCCAGCATACCAGCGAGGAATGCAGCTTCATCGGTCTGGAATGTCAAACCCACCACATTGGGCAGTTCAACATCGGAACCGCAGTCCTTGCCAACCACTGCACCCGGCCAGCAATCGGGAAACGCATAGTCCACGATCGCGAACTTGGTATCGGGATTTGCTTTGGCTGCTGTGGCAGTATCCACACCGAGGAGGAAGCCGACTGTGGTGATCATAGCGGCATTTTCATCGATGAACTGCTGGATATTCTTGGCATAATCGGATTGCTGGGTGGATTCCAGATACTTCCCATCGACACCGAATTCCGCCATTGCATCCTGAACACCTTTCCAAGCCAATGCGTTGAAGGATTTATCATCCACACCACCCATATCGGTTACTTCGCCATACAGAGCTTTGGGTTCCGGGGGCGGGGGAACTTCAGTGGCTGGGGGTGCTTCGGGTGGTGCAACCGGTTCTTCAGTTGGCGCGGCGGTTGGCTGCGCGCAAGCTGAGAGGATCATGGAAACCATGACCAAGACACCTAAAACTGCGAACAACTTTTTAGACATCTGTTTCTCCTCCTGAGAAAATAGTGGGTTTTTGCCAGGGAATTTTCCTGTTGGATATTCCCCATGCACCAATCAGTATAGCGTTAATTCGGGTTATATGCAACATTTATTAAGGAAATCAATCTTCCATTATTGTTTTGCTTCGCCGCGCTTTACACCCAGCATCGCCAAAAGTGCGAAAAGGAGGAAAATGGGGGATACGAGCATCAACAACCGGTATTGATTGTTGCTCGCCTGGATTATGCCGCCATAAAGGATGGGTCCGATGATCGCCGCCAGGGTGGAAAACAGGTAATACAACCCGGTGTAGGTGCCAATATGGACTGCATCCGTCATATCCACCACCATGGGTAGCGAATTGATATTGATCAAAGCCCAGGCGATCCCGAGAGCCATCATGATAAAACTGAGGGTGTAGATCGGACCGACCAGAGGAAGGGTGGTATTGAGGGTCGCCAGGGTATCGCTGGGGATGAAGAAGATGGAGGTCACACAGACCATCATCAGGATGATGCCAACCAGAATGGTTTTCTTCCGGCCGGCTGCGGAACCGATATACCCGGCCGGGATGGCAAAGATCACAAACAACAGGGAGAGCTGACCGAGCATCCTGGCACCGTCGGATTCGGGCAGAAGGAGGTAATTTTTTGTGAAAAGGGTAAAGAACGCTTCGATCCCGGCATAGGCGACGAACCAGAAAAAGATCGCGCTGAGAAGCCTCAGCTCGGAGCGGTCGGGAGATCTCCACATGGTCTGCAAGCTGGCTATCAAGCCGGGTTTCTCATCCCCTTTGGTTTCGGGGATTTTTGGTTCGCGGATGAAAATGAGCACCAGCACTGCAGCAAGCACCACCAGTACAGCTCCCATCAGGAAGGGGTATTCGGGATTCATGTCATATAGTTTTGCCCCGCCGATGAATGCGATGATCGCCCCCAATCCACCCATCAGGTTGATGATCCCGTTTGCCTGCGAACGGTACTTTGATGGGGTGATATCCGGCATTAAGGCAACCACCGGCGTGCGCCACACTGCCATGCTGATCAATAGCGCGACTGATGCCAGGAAGAAAGCAAACAAACTGCCTGCGATGGGCAACATGATGAAGCTGACTGCTGCAATCGGAGCACCTACGAGGATGAAAGGCAGCCTTCGACCGAGGCGTGTGTGGATGCGGTCAGACCAAGCTCCGACTGCCGGTTGAATGAACAGGGCAGCAATGTTATCAAGAGTCATGAAAATGCCAATGAAACCGGCAGCCAGAAGGAATCGATCCTGGAGAAAAATTGGAACGTAGGCGTTATAAACGCTCCATATTACGCTAACGCCAAAAAACCCGAAACCGAGCAGAAAGGTCTTTCCTATACTGAATTTCATTGTCATTCTCCCTCTTCAGTTTTAGATATCTTCTTCGAGTGATGCCAGAAAGAATTCTTCCTTTTTCGTGAGTTCGATCGATTTCAGCAGATCAGGCCTGCGAAGCAGGGTGCGTTTGAGCGCCTGTTCCCTGCGCCATTGTGCGATGGCTTTGTGGTTTCCGGAGAGAAGCACCTCCGGCACCTTCCATCCGCGGAAATCCTCCGGGCGGGTGTAGTGTGGGTATTCCAATAACCCCGAGGCGAAGGAATCATCATCTGCTCCTTCGGGATCTCCCAACACACCGGGAAGGAAGCGGGAAACGCTATCCACAACGATCATGGCTGCCAATTCACCACCGGTGAGAACGTAATCCCCAACGGATATTTCATCAGAAACCAGGTGCTCCCGGATGCGCTCATCAACACCCTCATAATGCCCGCAGAGCAGCGCGATACGATCCTCCCCTGCCAGCTGCTTCGCGATCTTGTGATTGTAAGGACGCCCCTGGGGGGTGAGCAGGATGGAGGGAAAAACCCGTTGCGTGCCAAGGACAGATTCGATGGCCGCGAATACTGGCTCTGGTTTCATCACCATCCCACCACCACCACCATAGGGAGTATCGTCGGTGGTGTGGTGTTTATCCGTGGTCCAATCACGGATATTGTGAAGCTGAATATCTACAAGGTTGTTCTGGATGGCGCGTTTCAGGATGCTTGTTTCGAAGTAGGGATTGAACACTTCCGGAAAAAGGGTGAAAATATCGAAGCGCATGGATATATTTTAGCTGTTCGACCATCTGCGGGCAAGTGACCTGTAGCTTACTCAAATTTGATGGGAAGATAAATAAAATCTGCTTATCAAAAAAGAGGATTTGCGAGTATTAATAATCCACCCGCACTGATTTTGAGAAATAACATTATGGGTGGCCTAATCATAAGATATGGTGGTTCCGTTCTTCACCCTGGCACCCGGGAATGGCTGGGTAACGGTCATTCTGCGTAAGTATTCCCGGGTCATGCGGATCACCGAGATCGTGATGGGGACCATCATGATCCTCGCCGGCTTGCTGCTCTTTTTTGATTCCTTCAGTTTAATTTCAAGATATCTCCCGGGTTTTACGACTGGTTTGTAAGATTGGGATTCATATTTCTGACTTGAATGTAAATGCTCCTTTCTGGTAATTGAATCATTCCGAAATTTGGTTTATAATTTAATGGAAGAAATTGATAAACAGAAAATCTAAAAAAGGAGAAAAAAATGTCATACGGACCGATTGATTTTCTTGCACTTGAATTCAAGGGCAACCAGTTTAAGGGTGAGATTCTGAAGGAACTTAACACCCTCATGTCTCAAAAGATCATCCGCGTCATCGACCTGGTGATCATTTATAAGGATCCGCAAGGTGCGGTCACCGTGAAAGAGATCCAGGAACCGGATGTGGAGTTTATTGCCATTTTCGATCCGACCAAAGTTGAAACCCAGGGGATGATCAAGAAAGACGATATTGAGATGATCGGCGCGAAACTCGAGAACAACTCGACGGCCGGGTTGCTGCTCTATGAAAATTTATGGGCGACGAATTTCAAGGATGCCTGTCTCCGGGCTGGAGGCGCAGTGTTGATGCAGGAACGTATCCCCTACCAGGTAGTTGATGAAGTTATTCGCGATCTTTCTTTGGCGGATAAATAATATCAAAAACCTGAGTTGATGGTCATTCAGGAAATCGAAAAAATAATCAGGAGAAAATCATTATGATGCGAAGAAGAGCAGTTGGTCGAAGTGTAGTCCGTGTTGCCGCGACGACCGCAGTCGTAGCCGGGACAGCAGGTGCAGTTCATCATCACCAGGATCAGAAGTACGCCAACCAGGCAGCCGAGCAGCAGGCCGTCCAGCAGCAGGCCTATGACCAGGGAGCCGCGGATGCAGCAGCCCAGCAGCAGGCAGCAGCACCGGTGGCGGCACCTGCAGGAACAGATCTTAATTCACAGCTGATGCAATTATCCCAATTGCATAATTCCGGCGTCCTCTCGGATGAGGAATTCGCGCAGGCCAAGGCAAAGTTGCTCGGCTGATAATTACGCTCAAAGCAATTTACCCAACGAGATTCTTCTACTCTCCGCGGGAAAAAATGACCTACCAGCCTTCGTTTCCGGGATCACCCGGATTCTGAGGCTGGTATTTTAATTGCAACAAATAAAGTATTCAATAATTGATGGAGGGAAGCATGGCTGTAAAAACGGAATTAAAAAGCCTCGGGTATGAAATATTCATCGGAGTGCTCTCAATCCTTTCGATCCTGAATATTGTCCTGGGGATTCTTATACCTGACCAAGATATGACCCAGGTTCTGAATATTATGAATTGGCTGTTCAGTATCATTTTCATCATTGATTTTATTTACCGGATCCTCACCGCCCCATCGAAAAGCAATTATTTCTTCCGTCAATTTGGTTGGGCTGACCTCCTGGCAAGCCTTCCATTCGAGCAAACCAAGATATTAAGGATCTTCCGCCTTGTTCGTGTTTACCGACTGATGCGCGCTGTAGGGCCGAAGACGGTCGCAGACACGCTTCTTAAAGACCGGGCAGGAAGTGCGCTTATCATCCTGTTGTTGATGGGTATCCTGGTCCTGGAATTCGGAAGTCTGGCAGTCCTAAGAGCAGAAGAGACAAATCCTGATGCGAATATCAAAACCGCCTCAGACGCGATCTGGTACACGATGGTTACCATTTCCACGGTTGGGTACGGGGATAGGTACCCGACCACCAATTGCGGGCCGGATAATCGGTACGCTTGATCATAATCATTGGTGTCGGTATTTTTGGTACCTTCACCGGCTACCTGGCCAATCTGTTCTTATCTCCGCAGAAAAAAGAAGAATCCGGTAATTAGTGCCCTTCGTTCATCCATGATTAATGGATTCAATTGCGAAAATAAATTCTGGCCTTTTCAATAGACCAAGGAGTTTGTCGTGAAGAAAAAATATTGGTTCATTATCATTGGAGTTCTGGTTGTGGTCGGTCTCGTGATAATCCGGTCCTGCCAGCCTATAGCTGTGCCAGATGAGCCCCCACAGGTCATAACCCTGGCACCGGTGAATTCGATCACTCCCACCACCAAACCGCAACCCACTCAAACACCTGTTAAACCTACTTCAATTCCCACCATGGCATCCAGCCCGACCGTGAAACCGAAGCCAACGAACACCCAGGATTCCCAGCCTCAGCCCACCGCGACCTCGGTTCCCACCAAGAATCCCATCCAGATGATCAACTGGGAATGGATAAGCTTGAAAAATCAAATCGACTGGCGAAATAATGCAAAATCCAGACCCCAAGTATTACACGATCGTTTTCTATCCCGATGGTTCGGTTTCCGGTAAAGTTGACTGTAATACTTTTACAGGCAATTATTCAACAAAGAATGGTCTTACGATCAATGTGACAGGGACAACGAGGATGGCTTGCGAAGCGGGTTCGTTGGAAACCGAATATCTTGCACTGTTAGATGAAATTGTTGCAGGAGGTCCGGATGGTAAAGGCGGCCTCGCGCTTGAAACGGCGGGCGGCGAGAAACGGATGGAGTATCAGAACGGCGGTCCTGCACAGTAACAAGATTCGAGAAATTATTAAAAATAAAAACCCCGGTAACCGGGGTTTTTGTTTGGTAAATATTTGGTCTAATGATGTTCGTGCTTTTCAGCTTCTTCAGCTTCGGCTTTGGTTTTATGGATAGTACCATCCGGATGGTTGGGTGGAGAATAAACCGTATAGAGTTTTAGCCGGGAGGTTTTGGAGGTATTGATCACATTGTGGAAAGTACCCGCCGGCACTACAGCAGCATCATTATCGCAGATGATGTGTTCCTCATTCCCGTTTAATATGAATTTTGCCTCGCCTTCTTCAACCCGGAAGAATTGATCCACATGGTCATGGACTTCATTACCGATCTCTTCACCCGGTTGCAAGCACATAACCACCAACTGGGCGTGTTTTCCCGTGAAAAGCACCCGACGGAAGAATTCATTCTGCAGCGTCTGCGTTTCAATGGATCCAAAATAGCCTGTCATAATTTTGCCTCCTGAAACGGATTTTCATTCTTCTTTTCATCATACACCTATGACTATCATACTGCAACCACAGGAACGGTTCCTGCTTACGCTCCTTCCAGTGGAAAATACCGTTTTTTCAATTTGAAGGCAGCATTAACCAGAGCGATCATCACTGGTACCTCCACCAGCGGTCCGATCACCGCTGCGAATGCCTCCCCGGAGGAGATTCCGAACACAGCCACCGAAACTGCAATGGCAAGCTCAAAATTGTTGCTTGCAGCAGTAAATGCCAGGGTGACCGTTTTTTTGTAATTTGCGCCAGCAGCTTTTCCCATGAAAAAACTGGTAAAGAACATGATCACAAAATAAAGCAGAAGAGGGATCGCGATGAGCACCACATCTTGCGGGAAGGTGACAATTTTTTCTCCCTGGAGGGAAAACATCACCATAATTGTAAATAAAAGGGCAATCAGAGTTATTGGGCTGATCTTTGGGATGAATTTATGATAGTACCAATCCTTGCCCTTCGCCCGGATCAGGAGGTAGTGGGTAATGAATCCCGCCAGGAAGGGGATACCGAGGTAAATGAATACGCTCCTGGCAATCTCACCTATCGTGATGGGTACTGAAGTGCCGGGGAACCCGAACCAGGTCGGTAAAACGGTGAGGAAGATATAGGCATAAAAACTGTAAAACAAAACCTGGAAGATGCTGTTGAATGCTACCAACCCGGCTGCGTATTCTGTATCGCCTTTGGCGAGGTCGTTCCAGACGATCACCATGGCGATACAGCGGGCAATCCCGATCAGAATCAGTCCATACATAAACTCAGGGCGCGTATTTAAGAAGATCACAGCGAGGATGAACATAAGGATCGGGCCAATGACCCAGTTCTGCACCAGGGAGAGGCTCAGGACTTTACGATCGCGAAAGACATTGCCCAGCTCTTCATAATGTACTTTTGCCAGGGGAGGGTACATCATCAGGATCAACCCGATGGCGATGGGGATGTTTGTTGTTCCAACGGATACAGAGTCATTCCAGGCTTGGACTTCCACCGGGAAGAAGTACCCGATGGCGACCCCGATGGCCATGGCCAGGAAGATCCAAAGAGTCAAGTATCGGTTTAGGAACGAGAGTTTTTTTGCGGGTTGATCGTCCATGGCAGCTCCTATTCGTATTTTTGAAGTATTTGTGGGATTTCCAGGGTGATCGCATCCCGGACCGAACGAAAATCGGAGATATCGCCGGTTATGGCAGGATCGGGAAAGCTGTGGTGAACCCGCTTTCCTTTTCCAAGCCAAACCGGGCATTCCTCTGCAGCAGAATCGCAGACGGTGACGATCAGATCAAAACTTGTTTCGTAAAAATAATCGACCGGTTTGGACTCTCCGGTATGATTTATGCCGATCTCCCGAAGAACTTCAAGTGCCATAGGGTGGACAAACCCTGCCGGTCTTGTCCCTGCACTGATAGCATCCCATTTATCTACCAGGTGGGCGTTTACGATTGCTTCCGCCATCTGCGAGCGACAGGAATTCCCGGTGCAAAGAAACAGGACTTTCTTTTTCATTGAACCTCCAGAGCTGTGGTAAGCATGGTCGTGATCTCGGCTTCGCTCGGGATCCGTCCGGCAGAAACGACCTTCTCATTGATCACCAGACCTGGTGTCGCCAGGAGCTTGTACTCTCCGATTTCATCGTGATCAGTTACCTTTTCAATTGTCGCGTCTATAGCCAGATACTCAACAGCATGTTTGGTTAATGCTGCCAGAGTCTGGCAATTCTGGCAGCCTGAACCAAGAACTTTAATCGTAAGCATGATCTCTTTTCTCCTTTGGTAAATAATTATTGTTTAATTAGACCCCTTTGCATTGGCAATCCTTTATGCAACCACTTCGATCATTGGTTCAATAATAATCTCGGATTTCACAGAATTTGCGACCAGGCTATATTTCTGTGCCGCTGCAACAGCTTTTAGAATTCTCCCACGAATGATTTCAGGATCCTCATCTCCAGCCGAGACGCGGATAATTGGCCAAAACCGGAGGTGGGTGAAGATCTCTGTCCGGTCCAACTCGATCAGCTTTGTGCCTTCAGCCCGGCAATTGTAAGAAAGAAGATTCAGCTTAAAGCGTTCAGTAGCCCAGATGAACATCATCATGATGCAGGTGTTAGCTGCGGCGACGAAGGCATCTTCGGGTGTCAGTACACCGGCGTGTCCCTGGGCATCGGGTGGTGCGGAAAAGTCCATTTCCGGTCCATTGCCCAGGATAACATGCCCCCAATGCTCCCCTTTCCAGTTCACAGTAGTGTGATAAGTGGAGGTTTGGCTCATTGATTTGCCTCTCTATCGCAGAATAAGGTGTATTCGGATAAAAGTACTTCACGATAATTCTCATCCTCCCCCTGGGGGATCTGATTGTATATCTTCACCGTTTCCAGCAGTTCCATAGAGGTTGTCATGGAAGGCTTCTTGCCCTCCTGCTGGAAATTTGCAAAGATCAGCGGCAAGGCGACCAGGTTGATTCCCTGGCCGTTTATTGAAACGGCCTGGACGGGGATGCCGGAACCACAGGAACAAGGGGCAACCTTTTCAGTTTCGTTCCCCATCTCGGGTACTGGCACTGCTAAACCAATATCATCGAAGGCACCCGCTGTTCGGTTCCAGTGCTTTCCGAGCAGTTCATCCACCATGGCTGCCATTTTGTCGGCAGTGGCGTCTACAGCTTGCACCCCGGCATCATTAAGGTGGCGTCGACCTTCAGGTATTTCAAAACCATTTTCCGCGATTACGTCGCCAACCATGATAGTCGCAGCTGGTTTACTGGAATATTTCTCGGTACCACGCGCTGCACAACGAAGCTCACAGCCATCCACAGCAATGGTCGGGTAGAACTTGGCAAAAGCCCGATCACCTTCGCCGCCAGCCAGGAAGAGCGGCAGGCAGATGGTGACGGTATCTTCCGGGCGGAGTTGATCCAATACTTTTCGGGTTGCCAGGCGGGTCACTGTACCCTCGGCAAGTTCTTCACCCGAACAGGAGACAATACCAACCTTCTTTTTTGGCAGGTCAGGCATTCTGGTCTCCTTTGGGTTCAACTTTGAGTTTGTCGATGGTTAATGCAGCTTCAGCAGCCAGGGCTTGTGCCAGCCTGACCCCGTTTTCATTGAGTTCAGCAATTCCATCCGGTCTGAATTCCTTATACCTGCGATATACTTCCAGAACATCGAATTCCTGCGTAATATTTCCACCACTTTCCCTAACCATCTTGCTGGCGCAAGCCAGCTTACAGCCGTCAATCGTGATGGTCGGATTCCCTGCAACCATCGCGACTGCTGACTCTTCTTCCATAACCAGCTTTGCAAGCGAAACGAGTTGTGTGTCGTCCGGCTGAAGGTCCTCGGTGATGATGTATGCCGCTTCACGGCTGACAGAGCCGAAGGTTTTCCCGATCCCGCTGCAGGGGACGATGACAACTTTATTGGAGCTTTCTTTTCCAGGCATTAACTTTTTACCTCCCGCTCCGCATCCTCTTTCATCTTTTTAAAATACGCATGTGGTTCCAGAAGATGAGTCTTCTCGGCGTTCCAGTCATAAGCTTCTATCACCGCCAGCCAGCCGGTTCCATATGGATCCTGGTTAATTACTTCCGGAGCCGTGACCAGGAGATTATTCACTGCCACAACCTTACCAGTTATTGGGGATGGTAGATCCACATTAACTTTCATCGTCTCGATGGTTGCCACTTCAGCGCCTGCATCGACCACTTTACCAACCGCCTTGATCTCGGCAAAAGCCACATCGCCGTTATGCTGTTGAAAAAAGTCAGATACCCCGATCCGAACCAAGTTTCCTTCTGGTTTTAACCAAAGACCTTCAGCGCTGTATAGGCGGTCCGTAGCGACTTTGAAAATGAACTTGTCCACCATTGTTTCAAGATATTCTGACATTATTATTCTCCTAACGTCACCAAAAAATTCTTCTGTAATATATTCTTTTTCACTGATAAATCATGATCCGGGTTACTGACCCAAATAAATTGATTACCAATATATTTATTACTAACAACCTTCTCCACGCTGCTTGCTGCAATTGGGGCAGCAGCAATCTGGAGATGGCGCAAGATCTGGAAAGGATAGCCCTTGTATCGCTGCTGTTTGCCGAATAAGCTCTAAAAATTCCGGATTGCTCAACCGGTAGTGCTTGTTCCGCCCCTGTCTGCTAACAGCAAGTATGCCTGCTTTACGTAGTGCCATTAGGTGCTGGGATAGATACGCCTGCCTCCAGCCAAATGTGGCTTCCAGATGGCAAACGCAAGGTTCTTCCTCTCCAATGGCAAGCAAGATTTGAAGGCGCGGTACAGGGCTGATTGCTTGAAGAAATTTTGAGACAGTTTGAATCGGGGATATATTCATAATTATGAATATATCTTAACGCAACAAAAAGTAAATGTCAAGTGGGATTGGTAAAATTCAATCCAATCGAAAACAAATCGAGACTAGGGGTTACTCTGAACGTACGCAAAATAAAGCGAAAACAGGATAATCGCTGCCGTGACGATCACAACCAGGATTTGGGCGATCCGCATTCTCATTTCATTTCTCTTTCAAACCAGGTCAAACCGTTCGGAGTGGAAATCACCGATCGACACTCCGGCTGCGGGCAACAAGTTTTCCACAGCATTCATCATTGGCAGGGGTCCACAGATAAAAACTTCCCAAGTATTGGGGGATAAATTCTCCGGGAGATTCTTTTTAATAATACCAGCATTAATAAATCCTTTTTCCCCAACCCAATCCTCGGGGGGATTTTCCAGGACATGGATTACCTTTAAGTTCAATACCTTCTGCAGATTTTGAATCTCCTCACGGAAGGTAAGCCCCTCCCAATTCTTGTTGGCATATACCAAAACAAGGGGGCGTTTATCCCTCCGGTCGGCGAGGGAGCGTAGCATGCTCATCATCGGGGTGATTCCGATACCCCCGGCGATAAACATAAATCCCTTCGCGTGTGGATGTCGTTCATATGAAAAAGCACCATAGGGACCGTCCACATAGACTTCCTGCCCTGGCACAAGAGACTTGATGGTGCTGGTGAAATCCCCCAATTCTTTAATCGTGAAGGATATCGTTTCCATGTTTTCCGCGCTGGAAGCGATCGTGAAAGGATGCTCCGCATCCGAAAATGGGGTATTGTTGGCTGTCAGCCAGGCAAATTGACCCGCCTGAAAACGAAAAACTTTCTTCTGCTTTGGTTTCAATACCAGTGTATAAGTCCCTCCACGTTCGGGTTTTATTTCATCTACCAGGAAGGGATTCCTGATCAATACCCACGGTTTATAAACGCGGACATAGAAAATTAAACCGATCCAAAACAGGGAGTAGATTATCCAAAGCTCTCTTTTCAGGAGGGTATTTAGATAATAACCTGCCAGGTAAATATGAGCGAAGGCAAAGGAAACCGCAGCTATCGCCAGGATCCCATGCCAGATCCGCCAGCGGTTGTATTCAATTCGCCATTTTTTCCGATAAATAGATGTGAATATCAACGCGGAAACTGCTATCACGCTCAAGACTGCCGCCCTGGCTCGGAGAGGAGCAGTGAAGAAATTTAGCAGGTTGATCAACTTCGGGGAGAAAATGAAGAGAATCAGAACATGGGAAAGGGCGAGGAAGTAAGCAACGATCGATATCTGTTTATGGAAGTAATACACAACATCACTTCCATAAGGTGCTTTAATAATCTTAAAACGGGCGGTCAGAACGAATTGGAGCATCCACATTGCGATTGCGCAATAACCAATCGCAACAGAAAAATCCCGCCAGAATTCCCTGCCAGGGGGTGTTGGACCAAACAATAAAATCAACACAGGCGCAAGAGTAAAAAGTATATAAACTAGAATCCAAAAAATGCCTTGTAGTGTTTTTTTGATACTCATTGCATTTATTATAGAGTATATGATTGAAGTTGACAAAAACCTCCATGATTCTAAACAGTTCTTTTTTTCATCGCGAAGCATCACCACCGAAGAATAAAAATAATAAATTTCTGCCTCTTCTTAGACAATAGGTTGACACCAGTTCTGCCGCTTGTTATAGTTCTTTTTTATTTCGAACGCCAAGGACAATCATGACCGCAAACAGCAAGAAACTATTCTCCATCTTTCTAATCGTTTTCATCGATCTTTTGGGTTTCAGTATCATTCTGCCCCTATTACCTTTCTATGCGACTGCTTTTGGCGCGGACGCTGTCACAACCGAAGCGCTGGTAGCGATTTACGCGCTGATGCAATTCATCAGTGCGCCTCTTTTAGGGAGGTTATCCGACAGGCAGGGTAGGCGGATAGTCCTGATCTTGAGCTTGGCCGGAAATATTGTTGCGTATATCATCCTAGGTTTTGCAAACACCCTGCTGGTTATCTTCCTTGCCCGCGCCATGGCTGGATTCTTTGGTGGAAATATTAGCGTTGCCCAGGCATATATCACCGATATCACCGATGAGAAAAACCGAGCCAAAGGGCTCGGTTTAATTGGAGCCGCTTTCGGTCTCGGTTTCATTTTCGGACCTGCATTGGGCGGCATTCTTAGCCAGTTTGGATTCATGGTCCCCGCGTTGGTATCTGCAGGCCTGGCGATCATAAACCTGGTGCTGGTGTTCTTCTGGCTGCCCGAATCCCTCACCAAGGAAAAACGCGATGCCATGGTGGAGCGGAATGACCAAATTCCTTTCACCATCCCAGCACTGATCGCGGTATTGAAGAGACCGCATGTCGGGCCGCTGCTCTCCACCAGGTTCTTTTTTGCCATCGCTTTTTCCATGTTCACCTCGGTGTTTGCGCTTTACGGATTGTATAAGTTCAAATTGAATGCGCAAACTACCGGATATGTTCTAGCTTATGTGGGAGTCCTTTCGGTAATTGTTCAGGGTTTTCTGATCGGTATCCTAACCGCAAGATTTAAGGAAGCGATCTTGATCTTTTGGTCGATTGCGATCATGTCTGTATCGTTATTGGGTTGGGCATTAGCGCCTTCACTACCTATTCTATTAATTATTTTGATTCCAATAGCTTTTGCAGGCGGCGTTTTCAACACGGTGATCAATAGTTCGATCAGTAAATCAGTCCATCCGGATGAGGTCGGGGGAATGCTCGGGATCGGTGCTTCTCTGGAAAGCATGACCCGTGTGATCTCACCGATCCTGGGTGGAATCCTCCTGCAGCAATTTGGCGCGGGTGCCCCGGGGATTTTCTGCGCGATCGTGACCGGTCTGCTGGCGATTTATTTATGGAGAACCGGCGAACGTCCTATCGATGTTGCCCAGCCAGCATAAGGGTGCGCTCCCTTTAATGAATTGGATTAATCCATTTCGCTGATCTGTCCGGCGAGAACTTTCAATTTATTCCTGTACGTCCGGTACAACAGGATGGCCCGGTCACCGGGAACCAGGATCTGCCCCATTTTCTTAAGTTCAGTCTTCTTGGGAAGGATATTGCTGACCACCCGTTTATCCTGGTTGGCGATCACAATGCTTCCCAGAATACCGATCCAATTCACCAGATCCTTCAAGATCGGGATTTTTACCTGGTTTTGGTAATACCGTCCATACAGGATGCCATTTTCTTCATCCACTGGTACAAAAGCGATCAGGATGCGGGTTCCTTCCCCAATCCTGTTCTCCCATAAATTAGGGAATATAAAGATGAGGAAGGGTTCCCGTTTGGGTTCAGGGATTTCGTCAGCTTTAAGAGCCAATGATCCATCATCCAGGCGGTTGTAAACCCATAATTTCAAAATTCCGTCATCCAATTTAACCAGGGGACCATCCACGAGTGCCCTTCCACCAGCACCGATGGTGTTATGGTGAACAAAAGGCAGGTGCATCACGTCCAGCTGGTTCTCAACCATGCGGGAATAATGTACCGGCCAATCCTGACGGAAACTCCCATAACTAAACCTTTGATCAATATCCTCATAGAATTTGGGTGGTACCAATTCTCCTTCAGGTGGAGTGCCCCAGTAGATCCAGATCCATCCATGGGCTTCATGAACCGGGTAGGTCGCTGCTTCCAGCGCATTTGGAATTTTCCCATTCTTTCCGATGGAGGGTACCAGCCTGCAGGCACCGCTCGGGTCGAATTCAAAACCATGAAACGGGCATTTCAACCTGTCGCTGACCAATTTACCCTGGCTAAGCTGTGCTCCAAGATGGGGGCATTGATTGCGCATGCAATTGACGCCGCCATCCGGATTCCGCCAGAAAACAAGTTTCTCGCCCATGCGTAAAACCCCCAGTGGTTTTCCCTGTTTGACTTCTTTTGAATCCAGGACGATATACCATTGATTTCGGATCATCTTATCTCCTCTTCGATTCTTTCAGAATCAATTTTGTGGTCTGTGAGGGAATTAGTTAGTAGTACTGAAGCGCGGTAGGCACTCAGTACTCTTCCCCTAGCATTGGAATGATCCACAACAGGGTTTGGATAATCCTTGCCAATAATGCAACCAGTTCGAATCTGCTCCATCGTTGACATAAGCCATGGCGAATGAATATACTCATCTGAAACATTGACCAGTTCGGGAATCCAACGGCGAATGTAAATCCCTCCGGGATCGAATTTCTTGCCTTGTAAGACCGGGTTAAAAATTCGGAAATAAGGTGCGGCATCGGTTCCGGTCCCAACTGCCCACTGCCAACCGCCATTGTTGGATGCTGGATCGCCATCTACCAATTGCTGCATGAACCATGCTTCCCCAAGCTGCCAGTTGAGCAACAGATCCTTGCTCAGGAAAGAAGCTGTGATCATGCGGGCGCGGTTATGCATCCATCCTGTCTGTGAAAGCTGACGCATACCGGCATCCACAACCGGGTAACCTGTTCGACCTTCCTGCCAGGCAGAAAGACTATTCTTAGGATTGGCCCATACTATTTGACGAAGACGGGGATTGAAAGCCATTCTTAAAACAAATGGAAAATGATAGAGGATCGATTCATAGAATTCGCGCCAGATGAGTTCGGTCAACCAGACTTGTGCTCCTTCCCTCGCCTCAAGATCAGGCGCAGAATCGACAGAAATCCGGGCAGCCCCTATTGCACGGCGCGGGGAGAGCATTCCAAATCGTAAGTAAGGTGAAAGGAGCGATGTATCTTCACAGGCCAGCAGATCGCGATTATTCGCATACTCAAAAATGGATTGGTGAATGAATCGAGATAATCTGTCATTGGCTTCCGACTCGCTGGCTGGAAAATTCGAATCTTTTTGGTATCCCGGTAATTCTAAAGATTGGATTTGGGGATAACCTTTTATTTGGCGAGGGGCGTCAGCATTGGGATTGTTGATTATAGGAAGAGCGGACCAGGCATTTTTATATGGGGTGAAAATGGTATATGGATTTCCATCTTTTTTCAGAACTTCAGAAGGATGGTGAAGAGTTAGACCTCCAATTAATTTCAGGGGGAGCTGCCTGCTGATTTCGTCATCCCGTTTTCGCCCATAAGGGCTGTAATCTTCCTCTGCGCTGATCAGATCGGCTCCAGTTTCGGCTGTCAATTTGCTGAGCTCTTGGGAAGGTTCGCCCTGGCGTAGGATCAAACGACTGCCCCGCGAGCGCAGATCTTCGTCAAGGTTATGCAAACCTTCGAAAAGGAAATTCTTACGCTTTGTAGCTGGTTTTGAAAGCAAATGATCGTCAAGGATGAATACCGGGATCACCGCTCCGTGGAGAATAGCCTGGTCTAGGGCGGGGTTGTCTGCCAAGCGGAGATCCCGCCTTATCCACCAGATTGAAAATGGCATAATATAGAGTATCCCATGATTATTGGATTCATGATAATTCGATTGAATCAGGTAAGATTAAAGAAATGCGAGGGCTAATGGATAAAACCTGTTCCCCAATTACCATAATAGTCTTTGGTGCTTCCGGAGATCTGACCTGGCGGAAACTAATCCCTGCGCTCTACAACAATTTCAAAAAGGGTCGCCTTTCCACCTGCGCGAATATCATCGGGTTTGCCCGGCGTCCCTACACAGATGCCACCTTTCGCGATCATTTACGGGAAGGCGTGGCAGAATTTTGCTCTGATTCATTCGAAGAAGAAGTATGGGATCAATTTTCGGCCATGCTGCACTATTTCCAGGGCAACCTTGGAGTGGCAGATGATTTCGTCCGTTTGAGCGCGTATCTAACAGATATGGAAGATGGTGATTCAGATCGGCTTTATTACCTTGCCACCGCTCCGGAGTTCTATGCCCCCGTAGTTAAAGACCTGGGAACAGCGGGTATGGCTGAACAGGTGAATAATCATTGGCGGAGGATCATCATTGAAAAACCTTACGGGACAGACCTCACCTCCGCCTGTGAACTTAACCAGGTGGTACACCAGGTTTTCGATGAGGAGCAGGTTTATAGAATTGATCATTACCTGGGCAAAGAAACTGCTCAGAATATCCTTTTCTTCCGGTTTGCGAATACGATCTTTGAACCGGTTTGGAATCGGAATTATGTAAAAAATGTACAGATCACTGTTTCTGAAACTGTGGAGGTGGGGCATCGCGCCGGGTACTACGATACTGCTGGCGTGGTACGGGATATCTTTCAGAACCATATTCTCCAGCTGCTGACGCTGGTGGCGATGGAACCACCCAGTTCTTTCAACGCGGATGCGGTTCGCAATGAGAAAAACAAGCTATTGGAAAGCATTCGGCCCATCAAATTGGAAGATACAGTCCGCGCGCAGTATGAAGGATACGCAGATACGGAAGGTGTGGCACCTGGCTCAAAGACCCCCACCTACGCCGCCCTCAAACTGCTGATCGACAACTGGCGCTGGCAGGGGGTGCCCTTCTATTTACGTTCAGGTAAAGCCATGCACCGAAAAACATCCGAGATCATCATCGAGTTCCGCAAACCACCGCATTTGATGTTCCATCTTCCGCCAGGGAGCAATTTTTCGCCGAACGTACTCACCCTGTGCATTCAACCTGATGAGGGTATCCACCTTCGTTTCCAGGCCAAGGTTCCGGATTCCGAGCAGGAGATGTGCCCGGTGGATATGGATTTCCAATACCCTGCTTCTTTCAAAGGCGGGCTTCCGGATGCCTATGAGCGCCTGCTGTTGGATGGGCTTGCCGGTGATGCATCCCTCTTCACGCGTAGTGACGGGATCGAGGCCTCCTGGCGACTGGTGGATCCAGTTATCCGCGGGTGGGACGAAAAAGATTTTCCGCATTTGACTCGGTATGCGAAAAATACCCCCGGACCGAGCGAATCAGATGCGCTACTGGAACGGGAGGGGCACTTCTGGCGGGAAGGTTGTGTCTCGTTTGAGGGTATGGCGGATGCCTCAGATTGAGGTGTTCCCGGATGCCGATAAATTAGCCTACAAAGCCGCGAGGGAATTTTCCGAACTTGCAGAAAACGCCATCGCCGCACGGGGAAGGTTTGCGGTAGCGCTTTCCGGGGGATCAACCCCGAAAAAGATGTTTCAGCAGCTTGGGAACATTTACATGGATTGGAGACATATTCACCTTTTCTGGGTGGACGAGCGCTGTGTACCACCCGACCATCCTGATAGCAATTACGGGATGACCGCAGAAGTATTGCTAAACCATATCGAGATACCCCTGAGGAAAATGTTCACCGCATCCAAGGCGAACTACGCCCGGATCAGGCAGCCTTGGTTTATGAAAATGAGCTGCGGCATTTCTTTGAAGAGCAGTTTCCTGTTTTTGATCTCATCCTGCTCGGTTTGGGGTCTGACGGGCACACAGCATCGCTGTTTCCCGGGTCACCCGCATTGGAGGAAGAAACCCGCTGGGTTACAGCGGTTGAACACAAGAATCCTCCCCTCCCGTTGGTGGATCGGATTACGCTGACTTTTCCCGTTTTAAAACAGGCGGGAGAAGTCATTTTTCTTGTTTCCGGGAAGGAAAAGGCAGAGATTCTGGCACGAATTTTCAGATTACCCTCGAATTCTGATAATTTACCCGTCCATGAAATAATTAATAATCAACCGAATACCCACTGGTTTATAGAAGCGGATTCAGCTCGTACTTGATACGAAAAATCAATCAACAATAGATATTACGGTACTCATGTTCGGTAAAGTACAAATACCAATATTCGAACAAGTTAGGTTTGATTACTGAATATCCCATTTCTGTTTACTGATCCAGCCACAATGCGTAGGGGAGTGAATCCAGGATCTTGAACGATCCGTCCGGTTGGACCTGAACCATATAATCAAATTCTGTCCGAAAATCGCAGTATTTATCCTTTGGCAGGTCTTTGCACGGAGGCCAAACAACGGGATTTCCATCCGAATTGGCGAATTGAACCCTGTAGAAAAAAGTATCAGGAAGTTTTTGAGCTTCATAGGTCACACCAAATAACGGAAGGCAAGGGAATCTTTCATCCGTGCACAGGGCTTCCAGAACAGCAGCCTTATCCTCAACATCAATCCCTGGCAGCTTACCCGAGAGCCATTCCGCGATAATTGAAGCATCACTGTATTTCAGGTCATTCGAAGCTTCTGAATATTTGCCGTTTGATAATTTGTCGAGGTAATCAATAAGGAATTCACGGGCGGGAGCCATTTCTTGCACAGGCAGGCCAAATTGGGCGATGTCTGAATTGTGCGTTACAACAAGCCTTTTTTGATCTGGGGTCATGGATAAAGTAAATGCGTTATCCCATGGGGAATAGCGAAAAGTAGGGTTGGAGTATTGGGATCTCCTTCCAAGTTGATGTATCCCAAACACTAAATTTTGGGTCATAATCACCGGTCAGTATCTGCCAATCGCCAAGCCTACCAAAGACAAACAGAAGTTTTCCATCCGGGCTGAATGAAAAGGCGGCATCAGGCAGCATTTCAAATTCTATTGGTTTAACACGGGTGACCAGATCGCCGCTTGCAATATCGATGATCGCATATCCTTCCCCTTTATCCGATTTGGAATCGGTAATGAGAAGGGATTTGCTATCCGGTGTAAAACCAAAATTCCACTTGGAATATTCCCTCAATCCGGGAGTTATGGTTTGGATTTTTTCTCCCGGTTTGAAGATCGTAGATATGGATGACCAGATTCTTAAAAGCTTTCCATCACTGCTATCTTCGTGTTGTCGGGGCTGACGGATGACGCAATTCCTTGAAAACTATGGATTGCCTTCGAAGTAAGGATTCTCCATATCCCACCAGTCTATCTTCCCCTTTCCGTTACAGGGATTATAGATATGCGTGATTAAATATTTCCCATTCGGTGAAAAATATGGAGTCACTTTATTACAATTTTCAACGCAGGTTGCATTTCGGGGAGTTCATTTCCTGAAGAAACATCCCAAACTCGGATAGTACTATCAGGGTAGTTATCAGTTTTTGAAATAAGTAATGCCGGTATAAAGGTTCTTTCCATCGGGGGAAAAAACCATGCTCTCAACGATAGAGTTATACCCTTTCAAGTTCGTGTGTGATTTCACCTGTATTAGTATCCACCAGCCACATTCGCGGTTCGGTGCAGGTCGTATCGTACTGACCATAATAAGCGATCGGGGTATGGCATCCGGCAATTGCGAGGGTTTTTCCATCAGGGCTGAATTCGAAATCTGAAACGATTGTTGTCAGGGGTTCCAGTTTATGGATACACCTTTCCGGTATCCATATCGAAAAGAGGATTATGGGCATTCACAACCCCATTAGAACCCTCCTGATATGTACAACCCCAAGCAGCTTGAAGTCGTTTATCCGGACTTATTGAGCTCTTCATCAAACTTGGAAAGTTGTTCATCGTAAAGCATAAATGATCGCACATACCTGGAGATCCTTACACAGTATCGTTATCGATCACTTCCGGAAGGGGAACCTGGGTGGGGGTTGGAGATGGTTCAGCGGTGGCAGTGGTTGTCGGAGAAGGTACTGGCGAGGGGGAGGATTCAACTTGATTTGTGGAAGCTACGCTTACAGGTTCACTCGTTTGTTGCTGGGGAGAAGGGCTGCAGGCGACGAGGATTATGCCCAACAGGATAAAGGTTATCTTTTTGAATAAAAGAGATTTCATTTTTGCACCTTATTAGTAAACTATATAGGATAAATAATACAATAATTATCATAATAAAGCAATATAAGATAATGTGTTCTTCAGCGGAATAATCATCATCTGATTTTCATTAAATGGTGGAATATATCTAGATGAGGATTAAAAATTGATAAGTTCCACAGGGTTTTCTATAAATGAACAGTCTCCTGGAAGGATCTAAATATTCTTCACATCAAACCGAATTATTTGCTGGTTTGGAAATAACACTGGACGATGAAGCTGAATTCTCTAGAATATTCCCCAGATCGTATGCCAGACGATATCCGCCCAGAAGTGGATACCAATAGGCGCAAAAAGCCCGAATTTCTTGAAGTAATATGCAGCGAAGATCGAGAGTAATCCATTCAAAAGGATAATTTCAGCCAAGAGCAAGGGTGGCAGGGCAAATCGGGCTATCGCTACCCCGAACAGTATCATGGCAGTAGGCAGATGGCTGGCGCCGTGAGCAGAGCTGCCAGCAATGCTACCACCCAATACACGATATTCAGCCCTTTGCCCCGCAAATAACCTTACCCATCAGCCAGGTCCAGAAGGAATATAAAGAAAAGTCGGAATAAGAATTCCTCCGCCGATACCGGCGGAAATGGAGGCAACGATGGAGGTGGGAAAGGGTGGGTGGATCAACCTACCCACGCCATTCACAGGGCTGAAGACGAGGTCAAGAAGATAATTCCGATCCCCGATCACCGCCTCCAACCAATCCCGGGGTGATGAAGCGCTGCTGATTGGTCACCCGCTCGTCCCAGATATCCGGGAAGTCCGATCTTGCGCCAGAGGATCAACCCGATGAATCCCAGGATACCATAGATAAGCAGAGTTCCACCGGCGCTGACCAGAGAGATCAACCACTTGGGGATCTGGGATTGGGGGATCTGAGGGCGATATCGCCCTGCGGAAGAATTGAATTCAGATCCTGCGCAAATCGCCAGGATGACCAGCAGGATGAGAAAGTGATATTCGATCTTTTTTTGGTATCCATCGAAATATGCCCTTTCGGAAAAAGTCATAAACCCTATCTCAAGAAATCGATCAATCCTTATTGATATTTGAGATATTTTCAGGTATATCCAGAACGATCAGTGCGAAACCTGCGTACTCCCCCTCCCGGTACCAGGGAGCAATCGAAACCAGCTTTTTCAATTCCCCCTTTTTCGGTGGTATAGATCACATGTTTACGTTGGTTCACCACAGACTTCATCTGTTTGCGGGAGTTTTCGTCATGATGCTCGAAAACATTCCGGCCGATCATCGCTGCCCCGCCTTCTTTTTCATAGATCTTTATGGCTGGTGTCGCTCATTTCCAAAATGACGCCTTCCGCATTGCAGACCATGATCTCGGCGGGATAGGTCTGCACCCACTCGCTGGCCGATGTGCGCGGATTCATCCCTTCACTGCGCCTTTTCCCAGACCTCGCACAAGGTAACGCTGAGCGAGAAGGGCGAAGATGATCACCGGGATCAACACCAACGATCCGGAGGCGGCGATGCGGCCCCATAGGATGGATTTATTGGTCATGAATGAAGTGATGATTACCGGCAGGGTTCGCGCCTCCCTCCCGGTAAGGATCACCGCGTAGAGAAATTCATTCCAGCAATAAATAAACGCCAGGATGGCTGTGGCAGCTATTCCGGGAACTGCCAGAGGCAAGCTGACGCGGATGAGGGCACCTATCCTGGAGCAACCGTCGATCATGGCAGCTTCTTCCAATTCGATGGGTACATCATCAAAGAAACCGGTCATCATCCAGATGGAGAGGGGTATGGTGAAAGTGAGATAGGAAACGATCAACGCCTGGCGGGTGTCGATCCAGTCCAGCCGGTTAAAGAGAACGTAAAGAGGAACAACCAGCACAATGGGTGGCAGCATCTGCGGCACCAACGCACCCATCTTCAGCCAGAATTTCCCGCGAAAACGGAAGCGCGAAAAACCATAAGCTGCGAGCGAACCCAGAAAAATGGCAATTCCCACGGTGATGAGGGCGATGGACACGGAATTCATGAAATACTTGCTGAAATTGGTGGTGGATAGTACCTCGTTGTAATTCTGAATAGTGGGCGTAAAGACCCACACCGGGGGAATAGCAAAAGTCAAGTCCGGCTCTTTGAAGGAAGTGATGAAAAGATAAACGATCGGTGCGAGTGATAGAAAGACTGCCAGCAAAACCAGAGAATAAATAAAGATCCGGCTGATAATTTTTAGGGTGCGATAATTTCTCCGGTGCATCCGTTATTCCTCCTTCCCGATCGATCGTGAAATAATGGCGGCAAAAACGAGCATGATCAGCATCATAATGAAGGAAGCTGCTGAAGCGACCCCCAGGTTGAAGGATTGGAAACCGTACCGGTACACATAAATACTGATGGTTTCCGTCACCCGTGCTGGGCCGCCCGCCGTCAACAAGTAAATGACATCAAAGATACGGAAGGTGTCGATGAACCGCCAGAGGAGTACAACCAGGATGATCGGTTTGAGGAAGGGCAGGGTCAAATAGGTGAAGGTCTGGATGGAGGAAGCCCCATCAATCTTTGCTGCTTCGTACGGCTCATCCGGAAGGGTTTGCAAGCCAGCTAAAAGCATGAGTGCAACGAAAGATGTTGTATTCCAGACATCCACCAGAATCACGCTCCACATGGCAACCTGGGGTGAGCTCAACCATTCGACCGGCAGAATACCCATCTGTCCGAGATAATAATTCACCAACCCGTACTGGTAATTCAACAAAAGGCGCCACATCAAACCGATCACCACGTTGGTGCACATCATCGGGATGAGGATCAGCGCCCGTAGAAATCCACGGGCTTTGATATCCTGGTTCAGCAGCAGCGCTAATACCATCCCCAGGATCAATTCTATGGTCACTGCACACACGACGAAGGTTAGCGTGATGCGGAGCGCGTTGAGAAAATCCGGATTGGAAAAAAGCTGCGTGTAATTCTGTATATCTGAGAAGGGGATACCCTGTTTAAAGGTTCGCAGTGTCCAGGTATGGAAGCTAAGCCAGAATGCATACCCAAGGGGGAAAAGAAGAATGATGATGAGTACAATAAATGCTGGAGAAATGAAAAAAAAAGGTTCAAATTTCCGGATGAATCGGTGGAAGGTCCAGGGTCGTTTGCTGTGGGTAAGTGCCATTAAATCACCAGGTTTGTATTTGAATTTGAGAGGGGATGTTCGAACCTGCTAGTTCGTCATCCCCTCCCATGTAACTCAACCTAGATTAAATATTGTTATTGAATGTAGCCGCCTGCTTTTAGGATCTCATTGAGCTTGGCAGCCATATCGTCGAGCGCTTCCTGGGGGGTCTTGGTGCCGGTTACTGCTGCAACGATGCCTTCGTTGACCACTGGCAGCATCTCGGGGGAGACCGTCAGGGTTGGGAAGATCGAACGGTAGGGCATCACCTCGGCGAGAAGTGCAAACTGCGGGATCTTCTCTACTACTGCCGGATCGCTCAGGGCTTTGATATTACCCGGGATTCCACCGTTCATCGCCCAAAACTTCGCGCCTTCAGGGCTGGTGAGCCATTCAATGAATTTGTAGGCTTCCACCTGGTTTTCAGAGCAAGCGGGGATCGCCCAGCTCCACTGGCTGCCACCAGTGTGGCGTTTGATCGAACCATCGTCCTGCTTTATTCCAGGGGGGATTACGTATCCGAGCAGCGGGTTGCCATCGGCATCGCAGAGGCTCTTATCGCAGCTCAGCAGGTCCTGCGCTGCAGCCATCCATTCGATGCCCATGGCTGCTTTGCCCTTGGAAAGGGCTTCAAGGATTTCGACGTAACCGTAAGTGGTCACATCGGGTGGAACCAGTCCTTCCTTGAGGAGGTTGGCATAGAAGGTGAGGGCTTTCACCCCAGCTTCGTTGTTGATCGCGACCGTGTTATCCGGATTGAGCAGCTCACCGCCCTGGCCGAAGAGATAATACATATAATCCCACCAAGCCTCGTCGGGTTTATTCCCGATCACAGCGCCATAAACGCCGTTTGCGGGATCATTCAGCTTCTTGGCAGCTGCGTAGAATTCCTCCCAGGTTTCGGGCGGCGTCAGGCCGGCTTTTTCGAAGAGATCCTTGCGGTACCACAACCAGGCGGTATCCCCTTCGGAGGGCAGCGCGTATGTCTTCCCGTCGTAGGTGAAGAAACTGGTGGCCATTCCATAGTCATCGAGGGTGAAATCCGGGCTGGCGACTGCCGGATCTTCAAAGAAGGTATTGAGATCTTTCAAACCTTCCGCGGCGACATATACCGGCACAAAATCGGACATGGCATAGAAAGCATCATAATCCGAGCCGCAGGTTGCGGTGATTGTGTTGAGTTTATCAAAATACGCCTCGCGGGCGACTTCCTCAACGATCACTTCCTTGCCTGTTATCTTAGTATATTCCTCGGCAACCTTAACCAGGTTATCGTGCTCGGGGCCGGACCAAACTGCCACAACCACCGGCTTGGCTTCCTCAGCCGGCGCAGCAGGAGCTTCTTCTGCGGGGGCTGGCTCATCAACGGCGGGTTCAACCGGTGCCTGGGCAGCGGCCGGGGCGCAGGCAGCCAGGATAAAGATAAGCACAGCAAGTAAAGCAAAGATCTTGAACTTCATTTTTTCCTCCATAAGATTGAAAGTTGACTTCTCTTGCACTACCAACTTTGTAGCAAATTGAATTTCCGATCACCTCCTCCAATCTTGTTACCAGTTTTTTCGATATTGTTCGATGATCACCTCAGTCTTTTCCCACGGCAGTTCACACATTATATTATCCACGGGATACAGAATAAATCCATTCCCTGGAGCCAGTATTTCGAAGGCTTCATCAATGCTCCACGGATGCGATCATCCTCCCACTGGCTGAGCGTCACAGCAGAATTCATCCCACCCATCAGACAAATTTTCGAGCCCATATGTTCCTTGGTTTCCCGCAGATCAAGGTCATCCTGAACGGGGTCGACCCCGGTGAGGCAGTCGATACCGAGATCCAGCAGATCATCACGGATGGCTTTCCAATCCTTGGTGATGATATAGCGAAAAAGAGAGCCTTTTGAATGAGTCAGGTCGACCAATTGTTTTAGTCGCGGTTTGATGTAACGGCGGAAATTCTTGGGCGTCCAGAAGATGGTGCCTTCATACCAGGCCATGTGCACCATCACATCCACACCTTCGTCCAGGACGAATTCCGCCCGCATCATTTCCCATTCGAGGAGCGCATCGAAAAGCTCTTCCATGATCTTCGGTTCCAGCATCTGCCAGTGGAGCACGTTATCTGTTCCGCACAGCCAGACAGCAGCATCTCCCAGCGCGTCCAGCCGCCATCGATTGCAACGCCCAGCCGCTCCGCTTCCCGGTGGATCAGGCTGGATCGCTGTCTGAATTCAGCAATCTGTGCTTCCGAAGGCTCAGCCAGCAGGTGGCGCAGACGTTTTACATCCCCGATTTCCTTTATGAACGGTTCCGTCTGGCGGGGGAGGTTGAAATCGCTGAAAAGCATCACGTCATCTCCGTGGATCCAATCGGCGCTTTGTTTGACCGTGATCGTTAG
Source organism: uncultured Chloroflexia bacterium (assembly GCA_963802095.1). Classification (GTDB taxonomy): domain Bacteria; phylum Chloroflexota; class Anaerolineae; order Anaerolineales; family Anaerolineaceae; genus CAVVEQ01. Next base: position 72,733 of record CAWDHI010000010.1, on the reverse strand, counting down.
CGGTCCATCCGGGGTTTCAAAAACCTTCCGCAGGCGTGGGTCGGTATCGAACTCCAGGGGGGGCAGCTTGGTGACTGTTGTTTTTATTCCCGGCACCAGGTCGGCGCGATATTCCTCCGTGTAACCCAGCGGAGGTTCCAGTAGCAGTGTATCATCCACTCCCAGCTTCAGAAGGTTTTCCGCGCGGGTGAATTGATTCTGCCAATCGAACGGTATGTTATCGACACCTTCGTGCATCGACCACAAGCGCAGGTAGAGAGGCACCCGGTCGACCGGTTTTCGCTGAATAGCGGCCAGGATACGCTCGCGGGAGTTCATGCATTCCCCTCGATATGTACATCCAGGTCGGGGAAGACGCCTTCCACTCCGGTCAGCTTGCAGAATTCCACCAGAACCTCCGAGGCGTGGGCGTAGACAGTCATCCAGTGATGACCGAAACCGAATTCATCTACTGCGCCCCAGACTTCACCGAGAGGCGATTTCAGTTCGAACCGCAGGGGGTTGCCTTCAAAGACCATGCCGGTGGGCACAGCTTCACCTTCAATCGAACACAGCCGGTAATTGCCCCGCCTGCCTACCAGGTTCACGTAGGTGACCGGTCCGGGTTTGGCGGCGTAGCGGATGCACACCCCGTTATTCGCCAGGCGCACTGGTTGGAGGTTGTAACCGTTCTTATCAGCCAGTCCGGGGGACCCGCAGCCGCAATGGGAAGTGACCAGGGCGTTGTGTTCGCGGTCCAGATCGAGCATTTCGCCGAAATGAACCGGCTCAGTGCTGAGCATGCTGAGGATCAGCATGCAGATGGATGAATTGACATCCCCTTCGCAGCCCGTTGGGATACCCTCCTGATTGAACCAAGCGATGGGCACGCACATGGTTCCCTGGCACTGGGGATAGGAGCCGATGGTGACCGCGCTCAGCCCAAGGTCCCGAACCATGTTCTTGACCACCAGGTAATTGCGGGCGGTGGCGATCCCGTGTTCGGTCTTCGACATAACTTTCGCAGCCCCGGAAGAGATGCGTGCCCAGGCGGCTTCTGCATCGGCCTGCGGGATTTTGGCTGCCATTCCCTGGAGCTCATCGAGCCCGTAGTTCAGCAGCCGAGTCCCAAACAGTCGCAGCACTTCCACTTCATCCACTGCAGTCGGGGTCATCCCCTCCGTTCTTCGACCGATCACAGCCATGCGCGCGCCTTTTAATTTATTTTGAATACCGCAAGCCCGCACGAATGCTTCGGTCTTATCCAAAACATCCTTTTCCTGCAACTCACCATAGAACAAGCGGTGAGGTACTTCGATATCCGCGAGAACGCAATTTAGCTGCATGGAACCGACGATCGACCCGGAGCGAATGCCCGGGATGGCGCGAATGACAACCGGGCGATCCACTTTCTGCTGGATCTCAACGGTGTGGTGATCGAATGACCAGCTGGCAACCAGCGCGTGCAGCGCATCCAGTTTTTGTCCAGCGAAGAAATCGCCCACCCTGCGGCAGGAGGCATCGTCCATCACCGCTTCGGCGCGGAGATCACCTCCAACCCGCGACTGGCGAGACTGGCGTTCATTTCCGCGATCTGTTTTTCCCAATCGTGCCAGCCTTCCTCATTGGATTCATAAACTGCGTAACTGCCAATTCTGGGTTGATACATACAATGACCTCACGATGCCCAATCGGGCTTTTTTTGGATGATTTGTGCTCTTTCACTTTCAGTGAGCTGCCTGAATTCGCTGTTGCTGTTATCGGTGCCCTGGTTTTCCACGATGATCCAGCTTGCATCCCGGGTGGCAAGCAGGTTGTGCCAGGTACCCCGGAGAACATTATAGACAGCTCCAGGGATCATCTCCTCGATCCGACAGCTCCCGGTCATCGCTGGTGAAGAGCAGGGCTTTGCCACGGGTGAGCACGAATACTTCGTCTGTATTATTGTGCCGCTCCACCTCACCGAACTTTTCCAAGCCGAAGATGGGTTCCCAGTTGAGTATGGAAACCAGCCAATCGTGGCTGGCAACCAGGGGTCGGAACCCGGTTCCCATCCCAGGTGTGGATCTCAAGCCCGCCAGTCATTTATTTGACCAGTTCTGCGGATTGGGTTTGGATCTTTTTGACTGCCTCGACGATCTCGCGGGTATCCTTTGCGTCACCCAGCAGGGTGCGGTGAACGAGCCAGACCGTGTTTTCGAACGAATCATCCGAGACCGGCATCTCGGCTTTCAGGAAGGCATGTTTTTCCTTGGCCTGCTCGGGCAGAAGCTTTTTCTTGTATTCCCCGGTCTGGAATACGGATAATTTCCGCACGGGGGGGTAGCTGGCTTGGGTGGGGATACCTTCGGAATTCAATGCTTTGATGAAATCATCTGTTTTCAGTCCGTTGAAGGCTTTCGCGTCGTAGTGGAAAATGTAACAATAATTGCCGTTGCGGGTCACGCGAGGATCCACCTTCTGCGGGCGGATGCCTTCGATCCCGGCTAATTCTTCATTCAGGTAGACTGAATTCCTGGATCGTTTGGCAGCCTGTTTATCCAGGCGGCTGAGCTGCTGGCTGAGGACCGCACCTTGCCATTCGCTGAGGCGGTAATTCGATCCGTTGAGGAAGTGGGAGTAAAACCATTCCCCGGGCAGCCGACCGCAATCGTGGATGGAGCGCATGCGGATCTCGAGCTCGGGGTCCTTCGTTATCACGATCCCGCCTTCGCCGGCAGTCATCAATTTGCTGGCCTGGAAGCTGAAGGTGCCGCAATCACCGATCGAGCCAACCTTTTTTCCCTTCCACTCGCTGCCGTGCGCGTGGGCACAATCTTCGATGAGGAATAGCTTGTGCTTTTTCGCGATCTCCACGAGCCGATCCATATCGCAGGGCAGGCCGCCGATGTGAACAGCGATGATCGCTTTGGTGCGCTTGGTGATCGCCTTCTCAACCTGGCTGGGATCGATATTGAAAGTCTCCGGGTCCACATCCACCATCACCGGCATGGCCCCATTCAACAGAACCGCGCTGGCAGTAGCAACAAAGGTGAAATCCGGTAGGATGACCTCGTCCCCCAGGCCGATCCCGAGCGCGCCGATGGCGATCTCCAGCGCAGCGCAGCCGTTGGTGCAGGCGATCCCGTAATCCACTTGGTGGTATTTCGCGAAATCCTTTTCGAATTTTAGCGTTTTTGTGCCGGGTGTGCGCCACCAGATGTTACTGTGCAGCACTTCCATCAGCACTTTTTCTTCCTTCTGGTCGTATTGCGGCCATGCGGGGAAATCTTTGGTTTTGGCGGGTTTGCCACCAAACAGGGCAAGTTTTTCCATGAGACGAATATCCTTTCGGGATTTTGTTCAGCAATTGATCAACCTGTAATCAATTGATGATGTTTTCAAAGAATTATTTTAGCAAGAATCCCTTGAAGATTACAACTGATAAATGACATGACACAAAAAGAGTTTTACCTTCAGCTTTGAGGAAAAAACTGAGCGAATAACCTTGAAGGCTTATTGAACGGGATTCGTATTGAAACAGAAAAAGGTTTATGAGCTATTCGACAAACTCATACCCGTGCTCTTTAAGGTATTTCTTCTCCTTTTCCTGGTGAAGCAGCTCAAGTTGATTTTTGATCTCTTCCCACTTCGTTCCAGCGAGAGGATACAAGGCGAGAATGAAAAAGCTGGCCAGAAGCAGAACACCAGTTGGTGCAACCCATCCAACGAGGATACCCATTTGTGCGGCTGCGGATTGAGTCCCTTTCGCCAGGGTTTGGTCATACCCGAAGGCTGCGATGATCGAAAGAAGCCCCCACTGGGCTATGCTGATGGCGGGTTTGGTGATGAATGAGTTGATGCCTGCGTACATCCCCTCACGACGAAGCCCGGTTTTATGCTCGTCGTAATCAACAACATCACCATTCATCAGGGGGATGAGATACATCCCGCCGGCGAATCCGAACCCGAAACAAAGAAAACCGAAAGCAGCGGGAATGACGAAGCGACCACCCAATAGAAGCGAGAAACAACCAATCGCAAAAACCAGGGTCATGATGCGGGTGCTTTTCTTGATCCCCCATTTATCCCTGCGGTTGATCCACAATAATATCCCACCGAGGATTCCTGCTGCAAGCGCTGCATAAAGAGGGATACCGGATACGCTTATCTCATCGAAATAAAGCCAAATACCCTGCATGAGCGCGGTCTGCGCGAAGATGATCGTGAAGGATATCGTCTCGAAGACGATAAAGGAACGATTTTTAAAGCATTCTTTGACTGCGGTAAAAAAAGGAGGCTGCTTTTCCTCCTGGGTAAAGAGCTTTTCCCGGTAGAAAAACGTACTGAAGAAAACCAGGGCTGCCATTCCAAAACCAAATCCGACCATTATCCATCTGAAGGAATTTATCCCAGCCGGATCGCCCACGTCTGGTTTGAAGCGCTCAAGCACCAAAGGGATAATGATTGTGAAGACCATGAAGATGATCTTCCAAATATATATCGAGGAACGGGCTTTATTGGATACCGCCATTTCGTAGGGCATGATGTAAATATTCGTGGCGATAGAGGTATAAATCGTATCGTATAGGAAAAGAACCACCAGCATTTGCAGGAAGAGCATTGTTTGATTCGTGTCGCTCCCCGGCAGGTAGATCCAAAACAGAATAAAAAATAGAGCGAGCAGAGGAGCTCCAAACCGGATGTATGGAAGACGTCGGCCTATCTTGCTCCGGGTCCGGTCACTGATATACCCTAACAGGGGGTCATTTATTGCGTTCCAAATCCCAAATAAAAGCCAGACAACCCCGGCCATTTTCGGGTCCAGTCCGCGTAACTTTACAAAGTAGTAAGTCAACGCGCTGGCAGCGACCAGGGATTGAAGGATGGCAGTCGATGAATCCGCGATGGAGATCCAGATCCGGCTTTTTACCGGCACGCGTTCTTCCTGAAGGGCAGGGATTTCGGTCATGGGATTCTCCTCTGTTGTGTTTCAATTATTATAGCAATTTATTAATTGATTTTCGAAGGGGGGGGTGGATGGGAGGATCCTGAATACTACATCCGATCCATTCCTGGTTTTTTTTGCAGCATTGATGATTTAGGCAACCCGATCACCAGTCAGCCACTATAATATATTTCAACCGAATCATTTCTTAAGGTGGATCTTATGGTAATTGATCTGTTTTCCAGTTTGTGGGAAGAATTCAAAGCGGACCTGTTGACATTCTTCCAGGAATACCTTCCCAAGATCATCCTCGCGATATTGATCATGGTGGCGGCCTCCTTTCTTGCCAAGTATGCTGAATCGTTGGTTGTTAAAGCTCTACAAAGAAGTAAAGCCGATAAAAGCGTAACCATTCTCCTTAAAAACCTGACGCGCTGGGTGGTGCTTGGTACCGGGATTTTTGTTTCTCTGAGCTTATTTGTGAATATCTCCTCACTTATGACCACCCTTGGCTTGGCTACCTTCGCGATCACCTTTGCTTTCCAGGATGTATTGAAAAACCTGGTGTCAGGGATCATTATTCTGGTTCAGCATCCCTTCAATGTGGGGGAGGCGGTCAATATCGCCGGTTTTGAAGGTACCGTAGTATCGATCGCCACTCGCATGACCGAAATGGAATGTTTTGACGGCAGGTCAGTCGCGATCCCGAACGGGAACGCGATCAGCCAGCCGATTATTAATTACACCCGCAGTTCCAAACGGCGGGCAGATATCCCATTGCACCTTACGTACGGAGCCAATATCCGCACCGTGCGCGAAACCATAGTTGCCGCGGTGAAAAATGTTCCCGGGTATGTTGCGGAGCCAGTCCCATTTATGACCCTAGAATCTGCCGATGAACTTTCGTTGGGGATGACAGTCTATTTTTGGGCGGATGTCAACGTATTAGGATCAATGATGTTAGTGAAGGATCAAGGGTTGGAAGCTATTACCGGAGCGCTTGTTGAAAAGGGGATTGCCATGCCAGTGCCTTTGCGATCGGTTGTCGAAAAAAGCTAAGAGTTGCTTTCGAATATGCGAAAGAGAATTGGACAGCCAAACAGAAATCTGGATAACCAAATATCGGCAAGTACATTATCCTGAAGTTTGAAGTAATTATCGTAGTTGCTGGAAATATAAAATATAAATAAAAAGGATAAATACGGTATAATATAACCAAATAAGAAGAATTTGAAAGTTGTAAGAAAGGATAAAACACATGAATTCACCTCGGAATATGTTGGATGCACTTCAGCGTCAGGAACTTCTTGCAACCTTGAAAACCCGTTTTGAGAAGAACACGATTCGCCATGCAGGTCTGGATTGGGCGCAGGTTCAAGCCAAACTGGAAGCGAACGGAGAAAAACTCTGGTCGCTCTCTGAGATGGAACGAAGCGGTGGGGAACCGGATGTGGTTGGTTTTGATCAAAAAACGGGTGAGTTTATTTTCTATGATTGTTCCGCGGAAAGCCCCAAAGACCGCAGAAATCTCTGTTACGACCGGGCAGCACTCGACGCAAGGAAGGAATTCAAACCGAAGGATTCCGCCCTGGATATGGCCGCCGCCATGGGGATAGAGATTTTTACCGAAGAAGAATACCGGCACCTGCAGACAGTGGGAAAATTCGATACTAAGACCTCAAGCTGGGTGAAGACGCCCGTAGAGATCCGCAAACTTGGTGGCGCTCTCTTTTGTGATCGCCGCTACGATCACGTCTTTACGTACCACAATGGTGCGGAATCGTACTACGGTGTGCGGGGTTTCCGTGGTTCGCTGAGAGTATAAGATTGTCGAGAATAGAGGTTATGGGTAAGCGAAATCGAAGCCTCGTAGGTGATTGCATTTGACTGACCGCTTGCGGAAAAATTGAAGCGATGTAGACAAAACCATATTATTGATGTTTTTCTCCAAATAACCCGGATGTTTGCACTCGATGCAGTAGCCGCATAATCTGCACTATCCAGATCCAAAAAACCAACCCTTGGAGGACCAGCGGTTGAAAAACAAAAATTTTCAAAATTAAATTTTCGAACGTTTACCCTCTGTACGTTCAAAAAGCAGAACGAAAAAACCGTACGAAAGAGGAAGTGTACCAGATCATCTGCTGGTTGACTGGCTACACTAAAGAAGATTTACAGCGGCAAATCGCCATTGAAACCGATTTCGAAACTTTCTTTTCCCAGGCACCTTTCATTAATCCAAATTGCTCACAGATCAAGGGTGTAGTGTGTGGTATTCGCGTGGAAGAAATCGAAGATCCGTGATGCAAAAAATCTGCTATTTGGACAAATTAATCGATGAACTTGCAAGAGGAAAAACGATGGAGAATATCCTTCGAAATTATTTCGACCTTATTTGATCTTTATCAGATCATTGAAGTGCAATACTGCCCAATGCCGTTTACCCGATTACGCGTGGTAATTAAAACCATATATTGCTAATGACGATCAATGCCGGAAAAAAGCAAAGTACTGCGTGGAATTAGGGGAAAAAGCAGTTTACGTAATTGTTGATGTCCTGTACCCTTTGAAGGAGGGATTATGAACATCCACAACCCCACCGATGTTGCCTGCAGGATGATCGGGAGGATTGGTATCTTTCTGATCATTTTGGTGCTAGCCAGTTGTAATTTCCCAACGAATAACATTGCAGATAATGGCGCAGCCCCACCTCCTCCGGAAGGAGGAGGTGAAGAAGCTCAGGATGGGATGAGCAGCCAGGTTGACCCATCAGGAGATGACGCACCGAACGAAAGCGACTCGACTCCTTTCGGGGACGTTTCTCCTGTTCCCATAATTACCAATACCTGGGAAGGTTGTCCAAGACCATCTAAACCCGAGTACCTTGAACTGACAGTCAATCATAGTTTCAACTTTAGCCCAGGCCGCCAAACAGAGGTGTACTCTGTAAGCGCAACGACCAGCAGAAATAGCGGATGTTTTATCAAAGTTGCAGGAAGCCAGGTTTCTGATGTCCTGTGTACGTACAACTACACCTATGAGGGGATAATTAATACCGATGATGGCCCCTGCGAAATCCACGGCCCGGGGATAGGCATTGTAGAAGTTCGTGAAGGAAGCTGTCTGGATGGGATCGTAACGATGACGATCGCGGAATGGTCCGGTAACGAAGGATTACCCGGGACAATGGAATGCCCCCATGCGCCGACAGTTGAGTATGGCCTGGGACCACCCCTGACAAACAGGATACTTTCTTTTCGTATCCAAAGCGGGGGTGTGACCCAATCTGCTGTAGCGGATCCTGATGAATCGGGCTATTACGGATACATCAAGAACTGGACACTGACCCCGGCTATCCCATGAGGGTTTTTTTAATTTTCCCTTCACCGGGAGCGGGAAGAGAATATCAACCGGTAACAGCTCGAAAAGAGCGGTAATATTTTCTTTGACCCGATGAAGATCACCTGCCCGACCCTGATCCTGATCGGGGAGGGTGAGAACGCCAACCAGGAAATCCACCGCCAGCAGCAGCACGCTATGGACGTCCTGCCGGACCCGCGTAAGAAGTTCATCATTGGGCCGATGGATGAGGGGGCTGCCAGCCACTGCATGGGTGAGAATTTAGGCTTGATGCGTGCCTTCGTTTTTGATTGGCTGGACGATGTGTTCGCTTTGGTCCGGTCGCCATTACCCTGAGCTGAGATGGCAACTCATTGCTGTTACTCCCATCGAAACGCAGCAGGGTTGCGCAGAAGTAGCCCAATTATTCTCCTCCTGTAATGTGATTTACTGCTAGATTGCTACTAAAACGAGCTTCCCCGGATAAGTTCCGGGGAAGCTTTTCTTACACAATTAAACGCATACACTGTGCCCCCAAGGGGATGCTTTATATACGGATAATAGAAAGGCGAGAGGAGGTAAAGACAGACATGACTCGAGATTTGGATCTCAAACCGCCCAAGAGTTCATTGAGCCAGTATGGCCAAAACTCAGCTCTGGATTCGATCACTCTGAAGACATCTGAGCCAGGAGATACCGTATACGCTGTACCAAATCGCCGGGTTTTAGCACCGTGACAGATTCTACGCCGGGTTGAAAATGTCGGATATTGTGTGTGGTAAGGTAAACACATCTTTCGCGCGCCGCAGCAGCCAAAATGGGGACATCCTTGGGGTCAGCAGCCTGTGACAACGCCTTGATTTCGGCCACGCTCGGATCTGAAACCACACGGAGACAACGGCTCACCAACATCTGAAATGCCGGCATCGCAGCCAGCATCTTTTCTTCAAGGTTTCGTTCCACCTCGGTGATAACCTGCTCACTGGTCACTGCTTCGATCAATGTGATCTCTGCCATACGGAGGATCACCAAACTGGCACTATGCTCATTTGGTGAAGCTGCACCCGCAAAAAGCACATCAGCATCTACGAAGATGCGCGGTTTAGGCGGGTTGTTTGCCATACTTTTCCTTGTTGTACCGTTCACGTTGCTTGCGGAGATCATCCAGGAGTTCATCAACGCTCACGCCAGCTTCCAGGCGGATCCGTTCGATCTCGTTAGCCAGCTCCGGAACCATCGGCACCATCGGGACAAATACAAAGATGCCATCAAGATCCACCAAGCGGAAGATCTTCCCGTTTTCGATGTTGTACTTTTCGCGCAGTTCGGCAGGGAGCGTGACCACACCACGTTCTCGGACTTGAATTGTGATTTCCATATCTATCCTTTATATGCATATCTGCTAACGCAGAATTACTGCAACCACAGTATATCAGATTCATGTCCAAAAATCAAGTCGTACTTGCGGCTCGCATAAAAAAACTACGCTCTGAAAGCAGAGCGTAGTAGACGAGAAAGTACTGTATGGAATATATGGTCTATATGTTCCTGTGCCCCCAAGGGAATTCGAATCCCTGTTTTGGCCTTGAGAGGGCCACGTCCTAGGCCGCTAGACGATGGGGGCAGATGCGGACGGAATTTTATCATGCCTGAAAATGAGCGTCAATGAAGCCGATCTTTTCCTCATATATAATTCAATCATTAATTCGTTTTTCGAGGTGTTATGGCAGAGCAACGACTTTGGTGGCGCGATGGGGTCATTTACCAGATCTATCCACGATCCTTCATGGATTCCAACGGCGATGGTGTCGGTGACCTGAACGGGATCACCAGCAAGCTGGATTACCTTTCTGATCTCGGGATCGAGGGGCTGTGGCTTTCGCCGATCAATCCCTCCCCGGATAAGGACTTCGGCTACGATGTTTCCGATTACTGCGGGATCGATCCCAAATATGGCACGATCCCGGACTTTGATCGCCTGGTGAGCGAAGCACATAAACGAGGCATTCATATCATCATGGACCTGGTCCTCAACCACACCTCCGATCAGCATCCCTGGTTCATCGAATCCAAAAAATCAAAGGAAAACCTCCATCACGATTGGTACCTCTGGCGCGAGCCAAAAGCGGGTGGAAAACCGCCCAACAACTGGCTTTCCATCTTCGGCGGCAAGGGCTGGGAGTACATCCCCGAGCTGGGGCAATCGTTCTTCCACATGTTCGTCAAGGAGCAACCGGACGTGAACTGGCGTAACCCGGAGCTTCGCAAAGCGATGCTGGATGTTTTCCGTTTCTGGCTGGCGCGCGGGGTGGATGGCTTCCGGCTGGATGTCTTTAATGCATATTTCAAGGATTCAGATTTCCGGGATAACCCCCCCTCGGGAAAGGGCATCCGCGGGTTCGACCGCCAGAAGCACGTCTACGATACCTCCCAGCCAGAGATGTACCCGCTCCTGCGGGAGATTCGCGCCATCCTGGATGAGAGACCAGATACTTACGTGGTGGGAGAGACCTTCCTGGAAGGCGAAAAAATGGCGGCTTCCTATTGCGCCCCGGGTTTGCTGCACCAGGCATTTGATTTCCGGCTCCTGGAATGCAACTGGGACGCCAACCGAATCCAACAGGTGATTCAATCCTGGGAGAGCGCTCTGGATGAAGGTTCCTGGCCGAACTTCGTGCTGGGAAACCACGATACCCGTCGACCTGCCACCCGGCTGGCCAGGGGTGAGCACGATGCTCGAATGAAAGTTCTCAACGCTTTGTTCTTCACGCTGCGGGGAACCCCATTCCTCTATTATGGTGATGAGATCGGCATGCGCGACATCTCGGTTTCAAGGAAAGAATTGCGGGACCCGGTGGGTGTCCACTACTGGCCGCTGCCGGTGGGTAGAGATGGCTGCCGTTCACCAATGCAATGGACCAATGAAGAATTTGCGGGGTTCAGCCTGGCGCAGCCCTGGTTGAAGGTCCATCCAAATCACACCCGGCGCAATGTATCTGCCCAGAAAAGCGACCCGGATTCTCTATTCCACTTTGTCCGCAGGCTCATTCACCTGCGCAAGGAAAACGACGCCCTTCGCCGGGGGATCTTCATGCCATTGATCTACTATCCCCGCTCGCTGATGGTTTACCTGCGGAAAACCGACACGCAATCGGTGCTGGTGGCGTTGAACTTCACCCGCCGCCGGGTTCCCTTTGTCCTGGGTCACGGTTTGGCAATGGGCAAATGGGAACTTCTGCTTTCCAGCTGCCGGGATTCGGTTTTGCTCACAGAGGGTGATACCCTTAAACTTGAGCCGGAAGAAGCAGTCATATTGAGGATGAAATAATAACAATGGGATTTCTATGACGATCCCACATCTTTGCTAATGGTTAGCAACTCCCACCTCAAACGAATCAACTTTTAGGGAACGAAAAAAAGTAGAGTCGCAACCTGCTGCGACTCTACGCTTACTAACGAATCAACGATTCTTCCGAATCGACCCTCTTTAATACTCAGGAGAGGGCATCGGCATCGGTTTTTCTTTTTCCGGGACGTCGGTGATGAGGGCCTCGGTGGTGAGGATCATCGCGGCGATGGAGGCCGCATTTTCCAGGGCGCCCTTTGTCACTTTGGCGGGGTCGATCACGCCACCCTTGACCATGTCGATGTATTCATCCTTGATCACATCGTAACCGATGTGGTCGTTCTTCTTGAGCTTCTGCTGCTGGCGGACGTTCTCTACGATCACGGAGCCTTCCTTGCCGGCATTCTCGGCGATCTTGCGCATGGGCACTTCCAGGGACTTGCGCACGATATTAACGCCGATCTGCTCATCCTCGTTGTTCATCTTGACATCATCGAGGACTTTCATGGCATTGACGAGGGCAACACCGCCACCGGGGACAATCCCGGCTTCCACGGCGGCGCGTGTGGCGGAGAGGGCATCTTCCACGCGGTGTTTCTTTTCCTTCAGCTCGGTTTCGGTCGCTGCGCCAACACGAATGATGGCAACACCACCGGAGAGTTTGGCCAGGCGTTCCTGGAGTTTCTCTTTGTCATAATCGGAGGTGGTCTTGTCGATCTCGACCTTGATCTGCTCGATGCGGCCTTTGATCTCTTTGGTATCACCTTTGCCGCCGACGATGGTGGTGTTATCTTTGTCGGATTCAACCTTTTCAGCGCGACCAAGGTCTTGGACGGTGACGGTCTCGAGCTTGCGACCGGTCTCTTCGGAGATGACCTGGGCGCCGGTCAGGATGGCGATATCCTGCATCATAGCCTTGCGGCGGTCGCCAAAGCCGGGGGCTTTGACAGCCAGCACGTTGAGCATGCCACGCAGTTTGTTGAGCACCAGGGTTGCCAGGGCTTCGCCATCAACATCCTCAGCAATGATGACCAGTTCGCGTTTGCCGATCTGGACCAATTTTTCAAGGATGGGGACGATATCCTGGGCTGCGGAGATCTTCTTATCATAGATGAGCAGGTAGGCATCGGAGATGACCGATTTCATGTGCTCAGAATCTGTGATGAAATAAGCCGAGACATAACCGCGGTCGAACTGCATACCTTCCACGTATTCGGTCTCGAACTGGATGCCCTTGGATTCTTCGACGGTGATGACGCCGTCTTTACCAACCTTGTCCATCACATCCGCGATCAGGTTGCCGATCTCGGAATCCTGGGCGGAAATGGTGGCTACCGAAGCAATTTCTTCCTTGGTGTCGATCTTGATGGCGGTTCTTTCGAGCTCACCAGCTACAGCCTTGGAAGCGGCTTCGATGCCGTGCTTGAGCATCATTGGATTGGCACCAGCAGAAAGGGTTTTGAGTCCTTCGGTGACGATGGTGTGAGCCAGCACGGTGCTGGTGGTAGTGCCATCACCGGCGATGTCGTTGGTCTTGGTGGCGGCTTCCTTCAGAAGCTGGGCGCCCATATTCTCGAAGGGATCTTCGAGTTCGATCTCTTTGGCTACGGTCACGCCATCGTGAGTGACGGTGGGGGAGCCGAATTTGCGGTCGAGGGCCACATTGCGACCTTTGGGGCCAAGGGTGGTTGCGACCGCGTTATTCAATACATCGATACCGTTCTTGAGGCGGCGGCGTGCCTCTTCTGAAAAAACCAGTTGTTTTGCTGCCATAATTCTAGCTCCTTATTTCGATTTCTTTTTTTCGTCGACGATAGCCAGAAGATCGCTCTCGCGAAGGATGAGGAGCTTCTTACCATCGATCTTAATTTCGGTGCCGCTGTATTTGGCGAATAAAACAAGATCGCCTTCCGCGACGTCCATGGGAACGCGTTTGCCATCGTCATCCCGGTCACCGGGACCAACAGACATTACGAGACCCTTTTGGGGTTTCTCCTTAGCCGTTTCGGGGAGCACGAGACCGGAAGCGAGGACATCCTCTTCTTCCCGCGGCTCCACAACAACACGGCTGCCCAACGGTTTAAGTTTCATAGCCATACAAATCCTCCAGAAATGAAATATTGAGACATTTTTAGTGATTTTAGCACTCCCACAAGCCGACTGCTAAAACCAATCAAATAATACCCCCCTTGAAATCGAATGTCAAGAGGATTCATGAATTCTTATAAAATTCTGATATTTACTGGCGGGGAAACCCGTAGCTCATGCAAATGTTTTCACCTTCTGTGATGATACCCATCGCGGTCGAGTCATCCGGAAAGGCGGCGCGTACCTCCGCGAATACCTTCATGGCTTCATCGCAATAAGGTTGGGTTTTGCGGTGCAGGGCTGCCAGGACGGAGCCATAGGTGAAGTAGTAAACTGCTGTATTCGCTGTGAGGGGCATACCAGAAATGGCGATGGCGGGATCGGTCTCCATATTACATTTGCGAACCTCGCAGCTCTCCTCAGGAGTGCAGCCGCGGATGGCGCACTTGAAAGCTGGGATGGATCCTTCGTAGTTGCGGGCTTTGAAATATATGATCCCCAACTGGCCGTAAACATCCGGGCTGGTGGGATCGAAGGAGAGCGCTTTCTCGGCGTTCAACGAAGCAACAAGGGCATCTCCCTTCTGGGTATAGGTACGGGCGATGGACATGTAGGGGATTGGATCTTTGATCCCAAGCTGCTCGTTGATGACAGTCACTTTGGCAAAATACTCCAAAGCTTTTTCATAGAGGAAATTCCGTTCAGCCTCTGTCCCGGCTTTGAATGCGAGCTGGCGGTAATTCGCACCGATTGCCAGGTATAGGAAGGTCATATTGGGCGAGATTTCGGCAGCTTTCTGGTATTCCTCGATAGCTTGGGTGTAGTTGCCGAGCGATTCCTGGGTATAGGCAGCGATGCGGTGAATATCCATCAATCCCGGCTCGCGCTCCAACGCCTGGTTGATAAATTCCTCCCCCTGCAGCCACTTCTGCTCATCCACCAGGATCTCGGCATAATAGGCGAGCGCTAGCGGATTCTGGTTATCCAGTTGCAGTGCATTGAAAGCCGCTTTTTCAGCCTGGCTGAGGTAGCTTTGTTTTTCTTCTGCCGTGAGCGCCTGGCCGGCATACCAATCAAGCACAAAAGCGCGAATGGCATGCACGGTACTATCTTCCGGGGACAGTTCAACAGCCGCATTGGCGGATTCGAGCGCCTGCTGCATTCTTACCAGCCGTTCGGCGTCGGTGGTTATAAGACGCGTGGAATAGGTTTGGATACGCGCCAGCTCTGAAAGCAGCTGGGCGTTGTTGGGATCCACTTCGTGGGCTTTTTGGTATGCAGCGATTGCCTTGTTAAGATCTCCAGCTGTGAAGAACATCTCCCCCTCCATGGCGTAATTATTGGCCGTACGGGTGGGGGTGGGGGTGGCGCTGAGGAAGGGTGTTACCGTACCGCCCATGTATCCTCGCAGTATGACCGCAAAAAATAGTAATCCTGCCAGGAGCAGGAGGACCCTGTAGATGTTATCTTTTCCGCGGTTGCGGCGGAATAGGGGCTTTTCATCGTGAATATACATGGCAAGTTAAGGAGTGACAGCCGGGGTGGCGGGAACCTCGCCAAGCGCCTGGGGAGTGCGGGTGGGCGTGGCGAGGGGCAAGGGGGTTGGTTCACCAGAATCCATAAAGGTCTGGCAGACATTGATGATCTCCTGCGCGTTGAAAATGGCAATCTCATCATCGCGGACGCCGTTCAATAATGCCTGGGCAATTGGCAAGGCTTCGTTACAATACCCCAACTTGGCTAGGGCGAGCCCATAGGTGTAGTAATACTCCGCAACCCTGCCATAATCCAGTAGCAACCCTTCCACCACGATCCCGTCGAGATTCGTACCGCCCTGGATAGCAAGCTGCAGGTTGATGATCGAATCGGTATATTGAAAATTGTGATAAAGCAGCCATCCCAGGTTGCCGTACATTTCCGGATCATTGGGGGCATTTTTCACCGCGTCTGAGGCATACTGGATGGCTGGTCCAAAATCTCCCTGGTTGGCGTAGGTACGCGCTATCAGGGTGAGGGGGTTCGGATCGGAGGGGTTCAGGGCATTGGCACGGTTGAACTCCTCGATGGCTTTATCTGCATCCTGCAAAGCCCGGTAGGTGCGACCGAGCGAGACGTGCAGTTCGGGGATCTTATCGTTGATCTGGATCGCGGATTGATACTTAGCCTGAGCTTCCTGGTAATTGGCAGTGATCTCCAGGATCAACCCGCGTGCCCACAGCGTTTCCATCATTTCCGGCGCCATACTTTCTGCTGTCCGGGAGGATTCGATCGCCACGTCACGGGTCTCAGCCCTGGCCTGCCCGGCCAGATCGCGCATGGAAAGGATGATGGATCTCACCGCATACGCCAATGCGTTGGTTGGGTCCGTTTGGATTGCAGTATTGATCCCTTCCTCAGCGCCAACAAAATCACCAGCCATTCCCTTTGCCCAGGATTGCAGCACAAGCGCCTGGGAATTGTTGGGGCTGAGTAGCATGGCATTGCCTGCGGTCGAGATGGCTTCGTCGTATCGCGCAGCGAATATCTGCATCCTCGCTAAAGAGAGATGTAGCGCGGGGTTCTGTGGGTCTGCCTTGATCGCGTCTCCGTAGGCAGCGATCGCCTGGGCGTATTTCCCCTGCGCTTCCAGTTCCTGGGCTTTCGTGACGAAGGATTCGGGGGGTATTGTAGGGGTGGGAGTTGGTATGAACAAGGGCGGCGTGGCGGGAACGATAACCTGGTTGACGTAAATTGCTGCCCCTACCAGGGCGAGAAGGATGATGACGCGCCAGGGATTGGCGCGTTTTGTTCGGCGGTTCATGTTCCACTTGCTACCCTTCAGATACATGCAGTCATATTATCAGTATAGAAAATGAGCGTCAAGATAACCCTAATGCTCCTCTCATACAGGTGAGAAATATCCCGAAATCCCTTGTTGGGGTTGTGCCTGATTGTCATATAATCGAATCGTACATCAATCCAGAGTCCCAGGTGAGCCATGGCCGAACCAACGTTTAAAGTCTATCGATACCGCTGGGTGGTACTGGCGGTTTTCATGTTTGTGAACCTGACCATCCAGATGCTTTGGATCAGCTACTCGCCTATCACCGGTCCAGCAGCCCAATTCTATGGGGTTTCAGATCTTTACATTGGCTGGTTGTCGATGATCTTCATGGTTGCTTTCATTCCCTTTTCTCTTCCGGCATCCTGGGCGATCGATACCTTTGGGTTTCATAAGGCGGTCGGACTTGGCGTGATCCTAATGGGGGTTTTTGGGGTGTTGCGAGGGCTGGCTGGAGCGAATTATTCGTTGGTTTTTGTATGTACGCTCTTTATCGCCATCGGACAACCCTTTCTTCTGAATGCCTGGGCAAAGGTGCCCGCGCGCTGGTTCGCGGTCACCGAGCGTGCCACGGCGGTGGGGGTGGTGACCCTGGCGAACCTGCTCGGTACCGCCATCGGGATGGTGCTTACCCCAATTTTGATCGAAACAATCTCCATTCCCACTGTTCAATTGATCTACGGGTGTATCGCCGCGTTCTCCGCAGTTCTCTTCCTTGCGCTGTCCAAAGAATATCCACCCACGCCGCCCTGCCCGGAGGGAATGGATGTCCGTTCACTTATGCTGGATGGGTTGAAGCACGCCTTCAAGGTCAGGGATTTCCTGCTTTTTCTGGCGGTATCTTTCATTGGATTGGGAATATTCAACGGTCTGAATACCTGGGTTGAGCCGATCATCCGGCCAAGGAATTTTTCACCCACCGAGGCCGGGATCCTGGGGGCGGTATTGCTGGTCGGGGGGTTGCTTGGCGCGGTCATCCTACCTTCGCTTTCCGATAAACAACACAAGCGAAAAAAATTCATGATGCTCGGGATCGTCTGCGCGATCCCCGGTCTGATCGGCGTGACCTTTGCCCAGAACTACTGGCTGCTGCTGTTTTCCGGTGCTTTGGTCGGCTTCTTCCTGATCAGCGTACTCCCCATTGGCATCCAGTACGCGGCTGAAATTACATATCCAACTCCGGAAGGTACTTCCAACGGTTTGATCCAGCTTTTTGGCCAGGGTGCTGTGGTTTTCGTTTACATCATGGAAGCACTGCGTACCCCTGATGGCGCTTTTACCCGGTCCCTGCTTCTTGGAGTGGGGCTGATGATCATTTGTGTCTTCCTGATCTCCCGGATGCGCGACCCTGAATTCGTCGAAAAATCGCTTTAAAAAATAAAAAATTTATATCCAACGCAAAATTCCTGCGAAAACCACCAGCATGGCAATATCCACCACTGCCAGGCTGATAATGAAAGTTCGCTGTACTTTGGGCGGCCAGTCGTAGCAGAGGAAAGAGATCACAAAGAAGGGGATATAGACGAAGAAAAAAACCGGCAGGGCTCCCCACCAGGGGTATACCCAAACGAAAGCCGGGGTCATCACCAGGAATATCTCGACGATCGAAAAAAACGCCGCATTCCCGATGGCAAATATGATGCGGTTGTTGATCCCTAGGATCTTAAGCTTTGGATCGGCAGGCAGCAGCTTAGAAAGGGCAAGCCCCGCAATGGCGAACATGAAACTTAATTCGATCCCAACCCCCACCAGGAGTAGCAAAGACGTTCCAGTGGGCACCGTCCACAATGCGTGACCAGTGAAGTGCTGGATCAGGGCGTTCAGGATCTCATAGAACCAGTGCACGAGGTAGAGGGAAAGCCCGGCGGCTATCCCTTTCCAATTCTTATGGGAATATTCATTGGCATAGGTATATACGGTCAGGGCGAGCAGGGTGATGACGACCCATTGAAAAATGTCTCCCGTTCTCAGGATCGCAAGCGCTTGGGTTGTGGCTTCCGGATGATTTAACATGGTTTCCTCCATATTGATTTATATCATTCTAGATTAAAATTCATTTGCTTGGAAGCCAAATTCGGATAATAGGAATAAATCATGACCCCCACAGTATATTTTGGTTCTGCCCATCAAGCCCGCCTGGACGCGAAGGAGACGCTGCCAGCCAAGTTGGAAATCATCCTGGAAAAACTTCACCTGCGCGAGCGGGTGAAAGGTGAATTGGTGGTGCTCAAAATGCATGTTGGCAATAACATGATCTATTCCACCATCCACCCGATTTTTGTACACCGGGTGGTCCAGGCGATTAAGGACGGCGGCGGAAAGCCATTCATCGCCGATGTCGATTGGGACGTGGCAGGAGCGGAAACGCGAGCTTATACAACAGAAACGGTTGGTTGCCCAATTTACCCAGCTGGCGGATTGAAGGATACGCATTTTGTAACCAAAGAGAAAAGCTATAAGAATCTAAAGGAATGGAAGGTTGCAGGCTTGATCAACGACGCCACCTTTCTTGTGAATTTTGCGCATGTTAAAGGTCACCCTTCCTGCGGATTTGGCGGTGCGATGAAGAACCTGGCACTCGGTTGCATGGTTGGAGAGACGCGCGGTGCGATCCATGATGCGCATCATTTCGACCGATACTGGTTCAGCGAGAAATGTTCCGACCCCAAACTACTGAAAAAGATCATTAAATCCTGCCCGTTCGGGGCGATCGTGATGGATAAGCATAAGGAAAACGAGCTGCATATCCACTTTGAACAATGTAATCAGTGCATGCGCTGCCTTAAAGTAGCCCCTCCCGGCAGCCTGAAAATTGAGAAGGTCAATTTCGAGTCTTTCCAGGAAGCAGCGGCAAACTCGGTCAGCGTGATCCTTTCCACTTTTGAGAGGAGAAAAGCCGTTCACCTGGATCTTGTCACCCACCAATCTCCTGTCTGCGATTGTTTCGGGTTCACCAGCCTGCCCATTCTGCCGGATGTTGGTATCTTCGGCTCGGATGATGTTATCGCCGTGGATACAGCCATTCTCGACGCCACTGCCAAAATGAAGCTGATCGAGGAGAACCTTCCAACCTCGCTGGAGGTTCACACCCGGGAAGGACATCCATACCAGCAGCTTCACGGTCCCATGAAGGATCCTTACCACATGCTGAGGTACGGCGAGGGGCTGGGTTTGGGGAGCATGAAATACAAACTGGAGGACGTGATGCCGGTGGAGAATATCAGCCCGGCGGCGTTGGGGTATATCAAAGCCCGGTCATAAAATTAAACTGGTTTGCTAGCCATTCCTGGGTGGCTGTGGATATCCAGATAGTTTGAAGAAAGCCTGCCGAAAAGGTGGGCTTTCACATCCTTATTGGCGAAAGCCCATCGACCTCCCTCACGCGAAGCTAGCATTCGCTGAATGCGCTCCAAATCCACCTTAGATGGTGAAATGTTCAGGGTATTTTCGGCGCGCCGTATCCGTGATTCAAAATGCCGCCGGGAAGGAAAGGGATCTTGTTCGAATTGTTTAGCCAACAATCCAGCCTGCGTGGAGAAGGCATTGGATTGCGCCAGGAACCCCCCAGGAATTGTCGAGAGTTCTGTTTCCTGAAATCGATCCACTGCAAATTCCACCCGCCGGCAGCGGGTGCCCAATGAACCCGGCGACAGGTGGAAAACCGCATAGCCTTCGAAAACCGGTTGAAGATATTCAATGATTCGGGGCGTCGGGATTTCCCCTTCCAGCAGCAGGCTCAGCCAGGCGATCAGATTCGCGGGATTACCCTCTTTACGGCAATCTTCCCGCAGGAGCAGGGAATCGGCAAACTGGACCATGCCATCTGAGCACCAGTTGAAGTTCGGACCGGGCAGAAGGTCTGGATAGATAAATGAGGTTATTGTTGCCTTATTATAAGGATTGCTGAAGCGCATCAACCGGGGTTGATCCACCCTGGCGAACCCCGGTTCATCCACATCTTCCTCGGTGTGCCAGAACAACACTGAACCATCCCGCTGTCGATAAACCCCCGATTGGCAACCTGGCTGATCATCCTGCAGGTGCATCGCAAGCTCCACGCCGGACCAGGTTTTAATCCCCACGTTCTCAAGCCCTGCTCCCCGGGACCAGCGATTGAGGCAATCTAGGTAAAGTTCCAGGGCTTGTCTCAAAATGGAGGGAAGGGAAGGGTCCTGATTTAGACGGGTGATACTGGAGAGCTGTTTTCCTGCCAGGACGTTGGAAGGATGAATGGATTGGTGAGATGGATTTTGAAACCGGCGTTGCAGGATCTGATTTACCTGGGCAGCCACAGCTGTGCCCAACTCCTGATGCGCTTCCCCGATGGGCAGGGAAGCGAAATCGAGCACGGGAATGGTGTTAATTAACTCCACCCTTATTTCAATCCCCGGCATACTTTGTTCTCCGAAGATAGAGATCCTTCAAAGCACTTTCTGCCTGTGGGTGGTGGAACGAGAAACCAGCATCCAGTAATTTCCGAGGCACTGCCTGCTGCCCTGCCAAAACGAGGATCGATTTCTCACCCAACAGCAATTTCAACAAGAAGGCAGGAACCGGAAGGTAAAACGGCCGGCGAAGGACTTCGGCAAGCATCTTTCCAAATTCGGCATTACTTGTAATCCCTGGGGCGACCAGGTTGAAGGCACCGTTACAGTTTTTGTTTTCGATCAGGAATAGGATCGCCGCGATCTCATCTTCAATGTGGATCCATGGAAATGGCTGCCTGCCGTTACCAAGTCTGCCGCCCAGGAATAGGCGGTTGGGCAATGCCACCAGGGGAAGGATCCCTCCGCCTGGATCGAGCACCACTCCGGAACGAATGACCGCATGTCGAACACCTCCAGCAGTGACACGCCTGGATGAATCTTCCCAATCCAGAGAAATTGAGGCTAAAAAATCCGAACCAGGGGGTGCCTCCTCATCGAGTGGTGTGATGGATGAAGTACCATAGAAGCCAATACCGGAAGCCTGGATGAAAACCTGCGGTCTTTTTCGGGCGTTCAACACAGCTTCAGCAAGAACTTTCCCGCTGGATATCCTGGATTGAAGGATTTCCTGTTTATTCTTCTGGGTCCAGTGTCCGAAGAGGATCGCAGG
This sequence comes from uncultured Chloroflexia bacterium, assembly GCA_963802095.1. Lineage (GTDB taxonomy): Bacteria > Chloroflexota > Anaerolineae > Anaerolineales > Anaerolineaceae > CAVVEQ01. The sequence continues at coordinate 51,136 of CAWDHI010000010.1, read as the reverse complement.
GAGGGTCTCTCCGGCAATGCTTTTCCCCGCAAGGTTCACAACTGCCTGTGAACCTTCAATTTCGCTAAACCAGTCTCCCGGAGTTTTTCCGTCCCAACCCACAAAACGGATGGAATTGTTTGACCGTGATTTTTCCGGAGTTCGGGTAAGAATTACGACTTCGTAACCGCAACTATCAAACTTTTCTGCGAGTTTCGTGCCTATAAACCCCGACCCACCCGCGATGATGATCTTGAATTTTCTTTCTGTAGCCATCTTCGATTCCATTTCCTTTTCCTGATTATCCCAAGTTCTCCCGGGATAAATCGGATTTCTACAAGGGCAAATCGCCAATTTGCAGGATTCCCCCAGGTCATTCCTCCCGAAAAGTCAGTTTCCGGCGGTTCTGTTTGATCGATTTTCGGAGTGATTTATTTTCCAACCGGCGAATCTTGGAGGCGCGCGTGGGTCGCGTTGGCACCCGGAAGGAGGGTGGAACCAATGCGGAGGCGATCATCCTCTGCAGGCGATCGGTGGCGTCCTTGCGGTTTTGTTCCTGGCTGCGGAACCGGCGCGCCAGGATGGTTACCCTGCCTGCTCGGTCCAGGTGTGAACCAGCGATACACTGCAGCCGCCGACAGCTGGAATCATCCAGGAGCGAGGAAACGGCAGGATCGAAGGTAAGGCGGATGGCAGTTGCCACCTTGTTGATGTTCTGCCCACCGGGACCGGAGGCATGGACAGCTTCGAATCTGAGCTCGGACTCCGGGATGACAAGTACGCTCACATTGCCATCTCCTTGGTTGAACATCGGGCGATTTGTGTTTACACCCTGATCAGACACGCAGATCAGCTTTCAGCTTGAGGATGACCTGATTGGCAGCGACCCTGCCCCTGGCGATGATCTCATCAATATCATGGAATGCCCAGGAATTGAATTCCGCCACGTCCGGGCGGATATGACAATCGATGGAGCGGGGGTCAGGTTGCGAGGAGCGCAGGTGCATCAGATTGATCACCCCGAAAAGAAGCTCCGCTAAATTCTGGGGTGGATGGAGAACCGTTGAGCGGGAGGAGAGGTCAACAGCGATGATGTAATCTGCGCCCATTTCCCTGGCGACTTCGGATGGCAGATTATCAACTATGCCACCATCCACCAGGAGTTTTCCGTCGAATTTAATCGGAGCGAAAATTCCAGGAAACGCCGCGCTCGCACGAATGGCTTCGGCGACCGGTCCGGAACGAAGGATCACTTTTTCGCCAGTGAGAATATCACAGGCGACCGCCGCGAAAGGGTGGCTGAGCTCTGAAAAATCAAGCCCGAAAATGTTCTCGCGAATGAAGTCATCCATCGGATCGGTTTGAAAGATTCCCAGGGAAGGGGGGAAACTGAGTTTAACCAGGTTTGCCCAGTTGATGGAGCGGATCATTCTGGTCATGTGTTCCACCGATTGCCCCGCGGCATATGCTGCGCCGATGATCGCCCCAATGCTCGTGCCGGTCACGATCTCCGGGTGAATGCCTTCTTTTTCAAATACTTCCAGAACACCTATGTGAGCTGCGCCCAGAAGTGCACCCCCACCCAGTGATATTGCAACCTTGCGGGGTTTAATATTAAAAAATCTTTGAAGCCGGTTCATGATTTACCCATTGCTAGATATATATTCTGGACAGATTTGATCGGTATGCACTTATTGTATTGAAGATTTCAGTACCAGGCAAGGTGGCACTTGACAGATATAACCAAGATAAGATAATATATGAATACTTGCTCATATAATCAAGGATAAAAATGAACCAACCTGATGCAGTTTCTCCCTGCGAAGTGGAAGCGATCCACCTGAACCTGGTGGAGATGTCGAAACAAAATCTTGTTGACCCGGATGACGCTGCGAATATTGCAAGGGTTTTCCAGGCTTTATCAGATCCAACCCGCGTGCGCCTTGTCTCCGCGATGATCACGACCGAACTCTGTGTGTGTGACCTTTCAATGCTGCTCGGGATGACCCAAAGCGCAATATCCCACCAGTTGCGCATCCTGCGCGACCTGCGCCTGGTACGAAGCCGAAAGGAAGGGCGGATCGTTTTTTACGCGCTGGATGACGAACATATCCGTGAGTTATTTACCCGAACAAAGGAGCACTTGCAACATGGATAATACCCAAATAATCGAAATTCCTGTTGCGGGTATGGATTGTGCTGAGTGCACCAACCACGTCCGCCATGCTCTGGAGAAAATCCCCGGTGTCCAATCCGTGGATGTGCTGCTTTCCTCTGAAAAGGCTATTATCCGTGTGGAACCAGGCAAGGTGGAGATGAGCCAGATCCGCTCCGCGGTTGTTATTGCCGGTTACACAGTCCCGGAAGTCTCCAATGGGTCTCATGCTTCCGGGGAGAGTTTCAGCCGGAAGGTTTTCACGGTATTTGCACTGATCACCGGCGCAGTGCTATTCGTGATCGTTATCGGCGAATGGCTGGGGCTATTTCAAACTCTTACCAGCCTCATACCGCGCGCCATTGGTTCAGTCATCGTCGTCGCGGCAGGCTGGCCGCTCTTTGTGGAGGTCTTTAAATCTTCGAGCAAGCGGCAGGTCACTTCTCGCACTTTGATGACGCTAGGGGTGGCAGCCTCTCTGCTCATCGGCGAATGGCCGACTGCAGGGGTGCTGGTCTTCATGATGTACATCGGCAACTATGTGGAGTCCTTCACTGCTGATCAATCCCGAAAGGCTATCAAAGATCTGACGGTGATGATGCCCCAAACTGCCAGGGTGGAGTTGGACGGGACTGAGGAAATGGTCCCAGTGACCGGTGTGGCACCGGGGGTAACCGTTATTGTGAGACCTGGCGAGAAGATCCCGGTCGACGGTACTGTGCTATCGGGCACAGCCTCGGTGAACCAGGCGGCACTGACCGGTGAATCCATGCCTGTCGAGATCGGTCCAGGCACTGTAGTATACGCTGCCACGCTCCTGCAATCTGGATCAGTTCGTTTACTGGCCACGCACACCGGGAGAGATACAGCTTTCGGACGTATCGTTCACCTTGTGGAAGAGGCGGAGGCAAAAAAGGGCACTGTTCAAAAATTCGCAGACAGATTCTCAGGCTACTACCTTCCCGTTGTCTCAGGCATAGCTCTGCTCACTCTTATCTTTAGCCGGGATGTGAACGCGGCTGTGGCTGTTCTGGCAGTGGCATGCTCATGCTCGATTGCACTCGCCACGCCCATCGCGATGATGGCCTCGATCGGTGCGGCGGCGAAACGCGGCCTTATGATCAAGGGTGGGATCGTTCTAGAGACACTCTCCATTGTGGACACCCTCCTGATCGATAAGACTGGCACGCTAACCCTCGGAAAACCGGAATTGACGGACATAGTCTGCCTGAATGGTTCCTCCGAAAATGAAATCCTCACCATTGCTGCTTCCGCCGAGCGGTATTCCGAGCACCCGCTCGCCTCTGCGATACGCGAGGCTGCCAGCCAGCGGGCACTGCCTTTAACAGCGCCTGAGAACTTCCAAAATCAATCAGGGATAGGGCTGACTGCCTCGGTCGCCGGCCATGAGATTAGGTTGGGTTCTCGCCAGGTGCTTAATGGCACCGAGAAGCCTACAGCTGCCGCGGAGCTCGAATCCGAAGGCCGGACGGTTTTGTACGTATTCCGGGATGATATTTTGATCGGATTACTTGGCCTTGCAGATACCCTGCGCGGGGATGTCCCGGAAGCGATTAAGAAACTGCAAGAAATGGGGATAAGGCAAATTGAGATCCTTACAGGGGATAACAACGCAACCGCAGCACAAGTGGCAGCCCAATTGGGAGTTGGTTACCGGGCGGAGTTGTTGCCGGAGGATAAGATAACCATTGTGAGAGAATACCAGGAAAGGGGCAGGCGGGTGGTGATGGTGGGAGATGGCATCAATGACGCGCCAGCGCTTTCACAGGCGGATGTGGGAATTGCAATGGCTTCCTCGGGTTCAGATATCGCAATCGAGGCCTCCGATATTGCCATCCTGCGGACGGATTGGATGTTGGTACCGGAAGCCCTGGCGATCGCGCGCAGAACCATGCGGGTGGTTCGCGGAAATCTGCTTTTTGCCGGTTTTTACAATGTGATCGGGATAAGCTTAGCTGCCCTCGGATTTCTTCCCCCTGCCTTGGCAGCAACCCTGCAGATTATCCCCGATCTTGGCATCCTGGGGAATTCCTCGCGGTTACTCAGACAAAAGGGAGTTACAAAATAAAAAGATCTCAGCATGCGGGAACTGTAGTGAAAAGAACTTTTGGATCATGGCATCCGCGCGTAATAAAGCTCATCCCCATACACCAGGAATACCACCTGTTCTGGTGAGACAGTAAACGCGGTTGGCTTGGATCGCGGGAGATCGTACCCTTGCGCGGCAGCGATCTGCAAGACCCGGTAAAGATTTAGCTGGACACCGAATTTATACAGGCTGGGCAGATTCTTATCCAGGATGTGCAAAGCTGAATCGGGCAGTTCGGTGAAGGAGAGCTGCGAGAAGCCTAAACCACTCAATGGTAGCGCCTGTGGACTTCCAGACCGCATATCTTCATAGACAGCCGGATTCGTACAGGTTGATTCCTTAAAGTCCACACGACTATAGACGCAATGCATCATCATGTTGTTTTTAAGAAGCAGGAATAGATCATCCGTGCTGACCGCCAGGTCGACATATTCACTACCGTTGTTCTGGGCTGCAAGATCGAAGAATTGGGATGGTGACTGGCTATATTCGAAGGACCGATCCTTTTCTCCACTGCGGAATCGCCAAACGCGCCCGCTGCCAGTATCCAAGACATACAACACACCATCATTGAGAGTGATGGCCTTGATGCGGTTCCAATTCACCTTGGGTCGGGGTAGCGGCTTGGATGTAGGGTTGGCCTTAGGCGCGCAATAGACAGCGTTACCATATTCATCCACTCCGATAATGGAAGCTCCCCCGCTGACGCCGGGCTGTACCTGGATATTGTTTGGCGGCAGTGCGGCAATATCCACCAGTTTACCGATGAACCCACCCGGACCACAAGTGAAAGCAAAATCTACCTGATAGGTTTCCGAATTTCTCCTGGTCACCCGCGAAACACGCCCCGTAGGGGCATCAAGCAGGTACACATCCTGATCGCGGGTAACCACCCGACTGATTCTGGAAGTTTTCGGGATTGAGGATGAAAGAGCAGGGATCATTGCCAGACGGGAGATCCCTTTGAGGGAATCCATGGCAGCCGCGACCTGCGCCCGAAGTGAGCTGGATTCATCTGTGGCTCCATAGCTTTCCGCTTTCTTGAGCCATTCATCAGCCTGGGTCCAATACTCGGTCTGCAGCTCGCGGGTTTTTTCCTTCGAGGCAAGGCCAGCGTAATATTGGGCGACTTCCAGGTTGATCACGTGCTGCTCTCCGCGGCCGCTGCGAAGGTAAATGGTAATGCCCATGGCGACCACGACAATCGGAATTGCTATAGCTGCAAAGAGCATTGTGCTTTGCGGGATGACCGGGGATTTTTCGGTGATCCCAGGAAGCATTCTGGCAAGAAACAGGCGTAGACCGGAAGCAGCTTTTTGTCTCTGCGGTTCACCCTCCACCCAGGCGTTGGCGGCTTTTACCCCGGCTTTTTTCATCCAGGCGGGTCGCTGGTTGTTGAATTTTTCCCAGTTCGTTTTGATCCCGGCTGTGATTGCCAAGCCCTTTTTCGCGATCGATTTCTTATCTTTGGCTGATGTTGTGGTTTCTCTCTCAATAACAGGTTGCGGGGAGGCAACACCGGGTATGGCGGTTTGTCCTGTTGGCGTGACTTGGGAACCAGACAACGTTGATGCTGAGGTTGCGACAGGGTCAGTCTGTGTAGATGCTAGCGACATCCGGTGTCGGATAAGTTGCCCCTTGCCGGGTGTGATTCGGATGATGCCAGCGAAAACATCCTGCCCACCTTCCCGCACGAGCCCTTTATACATGTCTTCAAATCCCAAGCCGAGCGTTTGCGGTAGAGCGGCTTCATTCCAACCAACTGGAATTGAAGGAGAAAAAAGAATAAGATCGCCGGGTAGCAGAGTGGATTGTGCAAATCTTAACTGCACAGATCGACCCACTCCCAACCCGGTGGGAGATGCTGCCTCCATCCCAAATCGCTCAACTCCATTCGGACGGGCAATTAGACAGCCAGATTGACCTGCAATGGCGTTGAAGAAAAGGTCACCACGGATCACGAGTATGTTCAATCCTGCGGTACACGGGGGCTTGCTGGGGTATAAATTTTTGTTAATATCGAGGAAATACCCATTGAGAAAATCAGCTGCTTCTGTCAGGGCAGAAGTTATCGATCCTGCGCTTTTATAGAACCGCTCTGCGGCTGCATTCAGTAAATCCGCGATGCGGTTGGAGGATAGAGCGTCGTCAGTACCAATCGAGTTTAAAAGGATGACAAGGGCATCCCGGTCGCGGCCGCGGGCTGTGCGCTTGGGCGGGGTGGCAGCGAATAGACCAGGCAGATCAAGTTGAATCTGCCCGGCAGAACGGTGCAAGCTGGATAAATGAATATCGATCATTAAAAGTGGTACCTGTCTGTAACTTTGAATTCAATCCGACGGATCATTCGGTCAGGATTTTATTGCATTAATTATGCCAGCCCGGAAGCAAATTGCGTCAACGACTTTCAATCATCTATAATTAATGAAAGGCGATGATCAACATGAACAATAAACGCCGAGATCTGATAATTGGAATAATCGCCATTTTCTGGCTGTTTTCCCTGGTTCTTGGTTATTATATTTACCATAAACCCTTTACTCCCGATTTTGTGGGGGTCCTTGCCCAGGCAGCCTGGAGGGTCACGCTGGCATTTCTGATCGTCGCCATCTGCGGCGGAGCGGGAAGAATATTAATTCCTATGGACAGCCACCATCCCCTCACGAGATTGAGTGTTCAGACTGGGTTAGGGTTGGGATTATTGGCATTATTACTGATGATGATTGGTCTGATCGGGGGATTCCACGGATTGACCTTCGCATTGCTGCTTCTCGGGTTGGCTGTCTTATTAAGACGGAATATCCTCGAGTGGATGCGATCCTGGTCGGGATTGCTTTCTTTTTGGAAAGAGAGCAGCCGTTTTTGGAAAATTTGCGGAGGGATGGCAGTCGCGATACTTGGGTTAGGTTTATTTACCGCGCTTGCACCACCCATTAAATATGATGCATTGATGTATCACCTCACGATGCCGCAAGCATACCTCCAGAGTGGAAATTTTTCCTACCTGCCCTGGATTGTGATGACCGGGATGCCCCAAGCGACCGAAATGCTTCATACCCTGGCGATGTCGCTGGGAGGGGCGCAGGGAGCTGCGGTCCTGGGCTGGTACTTTGCTTTTCTCGCATTGCTGGGGTTGGCCGGGTTTGCTCGCACCAGGTTGGATAATCCCGCGGGTTGGGTTGCACCTCTCAGCCTGCTGGCAGGTTTCACTTTCGCGATCTCAACAGCCTGGGCATATGTGGACTGGCTGGGATTATTCTTTGGTCTGTGCGCTATTATCTGCCTGGATGCGTGGAGGATATCGGGTGAACGGAGGATGCTGTTCTTTGCCGGTCTTTTTGCGGGGTTTGTTTTCTCCACCAAATACACGGGCGGATTCTTATCCATCGCACTTTTCGGAGCATTCACCTGGAATTGCATTCAGCGAAGAGAGAAGTTTTTTACCAACCTTTTTGTTCTGTTTGGTGGGGCGATCCTGGCTGCCGTTCCCTGGCTGGCAAGGAACTGGGTGATTACCGGCAACCCGGTCTACCCGTTCTTTCTTCCGGGAGGCGCGATGGATGCCGTACGCATTGGGGTATACCAGGGTCTTCCCGCCTGGGGAGATTGGCGCGATATCTTCCTGCTTCCCCTCCGGGCAACTGTGATCGGTAGCGAAACAGCAGAAGGTTACAGCGTATCCGCTGGTCCGCTCCTGCTTGGGTTAGGCGCATTTTTCTGGGTCGGGTATAGGAAATTATCGGCGGACCAGAAAGCCACATTGCAGAATGCCGCCTGGATTGCTGGCCTGGGTCTGGTTTTATGGGCTGTTGCCAACCAGGCGAGTGGTTACCTCATTCAAACCAGGATGTACTTTTCGATCTTCCCTGCTTTTGCCATCCTGGCTGGATTTGGTTATTTCGGAGTGAGTCGGTTGGAAATTTCCGGCTTGCGAATGGGCAGGGTTCTCCAGGCGGTGATCATCCTGGTGCTTGGGTTTAATACACTTGAGGTGTTTCTTGCATTCAACCGGTCCGGTGTATTGCCACTGGCTTTCCGGGATACAGGATGAAAAACAATACCGGGATAATAACCTGGGCTGGTATAGCGTGGCGATGGAGGAGATACAGCTGCTGCCTGAAGGGGAACTGGTGCTTTTGCTATACGAGCCACGTGGTTATTATTGTTTTCCGAAGTGCGACCCCGATGAGATTCTTGATCACTGGAAACATGACCTGGCGGTATTGAAAGATCCAGTCTCCATTCTCGAATCCTGGAGAAACCAGGGTTTTACCTATATCCTTTACAATAGGGCAGGCGCTGAGTTTCTCCGTGAAAATCCGGATCCGCATCATCCAGTGGCAGAACTGGATCAACTTGACGTAATCCTCAGCACCCTGGAACTTGTTAAGGAATACGGTGAGTCATATCGGTTGTTCCGCATCCCGCAAGAATAATTGGAGGCAGGCATGACAGACTTGGAAGGATTCTTTTTAGGGAAACAATTTGATCTGACCAAGGGGGTGGCTTTAGACCAACCGGTGATCTATGATCCTGCGGATCTCACCACCCATGCAATAGTCACCGGGATGACGGGCTCTGGAAAGACCGGTCTCTGCATCGCGCTGATGGAGGAAGCTGCCCTCAAGGGTATCCCCGCATTGATCATAGATCCGAAAGGCGATCTGACCAATTTACTCCTGCACTTCCCCGATCTGCTTCCTGCAGATTTTGAACCCTGGATCGATCCTGAGATTGCCCGACGTGCGAACCAGACGGTCGCCCAGGCAGGGGAGGCCACTGCGGCAAACTGGAAGAAGGGACTTGAGAGTTGGAACTTGGGGAAGGGGCAACTTCAAGCTTTAAAGGAATCGGTGGATTTTACAGTTTTTACTCCCGGTTCGTCGGCAGGGGAGTCTGTCAACATCCTTTCTTCATTTGAAGCCCCTACGCTGCCATGGGAGGAAAATAAGGAAATTCTGCGGGAAAAGATCGCCAGCATCACTACCGCCTTGCTGGGACTAGTGGGGTTGAAGAATATCGATCCACTTCGCTCCCGTGAGCATATTCTTCTTTCCAATCTTCTGGAAGAAGCCTGGAGCCACGGGCAGGGATTGGATATGCCCACGCTGATCATACAAACCCAAAAACCACCCTTCGATCGCCTTGGCGCATTTCCCGTGGACACATTCTTCCCCGAAAAGGATCGCATGGAACTGGCAATGCTGTTAAACAGCTTCCTCGCATCGCCTTCCTTCGAGACGTGGCAGGAAGGTACCCCGCTGGATATCCAGCAATTGCTTTTCACCAAGGAAGGCAAACCCCGGCATAGTATTTTCTATCTGGCGCACCTGGATGATAACGAGCGCATGTTCTTCGTTACCCTGCTGTTCACTGCGGTGGAAAGCTGGATGTTCACCCAGCGCGGCACTGGAACGCTTCGGGCATTGCTCTATTTTGATGAGATTCTTGGCTTCTTGCCGCCTATCGCCAGACCGCCTTCGCACGCTCCCATGCTTCGTTTACTGAAGCAAGCCCGTGCGTTTGGCGTGGGGCTTCTCCTCGCGACCCAGAATCCGGTGGATGTGGATTATAAAGCACTCTCGAATGCCGGCACATGGTTGATAGGGCGTTTGCAGACCGATCAAGATAAGCAGCGTTTATTGGATGGGCTGCAGGGTGCTAGCGGGAATTTTGACCGTGCGATAGCGGATAAGGTCATCTCGGGACTTGGTAAAACGAGTATTCCTGTTACATAACGTGCATGCAAAGGCTCCGGTAGTGATCACCTCGCGCTGGGCTTTGAATTTCCTGGCTGGTCCTTTGACCAGAACACAGATACCGGCGCTGAACAAACTGGCCGGTAAGAAAGAAAGCCAGGCACCCACTGCCCCAACTTCAACAATGAATGCCAACGCTGCCCCCCAGGCAGCTGCTGGTGCTGCGGCGGTAACTAAGAATGGAGAAGTTTCCTCCGCCAGGCCGGCCGTGCCGGGTGGGGTGGACGAGTATTTCCTCCAGGGGGAAGGTGGCGGACAGGGGATGGTATATCAGCCCGGGTTGATCCTCCAGGCACAGGTGCGATACTTTTCCAAGCAGTATCGGGTTAATCAAATCCTGCGGAGAACCGCGGTGATCAAGGAACTTCCCCAGGGAATGCCTGATTGGAAATCCTATGAAACCGGGGAGGTGGATGCAGCCCAATTACCCCGGGCACCTGTAGAAGGCGTTAAATTCCTGCCCCTGCCTGCTTGGCTGGCGACCAAGAAGAAGATTGATGAACTTCAGAAGGATTTCTCGGATTGGATTTACCGGCAGGGTAGCTTTCCAGTATATACGAACGAAGACCTAAAACTTACGAGTAATCCAGGGGAAACCAGGGATGCATTCCTATCCCGCTGCCAGGAAGAGGCAACCAGGCAGGGAAGCGTCGCGGATGCGAAGCAAAAAGTTGAATTCGAAAGAAAGAGTCTGCCGCTTCGTCAGCGAATTCGCGATCAGCAACTCAAGATCCAAAAACTGGAGAGCCAGGCAAATTCCCGACAATTGGAGATGGTTGCCAAAGGCGGAGAGGTGCTGCTGGGGTTCTTTGGTGGCCGTAAGCGCAGCATCTCCTCCGGGGTGAACAAGTACCGGATGGCTGAGCAGGCTGTTGCCAATCTTAAAGATGCGAAACAGGACTTAATTTCACTGGAGGAACAGCTGCGTTTATTGGAGCTAAGTTTCCAGGGAAATAATGTTGCGGGAGCGGAGATAGCCACACTGATAAATGAGATTCCAATCTCGCCTCAACAAAAGGATATTTACGTGGAAATTGCCGGGGTTATCTGGGAACCCGATAGTAAATAATTAGGCGAAAAACCAGCAATAGTGTTTAGCTCATATCCTGCCTTCCAGCAAGGGCGCGAAGGAGGGTGTTCTGGTCTGCATATTCCAGGTCTCCCCCCATCGGCAGACCGCGAGCCAGGCGAGTGAGGCGGATATTGAACGGAGCAAGCTGCTGCTTGAGATAGAGCGCGGTGGCATCACCCTCCATGCTCGGGTTGGTGGCCAGGATCACTTCCTGGACTACTCCGGTTCGCACTCTTTCGATCAATGGTCGTATACGGAGGTCATCCGGGCCGATGCCTTCAATGGGCGAGATCACTCCATGAAGGACATGATAGCGTCCGTTGAAACCGCCGGTTTGTTCCAGAACTAAAACGTCGATTGGTTCTTCCACCACGCAGATGCTGGTTTCCGCACGTTTCGGATTCGAGCAAATATCACATAATCCAGCCTCAGCCAGGGTGATGTTGAAGCATTGAGGGCACAGAGCAGTTGCGGATTTAAGTTTCATTAGCGCTTCTGCAAGCTGCAAGGATATGCCTTCATCCCCGCGTAACAAGTAGAATGCGAGACGCGAGGCGGTTTTAGGGCCGATACCTGGTAGTCTTTCAAAGGCTGCAATCAGGTTTTGAACAGGTTCAGGAAGGATTGCCATTGAGATGAATTAAAAACCCAGTCCGCCCAAACCACCGGTCAGCGGTCCCATTTTTTCGGCAGCCATCGCCCGGGATTGATCCAAGGCCAGGTTGACCGCGCTTAATACCAAATCCTGGAGCATCTCGGCATCTCCGCCATTCACCAGTTCCGGATCGATAAATATTTCGGTCACCTTTTGGTCGCCGGTGACAGTGACTTTCACCGCTCCGCCTCCCACGCTGGATGTGGTTGTTTCCTCCGCCAACTGCGCCTGGGCAACTTCCATCTGTTCTTGCAGTTTCTTCAACTGGTTCATCATCCCCATACCGCCACCGGGCTGGGGGCGGTTGAATCCCTTGGCCATGCGATTACTCCTTGTGAATGATTTTTCCGCCTGCGTTCACTGCGGCGGATACGATCCCATCCGGCTCCGCGCCTAAATCCTGTGGGATGGATGCAGCTTTGGCGCTCACGACTGTGCAGACTATCTCAATTTCAATACCAGTAATATCTTTTACCGCCTGGCGGGTGGTGGAAATATTATCATCAGCCTCCATTTTTGATCTGAGCAGCTCACCATCGAAACCGAGTACCAGTCGGCCATCCTGGATGCGTCGAACCTTGCAAGAATTTAACAGTGCCTCCGTCTGTGGTCTTTGTCGTTTCACCGCTGAGCGGATCTTCTCCCACTGTCTTAGCACTTCCTCTGCATCATCATCTTTAGATGCCGGGCTGGAATTTTGAACCACCTCCCCTTGAGTGTTCTTGGTAGTGGTTTTGGGTTCTGATCTCGAGGGTGTGGTTGCCTTGGATACCGGTTTGCTTTCTACTTTTTCCGGAGAATTGGAGATTGCTGGGTTTTTGCTCCCAACAGGTAATGGCATCCTGGTTTCAGGTGTAGTTGCTTCTGGGGTATAAGCGACCGCCTGGGCGAGTGCCATTTCCAAGGCCAGGAAGGGCTGCCAGGAATTTCGATTGTCGGACGCGGCTGCATTGAATAGGCGGATATATTCCACCAGGCTGCGGGCATCGCTGCGGCTGGATTGGACTTGCATGACCTGTTTTTGATCGGGTGAGGCGTCAACCTGTTCTGTATTTCCGAGCAGAATTAGCAATATCCCGCGAAAATGATCGACCAGTTGCCTTGCGAACTGGCGGGGATCTGTGCCACCGTCCAAGGCTCCGTGAAGAGCAGTTAACCCGTTCACGGCGTTCTTATCGACCACTGAAAACGCCAGGTCTATTACTGCTTGGCTGGCAGAGGTCCCCAGAATCTCCTGGGCGCTTTGAAGATCGACCGCCTCCCCGCTGGAGGTAAGCTGATCGAGAAGAGAAATGGCGTCACGCAGGCTGCCAGTAGCCTGGCGGGCAATCAGTACCAGCGCGTCACTACTTATCTGGAGGCTTTCCTTTTGAACTATCTTTTCCAACTGCACAACGATATGATTCACGGGGATGCGACGAAACTCATAACGTTGGCAACGGGATAATACAGTCGCGGGAATCTTATTGATTTCGGTGGTTGCCAGAATGAAAATCGAATGTTCGGGCGGTTCTTCCAGGGTTTTTAATAGTGCGTTGAATGCAGCAGTGGAAAGCATGTGAACTTCGTCGATGATATAGACTTTAAATTTCCCCTGACTGGGCGAGAGTCCGATTTTTTCCCGCATCTTACGGACATCTTCCACGCTGGTGTTGGAGGCAGCATCGATTTCGATCAGATCTATATACGCGTTTTCGTTTACTGCCAGGCAGTGCGCACATTTATCGCAAGGACGGTTGGAAGGATCCTCAGATAGGCAATTGAAGGCCTTCGCTAATAAGCGCGCGGTGGTTGTTTTTCCTGTTCCGCGGGGACCTGAAAATAAGTATGCGTGTCTCAGCTTTCCCAGACGGATGGAATTACGCAGGGTTTGGACGATTGGGTCCTGCCCGACAACTTCCTCCCATAGATGAGGTCGCCATTTACGGTAAAGAGCCTGAGTCATGGTTGCTTTCCTGTTTTGGGTTTAAGGAACGATGAATTCCGCGCGAAGATTTCCCGAAGGATCATAAATGCGTGCCTGTTTGCCCACCTCCCAGGCGGAAGCGGTTCTCCCCCAAAACAGCTCCAGAGCGTTATCAGAACCCGGCCGGGTGAAGACAGCGATGGTAGCGCCGCCGGTATAGAGCCGTAGATGAGATGGGAACTCGTACGAACCGTTGTTCTCGGTGGTCAGTTTCCAGCCTTTCAGGCAGAGCTCACCGTCACCCATCCTCTGAATGGTCACCTGTTCTTCCTGCAGGTTTCCGGCACCGAAGACGTTGGTGATCCGCAACACTTCTTCAGATTTTGGGGGAATAACAACTTCACAATCGCCAGATACGATGTTTTGAGGCAGGGAAGAGGTTTTTACAGCAGAGGGTGTCTGCACCTGGTGTGTTTTATCCCAGATGAAAAGCACCGTGAGGGTGACCAGCGCGGAAATGATGATATTTAGTACAATGAATGGCAAGGACCGCGAAGCAGATCTCATGGTTCGTTGGCTGAATAATAGCACATTTCATCGCGGTCGGGGATGAACATGCAATACCTGATAGATGGTCATAATCTGATCCCATTCATTCCAGGAATGAGTCTTACGGATATTGATGACGAAGATCAACTGATCAAACTGCTTCAGATCCATGGAAGAGTCTCCCGCAGCAAGATCGAAGTGTTTTTTGATAAAGCCCCTGTCGGAAAACCCCGATCCAGAAAAGTTGGCATGTTGACAGTGCATTCCATTCCTGATCCAGAAACAGCAGATTCTGCTATCATAAGACGGGTTCAGTCGCTAAAAATTGCACCCGGCAGCCTCAGTGTGGTGAGCCATGATCGCGAAGTTCAAAGTTCATGCAGAAGATTGGGTGCTAGAATCGTCGAATCTCAGGATTTTTCCCGCTCCATCCAGAGCAGCCTCCGTTCGGAGGGGAAACGGGCAAAAGAGCAGCCGGAAGTGGCAGTAGCGGAAGTTGAGTCCTGGCTGAAAGTGTTTGAAGGTGAGAAGACCTCTTATAAAAACCAAGATTAATCCAACTCTTAATCCCAATTAATGCTATTCTGATAGTTTTTGTATATATTAAAGCCAGACACCGCAAACTTTATTGGTAGACAATGGTGTCAGGCCATCAAATGCACTTGTCGCCCGTCCCCCCCGGGTGGCGAGAAAAGCAGATGATGACATTCCCTCCGTGAAGATTGCCAGGCATGTCCCCCATGCCTGGCAATCGTTTTAAACAATAACTTTCAACCAGGAGCATCAAATATCAAAAATTATCGATCATTTTTGTTGGAGTAGATAATACATATATAATATGGTTGTGAAAATTACATTCCCCTTTCTTCGGATTTCTGCAATATGTTTATGTGGGTTTATTGCTGCTTGTGGGAAGCCAACTCTTGAACCTCAATCCGGTATTTTTCCAATACCTGATGACAGGTCAGGGGTGGCGGTTGCAGTCACCAGCCTGGAGACGTGGGAACAAATCTCCTGCCCGGAGTTCTACACGGAGGAATTTAACGGGTCCACTACCGAATCCTGTTGGATATCGAACCCCCCTTTAATTGTTACTTCAGCAAAACCGGATCAAGTCCGTCTCTCAACGAAGGATGATGGCATGAATCTGGTTCTTGACACTGCGTAAACGGATGCGTACGTTTTTTACCGAGGAGGGTTATACCCGGATCTCAACATCCAGGCGACTATCACAAGCCACGGGGTAAACAATCATGCCGCCGCTCTTGTATGCCGGGCAAATGAAAAAGGTTGGTACGAAGCTAGGGTCTCCACCTCGGGTTTCTTTTCCATCTATCGGTATGATAGCACAAAAACGAATCTCGAAGAAAAACCCCTATACAAATTTCATCGATGGATACACCTTCCTCTGCGATCAATACTGGCACAGATAAGTCCAATGTGATCCAGTTTCTTTGTATCGGAAATAACCTGATCCTGAATATTAATGGCACCGAAGTATATAATCGACCCATGGCAGATCGAACAGAACCTGGATTAGTGGGGGTGGGGGGACATTCGCTGGATAACTTCCCGGTGGACCTTACTTTTCGGACTATATTGATAGGTCAACCATAAGTATTTGTAGATTAATTGAGAGTCGCATATCCAATTGGTCATACATGATTGGTCGTCACATTTATTTGACTTGTTGTTTGATAATTCTGACCTTAAAAAATCAAGAACTTCTTGTGATACAGTGGCAATTTCGAAAATAATTAATACAAACCCAAGTATCTGCAACTGCCATCGGAACTGAAATCGATTGGACCCCCGTCAACCTAAGACCACTCAAGTTATTATTTCTAATGCTATAATTGGCGCGCGCCTCAGTAGCTCAAATTGGAAAGAGTAGGGCACTCCTAACGCCTTGGTTGAGGGTTCGAGTCCCTCCTGGGGCACAGAAAACACGGCATGAAATCCATGCCGCGTTTTTTAAATCCTTATTCAGGCAATTCTCCCGGTGGGGGCAGATTCGGATGGTGACGAACCCAAAGGAAGAGCACCTGACCGTCGCTGGTATCCACTGCCCGGGCAGCGAGGATGGGAGCCTGTTCCTCCAGTCCCATCTCATTGCGGTAATGCAGCCAGCAAAAACCTTTCTTATCCCAGGCACGATGACAGCGTTCCACCAACTCTGCGCCGTTGTAGGTTCGCAGACGGGTGATGGTGAGATCGGAATTCAACGGTGATTCGGTCAATCCCAATGCCCAGGCATCGTTTACCGGTTCAAATATTGGAGGAGGTCCTTCAATGATGGTAATTTTGTCGTCCATGGTAACTCGCCGCAATGATACCATAATCGGCTTTCGTAAAAATCTTATAAAACGCAAACAAACTGTTATCGGATTTCTAATGTCTCCTATTTAGAATGAGATTATCAAACAATAAGGAGCCAAAAATGGTTTACTACTTTTCTCCCCGGGTTCACCCCGGTCGCCGTCCATGGATGGTGCCAACCGCGGCAATGCGCCGAGATTTTGGTGATTGCGAATGCGAATGCTCCATCCCTGCCGATATCCGCAACTCCGCTGAAGGCTACGAAATCCGCGCTTTGATCGCCGGTGTTTCTGCTGATGAATTGGATATCCAGTTCACCCGCGACACAGTCAGTATTATAGGCGAATATAAGATTGATTCCTCTGAAAATGATGATTTTTTGCGCAAAGAGCTGCCAGAAGGGAAATTCAGCCGCGAGTTCAGCTTCTCGGAACCGGTGAATGCAGAAAAAGCAACTGCTTCCCTTAAGGATGGCATACTCACACTCTTCATTCCCAAAGCGGAGGAAGCCAAACCACGTGCCATCAAGGTTAAAGCAGAGTAGAGGTCGGCGATATCGGAGAGGGCAGCCAGAAGGCTGCTCTTTTCGTTTAAAATAGTGGGATGAATGCCCGGGAAATTGGCCAGCTTCAGGAATCACTGCAGGTGCCTGCGATCCAGTTTTTTGAATCCATCGGGTCCACCAATGATGCCGCAACAGCCTGGAGCGGGGAAGGGGCGCTTGATAGTTCGTTGGTACTGGCAGACACCCAGACCTCTGGAAGGGGGAGGCATGACCGGCGGTGGCATACCCGACCTGGTTCAGCACTAGCCTTTAGTTTTATCATGCGTCCTTCAGTGGAGGAATGCCAAATGATTCATCTTTTTGCCCCGCTGGGGGGTATTGCTGTGTGCGCCGCATTGCATAAAGGGTTGGAGCTACCTGCAGAAATCAAATGGCCAAACGACATCCTGATCCATCGAAAAAAGGTGAGCGGGATCCTGGCGGAAACATCATGGCATGGGAGCAAAGTCAGCGCGGTTATCCTTGGAATTGGCATCAATGTTGCACATGATTCCATACCGCCGGTTGACGAGCTGCAATTCCCGGCCAGCTGCATTGATGACGAGCACGGTCAGCCAATCCCGCGGTACGAGATCTTGAAAATGATAGTGAACACATTATTCGAATGGCGAAAAGAGATGGGCAAACCGGATTTCTTCCAATATTGGCAGGAACACCTTGCATTTCAGGGTGAACCAGTCCGGATCATCGAGGATGGAAAAACGATCGTGTTCGGCAGGCAATCAGGAATCCTTCCCGATGGGCGGCTGGAAATTACCACCGCGAATGATGCTAAAATTGGTGTATCCGCAGGAGATGTTCACCTGCGGCCTGGAAAATAACGGGAGGCTCGCATGCTGGATGATCTTCGCAGTTCTGCTTCCGATAGCCCTCAAGGGGAGGATTATTATTACGAGGAGGATGCGCAGCAAAGCAAACAGTTCCTGGGTATGACCGCCCCCCAGCGGTTCATCGTGGTGCTCATGCTGCTGATCATGGTTTGCATCCTTGGCACTTTTGTGTTGGTTATTTTCGGGAAGGTAATGCTTCCGTTTCTATAAGTTGATTCTAGAGAACGATGCCCTCCGGGTTACGATTCGGAGGGCTTTTTTTTATTTCGGAGATGTCTCGTCGTTCGAGCCGTTAACCGGTTTCAATTGCGCTTCGGATAACCTCGCAATGGAAGCGCCTGTATCATTTTCACCTATATCCATGAGGTGGATCCCACGTGAAGCGCGGCTGGTTAGGGCGATATCTTTCACCTTAAGGCGAAGCACGACACCATTTGAACTAATAAATGTTGCTTCATCTGCATCGTGAACCACCCTGGCGGCTGCGATCTTGCCAGTCCTTTCTAGGTATTTCTCATTAAGGGTGGTCACCCCTTTTGTTGCCCTTCCCTTTACCGGGTATTCGGAAAGCTTAGACCTCTTCCCAAATCCGCGTTCAGTGAGAATCACCAGAGAGGCACCCTCCTCGACCACTTCCATGGAAGCCAGGCGGTCCCCAGCCGCGAGTTTGATCCCGGTCACACCGGCAGCCTGCCGGCCGACAGGTCGGATGACAGACTCTGAAAACCGGAGTGCCATCCCTTTCGAGGTCACCAGGAGCAATTCATCTTTACCGCTGGTAAGGCAGACCCAGCCGAGCTGATCGCTTGATTCCAGCGACATTGCGATCAACCCGGAAGGTCGCACGGAGGAAAATTCTGAGAGTGACACCCGTTTGACCTTGCCGTTCATGGTCGCCATGGTGAAGTATTTGCCCTTTTCGAAATCCGGCACTACCATCGCGGTGGTGATTCTCTCGCCGGCGTCCAGGGAGATAATGTTCACGATTGGAATTCCTTTATCTGTGCGGTTGGCATCCGGTATCTGGTAGGCTTTTTCCGAATATACCTTGCCTCGGTCGGAAAAGAACAGCATCGTATAGAGGGTGCGAGCTGGGATCACCATTAGAACCTCATCCTCGTCTCGCATGGTTTGACCGGAAACGCCGCGCCCACCCCTGGCCTGAGTGCGGTACAGGTTGGCGGCCACCCGCTTGATATACCCTTTCTGGGTGATACTGATAAGGATGGATTCATCCGGAACAAGATCTTCTTCTTTCAATTCCTGTTTTTCTTCCGTCTGGATCCGAGTGCGCCGTTCATCACCGTATTTATCAGCAATTTCGGCGAGATCGGACTTGATCACACTCAGGATTTTTTGGGGATTTGCCAATAGGTCATTCAAGAAGGCGATCCGTTCCAGTAAAGCGGTATGCTCGTCCTCGATCTTCTGGCGCTCCAGGGCAGCCAGGCGGCGCAACTGCATATCGAGAATAGCGCTTGCCTGGATCTCACTCAAGTTGAAGCGGGTCATCAACCTGCTGCGGGCTTCCTCCACATCCGGTGATTCACGAATAGTACGGATAACCTCATCCAGATTTGCCAGTGCGATAAGCAAGCCATTAAGGATATGAGCTCTTTGTAAGGCCTTCTCCAACTCATACTGGGTGCGGCGAGTGATCACCTGGATGCGGTGCTCGATATAGACCTGCAATGCTCTTTTTAAAGAAAGCAATCTGGGCTCTCCATCGACAAGAGCGAGCAGGTGAATACTGAAAGTGCTCTCCAGAGGTGTAAATTTGTAGAGTTGATTCAGTACCTGGCGGGGGTTGGCGGTGCGTTTCAGTTCGATCACGATGCTCATCCCGCGCCGGTCGGATTCATCTCTCAGGTCCGAGATAGACTCAATCCGCCCGGTGCGAACCAGCTCGGCGATCCGTTCGATCAGGTTGGATTTATTCACCTGGAACGGAATCTCAGTGATGACGATGGAATAACGGCCACCCTTGATCTCCTCGATGTGTGCCAAGCCGCGAAGAGTGACCTTACCGCGCCCGGTGGAATAGGCCTGCCGTATGCCCTCCCGACCAATGATCACTCCCCCGGTTGGAAAATCCGGCCCGGGAAGGAAGCTCATCAGCTCGTCGATATCGATATCATCCATCTCCTTGTATCGATCGATCAGGTGGCTGACCGCCCCGGCAAGTTCACGTAAGTTGTGGGGAGGGATGTTGGTGGCCATGCCGACTGCGATCCCGGAGGATCCATTCAGCAGCAGGTTCGGAAGGCGGGAGGGAAGTACCGAGGGTTCTTTGAGGGTAGCATCGAAGTTTTCGGCGAAATCTACTGTGCGCGCATCGATATCTGAAAGCATCTCTTCAGCGGTGGCTGCCAGGCGGGCTTCGGTATAACGCATTGCTGCGGGTAAATCACCATCAATCGAGCCGAAGTTACCCTGCCCATCCACCAATGGGTAACGCATGGAAAAATCCTGCGCCAGACGGGCCATGGCATCGTAGACAGCCATATCGCCATGTGGATGGTATTTTCCCAGAACTTCCCCTACAATACGTGCGGATTTTTTATATGGGGTGTTTGCCCGGATGCCCATATCCATCATGGCAAAGAGGATACGCCGGTGAACAGGTTTGAGCCCATCACGGGCATCAGGCAGGGCACGGGCCACGATGACGCTCATCGCGTAATCGAGGTATGCACTACGCATTTGCTGGTCGATATCAACTGATTGAATTGTGCCGATTTCCATAATGGTTTTCCTGGTCCTGTCCGATTCCGGTTGAATAAATGGGTAAAAACGCGGATGCGATTATACCCCATCAGGTAATTTCAATCCGTTTGGATGTCATATTCACGCTTTCCCATCGGAAGTATAATTGGAAATTGTGACGCAAAAACACCTCGCCGCACTGATCCTGCTCCTAATATTTTTAACTGCCTGTGCGAGGCCAGGTTCCGATCTATCCAATTCTCCTTCTACAACCATAACGAATACCGGTTCTGATACCATGGTGAACCTAGCGCTGGCATGGGCGGAGCAATATCAGATGGAAAACCCCGATGTCCTGATATCCGTTACCGGGGGAGGATCGGGCACAGGGATCAACTCGCTTCTTTCCGGTACTACCGATATTGCCAACGCTTCGCGAGAAATGAAAGATGAGGAATTAGCGACAGCTGAAGAAAATGGTTTTAAGCCCCAGGAGCTCGTGATCGCCCGCGATGCCATCGCGGTGATCGTAAACCCAGAAAACCCGGTCTCCGAATTATCGCTTGAAATGATCTCGAAGATCTACAAATGCGAGATAAATAACTGGTCTGAACTTGGCGGAGAGGACCGACCGATCGTGCGGCTTTCCCGCGAATCGAATTCTGGCACCCATGTATATTTTCTGGAAACCGTGATCCGCTTGGGGAATAAAGAGGATAAATCCATATTTTGTCCCAAAACATTACTGCTTCCTTCCTCTGAAGGGATCATTTCTGAAGTGCGGGATAATCCGAATGCGATAGGCTATGATGGACTCGGGTATGTGACCGATGAAGTGAAAATGTTGGCATTAGCCAAGGATGAAACCAATGGATTCGTGCTTCCCTCTGAAACCACAGCGAATGACGGTTCCTACCCGATCTCCAGGAACCTGTTCATGTACACCCGCGGGGAGCCTTCCGGCAAACTCCGGGATTACATGGATTGGATCCTCTCCGTGGAAGGCCAGTCGATCGTATCCCAGCTAGGTTTTGTACCGGTAGAAGGGGAATAAGGATGTTCAAGCCCAATCCCATCCGCACAGATCGAAATATCACCTTCATAATCCGGATCGCAGGGTATTCCAGCATCCTTTTCCTAGCCTTAATTTTCTTCTTCCTGTTGCAAAACGGGTTACCTGCTCTCAAGGAAACGGGGCTGGCAAAATTATTCCAATCAACCTGGTACCCTACCGAGGGTTATTTCGGCATTCTGCCACTGTTATTCGGATCGCTACTGGTAACGTTCATTGCGATATTGATCGCGCTCCCATTCGGAGTGGGAACAGCGGTTTTCATTTCGGAAATTTCTCCAAGGTCAATGAAGGAAATTCTGAAACCATTGGTTGAGATCCTAGCGGGGATGCCTTCTGTGGTGCTTGGTTTTATCGGTATCGTTGTGGTGGTCCCATATATGCAAAGAACCCTGAACCTGCCGACAGGTCTATCAGCGCTAACTGGCGCGATCCTTTTGGGGTTGATTGCAATCCCCACTGTTGTTTCCATCGCAGAGGATGCACTTAATGCCGTACCGCAATCCTACCGGCAGGCAGCATTGGCCATGGGGGCAACCCGCTGGCAAACAATCTGGGGAATAACCGTCCCAGCGGCGAAAACCGGCATCCTCACTGCCATCATGTTGGGGATTGGGCGGACCCTGGGTGAAACCATGGCAGTAATGATGGTGACAGGCAACGCAGCCGTGATGCCGCAAGGGCTTGAGTCGATCATTTCACCTGTTCGAACAATGACGGCCACCATAGCCAGTGAAATGGGGGAGGTGGCCAAGGGCAGCGCGCATTATGCTGTGCTCTTTTTCATCGGAATTGTGCTCTTTATTTTCTCCCTGGTCATAAACATCCTGGCTTCCTGGGTGAGCACCCGCGGCCGTAAGCGTTCGGAAAGGATCCTCTCGTGACAGCCCTGGACGACCAATCCCAGCTCAAAGGTGCCCACTGGCAGGAGCGTATCGGCGATGCTTCGCTGTGGGTGTTAAGTTTCATCACCGTTTTACCGATCCTCGGGATAGTCATTTACATAATTTATAAAGGCGTTCCCGGAATCACCTGGGAATTTCTTACCAGTATGCCAACCAACGGGATGCGGGAAGGCGGGATCTTCCCGGCCATCCTGGGGACGCTTCTGTTAACCCTGGGCTGCTTCATCTTCGCTTGTCCGTTGGGGATTGCGGCGGGTATCTATATCGCTGAATACGCCAAGGATTCTGCAGCCACGCGTGCCATCCGGATCGCCATCATCAGTCTTGCAGGGGTTCCCTCAGTGGTGTACGGCCTCTTTGGGTTGGGAATGTTCGTGGTTTTTTTCCAAATGGGGGTGAGCATCCTGGCAGCTTCGATGACCCTGGCGATCATGACGCTGCCGGTGGTGATCAGTACAACGGAAGAAGCACTCCGCAGCGTTCCAAATGCCTTCCGTGTTGTTAGCATCTCGCTGGGAGCCACGCGCTGGCAGACGGTCTGGCGGATAATCCTCAAGGAGGGTATGCCGGGAATCCTGACAGGTGTCATCCTTGGATTGGAACGGGCGGCAGTGGAAACAGCGCCCATCCTGTTCACCGGTGCAGCTTTTTACCTGCCCACCCTGCCAACCTCCCCGCTTGATCCCACCATGGCTTTACCTTACCACATCTACGTGATCTCCACCCAGGTGCCCGGCATGCCTATCACCATCCAATATGCCACCGTGCTTGTACTCCTTTCTTTTGTATTGGTCATGAACCTGATCACGACTTTTATTCGATCCCGGGCGCGGGCCAGGCGGCAGTGGTGAACCCGTTGGAGATTATCCGGATAGAGGATTTCAGCATTACCTATGCAGACGGCTCAGAGAGCTTGCGCGGGATTACCTTGGGTATTCAGGAAAACGCCATTAATGTGCTTTTCGGACCTGCCGGGGGTGGAAAATCCACCCTGCTGCGGGCGATCAACCGTCTGAATGACCTCACCGATGTGATGGAAACAAAAGGCCAAATCCTTTTTCGGGGGGAGAACATCCTCAACCCGAAATTGGATGTCACCCGGCTGCGGCGAAAGATCGGGATCGTTTTTTCCCGGCCGATGCCTTTGCCTCTGACCGTCTCCCAGAATATTACCTACGGGCTGGAGGTGGCAGGGGAACAAGACCGCAGTAAACTGGACGAATCGGTGGAGAAGGCGCTGAGGCTGGCATTCCTTTGGGATGAAGTGTATGACCGTCTGAATGACCCAGCGATCGCCATCTCTGGGGGTCAGCAGCAACGCCTTTGCCTGGCGAGAGTGCTGGCGCTGGAACCGGAGGTGATCATGCTCGATGAGCCCACCTCGGCGCTCGACCCCGTATCCACTGCACGAATCGAGGATCTGCTACAAAACCTTAAGGAGAAATATACGATCATCCTTGTTCCCCACAACGTGCAGCAATCCTCCCGAATGGCGGACTACGCCGCGTTCTTCCTTCAAGGTGAGCTCATCGAGACCGGGGAGGGAAAAAAGCTATTTATTTCTCCTGAAGACAAACGTACCCAGGATTACGTGGAGGGAAGATTTGGATAAGGTTTACAGCCAGGGTGGGGGTGTGATAAAATCGGAATGTTAGGGCGCGTAGCTCAGTTGGTTAGAGCGCACGGTTCACATCCGTGAGGTTCGGAGGTTCGAGCCCTCTCGCGCCCACCTCAAGACTCCAATTTTTGGAGTCTTTTTTATCACATCTGCGCCCGCCGAGCGGGTGATAAGGTTCGGAGGTTCGAGCCCTTCGCGATCACACCCACCTCAATCTCCTATTTTTGGAGTCTTTTTTATCACATCCGTGCCCCCACTGAGGTGGTGATAAGGTTCGGACACCTCTGCGGGGAGCATAGGTGAAAGCCTTCGTAAGCTCACTCGTAATAAGAAGGGGCGCACGGCCGTGCGCCCCAACTACAGGAAAAAAGAAATAAATAATAAAAAAAAGGACACGATTATCCGTGTCCTTGATGAACAACTTAAAAACATTTCAACTTTTGTTACTATTCCCTGCGATACGGCTTTAAAACTGCGGCTGGCCCTGTCGCTTTGCGTCCGGCAAATGCCAGGGCGATGATGGTGACGATATAGGGCAGCGCCAGGAACGCTTCATAAGGCAGCTTAAGCCCGGTGGTTTGAAGCCTGAGTTGAAGCGCAAAGATGCCACCAAAAAGTAACGCACCCCAAAGCACCCGTTGAGGTTGCCAGTTGGCGAAAATGATCAGGGCGATGCAAACCCAGCCGCGCCCGGCGATGATCCCAAACGTGAAGGAGCCGAGCTGCGCCAGGGTGAGGAAAGCTCCACCGACAGCCATCAGACCTCCGCCGATGGCGAGGGCGATATATCGGGTGCGGTAAACATTCACCCCGGCTGCATCTGCTGCTTCCGGGTTCTCACCCACTGCGCGTATTTTCAACCCGAAATTGGTGCGGTAGAGCACCCACCACACCAACGGTACCAATAAGATCGCGATATAGGTCAGCGCATATTGGGAAAGGATTTCCCCAATGAACGGAACTCCCTGAAGGAAGGTCATTTGCGGAAAGGGTTCGATCTTGGGAGGAAGCTGGTTTTCCCCGAATATCACGCGGAAGAAAAACAGCGATAGGGAAGTGAGCAGCAGGGTGATCCCCAAACCGGATACATGCTGGTTGACTCCCAACCTGACTGAAAAGAACCCCATCAATAATCCTGCCAGGGCTCCTGCCAGCAGGGCAGCGAGCACACCAAGCCAGAGGGAACCGGTGAAGGAAGCTACAGTGAAACCTACGAATGCTCCAAGGAACATTGTCCCTTCAATACCCAGGTTCAAAACTCCCGAACGCTCGGCGAAGAGTTCCCCCATCGTACCAAACATCAACGGGGTTGCCACCCGGAGAGTGGCTGCGAGCAGGTTTTGGATAAAAAGCAGTATTTCCATTATTCGACCTTCCGAAGGGTGTAATTGCGAAGCAGGAACATTGCCAGGGTCACCAGCAGAAGGGTGGCCTGAACCACATCAGCCAAAAAGGTGGGCACGCCGAGCGCCCGGCTTACCGATTGGGCACCGGTGCTGATCAACCCCAGGAAAAGCGAGGCTGCCCCGGCACCAAACGGGTTCAGGTTCCCGAGCGTAGCTGCGATAATGCCGGTATAACCATATCCCGGAGAAATCGCATCGATGAGGTGAAAATGGATCCCAGCCACTTCGGTCACACCTGCCAGGCCAGCGATGCCAGCGCTGATCAGTGCGGTGATGAACATGGTTTTACCGATCTTGACCCCCATAAATCGTGCGGCTTCCTGACCCATTCCAACCGATCGCATGCGCATCCCCAGGCCGGTTCGGGAAAGTATGAACCAAATTGCCACCACTGCCAGCAGACCAACAATGAATCCAAAATGCAATCGCATGGGTGGGAAAAGTTTGGGCATCATTGTGTTGGCCAGGATGGTGGGGGACTGCGGCCAATTGGAAACAGGATCACGCCAGGGTCCATTCAATAAAGCGCTCACGAAAAACAACGCGACATAGTTCATCAACAAGGTGGTGACGACCTCGTCCACCGATAATTTGACTTTGAGAATGGCGGGCACCAACCCCCACAACATCCCGGCGACGAATCCTCCAAGGAGCATGATTAATACTGCTGCCGGCTGGGGAACACCCACTAACGCGGTTCCCAAATATGCAGCTGCGACTGCACCCGCATATAGTTGCCCCTCGGCACCAATGTTCCAATAACCTGAGGCAAAAGCGATCGTCACCGCAGCCCCGGTGAGGATAAGGGGTGTAGATTTGACCAGCACTTCGAGGATGCCAACCTTGCTGGTCAACGGAGCGATCAAGAAATAATAATAGGCTTCGAAGGGATTTGCCCCCGCGATGATGATAAAGATCGAAGTAATGGCGAAGGTCACCACGATGGCAAGCAGTGGGATGAGCGCGCTGAACCAGGCCGGGGCGGGGGATCGAACGAGGCGGTATTTAAGCTTCATTTGCCACCTCCTTCGCGCCGCTCATCATTAACCCGAGTGTTTCTTCGGTGGCTTCGTCGCATGGCAGAATCCCCACGATCCGACCTTCATAGATCACAGCGATCCGATCCGAGAGACTGCGGATTTCCTCCAGGTCTTCGGAGATCAACAGCACAGCTGCCCCCCGGTCCCTTTGCTCGATCAATTTGTTTCGCACGTATTCGGTTGCGCCGATATCCAGTCCGCGGGTGGGCTGCGCCGCTATGATCATCCGCGGCTGGGTGTAGAGAGCGCGTGCAAGGATGACCTTCTGCATGTTCCCGCCAGATAGTTTCCGGGTCTGGATATCTGGGGTTGCCTTGATCTGGTATTCCTTGATCATCGCTTCAGCATGGTTTTTGATCTTTTTTCGATCCAGCATTCCATTTTTTAGAAATTCATCCAATCTTTCCAGGGTCAGGTTTTCGGCAACGGTCATCTCACCGACGACACCTGCATGCCGATCTTCGGGGATTCGTCCGATGCCAGCTTTGGAGATGGATTGCGGGTCCAGGTGGGTGATATCCTGATCGTCAAGGATAACCTTGCCTGATTCCGGTTTAAGAATTCCAGAAAGCACGCTGGCAAGTTCCGCCTGGCCATTCCCGGAAACCCCCGCCAGCCCGAGAACCTCGCCCTCACAAACCTCAAGAGAAATATCTTTTAAGGCTAATAAACCTTTTTTATCCCTCGCGTTGATATTCTGGATCTTCAAAAGCGGTTTTCCGCTGCAAGCTTCGCTATCACGTTGAACCCCAAAGGTCTCCCTGCCAACCATCATTTTTGCCAGAGAGCGTTCGTCTGTGTTCTTTTTATCGACCGTGCCGATGCACTTGCCATCGCGCAGCACCGTGATCCGGTCGGAAATTGTCATTACCTCGAAAAGTTTATGGCTGATAAAGATTACCGATAAACCACTCTCCCTTAACCGGTTCAGGGTTTCAAAAAGGGCATCCACTTCCTGCGGGACGAGCACAGCGGTAGGTTCGTCCATGATCAGGACATTGATATTCCGGTATAACGCTTTGAGGATCTCCACCCGCTGTTTTTCGCCAACCGAAAGATGACGAACCAGCGAGGTGGATTTGATATCGATGGCGAACTTCTTCGCAGCATCATCCACGTTTTTATTAACTTGCTTTGGGTCAAGCCTCAATCCAGGATTGAATCCCAGTACAACGTTTTCAGCAACAGTCAGGGGGGAAACAAGCGTGAAATGTTGAGAGACCATCCCGATCCCATAGGCAATGGCATCCTTGGGGGAGTGGATCTGCACGGTTTTGCCGTTCACTCGAATCTCACCCGAATCGGCTTTATACAACCCGTAAAGAATGCGCATCAAGGTGGTTTTCCCTGCGCCGTTCTCGCCCAGCAATGCGTGAACCTCACCTTTTCTGAGCTCAAAATCCACTTTGTTATTGGCGACCAAGGGTCCGAATTGTTTGGTGATGCCCAGCATCTGGACAGCGTCCATTGAACCTCCAAAAAAAAATTAAT
The DNA here is from genome assembly GCA_963802095.1 of uncultured Chloroflexia bacterium. Classification (GTDB taxonomy): domain Bacteria; phylum Chloroflexota; class Anaerolineae; order Anaerolineales; family Anaerolineaceae; genus CAVVEQ01. The sequence goes on along the minus strand of CAWDHI010000010.1, from coordinate 22,999 downwards.
GCAATGAGTGCAATTGGCTCCTGCAGGGGATTCCCCTGCAGGAGCCAGTATTGATGAACAGTCTACTTAATTGACAGGTTGGGGCTGGGCTTCGTCAATATCCACGCGGAACAAGCCCTGCTGGATCTGCTTCAAGGTTTCCTGAACCAGTGCCAGGGTTTCGGGCGGGATCTTGCTTTCATTTCCGTGGAAATCGGCTAAAAATGCGCCGCCTTTGCCCATCATGCTGAAGTCTTTCAGGTCCTGGGCTGTCCATGCCCCGGCAGCGACCTGCTTGAGTACAAATTCAACGGTCGGATCCATATTCCAAACTGGTCCGGTGAGGACGTTCTCGGGGGCGATGGAGTTCTGGTCGCTCATATTGCCAAATGCGAACAGGTCTTTTTCCTTGGCGACTTCGATCACACCAAATCGTTCCGCGAACAGCACGTCAGCGCCGGCATCCACCTGAGCCAGCGCGGCTTCCTTGGCGGCTGCGGGATCGAACCAGCTATTTATGAAGGAAACCAGCACCTGGGCATCCGGATTGGTCTTCTTCGCACCAGCGATGAATGCATTCACGATGCGGTTGACTTCCGGAACCGGAACGCCGCCGACAACACCAATTTTGTTGGATTTGGTCATGGCACCGGCGATCAAGCCGCTAAGGTAAGCCGGCTCGTGGATCCAGTTATCGAAAACTGAAAGGTTGGGTTCTGAGGGACCGAATCCGGAACCGAAAACGAATGCGATCTCGGGGAACTGGGCAGCTACGCGGCGGACTGCTTCTTCATTCCCGAATGCATCTCCGAAGATGATATCGGGTTTCTGCTGGGTTGCAACCTCGGTGAGGATGCGTTCCATGTCACCGGAATATCCAATCGCATCCTGCTTGGTGTATTCGATCTCACCAGCATCGGCAGCTTTCGTCAACGCTGCGTGAATTACGCCATCCCACGGTTCTTCGATCGCGGTGGCATAGGCCCCAAAAACTTTAAGTTTCCCGGCTTTTTCAGGAGCAGCTTCCGGACCTGCAACCGGTGCAGCACATGCCGCAAGCAGGCCAATGACCAGGATTGAAACCATCATCAGGCTAATCAACTTTTTCATTTCGTTCTCTCCTTGTAAAATTTTGTTAAATCCACGACCAAAAACGAAAAACTTGTATTTATCTAAATAACCACCTCCTCCGGTTTTGGATTCAATTTATCTTTTACTCAGCGCTTCCCTCACTCTTTCAGGATCGGCTGGAAGATTCCGGATACGTACGCCTGTGGCGTTGTAGATCGCATTCAATATTGCCGGGGCAGTAGCCATTGAGGGTGCTTCGGCGAAACCTTTAACTCCCTCAGGTCCATCTGGGTGCGGCACTTCCACTACCACCGGGATGATCTCGGGGGTCATATCGGCAGAAGGGATGCGGCACTTGCCCAGCGTATTTGTCAGATTTATACCTTTCTCGGTCAGGTAGTGCTCAGAAAGGGCGAATCCCAACCCCATCACAACACCACCCTGGATCTGTGAGACGACCGCGTCGTAATTCAATACTCTGCCAACATCATTGGCGGAGATGATCTTAAGTACCTGGACATCCCCTGTGGATTCATCCACCTCGACGATGGCTACCTGGGTGTTATAGGCATAACAATAATGCGTGACCATGGATTTAAACTCTGCAGTTCCGATCCGGCTCTTTTCACCAACAGGGTGCATTTGGACGGTATCCTGCGGAGTGTACCGTTTCTCCACAATGAATTTTTCACCCAACTTGCTGATCTCGACCGATTCCCCGTTCTGGGTATTGACGAGTTTATCATCCACCAGCTTTACCTCGGAGGGTGCGCATCCCAGGTGGTCAGCCGCCCGCGAGGTGATCTCCTCTTTCAACGCCTGGGCAGCCATGACTACTGCTTTACCGGTCAGGTAGGTCTGGCGTGAGGCGGTGGTGGGACCGGTAGGGGGAGTGATGGCTGTATCCGGACCCGTCACAACTATCTTTTCGGCGGGTACTTCCAGCTCATTCATGACAAGCTTCATCAAACCAACTTTGGAGCCCTGGCCGTACTCGTGTTGGGAGTGCTTCAAGTCAACCGTGCCATCCGGGTGGAGTTCTACGATCGCTCCGGAGCTTTCCGGAATGCCGTGCCCGAAGCCAATGTTCTTAACCGCGCAGCCAACACCGTATCCGATTTTCTTGCCCGGATTGGGCGCGGGGATCTTGGTTTCCTTGAATTTATCCCAGGCTGCCTGGATGGTCTCTTTGATCGATACCACACCGGGGGTCATGATGTGATCGGAAGCAGTGGGAAGACCAATATCCAGAGCGTTGATCATCCTGATCTCAAATGGGTCGATCCCCAATTTCTCCGCCATGCGATCCATGTTCTGCTCCAGCGCAGAGGCAATCTGGTTGACGCCAAAGCCGCGCATTGCGCCGGAGGGCACATTGTTTGTGTACCAGGCTTTCCCATTCACATTAAGATTTGGAATGTAGTATGGCCCTGCACTGAAGACTACAGTATTCTCCAGAATGTCCATGCCCAACATGCAGTAGATGCCGGTATCCAGTACGATCCTGGCTTCCAGGGCAAGCACCTTCCCATTTTCATCCGCACCTGTTTTGAAGTACATCCAGGCGGGATGACGTTTCTGGTGGACCCGCAGGGATTCCTCCCGGGTGAGGACCATCTTGACGGGGCGTTTAGTCTTTAATGCACCAAGCGCCAGGTATTGCTGCAGGATCATATCTTCCTTTGCGCCGAATGCCCCACCGATAGGGTTCTCCCGTACGCGGATCTTCTCTTCCGGAAGAGCGAGGATCTCTGAGAGTTGGGTGCGGTCATCAAAAACGCACTGCGAGCCGATCCGGATTTCCACACCCCCGTCATCCAAGGGAAAACCCAGGCCGGATTCGGGTTCCATGAATCCATGTTCAATGGCGGGGGTTGTGTAATTATCCTCAACGACCACAGCGCATTTCTTAAAAGTCTCCTCCACGTCACCACGGACGATGCTTACCTCGTGCAATAAATTTCCTTTTTCGTGCAGTCTTGGTGCATCCGGGCGGGCGGATTCCTCAGGTGTAAAGACCCCCTGGAGTACCTCGTAATCCACCACGATCTTATCGAGGGCAACATTGGCAATCTCAAGACTTTCGGCAAAAACCGCTGCAACACCATCCCCAATGTATTTAACGTAATCGGAGGCGATAGCGACTTGGTCGCGGATGACCTGCCCGCACTGGTTTTTTCCGGGAATATCCTTCGCAGTGATTACAGTAATCACGCCTGGGATGGCTTCGGCCGCGGATGTGTCTATGCTGCGAATGCGGGCATAGGGGTGTGCAGACCAGAGGATCCTGCCATGGAGCATACCTTCCACACGCATGTCATCTCCATACAGGAGTTCTCCGGTCACCCGGCTGCGGGCGTCGGAATTCTTCATGGATTTGCTGATCACTTCCGGGGTTTTGGGCTCAGGTGGGATCAATTCCGGGTTGGCGGTCCATTTTGCGCCGAGCTGGATGGCTTCGATGATCTTGACATAACCGGTGCAGCGGCAATGGTTCTTATTTTTTGTCAGGTGGGTTTTGATCTCTTCCGAGGTGGGATTGGGATTTTCGTTCAACAAGCCCCTGGCAGACATGATCATGCCCGGCGTGCAGAAACCACATTGAACTGCTCCGGCATGCATGAATGCCCGCTGGAGAGGATGCAGGCTGCCATTGGCGGTGAGATGCTCGATCGTCTCCACTTCCGTGCCAGCAACCCGCGGCATTTTCACCAGACAGGCGCGCTGCGCTTTCCCATTAATTAGAACGGTACAGGCACCGCAATGACCGGTCGAGCAGCCGTTCTTGGTGCCGGTCTTTTTCAGATCATCGCGCAGGAAGCGCAGAAGCATCTGGTTCTCCGGAACCTCCGCAGAAACCTCCTGCCCGTTTAATTTAAATTTTACTGGAATTAATTTAACAGTAATATCTTCAGTCACAGGATCATCCTCATTCGGGAAAAGCTATTTTTTTCATTTTTTCGCGATCGACCAATTGCCCGTGGCTGACAACATACGCCGGGGCTTCGTGGAATCGGAAGGCTTCCAGCACACTGGGTTGATCGAGAACCACCAGGTTGGCTGTTTTTCCGACTTCCAATCCGAAATCATGAACATTGATGCACTTGGCTGGATTGGTTGTGATCATATCATACAGGGTTTCCATATCCGAGGCAGTGGTGAACCACAACAGGTGGGAGGCCAGGAACCCGACCTCGAGCATGTTATTGCGGCCGTATGGATAATAGGCGTCCGAGATATCATCCTGCCCGAGGCAGACCAGGTTGCCGTTTTCGAGCATTTCGCGCACGCGCAGGTGCAGGGGTCCGGTCTGGGGATCGGTGACCATGCCCATGCGGGCTTTCTTCAAGATCGCGGATAATTTCTGCAGGTATGGGGTGGGGTAGAGCGCCATCGCACGGGCGTGATGCGCCAGTCCGCGGCCTTCCCAGCCGACTCGGATGGCTTCCAATGCCATGGTTTCGATTGAGCGCAGCCCGGGGTCACCGGCATCATCCACCAGCATGGAGACATCCTTCACTCGGTAACGCAGACACTGCAACCCATCCAGCTCCAGGCGATACAAGCCGTTTTGTCAATTTGAGCAATCCCCAGCGCTGGGGTTGGCGTTTCCGGTTGGTCTAATGCGCCCGTGGGGCAGACTTGCACACATTCCATGCAAAAATCGCAATAACCTTGCGAGAAGTCTAAGGTGGGAGTTCCAGCTCTGCCCGGGTCGTCCTGGAAGTTGATAATTTGAACAATGTTCTGCGGACAGCAATCGATGCATCGATAGCACTGGATGCACGCGGATAGGAATTTCTCTTCTTCCTGTCCGCCAGGCGGGCGGAGCGGGGCTGGGAATTGGCGCAACTGGTTAGTGGAAAAACCCAAAGCGAGCATCAATCCAACGGGGAGCCCAAGTTGTAAGAATTGTCTTCTGGATAGCTTTGATGGCGTCTGTGGTGTTTGTGTCTTCTTATGCATATCTTTTTTGATCTCCCGCAAAGCTCGCTAAGTTCGCAAAAATTTCTCTTTTGAGATTCTATATTGCCGATCATTTTGCATAGCCCACGAAGTGCGCTTAGCTTTTATTGTTTGTGAAGTCATGTTTGTTCAGATCTCACTCATATTCTTGATAAAGCTTATTGGATGGATGGTTTTTTATTGAAGGTGGGTACATGCGCAGCCAGATGCTTGAGAGAATCGCGCACATCCACGAACTGCAAGGCGTGTTGGGGGCAGGCTTGGATGCAGCGCCCACAACCGACGCAATCGGGTGAGTTGATCTCGCCGTACAGTACGATCAACTGGCGGATGGGAACGCCCATATCGCATTGCCTCTCACAGGCGCCGCAGGAGGTGCACACGGATGGATCGGCCTTGATCTTGTAAAAACCGATGCGGCTGATTAACCCGTAAAGCGCGCCCCAGGGGCATAAAAAACGGCAGTAGTTGCGGTTGCCGGTCCAGGGTATGACCAATAGACTGGCAAAATACAAGCCGGTATGCACGGTATAGAAGTAGGTAGAATATTTGCGTGTAAAGTTTGAAGCGGGTGCAACGAACAGCAAGATAAGTAGCGCCACCAGGCTGGCCAACGGGACCCATTTGAAATGTCTTAATCGCCAGGTCCAGCCATTCTTGATGGTCGCCTTGCGAAAGGCGTCCCCAGCCGTGTCACGGATACCGACGCAGGGGCAATTCCATGAGCAATCTGCCCTGCGTCCAAAAAAGAAAGATAATGACTAGATAGGCGAAGAACCACAGGGATGCGACGATATGATGGTTGAAAAAGAAGAGCCTGTCAGGATCGGGAACAGCAGCCAGAGTGCAGCGATAAAGGCAGTCAGCACGAGAAGCCTTTTACGGGTGTAGGCGTTTCTCTCGGAAGCGACCCGGTAGACGCCGAAAGAGACAATGGCGATCTTCTCAGAATATGTGGAGAGCCAAATGCTGTTGGTCCAGTGGAAAAAGGATTGGTTCAGCCAGCCGACGCCAGCATAGATCAAGGCCAGGAAACTGGCTATTTGGATGAATTTTCTAAAAGAGCGGGGAATGCTGATAGGCTTCATTGTAAACAACCTTTCAGGGTTTTGAGCATCACAAAAGCAGCTTTGAAACTTCCCGAAATTGTGCCGCTGACTTTTGAAGAACCCAGGCGTGGCCGGTAAGAAACGGGGACTTCAGCAATGCGCAAACCGGTTTGGGCAGCGCGGAGGATCATTTCCAAGGTCCAGCCGTAAGTCAGTTCGGAAAGGTCGAGTTTAAGTAAACTGCCTTTTCGAATGGCGCGGAAAGGTCCAATATCGCTGATGGAGAGCTGATAGCGCCGGTTCAAAATCCAGGCAAACAGGTGGTTGCCGATAGTTTGGTGCAAGGGCATTGAGCCGGGCAGCCGTTTTCCTTTGATGCGTGAACCGATCACGAAATCAGCCTGCCCAGAGAGGATTGGGGCAAGTAATTGGGGGATCTCTTCTGGATAATCGGCGTGATCGCCATCTAAAAAGATCAGGATTTGAGCTTCTTGGGCAGCATGGATGCCCGCCAGGCAGGCATGTCCATAGCCGCGCACAGGTTGAGAAATAACCGTGGCGCCAGCTTGCCGGGCGATTTGTGCAGTCGCATCGGTGGAGCCATTGTCTACTACGATAACTTGGGCGGACGGCTCAAAATCTGGGATGGCGGCGATAACAGCCGTAATGGCTGCAGCCTCATTCAAGGCGGGGATGATGATGGCGATGTGGGTGGGTAGGTTAATAGGTTTCATGGTTTATTATGGCGTGCAGAGCTCTCCTGCCTTCAGCTTTCGTGGAGCTTGGGTCTTTTTCAGCAGACCGGAATTGCGCAGCAGGGCGTAGGTGTGCGGCGCGTTGATGGGATTGGCTTTCTTTTGCCGAAAGTCTTGTATCAAGCGGGCGAGATCAGCCGGTTGGTCGATATCGTACCAGGTGGGCAAGAGCTTGACGGCTAAGTTTAAGGCGTGGGCTGCGTTGATGGTTTGTTCAAGAACCTGGTCGGAACCCCAACAAATATCTTGGAACAGAAGGGGTTCAAGGGCGCGCAAACCGATCAGATAGTAACCGCCGTCCAAGCAAGGTCCTAGAGTGATGGGATATTTTTCCAGGTGTGCGAAGGCGCTGCGGATGAAAGCCGGCGGCAGGCTGGGGATATCTGAACCTATCAGAACGATAGACCGTATACAGGTATCAATAGTGTGTTGATGCGTTTGTTGAAAAGCATGCTGGAAAGCGTTCTGCATGCGCGCGCCTAGATCGCCGTAGGATTGAGGCTCAAAATCATGGAATAGAGGCAACAATTTTTGGAAGGAGGCTAGGGTATTGATTGGTGTATAGTGTATAACAGTCTGACAATCAGAAAGCAGGCTGGTTTTGAAAAGCATGTCTTTAATAAAACAGGCTGAAAACCGGGCTGCATCGTTGTTGGATAAGCTGGTCTGTGAGAAAAAAGTGAGACCGGATGGAAGAGGTCCAGTTAAACGGGTTTTTGCTTCGCCTGGATTGGGATATTTTGAGAAGATCAGCAAGGATTGTTTTGGTTTCATGAGCTTATTGAGCGTCAGATTTCATGGATGACAGCCTAAATGGAAACGAAAAGCGAGGTTTGGTCGGGAGTTTCTCGGTAAACAAGAGCACGTAAAAGGGAATATATTCCAGCAATCGCAGGGCGCCGACATCCTGCCAAAAGGCAATGTTCCCAGCGTTTGCGTAAACGGAACGTGAAAGAAAGACTAAGCCTGATAATAATATCCATGATACGGAGGGGGTAAAGCATAAGAATGGCAAAATCCAGGTGAGATACCAGGGATGCAGGGTTGGAGATAAAATAAAAATGAGTCCGTAAATCCAAATCAGGCGGGAGATGCTTGTTTGCAAATATTCAGCTTTAAAGTTGGACTTGTTGGAGAATTCACGCAGCCAAAAAAACAGAAAAATGGCATAAACCAGCATCCGGGATAGGTATAGCGCTACCGGCTTGCTAAAGAATTGCTGCAAGCTCAACCATAATACGGCGAAGGCGCTTGCGTTGAAGGTGCTGAAGAAGGTAAAGTAAGCTGTTCCGCTGATTAACATTTTGCCAGCGTCTAAGAAGAGCAGACTGGCAACGGCAAGCGGTGCGGAAAATGCGAATATGCCTTGTTTTTTCCAAGCAGGTAGAAAGAGTGGCAGGCAGAAAATCGGAAAGACTTTGAGCAATACGGCTGCAGAGAGGCACAGCCCGGACGCGATTTGGTAATAGTGGAAACCTTGTGGTGCGGATGGTTCGCTGCCAATGTTGAAACTCTTTCCAGTCTGTGCCTGGAAGATGGCTCGATGGGATAGATAAAAAGCGCATAGCATGAAGAAGATTGCCATGGCATCAATATGCCCGCTGTTGGAAAATTCGATGATGCACAGCGGAGACCAGGCTAACAGGATGGCTTTGCGGGGATCATGACCGGATTCTTTTAGCCATAAAAAACAGATTAGGATGGATCCAAGGTGAGCAAGGATGGCTACAACTCTTAGCGCGGTGATCCCGGGTTGGATGGCTTGGGTGAGAGCGAAGAAAAGTTGAGCCAGCGGCGGGTACATGGTGTGGATGGATGGGTTCTGAATATTGAGCCAGTTTACATCGCGTAAACCCGAGAGCATCTGATCTACCGGAGCGAAGCGATAAGGATTGAAACCGTTTAGCAGCACGCGTCCATCCCAGGCGTAGCGATAGATATCATCCGAGATGGGTTGTGAAGGATGCAAAAATAGTTAGATGAAAGACTAACGCGAAGCCTAAAAAAAGGAGTAAATCACGGCGAGGGTTCTGGCTTGGTAAACTGGGTTTCAAGAGCACCCATAAGACCGCTGTCAGATAGATTGAAAAGGGTAACCAGAATGCAGAAACCAGAAACGGACTGCTGCGGTAGACGCCAGTCAGGATGAGAAATATCAGGAAACAAAGTTCTAATATTAATCCGAAAGCGATCATATCATTTTGAGCTAAGACGATTGTTATTTTCAAGAAGACAGTCAGCTAGCAGATGTCTGCAATTCCACCAGTAAGCCAGGGATGGTCTCCTCTTCCAGGTTAAGAAAGCCATCTGTTAATAAAGCCAAGCCTCGATAAAAATCAGTTTGGGCAATTCTGATGACATCTTTACAAAAACCTTGACGTCCAATTGAGGAGATGATTCTCCAAGAAGAAGACTTGTTTCTCCAAAATATGGACAGCAAGCTCATTTTCATGTGTTTTGAGTGCGCTTATGCTTTTCTCACAATAGTGCTGCATTAATTCGAGTTCGAAGGCGATATGGTCTTCAGGTTCGGCGTGTTGTGGAAAGACAGCTAATTCTTCTTGCCGGTAGATTTCGAGGACGCGGTCTCGGGCATCTTGCATCAGTAGGCGGTCATCGCTGGTATAGACACTTTCGTAGGGGTAAGCACCAGTAATGGTGACGCCATCCAGAAAAGTTTGCGCATAGTCGGCGGCTAGCTGTGTGAGCAGATCGGGCGCAGACTGTTCGAGATAAAGATTGATTTTCGCCGCGCCAGCGCCCATTGTGGGGATTGCCGCGACGCTTGCCCAGTCTGTCTTGAGTAACGATGCATAAGTCGCTTGATCGATTTCCTTGCTGAACAGATGCGACAGCATTGCATAAAAGTTGGCAGCGCTGTTCAATCAGGTAGATGATTTCCTGATTGGTTAGAACGGGTGCAGCTTCTTGTGGATGTGGCATGATACCTCTTTCAGAATATGAGAACTTGGATATTGTTGGAAAACGCCGGAAGGAATGAAGGACATTGGGGCTTCATACAACAACCCCAGGGAAATTGAAAAGTCGCCAAAAATTTGGATGGGAACCGTGACGGCAAATTGGTGCAGGTCTAGATCGCCGTCGAGCCATTCCCATTTTGATTTGGATGGATTATAGAGACCGATGATGGCATCCTTTTCATCTTTATCGGCATCTAGGAAGGGCGGATCGTAGCGAATACGCAGGATTGCAGGTGGGTCTAGCTCCAGATTGGTTGGTGAAATCGTATAAATCTGACCCCACAATAAGCGTTTTTCTTTGAGCAATTCATTTGGCTGCCGGCAGGCGATCACAATTCCTGGCTGGACATCTCCATCTGGGAAATTCAAGCGTGTGCCTTTATGAATTTTCAAGGAGGCAAGTCCATCGGCTGACACGATGTTGACATCTTCCAGGAGTATGTTTTGAGAATCCAATTTGGATGCTATGTTGAAGGACACGGGCGGAGCTGGCGTAGGCGTGGGTTGTTGTTCGCCTTGATTGAGGATCGGCCCTTCTGGCAGGTTGATTTTTGGAAGGAATGAATTCCCTCCATCCTTGAGCCCCGATGTAGAACTGCAGGCAGAACATAGGGTAGAAAGAAGAATAATTCCAGAGAAGAGCAGTCTCTTTGAGAATGAAGAAAAAAAATAGGCGAGATGGATTTTTTCTGATCTGCGTTTTTTCATCAAGAGCTGTTAACCTTTGTTTCGACGTGCAAAATACATCAACTGATTTTGGGGAGGCATTTTGCTATTGCGACAAAATGCCTCCCGATATTTGGATGCAGAACTGGGAATTAGAGGAATTTCTCGACGCTAGTGCCGACCATATACATGATCGCTCGAATTGCAATCCCTCCCGCAAGCACGCTTGCAAAACCGAGTGCGCCGACGAGAACCGGGCTAAGTTTTTGCGAACTTTAAGGGTTTAATTCCGAAGGCAAGAACTGCTGGGATGATCAACCCAAGGATGATCACACCAATCCAGAACAGGCTGGCAAGATCGCCGGAGAGCAGGCGCAAAGGCGAACGGGTATCATCGGGTAAGGGCGAGAACGCCAGAAAGATGAGGTAGGCGATGATCAACACAAATTGGATTATCAAGGTAATTTTGGCAAGCATCCGCGTGCGCGCTTTGACTTGCTTGTCGCCCGTGCTGGTCTCATACAGCCATGTGGCGAAAATTCCCATGACGGAGGCCGAGGATAAGATAGTTCAACGGTAGCAGCCAGGTGTGCCAGGCTGGTCTGGCAGACAGGTAATAGATTTTTCCGGTTGTCGCCGCCATCAGAACTGACATAACCAGGCCAATTCCGGCAAAAAATTTTCGGGTATTCTCAGGAGCATCCTTCCAGACCAAGTAGATATAGCTGACAAAGACCGCGCCAGTAATGACCGCTAAGATTAGCTCCTGGCTGATGCTAGAGTTGACATTTCCCAAGATATGGAAAAGCCTTTCGGGATGTCCAAGATGGAAATAGGAGGCAATCCCGCCAATCCCTAAAGCTGCTAGAGCAATGATGGAGCCGAATAAACGACTGTTCTTGCTGCCGCCGCGAAACTCAGCCAGAGCGGTATAGGCGAAGACGCCAGCTGCAAGCCCGACAAAAAGTGTAAAGAAAAGTAAAGACCATTGAATTTCCATTTTTAACCTCTCCACTCGGCGATTTTTTCAGAAAGTATATAGTACACCGATGGATGATTGCCGACATCGGCCAGTTGGTGCACGTCTGCACCTGCTTCTTTTAAGCGTAAGGAAACTTCGCTATTGGGATCATCCAGATCGCCAAATAAGCGGCATCGGGATACACATACTTCTACACAGGCGGGAACCTGTCCCTTCTCAAGACGCTGAGCACAAAGCGTGCATTTTTCGATCACACCCATAGTTTCGTTGTAGTAACGCACACCGTAAGGGCAAGCCATTACACAATATTGGCAGCCGATGCACTTGTTATGGTCAATCAGCACGACGCCATCATCTCTTTTATACGAAGCGCCGGTCGGGCAAACCTTGACGCATTCAGGGTCTTCGCAGTGCTGGCACAATACCGGTAGATAGTACATTTCCAGATCAGGGTATTTTCCCGTCGGACCGACCTGCATGACTTTGCTCCAATACTCGCCTAAGTCAATATTGTTTTCTTGTTTGCATGCGTACGTGCAGGAATGGCAGCCTACACATAAATCAAGATCAATTACCATGCCCATTCTTGTCATTGGATTATGCCTCCTGGTCTTTCGGAAGGAAACCCTTCAGCTGTTCTGGAGTAGTCCAGATACCCTCAGGAGCACCTTCCTTGGCCACATAGATTTTGCATTGTCCACCAAAAGTGTCGGTGCCGATAGCCGGGTCGTAAGGACCGTCATTGTGGTTGACGACGTTGATATTGCTGTCGAAAGCTCCATGCAATGTGTTGGATGGTTTTTCTGGGAACCACCAATCGTGTTCTGCATGAATGACATTCGGATTTACTTTTTCGGTAACTTCTGCGCGCTGCCGGCATTTGCCGTAAGGCGTTTCAATCCAGACCCAATCTCCGCTCTGGATGCCCTCTTTTTTAGCCGAAGCCGGGTTGATCATCACGGTTGGGAAGGTATGCAATTCGCGCATCTTGGCGGACTGGCGATACTCAGAGTGGAAATAAGCGTGCGAGCGGCCGCCTGAAATTAAGATATAAGGATATTCTGCAACCATTTCCGGCATGCTGTAGGGGCTATCGGGCGGTTCGATGTAGAAGGGTAGTGGACCCCAGCCGAATTTCTTCATATCTTCGCTGTAGATATTGACTTTGCCGGTATAAGTCTGGAAACCAGGGCGATGATCGTAACGCAGGAGTCCGGATTCAAAGCGGTGGAAGTTTTCAGGCAAGGTAATGGTCACTTTCTTGCGGAAGGTTTCAAAGTCTAAGCCTGCTTCTTTTAGCACAAAATTGTAGAAAGCATATTGATCATCCCAGCCCATGTTGACGCCCAGGCGTTTGGCCATTTCCCAGATAATGTCCATGTCGTCTCTGCTTTCACCCGCCGGCGGTACAAATGGCTGGCGGATATGCATGGTGTGGCTGGCTGGCCAACCATGGCCAGAATGGGCGATTTCGACGCGGTCCACTTCATTAAAATGGGCCGCAGGCAGGATGATATCGGACATCTCTCCAGTCGGCGTCATGTAGAAATCTACATTGACAATGAAGTCTAATTTCTTAAACCCCTCGAGAATCTCGTCGCTGTCTGCGTAACTGAGCAGCGGCTCGGAGCTTTGACCCCAGTATGCTTTGATTTCAAAGGGCTCGCCGCTGACCATGGCATTGGTAGTACTAGCATAGAAACCAAATTCACCGTAAATCTTTTGTTTTCCAGGATTTGGCGTGTATTTGTCCGGGTTCTGCAGGATTTTGGTGAAATCCTCACTAGGGGGCGGGATACGGGTAAGCAGTGTAGAAAAATTCGCGGCTGGCTCACGCGCGATATTTTGTCCACCTTCCACGTCAAAGTTTCCCGCAATAGCCATCATGTTGGTGAGAGCATGCGACATACCGCTGCCATTAATACTGAATTCAACTTTCTGACCGCGGGTGAAGCACGCGCCAGGGCTGGCTTCCGCGTACCACTTTGCGGCAAGCTCCAGTTTCTCGGCGTTTACCCAGGTAATCTCTGCAGCTTTCTCAGCCGTCCATTCAGCCACGCCGTCGGCGAGTTTCTGGAAACCGGTTGTATATTGAACGCCGTTAATTTCATGGGATCCAAACAGATCTGGGTCTACATCTGGGGTTTCCCAAATCAGGGCTTCGGCATCCCAGAATTTTGGACTATTGGAGGTTTTATCCCATACCATATAGCGCTGGGGGCTGCCGCCCTCCATAACATCGCTTTGTTTCACCAACCAACCTTGTTCATTGACCAAGAAGGCTGAGTCAGACCACTGTTTCAAGAATTTTTCATCATATTGGTTATTTTGGATTAGATAATTGGTCATATATAAAACAAAGGCCATATCTGTGCCAGGTCGAATGGGAATCCATAAATCGGCTTTGGAAGCCATGGTGGTGAAGCGAGGATCTACAACGATTAATTTTGCGCCGCGTTTTTGGGCTTTGACGACCTCCCACCAGTCATAATAACCTCTGGAAAGCAAAGAACGTGACATCATCAGAATGCACTTGGTGTTTTTTGCATCCCATCCTGTGTATTGACATTCGTCGCCATAGATGCGCCGGGATGTCATATAAGAACCGACCCAGCATAGGTTGCCGACACCGAAACTTAACACACTGCCAAACTCGTTCCATAAACGGATAATGGCCTGAATGAGCACCATATCGCGTCCGGTGCCGTGTTGGTAGATGATAAATTCGGCGCCGTATTTTTCTTTAATTTCTAAGAACTTTTTAGCGCAGGTATCCAAGGCTTCATCCCAGCTGATGCGCTGCCATTTGCCTTCGCCGCGTTCGCCGACACGTTTCATTGGATATTTGATGCGGTGGGGGCTGTAGATTAATTCGGGGATGGCCAGCGCGCGGCTGCAAAAAGTGCCCTCATTATTGGGGACAGCCGGGTTGCCTTCAATTTTTACTAATCTACCATTTTTAACATGTCCCAATAGGCCACAGCGGCCATAACAACTGCGGCAAGCGCTGGGGATGATGGCATCCGCCTGTTCGGCTGCGGCTTTGTTCGAGTTGTAACCCAAGCTGGGCGTGGTTTTGAAACTAGCGGAGGTTATTCCAGTAGCCGCTATCGTCACAGCGCTTAGCTTTAAGAAATCTCTTCTTGTGACGGGTGAATTTGTCATTATTTTCTCCTGGTGAGTGATTACCTTTGACTTGATGCGTCCAACAAGCTTTTGTCAACTAGGATACTGGTTAGCCAGCGACTGTTTTCCCACCGAATTGCCCCGGTTTTTTCTAACCTTTGCAGAAACATAGTTGGAAAGACTTGCTGCTTTTCAAGTATGGGTTCGTTTTCTAGATATTCTATGACGTCGTTTCTGGTTCTAGCTTTTTCGCAAAAATCCAAGACTTTCAAATACACAGGTTTTCGATCGGGTTCCTCCTTGAGTAGATGTGCTAGTTTCTTTTGGGGAGCTTCTTGTTGTAGGACGAAATTTCCCTCTGGTGTTGTCTGCCAACAGAATTGCTCTTGCAGTTTTACTTGTTGGATGCCGCCGTCCTCTTCTAGCCATTTGAGCATCACTTCCGGAGTAAGAATGGCATTGGTTATCTCCGGAAACGTGTGGATGATCTCCTGAATGCGTAGAAACGATTTTGGCTCCTGGCAATTCGATAAAATTTTCATAAAGATGACCTTGTGATAAGGTTCTTTTTGAAAACGGGTAAAAATTTGCTGAATTTTGCTCTGATACATTCCATCTCCTGGATACATTTCGTGAAAATAGACACAAGTCCATCACATTATAGGGAATCGTGGTGCGCATGTCATCCATGGAAGGGCGGATATATCAAAATCGAAAGGATGATTTGTACTCATCCTTTCGATTTGAAAGCGGTTGGTTGCGGAAACCGATGGTTTTAGATTTTTGAGAGGGGTTTATGAATGCTCAGATTTTTCGGTGAGACCATGTTCAACGGCATAAACGGCAGCTTGCACACGATTCTTTAAGTGCAGCTTTTCCATGATAGACTCTCAAATGAGTTTTTACGGTGCTCTCGGTGATGAATAAAGCATCGGCGATTTCTTGATTGGTCATGCCTTTGGCGACCATAGCAAGCACTTCATTTTCGCGTTGGGATAAATCTTCGTAATATTCAGCCGGTTGGTTTTCTGAATCACGGTTGAATCGAAGGCGCTTTTATGCTGGAACTCCTGGATGATTTTCGCCGCGATGACGCCAGAGATCGGCGTGTCGCCTTTTTGCAAGGAAATGATCTTCGAGTAGAGATCATATGGATGAATATTTTTAAGGATGTAGCCTTTGGCGCCTTTTTTGATGGCCAGGTACAGGTTGTTAGCTTCTTCTGAGATGGTGAGCATCACGATTTGGATTGATGCATCTTCTTTCAGAATTCTCTCCAGAGCGCCTAATCCATCCAGGTTGGGCATGTTGATGTCCATCAAAATCAAGTCAGGCTTTAGGCGGCGGGCTAGGTCAACCGCCTGATGACCATCCTCGGCTTCCCCAATGATGTGGAGGTCCGCATGTTCGGTTAGTACTGTTTTAACGCCTTTCCGAAAAATAACATGATCGTCTACCAGCAGCACCCGGATAGGTTTCATAGCAGGAAAGTCTCCTTTTGAGCGGATATGGGGATTTTGAGTTGAACCTGAGTTCCGATGCCGGGAGAGCTAGTGATGGTGAGTTCGCCATGCAGGCTGTAAGCGCGTTCTTTCATGATTTCTATGCCGCGCTGGTTAGAGTGATCTTTCAAGGTTTGTTCTGTGGAAAAGCCAATGCCATTATCCTCGATCAGAATATCGAGGAAGTCTTGATCGCGGGTAATTGCGACGTCTACCTGGGTCGCCTGGGAATGTCTTCTGGAATTGCTTAAGGCTTCCTTGATAATCCGGTCAATTTGTACGGATAAATTGCCTTGGATATCGCTGAGTGGCTTTCTGATCGATCGATAAATGGGTGCGAATGCCGTAGTGAGTTTCGTAAGCTTGCATAAAATCACTCAGTGAATCTAGGAAGGAGATGTGAATATTGGCAAAGCTGCTCAGGCTGAAAATGACTTCGCGCACATCGGTGTAGGCAGAATCGAGGATCTCCTGTACGCCAGATAGGATATTGCGAGCCTGCCCGATCTTGTCATCGTCCAGATATAACACGGTTTGAGCAGAGAGCATTTTTGCGGCGCTAATTGATTGGGCCAGGTTATCGTGCATTTCGGCGGCTAAGCGGTTGCGCTCCTCGATGATCGCCATGGATTTGACTTGTTGGTGTAGGAATGCATTTTCTATGGCGGTGGATACTTGTTGGCTAAGCCGAGAAATTAACGGTGAATGGATTTGTTCGAATTTTAGGGCGCCGCGGTTGGCGGCGCAGACCAGGCCTATTGGGCGGCGAGCACGCAAGATGGGGTAACCTAAAAAGTGGTTGAATCCGTGTTGGTGGATTGCATCCAGTGTTCCCCAAGTTCTTCCAGTGGATAAGCTTGAGGGGTCATCCATCTGGTAATTGAAGGTCAGCGGCTGAGCTTCAGTGATTTCATCCATGTTGATGGGGATTTGTGCGCCGCGTAGGTGAAACTCATCCTGGTTTGAAACCGCGTGAATTTCTAAAACTTCTCGGGATTTATCTGGTAAACCCACGAAGCCGATGTCAGCATCTAATAAAAGCGCCACACCATTTGCGAGCGCATCAAGGATCAGATTGAAGTCCAAGGATGCGTTGATCTGGCTGCTGATTTTATTGAGCAAGTTTGTTTGCCATTCGCAGTTTTTTGATTCTTTGACGAGCAAGGACTTTTCCAGCAAGAGACCGATTTGGAAGGCGACAGCTTCTAGGATAGGGATATCTTCTAGTTGAAATTGTTGGTTGACTTTAGTGACAAAAGCGATGGTCAATGGCATTTTTGTGCTGGACCGGCAGGGGATATTGGCAAAGGAGCGCTTCTCCAGGTCGGGATAGCGGTAGCTATAATCGCTGAAACGTGGATCAGTGCTCATATCCAGGATAAAGAAGGGTTTTCCGCTGCGGTAGATTTCAGCGGATGTACCCCCGCCGCCTCCAAACCCACGTGCACGTCGCTGTTCCACTTCATTTGCTCGGTCAATGTCCATGCCATAGAAGGCTGCAAGGTGAAAATTTTCGTGTGTTTCATCAAGGGCGAACATGACACTGGCTTCAACATCCAATCTTTTGCTAACGATCTCCAGGGTATTGGAAAGCATTGTAGAGTATGGTAAATCGCTAGAAGCAGATATGGCTATTTCGTTTAGAATATCTATCAGACCTTTAGTTTGTAGTTGGATTGTCATTTCGTTCTTTGATTATTCTCTTGCAGAGAAAGGGATTAATCTTTCTCCAATCAATTGCAGTAATGGAAAGGAGTAATATGTAGATTTGCATTAAGTCTATCATGATCTGTAGAATTTTTGGTTAGTGTAAACTATTTTCTGTAAAATTATCCGCCCAAAAGTGATAGGTCTGGTGTATCCTTCGAGAAGCGACCAACTTCAAAAAAGGAGTGACACCATGACCTACCAAAGCGATTTTACCTTACCAACCGAGTTGCTGGAGCAAATTGCCGTCAAGGTTTCGACATTCTTCCGGAGTTGATCCGGATTGTCGTCAACGCTGCCATGCAAGCGGAACGCCAGCAGTATCTCGGAGCAGCACCTTACCAACGTACTCCTGAACGTCAGGGTCAGGCTAACGGCTACAAGCCGAAGACGGTCAAGACCCGAGTGGGAGAAATCACCTTTGATATCCCCCAAGTGCGTCAAGGTGGTTTCTATCCTGAAGCACTCGAGAAAGGCCTGCGCAGTGAACGAGCGTCTCACCCTGACACTGGCCGAGATGTACGTCCAGGGTGTTTCTACTCGCAAGGTGACTGCGATCCTCGAGCAACTGTGTGGCACATCGGTGTCATCTACCCGGTCAGCAAGGCAACTGCGCTGCTGGACGAGACCCTGGAAGCCTGGCGTCAACCGTCCTTTGAGCGAATGTCCTTACTCTTTCTTGGATGCCCGCTATGAGAAAGTGCGTCAGGATGGCCAGGTTCGCGATGCAGCTGTTTTGATGGCCTGTGGCATCGACCTGAAGGGCAAAAGACAGCTCCTAGGGGTCTCGGTATCACTGGGCGAGCATGAAATCCACTGGCGAACCTTCCTGGAAAGCCTGGTGACCGGGGCTTACGGGGTGTGCAGCTCATCATCAGTGATGATCACGCAGGGTTGAAGGCTGCCGCGGATGGCTGTTTTCGGTGGAGTCCCCTGGCAGCGCTGCCAATTCCACCTGCAGCAAAACGCCAGCGCTTATGTGCCTCGGCGGGCTATGCTCACTGAAGTGGCCGCCGATATCCGGGCTATCTTCAATGCTCCCGATCGCACTTCGGCCGAAGCCTTCCTGGCAAAAGCCGTCCAGAAGTATGCCAAAAAAGTGCTTCCAAACTGGCCGCCTGGCTGGAAGGAAACATCCCAGAAGGGCTAACCGTCTTTGCCTTCCCGGCTTGCTCACCGGCGTTTGATCCGCACCACAAACGGTTTGGAGCGAGTGAGCCGTGAAGTTCATCGCCGCACTCGGGTGGCGGGGATCTTTCCTAACGAAGCAGCTTGCTCTGCGTCTGGTCAGTGCGATCTTGATGGAGATTGATGACGCCTGGCAGGCCGGCAAGGTGTACCTGACTTTTGAGAGAGAAGATGAGATGCCGCAGTCGTAGTAGTAGTTGTGGAAAAGTGGGCAGGGTTCTTCTGTCCACTTTTCCACAACTGGTTTTCAAGTTTTTAATGTGCTTTACAAGCTTCCACAGGAAGCCAGACTACTTTTACAGAAAAATACTTGCACAATCAATTTTTGCTCATTGAATACTCAATGGGATTGTTAATCATGTATCGAATACCCTGGGAATCTACATATCAAAAGGAAAAAAACAAGCGGATTTTCATCTGTTGAGCATCATCCAATTCGTGATCATTACAGCCATATTCCCGCTGATCCTTTTCCTGATTTTTTGAGACTGGGGATGGAAACAGGCCTGGGTCACTTATGGATTGCATATCATATTTTCCTATAGCGGGAGTTTAATTGCCTGAACAGGAAAAGTTAGATGGCTATCTGGAGTATACAAAATAAGTCGGGTATCACATGATTTTGTGGTTGTGCTAAATTATGGATGATTTAGGAGAATAATCAACATGGATGCCGAGATCGAGATTTTTCTACAAAAGTTACCGCCGGAGAAACAAGAAATTCTGCGCGGGTTTCAAAGCCCTTACCAGGTGCAGGCCTACCTGGATGGTCTTCCTTATATCGCCGAAGAACGCGACCGCTCCCCGCTGGATGTGATGCTGGATGGGCAGGGGCATTGCCTGGATGGCGGCTTGCTGGCGGCGGTCGGGTTGCGTTACCTGGGGTTTACGCCGGTGATCATTGACCTGGTTCCAGAGCCGGGTAAGGACGATGACCATGTGCTGGCGCTTTTCCAGGCGGATGGTTTGTATGGGGCGGTGGCAAAATCAAATTATGTTGGGCTGCGATACCGCGAACCGGTGTATCGAAGTTTGCGCGAGCTGGTGATGTCCTACTTTGAGCCATACTTCAGCGTCGAGGGCGAAGAAGCCTGCGCGGCTACACACGACCGATGGATTTGCGAAAGTTGGACCGGTTTGAGTGGATGTGGAGTGAAAATGGCGTCCGAGAGATTTCCAGACGATTGTATGCACGCAAATGGATTCCATTGCTAAGTCCTGCCAGCATTGAACGGCTCAACCCGGTGGATGAACGTTCCTACGCCGGGAATACGATTGGGACTAACCTGGACGAAGCTTTCAATGGGAAAAACCGGGCAGGTCATTGAAAGCCTGGGCAAAATTTGAAGGGAGTGTGAAATCCAGCGTGAACAGGCTCTCCGGTATTTCCACGTCATAAAGGATCGAGGTAATCTCGATTTCCTGGGTCAGGTAGCGGCCGTCCGGCTTGGTGTAGGCTTCCAGGCGCAGGATGACCCCGGTTTGCGCGTCGATCCAGAAACGGTTCAGGCGCTGGCTGGCGAATTCGGGGATCCACTCGAGCATGTATACTGGACGATTGGCGATCACATCTGTTCCGATCGGCCGATATTCGCCCGGTCGAGCTGCCAGCCCGATCGGGTACAGGTTGTCGACCAGCGGGTTGGGGATAAAGCTTTCGGGCGGCTGTACCGGTATTCCGGTGTCAACAGATAGGCATTTTGGGCGGATGGAGAATGTATTCGGGGAAGGGTTGCGCACCCATGCCTGGGACGATGTATGCGCTGCCATCAGAGACATACTAAGGCATTCGGTGTCCCTTGAATTGGACCTGACAACGCCAGCATGTAGAATGGCCGGCGGATCCACACCTGGTGGCGTTCTTCAGAGTTGAGCTGATTTGTTGCGTCGCCGCTATACCATTTCCCGGTGGCTTCCACCCATAGTGAAGACCAATTTTCGTGGGAGTGGAGCATTAAGTTCTGCAGGGTTTTTCCGTCCGGTAAATCCGTTGGGGGTTGGGTGAGGTTATCGGGTGGATGCGGCGTTTCTGCGTGGGTTGACGATGGGGTTGACGCGAAAATGGTTGCCACGGCTGGCTGGCTGGTTGGTATGGGTTCGGGAGGCGCTGCAACCGGCTGAGTGGCTGTCGATGTGGGTTGGCAGGCGCTGAGCAGCAGGGAGAAAGTGATCAGGATAAGGCGGGTATATTTTCATGGGTTGCTCCTGGTGGTAAAGATTTTTCCTTTTTAGCCACGAAGGGCCACGAAGATTCACGAAGGTTTTATTGTTGGCCATTAAATTCCACGAATTTCATGTTTAGATTTTCTTAGCCACGAAGGGCCACGAAAATTCACGAAGGTTTTTTTGTTGGCCACCAATTTGCACGAATTTCATGTATTAGATTTTCTTAGCCACGAAGGTCCACGAAGTTTCACGAAGGTTTTTTTGTTAGCCACGAATTTTCACGAATTTCACGAATTAGATTGCTACACAAATATGGTTAACAATGCTATTTGACCTATCATGCTTTGCGACTTTGCGAGAGATTCATTTCAATGAAGAATACGTCATTGTAGCTTGTTTATGGACGCTGCAGGTGCGAATTGGTTCCCGGATTTAGCAAAATCTTGCGTTTAGGAGTGCTCCATGTTAGGATTTAATCAACGTATATTTCCGAGTAAAGTGATTTTAATCCATGATACAGGGAGCCAGCCATGCGAGAATTCTTTTATCCGAACAGCGTAGCGGTGATTGGTGTTTCCTCCCGTCCGACCAACCTGGGACGTAACATTGTCGCCAACCTGGTGGAGTACGAGTTCAACGGGATTGTGTATGCTGTCGGGCCAAGCGGAGGCACGGTTGAAACCCGGCGCATTTACCATGCTGTGGGTGACATCCCGGATCACGTAGACCTGGCGGTGATCTTCACTCCAGCGAAGACGGTGCCTGGGGTGCTGGAGGAATGTGGTCGTAAGGGGATTCGTCGGGTAGTGATTGAGACAGCCGGCTTCCGGGAGTATGGCGAGGAAGGCAAGCGTTTGGAAGAAGAGATTGTGCGCATAGCCAGTAATTATGGGATCCGCTTTGTGGGTCCGAACTGCATTGGAGTGATGAACATGGAGAATGGGCTATGTGTGCCTTTTCCGCGGCTGACGAAATTCGTCAAGGCTGGGGATGTCTCCGTGATCACACAGAGCGGCGGCGTGGGAATGAGTGTGCTCAATTTAATGGCAAACGAAGGCTTGCGCCTGAACAAGTTCGTTTCGGTGGGGAATGTGCTGGATATCAGCGCTGAAGATTTGATGGAGTATATGATCGATGACCCAGGCACGGCGATTATCTTTGTTTACCTGGAGAGCATCAACAACGGCCGGCGTTAATGGATGTAGCGCGGAAGTCGCACAAACCGATCCTGGTCTTCAAAGCCAATATCGGACGGTTAGGGCAGAAAATTGCTCAATCGCATACCGCTTCGCTGACCAGCGATGATAAGGTAGTGGAGGCTGCTTTCCGGCAGGCTGGAGTGATGCGCGTGCACGATGCGACCACTTTGGGCAACAATATGAAAATATTGCGCCTACCGCCCATGCGCGGCAAACGCCTGGCGATCATTTCGCGCTCGGGTGGGCATGCGGTCATTGCAGCGGATGCCTGTGAGCTTTCCGGCTTTGAGCTGGCGCATTTTCCGGAGAGCTTTTTGCGGGAAATCGAACAGCATTTCCGGGCATCTGTGATCAAACTGACCAATCCGTTGGACTTGGGCGATTTGTTTGATTTGAATGTGTATGCGCAGATAGTCGAACAGACCCTGCAGCTGGCAGATGTGGACGGGGTGGTGTTCTTGCATACTTCGCTTTCTGAAGCAGAGAACCTGGCCAGCCGGTCATTGTTAGAGCGCATCATGGGGTTGGTGGAGCAGTATCAAAAACCGGTTGCTTACTACCTGTCGACTGCCGCCCAAGAAATTTCTTACTTGAAGCAGAATTATGCCTTTCCAGTCTTTACCCAGGTTGTGGAGACCATTCGCGCCCTGGAGATCAGCCAG
>CAWDHI010000009.1:0-71569 GCA_963802095.1 uncultured Chloroflexia bacterium | reverse complement strand
GTTCAGGGTTCAAATCCCTGCGGGGGCGCTAATTATTTATCCGGATTTCCATGACATCAGATATGAATCGTTTTTACATTGCTCAGGGTGAAAAACTTCAAATCCCTTCAGAGCGATTTATCCACTTTTTGATAATTTTTCCAAAATTACTTCGTTAAACCGACCTCTTTGATAGATGGAAAAATATGCAATCAGGCCATACCCAAATCCATAAAAAATTAGCCAGGGGACTAGGTTTATATTGTTGGTTATTATCGCTTGAAATATGAACACTAAAACAACAAGCGCGACCAACAACTCCCAGGTCACCCAGTTTTTTTCCCTTATTGCATAATGGCTTTTTTCCCAACTCCCTGCATTACCTTGCAGTGCATATTTTGGTGTTCGGATGAAAACACCCTCGTTTCTTTCAAACAATCCACTCAATGCAGCTCTCGAATTATTCAGAGAAATTCCCACACTCATCAACATCAGAGGGGGTATCAGGATCAATCGCCGCCTCCAACCAGGAGATTCGGGAGCAGGGCAAGTCAAATACAACAACGGTGAAATTAGCATCATGACCATTAGTAAAGGCAGCCAACGAACAATACCACTCATATCATAATTAAAAAACAATGAGAGGATCAACGATAATAGAATCAGAGGGTGAACCATATAATGGGTGAGGTGTATTACTCCCATTATTTTCATGCGCAGTGGTAGTGCAGATGTTATTAAAGGAATCAACAATTTCCGGGCAGTTTGAATACTCCCCCTCGCCCACCTGGATTGTTGATTCTTATACGCGTCGATTTGCGCAGGCAGTTCGCCTGGTACGACGATATTCGGTAGATAGGCAATTGACCACCCTTTGAGTTGAGCTCTGTAACTGAGGTCAAAATCTTCGGTCAGGGTACCGGATTGCCAACCTCCGGAATCTTCAATGCATGTTTTTCTCCATACTCCACCTGATCCATTAAAGTTTAATAACAGTCCATTCCTGGACCTGGCAGTTTGCTCCACCATAAAGTGAGCATCGATCGCCATCGCCTGTAATTTTGTCAGGAGGGAGAAATCCCGATTATTATGACCCCAACGGCATTGAATACATCCCACGGATTGATCTGAAAAATGTGGAATGATTTTCTTAAGAAAATCGGGTGGAGGGAGAAAATCAGCATCAAAAATTGCAATAAAATCGCCTGTAACCTGGGACATTCCATTCGCTAAGGCGCCAGCTTTATACCCGCTTCGGGTTTCTCGATGTATATGAGAGATATTCACCCCGTCCTTGCGAAGCTTGCTAACTATTCCCGAAATCAACGCTGTTGTTTGGTCATCTGAATCATCCAGAATTTGAATTTGAAGGTGGGTTGCAGGATAATCGAATTGCGCGACAGAAAATATTAATCTCTCAATCGCATTGAGTTCATTGTAAACTGGTAATTGAACGGTGACACTTGGCCACTCGTCAATCTCTTGAGTATCTGGATTTAATCCTTTTGAACGGTGATAAAGAATTAATAGATACAGGCTATTGATTGAATAAATCACCAAACAGATGGAAACCAGAATATATAAACCACTGATCACCATAAAAGAAAGCCGCGGTCACCAAATTTTTTATAGAACCAACCATCTAACCCCCACGCTCGTCCGGCATTGCTCAGGAAAACGATGCCAAGGATCCCAATAGGCATCAGATAAGCCCAGGGCCAGTCGTGACCAAAAGTTGCCAGGAAGGTATTGATTAAAAAGAATATTCCCGCCAAGCTAAATAACCTGCTGAACCCTCCCACAAGTAAAGCCAAACCCAATATAAATTCCATAACCAACTGGAAAGGGGCAAAATATTCCCGGATCGGTAGGATCACCGAATTAATAAATGAGGCATATAAGGCAATCGGATTCTCCGCCTGAGGGAAGATTTGGGTGAAAAATTGAAATAAACCATCGGAAGTATAAAAACCTTTCCCAAAATTACTGAACCAGGTGGTTAAAAACATCAATCCCACCATTATTCGCAAGAGGGAAATCCAGGTCAAAGAAGTCAGTGGTTGTTTTTCAATATGTTGCGTTTTCATTATAATTTCTCCTATCTTGAATCATCTGGTATCAACAAAATTACTAATGTGGGAATATTGGATAATTCTGCTTTCAATCATTATATGATAACAAACTATTCGTTGGAGAGTTCCGGTTCTTTGTCCATGCCCAAATCAATCCTCCAAAGAGGGGTAAATATTCCACCCAGACCACCCATCCGGGTAGATTCGAACCTGAAGGGTCTAAATAAGCCAAATATGTTAACGATACCGTCAATGAAAACCAGATCCATGGGTAAGCCCAGAATAAGAGCGAATCCGCCTCATCCTTTGAAGCATAAAAAAAAGGAAGGAATGCCACCACCAGGGTAACATACCAGGGATGAACCGTGGGTGAAAGGATCACAAATGCTCCGGCAGGGATGAGTGAAAGACGGATCAAACTTCTATTCCTGTTGGTAAGTTCCAGATTGGATGAATCCATTTTCCATGCTTTATATGCGCTCCAAATGATAATAATCATAAAAAGGGTGACCAACACGCCTCGAATAATCAACCCGTATGATTCATCATCAAAACCCCTGATAGATATGAAAATACTGTTGACCGGATTTTGATTAAATTGCCAGTAACGGGAATAGATGCGCAAAGCTCCAAACACTCCCGTTCCATCCAACTTTCCAAGCAATCCCAAACCGGCATTTACTGCGAAGAGTGAAATGGGTATCAAAACAACCAGTGCATAGATAAATACTCCAGCAGCTTTCCAGCGTTTCAACCACAAAGGTGCGAATATAACTGCTATTCCTTTGGTAAGGGTGGCAATCCCCAGATAAAATGACGAGGCAAGGCGGTTTCCCTTTGAAGATAGGATAAAGAACCACGCCAGCATGGAGAAAAATAGCATCAATGAATCAACATGGGCTGAATGGGAGAATTCAACAATGACCAAAGGATTCCATAAATAGATTAGTACTGCAGCCTTCTTAATACTTAACTCACCCAGTAATATGAAGATGATTAATCCTGTGAGGAGGTCAAAAGTCATCGAGGCGAATTGCATCGCCTTTTCTTCCTGCGGCGCGATCAATTCAACAAGCCAGAATTGAGCCAGGGCACCTGGTAGATATGGAGAGGCCATCTCCGGGTGATTAATTCTCTCTCTAAATGGTGTAGAGTATGAATCCAATTTCTCAGAATTGACAGGTTCGGCGTACGGATTAACACTATTAATGAGTAGGTGTCCATCCCAGTGATAACGGTAAATATCATCTGATAAAACTGGATTTGTTGAAAACAAAATTAAGCGAAGAATTATCGCTACTACCCAAATGAAGCCTAAAGAGAAAGATGCCGTTTTTAGAAGAATGATCGCAATAATGTAAATTGTGCCAGCTAAAATAAAGCATGCAAGCAACAGAGGAATTGCTGCATTTCGGGTTTCCGGTAAGAATACCAGGGGTAAAAATGATGCCACTAAAAAGATGCCGGTTAGGAATCCTCCTTTTCCGGATCGCGTCAATCCCATAATAACCTGCGCTCCGGATCAGGTATCCTTTGGAAAAATGTGCGGGTATGAATTAAGTGATCAATTGGAATCGAAAGCGAATCCCTAAACAATCGTCTTGCATCAGCAGCTGTATCAATATCGTACCAACTCGGGGTAAGAGCCACTTTTAGGTCAAGGCTTTGAGCGTTTTCCAGGGTCTGGGCAAGAACCCTGGCACTACTCCAGGCGATCCCCTGAAATAACTGTGGAAAAAGTTTTTTAAAACCACATAAGTAATATCCCCCATCCTCGCTTGGACCTATTACCAGATCATTTTTTTCGAGGAGCGCATAAGCCTGAAGGATATATTCGGGTGGAAGTGAAGGACCATCTGAATTCATTAAGACAATTCGAGTATGGTTTTTTGCGATCATCATTTTTGCTGCTTCGAGTAGGCAATCACCTATATTGCTTCCATCAACAGGTAATAGTTCGGTTTGAGGGAATCGGGTTTGATTAAAATACTCCAAAGCCGATGAAGGGGAAAAAGCTATAGTTAATTCCACATTCGGAATACGCTGGGCAAGTTCAATGGTATCCAACATCAAGGATTCGAAAAAATCCGCTGCCTGTTGGGAATTGAAAGGTGGTACAAGTCGAGTTTTCGTTTGACCTGCGATTGGCTGTTTAGCCATTATCACCAGAGAATTTCGCTTGGCCAAGAAATCACCACGCGTACTTAAAAATCATGCGAAGGATCGTGATCGTGGCAAATATGGTTCCGCGGAAAGTACCTGAAATCTTGGATTTTCCCCCATACCTGTTGTGATAATCAACCGGGATTTCTTTGATCCGCCAATGTGCCTTCGATGCCAATGCAATCATTTCGGTGGGGAAACCAAATCCCATCTCTTTTAAACCCAACTTTTGAATCATCCCGTTTTCCGCCGCTCGAAATGGACCCAGATCGGATATTTCGATATGGTATAAAAACCGAAATAATAGGGCTGCGATTCTATTCCCCAACTTCTGCACCGGGAACATTGCACCTTCATCCATTCTTCCTGCCAATCGGGATCCGATGACAAGATCAGCATCCCCTTTTTCGATAGGTTCAATTAACAAAGGTACATTTTTCGGATTATCCGCCCCATCTGCATCGAGAAAAACAACAATTCGCCCTTTTGCATTCAGCAATCCAGTAAAGCACGCTTGTCCATAACCTGGTCGGTTCTCATGGATCACCCTAGCACCAAAACTTTCGGCAATGAATACAGTATCGTCGCTTGACCCCCCATCTACAACAATGATTTCTCTTACCGTTTCCATTGGAATTGAATTCAAAACATACCCGATAGATTCAGCTTCGTTCAAAGCCGGGATGATTATGCTCACCATTTTATTATTCATTTCTTGAAGTGGCCTTCCAACGGAAGGGGATACATCACCCTCAATGAACTGTTTTTAAAGAGGATTCTTGATTATTATTAAGTTCGAGCAATTTATTATTTACGGTTTCGAGAGCGATTGACAAGGGGAAGATCTCCCTTGTCACCAGCAAATCCTCATCGGTCGAAAGGGGATGCCAAAAAACACCGTCCCGATTCACTGTTATCTCCGGTGATAGGCAACCATAGCCAACCTCCATCCCTTCCGCAGAAAAACCGCGTTTGGCAAGGGGCCGAATCACATGGTCATCTTCAGTAATACCCATTTCCAGATGGTAAGCGCAAAGTTGGTCGATATAAGATGAATTACTAGGAGTGATAGTAGTTGAAAGTCGAACATGGAAATCATTCCTGATTAAATTATGAATAATCGCATCAGTTTTTTTCCAGTTCCCTTCTCCTCTGTAGGGATCGTGATGTTCAGCGCAAGCACCGTCAAAGCTAACTTGAATGATCAGGTTTTTGTTATTGATCGTTTTCAACTTTTCAAGTCGTTTTCCATTTATCAGAAGACCATTTGTTAGTACAATGGTGGTCATAAATCTTGAGGAATACTCCAACATCCCAAAAATATCATCCAGCAGGAATGGCTCCCCCCCAGTAAAAAATATGCTAGTAAAATTCAAATCTAAAGCTTGATCGATTAATCGGCAAACTTCTGAGTAGCTTATTGCGTTTCTGGGTGTGGTTGGACCAGATCGTGAAAGACAATAAGAACATCGCAAATTACAGTCGTAATTGGTGTAAACCCACAATTTCAATTGTGAATCAATTTTCTGAGTATTTTTGGTTTTCATTTCCGATTTCCGGTTCTCTAGTTCAAGGAGGAATAATTATAAGGGAGGATTGTCCTTATGGGTCCAGAATGCATAAGGATCCATGTCTTCAAGCAAAGGAAAACATATTTTGCGAGTCAAATATATCCAGTGACACAATGATGACTGGGCATTGTTATGCATAGATGAATTATTCATTATTGGGGTTGTTTTGTTCGGGGTTACTTCTTTCTCAAGAAGTCAGGCATGAGATTACACCGCTTCTCCTCCCACATAAAAACCTGCATTTAAGTGTCGGGGCTCTCGAGCGTATTATCGGTATGTATCGCGATTATTGCGTAAATCCCTCAATAATTAAGGTGATTATTCGATCGTCCCTTTCGGCCCATTCTTTTTTTCTTCCAGCCATTTCTGGGCATCTTCATACGCTTTGATTGCGGCAGCTCCCCATTGCTGATGAGCGACATAGATATTTTCCCGTCCGAGGAGCGCAACCAACCCTGTCCGTTCCAATTGCGCGAGAACGGCCTCGCTTACCCCGGCCAGTTTTACGATCCCCCCATTCTGTATGATTGTCTGCACATAGCGGTCCATTACCCCGATCATGGTGCTGCCAAAATCGTCATAGCCCCGTAGAACGAAGATCACCACAGCCTCATTGGCCTTTTCCGCTGCGGGAAGGTTCTCTTCAAAGGTTTTAGCCGCAGCGTAGAACAGGCTGCCATAAGGCTGCAGCACGGTCACTTTGTGGCTGGGTAATTTTTTCGGGGCGGGATGTTCGGTCGGGAAACCATTTTTACCAGGAACCAGTTCCACAACTTTGATCCGGTTTGCCTGATGAATGACAAGGAGCAGGATGGATATAGCTACCCCCAGCAGCACGGCGAACTGCAACGGCATGATGAGCGTGCCCACAAAGGTGATCAGCATCACCACCCTCGGCACCATCCCTGTATTCCAAACCTTCATGACCGCAGATGGGTTGATTGTGCGAAAGCCGATCACGATCAGCAAGCCAGCTAGCGCCGGCATGGCGATCAATTTTACCAGGCCCGCAAATAGCAGAATGATCACGGCGATCAGCACACCCACCAGGAAATTTGCCCAACGGGATTTTGCCCCCGCCTGTACCACCAGTGCGGTTCCCGAAAGTGACCCCCCGGAAGGCATTCCATGGAAGAAGCTGGTTGCCAGGTTCGCCATCCCCTGGCCGAAGAAATCACCCGATGGATCAGGGAACTTACCACCCGGGTTGGGATACCCCTGGCTGATGCCCGCCCCCTGAACAAGGCCGATGATGCTCAATGCAAATGCCGGGATGATCAATGGAATGATCAGGTTCAATTGCGGAAAATGAAAGGCTGGCAGAGCATTTGGAACATCGGTAACATCTCCCACCAGGATCACCCTGCTGAACGCTGGGAGAGCCGCGATCACCGAGGCAATCACCATCGGCAGAATGAGCGAAAATTTTTCCAGTTTCTTGATCCTGCCAAACAAGACGATGAGGCCGATGGTCACCATTCCCACGACCAGGGTGGAAAGCACGATTTGGTTAATATTCAATAATGTATCAAAAGCCCGAACAACCCGGTTCGAAAACGCACTGCGGTAACCGGTAAAATCTTCGAGCTGACCCAGGATGATTAATACTGCTACACCATTAAGGAATCCTGTCATTACCGAATAGGGCACAAACCTTACCAAAAAACCCATCTTCAATATACCAAGGGTGATCTGGATGACCCCGACCATCAGGGCAAGTACGAAAACCATCTGCAGTTTCTCGTCCCCCGAATAACCTGCCAGTGAGCTACCCACAGCCAGGGAAAGCGCGCTGGTGGTCGAGATGTGCATGAACACCGAGCTGGTGAACAGAGCGCCGATCGGAGTAGCGATGATCATCGTGTAAAGACCGGTGAGCGGATTGATCCCGGCCAGAAGCGCAGAAGCCATGCTATCCGGGATGCTTGAGATCCCCAGCGTGAGCGCGGAGAGAAAATCGCTCGAAAGGTTCTTGCGATCAATTCGCCAGTTTTCGATGAGAGATTTGATCATTTCAGTAGTATCTTAAATTATACAGTTTATCGAGTTTTATTAATGCGATCTTTTTTTGACTGTGAAAACTCAGGTGAGATCCCGCTGAATTCAAATTCCAATAAGAAGCATTCGGCGCGCTGCACAATGGCACACATTTACGGGTTTCCTCTACTCGGGCCGGAAGATGGCCTTCCAGTCCTGCTTCATGTCCACAACGAGCCAGCCACGCTTGGGAGCCTCCTTCAGGGCTTCGACAAGCTTGCCGGTGCTCTTGGTCTTGGCGTCGTAGGCATATTCGCGTTCACCATCTGTATGGTGGACGATGAGGCCGAAACTAGGGCGCGGGTTGTTAATCGTAGTGTACTGTAACATCGCGTGGTCACCGTCACTGTTTCCACAACAAATCGCAGGACGCCGGCCGATAAACTGATGAATGCCGACCGGCTTGCCCTCCTTGTCGTTCACGAACAGATAGTCGAGTGTCTTTGTCAGCACAGGTCCACTATCGCGAAGCTCAAATGTCGTTCGCGCCGTCGAGCCGACAACCTGCTCCGGCGGTATTCCGTAGACGCGCTCGACCCAGACGCGCATGAAGTCTGCGCCGCCGCCCGAAACGATGAAGTTCTTAAAGTCATTTGCCCGCAGAAGGTTCAGAAGTTC
Organism: uncultured Chloroflexia bacterium; assembly: GCA_963802095.1. Lineage (GTDB taxonomy): Bacteria > Chloroflexota > Anaerolineae > Anaerolineales > Anaerolineaceae > CAVVEQ01. Next base: position 63,129 of record CAWDHI010000009.1, on the reverse strand, counting down.
CTGCATGGGTTGGTAGGTGAGTTCGTCATAGCGTCTGCCATATCGCGGATGTTTGGCCGATGCGAGCCATGCCTCCACGGCGTCACGAAACTCGTCGGTCGTCATCCCTGCATGGGTGAGCGCCAAGACCTGCATCAGGCCATCGAAGTGTTCGCCTTCCAGGAGTTTATCAAATTCGCCGGCCAAGGCGGTTTTTACCATTGGATCCGAAGCGAGCTTGGGCTCAGTGAGGACGCGTCGGTTCAGTTCGTCGATGGCAAAGGCCGCCTGAAACGGCATTGGATTCTCCGGCCAAAGACAGCCGTCGTTATCGAACACGGCGATGCGTTCTTCCAGTGGTAAGAAATCGGGTGATCCATCCTTTGTCACCTTGGCGATGAACGCCAGGATCGCCTGTTTGGCGGAGCCATCGTTCCAGGAGGGCAGCGGATCAGCAGTGGTGGAAAGGTCATAGAGCTTTCTCTGTGCGACTCCGTATTCACCCACCTGGTAGAGGCTCACGGATACTGGCCGGACGGTGAAGGCGTCGAATGGCTCCGCTTTCAAAGCGTCCACAAAGTCACGGGTACCTATGCCGACGGTCAGGTGAGGGTGATAGTTCGTGCCGGTGCGGGGTCCGACGAAGTTGTTCACGTAGTCCACTGTCGGCTGGCTTATCGTCCTGCCGTCGGGGCGGGGCGCAAAGGCCTCGCCTGTCCCCTTCTCCACAGCGAACGGGGCGACGGCGTCGATGATCCTTTGCTGAAGTCGACGAAGATCTTCGGTCGGTTCGATAACGATTCCCACCAACCCGAGATTCTGGTAGGCCAGGTCATAGTAACTAGCCGCATTACTTTCCCATTTCAACGACTGCTCTGTACACAGCACTTCAGCCACAGCATTCGCAACCTCGTCGAGGTCCGCAGTTCGCACGAACCGCTGGAGAATGGTGATGTGCGGCGCGTGGTTGGCATCGAGGGCGAAACCGTCCGAATAGTCCTCTCGCAACCGAGCGTTTGTCGCCTGTGCCTTAACAACCGTAAGCGCATCTGGAACCAGTAGCACGTTAATCGCGGTCAAGGTCATGTGGCTTCACCTTTCCTAGTTGTTCAAGATCGGTCATTCGTTAGTCTCGTTGTCAGCGCATGGCAGAGGTTGGATACTTATATTCTTGGAAAAAACAGAGTACGCGCGCCGCAGGCGCAACCCGCCGTAGCCGGCTGCGCCTGGCGCTCGCCCTGAGGATTAGTAATCGAAGCTCTGTTCCATCTTCTTCATGATGTCGTCCACGGTAAAGCTCGCTGGCTTCATGCGCGGAGGGAATTCTTCAAATGTATTCAGGAACTCCCGAACGATGAACTGCGCCGCGTAGGTTAGATAGATCCGGTCGATTAACCAATCATAGTAAGTGTTGGATGTGATATCCGCCCGCTCGAAGGGGTCGGTTCGCAGGTTGAAGATCTTGGGTACACGCAGGAATACGAACGGCTCCGCCCAGATCTGGACTGTACCCTGGACACGTTGCTCGGCGAAGACGAATTTCCAGTTGTCGTAGCGCAATCCGACCAGGTCACCATCGTCGGAGAAATAGATTATCCCTGGACGTGGACCTTTCTCTTCGTTGCCGGTGAAATAGGGCAGGAAGTTGTATCCATCAATGTGCACCTTAAAGGTCTTATCACCAGCCTTGTGACCATTCTTTAATTTTGCAGAAACATCCGGATCACCCGCTGCTGCCAGGAGCGTAGGAAGCCAATCGGTGTGGCTGATTATCTCGTTTGAAACTGTTCCTGCTTTGATCTTGCCAGGCCATCGCACTAGTTCCGGGATACGAAACGCGCCTTCCCAGTTGGAATTCTTCTCATTGCGGAAGGGAGTCATAGCACCGTCTGGCCAGGTGTTCATGTGTGGGCCGTTATCGGTGGAATACATTACTATCGTATCTTCAGTAATGCCCAGCTCGTCCAGCAGGTCGAGCATCTGGCCCACCTGCTTATCGTGCTCCACCATTACATCATGGTAAAAAGACTGCCAGCGCCCGGCCTGGCCCAGCACATGCTCCGGCGGATGAACACGGAAATGCATCCAGGTGGTATTGAACCAGACGAAGAAGGGCTTCTCATCGGAATGAGCTTTTTTGATAAATTTCTTGGCAGCATCCAGAAATTCTAGGTCGCAGGTTTCCATGCGCTTGCGGGTCAACGGTCCAGTATCTTCGATCTTTTGCTTACCCACCCTGCCCCAGCGCGGTTCCTCGGTAGGGTCATCCTCGTCTGTCGCCCAGGAATGGATCACACCACGCGGGCCAAAATTTTTCTTGAAATTGGGGAATTCGGCATCGGACGGATAATCAACATGCTCCGGTTCTTCATCGGCATTGAGGTGATAAAGGTTGCCGAAGAATTCATCGAATCCATGGGCGGTGGGCAGGTATTTGTTCCTGTCGCCGAAGTGGTTCTTGCCGAACTGGCCAGTGGCGTACCCAAGCGGTTTCAGAAGCTCAGCAATGGTTGCGTCTTCCGCCTGCAAGCCGATGTCTGACCCGGGCATTCCTACCTTGGTAAGGCCGGTGCGGTAAGGGTTTTGCCCGGTGATGAAGGCAGAGCGTCCGGCAGTGCAGCTCTGCTGGCCATAGGAATCTGTGAAGCGCATACCTTCGTTTGCAATGCGGTCGATATTGGGAGTTCGGTAACCCATCAAACCATCACTGTAGCAGCTAAGGTTGGTGATCCCAATGTCATCCCCCCATATCACGAGAATATTTGGTTTTCCGTTCGGCATGTTAATCAACTCTTTCTAGGTAATTTACCTGATCCCATTTGTTGTTCTAATACAGTCCCGCCTAATGACTATCTAATAGCGGGTATGTTTCTCTTCCATTACTTGTGAACGAGATTCTGGGTTGGGGATTTCCTTCCTTTTCACCTCTCGGGGTTGAGCACCATGACAATTCTTGAATTTTAACCCACTTCCGCATGGGCATGGATCCAGGCGGTTGGTGGTAGAAAATGTCTGGTTAAGTATCTCCATGACCTCCTTGGCATCCCGTCCGTGGCGGATGATCCCAGCCATGAGCTTCATCGGAAAACTGGCATGGTTGAAGAAATCTTTGTAGCCGTCACACAGGTAATTCAGGTTCGGTTCACCATCTGGAGAGTACAAAAATCGGTTCTTGGGGCACTCTCCGTGACAAGCGAATTTCACTGAACAGTCTCTGCAGTATCTCGGCAGGGAGTCCCGTTTATCCGAACCAAATTTCCGTTGCCTGGGAGAGGCGACCATATTAATTATATGTTCGTTCTGGATATTTCCAAGCAGGTATTCCGGGTCCACAAAATGATCGCAGGAATACAGGTCGCCATTGTGCTCCAGGGCGACACCGGTCCCGCAAGTTTCATTAAAGACACACATCCCGGAAGAATTCATTCCCAGCCAATTCCGCAAGGTGGCTTCAAAGGTCTGCACAAAGATGCAGCCCACATCGTTACGCACCCATTCATCAAATATCACGGAGAGAAACCGGCCGAATTGCGCCGGCAAGACCGAGCGGTCCGAAACCGGGGAATCGTTTTGCTGGTTTTCCTGCGTCCGTTCCACCACTGGTATGAATTGCATCCAGGTTGTGCCGGCTCCCTCTCGTAAAAATCGATAGACTTCCAGAGGGTAATCCGCGTTTACCCGGTTAACAGCGGTAAGGATGTTGTAATCAACCCCATGCTTTTGGAGAAGTCGCAATCCGCGAATCACCTGGTCAAACGTGGGATGCCCACCTTTATCAAGCCGGTAAACATCATGCAGATCCTTTGGTCCATCCAGGCTGATCCCGATCAGGAAACTATGCTCCTTGAAGAATTCCGCCCATGCATCATCCAGCAGGGTTCCATTCGTCTGCATCGTATGCAGGAAGCGCATACCAGGGCGGCGGTATTTTTCCACTAACTCCATGGAGTGACGGTAAAAATCGAGCCCCATCAATGTGGGTTCACCCCCCTGCCAGGCAATGTTCACGTCATCCGTTTGGTGGGATTCGATCAACTGCCTGATGTATTGCTCCTGCGTTGCGGGAGTCATTCGAAAATCACTTCCCGGATAAAGGCTTTCTTTATCCAGAAAAAAACAATATGCGCAATCCAGGTTGCAGACTGCACCGGAGGGTTTTGCCAGCAGGTGAAATGCCGACGGGGTGTCTTTTGGCCTGATTTTGAATGTCGGAAATTTTTTTGATTCAACCATTTTTGTAATCGGCAAATCAATTATATGATAGCGAAAATTTTTCCAGTTTCTTGATCCTGCCAAACAAGACGATGAGGCCGATGGTCACCATTCCCACGACCAGGGTGGAAAGCACGATTTGGTTAATATTCAATAATGTAACAAAAGCCCGAACAACCCGGTTCGAAAACTCACTGCGGTAACCGGTAAAATCTTCGAGCTGACCCAGGATGATTAATACTGCTACACCATTAAGGAATCCTGTCATTACCGAATAGGGCACAAACCTTACCAAAAAACCCATCTTCAATATACCAAGGGTGATCTGGATGACCCCGACCATCAGGGCAAGTACGAAAACCATCTGCAGTTTCTCGTCCCCCGAATAACCTGCCAGTGAGCTACCCACCGCCAGCGAAAGCGCGCTGGTGGTCGAGATGTGCATGAACACCGAGCTGGTGAACAGAGCGCCGATCGGAGTAGCGATGATCATCGTGTAAAGACCGGTGAGCGGATTGATCCCGGCGAGTATTGCGGAAGCCATGCTATCCGGGATGCTTGAGATCCCCAGCGTGAGCGCGGAGAGAAAATCGCTCGAAAGGTTCTTGCGATCAATTCGCCAGTTTTCGATGAGAGATTTGATCATTTCAGTAGTATCTTAAATTATACAGTTTATCGAGTTTTATTAATGCGATCTTTTTTTGACTGTGAAAACTCAGGTGAGATCCCGCTGAATTCAAATTCCAATAAGAAGCATTCGGCGCGCTGCACAATGGCACACATTTACGGGTTTCCTCTACTCGGGCCGGAAGATGGCCTTCCAGTCCTGCTTCATGTCCACAACGAGCCAGCCACGCTTGGGAGCCTCCTTCAGGGCTTCGACAAGCTTGCCGGTGCTCTTGGTCTTGGCGTCGTAGGCATATTCGCGTTCACCATCTGTATGGTGGACGATGAGGCCGAAACTAGGGCGCGGGTTGTTAATCGTAGTGTACTGTAACATCGCGTGGTCACCGTCACTGTTTCCACAACAAATCGCAGGACGCCGGCCGATAAACTGATGAATGCCGACCGGCTTGCCCTCCTTGTCGTTCACGAACAGATAGTCGAGTGTCTTTGTCAGCACAGGTCCACTATCGCGAAGCTCAAATGTCGTTCGCGCTGTCGAACCGACAACCTGCTCCGGCGGTATTCCGTAGACGCGCTCGACCCAGACGCGCATGAAGTCTGCGCCGCCGCCCGAAACGATGAAGTTCTTGAAGTCATTTGCCCGCAGAAGGTTCAGAAGTTCCTGCATGGGTTGGTAGGTGAGTTCGTTATAGCGTCTGCCATATCGCGGAGTTAAACCAATGGTGGAAGTTAAATTATCTGTGCCACCGTGCGCGGCAGTAAGATGTGCACGATCCAGAGAAAATAAATTGGGACATTTTATTGGAAGAACAGTTTAATCCGAATAGGATGGAATCAGGTTTTTGTGCCCGTAAACCCGACACCCTCTATGAAGGATTTCTGTGTAAAGAAGAAGATGACAATAACTGGCAGCGTTACAACCAGAGAAGCTGCCATCAGGTAGGCCCACTGAACATTGTACGCGCCTCGAAAAAGACTCAATCCAAGCTGAAGCGTATAAAGTGATTGGTTATGCAAGAAAATCAGAGGTCCCAGGAAATCATTCCAGGCAGCCTGGAAGCTAAAAATCGCAACAATTGCTAGCGCTGGTCGTGAAAGCGGTAAGACCACATTTGTCAACACCTGGAAAACACCAGCTCCGTCCATTCGGGCAGCATCTTCCAGGTCGAGGGGGACTTGCTTGAATGATTGGCGTAACAGGAAGATATATAAAGCATTGCCAAAGAAAGTTGGTAAGATCAGAGGGGTGAAACTGTTGATTAGCCCCAATTTAGAATAAATTATGAAAAGCGGTACCATGGTGACCGGATAAGGCAGCATGAGGGTAGACAGCATTAGGATAAAGAAGAAGCCTTTGCCCGGAGCTTGCAGGCGGGCAAAACCATAGGCCACGATCGAGCAAGACAGAACGTGCCCGATAATTGAACCAAGTGCGATGATCATGGTGTTGATGGCAAAGCGACCGAAGGGCAGAGAAGTCAGCGCCTCCGTATAATTCTGCCATCGCGGGCTGGTTGGCCAAATGGTAGGTGGATTAGCAAAAATCTCGTAATCAGGTTTGAGAGAGGAAGATATCATCCACAGAGCAGGAGCTAAAAATAAAACAGCCACCGCAGCGATTAAAATAATGCGAAGGGTTCGACGCCAACCACGCAGTTGTAAAATGGGGGTTGAGTGTTCCTTCATATCATTGATCTTCTTGATTGATGAATGAATTTATAAACGTGGTCATTCGCTTCGATCTCCGAGATAAAAAACCCAAAATTTCTGACTGCGCGTCAATAAAAGGGTTAAAGTCATAATAATGACGAATAACACCCAAGACATGGCAGCCGCATATCCCATATTGAAGTACTCGAAAGCTTGGCGGTAGATATATAAGACAAGGAAAAGGGTCGAGTCGAGCGGACCTCCATTGGTTGCTACAAATGCGCTGGTGAAAGTTTGGAAAGTGGCAATTACGCTCAACACCAGGATGAAGAAGATGGTAGGGGAAAGCAAAGGTAGGGTGATCGTTAAAAATTGGCGGAATCTGCCTGCTCCATCCATGGCTGCTGCTTCATACAGTTCACCAGGGATACTCTGCATCCCTCCCAGATAAAGAGCCATGGAACGACCCCACCCCCAGAAAGTCATCATCACCAGAGCCCATAGGGCATAATTAGGATCGAGCAGCCAGCGAGGTCCGACAATACCAAACCAACCAAGGATGAGATTTACCAAGCCTCCATTAGGATTGAGCATCCAAAGCCACACCACCACAAAAGCCACACCGGAAAAGACTGTTGGCATATAGAAAATAGTGCGAAAAACACCAACTCCCGTGAAACGCGGGAGAACTAGAAGCGCCAGAAGCAGTCCACCAACCAGATCGAGGGGGACATACACTGCGGTATATGCCAAGGTAACCTTAATTGATTGGATGAAGAGCGGATCCGTCGCTAGATTACGATAATTTTCCAACCACACCCACTGTGGAGTAGTTAACAGATCCCAGTCAGTAAAGCTGGTCCAAAGAGAGATCATCATCGGTCCGGCAGTGAAAAGCAAAAAACCAATCAGCCAAGGCGATATGGTGATGTAAAAACTCAGCGCTTCTTTTTTCTGCAAAGATCGCAATGCAAAATATTTTTCTGAATTACCTAAGAAAATAGGGTGTGGAGGGTAATGTGGAAAAGCAAAGCTGGCTCACATAACCCTCCATTAAATCAATTGTGACAGCGCTATTCTTCTATTTTATTCAGGGCAGCCTGGGCATCTTTGGCAGCCTGGGTTAGAAGAGCATTCACGTCGGCATTCGGATCAAGGATGACCGATTCGAGTACTTTTCGCAATGCAGGGTCCGCTGTTTCATTCCAGTAAGGAGTGAAAGTGTAAGCACGGGGGATCAGGTAATTAAGTTCCCCAATCCATACACCCTCTATCGGGTCTTTGGATAAACCGGAAGAATCGGCGACGCTCTTGACCGCCGGCAGCGCCCAATCTTTCCAAACCTGAGCACCAGGCTCACCGGAGACAAAACTCAGGTATTTGAAGGCAGTATCGGCTTCTTTAGATGAGGATGCAATACCAAAACCACCCCAGAAAAGGATGTTTGCACGAACTTTATCCTTCGGCGGAGCCACCACTCCCAGAGAAATATTGGGATTGGTTTTCAAGCCACCTTGAGGCCAACGCCCAAAAAGCATCATTGCCGCTTTACCATTTGCGAATTCGCTATTTCCCCCACCAAAGGAATTCATATCTGCCGGTTGAGGAGCAACCTCGTATTTATTGTACAGATCAGCATAGAACTGTACAGCCCTGGCTACTTCGGGTGAATCCATGGAGCCGATAAAGCTTGTGCCATCCTTGCTGATAAGTGAACCACCTGCAGCTGCTACCCAGTATTCAAAGCCAGTGGTCCAGGCTGCCGGCAACTGGATACCCCACTGGGTCACCTTTCCAGAGGTATCCTTCATTGTCAGCTTTTGAGCGGTGGAGAGCAGATCCTCCCAGGTCCAACCCTCGACTGGGTATGGAACGTTTGCTTCATCAAAAAGCCTCTTGTTGTAATACACAGCCAGCGGTGAGTAGTCTTTGGGGAGGAGATATTGCTTGCCATCAACCTTGCCCGGATCTAACAATCCTGGCAGATATATGCTGGTGTCAAAGTTGCTGTTCTTAAGATATGTATCAAGAGGGATATAAGCATTCTTGGATACAAAGGAAGGTACCGCGTCATCCCCGATTTGCATGATATCTGGGGCTGCCTTGGCCGACAGCTGGGTAAGTAAACGGGCATAGTAATCGCGCCCAGAGACTGGCTCAAGCTGGACAATCACATTTGGGTTTTGGTCCTCAAAGTTCTGGATGATCTGTTGATGAGGAGTCAACCCATCACCACCATCCCCCGTGCCAGCCCGGATCACAATCGTACTGGCATTGGTGGTCGAAGTGGAGGGGGTACTTGGAGCGCAAGCTGAGAGCACTATACTCAGCATTATGACGACAATCAAGAAGCGAAAATACTTTTTCATTTTTTCTCCATTTTTCGTATGAAATTATTTTCAGCAACTACTTTCCAAAAGGCAAACAGGCCGCAACATATAAACCGATTTAATGTTCGGGTAATTCATGCTCGGTGCCCCGCCAAGATATCATCACGTTCGTAAAAATAACATGGAATTAATTTCCAAGAATAATTATACAATGCCTGCGGGAATGGGAGTCGAGTAAGAGAAAAATCAAAATGCCTTCTTGGAAACAGCGTTTTGAAAGATTATCATTCTTTCTCATTTTATTTCTATCGCGTTCACCCACCAGGCCCACTTATCCGCCCCATATTCTTCTTTGGCTACTTCGGGAAAAACCAGTTTACTGGGATACCCGTTATCCTGAAAAAGCAATTGATCGTTCGCCCAGCGAGCCAGCATGATATCCCAACTCTGGGCATCCCCAATGCTCACCGTGTAGGTTTGACCGTTTGTATTTTTAAATACCATCTCGGTCGCGCCAGAGTCCGGTTTGACGATCTTTAGAATATCCTTCAACAGCAACCCCTTATAGACGATCGTATCCTTGATCCAGGGATCGCTATACGAAGCTGTGGTCGCCTTGGTTGCGAAATCGAGCTGGTGAAGGATGTAGGAATCCCCCCGGTTGGTATTCTCGATCTTCCCTGTTACTGTCACCACCGCCTCTCCCTGTTTTGGCCGCTTGCTGCAGCCAGCCAGACCCAGGGATAAGATTGTGAAGATGATCGCAAAAATGAAGAGGTAATTTCTTCTCATTGGGTAAATGGTTTAAACGACAATTTCTTTTACAGAATCAACTACCAGTTTCGGTTGGTAAGGGAAAGACGGGATCATTTCCTTTTTGGTCACGCCGCTCAGAACCAAAATGGTTTCCATCCCGCTCTGCAGACCGGCAACAATGTCGGTATCCATGCGGTCACCGATCATCACCGTCTCTTCCGAGTGCCCGCCAATGTAATTCAGTGCAAGACGCATCATAATTGGGTTGGGTTTGCCGATGAAGAACGGAGCGCGTCCGCTGGCGTGTTCAATCAGGGCTGCCATCGCGCCACAGGCTGGGACAATACCATGTTCGGTGGGACCATTGGGATCCGGATTGGTCGCTAAAAAGTGCGCGCCGGCTGAAATGAGTCGGATCGCCCGGGTCACCTGTTCAATGCTGTAAGAATGTGTCTCGCCAACAATTACATACTCCGGCTTGGTGGAAGTGATCACATACCCCGCGTCGTGTATCGCTTCCGTCAGACCGCTTTCCCCGATCACGAATACGGTTCCATGGGATTTCTGGCTTTTAAGAAATAGCGCCGTCGCCATAGCCGAGGAGAAAATGCGTTCCTTCTCGATTGCCAAACCCGCAGATTTCAGCCTGTGGGAAAGATCCCCCGGTGTGTAGATCGGATTGTTGGTGAGGACCAGGAAGTTCTTGTTCTTTTCCTTCAGTCTTTCCAGGAATTTATCCGCCCCGGGGATCATAACCTTTCCCGAGACAAGCACGCCATCCATATCGATCAAATAATTCCGTTTTTCCATGCAGCCTCTATCGTTTGTCTTCAAAAATTTATAGCCCTCCGGTTATTGCCAGGTAAGCTACTTGATTAATAATAGTATTTAGAATATCCTTCAAGTATATCAACGAAAGACCTGTGATAGATACCATCCAAGAGGAGGTTTGAATGAAAACCAAATCAATGCTTACATTATCAACAGTCCTGATCCTGGCACTTGCGGCCTGCAACTTTCCGCTTTTCGGTGGAGGCGGAGCCACACCAACGGTGGTCACCATCGAAACAGTGGTCGCCCAAACCGTCGAAGCCGGCAGCACTCAGGTACCTACACTGCCCATCCCCACTTATCCTTCCACAATCACTCCGCCACCGTCTGTACAGTCCACGCTGACACCCTATCCCACCTACACACCATATCCCACCCAAACCACGGTTCCCTGTGATGCCGCCAAATTTGGCTCGGATGTAACCATCCCCGACAATACGAAAATGTCACCGGGGCAGGCTTTCACCAAAACCTGGCGAATATTTAATAGTGGATCCTGTACCTGGACGACCGCTTACAAGGTTGTCTTTGTTTCTGGTAACCAGATGAGCGGCACCTCGCCTTTTGCGCTGCCCAAGAATGTGGAACCCGGACAATCGGTGGATATATCTGTTAATCTTAAGGCTCCAAATTCCGCCGGCACCTACACCGGCAACTGGAAACTACAAAATCCATCCGGTGTCAATTTTGGTTTGGGAGCATCAAATGCCCCGTTCTACGTGACGATCATCGTGGATGCGCCGTTGTTTGCCGTTACAAGCGCATTAGTGGAAGCAGAACACACGAATATTGAAGCAGCCTGCCCACCCGGGGCAACATTCCACCTGATGGCGCCCATCAAGACAAACGGTGCAGGCAAGGTAACATATTACTGGAAGTTTGATGATGGCTCTACTACTGCCGCCCAGACACTTGATTTTGCCGCCGCGGGTACGAAGGAAGTCACCACTTCCTATTCCACTTCTGTAAATGGGAATCACTGGGCTGCTATTTATATCGACCAGCCAAATCACCAGTTATTTCCAAATACCGCATTAAAACTTACCTGTATCCCATAAACCTAAGTCTGCAAAACTGGCGGGCAATCGCCAGTTTTTTTTCTGGTGATATATAATCACCGAAAAGGTGAAAGATGAAAAATCATTCATATCAATTTATTCACTTGGTTGTAATAACATTCACATTTCTGCTGACAAGCTGCAACCTATTCAACCCAACTCCTGCCAAAGATTGGCCGGGGCGATCTGAAACCCTGACCGCCCTTGCGCCAATAGTCTCGCCCTCGTCCACTGCAAACCCACCTTCCGAAGAGCAAAGCGGGGAAACTTCCTCGCCAACCGTTTCGCAACCACAAGCGCCCTCCCCCACTTCCCCGCCACCCACCACCCCCCCTCAACCCAGTGCGACGCAATCTACCTGTTACCAGGCTGAGTTGGTCAAGGATGTCACCATCCCAGATGGTACGGTGCTTGCGCCCGGCAAACAGTTCACCAAAACCTGGCAGCTCTGGAACACCGGTTCCTGCGAGTGGCCGCCTTCCATGGTAGCCGTGTTTGATGGCGGCACGCAGCTATCAGCTAACCTGGAATATCGGATCGGAAAAACCGTCCCCAGCGGGAAAATGGTGGATGTTTCCATCCCCATGACTGCCCCGCTCACCGCAGGTGAATACACAAGCAACTGGCGCCTCAAACCACCGGGAGGAACGATCTTCGGTGTCGGGGTGAAGAATGTTCCCTTTTACGTCAATATCGTTGTTGGCAATACAGTATTCAAGGTCACAGACGTTACGGTAGGCATTAACAATGCCAACGCCACCGCTGCCTGCCCACCCGGGTTTACCTTCCAGTACACCGCCCAGATATCAGCGACCGGACCGGGTGAGGTTATTTATCGTTGGGTTTTTGGCGAAGCATCCACTCAAGATGAAAGCATCATGTTTTCCGGTGTTGGCACGCAGAGCGTGAGCACCTCCAGGACCATATCTTCCACCACATCAGAAACAGCCAGGATATACGTGGTACAGCCCAACCGTGAAACCTTCAACCCCGGGGTTAGTTATTCACTTACCTGCCAATAAAAACAAATCAAGCCCTTCTATTGGAAGGGCTTGATCTTTGATCAGGCAATCACTGTTCCGTCACTGTGAAGGTGAATTCACCCACCGGTATTCCGTCAACGATCGCTTGCAACATGAAGGTCCCCGGATTAGCTTCTGCTAAGAATTTTGCTAATTCCACGGGTTTACCAAGCCCATCAGTGAAGTATTCATCCCCGAATTTCAGTTTGTGCCCATCGGGGTAAGTCATCCAAACTTGAAAGTGGGTTTTTATATCCTCCGGTGCCTCTGCCCAAAAACTGACCTGGGGGGAGGATTGCGAAGAGATCGAACTCAAATGTTGCAAATCCGGGTTGGAGCCCATGGTCATGAACAGATCCATAGCTGGAAGTTCTCCAGTGGGTAAAAGCGCATCGGTTCCGCCTATCCGAAAAAAGACGGGGATGAATTGAATAGATGGCGGAAGGCTTTGTATAAAGGCTGTTCCCAGCACGTTGCTGGCTACAAGTAAGATCATCAAAACACACACCACCGTTGCCATCCAAGCGCCGATTGCCCCCGCGCAGCCAGCGGTGAATGCTTTTCCAAATAGACGAATTGGGTCCGACATTTATTCTTCCCTCCTTAAGATGAAACTATTGTATCAGAACTTATAAAAGGCTTGCGGCATCCGTGCCTTTCATTGATAATCCAAGTGATGCAAAATTTAAATGAACTGATCGTCCGCAATCACCTCTTACACTTCCCGGCATTCCTTCCTGATGCCACCTTTGGAGTGGTTCGATCAGTGGATGCTGAGGACCTTTTGCGGAGCGGGACCGAAGGCGTGGTAATGAACACCTTCCACCTGATGCAAAAACCGGGCAGCTCCACCATCCAATCTCTGGGCGGCCTGCACCGCATGAGTGGGTGGCAGAAGATGATCGTCACCGATTCCGGTGGGTTCCAGGCTTATTCGCTCATCCATCAGAACCCGAAAAACGGAAGCATAAACGACCAGGGAATTCATTTCAAACCTGAGGGAGCTGACAGAAAGTTCCTGATGACACCCGAAAAGACCATTCAACTCCAAGTCGCCTACGATAGCGACGTGGTGATCTGCCTGGACGACTGCACCCATGTGGATGCCCCTCCAGCTGAACAGCGGGAATCCGTTCACCGCACGATCGCTTGGGGTAGGCGATGCAAAGCTGAATTTCAAAAATTGATGTCGGGTAAGAGAATCGACCTGGGACAGCAGCCAAAGATCTTCGCCGTGGTCCAGGGTGGCGGGATTCCGGAATTGCGCCGGGAGTGCGCGGAAGCATTGTTGGAGGTTGGTTTCGACGGTTTTGGATTTGGCGGTTGGCCGCTGGATGGCAAAGGCAACCTCCTCGAAGATATCCTGGGGTTCACCCGGGAGATCATCCCCTCTGAAATCCCCATGCACGCTTTGGGAGTCGGTCACCCCGAAAACATATTCAAAGCCTATCAACTGGGTTTCCAGATTTTCGACAGTGCCATGCCTACTCGCGATGCTCGCCATGCTCGCGTTTATACCTACAACCAGCAAAACGGGCTATCCGGTGATTGGATGCGGTATGTTTATCTGAATGACGAAAAACATATCAAGACAAACCGTCCCATCTCGGAGTTTTGTGATTGCCCCACCTGTGGGAAATATACCCTGGGTTACCTCCACCACCTCTTTAAAGCCGGGGATACGCTCTTCTTCCGCCTGGCAACCATCCATAACCTGCGGTTCATGTCCTTGCTAGTGCAAAGGCTGCGGGAATCCCGAGTATGATCTCCCCGGAACAGATCGCCCGATTGCAAGCGGAGATCCTGGGCCGAAAAAAATATCAATACCTCGACCCGGTTCTTGTTCACCGGGTGGGGATGCAGGAACTGACCAGGCATAACAACTATAAAGAAGCACTGAAATCCACGCGCGCCCGGCTGCACCAGGCTGCCTGCGCATTCCAGCTTCCGGAAATGGATTTCGATACTGCCAGCCGGGAATTGGCATCTCTGCCGGAATCGATCCATGCGGAGGAATCAATAGCTTATTGCCTGCGGTTATTAAGCCAGCACGCTTCCTCAAAAGAGCGAATTCCTATCCTGGATCATTTTTTTCACAGGATCGCTAGAGAGATGGAAGAGGTTCATTCCATCCTGGATTGCGCATGCGGGTTAAATCCGCTTTCGCTGCACTGGATGCCCTGGGGAGAAATAACCCGCTACGATGCTGCCGATGTATTTTCCAACCTGACCGGTTTTTTGCAACAATTCCTGGACCACTTCAGGATACCCGGCACTGCTCAAACCTGTGACCTGGTCCATGAAATTCCAGGTGAATCCTATGACCTGGTATTCCTGTTGAAAACCCTTCCCTGCCTGGAGCAACTGGAAAGATCCGCTTCCTCCAGGTTAATCAATTCTGTACAGGGCAGGTATGTGCTGGTCTCTTACCCTGTTGCCAGCCTCGGCGGTCGGGAAAAGGGAATGATCTGGAATTACACCCGTCAGTTCGAGAAACTGGTTGCCGGATGGCGAGGCGAGATCAAACGGTACGAGTTCGAAACTGAACTGGCATTTCTGCTCATTCGGGAGACCTCCGAACCGTGAACCCACCCTCTCCAAAGTCGTTTACTGATCCGGTGGAAGCTGTTCTTACCTCCCGTAAGTACCGTGATTTGAAAATTCCCGTGGAGAACTGCCCGGGAACTCTTCAATTCAGCAATCAGCACCGGGCAATCCCCTAAAGAAGCTGAAAAAACGCTGAAGCAAAAACTTCATAATATAGTCGCCCCCTATCTTGGCGATCCGGATTTCACAGAAGCTTCCGGGGAAATGGAAAACGCGTTCTCAAGCAACGATTCCGCCCAGATACGGGCATTTTGTCGGAAAATGCTCAACTCGCATGCCTCCACCCGGGAAAGGGCGGAGATTCTGCCGGATTTTTACTCTCGCTTATTCGAGTTGACCGGAATACCCGGCAGTATTTTCGACCTCGCAGCCGGGATGAACCCCTTCAGTCTGCCGTGGATGAACCTGGGTGAAGGTGGCTGGTATTCTGCCTATGATCTAAATGAGCCAAGGATCAAACTTGTCCGCAAGTATCTCAGCCTCTCAGGCATGGAGCCATTGGCTTATCATCGTGATATCCTGATCCACCCACCTGAAGAAAAAGCCGATATGGCATTATTGTTCAAGGAAGCCCACCGCATGGAACAACGCCAGCGTGGCAGCACCCGGAAGTTGATCGATGCGGTGAATGTGGCCTGGTTTCTCCTTTCCCTGCCAACCAGCAGCCTGCAAGGGAAACATGACCTGACCAGCCGCCAGCGAAACCTGGTCCAAACAATTGTTGCCGGCAGCACCTGGCAGGTACTCGAGATCCCTTATAAAAACGAGCTGGTGTTTTGCATCCGCAAGGTCACCCGATGACCAGGCAGAAAAAGCGCCAGGGCAGCCAGGTTCACGAAAACCCCCTGGAAAAATCCCTTGCCCGCTATCGCGAGCTTCTTGAACCGCTGGATTTTTCCCTTCTCTTGGAGGAATTGGGAAATCCGCTGGTTGGTGGGCTCCGGCTTAATCCCCTGAAGGTTCAGCCTGCAAACCTGCAAACCTGGTGCACGCGGTACGGCTGGAAAACAGAGCCGGTTCCATTTTGTCCCTCCGGGTTCCGGTTGCTAATCCGCGATACGAACCCCGGGAGTACCCTGGAGCACCGGATGGGCGCGTTTTACCTGCAGGATGTTGCCTCCATGCTCCCGCCGGAACTCTTTAATTTTGATCACATGGAAAAACCGCTGATCCTGGATATAGCTGCCTCGCCCGGGGGAAAGACCACCCACCTGATCGCCAGAACCGAAGATATGGGGTTGGTGATCGCCAATGATGGAAGCCGCAGCAGGATCCCTGCCCTGCGGTCAGTGCTGCAATCCTGGGGAACGGTCAACACAGCCATCTCCTGCCTCCCCGGAGAATCCTTTGGCAGAAACTTCCCCGAGTTTTTCGATGCTGTATTACTGGATGCCCCCTGCAGCATGGATGGATTACGGGCGACGGACGCCCACCCTTTGCGGTCAATTACAGATAGTGAACGCGCCTCCCTCGCGCATCGTCAAACCGCGTTGCTTCGCAGCGCGCTGCAGGCTGTCCGGCTTGGCGGTCAGGTGGTTTACGCCACCTGCACACTTGCCCCGGAGGAGAATGAAGCCGTGCTGGATACGATCCTGGGTATGTATCCGGGGCAGGTTGAAGTGGATGATCTTTCAATAGAAAAGAATATTTCCGCCCCAGCCCTTATTAAAGATGGCAGCCGCAGTTTCCATCCAACCATTCGCAACGCTTTCCGGCTTTGGCCGCACACCTTCAGGACTGCCGGATTCTTCGCCGCAAGGTTGCGGAAAAACCTAACCATCCCCCAGGATAGGGTAAAGTATCGGGAGAAAACCCTTCCCGGGGAGAGATCGGTAACCCTCCCCAAATCAGAAGTTGATTCAGTGGTTGGTTTATTACAATCAGCTTATGGGATAGATCTGGAACCAATCCTGAATGCGTATCAATTGCTTCTTGCCAAACAAAAGGATACCATTCTCCTTCTACCCGGAAAACTGGGCGAGCGGATTCCTACACTCAAGTTCATTACCGCAGGAATGAGCCTTGCAGAGATCACACCCGGCGGGTTGGAGATATCCCATGATTTTTGTTCGCGCTTCGGTAAAATGATCCCCGCTGGTTGGGTTGAATTACCAGAACCGCTGAAAACGCCCTGGCTGCGTGGTGAGGATATCCCAAGGGATTCGGTCAGCGATTTACCTGCGAACAGGATTGTCCTTTTGCGAAATTCACAGGGAGATTTTATTGGCCGGGGCAGGGTAACCTCTGACCGGATCAAAAACTTACTCCCCCGCAGGGTTCTGCGTTAATCCAGCGATTTCAATTGATGAAGAATAAGCGTGGTAGCTACGATTGCCGCGGTTTCCATCCGTAAAGTTCGGACTCCCAGCGAAACAAGTTGGATCCCACTTTGCCTCGCCCTCAAGGATTCTTCCTCGGCCAACCCCCCTTCGGGGCCGATCAATATCCCCAAGGATTCTCCCTGGTAACTGCGAAGCGTTTTGCGAATGGAAAGACCTTTTTCGTTTTCATAAGCGACCAAACCAAGATCGAACCCCCGCAGTTGTTCAAGCGCCTGCAGAAAGAGGACCGGCGGGTTTAGCACCGGGATCTTGGCACGCCCGCTTTGCTCAGCTGCTTCTTTGAGAATCTGTTTCCAGCGATCCGTTTTCTGCCCGGTTGTGCGGATATCCTGCACGATGGAACGGCTTGTAATCACCGGGGTAAATGCGGCAGCGCCGATCTCGGTGCACTTTTGGAGCACCCATTCAAATTTCTCCCGCTGGGTTAACCCGACCAATACGGTCAAATGTACCCTGGGTTCTGTTTTATTTTCCCTTTTGGAGAGTATTCTTCCAGCAGATGTTGTTTTTTCCACCAGGCTCAGCTCCAAAAGGTATTCATCCCCCGTACCGTCCAGGACGATCACCTGGTTGCCGGGTTTTAATCGCAGAACGCGGCTGATCTGGTGCGAAGTATCGGTGTCAAAGATCACTTCACCAGGGTGAAAACATTCGATGGGAAGAAAAAATCTATTCATTGTTACAGTCCATCCAGGTATCAAAACTGATTATACTTGTCCCCAACCCAATGGGAAATCAAAATCCGGCTGAATCCGTCCGCAACTACCGGTATTACGACATTATCATGGCACTTTTCGTGACCATCCTGATAGTCAGTAATATCGCATCTGCAGCCAAGATCGTTGATTGGGGTTTTTCCATCGCCGGGATCCCCATGGCATTTGATGCCGGAACTATACTCTTCCCGATCAGTTACATATTTGGAGATCTATTAACCGAGGTGTATGGGTTTAAAAGAACCCGCCGGGTTATCTGGGTTGGTTTCTTCTGCCTGGCGCTCACATCATTTATTTTCTTCCTGGTACGTAATCTGCCTGGCGAGAGCAACTGGCTCGTGTATGCCGGTCAGCCAGCCTACGATGCCATCCTGGGGGGAATCAGTACCGGGGGCATCGTTTTGGCAAGTTTGGTGGCCTATCTTTTTGGAGAATATACCAATTCGGTCGTGCTGGCAAAAATAAAGATAGCAACGAATGGCCGTTGGTTGTGGATGCGGACGATCGGGAGTACCCTGGTAGGACAAGGCGTGGATACCCTCGTTTTTATCACGGTTGCAAGCCTGGCAGGTGTGTTCCCCTGGGTGATCTTCCCCAGCCTGCTGCTGACGAATTATTTGTTTAAATGCGGTGTGGAAATATTGATGACGCCGGCCACATACTGGGGGGTAAGCTATTTGAAAAAAGCCGAGAATGAAGATTATTACGATCGGCACACCCGGTTCACCCTGACCGGTTAGAGTGATCCTTCGGGCACCCCTCTATAACAATCGCATATTCCCCCCGAGGTGGTTCTGAATTATAGAATTCCAACAATTCACTCAAGGTGCCATGTTTAACCTGCTCAAACTTTTTGGTCAGGTCATTAGCACATGCAGCCCGCCGATCCCCAAAAACTGCAAGGGCATCCTGAATGGAAACCTGCAACCGGTATGGGCTCTCATAAAAAATCAACGTATGTGGAGAAAGCGCATCCACCTCGAAGAACCGTTTGCGAGGACCGGATTTATGAGGTGGAAAACCGCGGAAAATAAAACTGGTGGTGGGCAGCCCGGATAAGGTCAGTGCCATGACGAACGCACTGGGACCGGGTACCGCATTCACTTCGTAACCTTTTTCCAGCGCAGCACGAACCGCCAGAAAACCGGGGTCAGATATTCCAGGGGTGCCGGAATCGGTGACCAGCGCGATGTTCTTTCCCTCTTCCATAAGGCGAAGAATCCGCGGGAGCGCCCTCTTTTCGTTATCCACCCGGAATGTCAGCATGGGTTTTGATAATTCGAAATGTTTGAGGAGGAAACCGGTTTTACGGGTATCCTCGCAGATTACCAGGTCCGCATTGGATAGGGCTTCCAAAGCCCTTGGGCTGATATCCCCCAGGTTGCCAATGGGGGTTGAGATCAAATTCAACATGGGCAGAGTATAGCACAGGCAATTTTCAAAATTGACGGAAATATTGGCAGCATCTATACTCTAATACCTGCAAAGAAATTCAAAACGAGTTCCATCTTAACCATCGATGCGAGAAGTTTATTGAACACCCGCTCAAATCAAAAGTTTTTTCTCCCACTCATGATCGGATACCTTGGGGGATTATTAATTTGTCTTTTAGTCTTGGTTTTTCCAGGAGCAAAGATATTTTATAAATCAATCCGGATCGATAATGAGTCATTGAGGTTCGATGGCACATCCTTTCACTTTGAAATTCCTTTAGACAGGAGAATATTCAACCCTGAATCGATTTTAGTAGTGGAGGATGGTAAAGTATTAATTCGATCCTATACAGATGATCCTAGATATCGTCAGGAAGGAACTTTTTTTCTGCAGGAAGGATCCGAGAACGAATTACCGGTGATGTTTATCCCTTCAGAAAATATCGCCCGCCCTATCGAGGAACGGGTTTTCGAAATTCTCATCAGACTCAACATTCTTTCAGGAAATATCGTCGGCCAGGTTACTGTAATCCTCCTCGCCGGAATGATCGTTACACTGGGAATATTCCGAAAAAAGATCAATCTTAGAAATATGCATCCTTTTCAAGGGGTTTTTAAACCCTTCTTTGAAGTTCCGGAGTCTTTGATTGAAAACACAACAGAGTTCCAGCAGCCCCATTGGAGAGAATCCCTGCTTCGAGCCTTCGTGGATATAGTCATTCTCACATTCTTTTTTATTTTCATGGAATGGTTGTTCCTTATCACAATGCCATCTTTTATGGAATATTTTCCATTCTGGGAAAAAGTAAGGATATTACTTGTCACCTCGGTGTTGATGACGATCATAGCAGTCATACTTCTTATTTTATTTTTTAGCATTGGGGCCGTGGTTTCAAGAATTCGTCCTCAGATCGGCCGATATTTTATTGGCATTCCATTTGCGTTTTTCGCTACATGTCTGAGTTTTCTTCTTCTCGATAATTTCCTAAATACGGTTCTTTCGCTTGGGGTGGCCGGTTCTAGCGCACCAGTCAGAATCTTATTTTCCATCGGTATCGTTTCACTTTTCCTTTACTTTCTATTTAAAATTGTAGATAGATATTCAAGTCCGCGGATTGCAGGAGGTTTCCGTTTTTATAAGTGGCTGGCCTTGGGAATCCTTGTTTTCTCCCTTCCCCTCGTTGTTACTCGAATCTCAGGGAAGGAGCAATCTCAAGGATTACCTTTCATTTCGCTCGAAAAAGAAAATCCGCCTAATATCATTTTGATTTCCTCGGATGGCTTGAACTCCAGCAATCTGTCGCTTTATGGATATGAACGAGATACCACCCCATTTCTGCGAGAACTGGCAGAGACCTCGCTGGTGAGTGAAAATAATTTCCCAAATACCGATCACTCTTTAGGTTCCGAAACCTCATTATTTACCGGCCGATTTCCATTTATAACAGGGGTTCTTTTTTCTCCGGATATCCTGCAAGGTGATGATAGATTTTTGCACCTTCCCGGGATCCTTCGTCGTGCAGGATACAAAACAGTGTCTTTGGGCGTGCCATATTACATCGACGCAAACAATGTGAATCTTAGTGGCGCTTTCGATGAAGTAAATTGCATCGAGAAAGGGCATAATTTAACTGTGGATTTAGGTTTGAGTGAATATTTCGAACAAGAACAATATCTGCTCTATCAAATTCAAAAACGGGTCACAGAACGACTCCTGCACATTTTTTTCCTTAGGGATATTAAAAGTGCAATCGCAACAGTCAATGATGTCTCAGGGTATACGATTTCTGATCAGGCAAGGCTGCGATGCGTACGAGGTTATCTTGCGGATGCGAAAAATAAAGGACAACCTATATTTATTCACATGCATCAGATGGGCACTCATGGACCTACTTTTGAAACAACAATTCAACGATTCTCCACTGGGAAGACCCAGGATCAAATATGGATGACAGATTATTATGATGACTCCATCATTAACTTTGATTCCGATATTGCATATCTGGTCGAGTACCTTAAATCACTTAATATATATGAGAACACAATCATCGCTATTTATACAGATCATGGTACGGAGTGGACGAATTCCAAGAGACTGCCATTAATCATCCACTTTCCGGAAGGCAGCAACACCGGCAGAATCCACGAAAACACTCAAAACATGGATATCCCCCCAACGATTCTGGACTACCTGGGGATGGAAATCCCCGAATGGATGGATGGGTCTTCCTTAATATCTTCCATCCCACCGAATAGGACAATTTTTTCTGTCGAACCGGTTGAACCTGTCCAGGTATCAGGACTTTGGACGATGCCGAAAAACACCGCCGAGCTCCCTTTCAAACAATTAAGTGCCATGAAAGCCATTCAATGTCAAAAGATTACCTCCATTGATCTTGAAAATCTTACGGTTGAAGAAACTAACGTTGAGGCGCATACAGCTCCATGCTCTGTTGAATCGCTTGATACGCGCGAGGAGATCATCAACAAGGTGGGTGAATTACTTCTTCGAGCTGGTTTTCAGTTACCTGAGGATTGGAATAAACTCAAAAAATGATCCCTTTCACCAACGAACCATTCATTGTTCTTAATATCAAGTCGCCATTATTTCTCTAGATGATTAAACCTTAAAATCATACAAAATCACAATAAGAATTCGGGTTGGTCTTATAATGGACCCGAAATCAATGGCTGACCACATAACCCGGGATCGACTTAAATCAATACCGTCTACCACCCCTCCTCCCCGCAGGCCGGATTACATCCGCGTCCGCGCACCGGGGGGCAAAGAGTTTGAGCACATTCAGGAGCTGATGCGCAGTAAATCCTTGCATACAGTCTGCGAGGAAGCTCATTGCCCCAATCTGGGGGAATGCTGGGGAAGCGGAACCGCCACATTTCTCATCCTGGGAGATATTTGTACCCGCTCTTGTGGATTCTGCGATATCCGCCATGGGCGTCCCCTTCCGCTTGATCCCAAAGAAGCCGATCGAGTGGTTCAGGCAGTGAAAGCCATGCGTTTAAAACACGCCGTCATCACCAGCGTGAACCGCGACGAGCTGCCGGATGGCGGAGCGTCCGTTTTTGCCGCTGTCATTCGCGGCATCCACAAAGAGGTTCCCGGCTGCACGGTCGAAGTTCTAATCCCGGATTTCAAAGGCGACTTGGATGCGCTGAAGATCGTAATGGATGCCAAACCCGAGGTCCTGAACCATAATATCGAAACCGTTCCGAGGCTTTTCCGGAGTGTCCAGCCGCAGGATCATTATGAGTGGTCAGAAGCAGTGCTACGTAATGCGCGCGTTTTTTACCCCGGCACGATTACAAAATCTGGGTTGATGGTTGGACTTGGGGAAACAATGCAGGAGATCAAATCCGTGATGGGTGATTTGAGAAACTGGGGTGTGGAAATCCTCACCATTGGGCAATACCTTCAACCCAGCCGCAAACACCTGCCTATCGAGAAGTATTACACCCTGGAAGAATTCGAAGCGCTGAGAACGTTTGGATTAGGTCTAGGTTTCCGCTGGGTGGAAAGCGCTCCCCTGGTACGCTCATCCTACCATGCAGGTTTGCAATCCGGCTCCGAAGTAATTTTATTTTCATCTTTAACCCCGAGGGGTGACGCCCTTTAACTTCCGATTTTCAAACTCGCGCAGCGCGTCCTTCGCGATCCAGCGGGCGGTCCGGTCATTCAATTGAAGCAGATCCTCTGCACATTGGATGCTCTCCTCGAGCAAGGTTTCATTCCGCTTGCCGATATTCCGCAGAGCCCAATTCACCCCTTTCTTCACATAATTGCGGAGATCGGTCGAATACGTTTTGATCAGGCCGAAGAATGGCATGAACTCCGAATCGGTCATGGTGCGATTGTGCCAGGCAAGCCCTGCGATGGTCGCAAAAGCTGCCCGGCGGACGAATTCCTCCTCCCGTTCCGCCCAATCAAAGATTGCCCGGATCGCGAAAGGCGTCAGGTGAAATAGGCTGGTGGTCGCCTGGTCGCATAGGTCCCAGGTATCGAAATCATTTGCCCATTCGTCCATTTGTCCACGGGTCACCTTTTCGGGGATATCCACAAAACAGGCCATCAGCCTCGCATCGTGAATTTCGGTATCCCATAATGCCAATGCCAGTTCATGGTCATGGATGCCCTTGGCGATCCTGCGAATATCATAGATACTCACCCCCAGCATATTCCTGCCTGCGATCCCGTAACGTTGCTGGCTGGCAATGCCTTCCGGGCGGCTGTGATCGCGTAATTGGGAAACCAAATCATCCACTCCAGGGTTATGGTTCAAATCCGATCCATTCAATTGAGGAATTATTCTTGAATCGATCTGCCATCACTTTCATGGCGGCAGGGTTATTATCCACAAGCACAAAATTCCTGCCCAATTCCAGGCACACTGCCCCTGTTGTTCCGCTCCCGGCAAAAAAATCAAGGACGCGATCGCCAGGTCGAGAAGACGCCTGGATTATCCTGCTGATGATGCCCTTTGGCTTTTGGGTTGGATAACCGGTTCTTTCCCGGCTGTTTGTACCCACAATCGAATGCCACCAGGTATCGGTGGGAGTTTTCCCTTTCGCAGCTTTTTCCGGACCTACAAGGCCCGGAGCCATGTAGGGAATTCGATCGATTTCCTCGTAATTGAAGATGTATCCTGCAGGATTCTTCGCGTACCAGAGAATATTATCGTGCTTTGGCGGCCAACGTTTTTTCGTTCGCGCTCCAAAATCGTACGCCCAAATAATTTCATTGATGAATGCAGTCCGTCCAAAGATCGCATCCAGGGCAACTTTACAATAGTGAACCTCACGGTAATCGATATGGAAGAATAAGCTGCCCTGCGGTTTTAACGTACGGTGTGCCTCCACAAGCCTGGGGGTGATGAATTCCAGAAAATCATCAAAATAATCCGCGTACGCACTTTTCCCCAACTTGACCGTCTGGTATTGCTGCCCCAAAAAACCTTTACGATCCCCTTCCTCTGATCGAATTGTGCGAATCCGCGTCCTTGCCTGGGTGCGGCCGGTGTTAAAAGGGGGATCAATATAGATCAAATCGATGCGACGCATCCTCCAATGATCGGAGGATGGGCAGGTTATCACCAAAATAGATGCGGTCAGGTTTCATTCTGAAAACCGTTCCATGAAGACAATTTGTTCCTGGTTTTTTCTTCTGCGAGCTTCCGGTTGCTCAAGAGCATACCCCAAAGGCATCACTGCAGGGGAACGCCAGGAGGGAGGGATATCCAGGATCTCTTTTAATTTATCCTCCCGCAAACCGGCCACCCAGCAGCCACCCAATCCTTCCGCCACCACAGCTAGCGAGAGATGATCCATCGGGATGGTGAGATCGACCAGCAATCCACTTTCCCATTCCACTGGTCCCGTTTTTTGAAGTTCCTCCAAATAATCCTGGTTCGCAATAATCACCTTGTCCATCAGGTGAATCTTTGCGTATGCTTCCGCGGGGTTGCCACATACCACGATGATCACTGGGGCGTCAGCG
Source organism: uncultured Chloroflexia bacterium (assembly GCA_963802095.1). Classification (GTDB taxonomy): domain Bacteria; phylum Chloroflexota; class Anaerolineae; order Anaerolineales; family Anaerolineaceae; genus CAVVEQ01. Next base: position 38,054 of record CAWDHI010000009.1, on the reverse strand, counting down.
ATCCAATCCTGGCGGATTTCCCTGCCGCTTGAGGTGAAGAAAGTGCAGATATCCGCAATCTTTTTCCTGGTTCCCAGCTCGCTCACAACGATAAATCTCCAAGGTTGGGCATTCTTCCCGGAAGGCGCAGCCTGCATGGCACGTAGCAATCGCAACAATACTTCCTCCGGGATGGGAGTGGCAGCGAACTTTCGTATGCTTCTGCGTGCGTAAATTGCCCGGTATAGATCCATCGGTTTTCCTTTCGCGAACCCGTGCGGTCTGTTCAATATATTGTATTTTATGATGGGTGAACGAATTTTGCTATAATCAGTTGCGCACAAACGAGGTTATGATGAAACCCTTCAAAATCGATCGACCGGACGAATACATACATTTTTTGGAAAAATGGATAGACGAATTACCTGCCACTGAAATGACGCAACTGGCAGCAGACCCAGAAAGGTGCGCCGTTATCTCAGTGGATGTGATCAAAGGTTTTTGCTCGATCGGACCACTCGCCAGCGCACGGGTCGCAGCGATCATATCCCCGATTGCAAAATTGCTGCGAAATGCTTGGAATAAACAAGGTGCGCAATATCCTTTTCCTCCAGGACACCCACGAACCGAACGCAGTTGAATTTGGCGCTTACCCTCCGCATTGCGTTCGTGGCACCGAGGAAGCGGAAACCGTGGAAGAGCTACGCGCCCTGCCTTTTTTCAAGCAAATCACAATCATGGAGAAGAATTCCATTTCCTCCGGATTGAACACCGGCTTGAATGAATGGCTTTTCCGTCATCCAAATGTTGATACCTTCATTGTTGTAGGTGATTGTACAGATCTGTGTACCTATCAACTGGCCATGCACCTGCGCCTGGATGCCAACGCCCGCCAATTGCAAGCGCAGGGTGATCCTGCCGGTGGATTGTGTGGATACATACGACATGCCGCTGGAAAAAGCTGCGGAAATTGGAGCGGTTCCACACCCTGCTGACTTCATCCATGCCGTGTTCCTGCACAATTTGCACCTGAATGGGGTGGAAATCTACGCAAGAATAATATAACAGAAACCGGTGGTTGCCCACCGGTTTCGATTCTTGGCATCAGGATTATTTTGAGCTCCAGTAATCCACCTGGTTGATCTTGGCGGTAAGGTTGGGGGTTTTTTCACTGTTTATGAACAATCCGAAATATCCTTGTGGGTACGTGGAATCTGCGATCTCGTGCACCATTTTCCCGTTGATGAAAAATTTCAGATTCTCGCCGGTAGCCATTACACCTACCCGGTTTGTCTGGTTGGAACCCTTCACGATTGCCTTGCTGGCATAAGGGTAGATGATCTGGGTCATGGTCCCAGGTTCCATTGTGCCATCCCAGGATTTCAGATAATAGTTTCCATCACAGGTGATCCCAAATAAATACCCCCGATCCGGTTTGTCATAATTAGGCACCCGGAAGATCAATCCCCAGGCATCCATCCCGGAGCAGGAGACCATACGACCATCGGCTTCCAGATAAAAATTCTTTAGTGCTTTTGCACTTGCCAATTTCCATCCATTTGTGGAGGTAAGTCCAACCAGAGTCAATTCACCATCAGCCACTGAAAGGGAAGTGAAATTATCGGAACCGACAGGCCAATTATTGGGATTATCCATTGGATCGGACCAGGTGGGTGTGCCAAGTGCTGCACGCGGGTCCCCTGCAGGTGATGTGGGAGAGGGCAGCAAGGTCTCGGTGGGAATACCGGGGACCGTTTTGGTTGCAGTTGGTTCCACTGTTCCCACGGTCGGTTCCGGTGTGGGCGTTATCGGTTGGTTCCATTGTAGGCGTGTTCACTGCCAGGGTTGGAAGCTGAATTGTTGCCGTAACCGTGGGTGGAAGGGGAGTGTACGTTGGTATATCCGTAAGGATGGCTGCCACCCGGGTTTGCACACCTGCGTCAGACGAACTAGGGGACTGACAAGCTGTCAGCAACAGGAGCCCCAGCAGTAGAATAAACGTGAATTTGGTCATAATATTCCTCCATCCATCGGAGTTACCCTCCGAGGATTATGATTTATATCCTATCTTCCGGAGAAAACTTTTTCTCCAGGCAATATCATCATCCTTTTCCACCCCCATCGGACTTTGCCCATCCACAACCCCGAGAACCCCCCTGCCCTGCCTGGTCTGCGCAACCAGGATCTCCGTTTCATTGGCGGTTGCGCAAAAGATCTGGCAAACCTCGTGTAGACCCTTGACCGCATTTAGTACGTTGATAGGGTAATATCCCTCCCCCAGGAAGAGAAAGAAAGTATGTCCCGCCCCTACCGCAATCGCGTTTTGAATTGCCAGCTTGATCGAAGCATCATCGGTGCCCGACCAGCGGACAAGCCTTTTCCCGGAAGCCTCGCAGAAGGCCAGCCCGAACTTGATCCCGGGAACAGATCCGACCAGTGCTTCGTGCATATCCTCCACGGTTTTTATAAAATGTGAAAGACCGAAGATGAAGTTGGTCTCAGGTGGTTTTACAATGGGTAGCACTTCGATTTCCAAGTTCATTGAGCATCCTCTTCTCAAAAAAATGATCCTTGGATTATTATGCAGGTTTCGTGCCATAATACAGATGATAAATTATTTATGCGATAATACCTTCATCAGGGAATTGACCTTACCCGTTCAATTTTCCTTCCTTGGAGATCTCCTTGTGATTAATCCAAAAAGCAAAGAACATATCCACACCAGGCGAGAATTCATCAGTATCCCATGGCTGGAATGGTTATTGATCCTCCTGGCTGCGATCGCCCTGGGATTGCTACTGGCGAAAAATGGAGGCGGACCTCTGTTTTCAGATGAGTTTTACTACCTGGACGCCAGCCTTAATGGATACACATCCTTGCAAGTGTTGTTTTATTACACGCATCTCTATTTCCAACGTTTTTTCATGGAGATGGCAAAGACCCCGATCGCTGGAGCAAAATATTACTGGGCGTTCCTGATCACCGGTACTGCCTTGATGATTTACCTTGCTTCCCGCTTGCTCACCCAGCGCAGCACTGCCTTGAATGCCTTGCTGGGTTCAGGCCTATTCCTTTCTCTGCCAATATTGGCCAAATACTCAGGTGTGCCAAAGAACGATTTCACAGCGATGTTTATCGTTGCATTGATCAGTCTTATTTATCTGCTGGCAGCCCGTAATCAGTTCAAATCCCCGGTTCTATTAGCCTTGCTTGGTTTTCTCTTCCTACTGGCATTCAAAAGCAAGGAAACCGCTGTGATAAGCGGCTTAATTTTTCTTGGGTTTGGGTTTGGATCCAATGGAAGGTTTCAACTTAAGCTTTTCTGGAAGCGGCTGCGTTTCTTCCTAATCGGTTTTGCGCTTGGGATCGTAATTTTCATCTTTTTAAACTTCTTAATCGTCCGCGATGCCTTCTGGGGGCTGCGACCTTCAGAATTCATTGGCTATTTACAGGTCGCCAGGAACATATCCGGTACGATGGAAGCCAGCGAGAGATTCCCAACCAGCTATGTTTTCCAGTTTGCCCTTCTTCCTCTCCTGTTTTACCTAATTTCACCCTTTAAGCTTTCGAAAGATGAATTTCTCATTCCGAAGAAACTCCTGTGGTCCTACCCGCTGATTTTGATCATCATCCTGATGGTTTCTGCGATTGCAGATTCTGGCAGGGGTTTTTATGATCGTTTTTATTTCCCAGTTCTTCCCATCCTTTGCATATTCGGTGCGCAGGTGATCCTCCCGGCAGAACCTCCTCTCAGGGAAGACTGGCGGCGGTTCATCCTCTTCGCGATGCTGGGTGTTGTAATCGGCACAGGCAGCGTCATTCTCATCCAGTCAGCAATCGAAGGTAGCAAAATCACGCTAATCCAAGCTGTTCAGCATGTCCTTCTACCCATCTTTCTCTGCCTGACGTTGCTCAGCCTGGGCTGGAAGCAAACAGTGACCGCCCGCAGTCTGAACCTGCCAGTGCTTCTCCTCTCCGCAATGCTCGTACCTCCCATCTTTGCCAATTTCCAGTCTATTGTCGTTGAACAACCAATCAATAAACGTCTGAGCACCATGTTATACCCATTCTCTGCATTTAACTCCGAGATCCAATACTCCCCCGATATGGTTCTTTATGTGTCCTCCAGTATGTACAAGGAATACCAGATGCTCACCCTCAAGAAAGATGAGCTGCGAAGCATGTTCAATGTTTACTTTCGTGCGAATGCCACCGTGGATAACTTCATTCTGCCCATTGATTACGACTATGCCAAAGGAATCCTTGTTTATAATGACCCGCTTGAAACACTCCCTTCTATGAATTACGATCTTGCCTTCCTCACTGCTCACGATTGGAGCCAGGTTCAGGGCATCCCCGACCTGCTGGCCTTGGTCACCGCGAATTTCGAAGTCATTCCTGACGACCAGCAGGCATTTTTCCTGCTGAAGCGCAAAGTGAAGTAAAATTCTTTCACTTTTTCCAAGGATAAATACTTGTTCGAACTCGTTTTTCTCGGAACCTCCGCCTCTGCCCCCTCCGCCCGCCGCAACCTGCCCGCGCAGGTTGTGATGCATGATGAGTACCGTTTCCTGGTGGATTGCGGCGAGGGTACTCAACGCCAGATTCTGCAATCCGGGATCGGCTTCAAACGCCTGAACCGCATCCTCATCACCCACAGCCATCTCGATCACATCCTCGGCCTGGCAGGATTGCTCTCCACCTTCCTGCGCTGGGAAGCCATCGACCGCATGGAGATCTACGCAGGCGAGGGTGCCCTCCAGCGCATCAGCGACCTGCTCTATGGCGTGGTGCTGCGCGGTAACCGCCCACCCATGCCACTGGAATTGATCCCGATCAAGCCGGGCACAATCTTCCAGGAGCAGGATTTTAAGATCACCGCTTTTCCGGTTCACCACCGAGGACCCGATTGCCTGGGGTATCTATTCGAAGAAGCCGGCCGCCGCCCCTTCCTCGCAGAAAAGGCCGCAGCCCTGGAGATCCCTGAGGGACCCTGGCGGCGTGACCTGGTATCAGGAAAACCAGTTACCCTGCCAAATGGCCAGGTGATCGACCCCGAGATGGTTCTCGGTGAATATCGCCCCGGCACCCGTTTGGTGGTCGTTGGTGATACCGGGGAGACCGAATCCCTCACGGATATCTGCCAGGACGCGGATGGTTTGGTTATTGAAGCCACTTACCTTCGGGAAGAGGAGGAAATGGCCAGGCAGTTCTCGCACCTCACCGCCAGCGATGCCGCCGGCCTTGCCAAGCGCGCCGGGGTGCGCCAGCTTTTCCTCACCCACTTCTCCCGCCGCTACCGGGATAAGGATATCCTCGCCGAGGCACAGGAAACCTTCCCCGGAACCATTCTCGCTCGCGACCTGGATCAATACCAGGTGAAGCATCTCTGACGATCGGTACACGTTTGACAAATCCATCCTGCCGTGATATAAAACGCTCGTACAATCAAATAGCCCCAAAGGCGCTCTTATCCAGAGAGGTGGAGGGACCGGCCCGATGAAACCTCGACAACCTGGGGAAGCCCAATTTTCCCAAGGTGCCAATTCCGGCAGAAACAAACTGGAAGATGAGAGGGCTGTCAATCCGAAACCATGAAGATTGCTCCCTCGACTGACGGGGCAATCTTTTTTATAAGGAGAACACACCAGCATGACCAACACTTTTATGCGTTCCGAAAAATACCTCTTCACATCCGAATCCGTGACGGAAGGCCACCCGGATAAGATCTGCGACCAGGTATCCGATGCCGTCCTGGATGCCTGCCTGGAGCAGGACCCCTACTCCCGCGTGGCCTGCGAGACTGCCACCAAGACCGGCTTCGTGATGGTGCTGGGCGAGATCACCACCCATGCCTTCGTCGATTTCGACAAGCTGGTTCGCAATGTGGTCACCGAGATCGGGTATGACAACAGCGAAAAGGGTTTCGATGGCAACACCTGCGCCGTGCAGGTTGCCATCGCCAACCAGTCCGGCGATATCGCCATGGGTGTGGATAAAGCCCTGGAAGCCAAATCCGGCGAAATGTCCGCGAAGGATATCGAATCTGTCGGCGCCGGCGACCAGGGGATGATGTTCGGTTTTGCCTGCGACGAAACCCCCACCCTGATGCCCATGCCCATTTACTACGCCCACAAGCTCACCCGCCAGCTGGCAGCCGCCCGGAAATCCGGCACCCTGCCCTGGCTGCGCCCGGATGGCAAATCCCAGGTGACCGTGGAATACAACCACGGCAAGCCAGTTCGCGTGGATACCGTCCTGATCAGCACCCAGCACTCCCCGGATGTTTCCCACTCCGAAATCGAGGAAGGCGTGATGGAGCACATCATCTCCGAGGTCATTCCGGGTGAACTGCGCGACGATAAGATGCACATCTTCGTGAACCCGACGGGCAGGTTCGTGATCGGTGGCCCGATGGGGGATGCCGGGGTGACCGGGCGCAAGATCATCGTGGATACCTACGGCGGGATGGGCCGTCACGGCGGTGGAGCGTTCAGCGGCAAGGATCCCACGAAGGTGGATCGCTCCGCTGCCTACGCTGCCCGCTGGGTGGCCAAGAACGTGGTCGCCGCCGGGCTTGCCGCGCGCTGCGAGATCCAGCTGGCCTACGCCATTGGCGTGGCGCACCCGCTCAGCATCAATGTGGAGACCTTTGGCACCGGCACCGTGGATGACGAGAAGATCGCCAAGGCCATCAGCCAGGTCTTCGACCTGCGCCCCGGTGCCATCATCCACGACCTCAACCTCCGTCACCCAATCTACCGCCAGACGGCCGCCTACGGGCACTTCGGCCGCGATGACCTCGATCTCTCCTGGGAGCGCACGGACAAGGTGGAAGCGCTCAAAGCCGCTGTGTAAGCACCACTTCCATGACCTCAAACTGGTTCCCCCGCGGAGCCAGTTTTTGTTTGCCTTCTACATCGGCTTGATTAATTTTCGCGGGGTTTTATAATCATCTTCACAAGAGGCCAATAATGAAACTCCAACCCTTAACCCCTGAAGAACAGCGCGTGATCCTTCATAAGGGCACCGAGATGCCCTTTCACCGGTGAATATGAGAACACCTTCGAGGAAGGCACCTACGAGTGCCGGCAGTGCGGAACGCTGCTCTACACCTCCACAGCCAAATTCCACTCCGGATGCGGCTGGCCTAGCTTCGACCAGGAGATCCCTGGGGCAGTGATCCGCACCCGCGACGCGGACGGCCGGCGGACTGAGATCACCTGCGCGGCTTGCGGCGGGCACCTGGGGCACGTCTTTGAAGGCGAAGGCTACACCAAGCTCAACACCCGCCACTGCGTCAATTCGATCTCGCTCAAGTTCGTTCCGGCAAAGAAGGTAGGCTGAAATGGACGCAAAAAATCGCGGAATACGCGGTCTTTGGCGGCGGGTGCTTCTGGTGCACCGAGGCGGTTTTCCAGCGCCTGAAAGGCGTGAATTCCGTGATGCCCGGCTACGCAGGAGGTGCGACCCCCAATCCATCTTATGAACTGGTCTGCACCGGGCGGACGGGACATGCCGAGGTGATCCGGATCGAGTTCGACCCGGCTGAGATCAGCTACGCGGACCTGCTGGAGGTCTTCTTCGCCACGCACGACCCAACAACAAAGGACCGCCAGGGCAACGACCATGGAACGCAGTACCGCTCGATCATCCTCTACGCCAGTGAATGGCAGAAGCAGGCAGCGGAGGAAGCGATCCGGAAGTTCGCGCCCGATTTCCCCGCACCGATCGTGACGGAGATCAAACCGATCGGGGAGTTCTACCCGGCGGAGGATTACCACCAGAATTACTTCAACGAGAACGGGGCGCAGCCGTACTGCAGCTTCGTGATCTCCCCCAAGCTGGCCAAGTTCAGGAAGAAGTTCGCCAATAAGATCGTCGAGTAAGGTCTTGGTTGAAGTCGCGGGAAATCAGAAGATGCAGAATTTTTTCTACCGATTCTGGATTTTTGTTGAGCTTATGGGATTTTACGATGGGCAATGAGGAAGAATTAAAGCAGGCCAGGAGCCTGCCCTGCCCTTATCTCTTCAGCTAACTACCCGGTGTGTCGCAAGTTTGAACGTCGCCTGACCGCAATCCGTCTTTCAAGGCATCCTGGCGCTGGCTGGAGGACCCATGCGTCCACGTCTCGGGCGAGACATACCCCTGCGTCTCCCGCTGGATACGATCATCGCCAATAGCCGCGGCAGCATTCAGACTTTGCTCAATATCTTTATCAGAAACCTGGGCAATGAATCCAGTTTCCACGGCATGATACATCCAGATGCCAGCCAGGCAGTCTGCCTGAAGCTCGATCTCCACAGATTCTTCCGGCGAGCTGCCGGATGAATTCAATATCCCCAGGAGATCCTGAACGTGATGGCCATATTCATGGGCCAAAACGTATGCCTCGGCGAATGGACCACCCTCTGCACCATACTTTGTTTGGAGATCATTGAAGAAGGAAAGATCCAGGTAAACATACTGGTCCTCGGGGCAATAGAACGGACCCATCGCGCTGGAGGCATACCCGCAGGCGGCATCGGTTGAACCGGAATAGAGAATTGTTTGCGCCGGCGTGTATTCTGACCCATTCGCGGCGAACTCATCAGACCAAAAAGATTGGATCGAGTTCACGTACCCCACAATAGCGCATTCATGTTTGGCGTTTGCGTCAGCCCCTGTCTGGCAGGAGGTGCTCAGATCGCTGAGCGAACCTGGACTGGTGTATGCGCTGGTATCTGCGGCTGGTTCTTGCGCCATATCAAGCAGGCTGCCGGGATCCACGCCCATCAGCAGGGCGACCACGATGATGACCAGACCCACCCCTCCCCCGCCAACGGCCATTCTTGTTCCCCTACTGCTCCCGCGCCTATCCTGGACCTGCGAAGGATCCAGGCGGGAATTTTTATTAAAAGCCATGTCATTTCTGCCGATCTGAGCTCACTTGTCAGGGGTAAAACACTGGGGATGAAGTCGAGCCCCTGAAGAATCCCTGACAATCATTATACGATCTTGTCCATACCTTCCTGAACTTTCACATATATTTCTCAGATGCAATATCCGGGACCAGGGCAGAGTTGTAAAATTTATTCGTACTCTTATTCAATTTTTCTCGGATAGTGTTTTTATCCCATCCATTGCGAATCTTCTACTCCGGGAACATTCCAAGGTGCCTGTAATCGAACCAGCGTCGCTCGATCATGTTGTATTGATTGATAAAGCGGCCTTCCACCTTAAAAACCACGGTCGCTTCGTCCTTCGCCTGGGTGACCAGCACGCAGGGCCGCTCATCAAGGTAACTGACCTCAAAAGAAGTTGGGTCCGTTGAATCCGGGTCGTGAAAAGCGAAGGCGGGGCGGCTTTCCTCGGGCACACCCGCTGGGCTTCCGATGACGAATTCGGCAACCGGCTTCATTTCCGGTTCCTCATCCAGGCATTCCCGGATCTTTTCCATTTTCTTTTCCAGGTAATGAGCAACTTTATCCTTTCCCCGCAGCTCCGAATTGACCCAGGCGGATTCATAGACTACATCCTCATCAAGAAGTTCGATGAACTCGGTCGCATCGAGGCGGTTGAACATCCTGGCATAAGCCAGCGCGGCTTCCTTCTCGGTCAGATCAGGTAACGCTTTAGCGTTCTTCATTTTTCGCTCCTGATTTTGATTTTTTGAGCAGCCCCCTCGGAGGCTTTTCCTTTTTTCACCTTTTTAGGCAGCCCCGGGAACGGGACGCGCTCCAGCACCCAGCCCTGCCCCGCGGATAAATATAGCGCGAAGGCGATCATCCCGGTGTAGAACGCGCCGTGTTCTGCCTGGATTGGCGAAGCACGTCCCTCCGTGAACCAATCGTAGAGCAGGAACACCCCCAACCCAAACGCGAACACCAGGGCGTAATCCCGGAACCAGCCGCGCTCCAGGGGGATCTTCCGGCTGCGGAAATACATAAAGTAGAACAGCAAGGGCGGCAGCAGGAAAGCCAGCAGGATGAGGGCGAAGCTGCCCAGCCGCACCCAAAACGGGAAGTTGCGGGTGAGCAGGTAAAGGTCGTTGCGCGGGAGGAGGGTGAAAAGGAAAACGGATACCCCGTAAACAAGCATCTGTTCCACAGGCCAGGTCCAGGCGCGGGGGAACTGGAAGTGGAAGTAGATCCACTGCAGGATACCGCCGAGCAGGGCGGCCAGCAATATGACAAAATAGGTGAAAAATGAATCGTAAATTATGATTTCGAAGAAGCCTTCCCCATCCCAGATGAGGAAACCTATCACGAGCGCGAAGGGGATGAGCAGGACGCAGGAAAGGACCAGCCAGCGCCAGAAGGAGAAGGCGCGCATTGGTTGGGGTGCAACCTCGGATGGATTGGTTTCCAAGTCAACTTTCCTCCCTGACGGTATTGTACATCAGAACGCGGAAAGGGAGAAAGCGTTGAATGGTTGCCCAGTAGCGTGGTGTGCGGCCGGGTTTACATGCTGGCAAGTAGCTCGGCGAGCTGATCGGTGCACTGGCCCCAGCTCTTGTGGAAGCCCATGCGCTCGTGCTCCTCGCGGTCGGCGACGGACCAGTGCAGCACGCGGATGGACTGGCGCGTCTTCGCGCCGCCCTCCAGCGGCTCGAAATCAACCAAGACGGTCATGAAGGGCTTTTCGGAGGGCAGCCAGGGGGAGGTGTAGGCATCGGTGAAGACCAGGCGCTTACCCGGGATGACCTCCAGGTAGATGCCGGCATTGGGGTAATCCACGCCCTCGGGGGAGCGCATATTGATGAAATTGGTGCCGCCCGTGCGCGGATCGAGCTCGGCCTCGGTGATGACCCACGGGCGGGGAACGTTCCACTGCTTGTAGAGCACGGGATCCACCCAGGCGCGGTAGACCTTTTCGGGCGGGGCGTCGTAAACGCGGGTGAGGGTGAGCTCGCGGGCGGAAAGATCGGGTTCGGGATTCATAAAAACCTCCAGTTGAAGAAAAAACCCACGGAGTGGGGAATTTGCTGGAGGGCATTATAGCTTTATCGGAGTGGTTTTGTCCAATTTCATAATCAGATAACCTAGAAATGTTGGAATAATTCTAAAGAAAATAGCAATGATTTGTTTGGCAGATGTAAGGTGAATTTGATATTTAATAACTTACAATTTCACGGACGGTCACCACTAAGAGGAGAGACGAATGGGGTATCGGCAGGCAGGCAAATCCACATACGATCTTGCTGAAAAGAGACGAAAAAGTGGGTTAAAAGTGGGAATAATAATTTTGATATTAATGAGTATTGTTGGGATCTATTTCATGAACCAATCAGTAATCCTCTCCTTAGGTGGAGGTGTTACAGTCATAATGCTTCTCCTTTTGATTGTATTACCCGACTTCTTAGGTAAATTTCTTCGAAAAAATCACATGGAGGAAAAGAGGGCGGTACGAGGCGCTGAAGCTGAGGTAAAAGTCGGATTACTACTTGCGGGCCTTGATCCAAATGAATACCTCATTTATCACGATATCCGTAGCCCCTATGGAAATATCGACCATATTATTATCAAAAATACAGGAGGGGTTTTCCTCATCGAAACAAAATCGCATGGCGGTAAGGTTAAGATACAAAAAGGGCAAGTATACGTGAACAATAAAAGGCCAGAAAAGGACTTCATCAAGCAGATACTAAATAATACATATTGGCTAAAAAACCGTTTGCAAACTAAATCTGGCAAGGATGCCTGGGTTTTACCAGTTTTGGTGTTTACAAACGCAATTGTTGAATATTCTGCTCCAATTCAAGGAATTAATATCATTAATGCGAAATATCTCATTATTTTTATTCAAAATAATAATTCCTCTTCGTTGGCAGGAAAACAAATGTGGGACTTGTGGAAAAAGCCAAATATCCCGATTACTGGATAATTAATATTTAAATTATTGGAATCCCAATACTCATTAGATATTGAAATGTGGGATCATAATATTCAGGTTTACGAGTTGGATCGGTGTTATCTCCTTCAGGTACCACGATAATCATCCCCTGACGAGCCCGGGTTAAAAGGACTCGATAAGCATTTTTTTGGTACAGCTTTCTTTCGGTTTTGTGAATATTGTTCCACCGATTTCCAACAAATGCGTAATGTTTCCAACCGCTATCAGAATATCGGAAATCTCCATCCCAAGTTATACACGCCCAATCAAGTTCTAGCCCTTGAATATCAAATTCAGTGGCTACATCTTCTAAATAATATGATGAGCGAACATCATCCTTTTTATCAAGCCTGATCTGGGGGTAACACTCATGGAGGCGGTGGGTAAACCCAATAAACCACCCAATCCAATCGCTATAAGCCTAAATCGCTGGCGAAACCGCCATGATCGGCTGAATGCGCCGCTCCGGGCGCGAACGGGAGAGGTCATAGCCAGTTCGCAGGTTGATCCAGAATTCAGGGGTGGTTCCCAGCGCTTCGGAAAGGACCCAGGCAGTTTCGGGGGTAACCCCACGCTTCCCGCGGATTATCTCATTCACCCGTTGCAGCGGTAAACCGGTATGCTTCGCAAAAGCAACCTGGATCAATCCCATTGGCTCCAGGAATTCCAAAAGCAGGATCTCCCCCGGGTGAGTGGGTATGCGGTTTTCAGGTATCACTTTTCATTCCCAAAATGATTTTGTTATTAATAAATTCTGGATTTTTTCTATTTTCTGAAATTACTCAAAATACTCTCTGGTTTTCAAAGCGTAATTTTGGAAATCTGGGTGATAGGTAGAACTAGAATATTATCCGCGAGAGGATATGATTTCCCTCCCGGGAAAACCACAAACAACATTTCCAATGCCAGGTCATTTATGGCGATCTTCATCGAAGGAGTGATCACGGGAGCATCCGAATATTTGAATTCCACCCCATACCGGTGCCCATCCTTGATAATAAACAAATCCAATTCAGCCTGATTGTAGGTTCCCCAAAAATAGAATTCATCGGGTTCCAGTTTTTTCAACACTTCTTCAAGGGCATACCCTTCCCATGAGGCACCTAATTTTGGGTTTTCCTGGAGATCTTTCCAATTCCGAATTCCCAGTAATTGATGAAGGATACCTGAATCGCGGAAATATAGTTTTGGCGATTTCACCTGCCGTTTGCCCAAATTAGCATGCCAGGGCTGAAGTACTCGAATCATGAAAACCCCTTCAAGAATATCCAGGTAGCTCCTTACAGTTGGCTGGCTGATTCCCAGGCTTCGAGAGAGATCGGCTGCATTCCAAACCTGCCCGTGATAGTGCGCGACCATCCTCCAAAAACGAAGAAGTGATGCTGCCGGAATTCTAACTCCCCATTGTGGAAGGTCCCGCTCCATTAAAGTTCGCGTGAAGTTTTCTCTCCATGAAAAGCTGTCGGATTCGTTTTTTGCCAGAAAGGATAAAGGGAAACCTCCTCTCAACCAATGCGAATCCAATTTTTCATAACCCACTTCTGGTAAAGATAACCCATTGATATTTACAAACTCAACCCTTCCAGCGAGGGATTCGGAGGATCCACGCATCCAGTCAGGAGATGCGCTTCCAAGAATCAAAAATTTCGCAGGAAGGGGAACCCGATCCGTTAAAACACGTAAAATGGGAAAAAGATCCCCTCTACGGTGAATTTCATCGATCACTACCAGACCCTGTAAATCGCGCAAAGCGGTCATGGGTTGATCAAGACGCGCAAGACTGACCGGATCTTCAAGATCAAAATAATTTACTGAATCAAGGGTAACAAATTGGCGGGCGAGCGTGGTTTTTCCCACCTGGCGCGGGCCTACAAGGGCAACCACCCTGCTCCTGCTCAAAGCAGTCTTAATTCTTTTAATAACGCCAGGGCGATCAATCATTTGTGTACTATACCATGAATATTGAAAGGCTGCCTTTCGATATTCATGGTGTTAATTATTGCAAGGTAATTCGTAAGCCCCCCGTCGGACCTGGGGGTGATCCGGGCGGGGGGGCTTCGCCTAGGAATCCGCCTGTGGGGAGCTGTTACCAAAGTCCAATATTTCTCTAACCTGCGAATTGGGCAGAGGTCCCGAGATGATGTGCTGCTCCTCCATCGCGTCGATGAGCCGCGCCGAGCGGGTGTAACCCACGCGCATCCTGCGCTGGAGCATGCTGATGGAAGCCCGCCCCTCCCTTCTGACAAGCGAGATGGCATCCCCGAGCAGGGGATCCTGGTTGGAGGGCGCACCGGCGAGCATCCCATAGGGAACCTTGCGAAAGCGGCACACCCTGCGGCTGCAAATTGACTGGTTCCACGGTCGCGGGTACAGCCGCCGCGCCGCCCAGGGAGGAAGACATCAGCCGCCAGGTATCTACCAGGCGAGTGATCTCCGCGTCCGAAACATACGCGCCCTGCAGGCGCACCGGCGCGGGGGCATCCGGCGCTTGGAAGAGCATATCCCCGCGCCCGAGCAACCGCTCCGCGCCGGGTTGATCGAGGATCACGCGCGAATCGGTATTACTGGCAACGGCGAAGGCGATGCGGGCGGGGAAATTGGCCTTGATGAGCCCGGTGAGCACATCCACCGAGGGGCGCTGGGTGGCGATGATGAGATGGATGCCGGTGGCGCGGGCAAGCTGGGCCAGCCGGGTAAGCGAGCGCTCGGTCTCCTCGGCGGCCAGCATCATCAGGTCGGCCAATTCGTCGATCACTACCACCAGGTAGGGCAGATGGGGATTCGTCTTGGCGTTATAGGCCTTGATATCGCGCACGCCGCTCTCGGCGAACTTGCGGAAGCGGCTGTCCATCTCGCGGATCACCCACTGCAGCGCGCCGATCACCTTGTCCGTCTCGGTGATCACCGGGGCGAGCAGGTGCGGGATGCCATTGTAGGCGGTCAGCTCCACGCGCTTGGGGTCCACCAGCACCAGCCGAAGCTCGGCGGGGGTGTTATTGAGCAGCAGGCAGGAGAGGATGGCGTTGACGCACACGCTCTTGCCCGAGCCGGTGGTGCCAGCGATCATCAAATGCGGCATGGCGGAAAGATCGCAGGCTGCTGATCTTCCGGCCACATCCTTGCCCAGGGCAAATCGCAACGGCGAGCGCATCTTCTTGAAGGTGTCGGATTCGATCAGCTCGCGCAGGGCCACCAGGCTGATCTCGGTGTTGGGCACCTCGATGCCCACGTACATGTGCCCGGGGACGGGCGCCTGGATGCGGATGCGCGGGGCGGCCAGGGCGAGGGCCAGGTCGTCGGTGAGGCGCACGATCTGCGAAACGCGCACGCGGGTGCGCCCCTGGCGGGTCTCGATGAAATCGGGCTCCACGCCGAACTGGGTGACGGTGGGTCCGCGCTGGATCTCCACCACGTGGGCGGGCACGCCGAACGAGGCCAGCGTCTGCTCGATGATCTGGGCGCGTTCCTTATCCACCCCGGCGCGGATGAAGGTTGGCGAGGCCGGGTCGAGGATATTTTCCACCACCGGCAGCGCCCAGGGGGTCTCTGCGGCTGGAACGGCATTGGCGATGGCTGAAAGGGCGGAAGGTTTCGTTATAGGTTTTGGAGCGAGCGAAGCGGAAGCCCTGGCAGGCGCAGGCGATTCGGGTTTGATAGGAAGGTGAGAGGGGGGTGAAATCGTCGGTCAGCTCGGTGAAGGGTGCGGCGGCGGGCGGGGTGCTGGAAGCGCGGGAGGGCTGCGCGTTCCGCATGCGGTCCGAGCGCGGGGCGCGGCGGGCCTGCCACCAGGCCACAAAATCCTCCCCGGCGTGGGCAAAGGCGCGGATCAGATCCGGCAGGGAGAGATCGAGGGTGAGCGCCAGCGCCACCAGCAGCCAGGCGATCCACACCGCAATGGCCCCCAGCGGCCCCAGCCCATCCATGATCACCATGCCGAACATGGCCCCCAGCGCACCCGAGAAGGCCGCCCCGGCGATGAAGTAGATTAGGGTGAAGGCATTCAGCATCAGCAGGCCGATGCCCACCAGGCGGGCGGCGGAAAAATGCGGCAGCCGCTCCCAGGAGCGGAAGAGCACCCACATGCCCACAACGAAGAAGGCCACGGGGATGAGGAAGGCACCGATCCCGGCGATCTGGTAGAAGAATTCGGAGAGCCCGCCGGTGAAGCTGCTCTTGGCGGGCGAGACCAGCGCCAGGAATGCCAGCAGTCCGATGAAGGTGATGAGCACGCCGCTGAAATCCAGCTTCTTGTCCTGGGTGAGCGGCTTCATCTTGACCTTGAAGCCCAGGATCTTGGAGGACGCGCACGCGGAGCGGATTTGGAGGAACCGCGGTTGGAGCGCGAGGAAGTCTGCGAGTATTCAAAAAAGCGTGTGCGCTTCTTCTTTGCCCCGATGGGGGAAAGATCGGGCTGCTCGGTGAAGGGAGGGGTCTGGTTGCGGGTGACTGCCATTGTGTGTTCTTTCGAAGAGAAGCGTTAAATGTCACATCACCCGGTGCAACTTTCATGCCGGGTGATGTGGATTCTGATAAGAATAGGGTTGGTTACTTGGGTTGGGAGGCGTCGAACTCTTCCATCAGGCTGAGCAGCTTCTCCACATCAGCCATCTGGATCTCGCCCATGTGGGCGATGCGGTAGGTTAGGTCCTTCAGCTTGCCGTAGCCGTTGGCGATGCGCATGCCTTTTGTCAGTAAAAATTTGTTGAGCGCCGAGATATCCCAGCCGCGGGAATTATTTACGGTGGAGACCGTTTTGGAACGGTATGGGTCGGCAGCCAGTGGCTGCATGCCAAGCGATTCCGCCCAGGCCTGCGTGCGGCGGGCCATGGAGGTGTGGCGCGCGAAGCGCGCATCCAGCCCCTCGGCCAGCATGCGCTCAAGCTGCACATCCAGGGCGTAGATGAGGGACATGGCGGGCGTCATGGGGGTGGAATCCTTGACGCGGTGCTTTTCGAGCAGGAGGATATCAAAATACCAGCCGCGGTTCGAAACCGACTCGGCTTTCTTCATGGCGCGCTCGTTCACCCCGGCGAAGGAAAGCCCGGGCGGGAGGGCGAAGCATTTTTGCGAGGAAGTGAGCAGGAAATCGATGCCCCACTCGTCCATGGGGATCTTTACCCCGCCGAGCGAGGAGACCGCGTCCACCGCGATGAGCGTATCCGGGCTGGCCTCGCGCACGGCCTGGCAGAGAGCGCCAACCGGGTTCTCGGCGCCGGTGGAGGTCTCGTTGTGGACGATCAGCACCAGCTCGTAGTGTTTGGCCTTCAGCGCGTCGCGGAGCTGGTCGGGCTGGAACACCTGCCCCCACTCCGCTTCGATCTTATCCACCTGCTTGCCATTGGCCACCGCCACGTCGTACCAGCGCGAGGCGAAAGCGCCGTTGACGCAGGCCAGGACGCTCTTTTCGGCCAGGTTGCGCACGGCCATCTCCTGCATGCCGGAGCCGGAGTGCGTGCCCTGGAAAACACGGTGTTCGGTGAAAAAAACCTGCTTCAGACGCTCGCCGGTGGAGGCGAACATGGCTTCGAAATCCTTGCTGCGGTGCGGCAGCATGGGCTTGGCCTGGGCGGCCAGCACTTTGGCATCCACATCCACAGGACCGGGGACGAACATGGGGGACATAGATTTCTCCTTAATATAAAAAGATGAAACCGCCGCGGAGGCGGCGGCACCTGGTGATTATATAAAGAAGGACAGGGTGACGAGGGCGATGACGAAAACGAGCGCCAGGATGCCGATGCGGCGCAGATCTTTCGACCACATAGGTGTAATCCGGGTTGAACTCGGCCACGCTGGTCAACCGGGCGGGACCCGCCGGCTGGGCAAGGGTGGGTGCCGCAACAACCACCGGCGCGGGTGCGACGGCTGGGGCTTTGCGTACCTGGCGTTTGGACTTCTTGGACATAAACGAACTCCTGATAAGAAATGCTAAGGTGTTTTCAACTGGGCCAGCACGACGATTCGCTGGGTATCCACCAGATAGGGGTAACAGGATATCAATGTTACCACAGCTTCCGGCGTCTGGTTCAAAAGATCCACCCGGTTGGGGTCCACAACGGCAGAATCCACCACGGTGTAAACGTGATCCTGCTTCTGGGTTGTCAGGATGATCTCATCGCCCACCTTGAGTTTATCCAGGTCGCGGAAGGCCTCGCCGTAGATATCATTGTGCGCCGAAAGGACGATGTTGCCCCTTTCGCCCGGGTTGGGAGAGCCCAAACCCTGGCCCACGCCCTTCTTGAGCTGGTCCCAGCCGTCGCCCTGCACGATCACCTGGTCCACGTCGATGGCGGGGATGCGGATGTTGCGGGCGGTCTCGGGACCCAGGGTTGGGATGGGCAGCGCGGCCATGGATTGCACCACCGGTCGCAGGTGGGCGGGGATCTCGGCCTCGTTGAACTGCGGTTCGCGCCCGCCCACGGGAGGCGTGTGCCCGCCGGGGAGGACGACCGCGGTGATGAGCGCTGTGGGGGTGACCTTGGGGGAATCGAGCGCGGAAACCACCTCGGTGTTGAGCGCGCGCAGCAGGTTGGCACCGTTGAGCAGCACCAGCAGCAGGCCAATCACCGCCATGATCTCCACGAAGAAGAGCACCCTATCCATCACCTTGCGCTTCCTGCCCGGTTTGCGGCCGGGGAGCTGGGGTTCACCCTGTGGATCGTCCACGCGCTCGGAGTCAAGTTCCTCCGGCGGATTGCCCTCTACAGGCTGGACGTTGATCACCCTGCCCGTGCGGCGGAAGTGCTCCAGCCGGGTGCGGTGGCTGGCGCGGCTCTTTGCCACCAGCAGTCGGCGCAGCTCCTCGGAGGTCAATTGGTCGGGTGTTTTTTGTTTTGCCATGGATTCGCTGGAATTATATCGTGGTGAATGGTTGCTTGGATGAGAAGTTGATTAATTGAGTAGAGGATGGTTTTGGTCGCATAAGACTGTGGTTGAATACTGGAAGCGGGATTGGTATGATAGACATATGGATCATCCTGGGTTGCAATTTATCGACCAGCCGGTGGAGGTGATCTTCGATACTCCCCCTGCCCTGGAAAAAACTCCGCCCTGCCCGAATGGCTTCACCTGGAGGGGAGAATCCTACCGGGTGGAGGAAATGCTGGCGGAGTGGAGCGATTTCTCGCGGCGCGGGAAGATGGCAAACAACATGACCCCCGAACACGCGGCGCGCGCCGCGGGGAATGGATCGTGGGGGGTGGGGCGCTTCTTCTTCCGCGTTCGGGTGACAGGTGGGAGAATCTTCGATCTATACTACGACCGGGCGCCGGAGGATGCCACCCGGCGTAAGGGGAAATGGGTGCTGCTGGCCGAGAGATCAGAACAATGATCCCGGGGTTGAAATACCTTTTTTCCGCTCAACTTGAATAATATTCAACGGTTTATTAATTATATTGATTTTTCTATTGACTTTATCAATATTTATGGTATTATTATTGCAGTTTCTGGAATAAAGTTGAAGAATATTGAGAGAAAGGAGCGATTATGGCAAACAAGATCCCAGTCTGCCCGGTGTGCGGAAGCGAAATGTCGATCACCCGGCTGCAATGCCCGGCCTGCGATATCGAGATCAGCGGTCATTTCAATGCTGGCAGCAACCCCTTTTCGGCCCTGACACCCGAGCAATTGCAATTCGTGGTCACCTTCGTGCGCTGCGAGGGGCGGTTCAACCGCATGGAGGAGGAGCTGAAGCTCTCCTACCCCACCCTGCGCAGCCGCTTCAACGATATCCTGGCTTCGATGGGTTTCGAGCCGGGCAAGGAGGAAACAGCGCGTCCTGGCCTCGACGAGCGCCGCCGCATCCTGGATGACCTCGACGCGGGTAAAATAACCGCCACCGAAGCCCAGGCGAAGCTGGCGGGTAAAAAAGAAACCAACGCCGCGGCAACGGCGTAGATAGGAGAGAGAAAATGGTCACAAACGAAGAACGGATGAAAATTCTAAAAATGCTGCAGGAAGGTAAGATCAGCGCGGAGGAGGCAGCCAGCCTGATCGAATCGATCGACCAGACAGATGGCGCCCTCAAGGGTGAAGTTGTGTCTAAGAATTTGAACGGGCGCTGGTTCCGCGTGCGTGTCACCGACAAGAAGAACGACAAGGTGAAGGTGAACGTGCGCCTGCCGCTCAGCCTGGTGGGGGTGGGCTTGCGACTGGGGAAGAAATACTCCCCGGAGATGGAAGACCTTGATGTTGAGGAGATCTTCCAGGCCATCCAGGCTGGTGAGATGGGGCAAATCGTGGATGTGGAAGATGAAGAGGCAGGCGACCACGTTCAGGTGTTTGTTGAATGAATCAGGAGAACCTGAATACCTCCACAACCCAGACTGAAAAGCAGGGCTGGAAGGTTAAGTTCTTCGCCATCTGGACCGGGCAGATCTTCTCGCTGCTCGGTTCCAGCCTGGTGCAGTTCGCCCTGGTCTGGTACCTGACCAAAAGCACGGGGTCCGCCACAGTTCTCGCAGGTGCGACTGTGGCCGCCATCCTGCCGGAGATCATTCTCGGTCCGTTCGTCGGCGCGCTGGTGGACCGCTGGAACCGCCGCCTGGTCATGATCCTGGCCGATGGAATGATCGCCCTGTGCACCGCTTCCCTTGTGCTGCTCTTCTACTTAAACCAGGTGGAAGTATGGCATATTTACGTATTTGTATTCCTGCGCTCGCTGGGCTCAGCATTCCACTGGCCGGCCATGCAGGCATCCACCTCCCTGCTGGTGCCCGAGCAGCACCTGGCACGCGTGGCTGGGCTCAACCAGGCCATTCGAGGGATCATCCTAGTCGCTGCTCCGCCGATGGGCGCGCTGTTGATGGACTTGCTGCCCATGTACTCGGTGCTGATGGTGGATATCGTCACCGCGTTCCTCGCCATCCTGCCGCTGCTTTTCGTCAGCATTCCGCAGCCAAAGGGAACCACCACCGTACCCCTCACCTCCCCCCGCCAGCTCGGGAATGAAGTGCTGGAAGGAATCCGCTTCATGCGCGATTGGCCGGGTGCGCTTGCGTTGATGTTCATCGCCGCCTTCATCAACTTCCTGCTTGGCGCCATCGGATACCCTCATGCCGCTGCTGGTCACGGAACACTTCAAGGGGGGAGCCTGGCAGCTGAGCTTCCTGGCTTCCGCCATGGGGGTGGGGTTCGTGGTCGGAGGTCTCATCCTTGGGATCTGGGGCGGATTCAAACGCAAGATCGTCACCACCCTCACGGGCGTGTGCGGGATCGGTGTCGGCGTGGTGATCATGGGGCTGGTTCCTGCCAATATGCTCTGGCTTGCGATAATAGGATCCGCATTCATGGGCGTCATGGTACCCATCGCAAATGGCCCTCTCCACGCGCTTATGCAATCCAAAGTACCGCACGAGATGCAGGGCAGGGTCTTCACCCTCATCAGCAGCCTGGCAACCGCTATGATCCCCCTCAGCATGCTCATCGCTGCACCGATCGCCGAGTGGATCGGGGTTCAAGCCTGGTACATCATCGGCGGGGGAGCAACCATCCTGCTGGGTGTGGGTTCCATGATGAACCGCTCCATCATGCACATCGAGGATATCGAATCTGCTAACGTGCGGGAAGCCGCGCTTGCCACTGAATGACGTTCAAAAAACGACTGGGGTAATACCGGGGATTACTGGTTTCTATAAATCCCGTAAGCGGCCATGAGGAGGAAGTAGAGAAAGAGTCCTCCCGCCACAATGCGGGATTTTTGAATGGAACGGGTATCCACAACCGTGCGGCCTGTAGGCGCATCGCGAATCTCCCAAAGCGGGCCAGCAAGCCAGCTGAATGCCAGCCCGCCGATCAGACCGCCGATATGGCCCCAGAAATCCACCGTACCATTCAGGCTGAACATGATATTGATACCCAGGATCACCAGAACGTTGGTCAGCATTGCCCGGGAATTGCGGTAAATGCGCCGATTCTGGTAAATATAGACCACCTGCCCGGCCAGCAGAGCGAAGATCGCTGTGGATGCGCCAACCGAGGGATTGGGACTGAAGAGGAATGAGAATGTAACCCCTGCCAGAGCTCCCAGGAAATACAAGTAGATGAATCTTTCGTGCCCGTAGAGCCGCTCAAGCCCGGGGCCAAGGACATAGAGCGCATACATGTTGAAGGCAAAATGCAGGAACCCCACGTGCAGGAAGGCTGGCGTGATCAACCGCCAATACTCTCCCCCAACGATCAATTCGTTCACCTTGGCACCCATTGCTGATAGCAGGTCATACCCAAGCAGCTGCTGGGAAGCCAGTTGCAGCAGGAAAACCAGGGTGGTCAACCCGAGAAGGGTATAGGAAACCCAGGGGATGCGCACAGGTACCTCCCAAACCACCTGCTGGCGGGGTGGTTCCGCTTGTGAAGCGGGAGGGGTCTGCTGGGGGGTTGGCTGGGATGGGGGAATGGACATGGCTACCTTTAATTAATATTCAATTTTTCGGGGATGGACCTTGAGGTGCTCCACCCGCAGGATATCTTCGATCTCATCCACGGCTTCGATTAATTTACCGTATTCATTGCACACAACGTAATCGAAGGAATCCACTGATTTTAGTTCTTCGCTAATCGTGCCCAGGCGGATTCGCAAGCTTTCTTCGGTTTCCGATCCGCGGCTCTTCAAGCGGTAGAGCCAGTCCTCCCCATTCTCCGGAACAAGAAAAATAAGCACCGCATCGGGGAATAAACGCCTGTAGGTTATTGCGCCTTGGTAATCCACTCGCAGGATGGCATCCCTGCCGGATTCGAGGGCATCCGTCACCTGCGAGCGCAGGCAACCCTTGTAATCCTGGTAAACGTTGGCATACTCGATTAACTCCCCGGCGGCGATACGACGCTCAAACTCCTCGCGGGTGAGGAAGATGTAATCCACCCCCTCCACCTCCTCCGCGCGTTTGGGTCGACTGGTGGCGGTGATGACGAAATGGAGGTCCTCCCGTCTGAGTTTTAACTCGCGCAGGACGGCATCCTTCCCAACCCCGGAGGGGCCAGAGATCACCACCAATAACGGCTCGGGGTGCAATAACTTGAAATCAACACCAGGTTCGGGCATATTCGATCCTTTGGAGTGGTACCCTGCCTTGATTATAATGGAGTTTGATTTTCAAACCCTGGAGTTGTACATGCCGGTATACGATTACAGATGCCTTGAATGCGGAAATAAATTCGCCCAAAAAATATCCTACGATGATTATGGAAAAAAGCCAGTCGCCTGCCCCAAGTGCGCAAGCATCGGAGTAACGCGAAGGATCGGTCGGATCCGCGTCGGTCATTCTGAAGAAGAACGATTGAGCTATATCGCAGATCCTGCGCAATTGGACGCGCTGGATGATGATCCGGTCGCCCTTGGCGGTATGCTGCGAAAAATGAAAGACCAGATGGGGGAGGAAATCGCACCGGAGTTTGATGACGTTGTGGAACGGCTGGAAAAAGGTCAAACCCCCGAGCAGATCGAGCGAGAAATGCCGGATTTGGATGATGATGGCTCCAGCGGCTCAGAATCCGAGCCATTTACCGATTTTTGATCAATTCACCGCCTGGGCAAGCTGATCAAAGCTGGTCATCGCGGAAATGCGATCCAGGAATTCCGCCAGATTCAGACTCCGCTCCCGAAGCGAACGCACTGCCGGGCCTACTGGATCCTCGCCGGCAGCTCCGCCGGGTTGATCCGCGTAGGCCCCGTAAAACGCAAAATATGCCTGGTTAAGCTTGCGTACCTGGTAACCATTTTTCCAGAAATATTCCCGCTGGTATTCCATGAATCTTTCGGCGCGCTCGATCAATCCGCGGGCAAGCAGCCCATCCACCGTCACACGAGTGGTATGCATCTCCCTGCTGAAATCGAACCGGAGTTTGAAATCCTCTGCTGTTTTTTGCACCGGATTTTCTGCATTTTCCGGTGGAGGAGGAGGTACCAGTTCAGGGTAATACCGGGCTAGGACTATTTCCGCGATCTCCTTCCCGGCTATGGAAGCAGTGGTCTCGTTCATTGTCCGCAATTCCGGGGATGTTTCATAATTCATCCCCAACGGCCTTAGCGTTAAATAATTATGGATCCACTCATGCGCAATCGTCTCGATCAGCCAGGGTAGATCGGATGAGCTCATCACCATTGTGGGATACATCCCGATACCTCCAACCGGCACCACCAGTGCAGAGACGTCGAGGCTTTGGGAAACCTCTTGTTCCAACGCATCGATCTTATCCAGGGGGAGATCAGGAAGCAGCGAGATGTTCGCCTCCTGTCGGATGGCATCCCTCGGGGAGATGATAAGTGCCATTGGGAGGGGAGTGACGTTGAAAAGCACTGCCGGGATTGGTTGACCAATAACAGACAGACCCTGCCCTTCCACCACATTTCCGATCTGTTGTTGTAGTATCCCCTCCGCGAGCGGAGCCAGCCGGTCACGCTGTTGCTTTAGAGACGCTTGTTTTTCAAGAAACTGAGAGGCTTCCTGTTCCGCATCCCTAATCGCAGGATCAGCAAAGATCCTGCGTATCTCCGCGCTGGTTTCATCAAGCTCGCGGATAGTTTGCGCATACTCCCGAACCAGATCTTGCTGCCTTTCAGCCTCCAGGTACCGGGTGATCCCCGAAGTGAATTGCCCCAACTTCCCCCACAGCGAATCAAGCGTCCAGGTAACGTAATCAAATTCCAATCCGCGGGTATGGTCGCGCACCCTGTCATAAGTATCCCGCGCTTCCACCTGGCTGTTTCTCAGCAGGAGAATGGAGACAATAGTGATAATCAGGATTGCATAAAACTTTCTCATTCTCTTCACCGGTTCAGGATTATATCTTTTACTACCGCCAAGAAATTAAGGAAAAAGAAAGAAACACCCACCCAACCATATAACCCCAAAAATGAACCAATCTGGACAGAAATTATTAGAAGATGATTAAGGTTGCATAAAACTCTTTACAAAAATGTAATTAACCCTTGACTTTGATAGTTCGAGGTGGTAAAGTTCTGCCTCGTACTATTCTATATGGAACTAATATGACAGATAAAGTAATAACCAAATCGGAATCATTCCCCGAAGAAATGTCCCCTGCTTTCTTCCAGGAACATCTGCGTTTCATCGCGAATGGTAATGATACCAAGGGTATTGAGATCATGGCCATGACGAAAATGGTCGCAAACATGATGGAAGTATGTTTTTCACAATCTGATCCTTCTTCCGAACTCACACCTGCCCGATGGGGTTTATTGACTTATCTCCTGGAAGAGGAATCAAGGGGAAATTGCGAAGGTATCACACCCACGTCCTTGAGCCAATCCCGTAACGTGCGAAAAAACACGATCAGTTCTATCCTGCGGGGATTGGAAGACCAGGGGCTGATCGAACGAAACCTAGACGCAGAGGATCGCAGGATCTTTCGGATCCGTCTCACGGATAAAGGCCGCCAGATGGTTGAAAAAACCAGCCCGCTCCGGGTGGAAATGTTGAACAAACTGGTAAGCGGCCTAGACCTTCAGGAAAAGCAATATCTGGTGAACCTGCTGGATAAATTGATCCACTCGGTGGCGGCAAACGGGAATTTACCCCATTTTGAACCCCCAATAGAGTGATTGACCTAACATTGAACCAATAGGAGTAAAAGATGGCAAACAAAATTAAAGCAGTATTCTATGATGACAGCGGTAAATGGAAAATGAAGAAAAGCACCACCATCATCCTCGCGGGAGTGATCGTTGTGATTGCTTTATTCATCATTGTGCCATTGATCCTGAACAATACGAACGGATCAAGTGAGTTCCAAACGGAGACACTGGGCAAGGGTCAGCTCACCGCTCAGGTGGGTGCCACCGGGACGATCCACTCTGACCAAACGGCCAACCTTTCCTGGAAAACCACTGGAACGATCGACAAGATCAACACCACCATTGGGGATAAGGTGGAGAAAGGCGAGATCCTGGCGGAGCTCTCCACCACCTCCCTGCCCCAAAACGTGATCCAGGCGAAAGCCCAGCTGATTACCGCCCAACGCAACCTTGAAGATGTCAAATCATCCAATACTGCAGCATCCCAGGCGCAGCTTGCCTTCGTGAACGCTCAGGACGCGGTAAATAAAGCCAAAAACCGGGTGCTGACAAACGTAACCCGCCGCGGCTCGGATGATATGGTGGATAATGCTGATTCTCAATTTAGCAATCGCTGATGGAAATCTGGTGAATGCTGAAAAATTCTTATAATATGTTTGAGAATTTGCAAAAGACAATCCGAATTACATTGCTGCACTAAGCCGGTCTCACAGTTGCCCGCACTGCATACGATCAGGCTCAGACCAATTTCAATTATCTTACCGACAAACCATCATCCTCGAAGTTCAGAAAAACGACGCCAACCTGGCAATTGCCCAGGCGCAACTGGCGGACGCGCAGCGGGCGTATGACCGCTTGAAAGATGGACCCAACGCAGATGATATCGCCGCCGCCCAAGCCCAGGTGGACGCCCTCCAGGCGACCATCGATACCGCCTTCCTGATCTCCCCCATTGCTGGTGAAGTGACCGACATGGACATCAAAGTGGGAGACCAGGCCAGCCCTGGCGCTACCGCCATCCGCATCGATGACATGGGCCGGATGCTTGTAGATGTTAACCTATCGGAAGTGGATATCAGCAGGGTCGAACCTGGTCAGGAAGCCACCATAACATTGGATGCGGTGACTGGCAAAGATTACGCAGGTAAGGTCACCCAGGTGGCAAAAGTAGCTGATGTCGTTCAGGGTGTTGCTAACTTCAAAGTAACCATCCAGCTAACCGAGCCGGATGCGAACGTGCTTCCAGGGATGACTGCCGCGGTAAATATCATTGTCGATAAGTTGGATAATGTTCTACTCATCCCCAACCGGGCAGTCCGAATGGTGGATGGCAAGCGGGTTATTTATGTCCTGCGCAACGGGAAATCGGAGATGGTAAATGTCACCCTTGGGTTGTCTTCGGATACCTACAGCGAGCTTATCTCCAATAGCCTTGAAGAAGGCGATCAAATCATCCTCAACCCACCTTCCACGTTCAACTTCGCCGGAGGACCTCCCCGGGGAGGAATGTCTGGCGGGAATTAACCTGAGTCGAATAATATGAAACAAAAAGTGATTGTAACCAAGGATCTGAAAAAGATCTATAAAATGGGCGAAAATGAAGTCCATGCCCTCGACGGGGTTTCCTTCGAGATCTTGAAAGGCGAGGTCGTGGGAATCATGGGCCCTTCCGGTTCGGGCAAATCAACCCTGATGAATATTCTAGGCTGCCTGGACCTGCCCACCTGCGGTGAATACATCCTGGATGGCGAGCCAGTGAGTACTCTAACCGATGACCAGCTTGCCAGCATCCGCAACCGGAAGGTGGGTTTTGTATTCCAGAGTTTCAACCTTCTTTCAAGGGCTTCCGCCCTTTCGAATGTGGAGCTTCCTTTGCGGTATGCCGGGGTGAAGGAAGGAAGGCTAAAACGAGCCAGGGAAGCGCTTGAAGAAGTCGGGCTGGGTGACCGTGTGAATCACCGCCCCATGGAACTTTCTGGCGGTCAGCAGCAACGCGTGGCAATTGCCCGCGCGCTGATCAACAACCCGGCCATGCTCATGGCCGATGAACCCACAGGTAACCTGGATTCCAGGTCTGGCAAGGAAATTATGGATCTCATCCTCAAGTTGAATAAGGAGAAGGGTACAACGATCCTAATCGTCACCCACGATCAGGGTGTGGCTGAACGAACCCAGCGGATCATCCGTTTGAAAGACGGTTTAGTGGAGAATTCAAAATGAACATCCGGGCAGCAATTTTTGAAGCTTTGGAAAGTCTTAATGCCAACAAGGTTCGCTCCGGGTTGACCATTCTAGGAATCGTGATCGGAGTTGCCGCCGTGGTGGCCATGCTGGCTGTTGGAACTGGAGCTCAAAACACGATCACCGGTTCTATAAATGGGATAGGTACCAATCTCCTGTTTGTATTCCCCGGGAACCTTCAGGAAGAGGTAAGAAATATCAAACCTTTATCCCAGGCAGATGTTAACGCCATAGCTGATCCCTTCCAAGCACCATCAGTTGCCCTCGTCGCGCCTGTAATCATGTCGAATCTAAACATTACCTATGGTGGTGAGCAGACCAACTCGCAGGTCAGTGGAGTGACAACAACTTATGAGAGTGTGCGAAACGAAAAATTAACCGAGGGTACTTTCTTCTCCGAGGAGGATTTTCTAGGCCGCGCCTCTGTTGCCCTGATCGGTCCAGAGGTGGCGGATAAACTCTTCGGCAGACGGGATGGAGTGGTGGGAGAATCCATCCGAATCGAAGGGCAACCATTTCGGATCGCTGGGGTTTTGGCTTCCAAAGGTGGTGGCTCATTTGGCAGTCAGGATAACGTGGTGCTCTTACCTCTTTCGACTGCTCAAGCACGTTTGATCAACAGGAGTAACAATAAATATGATATTGTCTACATCCAGGCATCCAGCCCGGAACAGATCAATTCCGCCACCGAGGAGATCTCGCAGATCCTAAGGACCCGGCATCGTACCGAGATCGGGTTGGATGACTTCACGGTCATGTCGCAGCAGGATATCGTCAGCACAGCTCAAACAATCACTGGTGTGTTGACCATCTTCCTCGGCGGAATCGCAGCCATCTCCCTCCTGGTAGGCGGCATCGGCATCATGAACATCATGCTTGTCTCGGTCACAGAACGTACCCGTGAAATCGGTTTGCGGAAAGCCATTGGCGCGCGCAAGCAGGATATCCTGATCCAATTCCTGACCGAATCCTCTTTGCTCAGCCTCATCGGTGGTGTGGTTGGGATCGCTTTGGGGTGGCTGATCGGGTTTATTGTGGGCAAGGTGGCTGAGGCAAGCGGATCGCCTTTTTACCCATCGATCACGATCCAATCCGTGCTGCTGGCGACCATATTTTCCACTGCTGTTGGTTTGTTCTTCGGCATCTACCCGGCCAACCGGGCCGCCAATTTGGAACCGGTGGAAGCCCTCCGATACGAATAGGAACCTGCGTTTTTTTCCAAAAGCCGGAGTTATTCTCTGGCTTTTTTTATTTTTCAGGGTTCCGCAATAGCCGAAGGTATTCTTCTTCGCCCAGAAAATATCGCAGCTCAAGCTCAAAGGTTTCCATCAGCGGGATGGGTTGATCCGCAGGCACTATGCAGGATGCCTCTTCTTCGGCCAGAAGCCGGGTTTCATCCAAAGTGATGCGACCGGTGTCATCCAGGTCGAGCGGGTGCAAGATACAATAAAATGGTTTTAATGACCACGGCTCTCCATGGAGCTGTTCACCGGCTACCTGGAGGGCACATTTATTATCCACTTGTAAAAATATGCACCTGCTGCCGCCATAATGGGAATCATCCACGAGCACGCGGGTGTGCACAACCCACCCTGAGGAAGTATGTGGATCCGATTCAATGTTGGATTTAAACCAGGTATTCGGGACCCTTTGGCTGGCAGGTAGAAGATCGCTGATCTCCTCAGCAAGCGCGAGGATTTTCTCTTTTTCCAAAATGTCCACCCAGACCCCGTAAAGACAACAGGCAGCGCGGCAAGCTGGAAAACCACATCGGCGCAGCGGTTCGGAGCGCAATAAGCGCGGGTTGATCTGCCAGGGCATGTGCCAATTCTAACATCGGAGGTTTGAAGGTCCTCAGGAACACCGCTTACAGCGTGGGCTTTAATGAAATCAAGGTAAAATAAAAGTTGGAAAATCTCATCCTGATCAACAAATCGAAAGGAGCAACGCATGAGTGGATATAGGATTCTGCTCACAGACGGTCTTGAAAAAGAAGGACGGGAGATACTGGAAAGATCCGCGCAGGTGGATAACCTGAAGGATATTACCGCGGAAGATCTGCTTCAAAAGATCGGCGATTACGATGCTGTTATCGTTCGCGGCCGGACAAAACTAACCCCTGAGGTCTTTGCTGCCGCGGGAAGCCTTAAAGTAGCCGGCAGAGCCGGGGTCGGGGTGGATAATATCAACCTGGAAGCTGCGAAAAATAATGGTGTGATCGTGGTCAATTCCCCCCTGGCTGCCACCATTGCAGTCGCCGAACTGACCCTCGGGTTGATTCTTTCACTCGTGCGTGATATTGCACGGGCAGATGCCGGGATGAAAGAGGGCAACTGGTTGAAGAAGGAATTACGCGGGACAGAAATTTCCGGGAAAACACTTGGGGTGATCGGTTTCGGCCGTATCGGTGCTGCGGTTGCCGAGCGCGCCAGGGCATTCGGGATGGAGGTCATCGCCTTTGACCCTTTACTGAACGCAGAGGAGATCAAAACACGGGGAGGCAAGCCGGTTTCACTGGAAGACCTCCTGGCAGGATCGGATTTCATCAGCCTGCATATTCCGCTTACACCGGATTCAAAAAACATGATAAACGCTGATGCCTTCGAAAAAATGAAACCCGGTGTCAGGATCATCTGTGCTGCGCGGGGAGGGGTGATCGATGAAGAAGCACTTCTGAATGCGCTGAATACCGGTAAGGTTTCAGGCGCAGCCCTTGACGTGTTTTCGACCGAACCTCCCGGGAAAATCGGTCTGACCAGCCATCCAAAGGTGGTCGGAACCCCGCACATCGGCGCTGAAACCAGCGAAGCCCAGCTGAGGGCAGCTTTGGATATATCCACAGAAGTTATCGCCGCGCTTGAGGGGAAACCTCTGCGCTGGCGGATCGTTTAAATTCTTTTAAAAGGAAATCTTGAATATGGCAGAAAAACTACAGCAATTCAAAGATGCGCTCCACGAGATCTCCGATTACCAGGCTGTATTTGCGCTCCTGGAATGGGACCAGCAGGTGAATATGCCTCCCGCCGGAGCAGAAGGCCGCGGCCAGGTCCTTTCCAGGATCGCAGAAAAAGCTCACAACCTGTCGGTTTCGGTGGAAACCATCCGGCTTTTGGAAGAAGCGGAAAAAGCCGTGAAAGGTATTGACCCCGATTCGGATGATGCCCGACTGGTAAAGATCAGCAGGGAACAGTTGGACAGGGAACTAAAAGTGCCGGCAGCCTGGGTGAGCGAGTTCGCCATGACCACCGCGGTGGCGCACAATGTTTGGGAAGAAGCCAAGGCGAATAATGATTTTTCCCTCTTCCGCCCCCACCTGGAAAAGATCGTCGACCTGCGCAAGCAGTATGCTGATTTTTTCAAACCCTATGACCACGTTTATGACCCGCTGCTTCATTTTTTCGAGCAGGGTCTCCAAACAAAGGACGTGGTTCAGATCTTTGCAGCCCTGCGGCCAAAGCAAGTGGAGCTGATCAAATGGATCTCTGAGCAACCGCAGGTGAAAGACGATTTCCTGCATGGACGCTTCCCTGAAAAGGACCAATGGGATTTCGGGGTGGAAGTGATCACTGATTTCGGATACGACTGGAACCGCGGCCGCCTGGATAAAGCCGTGCACCCCTTCTCCACCGGTTTCAACCTGGGTGATATCCGCATCACCACGCGGGTTTTTGAAAACCTGGCTACTTCCTCGATGTTCTCTTGTATGCACGAAGCCGGGCACGCGCTTTATACGATGGGCGCGGATCCCGCCCTTGACCGCACCCCATTGACGTTCAATTACTCCATGGTGCTGCATGAATCGCAATCCCGACTTTGGGAGAACCTGGTTGGTCGTTCAAAACCTTTCTGGAAGCATTATTTTCCGAAGTTTCAATCCCGGTTCCCCGCCCAACTCGGGAGCGTGAGCCTGCCTGATTTCTATAAAGCGGTTAACAAAGTAGAGCCCTCGTTCATTCGCGTGGAGGCCGACGAAGCCACCTATAACCTGCATGTGATGCTGCGCTTCGAGATCGAGCTCGCGCTGGTTGAAAACAAGCTGCAGGTGAAGGATTTGCCGGATTACTGGAACACCAAGTTCAAGGAATACTTCGGGATAACGCCACCGGATAATGCCCGCGGCGTACTGCAGGACGTGCACTGGTCGAGCGGCTATATCGGTTATTTCCCCACCTATTCCATCGGGAATGTCGTTTCGGTTCAGCTGTGGGAAACCCTCCGCAAGGATATTCCAAACCTCGACGAACAGATCGAGAAGGCTGAATTCAAACCGCTGCTCGGCTGGCTGGTGGAGAAAGTACACCAGCATGCGGCTAAATTCGAATGCCAGGAACTGGTTCAACGCGTGACCGGCTCCAAGATCGACCCACAGCCCTATCTGAACTACCTGGAAACAAAGTACAAGGATATCTACGGAGCATAGGATTCGATCCTCCCCGGCAGCCGGGGAGGATTTATTAATTTGCCAACCAATATCGCTCATGAAACACTTTGAACTTCACCCAGGAATCGCCCGCCTTCAAATAGTGGGAATCCTTGTGTTCTGCCTGGCTGGTTTGCTCTGGATCACCGGCTGCAACCCCAGGGGGGTCCCGGGTTCGCGCCTGCTCACCCCTGCCGGTCTGGAGCCAAATTCGGCGTTGATGATGCCATCCGAGACGTCAACACCCTCCACCCGTGAGCCTGAACCTGGAACCGTAACACGCACTGCAGTGGATATACCCAAAACTGAAGCAACTCCCCTCCCCCAACCCACCGCTTCCGCCACGATCAGCTCCACCCCTGGTAAGACTGCTACCAAAACCAGGTATCCCACCAAGACGTACCCGCCCACCCGTACACGCCGCCCCAGCAAGACCCCCACCATCAGCCTAACCCCCACCCCGCCCTGGGCTTTCATCCGTATTGCCCGCCCTGGGCCGCTCTCCAAGGTAGGCTCACCGATAAAGGTGGAGATGGGCATGACACCTGGTGAGGATGGCATGCTTTATGTCGACCTGGTCGGTGAGGACGGACGCTTCATCACCCGGCTTAAGAAGGATTACCGTCAGTACGTCAACAAGCAAATTTATACGGCAGTGGAGATTCCCTTTGATATTCCCGGTGTTGCCGAAACTACCCGGTTGGTGATGAGCGCTCGTGACCGTCTGGGGCGCACCATGGCGCTTTCTTCGCTGGACCTGGTTCTTATCAAACTGGGTGATAGCATCACCACCAATCCCGGTTTCCAGCAGGAACCTTTCATTATCCGCAATCACAAACCGGATGCTACCGTGCAGGGAGGTATCCTCCACCTGGAAGGCGTTGCGCGGCCGATCAACAGCCAACCTGTAATCTTTGAACTTCTTGATGAAGGCGGCACCATCCTGGAAACAAAGATCCTGCAGATCGAACCTCCCAGCGGCCCGCTCAGCCACACTCCCTTCACCCTGGATATTCCCTACACCATCAACTCGCCTGCCCGCGTGTTACTGACCATGCGCCAGGTAAGCGATGGGCGCATCCCAGGCACGATCGCGCTTTCAAGTCTGCCGATACAATTGGAACCCTGAAAATAAGCCGGCACTTTCTTTAAACCAAAAGAGCCTGGGTGATCCAGGCTCTTTATGTAACGAATGATATTACGCAGCAGGTGCCGTTGGAGGGGTTGAGGCGGGAGGTTCAGGCGGAAGCGCACCCGGATATCCCTGCGGAACACGGTTGCGGTTCTGCGCGGCGGCAGCTCCAGCTCCGGCAATATCAACCACCACGGCAAGCGCGATCCAGATCCAATCGGTTCCGGATAGCGTATTCCCCACCTGGTTGGTGATCAGGATCAGGTACATCAACGTCGTGAAGGGCAGGATCATAACCCCGAGACATGGAATGATCCACGAGCTAAACGCTGCATCAAAGGCGATCGGGCGGGCGATCCACGCAAACAGCACGATGAAGCGCGACATGCCGACCACTGCAGCGGTAAAACAACCTGCGTTATTTTGTTTCATTTCTTCTCCTTTTTTAGTATGCCCTGGCAATCGCCAGGTTGATGCCAACTATCTTGCATCAGATTATGTTCCAACACTCTGATGGCGATATGATTCGACCAGTTACGCAGTCTCGACAGTCCCTTCAACGGGTTTCACCTTGCGCAGTCTGCCGGTCTGATCCACGACCCACTCGCTTGCCTGGCCGTAAGTGTCCTTGATGTATTGGCCGCCTTCTCCCGCTTTTACGCGAATCTGGCCGCGCATTTCCTCACCGCTCTCCGGTGCGAGCAGCAGCGCGGCTGACGCCGCCAACCAACACCCCGGTAAAGAAACCGACACTCAGAGCCCAGAATAAGATCGTTCTTCATTTGCTTTTCCTCCTTTCCTTCGAATTCGATTATGAATCCATCCGTTGAGAATTCACCTGTTTTTTTGTGTTGGATCTCTCAGCTTGGAAGCTGGAGATCCAACACATATCACTTTAAAAGATTTATCTCACATAACGGTGCAAAAACTCCTCTTAACCGCTGGCTCCCTGCCCTACACCTTGTTGCGCGGCATGTTCATGCAATGCGACCTCATTTTCAAATGCCATCGGCTTCAGATCAAAAACTACATTCTTCAACTTGCCTGTAAAAGCATATGGCGCTTTATGTTCGTATGCCAGGTCAACAACCCCGCCGTTGTCACGACCCATGTCCATGGCGGCGTAGGTCGTGAACAACATGGCTACCGTGTGGGGCATCACGCCTTCACCGATTTTCTTATCATTAGCCCAAAGCGTCACTTTTCCTCCAGCACCAGGCTTGGGCTCATCGATTTCGAAACAGCATCTTCACAGTCACGTTGCCGGTCGGGATCGGCTCTGTCGAAACCTGTTTGTAGGTTTCCACGCCTAGGAACTGGTAGGTGTGGATGAGATGACCTTTTTCATCAACCCACAATGAGAACCCGCCAATGAAGTCAGCAAAAGCGCATAAAACGCCCTCAGCCCCGCTCTCCGGGACTTCCAGTTCGGCCTCGATGGCGTAAGATCGCCCGTAGATACGCGGGATCACTGTCGTCGATACGTTCTGAACATCACCTGCAAAGTTAAAGCGCGAGACAGTGGACATGGGTGGCATGATGCCAAAAAAGACAGCCATTCCGCCGAGAAGTGGAAGTGCCTTGTTGCGCTCAGCTTCCTTCCAGAAAAGTTCTTTGAGCTCGACGAGTTTATCGGGTTTCTCAGCTGCCAAGTTCTTTGCCTGGCTGAAGTCGTCCGGTAGGTAGTATAGTTCCCACGCGTCCTTGTCGGGATCATACCCGCTGCCTGGTTTGAAACGGGAGAGGGTAGCGGGTGAGAAGTCCCATGGCAATTTATCCAATCGGGCACATGCCCACCAGCCATCCTTGTAGATCGCACGACTGCCATACATCTCAAAGTACTGCACAGTGTGCCGCTCCGCAGCCTTCGGATCATCGAGAGTATATGCAAAACTGGTGCCGTCCATCGGTTCCTGCTCGATCCCGTCAACAACCCTGGGGTTCGGAATTCCAATTAATTCGAGGATCGTTGGAACGACATCGATGCAGTGAGTGAACTGGGTGCGCAGGTCGCCACCACCTTTGATGCGGTTTGGCCAGGCGATCACCATCGGGTCGCGTGTTCCGCCCAAGTGGCTGGCCATCTGCTTGCCCCACTGGAAGGGGGTGTTGTTGGCGTGCGCCCAGGCTGCCGCAAAGTGCGGGGCGGTGTGGAAACCACCCAGCTCTTCGATGCCGCCAAACTTTTCGATAAGCGCCAACTGCTGCTCGGCATTAAGTACGACACCGTTGAAGAACGTTGTTTCATTAAACGAGCCGGTAATGGTGCCTTCCATGCTGGCGCCGTTGTCGCCCCAGATGTAGATGACAAGCGTGTTATCTGTCTCGCCCATCTCCGCAATGGCATCGAGCAGGCGCCCAACGTTCCAGTCGGCATTTTCTGAGAAACCGGCAAAGACTTCCATTTGGCGCGCGTACAGCTTCTTCTCCGCGTCGCTCAGCGTATCCCAGGCAGGATACGGATCCGGGCGAGGTGCAAGCTGGGTTTCCGGCGGGATGATGCCGAGCTTCTTCTGGCGCTCGATGGTCCGCTCGCGGTACATATCCCATCCATCGTCAAACTTACCCTTATATTTATCAGCCCACTCCTTTGCCACGTGGTGCGGCGCATGGGTTGCCCCGGTGGAATAGTACATGAACCACGGCTTATTTGTGTCGTGCGCGCGGACAGCATGCAGCCACTCCACAGCTTTATCGGTGATGTCGTCAGGGAAATAGTAGAGATTCCCATCTTTTCCCTCGGGAACACCGAGGACCGAGTTATCCTGGGTGATGACAGGGTCGTACTGACCTGCAGCTCCTGTCAGGAAGCCCCACCACTTGTCGAAACCCCAAGCCTGCGGCCAGTGCTCGAATGGGCCGGCGGGACCCAATTCTCGACCAGGCGTCATGTGCCACTTGCCAAAACCGCCGGTAATGTAGCCGTTTTCCTTCAGGATGCGCGGCAGCGCAGTGCAGCTCCTTGGGCGGGTGCCAGTATAGCCGGGGAAAGGCCCCGGGAACTCGGCGATGCCGCCCATACCAACTCGGTGATGATTCCGGCCGGTGAGGAGCGCGGCACGCGTCGGCGAGCAAACAGCGGTCACGTGGAACGCATTGTATGTCAATCCCATCTGCTGAACTTTCGTCAAAGTCGGGGTTCGGATCTCACCGCCGTATGTTTCAGGGCCGCCAAACCCGGCATCGTCGATAAGGACGATAAGGATATTCGGCGCGCCTTCAGGGGCTTTCGGACCTGGGATGAAACTCCAATCGGCAGCCGACTGGTCCATCATGCGTCCAATAGAACCGCCGAATTTCTTATCTGGAATCGGCAGCACAGTTCTATCGGGGTTGAATTTACCCGCAGCATCAGCCAAAGCTTCCTTGAGTCCTTCTTCTATGATTGCAACGGATTTTGCCGGTGAACCGGACATGGCTTGTTCTGCAGCTAACTTGTCGCTTTCGCGGACGATGGTGAGGATGGCAGCCATACCCGGTTTGAGCTTCTCGCCCAGGCCTCCTTCGATACCGCTCTCCACTTTGTGCTTGGCGAACTTGCCGACGATCGCGCCGGCTACCGCGCCTACAGCGATCGCAGCCAACATCGGAGGAGCAGCCAAACCGACGAGGACGCCAACACCGCCACCCCAGCCCATACCCTTTCGGCCAAGATGGTCACCCGTTTCGCTGACGAGAACTTTGCCCTCTTTATCTTTCTGGACAAGGATCATCCCATCAGTCTTGATCTTTTTACCTTTTGCCAGAAGCACAAGCGCGTCAAAGTCCTTCTGCGCCTGATCAGCTGCCAGGTAAGCTGCCATGATTACAATATTCTTCTGATCTTTGCTCATCATTTTCTCCTTTTTCAAAATTTTTTTGCGAAATTGATTTTATATAGTATTGTTCAGGCGACTTTTTGCATCCGTTATATTTGTTTGAAAGAAATACAAAAAAATACAATTAAGATTGCTGGCAACCAAATGCACTTAGGTGGCTATGGATTCCATTAAAGGTCACACACCCTATCATCAACTATTCGCCTGAGCGGGAGCAACCTCCGATGCTGGAGCACTAGCCCCCAGTCGTTTTGCTACCGGCAGCAGAATCAGCAGCAGGAGTATCGCGGCCACCAGTACAAATACCATCGTGTCCCCTTCGGTGAAATTCTGAGCTGAAACCACGATTGCTGCCGCCACATTGCGCTGCGCGGTGCCCAAGCCCATCACGCTGCGGACTTCTGGTTTACGACCACCCAGGAGCAAACCGATAAGCAGAGAACCGGCGATGAAGATCAACAGCGCCAGAAGGCCTCCGGAGCCGATCAGGCTGAGGATATTCTTTGCGTTCAATCCCAGGCCAACCACCAACAGGATCAGGATCGCCAGGCTGGAGATCTTGTTCATCACGGCTTGCCATTGGGCGGCGCTTTCTGGTGAGTGCGACTTGATCAGCAAGCCAATCGTCAATGGGATCAGCATGGTCACGATCAGCGATTGGGCAATATCCCATGGATTGACCGAAACACCCTGCAGCAATAGCGGCAGGACGATCGGAACGTAGATGATAGTTCCCACCATCAGTAGTACCATTAAACCGACACCAAGGGCGATATCCCCCTTTGCGCCCTGCACCAGTTTTGGCAGGAACGGGGCTCCGGCAGCCGTCGCCAGCACGATCAAGCCAATTTGCAGCGATTGTTCGAGGGGAATCACCAAGGTGATGGCAAAAGCCAGCAATGGCACCAGTACAAAATTAGCCAGCAACGCCAGGATAACCAGGCGAGCGTTTTTCAGCGGTTGGAGAATCTGAGCCATGGTCAGGCTCATGCCCATCGCCAGCATGCTCGTCACAACGAATACCAGACCTGATATTCCAGCAATAGCGGAAAAGAAATC
>CAWDHI010000008.1:0-7947 GCA_963802095.1 uncultured Chloroflexia bacterium | reverse complement strand
AGCGGTCTACCTGGCTACACCGGTTGCGCTGGGATTCTGGTGGATGGTCCTGCCGGGGTTGGTGATCGTCCCAATTCTCGCCGTGCGCATCCGCAACGAGGAGGAAGTGCTCTCGCGCGATTTGCCGGGGTATGAAGCGTACCTAAAAAAGGTGAAGTACCGCCTTGTGCCGGGGGTGTGGTAGGAAGGACCCAGAGTTTTCGTAAAAAGATCGGGGACGAAACCGGTCCCCGATCTGTGCAATCTTCGCTAGTTTATTTCCCTTCTGCCAGGCTCAGGAGGGTGAGCAGCATCTTGCGCTCCATTACGAAGGCGATGCGGTTGAAGACCTCCCACGCCCCACCGACCATGTTGGTGCGGGTACGCGTCTGCAGGCGGGTGGTGCCATCCGCCTGGGGGATCAGGACGAACTGCCAGAGCTCCGCCCATTTGCCATCATCCTGGTGGCCGAAGATGACGGCCTTGCCGGGCAGGATGCGCGCGACGATATAGGGCGGCGGGGCGAACTCGCCCGCGCACATCTTCATCAGGTCGCCTTCCTTCAGGTTCTGCCACTCGGTCCGGATGACCTCATCCTTGGCCATCTCGCAGCCGGTGAGCCTTTCCAGCCAGGTATAGGAGTACATGCCGGCCTTATCCGCGCCGATCTGCAGCAGCCAGGGGTAGATCTGCTCCGGAGAAGCTTTGATGGTGACCGCGCGGTTGACCAACCTGGCGGGCGCGGGCAGGAGGTCATCCCCCGGAAGCGGGGCTTCGCGCTCAGCGGGGGTGGTTCCCCAGCGGTCCATCCAGGGGGTGAGCAGGATTACGAGCAGGACGAAGAGCAGGAGGAGGGCGAGGAGGATGCCCAGGATGAGCAGCAGGGTGGTCATGGCATTGATCCTTTGGTTGATGTAATGTGCGGGCGAACGAACCCGGCGGTATTATACCCGTCACCCGTGCAGGTTATATAATGAACTGGAAGGATTCGACAGAAAATCATTCATGGAAGCGATTTGGACCCGTTACAGGCAAGAAAAAAACGCCGCGATCGAGCGCCTTCTCTCCCATAGCGAATTATTCGAGACCACGCTGGGGGTGGTGGAGGCTGCGCAAACCGGGCAGGGAAGTGCAGTCCTGATTTCGCACGGCAGCGGCGGCGGGTATGATATGGGGCTCTGGCTGGCGCGCTTCCTGGGAGGGCCTTACCGATATATTGCTCCCTCCAGGTTCGGATATCTTCGATCCCCCCGCCCGGCCGATCAGAAACCGGAATCGCAAGCGGATCTCTACGCCGCACTCCTTGACCTCCTAA
The DNA here is from genome assembly GCA_963802095.1 of uncultured Chloroflexia bacterium. Classification (GTDB taxonomy): domain Bacteria; phylum Chloroflexota; class Anaerolineae; order Anaerolineales; family Anaerolineaceae; genus CAVVEQ01. Next base: position 6,653 of record CAWDHI010000008.1, on the reverse strand, counting down.
AGATCAATTCCATCGTCATCATCGGGCTTTCAGGCGGCGGCGCATCGGCGCTTCAATTTACCGTGCGTCATCCTGAGCGCTGCCGTGGAATTATCCTGATCTCAGCCATCAGCCGCCAGGTGCCACCCCTGCCGCGCGTTCTGCGGGCGATCTTCCCGGTGATGTTACGTTCCGATTTCCTGCCCTGGTTCTTACATGCCGTCGCACCGGGGAGGATCTACCAGGCCAACGGGGCCAGCCGCGAGGTGCTCGCGCGGATCCGAAATGACGGGGAGACGATGCGGCAGCTGGCAGAGCTTTTCCAAACCAACTTCCCCTCCACAATGCGGCGGGAGGGGATGCTCTGCGACCTGCAGCAGATGGCGAACCCCTTTTCGATCCCGCTGGAGCGCATCGCGGTGCCCACTCTTGTGATCCACGCCGAGGATGATCCGGTGGTGCCGATCGCGCTGGGCGAATATTCGGCTGCCACCATCCCCGGCGCACGGTTCCTGAGGCTGAAGGATGGCGGTCATTTTGCCTGCGTCACCCACCGGCAGGAGACGCTGCCTGCCATTCACGAATTTATCGAGAATCTGGATATCAGCGGGAGGCTGCGAGGCTGACCCTTAATGTTTACAGGTGTTTGGTCATGAAGTGGCGGGTGTGACCGGGTGGAAAATCGACCAGTTCGCCGAAGACGCGGTAGCCCAGCTTCTGGTAAAAGCCCGGTGCCTGGAAGGAGAAGGTATCGAGGAAGACATCGCGCGCGCCGCGCAGGCGGGCTTCCTCCTCCGCGCGGAGGAGCAGCTTTTCACCGTACCCCTGACCGCGCAGGTCTTCCCGGAGGTACATGAGGCTGACGGATAGCCAGCCGTAGTAGGTATCGCCGATGAGCCCGCCGAGGGTCTCCCCCGTCTCATCCCGAAGGACAACGCATAGCGGCGTGGCGGCATCGCTGCCGGCGTGGCTCAGGTTGAAGGCGCTGATCCCGCCGCCGACCACCTCCCAGGCGGGGTCGTCGGGCTTTTCGAGAAGGGTGATCTGGAGTTCCGGGTTCATGACGGTTTTCCTCCCGTGGGTTTGCGCAGGATTTTGATAAATAAAAATAGCACGAAAGGGTATGAAAGGCAACCCGGCATGAGTCCGACCTACGCCTGACGGTATTTCTTGATCAGGTAAAACTCCTCAGCCGGAGGAGGGTACCCATTTGATACACCAAGAACCGAATACCCCATTTTCTGAAAAAAGCCGGGTGCCTGGAACGAAAAGCAGTATGCCTGGGAGGCAATACAAGCATTTTCCCTCGCAATCCACTCCATCTCCTGCATCAACCTGCTTCCCAGGCCTTTTCCGCGGAATCCTTCGGCGATCCAGACGTGATCAAAGACCACATTGGAGAGGGTTGTCCAGGCGGAGAGCCCGCCGATGAGTTCCCCCGCCTGGTCTTTCAGGATCAACCTGATCTTAATTCCTTTATCGCCATCCCCGACGTTCAATTTCACATGGTGGTGCAGCCCCGCGTGCATGATCTTCTTATCGTCTTCGCTCACGTCCGTCGTGAGGATCAGTCCCTGAGGGTCGGGAATGCCGAGCTCCCTCCTGTTGGCTTGATCAGCCGATAAGCGCTTCATGAATACATGCTCGGTTATGCCGCTCGGGTAACCATCGTAGATACCCAAAGGTTGATACCCGATGGTTGGATAAAACCTGGGTCCCTGGAAGGAAAAGGTCCAGGTTTGGGCGGTGAAACAACCGCCCGCGAAACCGATCTGCTCCGCGCCGAGGACTAGCTGGCTGCCGTATCCCTTCCCGCGGAGATCATCCGAAACCCACAGGACCTCCAGGTGCATCACCCTGAATACCGTACTGGCGATCACCCCACCCTGAACATTGCCCTGGGCGTCTTTCAGGGCGAGGGCGATCTCAATACCCGGTTGATCGATTTCCCCGCGGGTGAGTGCGCGCTTCTCTTCTTCGATCGAGTTTTGAACCCGGTCCATCTCCTGACCCGCGGGATCATCCCGGATGGAAAACGATTGACCGTCAATCTCGAACAAGGTATTTAATGGCATGGAAGCTTCTCCTCTGAACGAAGGATCCGCTGGGCGGCGCAACGAGGCGATTCACCTGTCGCCTTCGCAGAATGTTGTTGCCTAAAAATAGCACGGAACGGGGGGGAAGGCAACCGAAAAAGCCGACCACGTCATTGGTGACCGACTCATATCTAATTTAGCGGGTCATTTTATTTCTTTGGATATTTTCGTTGCAGTTTTCTGCAACCAGTATTGATGAGCTGAATACCACTTATCTGATGAACTCCCCAGTTTTGCTATTTGTCTTGGGTGTGCAAGGGGAAGAATCTGAATCGGTTTTCCGCCCAATTTGGTTTCATGAAGTTTCCCATAATCCATTGGCGGTTCTCCAAAATCGCTCAAATTCTTCCAACGATCATCGAAACGGGAAAGAAACCATTTTATGGGTTGATCACCCAGTAGGACAAGGACATCTGCCTTTGATTCGAGAATTTCTCCGAGAATTTCTATTCGCCTATTTTCATTGGTCAAAGGATGAGGTAATGACGGAACTGAATGTTTTGGTAAGGAATATTCTTTAACAATTGGATTGTATGATCTCTCGATTGCTTTCATTTGCGCAGGGTTCACACAGCTATAAGGGACGAGATCACAAAGCCAGGCTTTATCACGGTTTAATCGTAAAGGCTCAAGGATTAATTCGTCAAGCGCCTTCCCAGATGGACCGTTGTATTTAGGATCTGCTGGAAATAATTCACCAAGACTTACAGGAAAATTGATTTCCCCGATAATCGATTCTGCGTTTTCACCACGCCAAAATATCTCGGGCTCACTCGCAACTGCCAGCGCATTCACTTCAACTTTTTTATATATATCCACCCAATGGAAATTCCGTTGAAATCGCACACGCATTCCGGACTTATTCGCACAGTGGAACGAGCGAAACAACTGGCTAAAAATATTCTACACTAAGTGTGCGAAATGGTGCGGAATCCTCGGATCTTTCTTTGAGAATCTCCAAGCAATGAAAGTCGATATGCGTTATGGACAGTACGGTCAAGGATAGCGTCCGCCAGAGTGGGGTCTGGAAACCTGGAATGCCAATCGGAAATTGGAACTTGCGAAACAATGATCGTGGCAGATTTGCCAAAACGATCGTCAAAGACCTCAAGCAGATCTTGAGCTGAGGAAGGCTGAATAGGATCGCGCATCCAATCATCGAGAATGAGAACATCAGATTTAGAAATGGATCGCAAGAAGTTGAGATAAGAGCCATCCTGGCGGGCATGCTCAAGGGTGAATAAGAATCTGGCCGTATGAAGGTAATGGACAGAATACCCCATTCTGCAGGCAGCAGTTCCAAAGGCACAAGCCAGGAATGATTTACCAGTTCCGGTGGCACCACTGATGATCATGTTGAGTGCTTTATCGATCCAGTTGCATTGGGAGAGTTCAAGGATCAACCTCCTGTCTAATCCACGTTCAGTAGAAAAGTCTAATTCTTCAATTGAAGCACGCATTGGAAAGTTAGCCAGTTTGATACGATACTTGGTTCGGTGATCCAAGCGGCGGGAACATTCCATATCTACCAACAACAATAACCGTTCCTCAAAAGACAATTCAATATATTGTGGATTAGAAAGCTGCTCTTGCAGACCGTCTCGGAAAGCCGGTAAGCGAAGTTGTTGAAGTTTATCCATCAGGGTTTGGGAGATCATGAGAGACACCTTTCTTGATAATATTCAGCGCCACGGATATTTTCATGAACAGGAAGCGCTTCACACATTTGTGAAGTAGGTTGTTTTTGCAGGAAGATCAGTTCTTGCTCTACTGTTTTGTAAGAGAAGACTTTGGATTCAAAGATGATCTGGCAGGCTGCTTCCATATTGGTAGGACTATACTTTTTAGCCAATTTGAGAATACCCAGGCAGGTGCGATAAGCCTGTTCGGGATAATTTCGTGATTGCAAAGTAGCCTGGATCAACGTAAAGGTCTGCGGACCAATTTTGCCTGCCCATTCCAGCAACTTGTCCGAGTTGATCTCATCCATGAATTGGTGATTCTCCGGCATGTGCGCTCGCAGGGTTGAGTAGCGAGCTTTGCGATAGTTTCTCTGATGAATTGCCACAGATTTACCCTGATGGAAGATCTCCACCATCTTTTCGGTTGCTCGAATATTCACCTTCTGGTGAATCAAGTGAAAAGGAACAGAGTACAGGTGATCTTCAAACTCAACATGATAATCGATATGAACAGTGGCTATTTTCCATTCTGCATATTCATAAGGTCTTTCGGGTAATGGACGTAGATTTGGTTGGTCTATTGCTTCAAACTCCTGGCGGCGTGATCGTCCTGGCCCCTGCATCACCCTGTTATTCAACAATTCCAGCTGCTCTCGAATGGCAATCTGTACTTCGTGGAGACTAAAGAATTGGCGTTTTCGCAAAGGAGCGATAACCCAACGTTCCACATTTTGAACACCGTTTTCTACAGCTCCTTTGTCCTTCGGTTTCCTCACCCTTGCTGGCAGCACGGCTACCTTGTAGTATTCTGCGAGATCTTGATAGGCCAGATTCACACCCGGCTCATAATAATTGGGTTTGGTGATTCCGGTTTTCAAGTTATCAGGGACCACGATCTTTACTACTCCGCCAAAGTATTCAAAAGCCCTGGCATGACCATTATTCCAGTTTTTCTGATCCTCTTTCAGTTGGGCTTCCGCATAAAGATAATTACTGGCTGGTAATGTGGCTACAAAGACTGAAAGCTTGATGATCTCACCGGTCTCTGGATCGATCATTTGCATTTTCAACCCGGCATAGTCTACTTCCATTTCTTCGCCCCCTTTATGCTCTTTATGCATACTGGGTTCCACTTGTTGCTTTTTCCATCTCTGGTAATGCTCACAAAACTGGGAATACTGATATCCATTTGGATATTGCTCTTTGTATTCCAGCCACAACAACCGCAGTGTGACTCCCTTTTGCCGTTTCTCGCTATTCATCTTTGCCCAGTCTGGCATTGGATACTCTGATTCAGACTGAATTGTTTGATCCTCAGGAAACAGCTTTTGGTTTAACTCTTCTTCCCCCAGTTCACCCAATGGCCAACTAAGCCCGGCATCTGCTGTCCGTCTCAAGTAATCCCCAACGGTGCTGTTCGATATTTTGCATGCTCCAGCTATGGCTCGGTTGGATAGCCCAGCTTCATACTTCAACCTGATGACTTCTTTGATCTTTTTCATGGTTAATCGCTTTCTGGCCATGTTCTCCTCCTTGTCTCTCAAAGAGTGAGCATGCCATATTTTGGGATTAACCAGTCATTTCTCTCCCCACTAAAAGTGTGCGATTTGCCCCGGAATCACTGTGCGATTTGCTCCGGAATTGCTGTGCGATTTGCCCCGGAATCACTGTGCGATTTGACGCGGATTTTGCACCCAACGCGCATGAACAGCGCTTGCGTATACCCCCAATACAAACACTTGTTTTGGAATGCGATCTTTTTGAACCACTTCCTTGACTTTTTGACCGAAAGGGAAAGTACCGAGAGTTTTCATTTTAAATTATTAGTAATCCAAAACCTATCAAAATCAAAGTTATCGACTTTAGAACTAGATTATTCATTATTAATGAAAATAATTTCCAAAATGGTTATTGGAATTTGTCAAACAATGAAAACACAATAATTTGAAAAGCTCCCCACCCTTGAATTATAGTAATAATTGCGCTGAGGAGTACGATTATGGATATTACACCAGAAAAAATCTTATAAAATGGATTTTCCCTAATATTTTGCATCGCGTTCTTACCAAACAGTCCTACCCAATAAAAAAATATATTGGAAGTAAAACGACCACTGAAACGCCTTCCTTAAACCACATAATTGGATTTTTCATCATTGATTTATTAGACGTTAGCTTATCCTCTAACATTCCAATATATCTAACCATAGCTTCAATACATGAAATAATATCTGAATCATGAGCTATTCCCCTATATATTTTTGGCAAGGTATTCAAAATCAATTGATAATTATTAACACGATAATTCGCAAATGGAGGGATATATGTTGCTACAACACTAAATCCCCCAAGTTCATTTTCAATTTGAATTGTTTTTTTCGTCAACCATGTGTAAATATCGGCGTCACCTAGTTCAATTTGTCTTTCTTTTGAATATGCATATTGTTTAAATTTATTTAAATATTCGGACACAAAATCCAGCCTTTTTTTGGTGATCGTTGTGTTGTGAAAATGTGGATGAACCCAATTGATAGTAAAGAAAATATTATTAAAAGTGAAATATTTCTTTCCATGTTTATTTATTGTGAATATTTCCAGTCACAAATTCCAACTATATTTTAAGATTGAATTGAGAATAAAATATTGTTGCCATAGAATTAATACTATGCTTGCATAGATACAGTATTCTTAACTATACACTAACTCGAAAATTACGCACAAAAGAGCGAGAGGCGAAACCTTTTTGTGTTTACAACCTTTTTTCCCACCCCATCCAACATGCCTGTGAACCTTCCCACACAAGTCAGGGGGGAGGGTGAAGGGCAGTATTAACAAGTTGCTATATAAAAAAAGATATTAAATATTTACATAACGAATAGGATTTTGTGCCCCCAGTG
>CAWDHI010000007.1:0-594030 GCA_963802095.1 uncultured Chloroflexia bacterium | reverse complement strand
GCCAGGTTTCCACTTCCCTCAACGCTGAAGCCCAGGTGATTTTTTTACGCTTTATCAGTCCGTCGACCAAGTGGTAATCGCAATCCTCCAGGTGAAATATCCTTCGCTTCCCGCCTGCCTGGTGGACGTTTTCACCCGATTCGGGCAAACGGTAATGTGGTTTCCCATTCGGCAGGTGGCGATAATCGTGATCCTGGTGAATGGCCGTGATAGAGGCAGTCGCGTCGATCACCTTCCACCCTTCCCGGCGGCCCTGGTAGATCATCCAGTTATCCCATCCTGCTCGCCCAACTGCAAAATCCGGAATGCTGTGAAAGCAGTTTCGGGGAAAAATGAAATAATCGCTGCCCATCGGGGGATGCAACCTGCCGAAAGAGCGAACTTCAGCCTGAAGTTTTTCTTCCCAACCGGTCGATTCACCTACGGATTCCCGCACATCCAGGTCCCAGCGCTGACCAACGATAAGGAAGCGTTCAACCAATTCTAGTGTTTTCGTAGCGGACGTCATGAAATCCGGCAGCAGAAGAACATCCGCATTGACATACGCCAGAAGCGGGCTTCCATTGACACTCCTGCCCAGTTCAAAGATCGAAGAGATGAGCGGGGTACCTTCGTTGTTGGTGTTAACCGCGGGTAAGTGCCTAACTCCAAGTTCAGAAGCAGCTTTACCGATACCCTCCTCCCCACCGATCAGCGCGATTTCCACATCCTTTCCAAGCGCTTTCCAGGTTCGGATGGCATTACGCTGGATCAGGTCGATGTGCGCATTGCGGAATGGTTTGGGTGCGGTGAAGATCGTGATGAGCGGCCTCATGATTTTCCTCCGCGTTCATCCACATCCAGGTAACTTTTATGCCCTGTTCCGGAGTTGATAAGGGTCAGTTCCGGCTTGGATTCCACAAGGTCGAGCACTTCATGCCAGCTAAAATCCTCTCGCGGGAGGAAATGGTCATAGATCCTGCGAATCAATTCCAAGTCCTTCGGCTGTATCGACTGTCCAGCGCAGGCTGCCATAATCCGGTTCATAATTCAGGATTTTCAAATTGAACCTGCCTGGCTGATCATAGAGATATGGAAAAACGTGCTCCCGTTCGGCGGGATTGGAAGCTTCCCGCCAGGCACGCTCAAGTGCGGAAAAAGTGCTCACTTCCACATCCAGGCCGATCGGGTATGTCCGGTGAAAGGGCGGTGGCAGCCTTGTTGCGGCGAAATCAACGCCATTTTCCCGACAAGTTTGAACTGTTTCGTCCATTAATCCAGGATCGATCACCGGGCAATCCGCGGTGACGCGGACAATAAATTGCGGCTGATTACTAATGGCTGCCTGGTAGAAGCGGTCGAGCACATCCTGCATGGATCCTCGGAAGCAATCCACCCCTAACCCTTTGCACCAATACGTAAGGGGATCATCGCTGATGTCCGTGGTTGTTGCAACCAGAATGTGGTCGATCCTCCGTGCAAGGTTCACGCGATCCAGCACCCGTTCCAGCATAGGCTTGCCGCAAATATCCAGCAGCACCTTGCCCGGAAGACGGCTGGAGGACATACGTGCCTGGATAATGGCTAAAGTTTCTGTCACCGCAGCACCCTCCCGGGCAATATTGTATGCATCAAATAACTGCAGCGAATTCTTTTTCCAATCCGCTTTTTGTTCCGCAATCTGTCGGTTTTGGCTGCCCATCTTGCCCAGTTGGGAGGTCGAAATAAGACGATTGAACCATAACTTGTGCCAAGCCATCTATGTCCCCATCGCGGAAAATCCAACCGTTGGTCCATCCTTAACCCACTCCAGATTTGCAGGTATATCCGAGACTGCAACTGCCTTCCCGCAGGCCATGGCTTCCAGGAGGGAAACCGAGGAACCATCCACATGCGAAGCGCTCACAAAGATATCCGCTGCGCGGTAGTAATCCGGCAATGCCTGCAGGCTGATCCTTCCTGGTGTGTGGATCCATTTTCCTGAACCTGACCTCGCGATCATGGCATCGAACTCACCTGCAAGCGATCCATCCCCCAGCAACATAAGGCGCAGGTTGGATTTTTCGCTTTGCGCTTGGAAAAAGGCTTTCAACACAACATTCACGCCATATCGTGGTTCCCAGGAACGGTTGCAAAGAAGGATGAAATCCTTCTCCCATCCCAGCTTCCTTCGTAATCCATATTCGTCTCCGGGTGAAAAATAATCCAGGTCCACACCCCAGGGGAAACTGACAATCCTTTCCTCTGAGAATCCCATGCCGATGGCTTTTTTCGCAGAGGCTTGGCAATCCACCAGTAAAGATCCACTCGAATTGAGCGCTAATTGCACTTTATTCCAGATATCCACGGATTGATCGACATCCTGCATCAGGTCGAAACCCCAAGACATAGCCACGAGCGGTTGAAACCCGGAAAGAGCAGCGAGGTAGGCACAATCCGGCAAGGGTCCTGCATGTACCAGATCCGGTTTCAGCCTCGCGAATAATAGCCGCGATCTCTTCCTTATGATCCTCGATTCTCCAATTCTTCCTGGATTCCAAAGAGGATTTCCACGCGAGTTCCTCGATCTTCTCCGGTAAATCAATTTTCCGGGTTTCGAGGTTTTCTCCCTCCAGACGAAGCAGGAATACTTCATGGCTGCTTTCTGAAAGCACTTTCAAAAAGCGTTCGTCATGCGGGGAGTAATCGCGGGTGAAATAGATCAGTCTCAATTGCCCAGGTCCATCCAGGTTAATTCTTTTCCAGCGGGGATGTCGTTCAACACTTTGGTTCCAAGCACCTGCGGAAGCGCAGCGGGCAGGATCGCGCCTGGCGTCGCAGGACGCAGAACATCGATCATCTCGCGTTTGAGGATCTCGCCAATTTTGAGATCCCTGGCTGCCCTTAAGCACCGCCGCTGAATGATCACTGTCTCACGCTCATTTTCCGCCACCTCTTTATCGCTGCTGCCAAGTGCGTATTCCAGTTCTCGGGTGGCATCCACCATCGCCCGCCAGGTGACAGGATTCATCGCAAAGTGATGGTCGGGACCCTCCCGGTGGTTATCGTCGGTGAAATGTTTCTCGATCACCTTCGCCCCCAGTGCCACCGCCCCCAGCACTGTGGTATGCCCGGTGGTGTGGTCGGAAAGTCCCAGGACGACCTCGGAGAACATCTGCGCGTAGGTTTTAAGAACGTTCAAGTTGATGTGCTTGAAATTCTCTGCCGAGGCTGTGTAATTGGTGTTGCACTGCATCAGCACCAGCCGGGGATTCAATCGCAGGATGGCATGCACCGCGCGCTGCACCTCGCCAATATCACACGCCCCGGTCGCCAGCAACACCGGTTTCCCCTTCGTAGCAATGTACTCCAGGGTCTCGATCCAATCGATCTCCCCGGAACCGATCTTGTGTGCCCGCACGTAATCATCCAGCAGGTCGGTGGCGGCAAAATCGTAGGGTGAGGAGAAATACTCAATCCCCTTTTGGTCGCAGTATTCTTTTAGGATGGGCGTCCAATCATCGGGCACAGATGCGGATTGGTAGACCTCGAACACGGAGCGCTTCCAGCATGCCTGGTGGGATTGCTGCCCGCCCAGGTGCCTGAAGCCATAATCGGAAACAATCCCGGCAGCATGGAAATTCTGGAACTTGGCAGCATCCGCCCCGGCTTCCTTCGCAAGATCGATCAGATGCTTGGCGCATTCCAGGTCGCCATCGTGATTGGCGGCGATATCCGCGATGAAGTAGACAGGTTGCTCCGCGCCGATTACTTTGCTGCCGATTTTTATTTCCATCGTCGTTCCTTTCCGGTCTGCCCTGGACTATTCGGTCAAAAATCCGTGCAGCATCTCCGGGTAGTGACATTCGGATAGTTCGTGAAATTTTTTCAACCCCTGTTGAATGCCCGGCAGTTCCATCTCAAGCACCTGCACCAGTTTAGAAGTATCAAGGTTCAAGTTAGGCGAACGGGCAGCCAGCAACCCGCCTTCACTAACTTTCACCGGTTTGACCAGTTCAGGATCAAAGCCGAATTGCCTGGCTAGTTGCACTCCAAAATCATACTTGCTGATCTTCTCCCGGCTGACCGAATGGTACATACCGCTAAGGTTTTTTTCCACCATGCGGATCAGCAGGTCCGCCAGGTCATTCACGAGCAGCGGACAAAAGATCACGTCCGTAAAACCATTCACAGGTTTTCCGGCAAACAGGTTGTTGTAAAAGAATTCCGCCAGGCTGCGGTTCCCGCGCAAGACTCCATCCATAGAAATTCACCCGAGCAACCAGCGCATCCGGGTTCTCCGCCATCACCGCGATCTCTCCAGCCAGCTTGGTGCGCGCATATGTGCTGAGCGGGTTGGGCACATCCTCTTCCTTGTAATCTCCACGAACGCCATCGAAGACCGCGTCGGTGGAGATGTGAACAAACTTTGCATCCATTTCAGCAGCCAGCTTCGCCAATCTTCCCGGCAAATCAGCATTAACGCTCATCGCCCTGGGGGGATCCTTCTCGCACTCATCCACGATTGCCATCGCAGCACAGTGGATGATCACCTCCGGCAGGGAGTGCTCCAGCACCCATTCCGCCTCTCCCGGTAGGGAGAGATCGGTAACGAGCACCTCAAAGGGAGTTCCCTCCAGTTCAGGCTGGTGGATAACCCCGGTGACCGGGTGTGTTTCCGCAAGCTTCAATGCCAGATTGAGCCCCAGCAGCCCGCTCGCGCCCGTGATCAGGAATCGAGTCACTCGGCATCTCCGTGAGATAATCCAGCTTCGATCGGTGCAATAATCTCCTGGATCTGCGCAATGGTGAGCCATTCATCGTTGGTGTTCGAAGCATATCGGAACCCATCCTGCAGGGTGGCGTTTTTCGCGTATTCCTTTACAAACCAGAATGGTTCCGGCGGAAGCACCGCATAGCGGTCACCCAGATCAATGGTTGTCCGCGCTTCATCCTCCGAGATCAGCACTTCATGCAGCTTCTCTCCCGGTCGGATACCCACAACTTCTATCTGCGCATCGGGTGCGATCGCTCTGGCAAGATCGGAGACCCGCATGCTTGGGATCTTCGGCACAAAGACCTCCCCACCGTGCATCTGTTCGGCGCAAGCGATCACAAAACGCACCCCATGCTCCAACGAGATCCAGAAGCGGGTCATGCGTTCATCGGTGATGGTCAGCTTTCCCGTTTCGCGTTGTTTGATAAAAACAGGCACAACGCTCCCGCGGCTGCCAACAACGTTTCCGTAGCGTACACAGCTGATTCGGGTTTTCTTCCCCGCGGCATAAGCGTTGCTCTGGATCAGCAGTTTCTCCGCGGCCAGTTTGGTAGCGCCATAAAGATTGACCGGGTTCACGGCTTTATCGGTGCTGAGTGCGATCACTTTCTGTACACCCACATCCAGGGCAGCATCCACAACATTACTACTTCCCAGGATATTAGTTTTGATAGCTTCCATCGGGTTGTATTCGCAGGCTGGTACTTGTTTGAGCGCCGCGGCGTGAACCACGACATTCACACCTTCAAACGCACGCACCAGGCGGTCGCGGTCGCGGATATCACCGATAAAGTAACGCAGACTGGGATGGTCATAACCCGCCACCCGCATTTCGTGTTGCTTCAACTCATCCCGGCTGAATACGATGATCTTGGTAGGGTGATACTCCTTGAGCATCAGGCTGACCATTTTCTTGCCAAACGAACCGGTTCCACCGGTGATGAGAACTACACTTTTCGTCCAATCCATTTTCTATTCCTTTTCGATCACTACCATCGGATATTGACCATTTTCCGCGTACCAGAGTGGATCTCTTTCCTCCCGCCAGTACAAAAATCGAAGCCAGTATTTTCCTGCCAGCCAGGGATGGATCAATGCCCGCATGAACCGCACGCTCACACTGCGCCAGGGAAGCAGCTTGGGATCGTAGTCCTTTAATTCGCTTTCGATCCAGGTAATGGAATTCTTGCGGGTAAAAGTTCCCCGGGCTTCCTTCTTTGCATTAGTAGTTTGCTGCCGGGCTGGGGTTGGCTGGTTTGGTTGATTTCGCTTCCACGCTGGTTTTCACACCAAGCCGTTCTGCGATCTTCACCAACCAAAGCCATTGCTGCATCAATCTTGAGGAAGCTGCTCCATTAACCACCACAATCCTTCCCTTGCCGGCCAGGGTACGGAACATTTCGTCATACCCGCTTTTCTGTTCCGCACTGGAAAGATGATGCAAGGTGTGCATCGAAACCGTGCTTCCGAAGACGCCATTCTTGAATGGCATCCGCGAAATATCGGCGACCACATACAGCCCCTTGCTCCCCAGTCGGTAGCGCGCTTCCTGCAACGCAACCAGCGAAATATCCACGCACACCCGATACTGGTACCCCTCTGAAAAGGTGAGGTAAGCTGGCCACTGCACCGGCCCGGAGCCTGCATCCAGAAGGTATTTCCCCTTCCGGAGTATATGCTGGTTAATCCGCAGGTGGCATCTTTCGATATATTCACGAGAGACCGGGCGGAGATCTTCATAGATCGCATTCTGATACAACTCGTCGCTGATCCGCTGCCAGCCGACCTGGTTGTAAAAATCTTTCACCTCATTCGTGCGCGATGAATCTGTCATCTCAATTGACCTGGATCTTCCCCCAATCCATCGTCTCGCCAGATAGATATTTCAAGGTATCCCCATAGATTTTTTGCCCTTCCTTTGAAAACACGTAGTCAAGCGGTCGGGCCTTGAAATCAACGGCCTGTTGATAGAGGTGCCAGGGGTAGGGGCGGGGATACTCGAAGAAGAAATAATAAGCGTATCGCCAGGCTTCCTCCACCTGCTCCCGGGTCAGGCGGTGCTTCTTCGGTTCTGAAAGAATCGTCCCCAGGAATTTAAAGTAGGAAACATACGAATCCGGGTCGAAGGTGAAACCCTTGTTACGGTAATGGGTTCTTCCATTAACGATCACAGGTACGCCTCCAAAAGCCATCTCCAGCCCGACTGTTGTGGTATACACCAGGCCGAGGTCGGTAATGGAAATCAAATCGTATGTATTTATCGGATCCTTGGGCGCGATGAGATGGATATGTTCAGGCAGCCGGGATTGCTCGCGGTGAATTACATCTGCCACTCCGATGCTGCCTTTCAGCAAGCTCTCCCCGGGGTGGATGCGGATCACCAGTTGAACATCCGACCGTCCAGAAAAGTATTGCACGGTGCGGATCAGCCATTCGGTCATGGTCTTCGTATAAACCTGCCTCCCAAGCGCCAGGCTATCCCCCAGCACATTGGTTGGCAGTAGCACCACCGGTCGGTCATCCAGCTTCAGATCCCTGCGAACTTTTTCTCCCCCCTGGCTGGATTCGCCCTGCCATTTGCGTGAAAAATTCTCCACCACGCGGGCATTCTTACGGGCAGCGTAGAGTTCGCGGATCCGTTTGGACTGCTCTGTGGTGAGTTTCTTATCCCCACGGGCCTTCCATAGGTTATCGGTCTCCTGCAGCATCACTTCTGAGTTCTGCGCCATCCAGATATTTTCCTTTCGGTCGCTAAATTCATAAGTTACCCTGGGGATCTTCAGGAGTTGCGCTACCCGGTATAAGATCCCAAATTCCTGGATCGTGCCATTCGGCACAACCACCAGGTCTGGTCGGGAAATGTGGAAGTAATTCCAGGCCACTCGGGCAGCATCTTCATTCCGTCTGAAGCGCATCTGATACAAAGCGCTCTTTGGATCCACTTCCTCTACCTCGGTCGTGTACTGCACGTCGAATACCGTGACCTCTTCTACTGCTTTTTTAATCTCCGCGGGCAGGGTTTCCTCGCACCGCTTGCAGTTCAGGAATGAAAATGAATGGAGCAATCCATCGGAACCCTGCAGCACCCGCTGGGCATAAATATTCTGCCGGCGCAGGTCAAACCTGTTAATGGGGTAGCGATAATCCGCAAATGGCAGGTATCCCAGCGTGACTTCATGGCCCATCGCGGAAAAGGCCATCCCCAGCATGGCCATGCTATCGATCCAATAATGCAACGAAGCAAAGAGAAAGATTTTCTTTCCCGGTTTTGCTCCGGCGCGAAGCGCGCGCGCCTGCCCAGCCAGCTCGGGAAGGACCATTTGCAGATTCTTCAGCGAAAAGCGGGTTCTGGGTGCTTCTCCACGCTGTCTCAGGATCCAATAAAGTTCAGCTGTGTAGGGGATCTCTCCCAAAATATTTTTTATCGTTTCTTTACCGTTGGGTGCCATTGTTTACCGTTTCTATACTCCAATCAAGGCGGGGTCGAATGGGTCCGAGCCGTGGTTCCGGCCATTGCTTTCCAGGGGCGCCGGTTGAATCCACGGAAAAAGTAAGGGCCTGCTCATCCTGGAAATACCGCTTCACCCGGTACGCACTGGCGTTGACTCCAAGGATGTAGCGGCCTTCGTTTAAAATATCCCCTGGAATGGCGCAGCGGCTGATGTAATGCCCTGCCGGGCGGGTTGCCAGCTGCTCAAATTTGTGGGGCTCATCGGTATCGAAAGTAGTGAAAACTACTTCCCCAAGGCTGGTGTTCAGGTACAGGCCAACCCGCAGTCCGGCGATCGGCTGCGCCAGTTCGTACTCAAATTCCACGTAATTCTTTTCGGTCGAGCGGACGGTCTCGCTGATCGTACCGGCCTCGCTTTGAACGCGAATGGCGATCGGCTTGAATGGCGCAGCTTCTGCCGGGATCTCATCCTTCAACCAGTATTTATGCCCCTCCTGCGAGAATCCGCTGGTGAGGTAATAACTGACCGCCTCCGTAGAAGGCGCGCGGAGTACCAGGTTGCCTTTCTGAATGACCAGGGATTCCTCCGTGAGGCGCAGAATGGCGGACATGTTGTGGCTAACGAACATCACCGTCCGGCCCTGTCGGGCCACATCGCCCATCTTGCCCAGGCACTTGCGCTGGAATTCAGCA
This sequence comes from uncultured Chloroflexia bacterium, assembly GCA_963802095.1. Classification (GTDB taxonomy): domain Bacteria; phylum Chloroflexota; class Anaerolineae; order Anaerolineales; family Anaerolineaceae; genus CAVVEQ01. The sequence continues at coordinate 585,151 of CAWDHI010000007.1, read as the reverse complement.
TCCCCCACCGCCAACACTTCATCAACAACCAGGATCTCCGGCTCCAGGTGGGCAGCTACTGCAAACGCCAGGCGCAGGTACATTCCACTGGAATAGCGTTTGACCGGAGTGTCGATGAATTGCTCAACTTCGGCAAAACTGACGATCTCATCAAATTTCCGAGCGATCTCTGACCGGTGCATACCCAGGACAGCGCCGTTCAGGAAGATATTCTCCCTGCCGGATAGCTCAGGGTGAAAACCCGTTCCGACCTCCAGAAGTGACCCGACCCGCCCATTGATTATCGCGGTTCCCTCGGTTGGATCGGTTACACGGGCCAAAATCTTGAGCAGGGTGCTTTTTCCGGCACCGTTTCGCCCGATCACACCCAGCACCTGACCCTGCTTCACCTCGAACGACACATTCCGTAACGCCCAGAATGCGCCGGAAGGCTCATTCCTCGCGGACCGGTTGAAAGGTTTCCGAACTGCCTCAGTCATCGACTCCCGCATCGTGCGGTATTTCACCACCGGTCCCCCGATGCGGTAGCGCTTGCCAAGTTCTTCGACTCGAATTGCAAAATCAGCCATGATGTACGCTACACCAGGTCGGCGAATTGCCGTTCCATCTTCTTGAAATAGAATAAGCCGCTGATCAACAAAATGATCGCCACACCCACAGAGATCCACAAGGTCTGTGCGGGTGGTTCGGTTCCCAGCAACGCCCATCGGAAGCCATTGATCACGCCGGCCATCGGGTTGAGCGAATAGATCACCTGCCATTGTTCCGGCACCATGCTGGAAGGGTAGACGATGGGGGTGATGAACATCCACATCTGAGTTAAGAAGGGAAGCACATAGTTCACATCCCGGTAGGCTACGTTGGCCGCCGAAAGCCATAATCCGGTTCCGAAGGAGGTGACCAATGCTAAAAGAATGAAGAGCGGGAGGAAAATAATGTTGGAGGTTGGGGTAATGTTGTAGTAGAACATCATCCCGATCAAAACGACGAACGCGATGGCAAAATCCACCACCCCGGCAAGCACGGAAGCCAGCGGAAGGATCATGCGCGGGAAATAGATCTTGGTGATCATATTGCTGTTCTGGACGAGCGAACGGCTGGCATCGGAAAGCGCTTTGGAGAAAAGCTCCCAGGGAAGTAGGGCGGTAAAGGAAAAGATGGGATACGGGATGCCATCGGATGGCACCTGGGCAAGGTTACCAAAGAAGATCGTGAAAACCACCATGGATAGAAACGGACGCAGGATCGCCCAGGCCACCCCCAGGAAGGTCTGCTTGTAACGTACGATCACATCCCGCCAGGTCATGAACCCGATCAGCTCGCGGTAAGTCCAAAGATCACCCAGGTGGAGCAAACCCATACCCTTGCTGGGTCTGATAACGACCGTGCGAACTTCAGGGGAAGAACCGGTCAACTGGGCGGGTTCTGGAGTGGTTGTGCTCAACCTTTCCCATCCTTCCGGTGTTGCTCATACCATTCGATCGTCCGGCGCAGGCCTTCCTCAAAACCAAACTGGGCTTTGAACCCGAATTCATTTTCCGCCCGGCTTACATCCAACGCGCGGCGCGGTTGACCGTTGGGTTTGGTGGGATCAAAAATGATCTTTCCTTTGAATCCTGAAAGCCGTGAGATCAACTCAGCCAGATCCTTGATCCGAATCTCAAACCCGGAGCCAATATTCACCGGCTCGGATCCGTTATATTTTTCGGCTGCCAGGAGGATGCCTTCAGCGGCATCTTCAGCAAAGATGAATTCGCGCGAAGGGCTTCCATCCCCCCAAACCACTAGTTCACCCAAGCCTGCCTCGCGGGCTTCGATGCACTTGCGGATCAAAGCCGGGATCACGTGCGAGGAATGCAAGTCAAAATTATCCCTGGGACCGTAGAGATTCACTGGTAGCAGGAAAATGGCGTTGTAGCCATATTGCTGGCGGTAGGATTGCGCCTGCACAAGCAGCATTTTCTTGGCAAGCCCGTAGGGAGCGTTTGTTTCTTCCGGATACCCGTTCCAGAGGTCATCTTCTTTGAATGGGAGAGGCGTGAATTTTGGGTAGGCACAGACTGTCCCAAGGGCGACGAATTTCTCCACCCCCTGCTGCCATGCCTGGTGCATGAGCTGCACGCCCATCATCAGGTTGTTGTAGAAGAATTCAGCCGGGTGCTCCCGGTTGGCTCCAATACCACCCACCTGGGCTGCCAGGTGCAGGATGATATCGGGGCGGGAAGCCTCCAGCATGCGGCTGATCGACGCTGGATCTGTTAGGTCGTATTCTTCGATCTTGGGGATGAAAATTGACCCGGCATTGCGCTGATTTAATTTCTCAATTATGTAAGAGCCAAGAAAACCGGCACCGCCAGTCACGCAAACCCGCCGGGATTTCCAGAACCCATTTTGATCAGACATTTTGTGGATCCTTACCGTCAATAAATATTTTCAACCCCTGGATCACCAGTAGTGGGGCTTTGGGATCCTCAGTGATCTCAATTCCCTGTTCCAGGCAGGTCAACCGACAGACCTCTGCCAGGTCACCCTCCCCATCAATACGCACCTGTTCACAACCGGAGACCCGAACCTGCTCGAGCGTATCAATCATCCGTTTTCTCATTAATCGGTAAAGATGGAAGGAATTCTGGATGTAGTCCATCGTCAACCTCGCCCGCAGGGTAATGCCTTCGGGGGTAATGATGTACTTCAATTTTTTCCGTTCAGCGCGCTTGACCTTCACATATCCTTTTTCTATCAATCGTTTAAGATGCCAGTTGACGGTGCCAATGGCCACATCCAACCGGTCAGCCAGGGTGGCCTGGGTGGCATCCGGGTCAGTTTCGATGATTTCAAGGATGGGAAGATCGGGATTTCGCTCTGAATATAGTTCCATTTGGATTCCAATATTCAACGACTGAATTATAAACGGTCACCGTTATTCCGTCAAGTTCCCGTCAAGTTCCCGGTTGTATTATTGCAGCTCAGTGGTATAATAAGATAAACTTTATCTTATAAGGATTAATTATGTCTGAGAAGAAGTCGTCATATTATGTCGTTGAAGACCCCAAGATCGCCAAGGTGATGTTCGACACAACCAAGCTTTCCTGGTTGTGGTTGATTGCCCGGTTGTATATCGGCTACCAGTGGCTGGTGGCAGGTTGGGAAAAGATCACCAGCCCTGCCTGGATGCAGGGCGGTGCCGCCCTGGAAGGTTTCTGGAAATACGCGACAGCAGTCGATCCCAACAACCCTCACCCGGCTGTCGCATATGGTTGGTACCGAGCCTTTCTTCAGTTCCTTTTGGATAGCCAATCTTTCACCTGGTTTGCAAAAATGGTTGCTGTAGGGGAATTTCTGATTGGTATTGCCCTCATTATTGGCATGTTCACCGGAATCGCCGCCTTCTTTGCCGGTTTCATGAATTGGAACTTCATGATGGCAGGCTCTGCCGGTGTCAATCCGTTGATGTTCCTGATCACCATTCTCTTGATACTTGCCTGGAAAGTTGCCGGTTATTACGGCGTGGACCGCTGGCTTCTGCCCAAGCTGGGAACACCATGGCACCCAGGCGAAGCATTTATTAAAGAAAAACCAGTCAGTTAATTAAAACAAAAAACAGCGCCTCGCGGCGCTGTTTTTTTCTGGTTTAGGCCACTGTGACGCCCTGGGCCTGGGGACCCTTGGGGCCATCGACAACAGCGAATTCCACCTTTTGGCCTTCCGTCAGCGTCCGATAGCCCTGGGACTGGATCTCACTGTAGTGTACGAAGACATCGCCGCCTTGATCGCGCTCGATGAATCCGTATCCCTTGGTTGCATTAAACCATTTGACCGTACCGGTCTCACGCTCTGCCATTTCTTCTCCTTCTCCTCTTTTCCTGATATTCGGCAGAGCGCTGCTGTTACTAGGTTATACCCAACACAAACATACGTCAACTGCCAAGTATTAATGTAGCAAACTCACTGTCACATGTCAAGTGGGTTTTGAGGTCCTTTATTGGTTGAAATTTATCCCTCAATCCTTATAATTATATAAATCCTTTCCATCTGGGAGTTATCACCATGAACGACACTCCGTTCGAAACCACACCCCCGCCGATTGAACCTATCCCTGAAGAGCAATTGAGCTGGCTCGATATCTGGGGCTACGCGATCTCCAAACCAGCCGTTTCAACCTTCCAGGAATTGCTTCAGGATCCCAAATCCCTGCGCACGCCTTACCTCTGGGTGGGAATGGCATTATTAATATCCTACCTGATCCAGATCGGCTTACAGGCTCTTTTCGGGGTTTCATCCTTGGATAGCCTCACCTCACAGATGGAAAACCAGTTCGGTGGACTGGGTCCTTTGCTCGGCACAGCCTCCCTGATGTCACTGGTATGCTGCGCCCCGTTCGCTGCGCTCCTGGGTGTGCTGGGATTCATCATCTCCTGCGGCATTTACAACCTGCTAGCAAAAATGTTTGGCGGAAGCGGCACCTTCGGTCAGGTCGCCTTCGCTGCTTCCACATTCTATGTGCCCCTTACTGTCATTATGGCGGTTCTTGGCAGTTTACCAGTGGCAGGGCCGTTCCTTGTTTTTCCTGTCACCATTTACATGCTCGTCCTGTTCGGTATCTCCATCAATGCGGTCCATGCGATCGGTGGGGGAAAAGCCGCAGCGGTCGTTCTCATCCCGCTTGTAGTATTGATCATTTTCGGCGGAATTCTCGTTGCTGTATCATTCGCCGCGCTTGCCCCGGCTCTCCAGCAGATGGAGGGTGGAATTCAGCCATTCACCTATTAATTTTCCAACTTCATGGTCAACGATCCAAAGTAAAGGTATGGTAACATTCAGGATTGATAATCCGGAACCCGGGAAAAAGGAGGCTCAAGATGACCGCGCACAATTTACCCGAAGAGAAACAGATCCTGAAATTCATCGAGAAAGTCCCCTTCTCCGATAAGGACAAGAAAAACTGGAGTGAGCAGATTCGCTCCACCGGTTTTTCCCAGGAATTGGCGGATTCAATTCACAAAAAAATCGCCGGACCCAAAAATAAGAAACCGGATTCTCCGGATATTTCACATTTCACCATCGAATTCAACGGGCTGGTTAATCGTTGGAGGCTGGCCAGCCAATCCAGGAATTTCGCAAAAAGATGAAAACTGTCCCATTCCTCCCCCTTCTTTTATGCTTTGGCATTCTGCTTACCGGTTGTGTCCAATTAACACCCCCGGAACCAACTCCCACCATTGCCATCCCGCCCACATCCACGCAGCCGGTGCCAACGGAGACACCAATCCCGCCCAAACCAACGCCCACCGAAACACTCATTCCCACGGCGACCGGCACTCCCTCCCCTATCTCCCCGGTAACCCTGTTAGTAAATGTCGATCAGATCAACCTGCGCCGGGGACCCGGACGTCTCTTTGAGAAGATAGAAACCTACCAGAAGGATTCACCCATGTACGCCTTCGGTCAGGCGCCTGGCGGGGAATGGCTTCTGGTGCGAACAGATGAAGACCTGGTCGGCTGGGTCGCATCGGAATTCATGCTTTCGGAATCCAAGACGGACTCTCTCCCGGTTTTCAATACGCCGGATGGGTTCCTCGTCACCGGAAAGGTGGTTGGCCCGGATGATATGCCCATACCCGGAATCGTTTTTGCCATCCACCAGGGAGCAGAGAGTCTTGGCCGGCGCGTGGACGCAAAAACAGACGCGCTGGGGATATATTACGCCTTTCTTCCACCTGGTTCCGGCGGAACTTGGATCGCGGATATTGTTGGGGTTTCCTGCGAGAGCCCCATCGTGGATGCGGATTGTGAATACCAGGGAACTTTCTCGAGCATTTCCTCCGAAGTGGAGCTTCCCCAAACCGCTCCCTTCGTGATCACCTACAAACCCTGATCCTATCCCACAAGCGGGTCGTAAAGATAGGATTGGTTTTCCCGCAGCCATCGCCTGTGTTGCTGGCAGTCTGGATCAAGGGCTGCCAGTTTTTTCCAGAATCGCAGGGAGTGATTTGGCTCTTCGAAATGAACCAATTCGTGCAGGATCACGTAATCCAGGATCTCCGGCGGGACCATCACCAGTCGCCAGTTAAATGAAAGTGTTCCCCTGCTCGAACAGCTTCCCCAGCGGGCTTTCTGGCTGCGGATGGTTATCTTTTTTGGTTTTTTCCCCACGCGGCCCGAAAGTACCTCCACCCTCGCAGGAATCATTTCCCTGGCTTTCTTATTTAAATATCCCTCCAGTGCGTCTTCCGCCCCCCCGGGATTGCCGGGCGGGTATTTCACCCTGAAAATTCCCCCTGCTTGCTCCACAGAAGTCCGGGATTTTCGGTTCGTATCTTCGCAAAGCTCCAGGCGAAATTCCTTCCCTTCCATTAAAACCGTACCGGGTTTCTTTTTCGCCATGGCAGCTCCAGGAGGCCTGCGCCGGGATTCAAGCGTTTGGATCCGCTCCTGCTGGGCGAGCACCCAGTCCGCGTTTAGGCGCAGGAACCGTTCCGCATCCCTTTGCGCTGCGCTGCCCGGGGTGATCACCTCCACGCCACGGGGACCGACCGTGACACGGAAACGTGTCGCCCGGGTGGATTTTCTCCACCGGTAGGTTATCTGGTGTTCCTTGTGATCGAGCGTGAGGATTTGAATATCTTTCAACGCAATATTTTCCTTGTGAATGAATCTGCCCATTCTACCCGTAATCGTAATGGGTGGCGAGCTCGTTTTTCAATTCGGCCGATATCAGGTATAACCAGTATCTGAAAATGAATACCGGTTTGAATGAACTGATGCAACAGATCCAAAAAGCGGTCGAACTCCGGCTTGGGCTTATCCCGCTCGAACCGGAGGGTGCCCTGCGTCTTTTTAATGGGTTCATCGAAAGCGATATCGACCTGGTCATCGACTGGTATGCGAAGACGCTCGTCATCTTCAACCAAGTAGACCCTCCCGAAAGCCTGGCTGGAGCGCTGGAAGAGGTCCAGAATTACCTCCTGAACATGTTGCCGGATATTGAATGTATCCTTATTAAAACCCGCCGCTCCCCGGACCCGGATGCCAGGCGAGGATTAATCACCTTCGGAAAATATCCGGCAGGCTGCATTCAAGAAAATGGTATCAAATACGCACTCGACCTCCGCCTGAACCAGGACGCATCCTTCTATCTGGACACTCGCAATTTGCGAAGCTGGCTGAAGGATCACGCAGCCGGCTGGTGTGTTTTAAATTGTTTTGCCTATACCGGCAGCCTGGGGGCAGCCGCACTCGCAGGGGGTGCAGCCCGGGTCACCCAGCTCGATCTTTCGCGCAGGTTCCTCTCGGTCGCAAGGAAGACGTATCACCTGAATAGATTCCCGGTTGCAGAAAAGGATTTTCTGGTGGGGGATTTTTTCCGTCTGACAAGCCATCTGCGCAGGGGAGGCGATCAATTTGATTGCGTCATCCTCGATGCGCCATTCTTCTCATCCGGAACAGGCGCGACCATCCACACTCAGCAGGATACCTCCCGCCTTGTCAACAAAGTCCGCCCGCTGGTGAAGGATGGCGGCTTCCTGGTAACCATCAACAACGCCATCTTCCTGAGCGGAAGGGATTACCTGGGTTCCCTGCAGAACCTGGCCAGGGATGGTTGCCTGGATTTGGAGGAAATCATCCCGGTGCCGGAGGATGTTACCGGGTTTTTACATACAGTCTTCCGTAGACCCCCTGCCGATCCAACCCCTTTCAACCATCCAACCAAGATAGCCATCCTGAGGGTTAAAATCAAAAACCGGGACGTCCCGGTTTAAGTTTTTTGTAAATCTTCTTTCAATCCTTGCGGTCAATCATCGATATTCACATCCATATCGATCTTGAACGGTACCTCGATGATGATGATGTCTTTATGCTGGCGCAGCCGCCAGCGAAGTTGCGAAGCGGTCTGGTTATGGAAAAAGCGCGCGATCCAGCGCTCGGGAATGAATTCCGGAATAACAACCGTGATCAATTTATGCGGAAATTCTTCGGTATTGACTTTGATGATGTAATCGACGATCGGGGTTAACACGTTGCGGTAATCGTAATCGACTAATTCGAGCCGGGTGCAATCGGTGCAGACTGAAAAACGCTCCCAGCGTTCCAGGATGTGCTCGCGTGACGCTTCATCGGTAACGATGGAAAGCACGCGCACATCCTTGGAAATCTTCTTCGCGTATTCGAGTGCTAGTAAAGATCCGCGGTGAATATCCGCGATCGGTACGATCGCCACATCCGCCACATCGGAGAATTTGCGCGGGTCCAGGTCGTGGGTGCTCAACGCATTCGAAACACGCTCGTAATGCCGGTTTACGCTGTAAAAGAATGCAATGACCAATGGGATTATCAAGATGATGAGCCAGGCGCCTTCCAGGAACTTGGTTAAAAGCAGCACCAGAAACACCATAAATGTAACCGCCGCACCCACAGCATTCACAATCCGTTTCCAGTGCACTCCTTTTTCATAATGAATGGTAGTCACCTGGGTTTTAAGGGTTTCACCCGGTTTCAGGTGGGCGATTCTGCTCATCAGCCGGAACATCCCACTCTGTGAAAGGCTGAATGCCATCATCACACCAATCGCGTACAAGGGCAGCATCCCAATCTCATCCGCTTGAAAAATGATGAGCATCAAACCTGAGAGTATAGCCAATGCAGCAATCCCTGAACTGAATACCAGACGATCACCCCGGTTCTGGAACCAGCGCGGCAGGAAATTATCCCGGGCGAGGAAAAACGAAAGTCGCGGGAAATCCTGGAACCCGGTATTTGCAGCCATAAAGAGAATGCCGGCAGTGAAGATCTGAACCCAGAAATAAATGAAGCCAGTACCGGTTACATCACGGGTTAGTTGCGAGAGGATCGATTCGCTCTCTTCAGGAACCAGGCTTAATTTTGTGGAAAGAAATGAAATACCAATTAATAAAGTGGTGGCAATTATAGACATAACAACCATGACAATGGCTGCGTTTTTTGATTCAGGTTTCTTGAATGCTTTTACACCATCGCTGATTGCTTCAATTCCAGTCAGCGCGGTACAACCACCCGAGAAAGCTCTAAGCACCAGCCAGATCAAAGCAAACCCTGTTAGGGTTGTCATCGGCGGTATCACCTCTGAATTAACCACGAGAGGAGATGCACCAAACCAGCCGAAGTAACGGGCCATGCCTATGGTAAGCATCACCAGCATCCCGAAAATGAAACCGTAAGTAGGGAGAGAAAATACTGCACCGCTCTCCCTAGCGCCTCTGAGATTTAACCAAGCAATTAAAGCCACTGCAACGAGGGCGATTAATACCCTGTACGGGTAAGCTTCCGGAAAAGCAGATGTGACCGCCCGCACCCCGGCTGCGGTGGAAACAGAAACGGTCATAATGTAATCAATTAATAAGGCCGCAGCAGCAAGAAGCGAAGGAAACTTACCAAGATTATCCTTCGAGACCATGTATGACCCACCACCTTCAGGGTAATGGATAATGGTCTGGATATAACTGAAAACCACCAGCAGCACCAGCCCGGTCACTGCCAGTGCGATTGGCAGGGTCATCACCAGGGCACCGCTTCCCAGAATGATCAACACCGTCATGATCGCTTCGGTGGCATAGGCGTTTGAGGAGATCGTATCGGAGGCAAAGATCGCCAGTCCGCGAATTTTATCCAGCCTCTCATGCGATTCCCGGCTGGAGGGGAAGGGATCGCCGATAATGAAATGCTTAAGATCTGAAAGTTCCATCAATACTCACATAAATCAAATAATTTTCGAACCGCCATCCCATATTAAGTAATAGAGTCCGGCGGCAACCGAACCAGAGGATTCTACCAAAGAATCTATGGGAGGCAAGGGAAGATTAAGAGCGATATAAGCATTCGGATGCAACCTCGAACGCTTGTAGATTGCAACCTAATTTTTATTGAAAATACGGGGACCAAGACCTGAGTTTTTGTGGGCCCGGCTGGGATCGAACCAGCGACCTGGCGGTTATGAGCCGCTCGCTCTAACCACTGAGCTACGGGCCCCTTTTCACCGCGATTATATCACGCGCGTTCCAGGGTGATGATCACCCGGGTGCCTTTTCCTTCTTTGCTGCGGAGATCGATCCTGCCACCCATGCCTTCAATGAGTGAACGGGCAAGCGAAAGACCCAACCCCGCCCCCTCCCGGCTGCCGCGGTCATCTGCACGGTAGAACCTTTCGAAAACATGGGGTATATGTTCATCCGGGATACCCCTTCCGGAATCGCACACGCTCAGCTTGGCCTGATCACCTTTCTCCAGGGTCTCGAGCAGGATCTCGCCGTTTTCTTCTGTGTACTCCATGGCATTGTCCATCAGGATCCAGAGCACCTGCCTCAACCGCTGTGGATCCGCCACCGCCAGAAGGGGCTCAGCTTTGTTGATGAGTTGGATCTTGCGTTTTTCGCAAAGACCGGCTGCCTTCTCTTCTATCTCTGCCAGCACCTCGAATAGATCCACCGATTCGCGGTTGAACTTTAAAGCGCCGCTGTCGATCCGCGAAAGCAGAAGCAAATCCTCCACCATTCCGGTCATGTAATCGGTATCCCGGATGATCTCGCCCAGTGCGGTTTTTGTTTCTTTATCCTTTGTACCTTTTACCGCCAGTTCCGCCGTTCCCCGGATCAGCGTCAGGGGGGTGCGCAATTCGTGGCTGGCATTTGCAACAAAGCCCTGCTGCCGCTCAAGAGCCAATTGAACTGGATGGATGGACCTGCCTGCCACCACCCAGCTCCCCCACGCCATCAACAACAGGCTGATCCCCCCGATTAACATCAGCCCCATCAGGTATTCGCGCATCAACCGGTTCTGGTCGGCAATTGGCCGTCCAAATTGAAAGTAACCTGCAGGAGCTCCCGGGGGCAACGCGAAGGTGAGCAAACGGTACTGGTTCCCGGAGGCATCCCGGGTGGTGAATAGATCGTAAGCCCCCGGAGGAAGAGAAGCGGGATCCAGCACCGGTTCGATGGGGGCGGGGAAGGAACCATCCCCGGCGATCAACTTGCCTTCCGGATCCACCTGCATGAAGAAGATCGCAGAAAGTTCCCCGTCATAATCCTGCAGAACTTCCCCGCTTTCCCCCCGGAACCCGGTTGAACTGTAGCCTTCCCTGCCAGTTAGCGTTGGAACCTGGGTTGGCCGGTTTTCCTCGTTCTCATCTTCATCGTTTTCAGGTCGCTCGTTTTCCCGTTCCCCGGGAATCGGGGTTCGCTCCCCAAAAGGCGGTATGGCAGGCAGCGGGGTAAATAGCTGGAAAGGTTTACGGCTGTCGTCATCCTCCCCAAGCCAGATGAACCGAACCTCCGCCAGGTCTGCCGGGACGGGCAACCCAAGGAAATCCAATTGCTGAACCAACCGGAATTGGAGGGCACGATCGGTGGTGGTTTGAAAATATCTCGCTAAAAAGAAATACAGCCCGGCGCCGATGACCAGGACAAAGACAAACGAGAACCCCAGGTAAAGCAGGGTGAGCCTTACCCGTAAACTCTTAAGCATGGTCCAGATCCAGTCGGTAACCCACACCTCGGACCGTACAGATGGGATCCCCCAACCCGGGCACATTCAGTTTTTGACGCAGGTAGGAAATATACACGTCCACCAGGTCTTCCTTCACGCCGCCCTCGTAGGACCAGACATGATCGAGGATATTCTGCCTCGTGAAGGTTTGCCTCGGGTGTAGCATCAGGTATTCCAGCAGATCCCATTCCGTGCGGCTTAATTCGATGGCTTTCTCCCCCCGGCGCAGAGTATGCATTCGAAGGTCCATCACCAGGTTTCCCACCCGAAGCTCCATCACGTCCGCGGCCTCGGGGTTGAATCGCCGGCTGATGGAGTGCAGGCGCGCCAGCAGTTCATCCATGGCGAAGGGTTTTACCAGATAATCGTCCGCACCGCTCTCCAGCCCTTTCACCCGGTCTTCCACCTGGCTGCGCGCAGTGAGCATTAGAATACCCATCTGGATGTGGTTGTTGCGCACCGCGCGAACGATCGAAGGCCCATCCCTGCCTGGAAGCATCCAGTCGATCACAGCCAGTTCGTAAATGCTGCGCAAAGCCAGCTCCATGCCCTCAGCACCATCATGGATGAGGTCGACGGAATATTGCTCCGTGATTAACATCTTTCGGATCATTTCCGCCAGTCGTTTATCATCCTCGATCACCAGTACGCGCATATTATTCCCGCGAGGGGGTTTTTCCTTACAAAGATTGTATCCCCGATTCCAGAACCGGGTTAAGCGAAATTAATTCAATATCCCACTTGAAATCATATTCCAAATAGATTGGAAAACGCTTGGAAAACGCACGCGGAGATTTAATGCGCTTCCAAGCTAAGCCAGGTATCCTTTAGCAAGTTAACAGACGCAAGGAGAAAAAATGAACTCTAAAGCAGGAATTCTTGCCTTGGTTCTTACAGTTTTTACCCTGGGGTTGATCGGAGGGGTGGCCAGGGCTGCCATGGAAATCACAAAATCGCAGAATGTTACGGTTGCCCAACCTGCAGCTTCCACCGAAGCTTCCATCCAGCAAATATCCAACGCTGTGGTCGTCGAAGCTCAGCCCGTTCTGGCTGTACCAGCTGCCACCCAGGCAGCCATCCCTGCAGACCAAGCCTCGTTATTGGCACTACAGGCTGCCGGGGAAGACGCGAGGGTGGTTGCGCAACCTGATCTCGTGGTTTTCAATGGAGAAACTGCTTATGAAGTGAAATTGGAGGATGGAAATGTTATTTACATCGGCGCTTACGACGGAACCTTGAAATACAACTCCATCACAGAAAGCAATATGCCTGCGATCACTTCCGAAGAGGCTTTGATCATCGCGGCGGATTACATTGATTATTACCAGCCTGTCTCCATCACAATGAAAGATTACAACGGTAAGCCGTCCTACTTCATCCGTTTCTGGAACGGTGCCAATGTCTTCGTTGATCGGGCTGGTACCATCCTGGCGGTCCAATACATACAATACACAAACAACAACACTTCAGGTACAGGCTCGTCCAGTGGCAGCTCTAACTCATCTTCCAGTGATGATGGTGAATCGGACCATGATGAGGATGAGCATGAAAGTGAAGATGATTAATCAAAATAAATTTGAGGAATTTGAATGAATCCAAAGAAAAATACCAACTCTACAGACGCGATCAAAATCATAGCTGCTGCTGGTGCTGTGGCAGGCTCGATCGGTTTGTGGAGCATGTTCTCCAACAGATCGATCGAGATCGCGAACCAGAATTCATTAGATGCTCAATCTTCGGGCGGGATCGCTTCTGCTTCCGAGCAATTGGTGGTGAACACGCCATTCCAACCTGACCCAACCGCCACTGCCACCACCGCGCCTGCTTTAAGGGAGGTGAATATAAACTTCGATGGCGCGCCTGCTCCAGCCCAGCCGGAAATCCAGCGGATCGTGATAGATACCGGGACCGCAGCGTCTGGATCCTCATCCGGTGGTGGTTCATCCAATAACGCCTCCGCTCCTGCACCGGTTACCAATACAAAGACCTCCTGATGATCTACAAGATCGAATTTCCAGCCATGGGATCGCAGATCCTGGCTGCGGTGGAAACCAGCGAGGAACAATCCTCCGTTCTTCACCGCGTGCCCGGCTGGTTCGACCGTTGGGAAAATTCACTCAGCCGTTTCCGACCCGAAAGCGAATTGAACAGGGTGAATGCGGCGAATGGCTTACCGGTCAGAGTATCCCGTACCTTCTGGCAGGTGCTCACCCTCAGTCTTCGGGAAGCAGATGAATCCGACGGAGTTGTCACCCCTGAGGTTCTGGATTCGATGGTAGCGATCGGTTATGACCAGACCTTCGAACTCGTAACCGCCCGGGGTGGGTTTTTGCGCGATTTTGAGGTATCAAATTCCCGGCTGGATATGATCCTGCTTGATCCCTCCCACCGCACCGTCGCGCTACCTGCCGGGCTGCGCCTGGATTTTGGCGGGTTCGGAAAAGGTTGGGCTGCCCAGCAGGCGATGCGAAAGTTAAGCAAATATGGTCCCGCGCTTGTGGATGCAGGTGGGGATATTGCCGTTAGCGGTCCACTCGCAGATGGAAGCTCGTGGCCGGTGGGGGTGGAAGCTCCTTTTGAGCGCGGGGTTGCCAAACACCTATTGGCACTTTGTCTGGTCGGTGTTGCTACCTCGGGGCGGGATCACCGCCGCTGGATTGCAGGCGGTGCATGGCAGCACCATATCATCAACCCCCGGACGGGGAGGGCGGCCGTTACCGATATTCTCTCCGCCACCATCCTCGCGCCGAATGTGATCGAGGCAGAAATGGCTGCCAAAACGGTTTTTATCCAGGGAAGCCGAATAGGAATGCGATGGCTTGAGGATCGTCCCCACCTCTCAGGTTTGATCGTTCTTGAGAACGGGCAGACCCTTCGCACGTCCCACTTTGAAAATTACCTTTGGAGCATCAAATGAAATCATCCGATCATTTTATACCCCCTGAAGGAACAAACAGAAAACCTTCAATTATCCTCTTTCTAATCGCAGGTTCGTTGGGGATCGCACTTTCGGCTCTGGTCCTGCCGCTCATCCTCCCCGGAATAATCCATTCCCTGGCTGGAGCGGATAACAAAGCATTCTGGTATCTATCAAGAGCGCTGGCGATCATCTCCTATCTCTTCATCTGGATTTCTGTCGTTGGGGGCCTGCTAATGACCACCAAACTTTCCCGCATGTGGCCCGGTCAGGCAGCTACTGCCGATCTGCATAAATTCATTTCCATTCTGGGGCTCAGCCTTGCCGCCCTGCACGGATTGGTCTTGATGGGTGATAAATACATGAATATGTCCCTCACCCAGGTTTTTATACCTTTTTCCGTGCAATCCTACCGCCCCGGTTGGGTCGGGCTGGGGCAGGTCTCCTTTTATTTCCTGGCATTGATCGTGGTGAGTTTCTATTTCCGCCAGTTCATAGGTCAGAAACTCTGGCGCTTCATTCACTACCTGAGTTTTTTAACATTTTTTGCAGTGTTGATTCACGGACTGGCAGCCGGATCGGATACCATGTCCCCGGGTATGTTCATTGTTTATTACCTTACCGGTACAACTGTGCTTTTCCTTACCTCTTACCGGATTTTTTATTCCAGGATTCAAAAGCGCAACCCGGTTGCTTCCCAAAGCATGGTATCGGAATAAACAAAACCGGGCGGAGGATCCTCCACCCGGTCTCAATTAACCTTATCCACCACTACGGTACGAAAACCGTATATTCATTTCTGATCGATCCTGCAGGATAATCGACCATCCCATCATTGATCTTTGATTTGAAGGTGATCTCGGTCTCCAGGTGATGCTCCCCGGAAGGCCAGCGATCAGGCACCAGGGTTGCAGAGCGGCACCAGACATCTTTCCCGTTCGCGTCCTGGCCGGTCTGGTTGACCACAGCGATAGCATCCGCGGGGACGATCTTGCCGTTCATTGAGAATTTGATCAGGATCTGGCTCAGGTTCTGTTCCAGGATCTCCTGCGAAGTTGAACACCAGCCAAAGCCCCAGACCATGGGCGTGGATTCTTTGAGAACGATGGTGTAGGGGAAGACCTTCCCCACTTCAAGGCTGTTCGAATACTGCTCTTTGGCGTATTGTTCCAAATATCCAACTTTACCTTCATTAAATATCTTTTCCACCGCAGCAAGATCCGAAAGCACCGGATCGGTGATCGGGGTTTGCCCGGCGCCTTCCGGTTGAAGGATATATTCCAGCGCGGCATTTAATTCCACATCTTCGCTGGTGGTGACGGTGGCTTCGTCGATCGGGATCTTGATATCCGGGATCACACCCTGTCCTTCCAGGAAAATGCTGCCATCTTCATTCGTGAAGCGGCCTGTGGGGAATTGTCCTGAATAATTCTCCGGAAGCAGGTATTGCCCACGGGCGACCTCGGCCTCCACACCTGCAGTTGGGTACATGCCGATCACCTGCATTTCCGGCACCTGGCTGAATCCGTAGGATTCCAGCTCACACGCGCTGGCGCACCCCTGCCCCACCAGGAGAGCCATCTTGGGGAATGTGTATTGTTCCAGGTTGGGAAGAACCCGGTCGCGCGGGCCTTCTGGCTCGAACTTGCCGGTCTTATCGCTGAAATATTCCAGCTGACCCAGGGGGATCTCCTGATCCGTCAGGAAACCTGCCAGCCCCAGGTTCGCGCCGCCGCTGTTCTGACGCATGTCGATGACCATCCCCGCCACGTCATTATCCCGGAAGGTCTTGAGCGCCCGTTCGAACAGGCGAATGATGAGGTTCAGGTCATCATAATTTGAATTGATTTTCACAACACCCACCGAACCCAGGTCGGTTTCCAGGATCTGGTACACGACCGGTAGAGCGTTCGGATCATAACCCTTGTAAACCGAAGAATCCGACCAACTCTGGGTCTCATCCACTGTGGTGAGGCTTACTGTTTTTTCCTTCCTGACCAACTGGTCGATGTAGGTGAAATCGGCTTTTGTACCGAGCGGGGCGCGGGTGAGGTAGCGATCCTGTTGATAGAAAAGGGAGAAATCGGTGGAGTGTGGCGCGGAGAAGGGCTTCACCTCCCGCAAGGCTTCCTTGATCGGTTTTCCATTGAATTCCGTGATCTCATCGCCAGCTTTAATACCTGCCTGGCCTGCAGGTCCCCCGGTCACGATGCTGGAGGCGATCACCCTGCCATCGTCCAGCTCGCGGATGGAGATCCCGTACCCCCCGGAGACGGATTCGCTGAACACCTGGTTGGCAATATCCCCTCCTTCCAAGCCCACATGCCCATCGTTGAAGGCAGTGATGAACTCCCTCAAAGCTCTGTAATATGCTACAGCATCCTTATCCATTTCGGCTTTGGTGACGAGCGGGAAAACCTTTTCATACACAGAGTCCCATTCCGGTTCTTTTCCGACAATCCCATTGAACGCGTATTCCTTTTTTACCTGGTCAAACATTTTCTGAAAGGCTTCCGTATAACCCAGGGCTGAAAAGTCCTTGATTGCCACATCCTGCGGTTCATACAGGGTCAAAGAAGGCGCTTCCTGGCGGATCACCGCGAAGGGTTTTTGGTCGAGGTCGATCACCGACCATCCGGCTGGAACGCTCATCGCTGGATCATCATTGGTAAAAAGCAGCCCGTCTGCGCCAAAATCGGATGGGAATTTCTGGCTGCCATCCGGGGACCAAATGACCAGTTTTCCGCCGGTGACCTCGTCCTCATTTTCAACGTCTATCTTGACGGAAGCCAGGTAGGCAGGCCAGCCGAAGGAACGATCGTCGCCCTCTGAGAAAGGACCTCCCGTCAGGTTGGGGGAATAGGCTACAGAATATATCTGCAATCCGGCGTCTTCCTTCCCGTTGTTATCCACATCGCTGAAGGTGCCCTGCGGTTTCACCGGCAGGTTGATGTCAAAACTGCCCTTGTTGTTTTCGCGATCGATTTCCAGGTAACCCAGCACCTGGCCATCAAGGGGCAGTTCCCAGAGCTTATCGCGCAGAACGTACCCGTGCATATCGTTCAGTGCGACAGCCTGTTCGGTGTAGTATGTCTCTACCGCAAAATCGTTACTGTAGGCGAAATCCCCTTTTAATTCAGCAGGGGATTCTTCGGTTGCTGCAACGGGGGAGGATTGCTGGCAAGCGGTCAAGATGATAATCAAGCTGCTTATAAGCGCAACTAGCGAAACCGATTTTTTCATTTTACTTACCTCTGTATTTAATATCCTCGAATTATCGCATGATTTCGAGATTAAAACACAAGTCGGACAAATGTACACAGTCCGACTTTTTTAGAGCGGGCGACGGGAGTCGAACCCGTACCACCAGCTTGGAAGGCTGAGGCGCTACCGCTACGCTACGCCCGCGAGGTGGTAATTTTACCCTCGGCAGTTAGCATGGTCAAGGTAAAAAAGGTCCCGGGGGTTCGAACCCGGGACCATCGAATGAACATGAGAGGTTAATGGATGTAAAGGTTACCTGTTTCATTCCCAAAATAGCTGGTGCCGGTCAGGAACGGGGAATTCGAACCGGTCCTATCGACATCAATCCCATAGGCACCATTGCCCATGAAAAGTCCGCTGAGAATGGAAATTTTCGCAAGTTCATAAAAGCTATGAACATACACCCCGGAGCCGCCATTTGAGAGTGAGGTCATCCCTGTCAGGGTGATCAAAGCGCCGTTAGTTTCAAAGATGTACACACCATCCCCATAGTTCCCGCGTGTGGTTACCTTGTTGAGACTTACATTAGATTTTGGGCAATCACCCGAACAATTTTGGTTGTTGATATAGATCCCGGAATTGTGGGTACTGAAATTGGCAGAAACTGAGGTTAGAGCTACAGGTCCGCGTGAATTTATTGTCAACCCCTGTCTATTTCCATTGAAATTATTGGCACCCAGTGTTGCCAGAATCGTGATACCCGGTTTGTTGGTGGTGGTCGCGCTTGAATTATCGAGCACAGCTCCGGAGAGCTTATTACCGTTCGCGGTAATACCATTGAGGGTGATCAAACCAACAGCATCGACTTTCAAACCATCCAGGCTGTTGCTGTTTGCACTGGAACGATTTACTGTCACCGGTTTGATCGATAACAGAATTGGGGTTGATGTGACCTTTATGCCCTCGCTGCCAGTATTGCCATTTGCGGTAACCCCATCCAGCAGAACACTACCCGCTGTCTGGATTTCCAACCCGATCCCGGCGTCATTCGAATTAAATGAGCTTGTTTTAACGACCACACCTAAACCGGAATCTTTCAGCAAAGGGTCGTCCAAACGATTATCCAGGTGGGCACCAAATGTATCGTTATCATCCGCTTTGATGCTGGTGATCGTTATGGTGCCGTTGGCGTGCGCTTCCAATCCGAAGTCAGTTTCATTATTATTGAATTCGAATTTACTTATCGTAATGTTCTTGATCAGGAATGCACCTCCCCTCTGGTTATCCAGTTTTGATCCAAAAAGGAAATTTCCGTTCGCTCTACCACCGTTCAGGGTGATGTTTCCCATCGATTCTACATATACCCCGTATCCTCCTCCAGTGCCATCATCTTTGTTGAAATCAAAGTAGGAGTTGGTGATCTTCAAATCCGCCGGACCTCCGGCGAAGTTATAGATGAATCCACCATTTCCGGTGTTTCGGCTCGCTTCAACATTGGATAGGCTTACTGGCCCACGAGCTCCGATTACCAAACCTCCTTTTTTATTATCACTGAAACCATTCAGTTCAGAACCAATCTTTACTGCATCATTGTTAATCGTTATCGATTGGATCGTAGAACCTGCCTGATCATTGAGAAGCTGTGCGCCTATACCTTCATTTCCACTTGCGCTGGTTTTGGTTAAAGTGATTTTGCCTCCAGAATTCACATATAAGCCATCACCGACGGTATTAGCGTTGAAGTGACTTGCTGATATACTCACTGATGCAGTCCTGCCGAAGAAATAATTATTGATCACCGCGCCAGATTGATTCTCATCAGCATATACACCTGTCAGGGTCACAGCGCCCTTGGTTGTTATCACAAACCCTTCATCCCCATTGCCAGAAATGGAGTAAAGCACGGGGTTCAACGAATTATTGATCACCACAGCTCCGAGGGAAGACGGGTTTTCCAGGATAACCCCCCCAAGGCCATTTTTATTGGCTCCTACCCCGGTGAGCGTGATCGCACCTTTGGATAGCACCACCAGACCAGGCCCCAACTCGCCACCAGATCTATTGTTGTTGAAAGTACTTTTACTAAGTGAAACATTTTTCGGTAGCGTGGCATCCTGATTAATTAGATTCGCACCCCCCATCGGATTCTCGCTCGCAGTGATACCTGTCCCCGTGATCGTTCCGTTGGAAAGCACATCCAAACCCCAATCACTGTTCTTTATTACCGTCAAATTTGTGACCGTAACACTGCCATAACCCATTCCGGTAGTGTAAATCCTATTATCGATCTTGACACCACTGCCTCCTAAGTTTTCACTTGAGAGAACATTCAAAATGGTGACATTGTTCTTCGACTCGATACTCAGCCCTGAGGAGGTATTTTTATTGAAACTGGAGTTTGAAACATTAACTGTACCTTTCCCCTGCTTGTTGACCAGCCAGGCACCATCGCCGGTGTTCTCCTGGCTTAGGACAAAATTCAATGAAATATTTCCCATCGAATCTATCTGCACACCATGCGTCCCGTTATGGATGAACTGGTTATCCCCTGCAACAGTTCCGGAGATTGTCACCCCAGATGTTCCATATGTATTGTCAATTTTGACTCCAATAGCACTCGAGTTCGCATTTTCGCTTGCTACAACTTTTTTCAGCGTCACCGCCCCGCGCGAGGTGATCTCTAGCCCGGTTTTTTCGACGTTGCCCGAGAATTCACTACTTGTGATGTTAACCGCCCCTGTTGAAGTTGAGGTGCAGGCTGCGCCAGCGAAATTGCAGTTATTCAGCTTCATCCCGTAGTTCAGGTTGCCTGTCGCGAAGATGTTGTTTGCTGTGATCGTGCCGTTGGTATAGAGCTCGATTCCGCTGCCGCCGCGGATATCGGGTGTTTCCTGGTAATTGTCGCTGGCGGTCACGTTATCCAGCACAGTGGCTCCCTGGATGGTGGGTTTCACCAGATCCTGCTTGTTTGCCAGTCCGCCGCCGAGATTATTATTGAACATGCTGTTTTTGATCGTCAGGGTTCCACTTTTCTTGATCAGGACGCCTGGGGCATCAGGCGATGTGTTGCCGCTAGCAGAAACCCCGTTCAGGGTGACCGGGCTGTTTGAGGAAGTGGTATCAACCATCAGTCCCGCGACCTTCGTGTCATCCAGCAGAGTAACTCCTCCGTTACCATCGAAGCTGCTATTCGTGATGGAAATACTTCCGCTTGTGCCGGTTTGAAGGATTGCGCCACCGCCCGGATTCTCACTGGAATCGACATTCATCAGAACAATGGATCCTGATGCTGTATAAACAAAGATCCCAGAACTGTTTGAATCATGATTTATCACCACAAGGTTCTTCAAGTTCTGGGTTCCGCTCATGTTTGAGAGCGTGATCGCGCCGTAATTCGGGCCGGTTCGAGTTGTATCCACACAAATATTGCTGATCGTGAAACCCCCGGTAAAATTCATAAATTCCAGCGGAGTGGAAATTGTTACCATTGGTGAATTCGTATCCGGGTTTAGGGATGGACCGGATATGCCCTTGATGGATGATGATGAAAAAGGCTTTCCGGTTGCGTAATACAGGCTGAGAACTGTATCCGTTTCTCCACCAGCATAGAAGTCTTCCACATGGATGATTCCATCTGATGGAAATAAACCTAAATCAATATCATCAAACGCTGCGGAAAAAGTATCGTACTCTTTTATTCCGTAGCTGCTGTTGAACCATACTGGTTTTGTAACAGTCGCACCCAACATCATCGGGCTGCT
The DNA here is from genome assembly GCA_963802095.1 of uncultured Chloroflexia bacterium. GTDB lineage: Bacteria > Chloroflexota > Anaerolineae > Anaerolineales > Anaerolineaceae > CAVVEQ01. Next base: position 563,755 of record CAWDHI010000007.1, on the reverse strand, counting down.
CATGGCCAGCATCTCCACGCCGCCCTCTACAAGAGCTCCACTTAATTCCGGCTCAGGAGGCGGGCTGGCGGTGGGTTCGGGGGTAGGCGATTCTGGTGGCGTTGGTTCCGTTGGCGTAGGAGTGATCTCCTCCGTGGGCGTGACCTCCGGGGTCGGTGTTAATTCCTCGGCATGTACCGCGCTGACCGCACCAAATAGAATAAATGCTCCCAGTAGAAATACCGAGAGAAAAACAACCGTGAATTTTGTTTTCATGGCTCCTCCAGGAGGGGGAATTGGTTTTTTTTAAATATTCCACCCGTAATTAGTATACAATTTTTCCAATTCTCTGTACCTAACAAATCGGCAAACTCACCAATAACCATCCTCATCCCCTGGCGAAGTTCAAACATTCCACGCAACAAATCAACTTATCAACCCGTAAACGCTTCTCTCTCCCCTCAGGTATAATCAGCCCCATGCGTTTTCAGAAATTCATACTCCCCCTCCTTACGCTGATTCTCGCCGGTTGTTCGGTAGTCTCTTCCATCCAGCCCACAGCCACCCCCACCGCAACCCCCGCGCCCCCCACCCCCACCCCGGTCCCTGCGGCAGCCATCGTCAACGGTGAGATCATCCCCCTGGAAGAATTCAACGCCTCGCTCCAGCAGCTCCAGGCTGCCCAGCAGGAAACCGGCGTAACTGCCACGCCTGAAGAGCAGAAACAATTGGTGCTGGATGACCTCGTCGCCCAGACCCTCCTTGCCCAGGCTGCGGTTCAAGCCGGCCATGCTGTGGATGACGCCACCCTGCAATCCCGAATTGACGAGTTATCTTCCACGCTCGGCGGACAGGAAAAGCTGGCCGATTGGATCATCCGCAACGGGCATAACGATGGTTCATTTCGCTCCGCCCTGCGAAGGTCCATGCTGGCAGCCTGGCAGCGGGATCAGCTCCTGGCAACGGTTCCCGTGACTGCCGAGCAGGTTCATGCCCGGCAGATCCTCGTCCTTCGAGAGCAGACCGCAAACGATCTTTACGCGCAACTGCAAGCTGGCGCAGATTTTGCAACCCTTGCTTATCGATATGACCCGCTCACTGGCGGAGACTTGGGATGGTTCCCCCGCGGGGGTCTGACCCAACCCGCGGTGGATGAGGCTGCATTTTCTCTCGAAACGGGGAAATTCAGCTCTGTGATCCCCACCAGTTTCGGATACCAGATTGTGCAGGTCATAGAAAGGGATCCCGCCCGCCCGCTCTCGCCGGAGGCTCTCCTGAACGCCCAGCAGCAAGCACTTCTGGACTGGGTGGATACTCAAAAAGCCTCAGCCAGCATCACGGTGCAGGTTCCCTGATCCACACCCGGCAAGGGGAGGAACCTATTGCAGCAAGATCCATCTTCTTATATTCAAGAATTTCCCGAAGACATCCTGGTGGATGAAAAACGTCGGAGATCCGACCGTCTTTGGAATGTTTTCACCGTCCTATTACTGGTTATGATGATCGGGTTGTGCGCGGTATTCTTCATGATCTTTTCAAACCCGGATTCCCTACTGAATCCCGCCCCGCCACCCACCATGCCGGTTCTCATCATCCTGCCAACCTCCACCGCCACCCAGCGCGCCCTTCCAGCCACCTGGACCCCCACTGTCATCACGGTCACCCCCTCGGTCACCCCCACCATCGGTCTGCAGGCAACCCTGCCGCTGGGCACCACGGAACCGACCGCCACCCGTGATCTATCCGCCTCCGCACCTTTTGTGCTGCAGGGAGCTCCGATGGCAGTTGCCGATAGCCTCTTCCGGGGAACTACGGACTGTAAATGGATGGGGGTTGCCGGGAATGTATATGACCTGCAGGGACGCCCAGTCATCGGGTTAAAAGTACGGCTTGGCGGTGTTTTAAACGGCAAATCGATAACACCCGAACGCACAACCCTCACCGGGCTTGCCCGGGCATATGGGGAATCCGGCTACGAGTTCAAACTTGCCGATCAACCCATCGCTTCCACAAACGCCCTATGGCTCCGGTTATACGACCAGCAGGATATCCCCATCTCGGATAAGACCTATTTCGATACTTTCAACGATTGCGCCAAGAACCTGGTACTGGTAAACTACAAACAGGTGCGTTGAGCGTTACCCCGGTTTTCTCGGAAAAATCCCGAAAGGTTCTTCCCCGGCGAAGAACCTTTTCATTTCCTGCGAACGCAATTCCATCACCCTGCTTGGGGCGAAATACTCGAAATCAAATCGCACTTCATCTCCAGCCTTCTTTCCCGGGATCGGCATCAACCGGGCGGTGAGTGGCTTGGAAAGCCTGGCGGAAATCCCCACCAGATCCATCAGCACCGCAGCGATCTGCTCCGGGGTGCTATCCCCGGCCAGGGGAACCGTATCCAACCCCGTTCCACACAAGCAGGAATAGATCAGCAGGTCGTTAATTTCAAGGTTGCCATCACCAGCGCGTTCTGCCAACCCGGAATCCTCCAGAACTGGCAGCATCAGCCCATTGAAACCTACCTTGAACCATTTTCCTTCATCCAGGATCCCCGCCAGGATCGCTGCCGCTGCCGCAGAGCCGTTCCGCCCCATTGCTGGGATTCCCAATGATTCAAGCGCGTACCCGATGGAACTCTTTTCTCCTGGGTAGGGTGCGGGGGAGAAATCGAACCCTTTAAAAACAATGGGGAATTCCTGCAGCAACCCTTTACAGATCGCGGTCATGCCGGACGCAGCCTCCTCCAGCACAGCCATGGATTTTTTTCGTGCCTCCTCAACGCTCCGCGCTTCCGCGAACGACGCCACGAACACATCCGCGCACTCCACCGCGACGCTAAAAGCGGCTTCTGCCCCCCGCCCATAGGCTGCTGGGAAGAAAGGTGTGAACGGTTCCACACCCGCCAGTGCAGCAAAGCGCAGGTTGGCAAACCCTCCATTTTCGATCGTGGCCGCCTTGTGAATGATCCCTGCAGCAGCCCGGATGGAAGGAGGTGAGATCCTCCCATCCCTATGAATCAGGTTTGCAGAAAAAAACACTGCCTTCGTCTCTGCCAGCATCCCGGGGATCATGGAAAAGCTATCCGGGTTTTCGGGCATGGCGGGGCCCATGGAAATGTAAGCAAACCCGCGTGAAAGAGCCTTTTCCTCCAGTTTTTGAGCCAGGATGACACCGCTTTCCAGGCAGCCGGTGGGGCACATTTCCGCGAACGGGATGGTTGCCAGCCGGCAGGATTGAACTTCGATCCCGGCGGAACCAAACTGTTCCACTGCCCGCCCGGCAAAACTACCCAGCAAGTCGAGTGTATTCCCAGCGCCGCTGGCTCCGGGGTCATAAAAACAGGTGATCGATCGGATTTTCATTTGCGTCTTTGCCTTAATACCTCAAAGAGGAGGATACTGCCAGCGATCGCTGCGTTTAAGGATTCCGTTTTTCCAGCCATGGGAATGCTGATCCGCGCGGATGCAAAACTGCGCGCCTCGGTGGATGCACCCGTCGCTTCTCCACCGATGATCAGCGCGAGTGGGTCAGTGAGGTTAATATCCCACATCGGATCGCCAGCCATATCTGCAAGCAGGACCAGGCATTCTCGCTCCGCTCCCGAAGTAGCAAAATCCCCCTGGATATGCGCCCAGCTTCGCTCCCGGATGGGCAGATGGAAATGCGCCCCCATCCCTGCGCGCACCACTTTCGGCGCGTAAGGATCCGCAGTCCCAGGGGTGACAAAAAATTCATCCACTCCCGCTGCGGCGGCAGACCGGATCAACGAGCCCAGATTACCCGGGTCGCGGATCTCATCTGCAATCACCGTGAATGTTCTTTCCTTCGCGTCCGGTAGGCTCTGAAAGGGAACCACCGCCAGGATTCCCTGGGAGGTTTCGGTATCGCTAATCGAAGCCATCAGGTTTTCGGGGATCTCCTCCATTTCGCAACCGATTTTGCTGAAATTATCCACAAGAATTTTTCCCCGTTCTGATAATCCAGGGGCAAAGAGGACATACCGTGGTTTTATCCCAATCATGCTCGCTTCCTCGCACAGGCGAACACCTTCCACAACGAATTCCCCAAATTCAGTACGGACTTTCCGCTGGCCGAGGAGGGAGCGAATATGTTGGATCTTGGGGTTATTTTTGGATGAGATCATTTCATTTAATAAGATTCACTATTTCGTTCAGGAATATTTCCATTGCCTGTTCTTCATATAAAACCAATCGAATCTCATTGATTTGCCCGCCCGGGTTAGAATGGCAGTATGCGAGAACGGCACCCAGCATACCCTGGGCAGCAATGATATATGGAACGCAATATATCCCGGTTGAGATCGCTGGAAAAGCAATGGAGGAAAGCCCCAATTTTTCCGCCAGGGTCAGGCAGGCCGTGGTGCATTCACCCAGTTTCTTAACCTCTTCTCCATCCCCCCAGATCGGTCCGACCGCGTGGATGACATATTTACAGGGAAGGCTGCCGGCATGGGTGTAGGCTGGATTGGAATGCGAAACGCTGCCGTATTTTGCGATCCAGGCAGCGCTCTCCCGGTCGATCACCGGCCCACCCCGGCGCGAGATCATTCCCGCCAGGCCTCCGCCGTGTTGCAACATGGCGTTCGCCGCGTTAACGATCGCGTCCACATTCTGGGAGGTAATATCCCCTTGAAGAATGCTTATTGCCACGCCATCCCTGAACCATTCATTGCTCAAAGCCAGCCTCCGGTGATTCGTTTTTTCACATCTATTATACAAAACAAAAAACGGGATGACTGTTCAGGTCATCCCGTGGGTGCGCTTGGATGGTGATTATCCTGCTTTGGCCTGTGCGACCACTGCCGAGAAAGCCTGCGGATCGCGCACGGCCAGGTCGGCCAGCATCTTGCGGTTCAATTCTATGTTGGAAACTTTCATGGCATGGATAAACTGGCTGTAGGAAAGCCCATTAAGCCGCGCTGCGGCATTGATGCGGGTTATCCACAACTTGCGTAGATCGCGACGGCGAACGCGCCGGTCGCGAGTGGCGTACCACATGCTTTTTAAAATAGACTCATTGGCGCGGCGAATCAAGATATGCCGACTCATCCGAAAGCCGGATGCCAGTTTTAAGATTTTCTTGTGCCGTAAATGTCTCGGCGGACCGCTTTTTACGCGTGACATGCATTACTCCTTTGCGAACCCCTGGGCGCCGGTTTTCACCAGTTGCGAGCACCCAACAGCCGCGCTAAAGATGGATACGATTGGCTGTTATCCCATATTGGGATTTAGCCGTTTGACGCGCTGAATGATGGCATCGCCCTTTACGGGGATCATCTCGCTCAGCAGGGCTTTGGTGCGCTTGGAAGTGCGGCGGCGCAAATGACTCTTGCCGCCTTTGGTTCGCACCAGCATGCCCGACCCGGTCAGGCGAAACCGCTTGGAGGTTGCCTTGTGGGTCTTCAGTTTGATCTTGCCAACTTTTGTCTTTCTAGGCACAACGAACTCCTTCATAAATAATTAAAAACGGCTGCTTACGCAGCCGCCTATTATACCAGAAACTACGCCTGGGTAATTATTATTTCTTGGCTTCGGGAACCGCAACTTTTTCGGCCGGCTTTTCTTCCACCTTTTCCGTAGCTTGGGGTTCGCTTTCCGCAGCAGGTCTGGGTTGCGCGGCAGCCTTGGATTTCGGTTTTCCGGGAGCCAGCACCATGGTCATCGTTCGCCCTTCAACACCCGGAGGGGCTTCCACCACAGTGATATCTTCCAGCTCCTGGGCGATCTCTTTCAGGTCCTCCAGGGCGATATCCAGGTAATCGATCTCACGACCGCGGAACCTTATGGTGACGCGGACTTTGTTACCAGTTTTTATCCACTCCCGTGCACGCTTGGTCTTGAAGTGCCTGTCGGCGGCACTCGTCTTGGGGCGCAGACGGATTTCTTTTACTTCAATTTTTGTTTGGGCTTTGCGGGCTTCGCGTTCTTTCTTTTCCCGCTCAAAGTTGAATTTGCCGAAATCAAGGATGCGGCAAACGGGTGGTTCCCGGTCTGGGGCGACTTCGATCAGATCCAGCCCTGCCTGGGCGGCAATCTGAAGCGCTTTTTCAATTGGAATAACTCCGATATTCTCCTTGTTTGGTCCGATGACCTGCACCTGCGGGGACCGGATCGCATCATTGACTCTTAATGTATTATTGCTGATGGCGCACTCCTCCTGTTTTTGATACCAAATTATACCGGATGATTTAGATTGATTTAATCCAATACCATATTATAACTGAAAGACGCAAGCCCCATTTACCAGTAGGAATAATCCCGTTCAAACCAGGGCTTCGATATCCGCATTCGCCTTCTTAAGAAAATCCTCCAGGCTCACCGGTCCGGGGTTCTCCCCGCTGCGCAGGCGAAGGGCCACCTGGGAGGATTCCATTTCCTTATCCCCGATCACCAGCATGTAGGGGATCTTCTGGTTCTGGGCATCGCGGATCTTGGCATTCATGCGCTCCCCGCGGGCATCCACATCCACCCGCAGACCGGCATCCTTTAGTTTTTCAGAAACCTCCCGCGCGTACTCAACGTGCCGGTCCGCAATGGGGATAAGCACCGCCTGCACCGGCGCGAGCCAGACAGGGAATGCCCCGGCATAATGCTCAATAAGAACACCCATGAAGCGCTCCATCGATCCCAGCAGGGCTCGGTGCACCATATACGGTCTGGCAAGGGTACCATCCTCGGCCGCATATTCAAGCTCGAAGCGTTCGCTCAGGTTGAAATCGAACTGGATCGTGCTGAGCTGCCACTCCCTGCCCAGCGCGTCGATCATCTTCAGATCGATCTTGGGACCGTAGAACGCCGCCCCGCCTTCGTCTAAATCGAAATCAATCTTGGCTCGTTCCAAAGCTTTGCGAAGTGCTTCGGTTGCAGAGTCCCAATCCTGCACTTCCCCGGCAAATTTCTCCGGGTTTCGCGTGCTTAGATAGGCATGGAATTCGGTCATGCCAAAATGACGCAGGATATGCAGGCAGAACTTGAGCGTTCGGTCGATCTCCTCGTCCATCTGATCCGGGCGGCAGAAGATGTGGGCGTCATCCTGGGTGAAGCCGCGCACGCGCAGCAACCCGTGGAGTACCCCTGCGCGTTCATAGCGATAGACCGTACCCCATTCAGCGAACCGGATGGGCAGATCACGGTAGGAACGGATGCGGCTCTTGTAAATCTGAATGTGGAAAGGGCAGTTCATCGGCTTGGCGAAATACTCTTCTTCGTCAACCTTCATGGCCGCGTACATGTTATCGCGGTACCAATCCAGGTGGCCGCTTATCTGCCAGAGGTTCGCCCGCCCTATATGCGGGGAGATGACGAATTCGTATCCATTCTGCAGGTGTTCTTCCTTGCAGTAGTTTTCCGCCAGGTAGCGAATCATTGCTCCCTTGGGATGCCAGAGGATCAGCCCCGGTCCAACCTCCTGGTTGATCGAGAAGAGATCCAGGTCCTTGCCCAGCTTGCGGTGATCGCGTTTTTTGGCTTCCTCCAGCCTCCAGAGGTATTGTTCCAGCTCTTCGGGACTTTCCCAGGCGGTGCCGTAGATGCGCTGCAGCATGGGGCGTTTTTCATCCCCGCGCCAGTAAGCCCCGGCGATGCTCATCAGCTTCACCGCCTGCGGATTGATCTGGGTGGTATTTTCCACGTGCGGCCCGCGGCAGAGATCGGTGAAAGTATCGGATTTATAGATGGAGATGACCGGTTTTTCGGTGATGGGATCCCCGTGCTCGTCGAATCCGCCTTTTTCCAGTCCTTCGATCAGCTCCAGTTTGTAATCCTGCCCGGCAAAAAGCTTGCGGGCAGCATCCGCGCTGAGCTCTTCGCGAGTGAAGGGCACACTCTTCTTCAAAATTTCCTTCATCCTTTTTTCGATGCTCGCCAGGTCCTCCGGGTTCAGCGGCCGCGGCAGGTCAAAATCGTAATAAAACCCTTCATCGATCGCCGGGCCAATGGCGATCTTGGCGGTGGGGAAGGCATCCAGCACCGCCTCGGCCATGACGTGCGCCGTGGAATGGCGGATGCGGTACAGCATCGAATCGTGATATGCAGCCTGCTCAATTTGTGACATGGTTTCCTCCTTAAAACAATAACCCGCACCTCTCCGGGGCGGGATATCGATCACGCGGTTCCACCCGGATTTGATCCCAATGGGATCATCTCCAGCGGCTGGTAACGGGGCCTAACCGTTCTCCTTACTCGGGGTTGCCCTTTGGGGATCAGGCTCACAGGGGGTTTTCACCGGGTTCGCGCTGCGGGGAGTCTCATTCTTGCTCCCGTTTTCTGTCAGGTTCTTCCGGTTATTCGTCCTGGTCGCTGCTTTGTAAAAAAATCATTGTGAGGTAATTTATACCTGTGGGCGGTATAGGACTCGAACCTACGACCTTTGCGATGTCAACGCAACGCTCTAACCAACTGAGCTAACCGCCCGAAGGAGTGCAATTATAAACGGAAAAAGTTAAATCGGCAACAAAACGATCCACGGGAACCAATGCGGCAGGCTCCCGTGGATGATAGGTTGGTTATTCGATTAATATTCCACAGCTCTGGGCAGCTTTTTGGCCTGATCCACCCACTTGACAACTTCCTTGAGCACCGGCAGGCGGCGGACAACTTTGTGCTTCTTGTTGACTTCAGCCATCGCGTCCACCAGGTTCTGTGGAACGCGCTTGGCAAGCTCCACAACGGTATCCACGCCGGCTGCCTCGAGCAGATCGGCATATTCCGAGCCAACGCCCTTGATGCGATACAGGTCGGCATGATTGACCCATTTGAGGATCAGCTCGTGACCGATGCCAGTTTTTTCCCCGATTTCCTTGCGCGCCTTGGGAGTAGCGCCAACTTTTAAGAGCTTATCCGTTGTGCGGATGCCGGCTTCCTTTAATTTCTCCGAGTATTTCGGCCCGATTCCTTCCACGTCAATAATTGCTGGCATGTTAATTCTCCTTTTGTTTTTCTTTAGTGTACACCCATCTGGAAATTTTACAATCCTTTTTCCAAAGCAATCATACACATTTGCTGATTTTTTCAATCCTTCGGGAAGAAAAAGCGCTATGGTATAATCGTCGCGCTCCTAATAAATGGGATAAATTCTTGGAGAGGTCGCGTAGTCTGGCTTAGCGCGCACGCTTGGAAAGCGTGTACATCGAAAGGTGTCGAGGGTTCGAATCCCTCCCTCTCCGCCAATACAAACCGCCCGGTGAAAACCGGGCGGTTTGCTTCAAAACTCATTTAACCGATCAACATTTCATCTGTTTTACGGTGTCGGCGTTGGCAGCAATCCCTTGGCTTCCTTATACGCCATCGAGCTGGGGTTGAAGAGCGTCTGCCCATATTCTTCCACGCCAAATAGGGCGATCAATTCCTGGGTGGGGACCGAGATCAGCCAGTCTATGAACTGGTTTGCCAGGTCATTCTGAATGGCGGGGTTCTTGGCCGGATCGACCGCGATCACGCCATAGGGATTGAGCAGCGCTTTATCACCTTCCATCAGTATTTCAAGTTTCAGCCCGTTTTGCTTGCGGGTGAGGTAGGTGGCGCGATCGCTCAGGGTATAGGCTTCTTTTTCTTCAGCCATCGTCAGCGTTTCCCCCATCCCCTGGCCGGAGGCAATATACCAGTCACCCCCAACAGCAGCGGGATCGATCTCCGCGGATTTCCAGATGCCCAGCTCCTTGGTGTTCGTCCCGGATTTATCGCCGCGGGAAATGAAGGGGGCTTTGGCTTCCGCAACCTTCGTGAATGCATCCTTGGAGGATTCAGCACTCTTTACGCCAGCCGGGTCCGCGGCCGGGCCGATGATGATAAAGTCGTTATACATCACGTCTTCCCGCCGGACGCCATCCCCGGCCTCCATGAATTTCTTTTCCGCTGCGGGGGAATGGACAAGCAGTACATCCGCGTTACCGTCCTTGCCAAGCTGCAGAGCCTGGCCGGAACCAACCGCCACCACCTCGAAATCGATCCCGGTTTCCTTGGTGAACATGGGCAGCAAATAATCCAGCAACCCGGAATCCTGGGTGCTGGTGGTGGTCGCCAGCATCAAGGTGGCCGTGATAGGTACCTCGGTCGGAGCCTCGGTGGGTTTGGGCGCTTCTGTGGGGGCTGGTGGCGCTTCGGTTGCCTGGGCTGCGGGGGGAGTAGCAGCCGGCGCGCAGGCAGCAAGCAGAATCACTATCAGCAAGCCTGCGGTCAATAAAAATTGGATCTTGCTTTTCATCTTTTCCTCCAAAATTGATTTAATACACCATTTCGCCGCGGGTGAACGCGGAGGTGCGTGTATCCTCGGGAAGGGTGAAGAATTTCTCCACCGGCGCGTGTTCAACGATCCTACCATCCAGGAGCAAGGCAGCCTGCGTCCCAAGCCGGTGCGCCTGGAACACATTGTGGGTAACCATCACGATCGTGGTTCCTTTTTCCTGGTTAAGCTTCAGAACGATCGATTCGATTAAGCCCACGTTGTAGGGGTCCAGGTTGGCGGTAGGCTCATCCAGGAGAAGCACATCGGTGGAGAGAACGATCGCCCTTGCCAGGGCAACTCGCTGGGCTTCTCCGCCGGAAAGGGACCGAACATGGTTGCCGGCAAACGCAGCCATCCCGACCATCTCCAGGGCTTCCATGCCTTTTCCTTCTGGATGCTCCACCTTGCGAAGCTTCAACCCCCAGCAGACGTTATCCAGCACGCTCATGCTCATCAGCAGCGGGCTCTGAAAAACTGTTGTCACCTTGCGGGTTTCTGAAAGCGGCGGCATTTTCTCCCGGCTGTAGCTGTTCCCCTCAAACCGGATGCTCCCACTGGTGGGGGGCTCCAGGAAATTCAGCAGCCGCAGGAGGGTGCTTTTACCGGCTCCGCTCGGACCCACAAGCACCAGCCTTTCACCCTTATTGATCCGCAGGGAATCCACCTCAAGCGCGAAACGCTGATCGTAGCGGCGGATGACGCGATCCAAGTTGAACATCTCCTTGCTCATCCCTGGCCGTCCTTTTCCTGGATGAGCACGACGGCGAAGTTAATGATGAAGGCGATGATCAATAGAGCGATGCCCAGCTGCAGGGCAAAGAGGAAATTTCCCTGGCGGGTTTCCAGAACGATCGCGGTGGTGAGCACGCGCGTCTTTCCAGCAATGTTCCCGCCCACCAGCATCACGGCGCCGACTTCGGAGATGATGGCGCCGAACCCGGCCACCAATGCCAGGATCACCCCCCTTCGGGCTTCCCAAAGAACCGCGCGGATGGACTGGGTTCTATCCGCGCCAAGTGCCTGGATCTGCCAGCGCATAGCCTTCGAAACCCCCATCACCGAAGCCATGGTCAGCCCGGCAACCACTGGGAAGGCAATGATCACCTGTGCCAGGATCATCGCGCCCGGTGTGAAGAGGCGCGGCAGCAGCGGAGAATTCAAGCCGCCCACCGGTCCGCTTCGCGAAAGCAGCAGGTACACGAAGAGCCCCACCACCACCGGTGGCAGCCCCATGCCGGTATATAGCATAGCTGTGGTCATTTTCCTGCCCCAGAAGGGATGGAACCCCCACCACGCTCCCAGGGGAATGCCGATAAAAGCGCTTATCAGTAATGCAGAACCGGAAACATAAAAGGTGAGCGCGACGATCTCGGCGAAGTTGTTATTCATGGCAATGTGTATTATTGTACTGCATTAAGTATACTTTTATCAAGATAGGCTGCCAATCCTTTGCTATAATGGATTAAGGAAACGCAATGGAAGAACCTCTTTACCTGAAAATTGCCAGTTCGATCAAGCTTGAGATCCTCGAGGGAAAACTTAAACCGGGACACCAGCTTCCCACCATCCGCCAGCTTACCGAAGCCTGGGGATGCACCCAGGGAACGGTCCAGCGGGCCTACCAGGAGCTTGCCCGCGAGGGGTTGGTCGCCAGCCGCTCCGGGCTGGGTACCCGGGTGGCTTCCGTTCCCACCACCAGGGCGGATATCCCGCTGCGCCGTACCACGCTTATCCACAAGGCCGAATCTTTCATCCTGGAAGCGGTCAATTCCGGTTTCACCCCCGCCGAGACCGAGCAGGCTTTTTTGCACGCGCTGGATCGCTTCCGGGTGACGGAAGCCGAGAAGGAGGCTCCCCACGAATCCGAGCTGCGTTTTTGGGGCAGCCACGACCTGGCGGTTGCCCGCATCACCTCCCGCTTTGAGGTGATAGAGCCATCCATCCGGATAAGCCTCTCCTTTTGCGGCAGCCTGGGGGGGCTGATCGCGCTGGAGGAAGGTAAAGCGGATTTTACCGGTTGTCACCTGTGGGACGCGGAAACCGGGACCTACAATGTTCCCTTCATCAGCCGCCTTCTGCCGGGCAAAAGGGTGAGCCTGCTCACCCTGGCCGAGCGCAGCCTGGGGTTGATTCTTCCACCGGGGAATCCCCTCAAGGTCACCGGTCTGCAGGACCTGGTAAAACCCGGCATCAAGTTCATCAACCGCCAATCGGGTTCCGGAACACGGGTCTGGCTGGATTATCAGCTAAAGACCATCGGGTTGGAGGGGGATGGGATCGTGGGATACGGGAATGAAAGATCAACCCATTCGGAGATCGCCCAGGCGATTGCCGAAGGGGGTGCCAATGCGGGAATCGGATTGGAAGCTTCCTCCCGCGCACTCGGGCTGGATTTCATTCCGCTCGCCCTGGAAAGTTACCAGCTGGTTGCCAGAAGTGAGAATGCGGCTCAAAACCCCCTGAAAAAGCTTTTTCACTGGATATCGACCGCGGAAGCCAAAAAGATCATCACCCAGATCCCGGGCTACATCACCTTCCGGACCGGGGAATTGATCGAAGTTTCCGGTTAATCCATAGAAGTAGCTGACGGTGCCCGCATATTCCTGCGCTGGATCAGGAAGAGTATGAACAGCATAGCCAGCACCGAAAGCAGGATAAAACCGAGGTACCCAAACCTGGTGGAATTTACAAGCAGGATACCAGCCAGCCAGGGCAGGACGATCCCGCCGATATTTCCCAACGCCACCAAAAAACCCACTGCCTTCCCCTGTTCATTGGGGAATTCTGCGATCGCGTACGCCACCGTGGTGGGATAGACAGTTCCGAAAGAAAAGCTGATCCACGCAATGCAGAGAACCGTCGGCCAGATCGCCCCCTGGCTCGGAATCATTCCCAGTGCGCCCACCAGGCTGCTGACCAGCGCGACGGTCATCAGTTTCATGCGGGTCATGCGCGGGCTCGCTGCAGCTCCGGCCAGGCGGCCAAGCGCCAGCGCCCCCCAGAACGCGGAGGTGACTAGCGCGCCATACTGCAGCGCCACCCCGGTGGTGATGGACATGTAGTTGGTGATCCAGCTTCCCAGCCCAAACTCCAGGCCGACGTAAGCAACCATCAGGATTCCCAAAAGCCAGAGCAGTGGCGAAAGATATACCCGGAATCCCTGGTCCTTTTGTGCTACCGTTTTAGAGTCGACAACCGATCTGGTTTTCTGATCCCTGAGCAGGAAATAGATCGTGATCCCCAGGAGAACAAGAGCTCCGGCGGTGAGGCGTTCCACCAGCAGCCCGGAGCCGGTGGAAGCGATGGTCAGGCTGATGAGCGCCGGGCCAAGAAAAGCACCAACCCCGAAGAAAAAGTGCAGCAGGTTGAGAACCGAAGTGTTATCCTCAGGGGCCGAATCCGAAACAACCAGGTTTGCGCCAATATCCACCCCCCCTTGTCCTATGCCGGTGATGAACACCAGGGCGAACATGACCGGCAGGCTGCGGGCAAAGGTGAAACCAATGATCCCCAGCCCGAGGATGATGAGGGCTGCCACGAGGGTGTTGCCATGCCCAAAGCGGTCGGTCAGCGGCCCCGCTGCGACCTGCGCCAGCAGGGAACCCAGGAAGAGGAAAGTGATTATCCCCCCGATGGCGGTGAGCGAGGACGAGGTCTGGACCGCCAGCTCGTTGAAAACCGTTCCGATCCCGCCCATGAACATGCCGAAGCAGAGGAAGATGAGGTAGTTGAGCGCCAGGATGAGTTTGGGGGAGACGGGTTTCATACGGTTAATATCCTGCGGTATGGAATAGAGAAATTATAAGGGTTTATACCAAAAACCCTGTCGGGAATCAGGGTTTCAATAATAAGTCGGGGCGGGCGGATTTGTGAAATCTCATTCTTTTTTGGGAAATCGCCGACCTCATTTTAAAACAAAAACCCTGTCGGGAACCAGGGTTTCAATAATAAGTCGGGGCGGGCGGATTTGAACCGCCGACCTCACGGTCCCGAACCGTGCGCTCTAGCCGGACTGAGCCACGCCCCGCGGCGGGTCTGATTATACCCTTTCCCCCGCCTTCACGCGAGGGTTCTGTTATTTCATTTCCTCCAGTGGAGAATCGGCGGGATTTACAGGCCGGGGTTTAAGGCTGCCGGTAAGCGGCAGCGGGGGGGGCTTGCCCAGCGTCCCGGTGACGGCTTTTGCGGGCTGCGCAGGCGATTTGCCCGCAAGTGGCCCTGTTTGGAACACCCTTTGTGCAGCGCTGGCTTGGGCTGCGCTGGAGGGCAGCCTGAAGGAGAACTTGCTGCCCATGCCCTCCACGCTCTCCACCGATATGGTTCCCCCATGCAGCTCCACCATTTCCTTCGCGATCGAAAGCCCCAGCCCCACCCCGCCGTGCTTGCGGGTGAGGTGCTTTTCCACCTGGTAAAACCTAGTGAAGATCTTCCCTAGCTCTTCTGGCGGGATGCCGATACCGTTATCCATGACGGTGATCTTCACGTACCCCGGCACCACCTCTCCCTTCACCTTCACCTTGCCGCCCGCGTTAGTAAATGTCAACGCGTTCTGGATGAGGTTTCGCAGGGCAATGCCGATCTTATCCATGTCGCCTTCAACAATCATATCCGATCCGGGCAGTTCGAGGATCAAACCGATCTTTCGGATTTCTGCCATCTCGCGGAATGAATCCACGATTTCTTTCACCAGGGCGGAAACGCTCAACCTTTGCCGACGCAGCTCCGCAAGATCGTGCTCCAGCGTGTCCGAATCGGAGAATTGTTCGATGATCTCCTTCATCCTGTTGGCGCTTGAGGCGATCACCATCAGGTCCTGCTTTTGATCCTCGCTTACCGTGTCCATCAATAGCGAGGAGTGCCCCAACACCAAACCCAGGGGGGTGCGCAGCTCGTGCGAGACGATGGCCATGAAGTCGCTCTTCATGCGATCCAGTTGCATCATTTTCTCGTAGGCAGTCTGGGTTTCATCCAAAAGCCAGTTATTCTGGATAGCCACGGCAGCCTGGGCTGCCAGGGTTTCGACGATGGTTACATCCTCTTCTGTATATTGGGCGTTGTTGCTCTTGTTAATGCACTCCATCACTCCGATCACTTCACCCTTCGAAACGAGCGGCACAGCCAGGATCGAGGTGGTGCTGTCGGTGAGCTGTTTATCCACCAGGCGGAAGATGCGTTCGTCCTTTTCGGCATGCTGGATTGCCATCGGCTGGCCGTTGGTGAAGACCCATCCCGCCACGCTTCTATCCAACGGGACATTGATGGTTTTGAGCGATTCCATCATGTACCAGGGGGCAGCCAGAAATTTGAGAAAGTTTTTCTCTTCATCCAGAACGAGGATCGAGCTGGATTCACTGTAGGTCAGTTCGGCCGCGCTCTCGATGATGGAATGGAGCAAAGGCTCCAATTCCAAATTAGAGCTGAGATTCTTGCAGATTTCCAGCAGTCTTTCCAGCCGGCTGGTATAATCGGAATACGCTATTGGCATGATTTTCCCGACTTATGCTGAAATGATTATAGCATAGGCAGCTTTTTGAGGGATTTTCTCCGCCAGGAGCCGATAATTCATCCAAGGAGAAACACCTGCAATGGCTGAAAAGAAAAAAGTGCGTGTGGCTATTATCGGCGTGGGTAACTGCGCATCCTCCCTCGTTCAGGGTGTTGAATTCTATAAGAACGCGAAGGATTCCGACCGCATCCCCGGTCTGATGCACGTAAACCTTGGCGGATATCACATCCGCGACGTGGAATTCTCCGCCGCCATCGATATCGTCGATACCAAGGTGGGTAAAGATCTTTCTGAAGCGATCTTTTCCTACCCCAATAACACCTTCAAGTTCTGTGATGTTCCCAAGCTGGGCGTTCCGGTGGTTCGCGGCATGACCCACGATGGTCTGGGAAAATATCTTTCCCAGATCCTGAAGAAAGCTCCAGGACCAACCGCGGATATTATTCAGATCCTGAAAGAAACCAAGACCGACGTAGTGGTCAACTATCTCCCAGTCGGTTCCGAAATGGCCACCAAGTGGTATGTGGAGCAGGTGCTGGAAGCCGGTTGCGCCTTTGTGAACGCCATCCCGGTCTTCATTGCCAGCTCAGAATACTGGGGTAAACGCTTTGAAGAACGCGGCCTGCCCATCATCGGGGATGATATCAAGAGCCAGGTGGGGGCCACCATCCTGCATCGGGTTCTCACCAGCCTGTTCGTCGATCGCGGCGTGCGCCTGGACCGCACCTACCAGCTCAATTTCGGCGGTAATACCGATTTTATGAACATGCTCGAACGCGAGCGTTTGGAATCCAAGAAGATCTCCAAAACCGGCGCGGTCACCAGCATGCTGCCCTATAAACTCGACCCGGATAATGTGCACGTTGGCCCATCCGATTATGTTCCTTGGCTCACTGACCGCAAGTGGTGCTACGTCCGCATGGAAGGTACCACCTTCGGTGAAGTTCCGCTAAACCTGGAAGCCAAGCTGGAAGTGTGGGATTCCCCCAACTCCGCTGGCGTGATCATCGACGCCGTGCGCTGCGCCAAACTTGGCCTGGATCGCGGGCTGAAAGGTCCATTGGTTGCTCCCTCCTCCTATTTCATGAAAACACCTCCCAAGCAGTTCAAGGATAACATCTGCCGTGAGATGACAGAAGCTTACATTCAGGGTGAGGAAAAGAAAGAGTAACACGAACAGCCGCTGCAATCGTGCTATCGGGGAGGTCACACTCCCCGGTATTTTTTTCACCCTGTTGCATGAATCTTGCACCTATTCCCCTGATGGAGCTCTCTCCCTGTCCTTTCTGCCGCATTATCCGCGGTGAGCTTCCGGCGGAGGTCCTATTCCGGGATGATTTGCTGATCTGCTTCCGGGATGCCCGCCCGGTCACACCGGTGCACCTGCTGGTCGTGCCACTGGAGCACATTGAATCCATGAATTCTGCTCTACCCGCGCACCAAAACCTGCTGGGGCACATGCTGCTCACTGCCAAACGCCTTGCCGCCGAAACCGGATTGAAGGATGGCGGTTACCGCCTGGTGATCAATACCGGACCGGATGCCGGGCAATCGGTCTTTCACCTCCACCTGCATGTGATCGGTGGCAGGCATATGCCCTTCCGTTTTGATCCCCTATGAATATTTATAGAATATTCAAGCCGTTGCTACTCTCCATCGCCATATCGGCTATCATCAGCGGTTGCCTTCGCGTCCAAACGCCACCACCGGGAGGGTTTCCCGTAGGGCCCACTGCTTCGGAATTAACCCCAACCCCAGATCTTTCCGCTTACCGCCTGTCAACCCGCGAGCCTGGTGCGCCGCTTATCAACCCATCACCAGATGCGGATCGGGTATTACCAGCCATCCGCAGCGACTTTACCCAGCATATCGTCCAATACGGGGATACGCTCAACGCCATCGCCTTCTATTTTGGCGTGGACGTGAATGCGCTCATTGAGGCCAACCAGCCGATTAATCCCGAAATGCTTGAAGTAGGCCGCCTGCTTCAGATCCCCCCGCCCATTCCGGTACAGGACGCACCTGGCTTTAAGATCATCCCCGATTCCGAACTTGTTTACAGCCCTTCCGCGCTTGGTTTCAATATAGCGGATTTCATTCGGCAGCGCGGGGGGTATCTTGCCGGCTACACCGAGGAAGTGGATACTTCAGTGCTGACCAGTACGGAGATCGTGGAGCGCGTCAGCCGCGAAAATTCGGTCAACCCGCGCCTCCTGCTGGCGTTGCTCGATTACCAATCCGGATGGGTATCTTCGCTCTCCCCCGCCGGGGAAACCCTGGTATACCCCCTGCGGTATTTCCACCCGGCGTACAAAGGGTTGTACCTGCAGCTCTCCCAGGCAGCCAACGAGTTGAACCGTGGGTATTACTTATGGCGGATCAACGGTCTTTCCCATTTTGTCCTTGCTGACGGAAGCGTTATTCGCGCCACTCCGCAGATCAATGCCGGCACTGCCGGGGTTCAACTTTGCATGAGCCGCCTGGCCGGATTGGATGCATGGAATCGCGCTGTTAACGGGGGAGGATTAGACGAAGCTTACTCCAATCTTTTCGGATATCCATTCGATTACTCCTTTGAGCCGTTGCTGCCACCCGATCTTATCCAGCCTCTCATGCAATTGCCCTTTGAAACGGGGAAGGTATGGTCCTTCACCAGCGGGCCGCATGGCGGTTGGGGGGATGGCGCGGCCTGGGCTGCCCTGGATTTTGCCCCTCCCGCCGATACCCTTGGCTGCGTGCCTTCCGACGAATGGGTGACGGCTGTATCCGACGGGTTGATCACCCGCGCCCAGGATGGGGTCGTGATCCAGGATCTGGATGGCGATGGATACGAACAGACCGGCTGGACGGTGATCTATATGCACGTGGAATCGCGAGACCGGGTGGCACAAGGTACGGAGGTGAAGGCTGGGGAGAGGATCGGTCATCCTTCCTGCGAAGGGGGATTCTCGAACGGCACCCACGTCCATCTGGCGCGGCGTTATAATGGCGAGTGGATTTCAGCCGATGGCTCCCTGCCCTTCAACCTGGATGGGTGGATATCCAGTGGTACAGGGGTTCAGTACGACGGTTACCTGATGAAAGAAAACTTAACTGTGGAAGCTTGGGATGCGCGATTACCGGAAAACCAGATCCAGCGCTGATCTGCTGGCATTGTCTATTCCCCTGCTGGTGATTTTTCTCAGCCAGCTGGCCTGTTCGCGCAGCTACTACAGCGCGGCGGATCTCACTGCCACCATCGAGGCTGACCCGCTGCGGGCAACAGCCACCCTTGAACCAACCCAAACCATCACCGCAGCCCCAACCCGCCCGCTCCCCACGCGTACCCAGCCGCCGCCAACCGTAACAGCCACTCCGCTCCCGGCCACTATGACACAACCCGCTCTACTCCCCACGGAAGAGTCCAACCCGGGCACTCCCACCCCGGTTCCACCCATCGTCTATTACTCGCAATCCGGGGATACGCTCCCGTCCATCGCATTCCGTTTCGGGGTGGATCCAGGCTTTATCACCTCCCCCCAGGCATTCTCCCCCACGGAGCTGCTGCAGCCTGGGACCCTGCTGGTGATCCCCAGCATACTTTCAGATACAGGACCGGATGGCATCGCCATGCCGGATAGCGAGGTGGTTTTTTCCCCATCCGCGCTGGATTTCGATACCAGGGGATTCGTGGAGAATGCCGGTGGCTATCTTTCCAGCTACCGCGAATACCTGGTATCTGGCTGGCAAACCGGTGCACAGATCATCGACCGGGTCGCCATCGAGAACTCCATCAACCCGCGCTTGTTGCTGGCCATCCTTGAATACAAGAGCCGCTGGGTTTATGGCACGCCGGATAGCCTATCCAAGATCGATTACCCGATGGGGTATGTGGATTTCAACAAGAAGGGGCTCTACCAGCAGCTCTCCTGGGCAGTCTCGCAGCTTTCGGTAGGTTATTACGATTGGCGGGGTGGTTTTCTTAATGAAGTCGCTTTGCAGGAAGGCGAACGGGTTCGAATATCCCCTGAATTGAACGCGGGTACGGTCGCTCTTCAATACCTGTTTTCCCGCATCAACAATGATCGCAGCCGCTGGGTGGAATCGCTCTACGGCGAAAAGAGCATGCCGGAATTATATAAACGCATGTTCGGCGATCCGTGGGCAAGGGCGCAGACGGTGGAACCGCTTTATCCCCCCAACCTGGTTCAGCCTGAGCTCGAGCTGCCCTTCCTGCCAGGCCGTACCTGGAGCTTCACCGGAGGGCCGCACTCCGCCTGGGGACCGGATGGCGCCCGGGCAGCGCTCGATTTTGCCCCTCCTGCAAGCATATCCGGATGCGCAACCTCGGAGGATTGGGTCACCGCTACTGCACCCGGCCAGGTGGTACGCTCTGAAGGCGGCCAGGTGGTTGTGGATATGGATGGGGATGGGCGGGAGCAGACCGGTTGGAGCATGCTCTACCTGCATGTATCCTCCCGTGACCGCATTCCGAAAGGATCGTTTATAAATACCGGTGATCGTCTCGGACACCCATCCTGCGAGGGCGGGATCGTCACAGGCACCCATGTGCACATTGCCCGCAAGTACAACGGTGAGTGGATCTTGGCCGATGGGCCGTTGCCCTTCGATCTCAGCGGCTGGATCGCTCACGCCGGTTCCAGGATTTATGAAGGTACGATGACCCGCGACGGACTTGTGTCAATAGCGCAGCCGAATGGTTCTCATGATTCCCTCATCCATCACGACGAGGATATCCCTTAAAATTATTCCATGATCATTTTCCGCGCGTCGATCCCAAGGATTGTTTTCCTACTGACACTCCTCGCAGGGGTCATATCCGCTTGCCAGCCGCAAAAAGGGGGCACGCTTCTCCTGGAGCTTACCCCCGGCACACCTACCCCTGCAGCCTGGCTTCCCACGCCCATGCCCACCCGCCCCCTCTATGAACCCGGCGAGTTGGTGGATTACACCGCCCAGCCCGGAGATACCCTTCCAGCGTTGGCTGCCCATTTCAATACAACTGAAGGGGAGATTCGCGAAGCGAACCCGGTTCTGCCAAAAAGAGTGACCACATTGCCTAACGGGCTACCCATGCAGATCCCTATCTATTACCAGTCTTTATGGGGCAGTCCCTTCCAGATCCTTCCGGATAACCTTTTCGTCAATGGTCCCTCGGATGTCGGGTTTGACACCCGGGAATTCATCAATCAGCATCCTGGATGGTTAAAGAATCACCGGGAATATGCCGGGGGTCGGTGGCGCACCGGTGCTGAATTCGTCGATAATATCGCCACCAAATTCAGCATCAGCCCCCGGCTGTTGTTGGCAATCCTTGAATTCCAGGCTGGTGCTCTCAGCGACCCAAACGGGCCACCAGACGGCAACTACCCTCTCGGGTATGAGGATATGTATCATAAAGGTTTGAACAATCAGTTCGTCTGGGCAGCCAACACGCTCAATAATGGCTACTATGGCTGGCGGACAGGCAATCTGCGCCAATTCACCCGGTTGGATGGCACCCTGGAAGTACCCGACCCCTGGCAAAACGCAGCTACAGTGGGGCTGCAATTTTATCTTTCACAGGTTCTCGATCATGATGGATACCTGCGTGCCATCAGTGGTGAAGGTCTCCAGAAAACTTACACATCACTTTTCGGTGACCCCTGGGAAGCTTTCTCTGCAGCGATTCCAGGCAGCCTTGAACAACCTCCCCTTCGGTTGCCCTTCTCTGAGGGCTCTTCCTGGACCTTTACTGGCGGACCGCATACCGGTTGGGGAACCGGGGAACCACTTTCCGCGCTGGATTTTGCTCCGCCCAATGTTTTGAAGGGCTGCCAGGAATCCGCGGAATGGTCCACCGCAGTGGCGGATGGGGTGGTTGCCCGGTCCGAACCAGCGATCGTCGTTCTGGACCTGGATGGGGATGGTGATGAACGTACCGGATGGAATATCTTCTACCTGCATCTTGCCAGCTCTGATCAACAATTCGCAGGTGCCAGGCTAAATACCGGTGACCCGGTGGGTAGGCCTTCCTGTGAAGGCGGCGATGCCACCGGTTCCCACGTGCACATCGCGCGCAAATACAACGGCGAGTGGATACCCGCGGGCGGAGCTCTGCCCTTCGACCTGGAAGGCTGGATTGCCCAGGCTAGCGATGTGCCATATGAAGGTTCGCTTCAAAAGCAGGAGAAGGTGGTCACCGCCTGCGTTTGCTCCAATACAGAATCCCGGATTACCGCAGGTGTTAGATGACCGAATCCAAAAATAATTCCAACCCGGCAAAACGCCCTGCCGGAATGGCTGCGTTTGTATTGATCTGGTTCGGCCAGGTAGTTTCGCTGATGGGCAGCGCCATGAGCGGTTTCGCTATAACCATCTGGGTTTGGCAGGAATATAACTCTGCCACCGTACTTGCGATTGTTGGGGTTTGTACCTGGGTCCCAGGATTGATCTTCGGTCCCTTCGCTGGTGCACTGGTGGACCGCTTGAACCGCAAGCTGGTGATGATGCTTTCTGACCTGGTTTCCGGGTTGACCACCGTGGGCATCCTGATCATTTATCTAAACGGAAGACTGGAGATCTGGCAATTATGTGTAGCGGGGGCAATCTCGGGTGTGTTCCAAGCCTTTCAATGGCCGGCATATTCCGCCGCGATTTCCGTAATGATCCCAAAGAATCAGTTCGCACGCGCCAGCGGTATGATGTCGATGGCAGAGTGGGGTTCGGGTATTTTCGCGCCGGTCCTGGCTGGTGCCCTTATCGCTCCCATTGGGTTGCAGGGTATCCTCTTGATCGATATCATTACCTTCGTATTTGCTGTTTCCACGCTTCTCTTCATTTATATTCCCCCCACGCCCGTTTCCA
Organism: uncultured Chloroflexia bacterium; assembly: GCA_963802095.1. Classification (GTDB taxonomy): domain Bacteria; phylum Chloroflexota; class Anaerolineae; order Anaerolineales; family Anaerolineaceae; genus CAVVEQ01. The sequence continues at coordinate 541,182 of CAWDHI010000007.1, read as the reverse complement.
TGGAGGGCGAGCAAGCCCCAACAAGCCTCTGGCAGGAAGCCCTTTTTGGTTTTAAATATATATATAAAAAAACCAGCCTACTCCTGTTGCAATTGATCTTCGCGGCAGGCAACCTGATGGCCAGCTGGGCGACTATCCTCATCGCTCCTCTAATCCTTTCAAAAACCAATAACAACGCAGCTACCTTTGGGTTGGTAGAATCAGCTGGAGCGCTCGGCGGGATCATCGGCAGCAGTGTTATCACCGCCTGGGGTGGACCCAGGAAGAAGATCATTGGCGTATTGGCTGGCTGGGCATTATGCGGCTTTTTGGGGTATTTCATCATTGGGGCAGGGAAAACCCTGCCGTATTGGTTGATTGGATCCTTCTTCGGGGCATTTTTTGGACCCATCATCAACAGCTCCAACCAGGCAATCTGGCAATCCAAGGTTCCTCCGGATATCCAGGGCAAGGTATTCTCCGTTCGTCGGATCATCGCCCAGGTGACCGGTCCTGTAGGTATTTTGCTTGCTGGCCCGCTGGCGGATCGTGTTTTTGAACCCGCCATGCAAACAACATCAACTCTTTCCACGGTTTTTGGTCCCTATTTTGGGGATACAGCCGGATCCGGGATCGCGTTGATGATCGCCCTTGCTGGTTTAATCACAGGATTGGTTGGCATTTCCGGGTTCTTCATCGACCGGGTTTACAGGGTGGAGACCCTTCTGCCTGACTTCGATGAAATGATAAAAAAAGATCCTGCCAGGGAAGCGATCACGGCAGGATCCTGAAATTCCTTACTTTTAACTTTCTTGGATGATTATCCTGCTTTCGATAGAAACCGCCTTGCGAAGCATAGCCTGGGCGGAGCAATAACGGGTTTCAGAAAGGTTCACCGCCTTCTCTACGGCCACGCGGTCGATATTCTTTCCGGTCACAATGTATTCCAGTGCAATATTGGTAAAAACCTTGGGGTGTTCTTCCGCCCGGTCAGCGTGTACTTTCACTTCGAACTGTGTCACATCCTGTTTCATTTTCTGGAGGATTGAGATCACATCCATGGCAGTGCAACCTCCAAGGCTTACCGCCATTAATTCAAGCGGGCGAAATCCTTTGCCTTCGCCACCGACAGCCGCGAATCCATCCAGGGGTACGATAAAACCACTATCCGAGGAACCGTCAAACGCAAGGCCGCTTTTCCAGGTAACTTTTGCATCCATCAATTACTCTCCTCCCGTACTCGATTATTTTAAGGTTTTTTGAATCTCTGCAACCAGCATTTCCTCCGGGGCAGCTCCTATAAGGTTGCCTGCGCCAAGGTTAATTACTGTGTGCGGCACTCCCGAAACACGGTACTTATCCGCCAGTTCCGGGAATTCGGTGGCTTCGATGGCATCCGATGTGACCATTTGGCTGGCAAGAGCAAAGCGATGAGCAAGCACCACGGCTTGCGGGCAGTATGGTCAGGTAGGGGTGGTGAAGATTTCGAGGTGAACTGGCGATTTCAGCGAATCCAGAAAAGCTTGTGTTTGCGAACTTATGCCGGTCTCCTGGCGGGAGACAGAAATGATGCTGTGAATCAAGGCGGAGAACTCATGGCCCGCGGGAATGCCTGAAAAACGGATGCCGTGATCCGATTGTTTGTCATCCACCACCCCCATGACAGCTACGGTAGGTGTGCGATCGATATGGTATTGTTGCGCCGATTTCGTGTCGGCATCAATATCCACAGATTGGTAATGAAGTTTATCGGATAGACCGCAGACCTCCTCCAGTAATAAACGGGTATCCTCGCAGTATTCGCAATTCTCTTTCGAAGTGAAGACCAGGATGTGGACCGGGTTTACCAGGTTGGAAAAAACCTCTTTGATCTGGGTGGAAATGTTATCATCGAGAAAGCTGCCCATAAAATTATCCTTGTTTTTAGTTAATCATTTTTATGATGGCCGGTTTTGGAAAAAGTTACAGAGACTTTCCTTCGGACGTGAAATCCCCGAGTTCCAACCGCTTCCATAGTTTTTCCCGCGCAGGTTCCGGCATCCCCATTTTGGATTCTTCCACATGGTAAAGGTCGATGGTTTTCCGGGTGGTGTTCACAACGATCCTGCAGTTCGTGCACTCCTTCAGGTGTGCCTCCAGTTCGGAACAGAGTTCCGGGCTGAGTGTTCCATCGATCAGATTGGAAAGCTCTCCAAGTAATTTCTGGCATTCTGTTGTTTGACTCATATCAATCACTCCTATCCAGCCGTTCGCGGTGGTAAAGGCTTAGATCCTGTCGTAATTTTAAGCGAGCCCGGAGCAGCCTGGTTTTCACATTTGGGATACTGATCCCAAGAACCGAAGCAGTTTCTTCAATGGAAAGCCCCTGCAAATCTCGTAACGTAAATACACTTCGCATGCTTTCCGGCAGCCTGGCAATGGCGAGATCCAACTGCTGCTTCCCTTCCGAATCCAGGAGTTCTGCCTCGGGTTGTGCAGCCCAATCGGTGATCTCGATCTCTGCGCCATCCTCCTCGTCTGTTCTGGCATCGATCTCCACGGTGCTATCGGCAGGTTTTCTTCGCCGCAGGTTCATCAACGATTCATTCATGGCGATCCGGTAGATCCATGTGGCCAGCTGCGATCTACCTTCAAAATCCGGGAGGGATTTGATCACCTTGATGAAGGTTTCCTGGGTGATATCCTCCGCATCCTGTTCGCTCCCGGTCATTCGCAATGCCAACCTGTACACCGGGTCCATAAATATCTCCACCATGACTGCAATTTCTGCCCTATCCCCGATCCGTAAAGCATCCAGAGAGAGCTTCTCAGCCTTGATGTTTATTTCATTCATTGGATGATCTTATCCGGAAATGGTTACAGTTTAGTGCCATCAGGAGAGTGGCCAATTTGGCAAGACATCGAAATCAAGTGGAGAGCGGTCTCCGCGGAGAAAATGATAATATCCCGCAGTAGCGATCATTACCGCGTTATCGGTACAAAGTGATAATGGCGGGATATGCACTTTAAACTCGGTTTGTCCCAGGAAAGCTTCGCGCAATACCTTGTTTGCCGAGACCCCTCCCGCGACAACAATTTCCTTCACCTGGTATTTCCTTGCCGCATCCATCGTTTTTGTGAAGAGTGTATCCACCACCGCAGCCTGGAAACTCGCCGCGAGATCTTCAATCGGCAGAGGCTGGTTTTCCTCTTCCAGCTTTCGCACAACCCGCAGTACGGCGGTCTTGATCCCGCTAAAGGAAAAATCCCAGCTGCCTTCAAGGCGCGCTCTGGGGAAAGTAAAAGCTTTGGGATCTCCGATGACGGAGACTTTCTGAATGGATGGTCCCCCCGGGTAAGGCAGAGAAAGGAGGCGGGCTACCTTGTCAAACGCTTCTCCGGCTGCGTCATCTGTGGTTCCGCCAAGCCGTTTATAGGTCAGGTGGTCGGTCATTAAATTTAGTTCGGTGTGCCCGCCGGAGACGAGGAGAGCCATCAGAGGGAAATTCGGTGTCTTGGGCGGCTCCAGGCTGCCTTCTGGGATCGCCCAGGCAGAATAGATATGCCCCTCTAGGTGGTTGACACCCATGAGTGGGAGATTTCTCCCCAGTGCCATTCCCTTGGCGGCGTTGACCCCCACCACCAGCGATCCTGCCAAACCCGGACCGCGGGTGACTGCGATCGCATCGATATCACCGATCCCGAGGTGTGCCTGCACCAGAGCTTGGTCGATCACGGGATGGATCGTGCGGATATGCTGTCGGGACGCCACCTCCGGGTAGACACCGCCAAACTTGGCGTGCATCTCTGCCTGGCTGGCTACGATGCTGGAAAGGACATGTCGTCCATTTTCCACCACGGAAGCCGCGGTTTCATCACAGGATGTCTCGATTCCGAGGATCCTCGCATTGAACGGTTTGTTCGGTTTTTCGCTACCAAGTGGAAGCTGCGCGCTCATTACCCCAATTTTACCGTGTTTCTGGTTTCACCTGCCAAGTGTGTTTTATCACCCACCGGTTCAGCTGAAATACTTGATCCGTTGGGTCTGATCCCCGGTAGCCCGGCGGGTACGGACAAGGGTGACAATCAATCCGATTGTGCTTAGGATAAATATCAGCAAGCCAATTGTCCCGACAAGTATCAGCAGGCTTTGATATCCACCGTTTACCAGGTTATTAAAGAAATCGGTGGCCGCCAAGGCGTAACATTGCGAGACCTTTTCGGTCCCCAAAACTTTTTGCAGTTCTGCGGATAAGGTGATCTCAAGGCAGCTGTTGATCCGGGAGGCCTCCTCCCCGCGATCCAGGCTTGATAAAAACACGATCAGCCCCAGTAGTGCTAAAACCGAGTAGAAATATAGAAAGAACCGGGAGCTGTGTTTGACCAGTTCGGAGGAATATTTTTCCCTTACGGACTCGATAAAGATTTGGCTTGTAGCCCAATTCCAATTGACTTTCTGGCAGAGCTCCCAGGTCAATTCATCATTTGATTTTCGACGTTTCTTGAGTTCCCCAAGAATATAATTCTCAAGTTCGATCCTTTCATTTTCATCCTTGAATGTGGGCGGTTCCGGTTTTATCATTTCCTGGCCGGGATCACAAAATCCAACGGGTATGGCGCAAGGATTTCGAAGGTACCATCTGCTCTTGCAAGCACTGAATCCTCCAGCCGCACTCCCATACCCTCCTCCGGGTAATATAGTCCGGGTTCCACGGTGAAGACACTCCCGTCCAGCAAGCAGTCGGTGGCTGTGGAGATGGAACCGCTCCATGGTTTCTCGTGGACCCGCAGCCCGATCCCATGACCTACACTGTGGACATATCCCCTCTCCGTATTAATGTCCTCGCGAATGGTGGGATGCCCCTGATTATAGAAAATCTCACAGGTGAGAGACTGGCTTTCGGAAAAGAGCGCACCTTGTTTGAGAGCAGACATCACCTGTTGATAGGCGGACCGGACGTCGTAATAGAGCTTCAGGGCGGAGTCGGTCGCGTACCCAATGCACCAGGTGCGGGTGAAATCGTAGAAGTAGCCGCCACCAGCCTCGCAGGGGAAAATATCAAAAACGATCGTTTGCCCGGTTTTCAGGATGTCGTCGGGATTCCCGGAGGAATGCGGTACACCCGCATCCCTGCCTATGGCGAAAATTGTGGATTCTGGATTCTCAGCGCCTCGTTCCGCCAGCCAAAGGTCGATCTTTCGCTTTACATCCCGGATCTTCAGTGGATCCCCATTCTTTTTCAAAAGCACGCCTTTTTTAACCTTACGACTCGAGAGGTAATCCGCAGTCTCAGCGACCACCTCGATGGTGATGCGCCCCATTTTTCGGATACGCTCGATCTCATCCTCTTCCTTGGTCATCATAGCCTGCATCAACAACTCATCCTGTGGAAAACCGATCAAGGTTAGTTCAGGCATCTCCTTTTGTAGTTCGGAAAAAATTGACCATCCGCTGCCAAGGTCATTCTGCCCGTAAAGCGCAAGGCTGCCTTTGGAAATTCCCGCATCCGTCAGCATTTTCTTCAGCCGAAGCGCAGAAAGCCTGGCGGCATTTCCAGCGGCTTCCTTTTGGAAGGCAGCAGCAGGATAATCATTAAAACTTTTCAACGCCATTCCGGTGAGGGCTGCTTCATCCCGTTCCATGGGTGGGTGGATCAGAATCGGAGCTTTTCCCCGCTTTTTGAAAAGATAAGCGGTGGTGATGTGGGCAAGCCCGGTGAAATACACCATCGACGCATTGTGCTGGGTGGGTCCTGTCACCAGCATAGCATCGATTTTTTGTTTTTTCATCAAGGCATCCAGGTCGCTTCTCATTTCCTTCCCTCCCATTTCAAATATGAAATCTCATTCAAAGATCTTTCAAAAATATTTTCTCCAGACCTTCGAGCAGCTTATTCTCTTCCTCGGGGAAGACCGTCCTTGGGTCGAATATGATCCTATCACGTTCGATGCGGGCGATGATAGGTGGATCGTTTGCGCGAAGAAGGCTGAGCGCTTTATCCACTTTGGTAATCTCCAGAGAAAGAAGCCGGGTAGGAAGGGTTTCGCCTGGCAGACTTCCCCCGCCAACGGTGGATTGACCTTTCACAACATCACCCTTCCCCAGTCTTTTTCTCCAGTGCAGGGCAGTCTGTTCAAGATCCGCTTCGCTCCGGGAGATCATTTTCCATACCGGAATCTCCAGGGCTCTATCACGTAGATACAGATCCAGCACCCGGCATAGGATCGTCAGGGATAATTTATCGATCCGTACCGCCCTTGCCAGGGGATGTTTTTTTATCTTCGAGATTATTTCTCGCTTGCCGATAATGATCCCTGCCTGTGGACCGCCTAATAGCTTATCACCAGAAAAGCACACCAGGTCCGCCCCAGCAGTCATAGATTCCTGCACCATGGGTTCGTGTGCCAACCCGAATTGTGTCGTATCCAACAGTGCGCCCGAACCCAGGTCGTCGATCAGGAGAGTATCATACCTGTGGGCAATCTCGGACATTTCCTCCAGCGAAGGCTCACTGGTGAATCCGATCAGCTTGTAATTGGAGTGGTGCGCGCGCAGAATCGCCCCGGCGCCTTCCTGCAAAGCTTCCGTATAATCAGCAGGGTGCACTTTGTTGGTGGTTCCAATCTCCACCATTTTGGCACCTGACTGCGCCAGCACCTCAGGCACCCGGAACCCCCCCCCAATCTCCACCAATTGCGTGCGTGAGATGATCACCCGTTTTCGCTTGCAAAGTGCGGTCAACGCCACCAATACGGCTGCTGCGTTGTTATTGACCACAAGTGCAGCCTCCGCCCCGGTTAATCGTGTCAGCAACTTTTCAGCGTGGTCAGAGCGTGATCCCCGCCCCCCCTCTCCCAGATCGTATTCAAGAGAGGAATAACCTGAAATTCGGTTATAAAGAGAAGGATCCGTGATGGGCGCACGGCCGAGATTGGTATGCAGGATAACGCCCGTGGCATTGATGACTGGTGTGAGGGTGGGAAATGTCCAATCCCATAATCGTAATCCGGCTTGTCCAAGTATCTCTTCTTCAGACCATTTCTTCTTATCACTGATTTTTCCCTTCCGTATGAAATCCAGCGTTTCCCGGATGGAATCCAGTGTTAGCGGCCTGCCATACTCCTTTATCAAAGTTTCAGCGTCCTCATGACGCAGCAAACGGTCGACGGATGGCAAGGAACGCAGATCACTCATTGGCTGGTTTGGGAGGTTGAAACTCGCTGCGCTCCCGCATGCGCAGCAGGAATTCGATCACGATCAACCCGACGGCAATAAAAATCGCCCGGGCGGTATCCAGGGCTCGCCCCAGTTGAAGCCACACAAGCAAATCGACATATACTCCCACCCAGATAGCCTGGCGCAGAAGAATGCCGGTGTTCACCTGCGGCTCGCTGGGGAACCGGCGGTGCAGGAAGTGGATGAGCGGCAGCGACACCCCGATGGCAAGCAGGGTCAGTAAAAAGAAAAATAGCCAACGTGGACCCAGGGTTGGCAGCGTGGCAAAGATAAGGATTATCAGACCCAGAAACCCGCATCCCGCAAGGATGCCGCTGAGAATGAAAATGGATTGAACTGAGGGAAATTTCTTCAAAGTATCATTCCTGTTTCGACTTTATTTTATCCCCAAATCCAAGCAGGATTCATACCATCTTGCTTTATGGTAGAATACGATTCGAACTGGTTTTCACTCATCCAGAGAGGCGGAGGGACCGGCCCTGCGAAACCTCGGCAACCGCGAAAAAGCTGGTGCCAAATCCGGCAGATTCCGCAGGCGCGGAAATTCTGGAAGATGAGGCAGGCAGAAAGAACGCTACCCTCTCCATCCAGAGAGGATTTTTCTTATCTTACCGGGGTGTGCCCGGCAGGAGGTGCTCATGGAAAGAAAATATACGAATCGCAGGTTTCTGGATGCGCTTGAACAGCGTGTGTTGATCTTCGACGGCGCCATGGGTACCAACCTGCAAAAAATGAACCTGACGGTTAAGGAATTCGGCGGAGAAAGGACAGAGGGTTGTAATGACTACCTCGTCCTCAGTTACCCGCAAGCTCCCCTCTCCGTTCACCGTTCCTTCCTTGAAGCCGGTGTGGATGTGATCGAGACTTGCACCTTCCGCTCCAACCGCATCACTCTGACGGAATACTCGCTGGCAGATAAAGTGCTGGAAATTAATCGCGTTGCTGCCGCGCTAGCCCGGAAAGTTGCCGATGAGCTTTCCACTCCGGATCATCCCCGCTTCGTTGCCGGGTCGATCGGCCCCTCCGGCAAACTGCCTTCAATGAACGATCCCGAACTTTCCAATATCACCGTGGACGAGCTTTCGGAAACCTTCAGGGAGCAGGCAGAAGGGTTGATCACCGGGGGTGTGGACCTGCTGCTGATCGAAACTTCGCAGGATATCCTCGAGGTCAAGGCAACCATTCACGGAATACAGCAGGCATTCCAACAAACCGGGGTTTACCTGCCCATCCAGGCACAGGTAACCCTGGATACAACCGGTCGAATGCTTTTGGGAACGGATATCACCGCCGTTCAAACCATCCTGGAAGGGCTTCCAATCGATGTCATCGGGTTGAATTGTTCCACAGGACCGGAGCATATGCGCGAACCCATCCAGGTGCTCAGCGCCCAATCCCCCCTACCGGTATCCTGCATCCCAAATGCGGGTTTGCCTCTCAACGTGGACGGGGAAGCAGTTTACCCGCTGACACCTGTAGAGTTTGCCGCTGCACTGGGAGAATTCGTTGAAAAGTATCATGTGAATGTGGTTGGGGGTTGCTGCGGTACCACACCCGAGCACCTCCGCAGGCTTGTCGAACGTATTCACGGGCATGCCAACCCGCCGCGCCCTGTTTTTCAATCCGCGTTGCTTGCTTCCAGTATCCAGGCGCAGACCATGCAGCAGGAACCCCGCCCCTTCCTTATCGGTGAACGACTGAACACCCAGGGAAGCGCCAAGTTCAAACAGATCATCCTGGATCAAAACTTCGATGCCATCCTCTCCATCGCCCGCCAGCAGGTCAATACCGGCGCGCACGGGTTGGATCTCTGTGTGGCGCTCACCGAGCGAAGCGATGAGGCGGATTCGATCCGGAAAGCGATCAAGATCCTGGCACCGGTGATGCGCATCCCGCTGGTTATCGATAGCACTGAGCCGGACGTGATGGAAACTGCTCTCAAGAATTATCCCGGACGCTGCCTGCTGAATTCCGTCCATTTGGAAGGTGGCGAGGCAAAAGCAGGTCGCATCCTCTCCCTGGCCAGGCAATACAACGCTGCAGTGATCGCGTTGACCATTGATGAAAATGGCATGGCTAAGACCGCAGAACGCAAGTTGGAGATTGCCCAGCGGATCCATCTTCTGGCGGTGGAAAAATATGGCCTTCGCCCCCAGGACCTGGTCTTCGACGCGTTAACCTTCACCCTGGCTACCGGCGATCCCGAATATTCCCGTTCCGCCCTCGAGACATTCGAAGGCATTCGCCTGATCAAAACAGCCCTCCCGGGCGTGCTCACCTCGCTGGGCGTTAGCAATGTATCCTTTGGGCTGGATTCGCGGGCTCGCGGAGTGCTTAACAGCTTGATGCTCTATCATGCTGTGCAAGCCGGTTTGGATATGGCCATCGTGAATCCCGCCCAGATCACTCCCTACACCGATCTTTCCGACCAGGAACGCGATCTCGGTGAAGCACTCATCTTCAATCGCGCGCCAGAAGCTCTTCAGAATCTGATCAACCATTTCCAGGCCTTGCCCGAGGGAGCCGGTGCCGAGTTGCAGAAGTCGGAGCTCACCGGGATGGATCCGCGAGAGCGGCTGCACTTCAAGATCCTCCACCGGATCAAGGAAGGCGTGGAAGCGGATATTGATGAAATCGTTACCCCATCTGAATCTCATAAACGACATGCAGCAGCCATAGATGTCCTCAATACCGTGCTTCTACCCGCCATGAAAGAGGTCGGAGACCGGTTCGGTGCTGGTGAACTGATCCTGCCTTTCGTTCTGCAATCAGCTGAGGTGATGAAAGCTTCGGTCACCCATTTGGAACAATATCTGGAGAGAAAAGAAGGCGCATCCAAAGGCAGGGTTGTTTTAGCCACGGTTTATGGCGATGTGCACGATATCGGCAAAAACCTGGTCAAGACCATCCTTTCCAACAACGGGTATGAGGTGATCGATCTGGGCAAACAGGTTCCTGCCGAGCTGATCATTTCGAAAGCCGTCGAGGTTAATGCCGATGCAATCGGTCTGAGCGCGCTGCTTGTCAGCACCAGCCGGCAAATGCCCGCCATAGTCAACGAGCTTTCCCTGCGGAAATTGAATTTTCCTGTTCTGATCGGTGGGGCTGCCATCAACCGCCGGTTTGGCAGGCGTATCCTGCAGGTGGAGGATGGAAACTTTTACCCGGGTGGTGTTTTCTATTGTAAGGATGCTTTCGAAGGTCTCAGCACCGTGGACCGCCTCATCGATCCTCAAAGCAGGCAGGATTTCCTCGCCGAGAACCTGGCTGAATCCCGCCAGGAGCTTGAACGCGAGTCCCAGGTAAAATCACCGTCTGCGCCTGCAACGATCCGTTCCACCACCCCGCCAGCAGAGTTCATCCCCCGTCCGCCTACCTGGGGTCCGCGCGTGGTGCACAAGATGCCCCTCGAAGAAGTTTTTGAGCATCTTTCTCTCAAGGAACTTTACCGGCTCTCCTGGGGCGCAAAAAACGCCCATGGGGACGCCTGGAAGAAAATGGAGGAAAAGTTCACCTTGCGCCTGGAGGAGATGAAAAAGGAAGCCTTGCGCACCGGGTGGATCCGGCCGCAGGGTGTGTATGGATATTTCCCCTGCCAGGCAGATGGTAATGACCTGGTGCTGTTTGACCCCGGCAGCCTGGCTTCCGCCTCCCCTTTGGAAATGAACCGGTTTTCCTTCCCGCGCCAGGGTGACCAGGAACATCTTTGCCTTTCTGATTACTTCCTACCCAAGGGATCTTCGAAAATGGACGTTGTCGCCCTGCAGGTTGTCACCGTGGGTCAGGCAGCCACCCAAAGGATCGAGGTATTGAATACCGCGGGTGAGATCACCGAGGCGTATTTTGCCCACGGGTTGGCCGTGCAAATGGCGGAAGCAGCAGCCAACTACCTGCACGCGCATATCCGCCGCGAACTTGGCCTCGAAAAGGAACAGGGAAAACGCTATTCCTGGGGATATCCCGCCATTCCAGATCTTGCCGACCACCAAAAAGTCTTCGATCTGCTGCCTGTGGAAGTTGAACTGGGTATGCGCCTAACAAGTGCCTACCAGCTCATCCCCGAGCAATCCACAGCTGCGATTATCGTTCACCACCCGGCAGCAAGTTATTACAACGTCGCCGCCGGCAGGCAGGAATGAGCTGAGATACGAAGGTGATTAATGACCGCGTCATACAAGTTCCTTGATGATCTCGATTCCTCTCCCCGACCGTTTGTAGCTGATGGCGCCATGGGCACCATGCTTCACCAGCGCGGCCAGGGTTTCCAGCACTGTTTTGACCTTCTCAACCTGACCCAACCCAGCCTTGTGGCAGATATTCATCATGAATACATCGACGCTGGAGCCCAAATAATCCAGACGAATACTTTTGGTGCCAACCGCTTCAAACTGTCCAAACATGAGCTGGATTCACGCCTGGTGGAGATCAACACCGCCGCCGTGGAACTGGCTCGCCGCGTAATCCTTGCATCATTTAAAAAAGTTTATATAGCCGGGGATGTCGGCCCGTTGGGTGTTCGCCTCGCGCCATTTGGTCGCATTCAACCTGAAGAAGCCAGAGAGGTCTTCCGGGAGCAGATCTCCGCCCTGGCACAAAGTGGCATTGACCTGGTCATCATCGAAACCATGACCGACCTCTACGAGGTTCGGGAAGCCATCCTGGCGGCGCGCGAGGTGGATGAAAACCTCCCCATCCTGGCATCCATGACCTTCACCCGCGATGACCGCACCCTGCTGGGCGACACACCTGAAAAGGTGGCGGTAAAAATGAAAGACGCTGGTGCCGATATCATCGGCGTCAACTGCTCCGGAGGCCCGGACCAGATCCTGCGTATTCTCAAGTCCATGCGCCAGGCGCTCCCGGAAGGGCGTTTTTCCGTCATGCCCAACGCGGGCTGGCCGGAACAGGTTAGTGGGCGAATTTTTTACCCAGCGACGCCGGAATATTTCGGGGATTACGCCATTTCCTTCTGGCAGTCCGGGGCGCGCGTGATCGGCGGATGTTGCGGAACAACCCCCACCCACATCTCCCAGATGCGTAACGCGGTGGATTCCGCTCCCGTTGATACCATTTTGGTTCAATCCATCCAGGAGAGCCGCGAAACTGAGGAACCCTGCGAGAATTGTGAGCAACCCACTGGATTGGCGCAGAAGCTGGCCGGTGGCAAGTTCGTCTTCGCGGTGGAGATGGATCCTCCCCGCGGATTGGCCACCCAGAAATTGCTAGCCGGGGCGAGTCTGCTCGCCGAATCCGGTGCAGATGTCATCGATGTCGCCGATAGCCCCATGGCCCGCATGCGCATGAGTCCCTGGGCGGTATGTTCTTTGATCCAGAGGACGGTAGGCGTTGAAACCGTGCTGCATTTCCCCACCCGCGGAAGGAACCTTCTGCGCGTGCAAGGCGACTTGCTTGCCGCACATGCAATCGGAGTTCGGAATATATTTGTGATCATGGGAGATCCCACCGCCATCGGGGATTATCCCAACGCCGCGGATAACTTTGATCTCGTCCCCTCGGGGTTGATTCGATTAATTAAGGAAGGCTTCAATGCAGGGCTGGATCATTCCGGTAGTGATATCGGCCAGCCAACCTCCTTCTTCGTTGGCTGTGCCTTAAACCTGAATCCCGCGGATGCCATGCGGGAAGCCCGCAATCTTCACCGTAAGGTGGCAGCGGGAGCCGATTTCATCCTCACCCAGCCGGTGTATGAAGCTGATGCCGCAGAAATTTTTCTGGATACCTACCGCAAGGAATATGGCCCTCTCTCCACCCCGCTCCTCCTTGGAATCCTGCCATTGCACACCTTTCGCCACGCCAATTTTCTACACCAGGAAGTCCCAGGAGTGGAGATCCCGCCGAACATCATGCAGAAAATGGAAACCGCCGGAGAAAAAAGCCCCCAAATTGGTGCAGAGATTGCATCTGGTCTGATCAGGGAGCTTCGGCCTCACATACAAGGTGTGTATTTGATGCCAGCCTTTAACCGTTACGATATCGCGGCTGGGATAATAGAAGCCACACCTTGAACGGTTATTGGCTTGTGTAAAAGGCACTGAATGGCTAGAATTATAGGGTTTGGGATGACTGGATTCTTACAAGGATCAATGGGGTGAACGAAAAAATGCTTCTCGCCATCGACATCGGCAATACCAACATCACCCTTGGGCTTTACCAGGGTTCCATTCTGGGTTCGCACTGGCGCCTTGCTACCGATCACGAACGCATGCCGGATGAATACGGTTTACAGTTGCTGGGTTTGCTCCAGAATGCGAATTGCCATGCCTCCAGCCTGGAAGGAATCTCCCTCGCCACCGTGGTTCCCCTTGTGGGCAGCCGAATCCGCCAGGCTTGCCGGGATTACCTCGGGTTGGACCCTCTTGTTGTTAATCAAACCACACGCACAGACCTGACCATTCTTTATGAAGATCCATCCGCGGTAGGCGCAGACCGGATCGTGGACGCTGTGGCTACCCGCGCGCTCTATGGCTGCCCGGCTTGCATTGTCGATTTTGGAACCGCCACCACATTTGACGCACTTAATGCCAAAGGAGAATATCTTGGTGGAGCCATCACCCCGGGCATCGGCATAGCCGCCGACGCCCTCGTTCAGCGCACGGCCAAGCTCCCGCGCGTGGACCTGGAGCGCCCGCCGAATGTGATCGGCCGAAATACGATCCATGCCATGCAATCGGGGTTGCTTTTCGGGTATATCGCCCTGGTAGAAGGCATGGTGGAGCGCTTTCGGCACGAGCTGGGGAAAGATATGCGCGTGATCGGTACTGGCGGATTGGTGGATATCATCGCCGCTGAGACGAAGGTGATCACCCACAACGCCCCCTGGTTGACCCTGGATGGTCTCCGCATGATCTGGGAGATGAATAAGAAATGACCATTCCTTTTGAAAATAAGCGAATCCTGCTGGGAGTGACCGGGTCGATAGCCTGTTACAAAGCCTGTGACCTGGCATCCCGGTTGAAACAAGCCGGTGCTTTCGTGGATGTCGTTCTAACTGCAGGTGCAACCAGGTTCATTTCCCCCCTTTCATTTCAATCCGTCACCGGCCGCAAAGCTTATACGGATGAAGATCTTTGGGGTGGTGAGGGGCATGTGCTTCACGTCAGCCTGGGGCAATCTGCGGATTTGGTATTGATCGCGCCCGCCACAGCCAACACCATCGCCAAGCTTGCGCACGGTATCGCCGACAACCTGCTCACCGATTCAGTGCTGGTTTCCACCTGCCCTCTCGTCATTTCCCCGGCGATGGAATCTCATATGTTCGCGAATACCGCCACCCAGGAAAATATTCAGATCCTTGCCCGACGCGGAGCCGCAATTCTTGGCCCCGCGGAAGGTCACCTTGCCTCTGGCGCTGTGGGGAAAGGTCGTTTTGTTGAGCCGGTCAATATTATGGCTGAGCTTCGTTACCTGATGACCCGCAGCGGCCGTTTGAAAGGGAAGAAGGTGGTTATCACTGCCGGGGGAACCCAGGAACCCATCGACCCTGTGCGCATCATCACCAACAACTCCTCCGGCAAGCAGGGGTACGCGCTGGCGCAGGCTGCACTGGATGCAGGCGCGGAGGTGACGCTTATCGCTGCTCCCAACGCCCTGGAAACGCCCTTTGGAGCGACCCAGGTTCGGGTGCGAACAGCCGCGGATATGAAGGATGCAGTTTTATCCACCTGCGAAGGCACAGACGCGCTGATCATGGCTGCGGCCGTGGCGGATTTCCGACCCGTCCACATGGAAAACCAGAAGATCAAAAAAGGCGGGGGAATACCCGAGATCAAACTGGAACCCACCGAGGATATCCTTAAACTTGTGGCAAAGATAAAAGCAAAAAGCGGGTACCCCCTCCTGACCATTGGATTTGCTGCAGAAAGCCAGGACCTTATCGAGAACGCCAGGGAAAAACTGGCTGCCAAAAGCCTGGACTTGATCGTCGCCAACGATATCACCCGCAGCGATGCCGGCTTTGAGGTGGATACGAACGCCATCACCCTGATCGATAAAAAGGGTCGCGCACAAAGCCTGCCCACGCTCACCAAAACCGAAGTTGCTGAAAAGATCTTGGACTTTGTGATTCACAATCTCCGTTTGTAGAAGAAAACAATATGACATCCCGATCAAAGCGCATCCTCGTCATTTCCGATATCCATGGCAACCTCCCCGCATTACAATCCGTCCTCCAGGATGCGGGTGAAGTGGATGCAGTCTGGTGCCTCGGGGATTTTGTGGGTTATGGACCCTATCCCAATGAATGCATTGACCTTATTCGGCAGCAGCCGGACCTTCGCTGCGTGTTGGGGAACCACGATGCCGGCATGCTGGGGCGCATCAGCCTGGGGATGTTCAATCACGACGCCCAGGTTTCGTTGAAGTGGGTAAAAACTGTCATCACCGAATCCAACTGGGAATTCCTACGCCAGATCCCGGAAATAGTGGTGGAAGAAAAAGGTACCCTGGTACACGGTAGCCCGCGTAATGCCATTTGGGAATACATCCTCGACCCTGGCATCGCTCGCGATAACTTCGATAGTTTCAATACGCATGTGGCAATGGTCGGTCACACCCATCTACCAATCGCGTATCTCTATTTTGAGGAACTCAACGAAACCGAATGGACGCTTGGGAAACTGGGAAAATCGATAAAGCTCGAACACCGTGCCATCCTGAACCCCGGCAGCGTGGGGCAGCCGCGTGATCACGACCCCCGCGCAGCTTATGCCATCTTTCATCCCCGCCGGATGAGCTGGGAATTTCACCGGGTTCCCTACGACATTGAAAAAGTACAGGCGGCCATCACCGAAAACGGGTTGCCCGCCAGGCATGCCTCCCGTCTTACTGAAGGTTGGTAGAACGGAACAAATCACTCCGTTTCCTCGTCTTATAGGTGGATAAAAATAATTCAAACACCTGGAGGAGAAAATGAAAAGAATATCGATCGTTTTTATTGTCTTGACCGCCCTGGTTTTGGCAGCCTGCGCCCCGGCCGCCAGTCTGATGAGCACCAGTCGCGAGGAATCCCTGCCACCAATGACCGAGTTAATGGCGGATAAGGGAGTCAGCGAGGTTGGCGGAATCGGCAACGCCGCCCCTGCCCCTTCGGATGCAATGTCCAGCCCCGCCCAGGAAGCTCCGGCCAGCCCTGTGCCAGGTTCCAGCGGGACAACCGAACAGCTCATCGTCAAGAACGCCAACCTCTCCATGATCGTGCCCAATTCCACGGTAGCCATGCAGCAGGTCACCGATCTGGCTAAACTGATGAAGGGTTATGTGGTCTCCTCATACCTGTATAAATCCACCGGGGAGGACGGCCAGACCTACACCGACGCGAACATCACCATCCGCGTTCCGGTGGAGCGCCTGGAGGAAACCCTGGCAAAGATCCGTGGTTTGGTGAAAGATCCCAAAGTGGATATCACCTCCGAAAACGTTACCGGCGAGGATGTCACCGCCATCGTTGTCGACCTGGAATCCCGCCTGCGTAACTACGTAAAGGTTGTCGATAAGCTCTACCAACTGATGGATGAAGCCAAAAAGACCGAAGACGCCCTGAACGTGTTCAACCAGATCATCTATTACCAGGAGCAGATCGAGATCCTCAAGGGACAGATCAAGTATTACCGCGAGACGGCCGCCATGTCCGCGATCACCCTCAACCTCACAGAACGCCAACCGATCGTACCCGTCAGCATCGCCGGTTGGCAGCCCGGTGGCGTGGCTCGAGATGCCATCCAGGCGCTTGTCAGCTTCCTGCAGGGATTGGCAAATGCGCTCATCTGGGTTGGCCTGTGCATCCTGCCCGTGCTGGTGCTGATCTGGCTGCCTCTCTTCCTCATCTGGCGATCGATGAAAAAGCATGGCTGGGTATGGAAGGGCTGGCGCCCGGTGAAGGCGAAACCCGCACCTGAGAAACCGGTGGAGACTTCTCCGATCGAAAAGAAATAAAATTTCAAGCGCGAAATTCAACCCTGGAAGGCAATGCCTTCCAGGGTTTTTTATTCATGGAAACCCCTCTGATATAATCCCTTGCATGTCCCCCATCATCGCAATCGATATTGAAACTACCGGGTTGGATCCCAAAAAAGATGCCATCACCGAGATCGGCGCGGTCAAGTTCGAGGGCAAACGGGTGGAAGCGGAATGGTCCTCCCTGGTCAACCCGGGGATGAAAATTCCATCCTTTATCACCCAACTCACCGGTATCGACGACAACATGGTCCGTAATGCCCCCCGCCTGGAACAGGTGCTGCCGGAGCTGGTGAAGTTCGCGGGGAACGACCCGGTCATCGGCCACAACGTCCGCTTCGACCTGGGTTTTCTGCAGAAGCGGGGGATCCTCAAGCTCAACGAAGTCATCGATACCTACGATATGGCCGCGGTGCTATTGCCCGCCAGCCCGCGCTATAACCTGGGTACCCTGGGTAAGGAGCTTCTGCTTACCCTGCCCAACTCCCACCGCGCGCTGGATGATGCCAAACTCACCCACGCGGTCTATTTCAGACTTTACGAGAAAGCAATCAGTCTGCCTGTGGATATCCTGGCCGAGATCGTCCGCCAGGGGGATGACGTTGATTGGGACGGACGCTGGATCTTCCGCCAGATCCTGCGCGCGCGCATCCGCGAACCGCTCGGCGCTATGTCCGGCTCCAAGCTGGATTATGGAACGATTTTTGGCGGTGTCGATATCCTTAGCCAGCCGCTGGAGCCCAACAAGGAGATCATTCCGCTGGATGTGGAGGAAGTGAGCGCCATGCTGGAGCACGGCGGCGCCTTTGCCCAGAAGTTTGAAGGATTCGAGCAGCGCCCCCAGCAACTGGAAATGCTGCGTGCCGTCACCCGTGCGCTTTCAGAAGGACAGCACCTGATGGTGGAGGCAGGCACCGGGACGGGAAAATCGATGGCCTATCTTCTCCCTGCAGCTCTTTTTTCCACCCGCAACAACGCCCGGGTGGTCATTTCCACCAATACCATCAACCTGCAGGATCAATTGATCCAGAAGGATATCCCCGACCTGCGCAAAGCGTTGGGGTTGGACCTGCGCGCTGTGGTACTCAAAGGTCGATCCAACTACCTCTGCCCGCGCCGGTTGGAAACCCTGCGCCAACGCGGTCCAGACTCAGCCGAAGCCGTTCGCGTGCTGGGTAAGGTGCTGGTTTGGCTGCGGGAATCCGGTTCGGGCGACCGCAGTGACCTGACCCTGAATGGACCAGGAGAACGCGAGGTATGGTCAACCAAACTCTCTGCGGATGATGAGGGGTGCGATGGCGTCTCCTGCGTCAGCCGCATGGGAGGAGCCTGCCCATTCTTTCGCGCCCGTCAGGCGGCACAATCTGCGCATATCATCATTGTCAACCACGCACTGCTGCTCGCGGATGTGGTCACCGGAAACCGGGTGCTGCCCGAGTACCAGCACCTGATCGTGGATGAAGCCCACCACCTGGAGGATGCTTCCACAAGCGCGCTCGGGTTCCGTGTTACAGAGACCGAGATCTCCCGCCTGCTGCGCGAACTTGGAGGAACCTCCTCCGGCGTGCTGGGCACCCTGTTGAAAGTGCTCACCTCCCGCCTGCGGCCTTCCGACCTGGCAGCCTTCCAGGATATCATCCATAAATCCACCGACCACGCCTTCAACCTTGAGCAGCGCTTCCACGAGTTCTTCCAAACCCTGGATGAGTTCCTGGAAAATGTGCGCGAGGGCAACCCGGTCGGTTCTTATGGGCAGCAGACCCGCGTTACCCCTGCCACCCGCACCCTGCCAGCCTGGGCAGCCGTGGATTTGATCTGGGATGAAACCGGGGATTCACTTAGCCTGTTGATCGACCAGCTCACCCGCCTGCAAAAGGGGGTGGGCGAAACCGGGGAGACCTCCGATGAAGATCTGCAGGATGCACTCAGCGCGGTGGCGAACCTGGCCAGAAGGTTGACGGAGATCTCTTTCAACCTGGATAGCCTGGTGGCCAAACCCGACCCGAATGCCATCTACTGGGCGGAGATCCAATCCACCTACAACGGCACCCAGAAGCTGGCGCTCAATACCGCCCCCCTGCACGTTGGCGACCTGCTGGAAAAGTATCTCTGGTTCGAAAAGAGCAGCGTTATCCTCACCTCCGCCACCCTCACCACCTGGAACACATTCGATTACCTGCGCAACCGCCTGAACGCCCGCGAAGCCAACGAGCTGCTGCTCGGTTCTCCGTTCGATTATGAAAATTCCGCTTTGCTCTACCTGGTGAACGATATCCCCGAGCCATCGGTCGCGACGCAATTCCAGAACGCGGTGGATAACACCCTGATCCAGCTTGCCCGCGCCACCGGCGGCAGGATGCTGGTGCTCTTCACCTCCTACGCCCAGTTGAAAAACTCCTCCGCAAGGCTTTCCCCCGCGCTCAGCCGAGATGAGATCTACGTTTACGAACAGGGGGAAGGCGCTTCAGCAAGCGCGCTGCTCGATACATTCAAGGATACCGAGAAGGCGGTGCTGCTGGGCACGCGCTCCTTCTGGGAAGGCGTGGATGTGCCCGGAGAATCGCTCTCGGTGGTGGTGATCGTCAAGCTGCCCTTCGATGTGCCCAGCGACCCGATCGTGGCTGCCCGCTCGGAAACCTATGAAAACCCCTTCAATGAATACAACATCCCTGAAGCCGTTCTGCGTTTCCGCCAGGGGTTTGGGCGCCTGATCCGCACCCAATCCGACCGCGGGATGGTGGTCGTTCTTGACCGGCGCCTGCTGACCAAATCCTACAGGAACTTGTTCCTGGAATCGTTACCGGATTGTAAGAAGATGGATGGCAGGATGGACGACCTGCCCGCGGTTGCCAAGCGCTGGCTGAATTTGTAATTCTTATTGGTTTTTGAAGGGCAGGCGCTTGCCTACCATTATTCGGCGGGCATGTGCCCGCCCTACAGACCCCTGCCCAGCAGGTACCACAGCATCCCGATATATTCCTTGAGTGCGTTCGTGGTCTGCCCCAGCGCGCTGGTGGAGGGCATCAGGTTCGTAAGCAGATTCGCTCCCGGCGCTCGCCAGAGCCGTGCCCAGCTTTCCTCTGTGACTGCGTAATCGGTGGGAGCCGGGATCAATTCCAATCCCTGGTCGGCGAACATCAACATCGAGCGCGGCATGTGAGCCGCCGAGGTTACCAGGATCGCCTCACTGATCCCTCTTTCCTTCAGCATCCCGGCACAATTGGCGGCATTTTCGCTGGTGTTCTGCGAGCGGGTCTCCAGGATCAACGCTTCCTGCGGAACGCCCATCTCCAGCAAGCAGCGTCTGCATATCCTCGGCGGGAGAAGCCATCGAAGTGTCCATCCAGGGGATATCGCCGCCGCAGAGCAGCAGGAGCGGTGCCGCGCCCTGGCGATACAGGTGCGCCGCAGTAAAGCACCCTGTCGCCAGCCCCGTTCATTTCCACGGTTTGCCGTGGCATGTTCCAGCGGTTCGGTGCCACCCGCCAGGACGATCATCACCGGCGCATTCTGCCCATCAGGTAGCGGCGGGTATTGCCACTCCAGCGAGCGTACCAGACTGGTGGAAACCCAGCGGTTGCCGGCGAAGAACAGGATGATCACGGACGCGATCAACAAGCCGTTCCGCAGCCGCCTCCGGCGGTGAAAGATGAGCGCAAGAATCAGGAGCAAAAAGACCAGCCCCGTTGGGTAAATGAACTGCGGCAGGAATTTCGAAAGGAATATGCTCATGATCACCAGATCTCCGGGAACTCATTCTACCCTGAAACCGTCTAGCTCTTAACCACCTCTCCCCGAGGGGTTGGTACAATCCTTGCAAGGAATTTCTTGATTAAGGACCATACTACGCATGGATGATACCTCGCACGTCCCACCTTTCACCGAGCCGGTTCCCCCGCAGGAACCACCTATGGTCACCCCGCCTCCCCGCTCCCCCCGCCCGGCGCCAGGTTTCCCCTCGCCGCAGCGCGCCATGCTGCTGGGGAGCCTGCAGGTGGTGCTGAGCGCAGCGGTGGTGATCGCCACGGTCTTCACCCTCTGGAACCCCGCCAACCTCTTTAATAACCAGACCATGGCACAGGCGCTGCTCGCCTGGCAGATGCAATCCAACAATGCGCAGAATTCTTCCCAGTTCTTCCCCACCATCACCGCCCAACCTTCCGAGCATATCGGTATCGTTGCCGGGCATTACTCCAATGATAAAAACAACTATGACCCTGGCGCGGTGTGCGAAGATGGGCTCACTGAACAATCGGTGAACTTCCGCATTGCCACCCTGGTGAATCAGAAATTGACCAGCATGGGCTACCAGGTGGATATACTGCAGGAATTTGATCCCCTACTCTCCGGCTACCGCGGACAGGTGCTGGTCTCCATACACAATGACTCCTGCGAGTACCAGGGCGACCAGGCTACCGGATTCAAGGTTGCCTCCGCGGTTCGTAACGCCTACCCGGAAGCAGCCGGTCAGCTCACCAATTGCCTGATCGATCGCTACCAGCGTAATACCGATATGATTTTCCACTACAACACCATCACCAAGGATATGACCGAATACCACAGCTTTAATGAGATCAACAGCAACACCCCGGCAGCCATCATTGAGACCGGTTTCCTCAATCTCGACCGCCAGTTCCTCACCGAGCAGACCGATCGGGTGGCCCAGGGGATCGTGGATGGCATCATTTGCTACCTGAATGACGAAAAGGTGGAAAACCCGACGCAATGACCCCTTCCGTGGACCCCAGGGCTCGGGAAGCGCTCGAAAGGGCGCAAACAGCATTCCAGCAGGGCGACCGTACCGGCGCGCGGGATTGGGCAGTGCAGGCTGCCCGCCTGGATCCAACCACGGAGGAGCCCTGGCTGATCCTGGCTGCCGTGGCCAGCCCGCAAGCCAGCATCCAATACCTTCAGCGTGCCCTGCAGATCAACCCGCAGAGCGAACAAGCCCGTCAAGGGTTGGAGTGGGCTGCAGCGCGACAGAACCTACCAGGAACCTCGCCGCTTGCCCCCCAGCTCAAGCCGATCAGCGCCCGCAAAGTGGGCGACACCCAACCGTTGAAAACCTCCACCCTTAAACCGCCTGCTGCCGTGGGAGATACCCAACCGGTGAAAGTGGTGAAATCCAAAGCCAAAACCAACACCGGAGAAGGGCGTATCCGGAGCGCTCATCCTCATCCCCGCGCTGCTGGTCACCCTGATCTGCGTTGTTGCCATCTATTTCCTGGCACTCCCCCAGCTCACCGCCCGCGCCAACCCTTCCTCCGCTTCTCGCCCGGCAGACCTTCTGGAAAAACCCACTCTCACCCCCACCGCCACGGCCACCCTCACGCCCTCGCCTTCACCCACCCCCACCCTCACCCCCACCGAGACGCCAACACCCATCCCCACCGAAACCCCGGTTCCCACCGCCACCTATAACGCCTGCCCCTCACCTTATTGCGGGCGGGATGATACCTACGAATCGCCTTTTCCCCTGGATCCCAGCCGCTGGATCGATGTGGACCTTTCCACCCAGATGGTCTATGCCTACGAAGGTGATGCCGTGGTCAATTCCTTCCTGGTCTCCTCCGGTCTGTGGCAGCACCCCACCGTCACCGGCACCTACCAGATCTACGCCAAGTATCCCTCCACGCTGATGGCGGGTGAGGACTACTACCTGCCCGGGGTTCCGTGGGTGATGTATTTCTATAAAGGGTATTCCTTCCACGGAACTTACTGGCACAGCAACTTCGGAACCCCCATGAGCCACGGCTGCTTGAATATGTACACGCCGGATGCCAAGTGGCTTTACGACTGGGCGGATATCGGCACCACGGTGAACGTCCATGACTGAGCAGGGCGACTTGAGCCGTTTCCTTAAC
Source organism: uncultured Chloroflexia bacterium (assembly GCA_963802095.1). Classification (GTDB taxonomy): domain Bacteria; phylum Chloroflexota; class Anaerolineae; order Anaerolineales; family Anaerolineaceae; genus CAVVEQ01. Next base: position 518,151 of record CAWDHI010000007.1, on the reverse strand, counting down.
GCAACCGCTTCGCGCCGGGATTTTCTCAAGCTTTCCGGGAGCAGCGCTCTTTCAATTGCTTTCCTGCCCGGTCTGAATGCCCTGCGATACCCGGGTTTCACCGCTGACCGCGAGAATGTTCCCACCCAGGGGCGGGTGACCGATAACAACACCGGGCTCTACGACCGGCCTTCGGTTTTCTCCAAAAAGATCAAGACCTACTACAAGGATATCATCCTGCCCATCAGCGCGCTGACGGTGGGTGACGACGAGGATTCCTACAACCGGGTCTGGTACCGGGTGAATAATGAGGGCTACGTTCCCTCCGGCAAGGTGCAGCCGGTGGGGGTCACGCTGAATGACCCCGATTTCACCATCCTGCCCGAAGGCCGCCTGGCGAATGTGACCGTTCCATTTACCGACGCGGTGGAAGATCCCGCCAAACCCGGAACAGTCATCTACCGCCTGTATTACGGCACCACCTACTGGGTGGTCAAGGCTCTGATGGACGATGCCCGCCAGGCCTGGTATATGCTGAAGGACGATTATTACAAAGAAAAATATTACTTCGTGAATGCCCGCCACCTGCACCTCTATACTCCAGAGGAGATCGCCCCCATTTCCCCCTCCATCCCCCGCGACCAGAAACGCATCGAGGTGCTGCTTGGAGACCAGGTGGTCATCGCCTACGAAAAGGACCAGCCCGTATTCGTCAGCCGGGTGGCCACCGGTGCAGAGTGGAAGCACGGCGTCTTCTACACGCCTCTTGGTCGGCATTATATCCATCACAAGCGCCCCTCCCGCCACATGACCTCGGGCTCCCCGGAGAACCCGGTGGGCTATGACCTGCCCGGCGTGCCCTGGGTCTCCTACATCAACGACAAGGGCATCTCCTTCCACGGCACCTACTGGCACAACGATTTCGGCCACCCGCGCAGCCACGGTTGTATAAACTTACCGATCACTTCCGCCATGTGGGTCTACCGCTGGACCCAGCCTGTGGTATCCTTTGGGCAGGACCTCGTGTGGACCGATCCAGGTACCCGCGTGGATATTCTCTAACCGGTTGTTTATATGTCCAAAAAAGCGCTCTTCAAGGGGCTGGTGGTTGATGAAAACGACCTGCCCGTCACCGTTACTACTATAGGGGACGAGTCCTTCTACGTGGTGGATGACGCGGGGTTCAAACGCCATATCCCCTCCGAGGAAGTGGACCGGCAGGTGCTGGATTTCCTCAAGGAGCAGGTGGAGGGCAATGAAGAAGCCATCACCGCGCAAACCGCCAAAATGCTCGGCCAGGAGGACCTCTTCACCCGCGCGATCATGCTCAACCAGGTCAAGAACATGGCCGGGCAGTTCGATAAACTCTTCGAAACCGGCATCCCCGAGGATGCGCTTTCGTACCTTGGTATGCTTGGTTTCCGCGTGGTGATCAACCTGCATGGGGAAGTTCTGCGGGTGGATCAGCCCTCTGCGCCCGAACAAAACGGCGACGACTGATTATCCATTCTGGTAAAATTCATTACATAGAGGAAAAAATGCCCGGCCGGGAGATCATTAACGTTACGGAAGCCGATTTTGAATACGAGGTACTCGCGTATTCGAAGAACACGCCTGTGGTCGTGGATTTCTGGGCGGAGTGGTGCCAGCCCTGCAAGGTGCTCACCCCCCTGCTGGAAAAACTTGTAGGCGAACTTGGCGGCAGCTTCCGCCTGGCCAAGGTGGATGTGGATGCCAACCCCAACCTGGCAGCACGCTTCAATGTACGCTCCATCCCCACCGTCATTGCCTTCAGCGATGCCGCCCCGCGCGACCAGCTCATCGGCGTGCAATCCGAGCCACGCCTGCGCGCCTTCCTGGAAGCCATCGTCCCGCCCAGCCCGCTGAGCCTGGCGATCGAAAAAGCCAATGGGCAGCTCGCTGCGCATAACTGGGCGGAGGCCGAGACCGAATTCCGCCAGATCCTGGCCAAAGAGAACGATATCCCGGCCTGCCTGCTGGGTCTTTCCATCGCCCAGCTCGCCCAGGGGAAGGGGGCTGAGGGACGGCTGCACCTCTATAACTTCCCCGCCAGCAAGGAATTTACCCGCGCCGAGACCCTCATTCCCTACGCGGATGCGCTGATCGCACTCCAGGAAAAGTGCCTTCCCGCAGGAAACCGACCTGGATGCTGCCTTCGCCAACGCCATCCGCATGGCCTCGCAGGGCAAGTTCGACCTGGCGCTCGACGGCCTGCTGGATATCCTCCGCCAGGATAAACGCTACCGGGATGGCATTGCCCGGGCAGTGATCCTCGCCCTGCTCGAGATACTCGGGGCGAATGACCCGCAGGCGCGGGGGTACCGTAGCGAACTGATGTCGGTGTTGTATTGATCCAACCCCTTTATAAGCTTCTGCCGAGAAAAAACCGGGGCACCTGAGGGTGCCCCGGTAGTACTTGATCGTGGCTAATCAGAATATTGCCAGCTTCTCCTAATAAACTATGGTCCAGTTCCCCGTCTTATTAAGATTGGCATAGCTGCCAGCCCGACTATTTCCAAACCAGGCGGATCCGGTCAGCTTGAGCGTCAAGGTCCCGATCCCATTATTATTCGCCCAGATCCCGGAAAAGCCGTTCATAGTGGAGGCGGTGTTAAGGATATTGGCGTTATTGCTGGTGAGCAGCCTGATCCCATCTTCCGAGTTATTTGTGGACCAGGAAGTTTTAATGGTGACCACGCCGGATGACTCCACATCTATTCCGACAAGGTTATTGCGAGTAATGACATTATTGAGTGTCACCGCCGGTTTCAGTGTGGTGTTTGTGTTTACAAGGTCCAAGCCATCTCCTGAATTCGAGATAGATTCCAATTGGCTGATGTTTACAGCGCCGAACGAGCTGATATAAACCCCGCTGCTGCCATTCCCTATCATAAAGTTGGTTTTATACCCGAGCGAGTTCAACATGGTGACAGAACCTGTTGAATTTGGATTTCTGTTGACCAGCCCAACACCCGTACCACTTCCCGAAAGACCATTCCACATCGCCCAGATGGTATTGGTGGTAATCGAACCCATGACGTTCACGTACACACCATCGTAATAGTTGTTGCTCGCGGAAACCAGGTTCAGAATGATCGCTTTACTGCTATCCAGGGCTTCCGTCTGATCGAGGTACATGCCATATTCGTCATTATCGTTAACTGTGATGGTGTTACCCGTCACTGCACCCTTTGTCAGGATATTTAGGCCAATTCCTGAATTTCCGCTGGAGTTGACATTGGAGAGGGTGATGGGTGCGGTTCCGGAAGCATTGGTGTTCCACAGGTCAATTCCGTATCCTTCGTTTCCCCCGGCGACTACTTTCGATAAAGAGATGGCTCCTCCGACTTCCACGTAGAGACCTGTACTTGAATTTCTAGTAAACCAGCTTGAATCTGTAGTTGATGCCAGGATCGTGAATGTGCCGGGGGTTTCCACTGATGCGCCGGAACCAATATTGGAATAAGCGCTCACCTGTGTGAACTTGACGGCACCGCTTGTTTCTATATCTATCCCTGCATTCCCGTTTTCGTCACTGATCACATTGGTCAGTGTGACCGCACCATGTGAAATGAGCAATACGCCGGTTGCCGAGTTGTTTTCCACAACGCGATTCGTCTTATTACTGATGCTAACCGCTCCAGTACCTTCGTGGTTATCCACATGGATTCCATTTGCCAGGCTTGCCTTATTGGTCCAGGTGGAAGGTGTTGCACCTTCATAAAGATTCATTTCGTAAGAACCCGAGTTTACATCATCCAAGGAGCTGATCATTATCTGGTAAACACCATCCTCACCCAGGTCAGTGATGGAACAGGTTAACGATCCATCCTCGTCGTCATCCGAACATGTTCCGATTTGCGAACCGGATGGATTTGATATGGAAACCACAGGTAGGAAATGACTGGAAGTCACCTCCACAGTGATATCCTCTCCCGCCAACCCGTCAAAATACCAGACCTGGTCGATGCTGAGGTTATCCTTCCACAAATCCCCGTATTCCGCTTCGAGCCCATTTGCGGAATTGTTACTGGATTCGACATCGCTCATTGTCACAGCACCTTTGCTTATCACGTAAATTCCGGTTAACCCGTTACCGGAATAATGAACATTGGTGATCGTCACAGCTTTTCCAACACCCTGGTTGAAAATTGACGCGCCAGAGGAGAAATTATCACTCGCTGATCCATTTTTCCAGCTCACTGGTGCCTTTGGTGCTGAGGTGTAACCCATTTTCGCCATTCCCGTCGAAATAAGCGTCAGTCAGGGTTACATTTCCTGTTCCATCATGATTTACAAGTGTCGCACCATTGCTTTCGTTTCCGCTTGCATCAATTTTGGAAACTGTGATGTTGCCTTTGGCATTGATGACAAGTCCCTGGCTGCCATTATCCACCAGGTTTTCCCGGTAATTGGCTGTCCCAGTCAGAGTGACTGCCCCGGTTCCCGCTTGTGCATGGATATATATGCCATCCAAACTGTTGTTGCCATGCCTGGAAGAATGCCACGTTCGGCACCTTTGAGTCTGGATGCGCAGCCCACCTTGGTAATTATTCGAGAAATACATTACCTTCTGCCCGTGCTTCCCACACATCCCACTGCCCCACCTGCTTGATGGTTACAGCGCCTGCGCTGAAGTCATTCTGGATATCCACCCCGTAACCCGCGTGAAAATCATCGCTACCGTTATCGTTGGCGAACACGTTGGTGATCGTCACCGGTCCGTTGGTGCGGATGCGCAGACCGCTGTTCGCGTTCCATTGGAATTCGTTTCCCTTCCCGGATGGAGCATTGAGGGTGACGCCAGCGGTTGCTCCGGGAATCTAGTTGTCAATCGTCGCGCCAAAACCATGGTTGTCATTCGCATTGATATTTACCAGGGTTACCAAACCTTTGCTCAGGATCCTGAGCCCGTCATCCGAATTTCGGTAAAAATAACTATCGGATACGGTAACCGCCACACCAGGGGCGGTCAAAATGATAGGCCGGTTGTTTACTTCCAGCCCCACCCCATTGTTATCCGTGATCCCCACCCGGCTCACCGTTACAACCCCGCGGGATTGAATTAGCAAGCCACCGCTGCCATTGTCACAATACCCATTGATAAAATCGGTGGTTCCGATCATGTTTACCGTTACCGCTGCGGCGCTGTTGGCGTCGAAATTCGAGATAACCCCACCGAGAGAGCCATTGTCATGCGTATCGAAATTGGTGACCGTCACGGGTCCCATGGTGTCGATGTAATAACCGAAATAGCCGTTATCGCGGGTCAGGTTGAAGATATTGGACGCATTAGTGATGGTTATCGCGCCAGTGCCGGTGCTGACAATATTAAGTCCATCGCCACTATTGTTATAGATAAAAAGATCTCTGGCGGTGACAGGCCCTTTGACCATGAGGTGAGCCCCCATGTAAAGATTAAAACCTGTTTCAATGTCGGTCAGGTTTACAGCAGGCACAGTGGGGGAATATGTATTATCCACGAAGATCCCATCCTCACCGTTGTAACCTGAATATATTCCTGTAAGTGTAACAACCCCCTTTGCTAATATATTTATTCCATCACCACCGTTCCCTGAGGATGAGGATTCTGTAATGACCACGTTTCCAGCACCGCTTATGGTGCATTTTGTTCCGTTATACTGACAGGCAGACACCTGTACCCCATGCCATCCGTTTGTTTCTGTGTGAAGGTGCTTACCGGTGAAGGAGGTGTTGGCGTAGCTCACGATCCCGCGCAGGTCGTTGTTATTCGCCTGGATGTTTTCAAGAGTGGCGGTGTTGCTGTCTATAAAGAGTCCGTCACCCCAGTTTCCATCAGCGGGGGAACCAACCTCCGGAACATTGTTGTCAAACACGCTGTTTTTAATCGTAACAGCACTGTTATATGCGCGAATCCCCAATCCGTCACCGCCGTTCCCCGATACGGAAACCCCGGAAATGGTCAATGGGCCGGCACTCCAGCCAATATTCAAGCCGGTGTAAATGGGATCCCAATCGATACAATACCCACTACTATCCCAATCAGTACAATCGAAAATTGCATTACCATTGGCGACATTCACCAAGTTGTCATCGAAAGTACTATTGTTGATCTTGATCGGACCGGTACCAAAATTATAAATATAGGCACCCTCATAAGCATTATTGTTAGCATTGACCCGGTCGAGCTCCACAGTTCCAGAATGGGAAATGATGATTCCGGTGCTATCCTCTGCCGTTGCCTGGGCTTTCACATCGGTTAGTTTGATCGTCCCCTGGTTATTCCAAGTCCAGATCGCAGCATCATCTGTATTAGTGGAATTCGTCACTGAGAGATTGTTGACCGAAAAGCCGGTCGGGAAATTAAAAATATACAGAAACCCATTTATCTGCACATCTTCAGGGCTATCACCCAAGCCAACCAAACCCAACAATCCTTTTACTCCGGGTGCATTACCATTTACCCAGATATTTTCATTATAAGTATCAGATTCAATATAAAGTTTCCGATCTGTCGGGGTGAGATTGTTTATTTCCATGAAAGTCAGAGCGTCTGAGATTGGAGTGTTTTCATTCTCAGGTGTCAATGGGTCATCATAGGAAACAAAACAAGTGATATTCAAGGCTGAACCACAACCGGTGTATCCCTCTTTGAAAAATTGGTACGTGGTTGAACCTACAGTAAAATATGGGTCACCCGCGGTCATTAACATACCCGAAGCTTGCGTTGCAAGGCTAACGATCTCCCCACTGGCATCCGCCAGCACCACACCAACCTCATCCAGCGCTTCTGCCAGATTGGGCTCATCTGCGGTTGCTTCTTCAACCGGGGCAGCTTCTGTCGGAGATTGTTCTACTGGTGTCACCTCGGTTTGCAGCACGTCCGCTGGGGTTTCGGTGGGAACCACCTCTGCCGGCACAGCTTCCGCAACTTCGGTAGGTAACACTTCCACCGGTGCTTCGGTGGGAATCACCTCCGGTGGAACCTCATCCTGCGCGAATACAGGCAAGACAAACAAAAAAGCTGCCAGCAATGCAATCATTATGCATAGCGGCAGCACGTTCAGAGTTCTCTGTCTGTTCATGCATTCCTCCATATTTGGTTGGATTCAGGTAAGAATCAATCCCGATGGAAAAAACTTTTCAGAATGATTGTAGCAAAATCACCTCAAAACTCCAAGTGGTTCCTGACATTTTTCAAAATGCATTCTCGTTGGAGGTTCAAAAAAAACCGGGACGCTGAGGAGCGCCCCGGATACATTGACATACCTAATCTAAATAACTTTTTACTAGAGAATACTAATCAGGCAGTTATACATCAAGTTCTTATATCCAGGCAGCGGATCCCGCAGGTTCCCGAACCAGGTGGAATTCGTTAATTTAAGTGTGGCTGTCGGATTGGTATCCACAAGGATGCCAGCCAAGGCGTTCATGATCGCTGTAGAGTTATTGACGAACACATTTGCGTTGGTGTCGAGGGCGAATCCATCTCCCGAATTTGCTGCCGACCATGAATTATTCACCGTGATTACTCCCTTGGAGACAAGAAGAATGCCGTGGTATCCACGCACTGTGGAACCATTTCCGCGGCTTACTATGGAATTTACAGTGATCACCGGTGCCACCAGGAGGGTTGAACCTTCGTTGTGCACCACCAGCCCTTCCCCGCCGTTGTAGATCGCTTCCAACCCGGTGACGGTGACTGCACCAAAGGAATTTATTAGAACACCGCTGGCACCATTTGATACAGCGTTCCACTGATCCAGGATCGGATCGTAAACCTGGTTGTAACCATTATGGACCGAAAGGTTTTGCCCCAGGGTGTTCAGAATGGTGATAAACCCGGTTGACCCAGCATTCGCATTGGTCAGGCGGATTCCGTAATATCTGTTGTTGTTCGTGATGAGCGCGTTTGTCGTGATCGAGCCTTTCGCATCAACATTGACACCATAGGATTGGTTGTTGTTCGCAGTGATCTTATTAAGGATAACTGGGATCAGAACGGCTGTATCATTTCGCTGCCATACATCGATCCCGTAAGCGCCGTTGTCATTTGCCTGCAGCCCATTCACTGTCACCGCGCTTTTCGTAAGGATATATAAACCGGTGCTTGTGTTGTTATTGGTAGTGAAACCCGTGATTGTGATCGGGGTAGTGCCAGCAGTGTTAGTGCTCTCCAGATGGATGCCAATAGCGTTGCTGACCTCGTTTCCTTGCTGATCCCGGCCGTTGTTCATGGCATTGATCTTTGCCAGGGTAATTTTCCCGCCCGCCAGGATATTGAGCCCACCACCATTATTGTTGCCGAACCAGTTGAAACCAGCAGCGGGTCCATTGAAGGTAACCACGCCCGGGGTGGAAATATACGCACCGATCCCGGTGTTATCCCACCCACCCACATCGGTGAGTGTTACAGCACCGGCGGCGATAAGATGGATGCCATCCTGGCTGCTGCCATTGCTGTGGACATTGAACAGGGTGACCGCGCCATCCGAGGATAGTCTGATCCCGTGAAAAGCGGCACCAAAGTTATTTACATTCACGTTGGTCATTGTGATTGAGGATATGGAAGTCCCATAGGTGTTGACAATATCATACCCATAGCTACCGTTGCCGCCCTGGTCACCATTGGTGATCACAACCGGGCCTTCAGTTTGAATCTGGGCTGCGGTTTGGTCATTGTTGAAGAAATTGACATTTATAAGGGTCACACCAGGCGCGCCGGCTTTATTTATGTCTTCATTGTCGATCGAGGCGCCTCCCTGTCGGGAATCATTCAAGTCCATCCCTTTCAGCGTGACCAGCCCGTTGGAAACGACAACCACACCCGTACCCGAATTATTTCCCAACCAGCGGTTACCTGCATTCATGATGCTCACTGTGCCGGTCCCGTTCGCATTATTCACCGATATCCCATTCGCCGCACTTTCCTGCGGAGTCCAAAGAAAAGGTTCAGTTCCTTCATAGAGCTTCATTTCATAGGAACCGCCATTCCAGCCATTGTTCGAGCCAACATGGATCTGGTATTCACCTTCACCCCCTAGATTGATGATCGAACAGGTCACTTTTCCATCATGGTTGTCATCCGAACAATAACCAACCTGCATTCCGGATGGATCTGTGATCGAAACCCAGGGATTGAAGCGTCCAGAGGTAATTTCAACCGTGACGTCATCACCTGTCTGCCCATCAAAAAGCCAGACCTGGTCATCGTTAAGATTATCCTTCCACAAATCCCCATAAGCTGCTTTGTAATAATTGGCGGAGTTGTTGTTGGACTCCACCTCGGTCATTGTGACAGCGCCCAAGCTATCGACGAAGATACCGGTTTCGCCGTTGCTGGAAGCGAACACATTGGTGAGGGTAACTGCCTTCCCGACTCCCCGGTCATCAATATAAGCGCCATACTGGAAGTTATCATTGACCGTACCATTTTTCCAGGTAACAGTTCCCTTCGTGTAAATATCCAGCCCATTCTCGCCATTACGGTCAAAACTCGCATCGGTCAGGGTCACATTGCCGGTGCCATCGAAATTCCTGAGGAACCCCCCGTTATCCCAGTTGCCATTGACCTGAACTTTCGTGAGAGCGATGTTGCCTTTTGCATAAATCTCTACACCTTCATCATGATTGAAGGCTAGGTTCTCCCAGTAATTGGCTGTTCCAGACATCGAAACCGCACCGTTTCCACCACTGGAATCGATGTAGATTCCATCATCGCCATTATTCCTCGCGCGGAAGAAGGCAACTGTTGTTGCTCCGTAGGTCTGCACCCATAAGCCATCTTCGGCGTTGTTGGAGAACACATTCCCTTCTGCCCAGTCATTTTGTACGCCCCAACCGCCAACCTGCTTGATGGTCACAATTCCTTTCGCATCAACGTATACACCAAACCCGGGACCCACCGTTTGCAGGAGCAAATTCTGATATCCCGTCGGGGAGTTGGAATTGTAAATCCTCAAAAAGCCGGGAGTCTCATCCAAATTCCAGTAATTATTATCTTCATTTACCCAAACCCAGCCATCGCCCAGGTTCCCGTCTAATTCATCGGTGAAGCTCGGGGTATCCAGCTCAAAGTAATCAAAATCGGAAGCGATTTGCGGTTCGGGATTGTAAATATCCTGGGAGGCAGTGAGCCCCACGCCGTTGATCTGAAAATCGCTGGGGATCACATGGCTACCCATCAACGTCCAGCTGGTGCCATCCGGGCTGTAATAACCATAGATGGTATTCCCAACCCGATCCAGGCGTAGATAAACCTCTGAAGGGCTGGCGATGGAGGTGGCGTAGTTCTCTCCACCAAAAGTTCCGTCTAGTGTCGAATCGAAGTAAATTCCGTTTCCCACACAGAGCCCTGGAACGTCGCAGAATGCCCGCCCCAATTGCACAAAATTTTCTTTATCCTGGTAAACGACCAAACCGGAGAACTGGAAATTGTTGTCCGGTTCGAAAAGCAAGCGAGTCGAGATCGAGAAGTCCTGAAGGGCTTCGTAGGTACTGTGGCCATTATTGGCAGAGTAAAGGTTGGTAAGTAATGCAGCGCCATTGGTATGGATTTCCAATCCGCTCAATCGATTGCCCTGAAACTCATTACCTTTGCCGGTTCCAGCATTGATCGTTACACCTGCAGTACCACCTGTGGATTTATTGTCGAGATATACACCGTATCCACCATTTCCGTTGGAACGGATATTCATCAGGGTTATTTGGCCCTTGCTGAGTATATTCAGCCCTTCCCCACCGAACCCATTGTTTTCAAAATTACCATCTGAAACAATCACTGGAACACCAGCAACTAATCCTGGTGGAACATTATCAATATCCAGTCCAAAAACACCATTGTTATTGGCCATGATCCTGGTGATGGTCACTGCTCCGCGGGAGAGAACCAGCAATCCACCAAATCCATTATTCCAATAACCGTTGAAATAACCCGCAGGAGCTAAAACATTTACATTCACCGCCGCTGCGGTTAGCGCGGCTTTGTTATCGATTAGGCCGCCGAGATGTCCATTATCCTGCGTGTCAAGATTTGTTACTGTGACCGGACCCATCGACCAGATATAGTACCCGTTTCCACCATTTTTACGGGTTTCATTGAACAGCCCAGTAACATTTGTGAGTGTTGTCGCGCTTGTGCTGTAATTGGATATGTAAACACCGTCGTTGGAATTATCGTAGGCTTTAAAATCGCTCAACGTGATCACTCCGCGACCGTCGATATACACTCCGTTGTTGTTTCCAGGGAGATCCAATGTTTTGAGGGTGATCGGTGCAAACACCGGAGAATCCGTTGTTATGACCTGAATACCATCGTTCGCATTCCAGCCGGCATAGACATTGGTGATCGAAACTGCACCTTTGGAGTAGATTTCATATCCACTCCCCTGGTTCCCGGATGAGGAGCTGGTATTAATGGTTACGGTACCTGCTCCTAGGTTATCGCAGAGTGAATCACCATCCCATTGCTGGCAGGTGTTAACAGCGATCCCCGACCAGATATTTCCGCCTGCATGAATGTGAACACCGTTGAAGGATAGATTGTTCTCGCTATAAATCCCGTTTTGGTTGTTATTATTAACTTGGATGTTTTCGAGAATAGCGCTATTACTGACAATAAAAAGGCCATTGCCCCAACCATCCACCAAATCGCTTTCATCATTTTCGTCAAAAACGCTATTCTTAATGGTTGTAGCACCCAAAAAGTTGATTATCCATGCACCATCTCCTTTATTCCTCGAAGCGGAAACTCCGAAAAGGGAAACTGGGTTATTTGCTTGAATTGATAATCCTTTATACATCGCCATTTGGCTTAGGCAACTAAAACCATCCCAGTTAGTGCAGTCATAATCGCTGAGCCCATTATCAACATTATTGAGATTGTTATCAAAAGTGCTATTGGTGATCTTAATTGAACCACCACCAGACCAGGCTAATATGCGGGCTCCCATATACCCGTTTCCGCTGGCATTCACTCGGTTAAGTTCCATAGGAGCAACATTATTGAGAATAATCCCCGAGCTATCCAGGCCGGTCGCCTGAGCATTTACATCTTCCAATTTGATCGTACCCTTATTGTCCTCTGCTTTGATAGCTGCGAATTCACTATCTGTTGTATTCAATACGGATAGATTCTTGACTGTAAACCCGGTCAAAAAATTCTTGATGATCAACCCGCCATTAATGATCACATCCCCCGGATCAGCTCCTTCCCCCACCAATGCGAGCAACCCTTTTACCCCGTTTAGAGAGCCATCCACGATTACATATTCATTATATGTATCTGGTTCAATATAAAGCTTTCTGTCATCCGGAGTCAGGTTCCTTGCCTCCATAATTTCGAGCGCTCTCGAAATGGGGGTATCAGATAAAAAGCAGGTATCATCTAATGCTGTACCGCAATCATAAGTTCCAGTCTTATAAAAGCTGTACTTGACCTTTCCCGACGTGAAATATGGATCGCCTGAAACTACCATCTCGCTTGAAGATTGCGTAACAAGGGGTACCACTTCCCCGTTCAAATCCGCCAGCACCACGCCGGCGTCATCCAGAGCTTCTGCAAGGCTAGGCTCTTCAACAGGGGAATCCACCACCAAGGAAGTTTCAACCGGAAGTTCTTCCGCCGGTACCACCTCAGTTGGGATTGCCGCCGTGGGGGCAACCTCCGCCGGCCCGGCTTCCGTGGCCTCTGTCGGCAGTACTTCCACCGGTGCTTCAGTGGGGGTCACCACCGGTGGCACCTCGTCCTGCGCAAAGGCAGGTGATACAAATAAAAAAGCCGCCAGGAGTGCGATCAGTACGCACACAGGCAGCGACAGCAGAAGACTCTTCTTAGTCATCGTTCCTCCAAAAGAAATGTCAAAGATTTTTACGGCGCTGGTTGGGTGGGGAATTCCCCCGTCGATGAGTCAACGCCAGGATTATTTTAGCGAAATAATGAATAATATCAAAGTGATTTTTGACATTTTTCTACTTTGTAAGGCACCTGTAAGGTCCATTACCCATTAAAAATAAAAAATCCGGGGCGTCCTTGGACGCCCCGGCATCTTTTCACCCTTAATAATTCTACCTAACGAACCACACCTGTCCCCAGGTGGTCGGGTTTAATAACTTGCGATATACGCTGGAGCACATCTGGGTCTGCTGGGCGTTAACATTCGGGTCATCGTTATCATTCACGCATAGGGTAAAGCCGCTGTACATGCCCAGGTAGGGATGGGTCAGGTTGAAGATGCTCCAGGGGATGGCGATCTCCACGCGGTAGAGTCCATCCTCTGCAACGGAAGCGATCTGTACGTTCGTCTTTGTGCCGCCGATACTGCGCGGCATGTAGAGCGTCGCCTCGGTGGGTCCGCCGATGGAGCCCAGCCCGGGCGAGAAGCCCATCTGGAAATCGTCTATATTCATCGTGGAATCGTAGAAATCGCCAAAAAGGTTGGTATCCAGCTGTAGCTCCACACCGTCGCCCTGCCACATCTCGGAACCGCTGGCATTCTGCACGTATTTATCATCGTGAACCTTCACCCCGATGTAGAAGTTGTTGAAGTCCCATCCGAGGGCATAGGAAGCGCTGAGATCACTCGTGCCGGTCCAGTTGCTCTTGCCAAAGGTGACGTAATCCACTCCGTACTGGGTGGCGCCGCCCACCCAATCCCCCCAGTTGCCGTCCATCACCGGCGGTTTGCCAAGCAGCCAGGCATTGGCTTGCGGACCCGGCCGGCTGGGCAGGGTGGCGGTGATCGTCGGCGTGGGGGTGGGAGGCTCGGGGGTGCTCGTGGGCACTTCGGTGGGCGTGGGGGATGCTGCCTCTGTTGGCGGCGCCAGCGTGGGCACCGGAGGCGGCGTGGCGGTGGAAACGAGCGGCAGGAAGAGCGCTGTAAGGGTCTGGTCGGGGGTGGGAGCGGCGCCGCTCCCTCCGCCTAACATGGGGAAGTTGCAGCCTGCCAGGATAATCCCAAGCAATAGGATGGGGATGAGGGCGAATGCGGTTCGTTTGTTCATGGATGCCTCCTGCAAAAATAGACGAATTATCTGGGAAAAAGGTTGCAATTATCAAGCCAAGGGGAGTCATTTTTTCAGGGAAAACATCCACCATGAAAACAGGCGCCTTTGCCTAATCATTACTCTCTTTTCTTATAACTTGAGCAACATCACATGCCTTCTCGTTCCTGCCCTTTTTATAAAAGTGAAGTCCTTTTTTTGGAAAGTGGCAACAAAACCCATGAATCGATAGCTCGGTGAATCCGGGTCCACCGGATAGGTTTCAAGATACTTCGCGCCATTTTCTTTTGCGTACATCTTCGCGTTTTCAATCAGTAATCTGACCACCCCCTGGTCTCGATATTCTTTTTGGATGTAGAAACAAGCGATTGACCAGACCTTTTCCAGGCTCTCATCCCCACCCAACCTTTGATAAGTTTCGCGGGGAGCTACCGAGCACCAGCACACAGGTTGGTCAATAACATAACCCAGTATCCCAACCGGAACACCCAAAAAGATCCTTTCTTTAATGAATTCTTTCCTACAGCTGGAGTTATTATGTTTCAGTTCCTCCCTGGTCATTCGCCAGGCCATGCACCAGCAATAACTGAGCCTGGACTCGAAAAATGCCTCAAAATCCGCCCAATTGGTCTTTTCCACGGGTTTGAACGTAATGTTTGTGCCTGGCAGGGTCGCCGGGGTTTCGATGTTACCCATCTTCAGAACCATCTCTCACCATAAATAGTATTACCCATCCATGGATGAAACATTTTTTCGGAGAATTTCGAAGCATAAATAGAAAGATTTTATTCTTTCCGGAAAAGACTGAAGCTTTCGATATGGTAGGTCTGCGGGAACATGTCGATGGGCTGCACGGATTTCAGCAGGTATCCCTCTGCAAGCAGCATCTTCGCATCCCGCGCCAGGGTGGCTGGGTCACAGGAGAAATAGGCCAGAGTAGCGGGTTTAATCTTTAAAATGGCTTCCATGGCTTTTTTTTCGATTCCCGCCCTGGGGGGATCGGCCACAATGATATCCGCTTTGGCTTCGAGGGAAGGTAGAATGCTGCCTGCCGCGCCGATATAGAGTTCCACGTTATCAAATTCGTCCAGGTTCTCGGCGTAATCCTCGCAGGCCGAGACGTTTAACTCCACGCCCACCACCCTACCTGCCAGCGGTGCCAAAAAGCGGCTGAAGAGCCCAACCCCGCAGTATAGGTCCATCACCGACTCCGTGCCCTGCAGCGCGAGCGCCTCCAGCAGCCAATCCACCATCCGCTCTGCCTGGGGGATATTCACCTGGAAGAAGGAATCCGCCGAGACGAGAAACTTCTGATCTTTGACCTCCAGGATCAGGTGATCCTCGCCCGCCAGGGTCACCGCCTCGCCTTCGCCCTGGCTGACCACCGAGATGGGCAGCGAAATCTCAACCTCCGGTGTCTCGCCTGCACCAGTCTCGAGCATCAGCAGAACATCGCCGCCTCTGCCCGCGCGCAGCTGGATGCGCTCCAGCCCCGGTTGGGGATCGAACTCGAGCAGCGGCCAGATCTCATTGATGACCGGCTCGGGCAGGTGGCACTCGCGGATGGGCACCACCCGGTGCGAGCTGGCTGCCTGGTAACCCGGCTTCCCTTCACGATCCAGGTGGAACTGTACCGCGTTGCGGTAATTCCACTCCAGCGGCGAGGGGATGCACTCCGAGACCGGCGGGTCCGTGATTCCGCCCAGGCGGGCGAGCTGTTCCCGCAAAACAGCGCGTTTTGCCTCCAGCTGCATCTGGTAGGGCATCATCTGGTAGTGGCAGCCGCCGCAGATGGCGAAATGCGGGCAGCGCGGCTGAATACGCTCTGCGGCAGGCGAGAGCAGTTCCGCCAGCCGCCCCCTCGCAAATCCCTGCTTCTCTTCCAGCACCTCCACGCGTGCAGTCTCGCCGGGCAGCGCAAAGGGGACGAAGATCGTCCTGCCATCAGGCAACCTGCCCAACGTCTCACCACCATACCCGAATTTAAGGAAATCCACTTTCACGTATTTATCCATATACCCAGTGTACCTGATGCGAGAGGCTTTGTCATCCGTCTGCTAAAATTATCAGGAGGAAAAGCCTTGAAAACAAACGCTGCTCTTTGCCTGCTCGTCCTGGTGGCCGCCGCCTGTTCCCCGGCCATTCCGGCCGATGAGTACCACTCCATCCTCATCCCCACCTACGACCCAGCCGCCACCGCATTCTTCCTGCCCATTTCCGTGCCTACCCCCGCCCCCCTGCCCACCACCGCGTTCGAACCCCCCTGGCCGCTACCCCACAGCGATGATTTCAGTAATCCCGCCTCGGGCTGGGAGACCGGTTCGTGGGAGCGCGGTTCGGTGGAGTATGCCGATGGTAAATACCGGGTGACCTCGCTGGGTGATGCCTGGTTCATGTGGGGAGAGCCTTATTTGAAGTTCAGCGATTCGGTGTTGGAGGTCGATGCCGCGCAGGTTTCCGGACCCGAATCCAACAATACCGGGTACGGGTTCTTCTGCCGCCGCAACGAGACAGAGGAAATCAGCACCGGTTATGCCCTGCTCATCTCCGGCGATGGCTATTACAGCATTCAAAAATCCACCGGCGGGGATTATGAATTCCTGCTGGAGTGGATCCAATCGGATGCGATCCTGCCTCCGCCCGCGTTGAACCGTCTGCGAGCGGAGTGCGTGGGGGATGCCCTGAGGCTATTCGTCAACGGGGTGCTGCTGGCTGAGGTGACCGACACCGAATATTCGACGGGGGATATAGCCCTTATCGCAGTCAGCTTTGAGCCCGAACCGGTGACGGTGGAGTTTGATAATCTCAAAGTGAGCGAGCCTTAGCACCCGTCATTGCGAGGAGGGCGTAAACCGACGAAGCAATCGCACTGATTAACCAAGATGGTGGTATTTCATCATTGTTATGATATTGCCATGCGATTGCTTCGGAATCCTGCGGATTCCTCGCAAAGACACAATTTAGGAGATCACCCGATTAAATCCTTTGCGAGGAGCGCCGGCACACCTGCACAGGCAGCAGGTGCCAGTGGCGACCGGCGCGAAGTGGCAATCTGTCTCGATGATTTTCTGCCTGATCATCGTTGACTCACGATTCCACCCCTCAGGTATAATTCGCCGTTATTAACCGCGTCCGCGGCGGCTTCGAAAGGGATCATCTTAAATGCTTGGAACCATCATCAACTTTTTTGCCATCATCGTGGGCGGCCTTATTGGTGTATTTTTTGGTTCGCGCCTTCCTGAAAAACTTAAAGATACCGTCATGGCAGGCATGGGCTTGTTCATCGTGGCCATCGGTGTGCAGATGTTCCTCAAGACCGAAAACGGGCTCATCGTCCTTGCAGCGCTGGTGATCGGTGCCGTCCTGGGGGAATGGTGGCGGCTGGAGGATAGATTGACATCGCTCGGGGTATGGCTGGAGAAAAAGTTCACCCGCGGCTCGGAAGGCAGCTCCAGCCGCTTTGTGCGTGCCTTTCTAGCCACAACCGTGCTATTTTGCACTGGTCCAATGGCGGTGCTCGGTTCCATCAGCGACGGGTTGCAGGGAGATTCCCTCACCCTGATCATCAAATCTGTGATGGACGGCATCGCCTCCATCGCCTTCGCCTCCACCATGGGCATCGGGGTGGCATTTTCCGCCCTGCCTGTCCTGGTCTACCAGGGGACGATCACTCTGTTAGCCGGACAATTGGATGCCATCGTCACCGCCAGCATGATGAACGAAATGACCGCCACCGGTGGCGTACTGCTGATGGGCATCGGCGTAAGTGGCATTTTGGAATTGAAAAAGATCCGGATCGGGAATTTCCTGCCCGCGCTTTTGATCGCGCCGCTGATCGTGTACGTGATCAGCCTGATCCAGGTCTATTGATCCCCGTATGAAATTCCGACCTCAAGTCCTATACCCTGCGTTTTCCGACCCCTCTCTACCTTCGACAACCTTCTCCCTATGGAGGTGCATCGCTCCTCTAAATAGCGGGCATTTTGTGAGGTCTGGGGAGAGGTTGGCTTACTGAACCCGTTCGCATGAAATCCCGTATTACCGAAATTAAAAATAGTGGGTACATAACATGTTCCCGATCTACGATTAGCATGCAGGGGTCAATTGTAAAGACACTCCAAGGACTGTGAAGTTTGATATTTTCAAGATTAGAGCGTAGCAATTTTTATGATTCCACTACCCAAACTCTTATGTAGTGAGTACAACAATCAAGAACCGACATATAAATTAGATGATGATCAATATTTTGGAAATATTTTAGTTACAAACACTATCACCTATTTAATTACTATTACTTCGGTAGAGAATAAGCTGGATTTACTTTTTATTGCCATCTAGATCCATAGTTTTGAGGAATAGCCACAAATTATAAGGGTACAGGATTTCTTATCTGTACCGTATTTGCACTCGGTCCACGTGAAACCATTTCAATTGATCGCCCTAAAAGTAATTCCATTTTTTTAATTACAACTTTCTCCCCATTACCACAATTCTCCAGTATCGGTGTAACTCTAAAAAGAGCCTGAGTCAATTTTTCGCGTTGCTCCTGCAAGAGAAAACTCGCATTCTGTAACCTTTCCAGAGAAAGATAGGTATTTCTATTATCTTTGCAATCATCTTTGTATTCCGAACAGTATTTCCATTCCTCCAGGCGAGGTAATATATCCACATGGGTCAACATAATGGCATCAACTCCACCTATAACTTTTAACGCATAGTTTAACAATACACTATCAAACCATCCATATCGTATTTCCCCTTGCCATTCATTGAATTCTTTTATGGTCCCGAACAACTTGCTCAAACGCATCTGTCTCTGTTGGCAAAGGACCTGGTCCATGCCTTACTGCATAACATCTCGTTACCCCGATTTTATGAACACTTGAATTGGGTGCAAATTCAGAGATGAGATCGAAAGCATTTTCCATAGTACAACGAGACCAAGTCGTAAAAGGATGAAATCCCATGTCAGCATCCAACAAGACCCCCTGAGCGCCTTCAAATATCACTGTCTTAGTCTCATGCAACCATTTTTCTAAAATCGAATCGGATACTACCAGTCCAAACTCACTAATTGGGGAGATTGAGTCTATCCATTCGTCAATCACCCCTTCTCTATCGAAAATATTAAGTTCCCTTATAAATCTCGGATCTGGTGGGTGTAACTCATGCAGCGAAATCATTTGATCTCTTTTCAATTCTCGAATATGCAGTAACTTTTTTTGAAGGAGAGAGGGGTTGTTCAAGTCACCTGCCAGAATGCAATCTCCGGGATGTAACCGTGCGTCCTCTACTGTCTCACCTACCCCTACTCCACAACTTCCATGACGGGTCGATCCTCGAATAATTTCGCGAATTCGATTTGCTGCCTGATGAAACGGAGTGATGACTAGCGCTTGATCACTCACATGGAGTCGGGAAAAAATATCCTTTATACCCTTTTGTTGTAGGATATATCCTTCGGAGAGCAATGCTGCAGGATGAAATGTAACAAAACGGGAAAGATATGTTCGCATACCTGGTATAAGGAAACCTGACCCAAATTGAGCCTTCGCCCAATAAAAAAAGGCGGGCACTACAACACAACATGCCCGCCCCTTCAATTTGTTGCAAATTATAAATTTCGTGAAAGTTTTGTGTTTTTCGGGATTGAAGGTAATTATCTCGCCTACACGTCCCAGGTTCCGCACAGCCTTGGCGTGGGTCTGGATGAACTCGTTCGCGGGGGTACTGCATCGCCCATGAGCATATCAAACGTGCGGTCAGCTTCAGCCGCATCGTCGATATTGACCTGCAGCAGGGTGCGGTTTTCGGGGTTCATGGTCGTCTCCCAGAGCTGCTCGGGTTCATTTCGCCCAGACCCTTGTAACGCTGAGATTCAGCCTTCTCGGCGGAGCGCCCATTTCCTTTAATACCCGCTCCTTTTCCTCATCCGTGTAGGCGTACTTGATCTATTCTGCCGGTGCTGGATGCGGTAGAGCGGCGGCTGGGCGATAAACAGGTGCCCCTGCTCGATCAGCGGCTGCATGTAGCGGAAGAAGAAGGTGAGCAGCAGCGTGCGGATGTGGCTGACCGTCCACATCGGCATCGGTCATCAGGATAATGCGACCGTAGCGCAGGTTATCCACGTCGAAATTATCACCAATACCGGTGCCCAGCGCCGAAATAAGTGCCTTGACTCCTCGTTGGACAGAATCTTATCCAGGCGGGCGCGTTCGGTGTTGAGGATCTTGCCCTTGAGCGGCAGGATGGCCTGAAAATGGCGGTCGCGCCCCTGTTTGGCCGAACCGCCTGCGCATGTCACCCTCAACGATATAGAGTTCTGTCCGCTGCGGGTCGCGTTCCGAGCAGTCGGCCAGTTTGCCCGGGAGCGTCAGGCTCTCCAGCGCGGATTTGCGGATCACCAGGTCGCGCGCCTTGCGGGCGGCATCCCGGGCGCGGGCGGAGGTCAGGCACTTTTGCACAATGGCTCTGCGCCGCCTGCGGGTTTTCTTCCAGGAAAGTCGCTGAAGGCTTCCCCGACCACCTGCTGGACCATAGGTCTGCACCTCAGGGTTCATCAGCTTGACCTTGGTCTGGCTCTCGAACTGCGGGTCGGGGTGCTTGATGCTGACGATGGCGGTCATGCCCTCGCGGGTGTCATCCCCGGTGAAGTTGGGATCGGCGTCCTTGAGAAGGCTGGTGCGCCTGGCGTAATCATTGATCACGCGGGTGATGGCGATGCGCAGACCGGTGAGATGCGTGCCGCCATCGATGGTGTTGATGGTGTTGGCAAAGGAATAAACCGATTCAGAGTAGGCGTCGGTGTACTGCAGCGCCACCTCGATGCCGACGTGCTCGATCTCCTTTTCCACGTAGAAAACCGGGTGCAGGGTTTCGCGGTTGCGGTTCAGGTAACGGACAAAAGAGTTGATCCCGCCCTCAAAATAGAAACTCATTTCGTGTTGGGGTGTACGTTCGTCAATCAGCTTGATCAGCACCTGGCGGGTGACGAAAGCCATCTCACGGAAGCGCTGGGTGAGCGTCTCGAATCGATAATCCATGTCGCCCTTGAAGATCTCGGTGTCGAAGCGAAATGTGGTTTTCGTGCCAGTTTCCTTGCGGCTTGCATTTCCCGATCACCTTCACCGCGTCCTGCGGAAGGCCGCGTTCGTATCGCTGCATATATTCGTTGCCGTCGCGGTGCACATCCACCTCGCACCATGACGAGAGCGCATTCACCGCCGAAACACCCACACCATGCAAGCCGCCGGAGACCTTATAGGACGCCGCCGCCAAACTTGCCGCCCGCGTGCAGGATGGTCATCACAACCTCGAGGGCGCTCTTCTTCTTCTCGGGGTGGATATCCACCGGTATGCCACGCCCGTTATCCTCCACCGTTACGGAGCTATCTGCGTGGATGGTGACGATGATCTGGTCGCAGACCCCTGCCAGGGCTTCATCGATGGAATTATCCACCACCTCGTAGACCAGATGATGCAGCGCTTTCTGGTCAGTGCCACCCACATACATGCCGGGGCGGCGGCGTACTGCCTCCAGGCCTTCCAGCACCTGGATATCCTTGGCGGCATAGCTATTGTTTTCAGGTCCCATCAATCCCACAGTTTCCTCCAGCCCGTACTTGCGGGCGAAATAAACATCTTTATGCAGCCACGATCGTTTGAGGCGCGGCTGTGCGAAGGTGCATCCAGCGAATCCCGCCGAGGTAATAGATGAATGCCGATGTGATCAGGGCAGTGCTGATGAAGGCATGCCCGCCGATGCTCACCAGCATCAGCCAGGAATTCACCGGGGCGCTCATCCAGAGCAGATCCAGGAGGATCTCCACCAGGATGGCAAACAGAATAAAGAGGCCGGTTCCCCGGAGGTAACCGCGCACCAGCTTGAAGCTCACCGTTACGGAAGGGATCACCTTTTGCCCCGCGGTGAAGATGCCAAAGGGCGAAAATACAAGCGGCATCAGGAACCACAGCACCAGGAAGAAACCGACCATGAAGACGATCTGCCCGACCGCAGGATTGAGCAAGCTGACCAGCCCGACCATCATCGTGACCGGGATGCCCACCACGAGGATCACTGCATAGAAAAGAAGGGTGAATAAAAGCACCTGTCCGAAAGGAGTTCCGGGGCGTGATTCCCTGGGGCCCGGCTCAGCATTGCCTGCCGCCCTGGCCAGAGAGGAGAAATACAGGCTGCCCATTAAAACACCCAGGAGCGTGAGCCCCAGCCATCCAAGCAGCGCAGCCTGGGCACTGGGCACCTGGTAGGTCATCGGGATGCCCAGCGGGTTAACCATGGGGCTTGCCATGGCCATCAGGCTCGGGATGCCAATCGGGTAAGACCGCAAGGCGGTCATCAGGTTGCTGCCCTCCAGCATTGCCTGGGTCAGGTCGCTGGCCGATTTGAAGTTGGCTGGGAGCGAAGAACCGGCCGTGCTGATCATGTCGGCGGTCACCCTGGCAAAGAGCGGAGCAAGCAGATCCTTCAGGCTGAGGTGCGGTCCGAACCAGAGGAAGAGATCCAGGAGTACCGGCGGAAGGATCAGCCACACCCGCCCGGCGATGGTATTGAAACCCTTGATAAAGGTCCCAAAAAGCGGCGGCGGAGCTTCTTTTTTTTCCTTCGGGATAGATTCCATACAGCCTATTATTTTACCATAGGCGGCTTTTTAACCTGCCGGCGAGTGGATGCCTTGCGAGGCGCGGGTGAATTCTTGGTACAATGAAATGGATGGACGCCCATCGTCACCTGCCGGATGAGGACCGCCTGAGCATCGTTTCTGGAATGGTCCTGCTTTCTTACGCTTTGGCTTCCTTCATTAAACTTCCTGAGGAAGCCATCAGCATCCAGCTGCCAGCTTTCCTGCTGCAGTTGCCCGTATCGATAAATACCCTGGTCGGGGTCGCCACTGCCGCGCTGGCTGCTTCCGGCACGCATTGGCTGCTTAGCGCCCACCCGGAATTCACCCCGCGCGCCTCCATCCCGCACCTGCTCCTGCCCGCCCTCACCGCCATGATCATTGGGCTCCCGCTCAGCACATTGCAGGCAAGTCAATTTTGGTGGGTTGTCTTTGCTTTTGGCGGATTGCTTTTTTTGATGGTCATTGCCTCGGAATATATCGCCCTGGATAATCAGGATAGCCGCCACCCACTGGCAGCGGTAACACTCACCGCTGTTTCCTGGGTGCTCTTTCTCATTGTCGCCATCTCGGTCAACGCCGCGGGGATGCGCTTCTATCTGGTGCTGGCCATTCTCACCCCCACCGTCTTCCTGGTGAGCCTGCGCAGCCTGCACTTCCGCCTTGGCGGTAGCTGGAATTACGCCTGGGCAGCAGCCATCTCGGTCATCATCTCCCAGGTGGCGCTTGGTCTCCATTACTTCCCTGTTTCCCCATTGGCTTACGGTCTGATCCTCCTGGGAGTCGCCTACGCCCTCACCAGCGTTGCCGGGTCGGTAATCGAACACCGGTCCTGGCGGTTGGCGTGGGTGGAGCCAGCCATCCTTGGAGGGGTGATGCTGCTGCTTGCGATTCTTTTCCAATGAGTTCGATTCCCAGGCTTTTCCTCCCCGATGACCTGATGATCCAAATTGGTGGTTACGCCCGTAACTGCCTGCCGCTGGAAGCCTGCGGTTTGGTCGCCGGGACTGAAAACCGTGCGATCGCGTTCCTGCCGGTTTCCAATGAGCTGAAAAGCCCCTCAGCCTTCCGCATGGATCCCCAAGAGCAACTGAATGCCTTCCTCTGGATGGAAAATCAAAACCTGGATCTGTTGGCAATATTTCACAGCCACCCGGAAGGACCTCAAACCCCCTCTGCCACCGATACCGCTGAATTTTTCTACCCCGGTGTAACCTCCCTGATCTGGACTCCCACCTCCCTGCGGGCTTTTGATATCACCCGGGAAGGGTATACGGAGATCCCGGTTGCGTCGAATGAAGCCAGCAACGGATGAACCGATTGTGTGTTAAACTTTTGGGAAAATCACGCAATGAATTACCTTAACCTGGTTCTTGTCTTTGTCCTCTCCTACCTGGTCGGTTCCATCCCCTTCGGGTTGATCGTTGTCAAAACCTTCACAGGTAAGGATGTCCGCGAAGTGGGTAGTGGCCGCACAGGTGGAACCAACGCCATGCGGGCTGCCGGCCTCGCCGCCGGAGTTCTTACCGCGCTGGGTGATATTCTAAAAGGTTTGGTGAGCGGTTGGCTCGCGGAAGTTCTCCTTCCCGGCGAACCCCTGGTCAAGGTTATTGCTGTGCTGCTGGCCATCATCGGACACAATTACTCCATTTTTTTGATCAAACGCAACAACGCAGGCAAAATTGCTCTGGAAGGCGGGGCTGGCGGGGCAACGGCTTTTGGAGGCGCGCTGGCGCTTTGGCCTCCGATTTGGATGTTCCTGCTGCCGCTTCTTATGCTGGTCTACCTCCTGGTGGGTTTCGCCTCCGTCATGACCCTTTCCGTTGGCTTCTTCTGTATCATCATTTTTGCCGTCACCGCTTCTATGGGCATCACACCCCCTGTTTATACGCTCTATGGGGTAGGCACACTCATCCTCACCGCCATCGCGCTTCGACCCAACCTGAAGCGCCTGAAAAATGGCACCGAGCGTTCCGTGGGGCTGCGGCGATATTTGGAAAAAAAGCGGGAGGCGAAACATGCCCCCCATGATGATCAAACCAAGCCTACGCCCAACTGAACGTCAGAGCCCAGCTTCCGTGGTTATAACTCCTCACCAAATCCCGGTTCGGAGCTTTCGAGCGAAGCCTGTTTGAACAGGAAATTCACATTTCGGCGGTGCAGTTCCGTGGCCAACCCCCCCAGGAGCACGCGGCTCTTTCCGCAGGAGGCAAGGTCGATCGCTTCCAGGGCTTCCTCCGGGTAACGCTTGCGGGCAGCCGCTTTAACCGCCTTTTTGATCGCTGCCAGGTAAGCCAGGTTGCTCTTCACTGCTTCGTCGATCTCCCCGCGCAGGATGATATCTCCATGTCCCTGGATGATATTCTCGAGGCTGATCTTCCCTATCTTGCGGATGGTGGCGGCCATCTCCTCAGCATCCCCACCAACGATATATGGAAGCGACATGAAAGCGTCCCCGGCAAATAGCACCCGGTCCTCCTCCACCAGCACCGAAATGCCATCCGGGGAGTGCCCGGGTGTGCACAGCAGGATCAGGTTCTTCTTACCCACCCGCAGAGAAAGCGTGCCCTGGTCAAAGGTCAGGTTGGGCTGCACGATTTTGATATTCTTATAAGCCGGATTATTCTGTCGGGCAGCCTCCAGGGCTTTAACGCCATTGGCTGCCATCAGGTTCCTGCACTCCAGGTGGGAGATGATCGTAGCGCCGGGAAAGAAACAGTTTCCCCAGGAGTGATCGGCATGCGAATGGGTGTTGACCACATATCGTACCGGTATGGCCAGATCATCCTCGAGGAAATCCCGCATTTCTTGTGTCTCCTCGGGTAAAGCCAGGGTGTCGATCACTACAGCCCACTGCGGACCGGTGATCGCACCGGCGGTTACCTGGGCATAAACTTCGCTTTGAAACCAGTAAACATTATCCGATACGCGTTCTCGATGCATGCTACCACCTGAATGAAATTGATGCTGTGAGGATAGCATACTCGCAGGTAAAAGTCAAAAAAAGGCATTCTACAAGACGCAGAATGCCCTTTTGGTGTTTGAACGGGGGTTTAGAGAACTTTGCTGAGGAAGGCTTTGGTGCGGGCGTTCTTGGGATTCTCGAATAGGACCTTGGGGGGAGCTTCTTCGATGATCTTTCCGCCATCCATGAGGATTGCCCTATCAGCAGCTGCTTTGGCAAAACCGATCTCGTGCGAGACCACCACCATGGTCATGCCTTCCTTCGCCAGTCCGAGCATCACATCCAGCACCTCCTGGATCATTTCCGGGTCCAGCGCGCTGGTCGGTTCGTCGAACAACATTATCTTGGGATTCATCGCCAGCGCCCTGGCAATGGCCACGCGCTGCTGCTGACCGCCCGAGAGCTGTGGCGGCCGCATCTCCGCTTTTTCCGGGATGCCCACTTTTTCTAGCAGTTTCAGGGAAACCTCCCTGGCTTCCTGCTTGCTGCGGTTGCGAATGATCCGCTGCGCAAGGCAAATGTTCTCCAGAACACTGAGGTGGGGAAAGAGATTGAATTGCTGGAATACCATCCCAACCTCGGTTCGAACCAGGTTGATGTTCTTGGCTCCAGCCAATGGAATGCCATCCACGACGATGCTGCCCGAGTCGAACTCTTCCAGGCGGTTGATGCAGCGAAGCAGGGTGGATTTTCCCGATCCAGAAGGACCAATGACCACAACGACTTCCCCCTTTTTGATTTCCAGGCTGACGCCTTGCAGTGCATGACAATCCCCGAAATGCTTATGGATATTCTTAATTTGGATGATCGCTTCAGCCATGGCTCACCTCTCCGACTTCGTCTTGCGTTCTGTGTAGGCCACCAAACGCGCAGAAAGCAGGGTCATCACCAGGTAGACCAGTGCCACCATCGACCAGGTTTGTAGGGTGTTGAAGTGGATGGCCGAGTATTCACGGCCGCGCCGGGTGAGATCCGCCACCGCCACCACCGAGACCAGGGAGGAATCCTTGAGCAGGGTGATGAATTCGTTGCCGATGGCTGGCAGGATCACACGGAATGCCTGGGGCAGGATGATATGACGCATGGCCTGGAAATATGTCAACCCCAGGCTGCGGGCTGCTTCCATTTGGCCTTTGGGGATGCTTTGAATTCCCGCGCGGACCACCTCGCTCATATAAGCGCCGTAGCCGATGGTGAGACCAACAATTGCCATGGCGATAGCGTTGGTCTGGTAATTGGAAAGAGCTTCGTTTCCAGTAACCCGGCCAATCTGCTGAATAAGAGCCGGCATGGCAAAATACCAGAACAGTAGTTGCACCAGCAGCGGGATGCCGCGGATGATCTCGACATAGGTGGTGGCGATCCCCCGCACCACCTTGTTACCCGAGACCCTTCCCAACCCGCCGATCAGCCCGACGACGACCACAAGGATGAATGAGATCACTGTCACATAGATCGTGATCCAAATGCCCTCTTTGAAGAAACGGAGCATGTTCAGATAAGGATCCGGCTGGGTAATTACAAGGAACAGGATGATGGAAATTACCGCAAATAGCAGATACCAGCCGGAGTCGAAATGCCGCTCCGCCTTTTTTGGCACAGCTGCCTTTGGTTCGGAATTCCTTTGTTTTTTAGCCATGATATCCTTTCAGGGAATAAAAAAATACCTGCGAGGTTCTCCCGCAGGTATTCCCTTTTCTTGGATTTACTGTCCCGCCAACCACTTCTGTTCGAGGGCGGTCACTGTGCCATCGGCGATGACAGCCTTGAGAGCCGTGTTGACCTTATCGAGCAATTCTGTCTTGGATTTGCAGAAGGCGACGGCATAGCTTTCATCGGTGAAAACAGAGCCAACGGTCGTCAGCATTTCAGAGTTCTTTGCTATGTAGGCCAATGCAGTCGGGTAATCGGCGATGACCGCACTGATCTGCCCGTTGGAAAGATCCAGGAAAGCCAACTCATAAGAATCGTAGGGTTTATAGTCCACATCTGGGATCTTCTTGGCTTCGATCTCGCCAGTGGTTCCCAACTGGGCGGCCACGGTCTTGCCTGCCAGATCGTCCTTGCCGGTGATGCCGGTTTCATCCTTGCGGATGACCACGATCTGTCCAGCGTTGATGTACGGATCCGAGAAATTCATGACCGCTTTGCGCTCGTCACTCGCTGAGATAGCCGCGATGGCAACATCGTAGGTGCAGTTGGTCACACCTGCAATTACAGAATCGAACGGGGTGTTGACGAATTCGATCTTCATGCCTGCCTTGTCGGCGATCGCCTTCATCAGTTCCACGTCGAAACCGGTAAGCTCGTTGGTTGCTTCGTCAACGATTTCGAAGGGCGGGAAGGTTGCATCGGTGGCTACCTTGACGGTATCGGATGCGGACTGAGCGCATGCCGAAAGCAGGATACCTGCCATCACCAAAACAGAAATAATGATCAAACTGGTTCTTTTCACGTTCTCCTCCTGTGATTTGGTTATTTGTACGATATTATTATAGCATAGCCATAAAAACGTCAACCCTGATAATTAGAGAAAGCAACCATCCATGCCCCATTTGGTCAAAGTTGAATTCCATTGCCACTCCATTTATTCCTCCGATTCCCTCGCCACCCTTGAATCCCTGATCCTGGAAGCGCGGAAGAAAGGCATTCAGCGCCTGGCGATCACCGATCATTCGAATATGGAAGGCGCTCTGATCGCCAAAAAAATGGATCCGGAATTGATCGTGGTTGGAGAGGAAGTCAAGACCATTAGGGGGGAGATCCTGGCATATTACCTGACCGAAAAACTGCCGAAAGGGATCAAACCCGAGGAAGCCTTCAAACGGCTCAAAGACCAGGGTGCGTTCATCAGCCTTTCGCATCCGTTTGATACCCAGCGCGAGCACTGGACGGAGGAGGAGGTCGAGCGCTACCTGCCCTACCTGGATGCCATTGAGGTCTTCAACTCCCGCTGCATGAGCCGCGAACCGAACCGGCACGCCGCGGAGATCGCCCGCAAGTTGGGCATCCCAGGAATGGTTGGCTCGGATGCGCATATCCCCTGGGAGATGGGGCGCGCCAGCCTCACCCTGCCGGCCTTTCAGGATGCGCAAAGTTTACGCGAGGCAGTGAAGAGTGCCACAGCCGAAACCAGGCTTTCCTCGCCGCTGGTCCATTTCTCCTCCCGCTATGCTTACATGAAAAAAGCCTGGCAGAGTTCTCGCGAGGATAAAAAGCAAGCCGGGAATTGACGTATTCCGTTGATGCGATAAAATTAGGAAGCAACGGGGCGGTGGCGGAATTGGCAGACGCAGCGGACTTAAAATCCGCCAGCCGAGAGGTTGTGTGGGTTCAAGTCCCACCCGCCCCACTTGAAGTCAAAAATGGGCGTAATCGGCCAGTATTTTACTTTTGAAATTCAAAAGTCCTCTGTGTACTTAATCTTCTAAATCCAGGCTAATTATTAGTGAATCTGAGATTTTTCTCATTTCCACAGAATTTACTTCACCGAGTTTACGCACAAATCTCATCTGGGAAACTGATCTTGCCTGAAATGTGTCTGCTGTGCAATCTTTTTCTAAACCATTTGAGCGTGTAGGAGATAAAAACACCATCCATCCATTCGCCTTATAATGATCTTTCCAATCTGTAATTGGAACAATAATCTTTAAAGGGAGTGCCTGCATGGTGTCATTGCTTACCACAACACAAGGCCTACATTTTTGAATTTCTGAACCAACGGTCGGGTCTAAATTGATTAACCAAACCTGCCCCCTTAAAGGGTTCATAGAATTGGCTCATCATCTAAAGCAGTGAAAGCAATCAATTCTTTGTCGTTCGAATAATCATCCACCATTGCCAATGCGGCGGCTTGGAGGGCTTGTTTCTTTTGTTCTTTAATATAGGCAGCAATCGCCTGTTTTATTTCCGCAGTAGCGTTACCGCCCGCGCGTAAATATTCCCACTGACCATATTCAATAGGAATATTCCTCATGACCGTTTTTTCTCTTGTAGCTATCATGTCTCTCTCTCCTGTTACTACTTACATACTTGAGATGTTCTTGTAGTACAGCATGTAGTATATATATTTTATACATAATGTCAATACCCTAATTTATATATATAGATTGTATTTTAATAAGTATGCTTGCATTTCATTGTTAAGAATTTCCGCAGAACAATCCTCAAGTTACCCAATTCTTGATTTACCTACTTCCAAAATTAACAAGGATCTGCCAACCAACCAGGTACAATATCACCCCGATCACAAACCCAATTTGAGTATTTATTTCGGTTCCCCGCTCACCTAGTTTGCTATTTTACCAACCCTGGAATTATCCCATTTTATTACCCGCTAACAAGGTTGTGAGTACGTTTGAGCTCTTCCTCTTTCAATACGATAGCATTATTTATCCTATTGACTTCATTTTTGGTATTTCCCCGATCTTTTAGAAAAAGTACTAGAAATACTACAAAAGCAACTGGAAAAACTAAAATGGATAAGAACAGAATTATTGTAAGAACTAAAACAATCAAACTTGCATAAGGTGGAATACCGGATATTATAGTTTTATAAATCGAATTAATGATTACACAAGTAGGCTAAAGAACAGCACAAAGAATCAATCCGGTTTTATGACTATTGAGATTCTTTTGTACACGATCACGCTCTTGATAAAGCTTATTGATTTCTTCCTTCAACCGAGTGATTGACAATTCCGCAGCCGTTTTGTCTACTCCGGTCTTAACTTCTTTCAACCCTTCGACAACTGGCGCCACAGACACTATTCCTCCACCTCTGCGAATAATATGCTCGTTACCACAACTTCTACAGGTAAATTGTTCAATGTCTTCTGTTAATTGAAGTTTAGCCCCACAAGTGGGACAGGATAAACTGATGAAATCAGACATTGAGATTTCCTCCCAGGGAGAATATTTCTTACCATGATAAAAAATTATTCAATCATTACCGATTTTCCTTTTAAATTGCAATCTTTCTCGTATAGTTCTTGGAATTGCCTTAGGGTTCGTTGGACCTCACTAATTCCTCGAAGGCATACGCCCTCTGATTCATAGGAATTTTTCTTAGCCCAATCTAGTCTCACCCGCCCCACAAACAAAAAGACGCCGCTTTTCAAAGGCGTCTTTTTTTGTTCCTGAAACGACCCGGGGATTATTTTTTCGTGCCCAGGATCTTATACATCCCGGTCCCGCAAACGGTGCATTTCCCCTTCATCGCCTTGCGGCCGTTCTTCATCGTCACTTCCGCAGTGTCCTTCATATCGCGTTTTTCCTTACATTTCATGCAATAACCTTGTTCAGCCATCCGTATCTCCTTTCTCAGATCGCGAGGGTACTTGGTGCTACAAGTTCAATTATAGCCAATTTGGATGAAGTTACAACAAGGAATCCGTATTCAATTCCAGAGGTTACTTTTCCATGCGCCTTGATTTTCAACTCCAATGGATTGATAATCAGGATGTAATCATCCGCTACAAGGAGAATAATATGCCGCGCGCATTCATCCCCACTCCCCTGAAACGAATCCTGCCTGTGCCTTCCGATATCGATATCGCCCAGGCAGCAGCTTTGAAGCCCATCTCCCAACTTGGAGAAGAGCTTGGACTGCTGCCCGATGAACTGGAGCTATACGGACCTTACAAGGCCAAGATCAAACTCGAGATTCTGGAGCGGCTGAAGGACACCCCGGATGGCAAGTATATCGATGTGACTGCCATCACCCCCACCCCGCTGGGCGAGGGCAAGACGACCACCACCGTGGGCCTCAGCCAGGCACTTGGGGCACACCTCGGCAAACGGGTGATGACCTGCATCCGCCAGCCCAGCCAGGGACCCACCTTTGGCATCAAGGGCGGGGCAGCCGGGGGCGGCTACAGCCAGGTGATCCCCATGGAGGAATTCAACCTGCACCTCACCGGCGATATCCACGCCATCACCGCCGCCAACAACCTGCTGGCAGCCGCCATCGACGTGCGCATCCTGCACGAGGCGGATGCCACCGACGAGCAGCTTTTCAACCGCCTCTTCCCCGCCGATAAGCAGGGAAAGCGTCGTTTCGGGCGCGCGATGCTTGGCAGGGCAAATAAGCTGGGTATTGAAAAAACCGACCCGGAGGAGATGACCCCCGAGGGGCGCCGCCGCTACTGCCGGTTGGATATCGACCCCGCCTCCATCACCTGGCGGCGCGTGCTGGATACCTCCGACCGCTTCCTGCGCGGGGTGACGGTTGGCAATGGCTCTGAGGAACAGGAGTTCGCCCGTGCAACAGGATTTGATATCACTGTGGCCTCCGAGATCATGGCTGTACTGGCACTCACCACCAGCCTGGCGGATATGCGCGCCCGGTTGGGGCAGATGGTGATCGGGCTCAGCCGCAGCGGGGAAGCCATCAATGCCGATGACCTGGGTGTGGCCGGTGCGATGGCCGTGCTCATGCGCGATGCGATCAAACCGAACCTGATGCAGACCCTCGAGGGGACCCCTGCCATTGTCCACGCCGGACCCTTCGCCAATATCGCTCATGGCAACAGTTCCATACTTGCTGATAGGATCGGTCTGAAGTTGGCAGATTACGTCATCACTGAGTCCGGCTTCGGCGCGGATATGGGCATGGAAAAATTCTTCGATATCAAGTGCCGCTACTCGGGGCTCATCCCCAGCTGCGTGGTCCTTGTGGCAACCGTACGCGCACTCAAGATGCACGGCGGGGGACCTAAAGTGGTGGCCGGCAAGCCACTCGACCCGGCTTACACCAGCGAAAACCTCGATCTATTGCGCGTTGGGCTGCCCAATATGCTGCACCACATCAAAATCGCCCGCAAGTATGGCATCCCGGTGGTGGTGGCGGTCAACAGCTTCGCCACCGATTCTCCCGCCGAGCTGGAGATGATCCGCAAAGCAGCCATCGAGGAAGGCGGAGCCGAGGATGCCCTCGTCTGCCGGCACTGGGAACTGGGCGGCGAAGGCGCGGTGGACCTGGCGGAAGCGGTGGTGAAGGCGTGTGAAAAACCTTCCAACTTCCAGTTCTTATACCCGCTGGATTGGAGCATCAAGAAGAAGATCGAAACAATCGCCGCAGAGATCTACGGCGCAGATGGCGTCGATTACCTACCAGAGGCAGAGGCGCGCATTGAGGAATATACCCGCCTCGGGTTTGATAAACTCCCCATCTGCATGGCCAAAACCCATCTGAGCCTCAGCCACGACGCCGCCCTCAAGGGAGTCCCAAAAGGTTTCCGCATCCCGGTTCGGGATATCCGCGCCTCGGTTGGCGCCGGTTTCCTTTACCCGCTGCTCGGAACGATGAGCACCATGCCCGGGCTGCCCACCCGGCCGGTCTTTAATGATATCGACCTCGACCCGCTCACCGGCCAGGTGCTTGGTCTTTCATAATTTATTTGGTCCCGGCAAAATTTCCAGGATCTTAAGAATAGAGGTAAATTATGATAAAAATCGAACTTTCACTCGAAGATCGTTCGTTCCTGCTCAACCTGGCACGGGAATCCATCAGCCGTGCGATCGCGCATCAACCGCTGCCGGATATTGCTCTCTCCAATCTTACACCCGAGCTTCAATTAGCAGGAGCCTCATTCGTGACCCTGACGATCAACAGCAGGCTGCGAGGCTGCATCGGCGCCCTGGAAGCATACCAACCGCTCGCCGAAGATGTTCGCGAGCATGCCGTTGCCGCCGCCCTCGAGGATTACCGCTTTCCACCAGTGCAACCTGCTGAAGTGGAAAGTCTGCGGATAGAGATCTCCCGCCTCACCCCAGCCAGACCGCTCGAATACAAAGACCCGGAAGACCTGCTTTCCAGGCTTCGACCTGGTGTGGATGGCGTTATATTGCGGGATGGGGTTAGAAGGGCCACTTTTCTCCCCCAGGTTTGGGAGCAGGTGCCGGAAAAGGAAGAGTTTCTATCCCACCTTTGCATGAAGATGGGTGCGCCAGCCGATACATGGAAATCAAAACAATTGGGGGTGCAGGTCTACCAGGTGGAGGAATTCCACGAATAACTTTTAGAAGTGAGTCGAATCCTCGATCTTCATCACGAATATCTTTGCACGCTTTTTCCCGGGTTCAACCCCGGCGCAAGCGCCGCGCAGGATCGTAAGAGCATTTTCGAGCTGAGCATCCTCCACACCAACGATCATTGTTGTCATCCCTTGTTTAAGGAAACCACCCGTGGATGCGATGGCAGTGACACGGAAACCCGCCGAGGTAAGCGCTTTGGTCACCGGATCCTCGGCTTTATCCCGAAGGATTGCAAGGATCAACTTCACTTCACACCTCCTCGAAGTGTTCCACCTGGAAGGTGAAAATGATCGCCCCGCCAACGGTCACCGGAGTGGGGGTTGGCATGGGCAGGGGGGCACTTTCCAACGGCACAGCGATATATTCCGTGCGTTCCCGGCAAACCGTGCGCATTGCGTCCATGGCTTTATTTACTTCAGCGTGCGGGAGACCAACCAACAGGGTGCAGTTGCGCTGACCAAGAAAACCTCCAACGCTTGGCAGCCGGGTTACAGAGAACCCCTCCCTGCATAGCGCCTCCTCGGCATTCGATGCATCCTGCGCTTGGACGATGGCCATCATCATCAGGTCGATCTTTCCAGGGTTCTTTTCCGCCATTTCGTCAGCTCCTCTTGCTGAAATGCCCCAGGGGAATGCGGGTCCTCTCCGGGGAAGTGATCACCATTGGTTCTTCCTGATTCAATAATACAACACTTTTATCCGCCTGAAGCAATAATTTCACGTTCCGGTAACGCACTTCCACCAAACCAGGAAAAGGATTAAACCCATTCAGGATCACCTCGTGTTGTGTCAGTGCTTCCACGCCGCAGATTTTTAAAAAGGTTGAAACCGGGAGTGCGCGCTCCAGCGAATTCTCAGCCGGAAGCATGCGGTCCCGTAGCCGAACCGATAGGTCATCCAGCAAGCCGCGGAATATGCTGGCAGACAGGTTGCGTTCCCCCCTACCCAAAAGCCCCTCCGCCAGGTAAGCGCTGAACTGCACCGGAGCTGGTTTGTCGCTCTCCGGGAAAGCTCGCATCCCCTTTTCATAAAGGAATTTTTCAGGAAGAGCCTCCCGAATGATGGTATCCGATATCTCTTTGGGAATCGCATCCGTGATTACAGGCAGGATCAGGCTGAAATCCTGTCGGCCTGAGTCGCAGGTTTCCAAACGCAAGGTATCTCCTTCTGCCAATCCCCGAACGATGACCCGATCCAAACGGCTAAATACGCAGCGGGTAACCGCCAAAGCGCCACCCGGCCTCCAGGAAAAATCGCGGCTTTTCAATTCTGAAACACATGGCTCTCCCTTGCAGTTTCCCCGCAGGGAAATCTGGAGCTGCTTGCGTAACGCGGTGCCAGATTCCACTTTCAGCACCAAACGTACCGGGTCCGGGAACTTCCTCTTCAAGGGAATGTTCCCCTCTTTTTTCATCTCAAGCAGGATCTCGGTACCTGCCGTGAGGTGAGTCTCATAATCCCGGTAGCGAAAAAGTCCCTTGCTTTCATCCCAACATTGCAGCAAGTTCCCATTTAACCTGGTGATGATCGTTTCCAATTCCACTGGGTTTGGCTCGTTCAAACGAGTACTGAGCGTGCGAATCGCCTCCGCTTCTTTCAATAACATAGCGGCCAAACCCGGGGATTCCAATTCCCCCATCCAGGGAAGATCCTCCTCCTCCCACCCGCTCTGACCGCTAGCCCGCCACTCCGGGAATCCGTCACCATCCCGATCGTTGGAGGGCAGTAACCAGCTCAGGAAGAACCGCCTTAATGATGGCAGGATTGAAGCCAGCCAATCGGAATTCTCCTGGTAAGGTTCCAACGCAAGGGCGATTTGCGCTGCCACAGGTTGGGCATTTATCTTAACTTTACCCGCCGCATGGCTGGAACTCCACCCAAGTCTGCCGTCTTTTTCCTGGCGCTTCAGCAAGTTCTCCAGAAAACCGCGCGCCAGATCCGCGCCGCCCGGGAGCAATAAATTGGTCATATGGAGGCTATCCCAGGCAGTCTGATCGTGCCCTGTCCGAGCAGCGGGCTGGATTGTTTCCCTGCCCGCGAACCCGGCTTGGAGAACCCGGGACACCAGGAATCCTGGCAGATCATTCCCGGTTGGAAAAACCAGGCTGTACCCTGCTTTTTGGGATGCATGCAGGGCGGCGTCCCAATCCTCCCTGCCGGTGAGGATCTCCACCCACCTGCCTTCATTCACACTCTCCACACGGCTTATCTCCGCTTCCCAGCTGCGGAACGCGTTATTGCGGGCGATATGATAAGCGGTACTTTTTTCTTCCTGGGTTGCCAATGCCCAAGTAAAGAACTGGGGTTTGGTGCTTCTGGGGTTGATCTGCAGGGAAAGCCCGGGGTAAATGGAGGTTCCCATCCCACAACCACCGCTGATAAAACAAACCGTTATCAAACCACTGCTCCCTCCCGCCAGAACCGTGTTGAGATCAATTGTCTCCGCCAGCAGCGCATCCCCTTCCCCCATCGATGTGAACTGCCCCACCCAATCCGCTTCCAGTTTTCCCGCTCCTGGGTTGCGGTTGAGGATCGAAATTCTACCTGTCAGAATTCGTGATGCCGGGACCCAGTATTCCATCCCCACATCCACGCCTTCCAGAGGAGAAAATGAGAATTCCAGGTAATTTGGCAGCAGTCGTTTGACTTCAGGAGGTGTATGGAAATCGTGCGGATCGACCACCATGTCATTCCCGCGAATAAAGACCGGGAAGTAGCGCGCTTCCGCTGCCCGCATCCCATATTGGGTTCGGATGGCGAACGCCCGTGGTTCGCCGCTTCCGGGGGCAACTTCCCAAACCTGATCATCTAATGGTTCCACGGTGCCAAGCACCGCATCGGCGCAGATCACCATATTAAGCGGATCACTCAAGCCTAATTTCCAGGTTCTCACGGTTTGATTCTACCGGGAAGGGTTGACAGGGTCAATTAGGGTAAAATTGCCCCGAATGGGAGTTCCACGCACAAATTTATGAATCCGCAACGCTCCGCCGGGGACGAGATCCCCACCCAACCAGTGAAAAACCCCGCCCCTCCCCGCGGGAGAAAACGCGCGTCCCGCGTTTCCGCGGAACAATCCACACTCCCTCCACTCACCTCCCCGCCTGACCCAAATCTACCCATACCGGTGGAAGGCATCGACCTGGATGGCACCCGTGCCACACCAATCGCATATCACAACGGATTGGACCGAACTGCCCAACCCGTCAATACCTCCCCGGTAGGCAGGGGCTACCGAAAAATTCCTCCGGGCAATCCCCCTCGCATCCCACTAAAACTAACCCCAGGAAGTTGCCTGCTTTTCGGGATGCTGGGAATGCTAACCCTGATCATTCTCGGCGGATTCGCCATTCTTTCTTTTCTCATCTTCCAGTACTTCCGGGTTTCTGCCACCTTGCCCAGCGTGGATGAGCTACGTGCCCGATCCTCTCAATTCGAAACTACAACCATCTACGACCGCAATGGGGATAAACTTTACGAAATAATGGATCCGAACGCGGGTAAGCGCACCAACATCCCGCTGGAGGAAATTTCCCCCTACCTGATCGCTGCCACGCTTGCAACCGAGGATAAGAACTTCTATACCAACCCCGGTTTCGATCTTCCTGCCATGTTCCGCGCCTTGTGGCAAAACTACACAACCGGCGAGGTGGTCTCCGGTGCTTCCACCATCACCCAGCAGCTCGCTCGTATTCTTTTACTCGGCCCGGATGAGCGCTACGAGCAGACCGTAGAGCGTAAAGCCAGGGAGATCATCCTGGCGCGCGAGATTACCCGCAAGTACACCAAGGACCAGATCCTGGAGCTCTACTTGAATGAGATCAACTATGGGAATATCTCCTACGGAGCGGAAGCGGCAGCGAATACCTATTTTGATACAACCGCCAGCAGGTTAAACCTGGCAGAAGCGGCATTCCTCGCCGGCTTACCGCAAGCACCCGGGGTATATGATATTTACACAAACAGGGAAGTCACATTGGAGCGATCCCTCCAGGTACTTTCCCTGATGTACGAACTCACCAAGGAAAACAATGGCTGCATCCTTATCGGCTCCACCCAAGCCCCGGTATGCGTCACCTTGGAGGAATTCACAACCGGTGCGCAAAGCCTCCAAAATTACCCATTTCTACCCCCTGAAAACCAGATCCCGTTTCCGCACTGGGTGATGTACATTCGATCATTGCTTGAACAGAAATTCGGAGCGGACACCATATACAGAACTGGAATGAAGGTCTACACAACTCTGGACCCAGTTCTGCAATCCCTGGCACAGCAGACCGTCACCCAGCAGGTGCAAAACCTTGCCGCCCAAAACGTGACCGATGGTGCGCTTGTGGCCATCAAGCCTTCCACCGGCGAGATCCTCGCCATGGTCGGTTCAGCGGATTTTGATAATGCCGCCATCTCCGGCCAGGTAAACATGGCGCTCGCACCCAGGCAGCCCGGTTCAAGTATAAAACCGCTCACCTACACAGCCGCGTTTGAGAAAGGTTGGACCCCTTCGACATTGATCTGGGATGTCCCTTCGGAGTTTGCTCCTTCGAGTGATCCGAACGACCCCAATCCCCCTTACAAACCGGTGAATTACGACGGGCGTTTTCATGGGCCGGTTCTGATGCGCAGCGCGCTTGCCAATTCCTATAATATCCCTGCTGTGAAAGCCATGGATTTTGTGGGCATTCAGGATGACCCAAAAACATCTCAAGAGGATGGATTCCTGGCATTTGCGAAGAAGATGGGCATCACCAGCCTGACCCAACCATGGTACGGCCTGGCTCTCGGGTTGGGCGGCGGGGAAATCCCCCTGCTGGAAATGACCTCTGCGTATTCCATATTTGCCAATAACGGTCTGAAAGTACCCCCCATCGCCATCTCTCGTATCGAGGACCATTCCGGCAAAGAAATTTTCCAATATACCCAACCCGCCAGCGAACAAGTCATCCGCCCGGAGCACGCCTATCTGATCACTTCCATCCTTTCTGATAATGAAGCGCGTACTCCCGCTTTTGGCGCGAGTTCCGTGTTAAATCTGCCTTTCCCCGCGGCAGTAAAAACAGGCACCACCAATGATTTTCGCGATAACTGGACCCTTGGGTACACCCCCGACCTTGCGGTGGGCGTCTGGGTGGGAAACGCCGATAATTCACCGATGATCAATTCCACCGGTCTCACCGGGGCCGCCCCCATCTGGTCGCAGTTCATGCAGGCTGCGGAAATGCTGGTATCCAACAATTCACCGACGCCCTTCAGTCGCCCAGCCGGTGTGATTGATGAGACGATATGCTCTGTTTCCGGAACCAGGCCTTCTGAATTTTGCCCGTCCGAAAAACAGGAGATCTTTGCCTTCGACCAACCCCCTCTGGAAGCAAGCCGGGATCTTTGGAAACGCGTAAGGGTGGATACCTGGACCGGGTTGATAGCATCGGAAGCCTGCGGGGATTTCGTCAAGGATATCGACACAGTAAATGTTAAAGATGAATCCGCCCGAAAGTGGATTCTCGACTCGCAGGATGGGCAAAACTGGGCGGCCAAGATGGGTTTTGAAGACCCGATCGTTTTCGCCCCTTCCAGGGAATGTCGGGCGGAGGATCCCCACGTCGAGATCGTTTTCGTCAATCCGACCAATGAGCAGGGGATTACGACAAGCCCGCTGGATATTTCTGCGGTGATAAAAGCCACCGAAAACTTCAAGGAGTGGCGCCTCGATTATGGGGTGGGTAATAGCCCAAAAAAATGGGTTCCCCTGGTTGCCTCCTCAAAAGAGCAGCATCCGAATCCAAGCCTCATCCATACATGGGACCTTAAGGATATCCCCAGCGAGAAGATTGCCCTGCGATTAACAATCTACAGCAAAGACGGGCACAAATCAGAGAAAAAGATCGTATTCAATAACCAGAATCCGACGCCCACACCGACCCCAACGGTGACCCCGACAGCGACGCTCCATCCCACCATGACTTCAACCTCAACCCCGGAACCCACGGAGACCTCTACCCCCGAAACCATCCTCACCCCCTGATTGAGTTGGATCAGGGAAGGAAAGAGATTTGCGCTTGGCTGCCATCCGGCGTCTTGCCGGGATCGCTCATTGCATCCCGGAATGCCCACTGCGGGTCGGTATTGATGGCGATCCGGCGCATTTGATCAAACCCAATCAGCCGCCAGCTTCCCAGCCTGTCCAAAAGCCGTGGATCACGCTCGATTTTGAAAAAGATCAGCTCGTGCCGCAATTCGGGGCTGAGAATAATATTCACAGCACCTTCCTGGCTGAATGAATCCAACCATTGGCTGAGGCAGCCATCGCAGGCGATAAAAACCCTGTAAGCCGTTTTGCCATCTGCCTGCCAGGTAAACCCTGCCTCCATTTTTGGGTTCAGTCCCAAAGCTCGTGCCACCTCCACCTGCAGCGCCTCCATTTCCTCTTT
Source organism: uncultured Chloroflexia bacterium (assembly GCA_963802095.1). Taxonomy (GTDB): domain Bacteria; phylum Chloroflexota; class Anaerolineae; order Anaerolineales; family Anaerolineaceae; genus CAVVEQ01. The sequence goes on along the minus strand of CAWDHI010000007.1, from coordinate 478,102 downwards.
TTCCAATCGGAAACCTGTGGGCGATCTGCCAGGCTCAAACCTCAATAAATCCGGCCGGTCCATCTTGGGTGTGGTATATGAATCCAATATTTTCACGATCAATCCAGGCGGAGGGGTCATGAATCCGGTAAACCCACTGTTCAACAGGCCCAGGAGTTGCCGGAATGGGATTTCAGGGTGTTTCGAAAGAATTTCCAGAATTGCCCGTTCCAGCCGGTCAGCCAGGCTCAACGGAGAGGATTCCTCCTTTTGCAACCACCAAAGACCCTGGCTATCTGCAGCCCGGCTTCCATAAACCTTGAAAAGAGTGGGGTTCTCAAAATTTTCCTTCTGAGCCTGCTGCAATCGGTTGAGAACCTCGTCATATTCCCGAGGATTTCCACGGGGCAGTAGATCCAGTTGTATCAATCTTTCCATTCCTGCGCCTGCCAATTGCAAGTAGGTGGCAGGTTCACCGCGCTCCAGCAGCGCGTCGGTCATCATATCCCGTTGAACCCAGGTAACCGAACCGGGCATCGGTAGTGGGTTGGACTGGCCGCTTACCCAATTGACTTGGGCGAGGCTCAACTCTTGTTCGCAAGCGATCCCTTCAAGCCTTAACCCTCCTGCAAGTCCAGCCGCTAGCGCAGCAGTGAGCATACCCGGGGTCACCTCAGGGATCTCAGCATGGAATGGTATTCCCTTCGGCAACTTGCTTAATGACCCTGTAAGCACCGCGCCGACCCAGCGGCTATCGAAGCGCTGCCTTGCCAGAACACCGTGCAGAGCTGAAGCGGTTTCCTTCCCCCAAATCCACCCCGACCAAACAGCGCTGAAGCTCCAGAATGCCTGGTTTGGGTAGGGAACCACTCCCAGCGCGGCAGCCGGATTTGCCGCCAAAGGGATCTCTCCCATTGAAGCCATTCTCCCGGGAAACAGGCAAATTCCAGCCTCTCCCCCAGGCAGCTCGGGGAAAATGGTAAGTTCTATCTTCTCCTTCTGATCCAACCAAGCTTCAACACTATCCTGAAAGCTTTTCCAAAGATTAACCTCAAGAAATTCTCCCGGTGGAATGATCAACCGCGGCCGGGTGCGGGTTGGCGGGTGAGTCCAGAGCATGTTCCCAGCATCACATGTGGATAGCAACAATGCATGCAGGAGCTTCCGTCGATTTTCTGTAACAGGCAGGGCTTCGATCCGGTTAATAAGGTTGAAGAGCGCATAAAACGCCCTATCGGTGTAGGATTCCATCACTTCCCGGATGACCGGGTTGTTTCCAGCGCGGGAAATCCCCACCCTTTCAAGCGCCCGCGAACGCAGGAGTGCCAGGTTTCCGGGGCGCTGCAGGGCAGCCAGGTCCTCATTTTCCAGGGGATACTCCCCCTCCACATCACAGTTTGGGCAATCAACCACCCTTGCGAAGGGAACAGCTTCTCCTTTTTTCCACAGGTATGCGTCCGCCTGGATGACCCTTTTACAACCAGGGCATGCTGTTTGATACAGGGCAGCGAGATGAACCTCCAACCGCTCACCAGACCGGCGGGAATCCGCCAGGTCGGAGATAGCGGCTTGAAAATCGGCGCGATTAGGAGTGTGCGCCAGGACCTGCAGCATCAATGCCAGTACTGGATTATTGCAGGTGATGAGCACTTTATAACCACCACGAGCTGCCTCCAGCGGAACCTGGGGTGTGGAACCCAGCGGATCCAGCACCCACCCTTTTAATGGAACCCTGCTCTTCAGCCAATCGGAGATTATGCCTTCTGGAAGGAGTGGAAGGTAACGGTTAAGCGGAAGATCAGGGATAATCCCATTCCCGGAAAGAAACACCTGAGTTTGCATGTAAAAACAGTATAGTGAACTGTGCATTAAAAGAAAAGCCCCTTCCGCTGGAAGGAGTGAAGTGCTACGAATCGATTTCAGTCTAAGGTACGTCTTTAATCTCAGGTTCACCCCGGCGGACATATATCGCCAGGTTTTCATGAATGTTCAATCTGCCTTTCGTCTTCTTAACCCAGGCCAGGATCAATCCTGTCCCCAGCAGCATGGCCAGGATACCGATACCCCCTGCTTCTGGGCCAAAATAGCCGCCAGTCATCCAGCCATTGTTGACCTGCTCGGTCGAGATAAGCGGATTGATGCTAGCAACACCGCTGACTGGAAAACCAAAGACCGCTCCCTGGAAAAAGTTCCAGGCGATATGCAACCCGATCGGGATCGCAAGCTCGCCGGTGAGAATGAAGCCGAGGCTCAAAAAAGCGCCGGCTAAAAATATATTCAGAAAACTCATCATGTTCGCGCCGGGATTGACGAGATGCAGCACGCTGAAAAGGACCGAGGTAACGAAGGTGGAAAGGATAATCGCGGTGATTGGCTTGATCCAGCGCAGGTTCAGTCCTTCCGAAAGGTTCCGCAGGATATAGCCGCGCATTAGCATCTCTTCGTATATGCCAACGCAAATGAATGTTACCAGGTCTACTCCAAAACCCAACCAAAACGGAATTCCTTCCCGCGAGGTGAGGAATCCGGTGATCCGCAACCACCCCTGGCTCATTTCAACCAGGAAGATCAAAGAAATTAGAAGTGCACCGAGCCCCAAACCGAGAAAGAAATCACGCCACCAACCGCTCTTGCGGTGAAAACCATAATCCCGGAAAGGACGGCGATCCAAATACCGCGCAGCCAGGAACATGCTCAGCAAGGTCGCTCCAAGCGCAATCAAGGGGCTGGTTAGTTCGCCTAGAAGAAAATTATTTCTGACCCGTATCACCAGGAGAGTAGAATCTACCGGGAGCAAAGGCATGATCAGGTCGCTCATAACGAAAACCAAGCCCAGCGCAAAAAGCAGGAAAAGCAGGAGCTGCAACCCGATGCGCAGAAGCGACCTCAAGCGATGTTCAGTTGAATTCCAGAATGGATTCATTTTTGGACCTTATGCTTCGGTAAAAAATGCTTTCTCAATGGAGCGCCAGGTTTCACTGCTATCGACCGGAAAATACCTTCCCAGGCGAGGCTGCACCTGGTTGATCTCTTCGATCATTCGCCTGGCAACCCGGCGAATGGAAAAATGTGCATTGGGGGCGCTGCGCAAAGTCAGCATTTGCATTCCGCTGCGCAGATTGAATTCGAGCAGCAACCTGCGGCGGTAACCATTCGGCACAACGTACGGCGCAACCTTCGGAAACACAGCCTGGATCTCTGAAAAAGCCCGTGCGGCAGTCTCCATCGCCGTCCGGTATTCAGTTTCCAATCCCGCTTCGCTTATCCAGCGGGGGACTGTATATCCAAGGGTTGTATCGAGCCGTTGGGGGGTCTGGGTCATCATGCGGTGACGTTTAAGCTCAAAATAAGCACCCTGGTCAAGAATCAGTTCAAAGGCGTAGCCCGAGTATTCCACCTCGCGCGGAAGCGATTGGCGCCGGCCGCGGCAGGCGAAAATGCGCTCGAGCAGTGTATCCTTTTGCGCCCCGGTAAGACCTTTCACCCTTTGCTGCGCTCCCATCCAGGTGAGATTCCCATGACGGAAAAATGCCGCTGCCAGGATCCTTTCCTCCGCATCCTTGTCGTGGCGGATCAGCTGGCACCAATCCCCGTCCGAACCAACGGATGCGGATTCATCCGATTCAAACAGTCTTTCCAGCTCCTGAAGAGATGGGTCTGCATCGGTGTATTTCACTAGGGTCGGAACCTCGGCTTGTGCGGTGGCTTTGATCTCAATTCCCAGCGAGCGCACTTCAGCCAGCGGGTGCGAAAGCATTTTCCTCAATGCATGCTCCAACGCCCTCGCATTGATGGTCATGCCCACATTGGCCAGGGAGGATGCAGGTAGAAGAAAACGGCAGACGTCTGCGCTGCGGGCACGGATGCGGTTCTGGTGAACGGTTTCCGGTTCGTCTTCCTTTCTTGGTTCTTCCTTCTCTGCCAGCAGGCTCACTTTTTCCATCGCAGCTTCATATGTCTTAAAGAGAAGCCGGCATGTATCCATATAAACATCCAGAAGGGTGTGCCCTTTCAGCTCCTCAGGGATATGAAAGTTTTCCGGATCCCACTTTTGGTAGCGGGTGGATTTTTCAGTATATGAAGCCAGGCGGTTGGATTCCAGGCACTCTACAGCCAGACGGGAAATATTCTCCGCGGCGATGTGTAAAACTGCGTGTTCTGCAACCGAGGAATGTCCATACCCCACCACCCATTTTTCATGGAACTGGGCGCTTTTTTCATCGGTGAGCTCATCAGCTATCTGCTGAAATGTTTCGGGGGAACGGGATGTCTTCGCGAACGCCACCGCGATCACTTCCGGTGTGTATTTTTGGGGATCCAGCAGGTAAACCTGTCTCTCAGGCGGCATTGGTCAACACCTCCCTCGTGTTTTCCACATCTTTGAAGATCTGCGCTGTAAGCTCATCGATGGAATCAAAACGAGCTTCCGGGCGCAGGAATTTCACGAATTCCACGCGAATCTCCTCCCCGTAAATATCCCGGTCAAAATCCAGGATAAAAGGTTCCACCCGCGGATGAAGCAGATCATCCCCGAAGGTGGGGCGCAGACCAATATTGATGGCTGTGCCATACCGGCGACCCTCCACCCATGCCCATCCGGCATAAATACCGTTTCGCGGAACAAGTTTTTCCTCCCAGAAAGAGAGGTTCGCGGTCGGAAAACCGATCTGCCTTCCGCGTCCATCTCCGACGACTACGGAACCTGTTAGGGAATAGGTACGCCCCAACATGTTGTTTGCCGCTTCCATCTCCCCATTTGCAAGGCGATCACGGATCAAGCTTGAGGAAACCACCCTTTCATCCTGTTGAAAGGGATCGAGTAATTTCAACTCATAACCGAAATCTTCCCCCAACTCTGAAAGCCGTTGGGTATTCCCCGCCCGATTCCGGCCAAGCGCGAAATCATAACCCACCCACAATTCCTTTATTCCCAGGTGAACTTTTAGAGGAGTCAGGAACTCCTCAGGGGATAGCGCAGCCAGCTCGCGGGAAAAAGCCAGGGTGATGACTTCATCAACCCCCAGATCTTTAAGCATCTCTTCACGTTCCGCGGGATGAGAGAGATAGTAGTGGTTCACCTTTTTCCCCAGGACGACCGCCGGATGCGGGTAAAAGGTGATCACCACCGCTGGTGCCCCTGCCTTCCTGGCGGATTCCACCAGTCGGCGAATGATAAGCTGATGCCCGCGGTGAACCCCATCAAAGGAGCCGATGGTCACCCGGGCATCGCGTAAGTCCCATCCCTGAAGCATGGCTGTATCTGGCCCCTAGGAAAAGAACACCTTCTTCGGCTGCCATTCGTTCGCAGCCGGGTCAAATTCCAGAAGAGCCACCAGTTCGCCCGCCTCGCTGATACCCCGCACCATTGCTCCCAGAGAAGAGTCCCCCGGGATGCGGTGCCCGTGCCGGATGGCATCAACCTGGTCATTGGTCAATTCGATCGATTGCCAGTCGGAGAGTGCTTCCGCAGCGGGGATCAAATCCTGATACCAGGTACCATCTGCGAAGGAATCTCGTAGCTTGCGCAAGGGAACAGCCTCGCGCAGCGTAAAGCGCCCGCTCTTGGTCCGGCGCAGGCCGGTGAGATTTGCGCCGCATCCCAGGTTATTTCCCAGGTCGTGTGCCAGGGAGCGAACATAAGTGCCAGATGAGCAATAGACATCCACGACAGCATCCGGGGGAGTCCATTCCAATAGTTCAAGGCTGTAGACCTTGATCTTGCGCGGAGCAAGGTCCACTTCTTCGCCTTCCCGCGCCATTTCATAGGCTTTCCGCCCGTGAACCTTCACTGCCGAATATGGAGGCGGTACCTGCTCGATCTCACCCACGAATTTCTGCAGCTCATTTTGAAATTGCTCCTCCGTGATATCTACCTCGGAAGAACTGAGAACCTTGCCATCACCATCGTAAGTATCGGTGACCGTTCCCAGCCGAATGATCGCCTGGTAACGTTTATCAGATGCGGAAACATATTCGCTCAATCTTACTGCTGGCCCGATCAACACTACCAGAACACCGGAAGCCCGCGGGTCGAGGGTACCGGTGTGGCCAGCCCTGCGGATATTGGTTCCCTTGCGGACAATCTCCACGACATCGTGAGAGGTTAACCCCACTGGTTTATCCACCACCAGAACTCCAGAGATGGCACTGTTCACATCATATTTGGATTTTTCCATAGTTCCCGCTCCAAATTTCGTAAATATTCTTACCTAGTTTCGGATTTTGCCCGTTCATTATCAATGACTTTTTCCAGTAACGCACGGGTAGCTGGTATTACTTTTGAAGTCACCTCTTCAAAACTTCCATCCATCTCCGCGCCTGCTGCCGGGGGGTGCCCCCCTCCACCAAAGGACTGCGCGAGGGTAGCCACATCTATCCCCTGCTGTGCCCGCCAGCTGATCTTCCAGTGATCTGCTCGTTGTTCCACAAAAAGAACGGATACATCGATCCCATCCAGGTTGGAAATCACATTGTTGAGGTCTGCATCGTCATTTCCCGGGTAACCCACCTCGCTGCGATCTTTAAGCGTGAGAGCAGACCAAACCATTCGGCCTTCCTGGTTGAGGGCGGTCAACCCGCGTCCCCAATAACGCGCGGCTTCAACCGGGCGTCTGACGAGAGCGCGGGAATAAATATCCGAAAGGTTTATCCCGTTTTCCATCAGGTCCGCTGCCATCCGCAATGTGTGGGGGGTGACATTGGGGGTCCGGAAGCCAATGGTATCGCTGACGATACCGCTGAGCAAAGTGATGGCCGCATTCTGATTAATCTGCAACCCCCAATCCCCCAGGTGCTCCGCCAGGATGGCTGAAGTGGCCACCGCTTCGGGATCAACATAGTTGATCCGGGCAAAATGAGGGTTGGTGATGTGATGGTCGATGTTGATATCGATCTGGGTTTCTCCGAGGATGCCCCCAATTCGTAACAGGTCGGAGCAATCCAGGCTGACTACCAGGTCGAAATCACCATCCAGCTTCTTGCGGATCTTATCTGCACCTGGCAGGTGCCGAAAAACGGAAGGAACCCCATCCGCATTCAATCGTTGAACCGTTTTTCCCGCAGCTTCCAATGCAAAAGCCAGACCCAACATTGCACCGATCGAATCTCCATCCGGGCGGATATGGGAAAGTAGAACCACCTTGTGGGAGTTGGCAAAAGCATCTTTGAGCTGGCTATTTAGCGGGTTTGACATTCTTTCCTTTTTTGGTGGATGACTTCTGTTCGCTGCGAATATCAGCAAAGATACGTTCGATCTTATCTGCATTCTCAGGAGTAATATCCCAGTGGAACCTTAATTTGGGAAACACTCGCAATTTTATCTGCGCAGCAAGCTCGCGCCGGATAAAACCAGAAGCGCTTTCCAATCCTGCCAGCACTTCCTTCGAGCGGACGCTGCCCTCGATCGCGGAGACATAGATATCGGCATAGGATAACTCCCGGTCGACGATCACATCTGTGACAAATATTCCGCTCAACCGCGGATCATGGATGCGGTTCCCGACCAGCATTTCGGAGAAGTCCTGCTGCATTCGGTCGGAGATGCGTTGGATTCTAACCTGTGAGGGCATTTGTCAACTTCCTTCCCGCCAGGGTGAATTACCCGACCTTTTCCATTACAAAGCACTCAAGCATATCTCCAGCCTCGAAGTTGTCGAAATTTCGAACCCCGATTCCGCACTCGAAACCCTGACGAACGTCGCGGACATCATCCTTCTCATGCTTCAGGGAGGATACTTCGTTTTCGTGGAGGATGTTATCGCCCCGTTTAACCCGTATTTTACCGTTACGGCGGATCTCACCCTTCAGAACCTTGCAGCCGGCGATATTTCCCAGCTTTGAGATATGAAACACCACCAGTACCTGCGCGGTTCCGGTGATTATTTCATTGAATTCAGGAGCAAGCATGCCTTTAAGGGCTTTATCCACATCCTCGATCAAACGGTAGATGATCTCGTACTTGCGGATGGAAACACCTTTGGAATCCGCCAACCGCTGAATGGCAGGATCGGCGGATACATTGAAGCCAATGATGATCGCCGTGGAGGCTTCTGCGAGATTGACATCGGTTTCGGTAATCTCTCCCGTGCCGCTGTGCAGGATATTAATCTTGATCTCTTCGCAGTTTAGATCCTCCAGCGAATTAATGATCGGTTCCAAAGATCCTTGCACATCAGCCTTGACGATCAGGCGCAGCTCTCTAACTTCGCCAGCCTTGAATTTATCAAAGATATCTTCCAGGGTTGTTTTGGGAGCCTGCTCGGGAGCTTCTTTTAATTTAGCCCGATTTTCATCCGCCGCAGCTCTGGCTTCCTTGTCGGAAGTGAAAACGCTAAAGATATCTCCAGCAGCCGGGACTTCGCTCAAACCCATGACGCGAACCGGGGTGGAAGGCCCTGCCTTATGGGTGGCTTTGCCGCGATGATCGAGCATCGACCGCAGTTTTCCGTGCGATGTTCCCGCGACGACTGCATCTCCCATCTGGAGCGTACCATTCTGCACCAGGAAGGTGGATACTACCCCTTTGGCTTTATCCATTTCCGCTTCGATGACGGTTCCGACGACAATTCCCTGCGGATTGGCTTTTATTTCCATGTTATCGGCTATAAGAAGAATCGCTTCAAGCAGATCTTCCAGGCCAAGGCGTTGTTTAGCCGATACTGGGACGACCATCGTATCGCCTTCCCACTCGTCCGGCTGCAGCCCGTTATCGGCAAGTTGGTGTTTGACGAAATCCGGGTTGGCATTGTTTTTATCGATCTTATTAAGGGCAACGATGATCGGAACCTGGGCAGCTTTGGCGTGTGCGATGGCTTCTTTCGTCTGGGGCATCACGCCGTCATCTGCTGCCACAACCAGGATGACAATATCCGCCCCCTGTGCTCCTCGGGCGCGCATGGCTGTGAACGCCGCGTGCCCGGGTGTATCAAGGAAGGTGATCGTCCTGCCTTTATGTTCCACCTGGTAGGCCCCAATATGCTGGGTGATCCCGCCAGCTTCACCTCCAGCCACGTCGGTGTGGCGGATGGCATCCAACAGCGTTGTCTTTCCATGGTCCACGTGTCCGAGGATGGTCACGACAGGTGGCCGGTTGACCAGTTTGGATGGATCTTCATTCAAAATCTTTTTGCGCCATTCGGGGATCTCGCCCTCTTCGACCAACTTTTCAACCTCGGTATCTTTTATTTTGGCTTCGAAACCCAGCTCGGATGCCACAACGGCAGCGGTTTCAAAGTCGACCAACTGGTTTATGTTTGCCATCACCCCGTTTGCCATCAGAACCTTGATTATCTGGATCGAGCTAACCCCCAGTTCAGTTGCCAGATCGCGAACAACAATATTCGCCGGCAGTTCAATGATCTTTCCTGTGCTCTCGGCCATACGTCACCTCCAATCCTTCCTTGTCCCCTTTTATCCTGCCAACCCCGGGTAAGACTCCGCCGGGGAATAAATCAATTTAAATTTTCCAGCTTCTCTAACCCTCAGGCATCCCTTTCAAGTGGTCCACGAGGAAGGCGCGATCTTCCTCGGAAAACTCGACCTTGAGTGCATGCGCTAGCGGACCTTTCAGCCCGGCTTCCCAACAGGAGCGCTGGTCATGTAGATACGCGCCCCTGCCATTCAACTTACCGGTGGGATCGATCCTGACCCCATCGGAGGTGCGTACGATGCGAATAAGCGATCGCTTTTCCAGTACTTCACGGCACCCCACGCAGGTTCGCTGGGGAACATGCTTAACGCGCGGTTTCGCTTTCTTAGTCATGACACACTTTACCAAATTCTTTTTAAACACCCGCCCCGATGTTGCAGTGAGGGGCTAACCGCTCCAGGTCTCGTCATCCCCGCGTTTGTGCTTCTTGCGGGTGATGGTCAGGTCGCGGTCGGGATCGTACTCGATCTCGACATACTTGCTGCCCTTCTTCTTGGCCTTCTTGTCCGCATCCGTGACTGCGTCATCACCGGTCGGCGCTCCGCGGGATTGCTCCAGGGCTGATTTGAGCGAGAAAAGTTCCTCGAAGGAAATTTCGCCTTCTTCTTCCTCTTCTTCCTCTTCTTTTTCCTGTCTTGCCTGGTTTGACTGGCTCTTCAACAACCAGGGGGATATCCGCAATTTCTGCAGGGAGTTCCTCCACCACCGGAACAACCGCTTCAGGAACAGCAGCAATTTCAACCACCTCTGAAGGTTCCACTGCGGCTTCTTCAACGACAGCCGGCGGTTCAACCGGGTTCAGTACGGATTCCATCAACGCGTCGATCTCCTGCATGGCTTTGGGACCAATGCCCTGTAGCTTGAAAATGGCATCCGGGTTGCGTTTGCTCTGCACGGCCAGCTCGCCAACAGTGGAGTAACCGGCTTCCTGGAGGATATAGGCCACGTGCTCGGGGAGACCGCTATCCAGGATATTCTTATCATACAATTCTGCCGGTATGATCTGGCGCAGCTCGAGGGTGAGGCCCTGTTCGATGGCTTTCTGCTCGGGTTCCATCTGGGCGATCGTGCGCCGCTCAACGCGGTCCACGAAGCGCACCATCAGGTCGTACTCTTCGGGCGTCAGCGGTTTACCTTCCGCCTTACGGGCGAGCATATCCTCGATGCGGTTGGAATTATCCTTCTCGATCTCTGCCAGTTCCGCCAGGCTTTCATCGCTCTGCAGTTTACCGAGCGCATCGCCAGCCGCCTCGGGCAGGCTTTTGATGTCGATCCGCCAGCCGGTCAATTTGGCGGCCAGGCGGGCGTTCTGCCCATCCCGGCCGATGGCCAGGCTGAGCTGATCTTCAGGGACGACCACCGTGGCGGTTTTCCCGTTCTCGGAATGTTCGTTAAGGAAAACGCCGCTTACGCGCGCGGGGCTGATGGCTTTGGCGATGAAAATATTGGCATCGGGGTTCCACTCGATGACGTCGATCTTCTCGTCGTGCAGCTCACGCACGATGGTCTGGATGCGTACGCCGCGGATGCCCACACAGGCGCCGACCGGGTCGATGCCCTGCTGCGAGGCGCTGACGGCCACCTTGGCACGCTGCCCGGGTTCGCGGGCGATGGAGCGGATCTCCACCACGCCGTGGTAGATCTCGGGAACTTCGTTTTCGAGCAGCCTTCGCAGAAAATTGCGGTGCGTGCGGGAAAGAATGATCTGCGGACCGCGGGGAGAATCCTTGACCTCGGCGATGAGCGCCCGAACACGGTCGTGGATGCGGAAGCGTTCGCCGGGGATGGTTTCCTTGCGGGGCAGAGTGCCTTCGGCTTTCATATCCAGCCCGACGGTCATCCCGATCGCTCCCATGGCCTGGATGATACCGGAGACGATCTCGCCCACCTGTTTTTCAAAATGGGTCAGTTGCGCCGAGCGCTCAGCATCGCGAATGCGCTGCTGGATCACCTGGCGGGCCGTCTGGGCGGCAACGCGACCGAAATCCTTGGGGGTGCATTCCACTATAACCATATCGCCGAGCTGTGCTTCGGGATTGACCTCGCGCGCCCGTTCCAGGGTGACCTCGGTAAGGTCCTCCATCACATCCTCGACCACTTCCTTTTCGGCGGAAATGGTAACCTTGCCGGTTTCCAGGTCTACCTTCGCCTGCACTTCCTGGGCGGTGGAGGCATTGACCGCCTTGCGGTAGGCGGAAGCCATCGCGTTTTCCAGCGCCATGAGGATGACCTCCTGGGGAAGGCCTTTTTCCTCAAGAACTTCATTGAATGCCAGCGTAAACTCGTTTTTCATGCTCTAACTCTCTCCAAAATTGACTTTCCGTTCTAAACAGAAAAGTGGGGGGAACCCACTTCTCATTGCGATCGATAACGATGACGTGCAACCTTGCAGGAATGATTTTAACATGGTTCCCATAAGGATGCAAGTCCGGGGAGGCGGGAAGGTTGATTGGTTATCACGATTAATTGGTTTTGAAAGAGTGAACGCATTCGTAGATTCGGTCACCGGGTTTGTGACCGACATCAACCTATTCTGACGTGTTATTCCCTCGCCCACCTAAACCCCATTTCAAATGGTCGAAATGGGATCCGGGTGGAAACGCGGCATGAGGATATTTTAGTACAGGATTGGGAAATGGATGTCGGGCACACGATCGGTGCCCGACCTACGCTGTGTATTTATGAATTTTCGAATTAATCCGAAAACACGGGTAAATGCCCCAGTGAAATAATACTGGACCATTTCGCGCGCTCGCCTTCGGTCAGGATCGCCGCTTCAGCAGCAATTGTTGCTTTTGCGTGCTGCAGGATCAGGCGCATTCCCTGGAGCGTGGAGCCGGTGCTGATCACGTCATCAAGGATCACCGCCCGCTTGCCTTTGAGCACTTTGAGATCCTTCTCGTCCAGGTATAAGGTTTGCGGTTCCCCGGTAGTGATGGATAACGTTTCCGCTTGCAGTGCTTCTCCCATATAAGGCTTGTATGCCTTCCGGAGGATGACATAAGGTTTCTTGTTTTCAACAGAAAGCGCGTGTGCCAGAGGAATGCTTTTCGCTTCGGAGGTAACGACCACGTCGTAATCCACTGATTTAAGTTTATCGTTCAAGGCTTTGGCACAGGCCTGCACCAACTCGGTATCGCCCAGGATATTCAGGATGGCAATTGTTAGACCTGGTTTGATCTGGAATAACACCAGGTCGCGTTTCACCCCCGCGATCTCGATGGGATACACCTTACGTTCATTGGTCATGGCTTCGCCTCCCGAAGATGGAATTTACAGCCAAAAGTTTATCACAACGCGGGGAAACTGTTCAGATGTCGGATTGACCGAGCAAGATCATATATGTATTATCGAAGTTGTGGGTAAAAAAACGTAAAGTGGTCTGTGTTAAAATCATCACTTGCCGGGGACGCCGACCCTGGCAAGTGATTAAAGGAGGAGAAGAAGAGAAGTCGCCCTGTGCTTCTATAATACCTCTTCCCCGGATTAATGCTTGACGGTTACCCTACGCTTACCCTACGCAGGGATAACAATTATGTTAGAAGGCGCTGTTTTTCAATCATCAGGAGCCTGGGAAATGCCTCCTACAGACTATTCCATCGAAACACGCAACCTCGGTCGCGTATACAAGGTGCGCGGCGCGAAGAAGGGCGAATCCAAGACGCTTGTGGCGCTCAAGGATATCAACCTCACCGTCCATCCCGGGGAGCTATTCGGACTATTGGGTCCGAATGGGGCGGGAAAAACAACCCTCATCAAGATCCTCACCACCCTGCTTTCTCCCAGCTCCGGCTCGGCTTTCGTCGCCGGGTTGGACGCCGAAAAAGAACCCGAGAAAGTTCGCCAGGTGATCAACATGGTTTCCGGCGGGGAGGCATCCGGCTACGGGCTGCTGACCGTCCAGGAAAACCTGTGGATGTTCGCGCAGTTTTATGGCATTCCTTCCAAAGAAGCCAATGAGCGTATCGTGAAATTATTGGAGATCGTCGGGCTTAAGGATCGCATGAACACCCGTTCTTCCGATCTATCAACAGGCCTGCGCCAGAAGATGAACATCGTGCGCGGGTTCCTCACCGATCCAAGGGTCCTTTTCCTGGATGAACCGACCCTGGGGCTGGATGTTGGCGCATCGCGCGACGTGCGCCATTTCGTCCGCCAGTGGGTGGATGAAGATCCCACCCGCACCCTCCTGCTCACCACCCACTATATGGTGGAGGCGGATGAAATGTGCAACCGGGTGGCGATCATCAATCAGGGCAAAGTGCTCGCCTGCGATACTCCTGCTGCATTGAAACAACAATTACGTAAAAGCGCGCTCTTCGAGATCAAAGTGGAATCTCCCACTCCCCTCGAAAAGAATTCCCTGACACAGATCGCCGGGGTTGAATCCTGCAGTATCACCGTAGAGGATGGCTTCAGCAGCCTGGAGCTGGGACTGACTGAAGAGGCATTGCTCGCGAACATCATTGCCAGCCTGACCTCCCAAAATGCGCGTATCCTCAGCCTTCAAAAACACGAGCCCACGCTTGAGGATGTATTTGTGAGGCTCACAGGGTTGAGCATGGAAGAAGCAGAGAAGGTCGAAAATGATGATCCAACCGGTTAAGGAACGACTTGCCGGTTGGCGGCTGTTCCTCATGTCCGTTCGCGGCAGGTCCTACCCGCGCATCATCGGCATGCAGCGGGATGTGACCTGGCTGGTTTTCGATGTGCTCATGCCCATCGGCACGGTCGCTGCTTACGTCCTGATCTACCAGGCCGTCCGCGCACCCCAGGATTACATCGGGTTCGTGGTGGTCGGCGGGGCTATGACCGCCTACTGGTTGAATGTGCTTTGGGGCATGTCCAGCCAGCTCTACTGGGAGAAGGAAACCGGCAACCTGGCACTCTATATCATCGCTCCGGCTCCGATGATGTCGATCCTGCTGGGCATGGCGATCGGGGGGATATTTTCCAGCTCCCTGCGCGCGCTGGGGGTGATCGTATTTTGCAGCTGGCTGTTCAATGTAAGTTACGCGGTCACATCCTTTGGGCTGCTCTTCCTGGTATTCATCCTGACGATGGCTGCTCTTTACGGGTTGGGGATGATGACATCCTCCATCTTTCTGCTGCTCAACCGGGAAGCCTGGCACCTGGCCAACCTTGCCCAGGAACCGGTCTACCTGGCCTCGGGATTCTACTTTCCCATTCGCAGCTTTCCCTTCTGGATCGCCGCGGGAGCCTCGCTCATCCCCCTCACCCTCGGTCTGGATGCCATGCGGCAACTGGTCTTTCCGAGCGGCGTTAGCCTGGGATTTCTCAGCGTGCAGGTGGAAGTGCTCCTGCTGATCCTTCTCTCCATCGGGTTCATCTGGGGAGCGAAATTAATGCTGGATCGCATGGAGCGCTTAGCCCGCCGCGAAGGCCGTTTGACCGATACCAGGAAATAGTGAAATTCATGAACAGGTCCACCTCCATGCGCTCCTTCCTGACCTCCACCTGGCTTGGGTGGCAGATCGAATCCAACTGGGCGGATCCGTTTCTCTTCCTGGTCTATTCGATCGTGAAACCCCTGGCGGGAGCAGGGATTATCATCGTAATGTACGGGGTGATCTCAAATGGGAATTTCGATACGCCTCTGTTTACCTATATCTATATTGGCAATGCTTTCTACCAGTATGTCGCCATGGTGATGACCGGGGTTTCGTGGGCGGTGATCGACGACCGCGAACACTATAAAACCTTGAAATATATCTACACCGCCCCAGTGAGTGTGCCCTGGTACCTGCTTGGGCGTGGAGTATCAAGGTTCCTGATCGCCACCTTTTCCGTGGTCATCACGATCGTCTTTGGGGTGATCTTCCTGCATCTTCCCATCCAGATGCAGACCATCCAGTGGCCGCTGCTCATCGCCAGCATCCTCGTCGGTGTGATCATGCTCTCGCTCATCGGGGTACTGCTGGCCGGCATCACCCTGCTGACCGTGCGGCAATCATTCTTCATAGGGGATGTGGTCGCGGGTGTGTTTTTCCTTTTTTGCGGGGTGATTTTCCCCATTGAACTCCTGCCCCCCGCGCTGCAGACGATCGGTCGGCTGCTGCCGGTGACCTACTGGATTGAGTTGGTGCGGCGTGCCATGGTCGGGCAGATCGCCGAAGCCTTTCCAACCTTCAGCGGTATTTCGAATACTCGTTTGTTCATCATCCTGGTCGGGTTGACCATCATATACGGGATTATTTCGATCATCATATGGAAGATCTGCGACCGCAGCGCCCGCGAACAGGGGCTCATCGACTGGACTTCAAAACAGAAAGCGCGTGTGCCAGAGGAATGCTTTTCGCTTCGGAGGTAACGACCACTTCGTAATCCACTGGTTTAAGTTTATCGTTCAAGGCTTTGGCACAGGCCTGCACCAACTCGGTATCGCCCAGGATGTTCAGGATGGCAATTGTTAGACCTGGTTTGATCTGGAATAACACCAGGTCGCGTTTCACCCCCGCGATCTCGATGGGATACACCTTACGTTCATTGGTCATGGCTTCGCCTCCCGAAGATGGAATTTACAGCCAAAAGTTTATCACAACGCGGGGAAACTGTTCAGATGTCGGATTGACCGAGCAAGATCATATATGTATTATCGAAGTTGTGGGTAAAAAAACTTAAAGTGGTCTGTGTTAAAATCATCACTTGCCGGGGACGCCGACCCTGGCAAGTGATTAAAGGAGGAGAAGAAGAGAAGTCGCCCTGTGCTTCTATAATACCTCTTCCCCGGATTAATGCTTGACGGTTACCCTACGCTTACCCTACGCAGGGATAACAATTATGTTAGAAGGCGCTGTTTTTCAATCATCAGGAGCCTGGGAAATGCCTCCTACAGACTATTCCATCGAAACACGCAACCTCGGTCGCGTATACAAGGTGCGCGGCGCGAAAAAGGGCGAATCCAAGACGCTTGTGGCGTTAAAGGATATCAACCTCACCGTCCATCCCGGGGAGCTATTCGGACTATTGGGTCCGAATGGGGCGGGGAAAACCACCCTGATCAAGATCCTCACCACCCTGCTTTCTCCCAGCTCCGGTTCGGCTTTCGTCGCCGGGTTGGACGCCGAAAAAGAGCCCGAGAAAGTCCGCCAGGTGATCAACATGGTTTCCGGCGGGGAGGCATCCGGCTACGGACTGCTGACCGTCCAGGAAAACCTGTGGATGTTCGCGCAGTTCTATGGCATTCCTTCCAAAGAAGCCAATGAGCGTATCGTGAAATTATTGGAGATCGTCGGACTCAAAGATCGCATGAACACCCGTTCTTCCGATCTATCAACAGGCCTGCGCCAGAAGATGAACATCGTGCGCGGGTTCCTCACCGATCCAAGGGTCCTTTTCCTGGATGAACCGACCCTGGGGTTGGATGTGGGCGCCTCGCGCGACGTGCGCCATTTCGTCCGCCAGTGGGTGGATGAAGATCCCACCCGCACCCTGCTGCTCACCACCCACTATATGGTGGAGGCGGATGAAATGTGCAACCGGGTGGCGATTATCAATCAGGGCAAAGTGCTTGCCTGCGATACTCCTGCCGCCTTAAAACAACAATTGCGGAAAAGCGCGCTCTTCGAGATCAAAGTGGAATCTCCCACTCCCCTCGAAAAGAATTCCCTGACACAGATCACCGGGGTTGAATCCTGCAGTATCACCGTAGGGGATGGCTTCAGCAGCCTGGAGCTGGGACTTACTGAAGAGGCATTGCTCGCGAACATCATTGCCAGCCTGACCTCCCAAAATGCGCGTATCCTCAGCCTTCAAAAACACGAGCCCACGCTTGAGGATGTATTTGTGAGGCTCACAGGGTTGAGCATGGAAGAAGCAGAGAAGGTCGAAAATGATGATCCAACCGGTTAAGGAACGACTCGCCGGTTGGCGGCTGTTCCTCATGTCCGTTCGCGGCAGGTCCTACCCGCGCATCATCGGAATGCAGCGGGATGTGACCTGGCTGGTTTTCGATGTGCTCATGCCCATCGGCACGGTCGCTGCTTACGTTCTTATCTACCAGGCCGTCCGCGCGCCCCAGGATTACATCGGGTTCGTGGTGGTCGGCGGGGCCATGACCGCCTACTGGTTGAATGTGCTTTGGGGCATGTCCAGCCAGCTCTACTGGGAGAAGGAAACCGGCAACCTGGCACTCTATATCATCGCTCCGGCTCCGATGATGTCGATCCTTCTGGGCATGGCGATCGGGGGAATATTTTCCAGCTCCCTGCGCGCGCTTGGGGTGATCGTATTCTGCAGCTGGCTGTTCAATGTAAGCTACGCGGTAACATCCTTTGGGCTGCTCTTTCTGGTTTTCATCCTGACGATGGCGGCGCTCTACGGGTTGGGGATGATGACATCCTCCATCTTTCTGCTGCTCAACCGGGAAGCCTGGCACCTGGCCAACCTTGCCCAGGAACCGGTCTATCTGGCATCGGGATTCTACTTTCCCATTCGCAGCTTTCCCTTCTGGATCGCCGCGGGAGCCTCGCTCATCCCCCTCACCCTCGGTCTGGATGCCATGCGGCAACTGGTCTTTCCCAGCGGCGTTAGCCTGGGATTTCTCAGCGTGCAGGTGGAAGTGCTACTGCTGATCCTTCTCTCCATCGGGTTCATCTGGGGTGCCAAACTAATGCTGGATCACATGGAACGCCTCGCCCGCCGGGAAGGCCGTTTGACCGATACCAGGAAATAGTGAAATTCATGAACAGGTCCACCTCCATGCGCTCCTTCCTGACCTCCACCTGGCTTGGGTGGCAGATCGAATCCAACTGGGCGGATCCGTTTCTCTTCCTGGTCTATTCGATCGTGAAACCCCTGGCGGGAGCAGGGATCATTATCGTCATGTACGGGATGATCTCAAAGGGGAATTTCGATACGCCATTGTTTACCTATATCTATATTGGCAATGCGTTCTACCAGTATGTTGCCATGGTGATGACCGGGGTTTCCTGGGCGGTGATTGACGACCGTGAACACTATAAAACCCTGAAATATATCTATACCGCCCCGGTGAGCGTTCCCTGGTACCTGCTCGGACGCGGGGTTTCAAGGTTCCTTATCGCCACCTTTTCCGTGGTCGTCACGATCGTCTTTGGGGTGATCTTCCTGCATCTTCCCATCCAGATGCAGACCATCCAGTGGCCGCTCCTTATCGCCAGCATCCTCGTTGGGGTGATCATGCTCTCGCTCATCGGGGTGCTGCTGGCCGGCATCACCCTGCTGACCGTGAGGCAATCGTTTTTCATAGGGGATGTGGTCGCGGGCGTGTTTTTCCTTTTTTGCGGGGTGATTTTTCCCATTGAACTCCTGCCCCCCGCTATGCAGACGATCGGCCGGCTGCTGCCGGTGACCTACTGGATAGAGCTGGTGCGGCGCGCCATGGTCGGGCAGATCGCCGAAGCCTTTCCCACCTTCAGCGGTATTTCGAATACTCGTTTGTTCATCATCCTAGTCGGGTTGACCATCATATACGGGATTATTTCGATAATCATATGGAAGATCTGCGACCGTAGCGCCCGTGAACAGGGACTCATCGACTGGACTTCGAACTATTGACCGTTTCCGGGAAGAATTTTTCTGGGATTGCCTGGGATCCTCCCCGCTAGGCAGGATAGATCTGGTCTGTTCTGGTGATGGTCTCACCAGCATTCAAATCCTTGGTGTGGGCAAACCCAAAAAGACCGCTGATTATTCAATTGGTCATTCCATCCTGACAGAAGCAAAATATTAAATCCTTACGTATTTGCAGGGCAGACTGCACATTTTTAACCTTCCCATCGATTGGTCAGGGATGTCTTGCTTCGCGCGAGTTGTACGCCTGGCTTGCCTGAAGATTCACCATGCTGAAACTGTTTCATATTCCCGGTTGGCGGAATTGGCGGGTTTCCCAGGAAAAGCTCGCTCTATCGGAAATATCAAAGCATTAAATCCTCTTCCCCTTGTGATTCCCTGTCACAGAGTGATCGGTTAGGATGGAAGGGTGCACGGGTATGCCGGTCCAGATGGGGAGAAAACCAAACAGTGGTTGCCGGAGCGGGAAAGGAATTCTATGAATAATGCAAGGTTCAAAGATTTTTTATAACAGCTAAGCTATAATGGAATTTGAATCAATCGCCAACTAAGGGAATTTGATGCGTAAAATATTTCGCGATAAATATTTTTACGGTTCGGTCATTTTATCGGTTCTATTAACTTATCTGTTAGATATTATCTTTTTACAAAGCCCCTTACTTACCCGCAGGGAAATCCTCCTCTCGGCTATAATATTTTTCCTCTCCCTTATTTTAATTTATTATCTAATTCAACGATTTTTTATTCAATTATTTCGCATTAATCCCCATAAGTCCGCCCTCCTGATAGGCAGCGCGATATTGGCTTCGATCATATGCTACTTCTTTGAGGGTTTGGTATTCGATTGGCGTATTATTCCTCCCCAATCTGTGGTTATCGAAGTCTTGGAGAAAAGGAACCCTGCATCAACTGGCAACTGGGTAAAAATATCCAACTTTGAATCAAATTTTGGAATCCTGAGTTTCAATGAATTAAACCAAAGCGAAGGATGGGAGAGAGCCGCGAAATCCCTCCTTGAAAATGGGGGAAAACCGGGTGAAACACTTTCATGGAATGGCCGTCCAGGCGCATTTATAAAATTTAATTTCTTAACAGGATCGGACGGTGGATCAGTACAGATCAATTCTCTTCAGGGGAAAGAGCAGGTAGACCTCTATTCAAAATCCCCCGGAGAGACCACCTGGGAACGCCGTTACCCGATCCCGCCTGCAGCATATTTGGTCCCCTCGCTCACAATCTGGTTATTATCTTTCTTTGTGGTCCTTTTTCTAAGTGTCTTGATCCTGCCTTTCACCGAACCGGAAAATAAGATCAAACCGTTCTACTGGCTCCTCTTTTCTTTGCCAATGTTGGGAGTATGGTTTTTCTACCTGCTGACATTCTGGCCAGGTGAGATGAGTCCGGATTCCATCGTT
The DNA here is from genome assembly GCA_963802095.1 of uncultured Chloroflexia bacterium. Lineage (GTDB taxonomy): Bacteria > Chloroflexota > Anaerolineae > Anaerolineales > Anaerolineaceae > CAVVEQ01. Next base: position 457,708 of record CAWDHI010000007.1, on the reverse strand, counting down.
CAGTGGGGACAAATTCTTACCGGACAATTCACGGATACTCATCCGGCGATCCACACCATGCTGCTTTGGGTATTAACGAGGACCTGGCTCTCCCCCGCGCCTATCGCGGTTTTCCAGATCCTCCTGGTCAGTTTTTCGGTCGCCTGGGGTCTAAAACTCCTTGTTGAACTTGGGATCAATTTGCCATCTGCCTGGTTATTGGCTCTTATCTTCGCTCTTTCACCGATCAATAGCACTATAGTCATCTCCATCTGGAAGGATATTCCCTATGCGGTTGCATTGTTCCTCTTTTCCATCCAAGTATTAAAAATCATCATTTCCAATGGTTCGTGGCTGACCAAATGGCCAAACATGCTGGCAATTCTTTTTACGGGTCTGTGCATAATGCTCTTTAGACATAACGGCATCCCCGTACCCATTCTGAGCCTAGTCGTACTAGCGATATTTTTTCGCTCTAGAATGTTGCGGTTCGGAATAATCATAATAGGTCTGTTGGTTTCATATATTCTCATTCGAGGACCGATATACGATCTCGCCGGTGTTTCCAAAGAAGGAGGGTTGGAAAACGCTCAGTTCATCCATCACATTTCCGCTCACATCATTACTGGAGGTCCACTCACTAGAGAAGAACAGCGACTCGCGGATATTTTGCTTCCTAAAAAAACTGGGGTTACAACTGTTGCCGAATTGATGAAACCATGAACGTCCCAGGGTTCTCTTGGGTCAATATCGAAGAACAAGCTCCTCATGTTAGACAATTATTCTTCTCTTCATTAATCAAAGATCCACAAATTGACTTGAACGATTTCATCTGTTCTTCACAAATAGTATGGAGCATTAATAGTTCTTGCGGAATGGTCGTTACACGAACGATCAGCCACAATCGTCAGATCACCGAGAATCCTTATGGACTCGTCCCACAGAGTAAAATCCCAGAAATTAATAAATATATATCCGAAGTTTATAACACCGCCTTTTTCATTCCAAAGCTACAACTCTATTGGTATCCTGCAATATACCTATTCTTTGTTCTGTTTGGTTCGATCTTGCTTTCCACCTGGATGAAGGTCAAAAACGGATTTCTGTTTTGTGTACCCTCGGTTATCCAATCAATTATTCTCGCACTCGTAAGTCTGAATGCCGCCGACTTTCGGTACCAATACGGTGTTTATCTTATCGGCATGTTCAGCCTTGGTATCGTGTTGCTATCAATCAACACTCGCTTCTCTCCGAAGTCCGTTTAATTCCTCATAATCTTGCTTATAATCTCCTATAATTATTTATCTATAGTCTTTCGGCCAAAATAGTGAGAGAAACCATGGTCAAATTGGTCGTGATCATACCTGCGTATAACGAGGAACACACAATTCGTGAGGTGCTCCTGCGAATGCCCGATCTAAGAAATTTCGGCGTTGATTTGACTCCCGTCGTGATCGATGATGGCTCCTCTGATCGCACTGCAGAGGTCGCCAGGGAATGCGGGGCGGAACTGATTTGTCACGGCACCAATCAAGGTGTGGGCAAATCCTTTCACGACGGCTTGGAATATGCGCTGGAAGAGAACGCGGATATTCTGGTAAATATCGACGCAGACTTGCAATACGCCCCAGAAGATATCCGACTCCTTATCAAACCTATCCTGGAAAATAAAGCGGATTTTGTCACCGCCGATAGATTCACTACAGGAGATGGAAAACAGAGTACGCCCGGCGGATATGTCTGGGATGAAATACTGGGGAAATAAGCAGATGACCAGCCTGGTGAACTGGCTGGCTGGAACAAAGCTTGGCGATGTATCCAGTGGGTTTCGGGCAATCAACCGGGAAGCAATCCTGAATTTAAATCTCTCCGGAAATTTTACTTATACTCACGAAACGATCATCGACCTTGCCTTGAAAAACCTTCGATTGATTTCCATACCGATTAAGGTGAAGTATTACCCGGAAAGAAAATCCAGAGTTGCTGGTAATCTTGTCCAGTACACCAATCGGCGCTTCGAATTATTTTCAAAGCCTTTCGAGATTATCATCCTTTTATTTTTTTCGTCTCCTCGCAGCGTTGCCGTTGGTTCTGGGTGGAGCTTGCTTGATATTTATGCTACTTTTCTTTTTTCAAACCGGGGATTTTTCATCCATACAAATTTGTGGGATTCGCTGGAGTATATCTGTTTTCACTGGGGTTGGTATTATTGATCATCGGGTTCCTAGCGGACATCCTGGTTGGGATTCGATTGACTGGTGAGCGACAATTGTATTTATTAAAAAAGATCGGAAATAGGTAATAAATTTGACCAATTCAAATTGGAATGATCTCACTGCCAGGAAGTATCTTGGTGATTATCTTTCCTCATATTTCGGTTACTCCCAAATTGAACCAATCCGTCAAAATGCAGCTTCCGGTGGGATTGTCTCTACTCTTTTAATTGATGCATTTCGCCATAAACGGATTGATGGGGCGTTACTTCTCCGAGCTTCAATGATAAACGGTTCCGTTCAACCTGAGTTCTTTATCGCGAGGATTGAGGAGGAAATCAGCCAGGCGCAGGGAAGTAAATACATCGCCACCCTTTTCTCCTTCAAAGCCATCCCAATGATCCGGGAATTCCAAGGCAGGTTGGCTGTGGTTTGTTTGCCTTGTGATGCGCTCATCCTCCGAAGGACCCGGTCTGCTGAACCGGAAGTGGATGCAAAGATCTCCTTAGTAATAACTCTCTTTTGCGGCCATAACTCAGAGAAAGAACTCACTGACCTTGTCATAAAAAAGTTGAATAAGGAAAATAAACCTATTTCCTCCTTTCGCTACCGGTTTGGGCATTGGCGGGGAAACCTCAAGCTTGATTATGCCGATGGTCAATCGGATATTAAACCTTTCAGTAACTTCAGCGATTACCAGAACTTATTCTTCTTCGCGCAGAAAAAATGCCTGCTCTGCAGGGATCAAACCGGCTTTGACAGCGATATTGCCATTGGGGATATCTGGTCAATGAAAATGAAGAAGAACCCGATTAAGCATAATGCAATCCTTGTTCGAACTACGAGAGGGGAAGATGCAATCCGGGGATTGGTCGAGAGGAATCTTGCCATAATTTTTTCGGTCTCAATCACGGAACTTTGCGCTGGTCAATCCAGAAGCCTCCCCTTGCATGCTAGCGTGAACGCCAGGATCTGGGCTGCAAAGAAATTTGGGATGGCTTTTAAACCAATATCGGATGATAAACCTTCATTTCTGGAAAAAACCATTGCCTTGGTAATATTATTCAACTACTGGTTATCGCACCATGAAAAATTGACTGGTGCCATCTCCAAGGTTCCGAAGTTCCTAATAAAACTTTACCTCTTTGCCTTCAAGGGGTTACAGGTTTTTCAAAAACCAAAAAGAATAACCCATTCAATCGGGATTATCGGGGGTTCTATTTGGGGTAACCGCGGTGCGGAAGCAATGCTTGTCACAACGATTGGAAAAATGAAAGAAAAATACCCGGATGCAGAATTCAAAGTGTTTTCGATTTATCCCGGCAAAGACCGCAGCCTGATTCAAGATCCGAAAATTCAGTTGCTGAGCAGTAAACCGCTCACGTTGTTCTTCTTATTCTTACCTTTTTCCTTCCTTAATTGGTTTTTTTCCAAGATAGGTATCAGTATCTGGGTACCTTCGACTGTGAATCGCCTTAGAGAGTGTTCAATTCTCTTTGATATCGGTGGGATCACATTCGCAGAGCGAGGTATGATTCTAGCCTATAATATTCTTACCCTTTGGCCGGCAATGTTGCTCGGGATCCCAGTTGTCAAATTATCTCAGGCGGTTGGACCTTTCAAATCGCCGATAAACAAGTTCTTTGCCCATATTTTCCTCCCGCGTTGCTTGAAGGTTTTTCCTCGAGGTGAGATATCTGCCAAATGCATTGCAGGTCTTGGGATTAATTTAGATAGTGCTCCTGTCTCGGCTGATATCGCTTTTTTATATCGTCGGAATTTCTCCCTTTCCAGCGAAAATCAAGATAAAGTCGAGTTACTCAAAAAGAAAATTGCGGGCTGGAAATCAGCTGGCAGAAAGGTGATCATTTTTTCTCCCAGCACGGTCGTTCTGAAAAAAATGGGCAGCCCAAAATATGAGCATCTGATCAAAACACTTATTGAAACCATCGACCAACCAGAATATCAATTTATCTTCCTTCCAAACTCTAACCGTGAAGGTAGCAAAAAGATCCAAAACAATGATATCTGGGTGAACCGGAAAATTCGGATCATAATGGAGCATGAATCTACAGAGGAAATCATCTCGAAGATAGAGTGGATCGATTGGGACATCAACACGGATGGAATTCAGCAAATTATCCAAGGTGCTAATCTAGTAGTCACATCCCGTTTCCATAGCATGGTTTCTTCCCTCTCCCTTGGAGTGCCGGTATATGTTATTGGGTGGGGGCATAAATACCTTGAAGTTTTAAAATCATTTACCCTCGAAGATAACATCAAGGATTATCAAGATATCGATTCCAGGATAATCGCAGATCAATTGATCGCATTATTACAGGATGAGGAAAGCGTTCAAAGAAGGATCGCGGAAAGAATTCAAGCTGTTCGCAGGTCTTCTGAAATTCAATTTACCCAGACTGAAGTGAAATTCAGATGACGAAGAACCGGTTTTTAAATTACTTTAAATGGTTTTGGATCATCGCTGTTATTGGTTTCATCGTTGTTTACTTCATCAATCATCTTCCCGAAACAATACAGTACTTTCAATCAATTCCTCCTGGTTCGATAATATTGTCAGTCTTTTTACTCTTCATTGGCAGATTTTTTATCGTTTTCCTGGCCATGCAGTCCGTGAAAACCAGCGACTGGCACCCTAAATATGGCCAAATGTTCTCCATTTTTAGTATTTCACAATTAGGGAAATATATACCCGGAGGCGTTTGGCATTTTGCGGCGCGGATAAATTCTTACAAAGAAAACAGCCTTTCTAATGCGCGCGTCTTTCAGACGATGGTGATAGAAAGCATATGGATGGTTTCTGGGGCTGTAGCTTTCGTAGCAATCATGTTTTCAATCCAACACGCCCAGACCGGTGCTGTGATCGTTACAGAGTATTCCCACAACGGAATTTTTTTGGACCCTGTTGCCCTGGGCAACTTTGATCGCCTGGATAGTTGGACTTATCATTATCGACCGTAGATACCCGATCAAGCGATCCATTTCGCTTCCCGGTAGAATCGCGTTATTAATTGTTCTGCAGGTCGGTATCTGGTTGACCCTGGGAGGTAGTTATTTTCTCCTATTCCAGACTGCCGGCAAAGAGAATATCTGGCTTGTCATGGGGGGGTATGCCTTAAGCTGGGTCGCAGGGTATGTGGTTCCCTTTGCTCCCGGCGGGATTGGTATCCGGGAGGCAGTTCAGGTCTTCATTTTCTCTCCCATAGGATCGCCCGAACAGGTCGCAATCATATCGATTGTCCACCGCATGCTATATACAATCACCGAAGTTATTCTGGGGCTTATCGGTTTTTTGATCGCCAGGAAAAAAACCGGCAATTCCATCCCCGATCAAGAGTAAAATAATCCCTCAACCTGATTCCCCTACCGGAGAATCAAATTCATCATCAGGACTTCGTTATGTCTTCCATGTCCTCCCGGGATTGGGGCAAGTTCCTCATTCTCGCATTTATCTGGGGATCCTCTTTCATGTGGATCAAAGTGGCGGTCGCAGATGTGAGCCCGTTCGTATTGGTCACCTTCCGGATGTTTCTTTGCTGTGATCGGCATCCTGGCCATCATTTTAATCACTCGCGGAAAATTTCCCCTGGAAAAACGCTGGATCGGTGTATTTGCGTTCCTTGGATTTTTCAATGTGACCTTCCCATTTCTCTTGATCTCCTGGAGTGAGCAATATATCACTTCCGGTATGGCATCCATCCTGAACAGTACTGTCACACTTTTCACCTTTTTATTTGCCTCTTTCTTCATCCCCGAGGAAAAAATGACCTGGCTAAAAGCTATGGGCATAATACTCGGGTTTGCTGGGGTGGTTGTAATCAGCCTGGATGATATTGGCAGCGGCTTGGGTTTTGTTCAAATCGGTGTAATAACCTCACTTATCGCCTCCGCCAGTTATGGGGCGGCCAACGTCTTCGGAAGGATAAAAACCAAGGGTCTTGAACCAAACGCCCAGGCTTTCGGGCAGCTCACTGCGGCATTTGCATTAATAATTCCAGCCACCCTCATTTTCGATCCAGCTTTCACACTCCCCAACCAACCCATCACCTGGTTCGCTCTGGTACTCCTTGGGCTCCTAAATACGGCAGTGGCTACCTGGATGTTCTATTCCCTCCTTAATTCAGTCGGCTCCACCCGAACATCCCTGGTGGCTTATTTTATTCCGTTGGTAGGTGTAATTCTCGGAATCCTGTTCATGGGTGAAAAGCTCAGTTGGGGATTATTCTTTGGTGCATTGATGATCATCGGGGGAGTACTTTGGGTGAATTACGGCATCCGCCTGGTGAAAAAACCCGGTTAGTTTTCGGTCGGTATTCGCCAATAATCATGCCCGGGTATAAAATGGATTTATGAAGAAACAAACGGTTTTTCGTTCCGGGTTTGTCGCGGTTGTAGGCCGACCGAATGTGGGCAAATCCACCCTGGTCAATACTTATCTCGGGCAACTAATTGCACCGGTTTCCCCCCGCCCACAGACAACACGGCGAAAACAACTGGGGATTCTCACGCTGACCAACACCCAGATCGTATTTATGGATACCCCCGGTCTTCACCGTCAAGTGGATCGCCTCGGGGCATACATGAATTCCGTGGCGGAAACTGCCCTTATGGATGCGGACCTTATCCTTTGGTTGGTCGCGGCAAACGAAAACCCTCACGCTGAAGATAAACTCATCGCAGAGAAATTGATCGCAGTTAAGCGCCTTCCGCCTATCCTCCTAGTGCTTAACAAGACCGATCTAATCGACCCACAGATTCTGCCGACCCGTGTTAGTCAATATTCCGAGCTCCTGCCCATTTCTGAGACAATCTCCATTTCAGCCCTCACCGGGGCAGGTCGCGAAGATTTGCTCCAAAGTATCGTGGAAAAGCTGCCCGAAGGTGAATTATTCTTTGAAAATGATCAAATCACTGATTTGTACGAAAGAGAGATCGCCGGAGACCTGATCCGTTCCGCGGTGTTGGATTCCTTACGGGAAGAAGTACCATATTCCGTGGCTGTCCGCGTGGATGAGTTCACCGATCGTGATGATCAAAACTCCCATATCTCCGCGACTTTGTTCGTGGAAAGAGAATCACAGAAAGGGATCGTCATCGGCAAGGGGGCTGAAATGCTAAAAAAGATCGGCAGCCTGGCACGCACCCGGATCGAAACTATGACAGGTCGAAAAGTCTTCCTGGATTTGCACGTTAAAGTCGCTCAAAACTGGCGAAACGATCCCGTTGCTCTAAGACGCCTTGGTTATTCGCAAGAAAAATCTTAATGGAAACCGCCGTTTTCCTGTTTCGCCATTTTTTTGATGGCGGTGGATTGCTACGCAGTGGCTTCACACCGGAACAACTGGCGCATATTCAGCAAACCTGCACCCATGATCGCGTTGATCTTCTGGTTCAGCATGGTTGGTTCCTGGCAGGGCAACCTGGTGTGGTTCGGAATTGCCTTGGTACTATCCCTCCTTGGGGATATTTTTCTTCTATTTTCCTTCCGGTTATTTATTGCCGGTTTGGGAGCATTCTCGCTCGCGCAGATCTTCTTTATTATCGGGCTCAACTCTTCGCAAGGTTCGGTCAACCCCTCTGCCTGGTTGATCCCGTTCGGGGTTGGGATCATCGCAATCCTGAATTTTCGCCCGATCGTGCTCCGGATTCAAAAACAATCATCAGTTCGCAAGCTCCTGAAACCAGTCCTTCTTTATGCGTTCCTGCTTAGCCTAATGCTTTGTTCAGGCTGGCTCACCCTTTTTCATAGCGGTTGGAATGGTGTCTCAGCTGTTTTGATCGCTTTCGGCAGTACTTTTTTCTTTACTTCTGATTCGATCCTGGCACGTGAGAAATTCATCCATCCATCCAAGTACGGAGGGCTTCTGGTGATGGCCACCTATTTCCTGGGACAGTTATTACTTGCCACAGGCTCGGTATTGAATTCCCTGGAGGTCTGAATTTGATAATCTGGATCTCACGCGTACTAATTTTTATTGTTTTGATGGATAATCTCCAGGCTGCTATCCAATTCATCTTGACTCCTGAGACATTCGCTCCAGCCTTTGATATGTTGGGTCCTGCCGCGCTGGTCTCCATGATCAGTATAGGTATCTTATTCCTGATGTGGTGCGTTCCGTATGTCTTCGCTGCGGTCCATCCAATCCGTTACAGGATTTCCCTGATTGAAGCCTGCATAATGCAAAGCGTAGGTTTGATTGGAGAAGCAATCCTCCTGTGGAATTTACCACCTGGATTAGAAATGACGCCTGCGAGCATTCAACGTTTCATCATTTTCGATGGTGTTGGGTTGATTTTGCTCCTTTCAGCCTTATTCCTAACTATTCATTTGAAAACTGGCAACCGGAGCAGCAACGTCTAGTTTTTCAGTGGTCGAAATCCTTCACCCAGCGCTTCATGCGCCGTACCAATCACCATAAAAGCAGCCGGATCGGCTTCATGAACCAATTCTTTCAATTGGTTCACTTCCGATCGGGTCACAACGCAATACAAAACTGGCCGCTCTTCGCCAGTGTATCCCCCTCTTCCCTGCAATACGGTCACCCCCCGTTCAAGGGTTTGCGTGATCTCACTGATAACGGCATCTGGTGCGGATGTGATGATGATGGCTGTGCGGAAAATACTCGAACCCTCCGATGCCGTCTCAGCAGCCAGTCCACTAACATAGATGACTACCAAGCCATATAACGCCTTCTCCCATCCAAAAGAAAATCCGCTGGCCAAAACCACGATGGTATCCGTGATCAAGTAGGATTGTGATATTGGAATGGCAAACTTAGAGTTTAGGATCCGGCCGAGGATATCACTTCCACCGCTGGTTCCCCTGCTGCGATAAACCAACCCAAGTCCTATTCCCAGAAGAACACCGCCAAAAAGCGCGTTGAGGAAGTTATCCTGCGTGATTCCCTGAGCAGGGATAAAGAATGCGAGAAAATCCGTGAGGAATGAAAAAGCCGCGATCGCCAACGCAGTCCGGATCGCAAAACGGGCTCCGCCCAGAAACCGCCAGCCGAGGAGGAAAAGAGGGATATTTCCGATAAAAACCATCAAGCCGATTGGCCAGCCAGTGAAATAATTGATGATCTGCGCTGCCCCACTGATCCCGCCTGAAACCAACTGCCCGGGGATCAAAAACAACCGCATAGCCAAAGCCTGGATGAATGCGCCCAGGATGATGAAGGAGTATTCCTTCACCAATTTCCAACTCAAATGCTCGCGGTGAATGAGGTTTTTCATACCGGATAATTCAATGAGGAAGTTCAGACCCTCCCAGCACAGGCTCCGCCCACAGCCTCGCAGATGTAAACCTCTGCGTTTCTACCGGTCCTTCCGAGGTAACCTTCCTTCAGGGATGTCTCAAACTGTTCGGCTTTCTCGCGCTGAACCAGGCTGACTGTGCAGCCGCCAAAACCTGCACCGGTTAAGCGTGAACCATAACACCCGGGTTGCTCCCAGGCGATTTCTGCCATCGCATCCAATTCCGGGCAGCTCACATCGTAATCGTCCCGCAACCCAATATGGGTCTCCTTCATCAATGATCCAAACTCGGCAGCATCTTGACGCGAAAGAACCTCAAGCGCCTTGTCCATCCTGGCGCATTCCAGCACAATATACCGGGAGCGTTTCAATGGGATCTCCCCAAGCCCGGTTGAATATTTTTCAAAATCAGCAGGCGTTACTTCCCTCAGGCTTTCAATACCTGAAAGAAATCCTTGAAAGTGGCGCAAAGCCTCCTCGCAGGAAGCCCGTCTATCGTTATAAGCCGAACCAGCCAATCCACGGCGCACTCCGGTATCAGCCACGATGATGACCGTGTTTTCAGGTAATTTCACCGGTTTGGATTCATGGGTGCGCGTGTCAAACCACACCGCGCTACCTGACACCCCGCAGGCACTCGCAAATTGATCCATCAGACCGCAATTCACACCCACGTATTTATTTTCCGCGAGTTGGCAGATCTTTGCCAGTTCCAGCGGGGGGAGACTGAACCCTGCCATCGCCTGCCAGAGCGAACCAAAGGCAACCTCCACTGCTGCAGAACTGCTCAATCCAGCCCCCACTGGTACACTGGAATTAAATACAGCCTGGGTGCCTTGCACCTCCAATCCATGTTGAAGCAACGCCCAGGCAACCCCGGCAGGGTAAAGAGCCCATGAAGGCAGGTTTCTCCCCTTTGTGTCAGCTTTTACCGCTAGAGAACCGATTGAATATTCAATGGTCTTCCCCAGATCACGGGCTTCGATGCTGAATATCCCGCCTTCCTGCATCCTTGCCTCTATCCTGACGTACCGGTCGATAGCCATCGGGAGAACTGCTCCTCCGTTGTAATCCACATGTTCGCCGAGGAGGTTGACCCTTCCAGGTGCTGAGGAAACGAATTGAGCAGATTCCATAAGAGGATGCGAGGATTGAAAACTACCCATTTTCCGCCATGGCCTTCTCATAAGATTCCGCCATGGTTTCCTTCTGTGAGTGAGTCATCATTTTTATTCTGCGTTCTCTTCGCATGGCGCTTCCGCGATCAGGTTGAGTTTCTATATAAACCAATTCAACGGGTCGATGCAGGCGGGTGTAGGCTGCACCTTTGCCATCATTATGCTGTTTCACCCGGCGTTCAGGGTCAAGAGTCCAACCGGTATAGAAACTACCATCACGGCAGCGAACCATGTAACAGAAGAACGCGGGGGGTTTCATTTTTTCTTTTTTACGGGCGGAATGCCCAAAGCCGAAGTGAAAAAGCCGTCATCCCCCCGCAGGTTGTTGTTCCCTATTTGTTCCCATTGTCCGCTCTGGCGTGATTGCAGCCATACTTCGTGCGCAGATAAGGCCTCTCGGAACCTTTCCCTGAGATCTCGCTCCCGTTTTTCATTAAGCGCATCGCGAAAGAAATGCAATTCTTGAAGGAAATTATCCAGAACGCGCACCATATTTTCCCTGTTTTCCAGAGAGGCAGCGCCCAGGATCTCCCTTTCGTTCATTTCAGAGAGCGGTCGGGTGAGCGCAAAAAAGCCATTATTGGTTAATTTTGCGCTGTAATGCCAGCCTCCTTCGCGGGATAACGAATTGAGATAAGCAGCCGCAATCAATTCGGGTAGCAACTCATTCGCTGCCAGGATCCCATCCAGTTCGCCTGGTTCTCCATAATACAATTCTCCCCCAAGCGCCGCTGCCAACTCAGCTGCAAATCGGGTGGATTCAACCGTGGTTGTTTCAACCCCGCAGGTCAGGAATAATCCATTTGCAAAAAGATCCTCTGCTGCGGCCTTCGAGCCGGTGTCTGCAACCATCAGGTGCCTTGGATTGAGAATTGGGGTGAAGGAAAGAAATTGCAAGTTTTCCGGCAGGTATTTTCCTGCCCATGCATAGGTTGCTTCTTTCAATATAGACATATCCAAGATGAGCATATTGGGGGTAACAAGCGGAGCGATGGATTTCAGGGTGATCTCCACTTCGTCAAACGGCACCGCCAGGATGACAGCATCCGCGCCTTCGATCACTTCCGGCAGGCGGTTGGTGAGGAAGTTGAAGATCTTCATCTTGCCCACCTCCCTGGTCATATCTCCATTGCGGTCCAGCCCAGCGGTGACATATAGGTCCTTCTTTTTACTCAGAGCCATTCCGATGGAAACACCAAGTTTGCCCAACCCGATGACTGCGATCCTCCTGGTCATGATCACACTCCCATCAGAAATAGTGTAAATTGATTAATGAAAGGGGAAATTACAGAACCAAATAAATCCAATCCTATGAAGGGCAATAGAACGACGAGCGCAACTAGAAGAAATGGACCGAATTGCCGGTATTTTGCATAAAAAGGAGCCGCTGAACCTGGCAGGAAATAAAGCAGCAGCTTTTCTCCATCCAATGGCGGTATCGGGATCAGGTTGAAAATCCACAGAAGCAGGTTGATAGTGATGAACTCGTACAAAAAATAATCAACGCCCCCTCCAGTTGTTCCCGCCAATACCCTGAAAATTAGCGATGCTGCGATAGCGAGCAAAAAATTGGAAAAAGGTCCTGCCAGGGATACCCATAAAAACGCGGAATGCGATCTTCTTTCCAGGGTAACCGGGTTGACCGGGACAGGTTTTGCCCAACCAAAACCAACCACAACCAGCATGAGGCTCCCCACGATATCCAGGTGACGGAGGGGGTTTAAAGTAAGCCGCCCCATGATGTAGGGGGTATCATCGCCGTACCTCGTTGCCGTCCAGGCGTGCGCAAATTCATGAAACGTTAGCGCGATCACCAGGGTGATCAAGCGGGATACGAGTGTGATGGGGTCTAATCCAAGCATAGGGAAAAAATCCAGAGCAGGCGAACACCCGCCTGCGGTCATTATAACATGCGATATAATTCCAGCGTGCTTCCCGACCTGCAGATCGATGACAGGCTGCGCCTACGCAAGCCGCATCCTTGCGGTGGATACGAATGGAAAGTCGTTCGCCTGGGTGCGGATATCGGGATCGAGTGTCTCACCTGCAGTCATCGGGTGCTGCTCACCCGCCGTGAGCTTAACCATCGGATCAAGAAATATCTCCCCAAAACCCAAGATGAATCTCAAACAAAAGAGTAAGCGGTTTCTTTTCCTTTTCTCGGATACTGGGGGCGGTCACCGCAGCGCTGCCGAGGCGATCTCGGAAGCGTTGCAGCTGGAATACCCGGAGGTTCCGCTTGAGATCGAGATGATCGATATCCTGAGGGAATACGGAACCTTACTTTTCAAATACGCACCAATCCAATACCCGTATATTGTTAAAGCCCCATTTGTTTGGGAAGCAAGCTACGATATTTTAAATAAACCCTGGCGTGTGCGCACCATCTCGGATGCCCTCTGGCCAGCGCTGCGACGCTCGTTACATAAATTGCTAACAGATCATCCCAGCGATCTAATTGTTTCGGTTCACCCTCTGCCAAATATGGCCATGCTTCGGGCGATGGGAAGAAAGCACCGCCCCTACGCCACTGTCGTCACCGATATGGTTTCCACCCATGCACTTTGGTTTGAACCCAAAGCAGACCTTATCATTGTGCCCACGCTTGCCGCTTATGAGGTCGGTTTGGAATTGGGCATGCCAGCAGAAAAAATGGAAGTGATTGGTATGCCTGTGGCAGACCGATTCTGCCGCCCGGTGGGGGATAGGACTGCCAACCGCGCCCAACTTGGCTGGCCGGAAGGCAAGCCGACCATTTTAATCGTTGGTGGAGGGGAAGGCATGGGTCCGCTGGAAGCTGTGGTTCGAAGAGTGAGCGAGGCGCGATTGAATGCAAGCCTGGTGGTGATCGCTGGAAAGAACATTGAACTACGAGAACAGCTTATGCAAACATCCTGGAATATCCCGGTCAAGGTGTATGGGTATGTAAAAACCATGCCGGAGTTCATGCGCGCAGCGGATATTCTGATCACCAAGGCCGGGCCGGGTTCGATCAGTGAAGGATTCCTCGCGGGGTTGCCTATCATCCTTTACCATTTCCTGCCGGGTCAGGAAAAAGGGAACGTGGATTTTGTTGTCAATAACGGTGCCGGAGTCTGGGCACCCGATCCGGACCAGATAGTCGGGGTGCTGAGAACCTGGCTGGATGATGAAGAGGTGATGAATCGCTTTGCAGCTGGCGCCAGCCATCTTGCCCGTCCGGAAGCCACCCGCCAGATCGCCAGGAGATTAATGAGCCTGATCCCTTGAGAGGCACCAATCCCCCCTGCTTGTCCTCTCTCTGCCTCTGCCTTATAATTCGGTCATGCCCATTCTTGCCCGGGATGCTTTCGAGTTCTTCAGCCGCAGCGCCGAACAGACCCAACGATTGGGCATGCGCCTCGGGAGCCTTGTAAAACCTGGCGATCTGATCTGCCTTTCCGGTGATCTCGGTTCCGGGAAAACCACCCTAGTCCAGGGGATAGCCCGAGGCTGGGGTTCAGTGGACCAGGTGACCAGCCCGACATTTGTGCTTGTGAATGTTTACCGGAGATTGGATGGGATGCAAATGAACCATCTGGATGCCTACCGCCTTGAGAACGCGGCTGAAGGTGAAGAGCTTGATATTGATGAGCTCCTGGATGAGAAACCGCTGATGGTAGAATGGCCGGAGCACATCCAGCCAGCCCTGCCGGATGACTGTTTATTAATAAAGATGACCTGGATGGCGGATGAGCAACGAGGGATGGTCATCACTGCCAAAGGACAGCACTACAACGAAATGCTTAAGCAATTTAAACAGATGGTGCTTGGAGGCTGAATGCTTCTGGCAGTGGATACATCCACCCTCTGGATCGGGCTGGCTCTTTACGATGAAAGTCGCGTACTTGCCGAGACCATCTGGCATACCGAGAACCACCATACCATCGAGCTCGTCCCTTCGATAGATAATCTGCTCAAACGCTGCAAGGTATCCCCCGTTGATCTTCAAGCTCTTGCTGTTGCCACAGGTCCGGGATCCTTCACCAGTTTGCGTATCAGCCTGGCTGTTGTGAAAGGCCTGGCACTGGCCTGTCATTTGCCGGTGGTTGGCATCCCCTCCTTGGATATCCTCGCCGCCGCCCAACCCCGCCAGGATTCCCTCCTGGCCGCAGTGCTTCAGGCTGGTAGAGGTCGCCTGGCTGTAGGCTGGTATGATTTTTCTGAATCCGGATGGAAGCCCATTTCCCCGGCAAAAATAACCACGGCAGAAGCCCTGGCTTCCGAGATCAAAAAACCCACCTTGATCTGCGGAGAACTTAATACAGAAGAACGCCAGGTGCTGGCTCGTAAATGGAAGAATGTGACCATCGCCAGCCCGGCAAGATCCGTCCGGCGCCCGTCGTTCCTTGCGGAGCTAGCCTGGGATCACTGGAAAGCCGGTCAAGTTACGGATCCCGCGTCGCTCGCCCCGATCTACCTCCACATCGCTGGAGAGATCACTGCATGAGCTTCCCGGCAACATCGCAAAAATATTTGCTCCGTCAAATGACCTCTGCCGATCTCGAACGGGTGGCGGAAATTGACTCGGTATCCTTCAGCCTTCCCTGGCCAAAGACATCATTTGAATATGAGCTTCGAAATCCGGTTTCACGCTTGTATGTGATTGAGGCGGAAGGCAGCAACGGAGATAAACGCATCGCAGGTATGATCTGCACCTGGGTGATCGAAGAAGAAGGGCACATTGCAACTTTCGCCATCCACCCTGCGTTCCGCCGGATCGGCCTGGCAACCAGGCTGCTGGGAGAAGCGCTCCTGGAAGCCGCCCGCGAGGGGGTAGAATTGGTATACTTGGAAGTCCGTCGCAGTAACCTGGCAGCGATTCACATGTACGAGAAGTTCGGGTTCAAAACAACTGGTATCCGCGCAGGTTATTATTCCGACAACCACGAGGACGCGTTAATGATGACGCTTGAAGATTTGGAACCAACCACGCTTCAGGCTTTGATGGAAAACAACGACTAACACGATTTTGGAGCGATCTTGGACGGACCAGCCATTCTACAGGAAGTTTCGCAGCAGGTATCCACCTGTTTGCGTTGCAATTTGCATTTTTCGCGAAAACATGCCGTTCCGGGAGAAGGACCGCCGAATGCGACCATGCTGTTTATTGGCGAAGGTCCCGGGTTCCACGAAAACGAGCAAGGCAGACCCTTCGTCGGGCAGGCGGGTAAGCTGTTGGAGGATCTCCTTGGCCGGATCGGATTGAAACGCGGGGATGTCTTCATTACGAATGTGGTCAAATGCCGACCACCTGGAAACCGCGACCCGTTACCGGATGAGCTCTCCGCCTGCTCGGAATATCTTAACCGGCAGATCGAAGCACTCAACCCGCCAGTGATTGTCACCCTCGGTCGTTTTTCGATGGCAAAATTTCTCCCGTTTGCCCGGATAAGTGATGCTCACGGCCGGCCTGTGAACGTTAATGGCCGCCTGATTGTTCCGATGTATCATCCCGCCGCTGCTTTGCACCAACCTTCGTTGAAGCCTGCGCTTGAAAAAGATTTCCTTCAACTTCCGGAGATTATCCGCAGCGGGGTTCACAAAGGAGAGGCCCCACCTGATTCCCCGATTCCTTTGGTTGATGATAAAACCGAAAACGATTCAGGGAGCGCTGAACAATTGAGTTTATTCTGAAGATTATATGAGGTAACGAATGAGTATCAAGGACTCTGCATTAAAGAAATTTTCCGATAAATCCGCTGTGGTCGGCATCCTCGGACTGGGTTATGTTGGTCTACCCCTTGCGGTTGTCTTTGCCGATGCTGGTTTCAAGGTTATCGGCATCGATCCAATTCCGAGTAAAGTTGACGAACTTAATGAAGGCAAAAGTTATATCATCGATGTCTCTTCTGAAAATATTGAAAGACACGTGAAATCCGGGAGATTCTCCGCATCCGTGGATTTCAGCCGACTACGCGAGGTGGATGCAGTCTCCATCTGCGTCCCCACTCCCCTGCGAAAAACCGGGGATCCGGATCTTTCCTTCATCATCTCCGCCACAGAAGAATTGGCCAAATATATCCACCCTGGAATGGTCATCGTTCTGGAATCAACCACCTACCCTGGTACTACCCGCGAAATGGTGCAATCCCGCCTGGAAGAAGTGAGCGGGATGAAAACCGGTGTGGATTTCTTCCTGGCATTCTCCCCGGAGCGTGTGGACCCCGGTCGCAAGGACTTCACGACCATTAATACACCCAAAGTGATCGGTGGTATTACCGCGGATTGTGGCGAGGTGGCCACAGCCTGGTATCGCCAGGCCATCCAGACCGTAGTACCGGTGACCTCCGCTGAAGTGGCCGAAATGGCAAAATTATTGGAGAACACCTTCCGCATGATCAATATCGGGCTGGTAAATGAGCTTTCCCTGATGTGCGACCGCCTGGGTGTGGATGTGTGGGAGGTGATCGATGCCGCCGCGACCAAACCGTTTGGCTTTATGAAGTTCACCCCTGGTCCGGGGTTGGGTGGGCACTGTATCCCAATCGACCCCCTCTACCTTTCCTGGAAGCTAAAAACCCTCAACTACACCGCCCGATTCATCGAGCTTGCCTCCGAGATAAACACCGGCATGCCGCGTTACGTGGTGAGCCGCATTCAGGACGCACTTAATACCCAATCGAAAGC
Source organism: uncultured Chloroflexia bacterium (assembly GCA_963802095.1). Taxonomy (GTDB): domain Bacteria; phylum Chloroflexota; class Anaerolineae; order Anaerolineales; family Anaerolineaceae; genus CAVVEQ01. Next base: position 440,412 of record CAWDHI010000007.1, on the reverse strand, counting down.
GCTTAAAGGCAGCCGCGTGCTCGTCCTTGGGGCGGCATACAAACCAGATATTGACGACCTGCGCGAATCACCGGCGTTGGACGTGATCCACCTTTTGCAGCAAAAAGGCGCATATGTTCATTACCATGATCCTTTCGTTCCCAGTTTTAACCATGATGGAAATGCGTATTCCTCCGTTTCTGATCTTATGGGTGAAGTAAAAAAGGCGGATTGTGTTGCGATCATCACCAACCATTCCACCTACGATTACCAGGCTATCCTGGCCAATGCCGCTCTCATTTTCGACGCGCGCAATGCGCTTGGAAAAATGGGTCGGGATAACCCTAGGGTATTCAAGCTTTAATGTCCACCTACCTGGTCACCGGCGCTGCCGGTTTTATCGCCTTTAAAGTTATCGATCTCCTTCTGGAGGAGGGTCACCAGGTTATTGGAATCGATAACCTCAACACTGCCTATGATCCTCGCATCAAGCACTGGCGATTGGAACAATTAACCCCCAGGAGCGGCTTCACCTTTTACCACGCGGATATTTGCGACAGGCCACATCTTGAAGAAATCCAAGCCAGTCATCAACCTATAGAAGCGGTCATTCACCTGGCTGCCCGGGCAGGAGTGCGCTACTCCGTAGAAGATCCCTGGTCCTTTGTGGATTCGAACATCACCGGGACGCTAAATTTACTGGAACTTAGCCGCAGGAATGGGATCCAAAAATTCGTTTTAGCCTCCACCTCCGGCGTGTATGGGAATAATCCACCCTTGCCAACCCGTGAGGATGCAGATTCAAGTCGGCCGCTGCAACCCTACGCTGCCTCCAAAAAATCCTCGGAGCTGCTTGCGCATTCTTACCATCATCTTCACGGTCTGGATATCACTGTTTTTCGATATTTCACCGTCTACGGACCCGCAGGAAGACCAGACCTTGCATTATTCCGGTTCATCCAATGGGTCGTAGAGGATCATCCCGTACTCGTCAATGGGGATGGTACGCAGTCACGGGGTTTCACCCATCTCGATGACATTGCTCGCGGAACCCTCCTGGGTTTGAAGCCGCTGGGGTACGAGATTATCAACCTGGGTGGGCATCAAACCGTAACGGTCAACGAATTGATCGAACGCGTTTCCAAGATTACAGGAAAAACAGCAAATATCATGAATTTGCCCATCAATTGCGCGGATATAAGAGCCAGTTGGGCGGATACCAGCAAAGCCCGCGATCTAATCGGCTGGGAACCAAAAGTCACGCTTGAAGAAGGTATTCCTCGCATGGTGGATTGGTACCTCAAGGAACGAAGCTGGGCAAGCCAGATCATCACGGAATGAGAATCACCCCCGAAAGCATTTGGCAGCGCTGGAAAAATGACGAGATCCTGGGGGGAGTGATCCGCAACACAGGGTATTTATTCAGCAGCAACACGGTAACCCTGGGTTTGAATACGCTTCAAACTCTCATCGCCACCTTCCTGCTTGGTCCCACTTTTTTCGGTATCCTTGGGATGGTCACATCCTTTGCCTCCAGTGTGAATCGACTGCTTTCGTTCCGAATGGGGGAGCTGGTCATCAAACATGCCGGCGGTCAGCTCGCTCTGGGTCGGAAGGATAAAGCTGCAGCCATTATCAAAGCCGCTGGATTGACCGAGGCAGTCACATCCCTGGTAGCTTTTCTAATCCTGGTGCTGACGGCGAGTTGGGCTGCGACGACCATCATCAAAGTTCCCGAGGCAGCCCCCTGGATCGTCATTTTTGGTTTTTCCATCCTGGCGGATATCGTCTTTGAGACCTCCACAGCAGTCCTGCAATTGGGAAATCATTTTAAATACCAGGCTGTCCTGAACCTGGCTCAGAGCATCATCGTAACCTTGCTTCTGGCAGTTGCCATCCTATTTCATGGAACCATTTACTTCGTCCTGATCGCGTATCTACTTGGAAAAGTGGTTCAGGGTTTGGGCACGACCATTCTTGCCTTCCGCTGGATCAAGCCGCTTCTCGGTGATAATTGGCTTCATCAGCCGTTCAGTATGATCGAGAATCGTAAGGAACTGGGACATTTCGCTTTCAGCACAAACCTAAGCGGGTCGATAAACATGATCATTCGGGATAGCGAGATCCTCTGGGTGGGATTTTTTCTCAATCCCACCGCAGCGGGATATTATAAACTTGCCCTGGCCCTGATGAACCTGACCGCCATCCCGATCAGCCAGATCATCTCCACCACCTTTCCTCAGATCAGCAAATCCACTGCCCGTCATGATTGGTCCACTCTCAAGCGGCTGCTGCGCCGAACCTCCGCCATTGCCGCCGTCTGGATCGCCTTTTGTGTTGTCGGTATGGTCCTTATCGGCCCGATTTTCTTTTATAACTATAAAGGCGGAGCATTTCTGCCTACCCTTCCGGGAATGTTCATCCTGCTGCCGGGTTTCGCCGCCCAGGGTATCTTTTTCTGGAATCGTCCTCTTTTGCTTTCCCTGGGTAAACCCAATTTCCCGTTGACGGTCAACGCTGTGCTGGGTGCGGTTAAAATTGGCCTTATGTTCTTGCTGGTGCCCACCTACGGTTATTTAGTCCAGGCAGGATTGCTCTCCGGATACTTCCTGGTTGCCGCAGTGATCATCGTTTGGGAAGGACTTAAAGAGATCCGCAGGCAGCAATTGCTCTTTCCTCGAGTAATGGAAGCATGAAGATCGCCTGCATTTCCCCCTCCCGGGTCCCTTCCCGCACCGCCAACTCCATCCAGGCCATGAAAGCCTGCCACGGGCTTGCGCAAAACGGTCACGAGGTGAGCCTCTTCCTCCCCGGTGAAGAGCAGGTTGCCTGGGATTCCCTGGCTGGTCCATATGGACTGGAAACTGCGTTCCAGATCACCTGGTTAAAAAGCCGCAGGATATTCCGCCGATATGAATTTTCATTTGATGCTGTCCGAAGGGCTAAAAAATGGGGCGCAGAAGTGATCTATACCTGGCTCCCTCAGGCAGGCCTCTTCGGCCTGGAAAACGGGTTGCCTTCCATCCTGGAAGTTCATGACCGGGTTAAGGGTTTTCTTGGACCGTGGGTATTTACCAGGTTTTGCCTCCATCCCGGCCGTAAGCGCCTTGCGGTGATCACCAAGGCGCTTTTGAAGGTTCTGGAAACCGAAAACGGTATTCACCTTTCAACGGATGAAGTTGTGATCACTCCTAATGGGGTTGAATGGGAGCGGTTTGCCAATCAACCCTTCCCGAAGGAAGCCCGCGCTAACCTTGGTTTTAAGGAAAAACAAACGGCTGCCTTCTCTGGTCATTTTTATCCCGGGCGGGGAACGAACCTGCTGTTTTCCCTTGCCCAATCCATGCCCGAAATTCAATTCTTGTGGATTGGCGGCCGCGAGGAGGATATCGACGGATGGAGAATAAGGTTGCACGCGGAAAAAGTTGAAAATGTGGTTCTTACCGGTTTTGTGGAAAACAGCCGCCTCCCTCTGCACCTTGCCGCCGCTGAGGTATTAATGATCCCGTTTGAGCGCCGCATTGAAGGCTCCAGTGGGGGTAATAGTGTGGATATCTGCAGCCCGATGAAATTATTCGAATACATGGCCAGCGGCCGTGCGATCCTCACCAGTGATCTACCGGTGATTCGTGAGGTGCTGAACGAATCCAATGCGCGCTTTGTCCCACCGGAAGATCTACCAGCCTGGAAGAATTCCCTCTCGCTTTTCTTCGATGACCCCGGGAGGAGGGAGGAATTGGCGCAAAATGCAAGAAGGGACGCACAGAATTATTCCTGGAGGGAGAGGGAAAGGAAAGCGCTGAACGCCTTTCCGGATTAATCCATGACCCCTGAAAAAAGAAAACTCCTCAACATCGCGCTGGCTTCCCTTCTTGCGGGATTTGGTCTCACCGCAATGGTTCTAGTGCTTGGTGCGGGTGGATGGAGCACCCAAACCTGGCTTCTTGCCGGATTGGTTGTCTCGACCGGTTTTTTCCTGCTTGCCCATGCGATCCGTTGGGCGGGAGGGGAAAGAACCCTGATCTGGGTCGTGGCTTTCGGTTTGATCCTTCGGTTGGGAATCAGCGTGGGGTTAACCCTGGCGCTGCCGGTATTCGGTTATGACAATGATAGCCATAATGCTGGTTATATTTTTGTGGATTCATTTAGCCGGGATACCCAGGCATGGTCGCTTGCTGTCTCCGGTGAACCGATACTGACAGCCTTCGAAAACCAGTACATTTCTGATCAATACGGTGGGTTGCTCGCCATCCTGGCATTGGAGTACCGCCTTTTCAGTCCGGATGCGCACAGGCAGGTTCTGCCGCTCATCATTTCCGCTACGTTTTTCATGATCGCGGTGCCGTTTTTATGGAAAACATTCATCAACCGCTGGAGCAGGCGAATGGCCACTATCGCCATCCTTGTGTTTGTTTTCTATCCCGAGGCTGTCCTCCTGGGAAGCGCGCAAATGCGTGAACCATTTCTGCTGGGTCTTGGTGCCATCGCAACCTGGGCGGTAGCTGACTGGGGAAAGAACCGCAAACTCTCCGCGTTCGTTCTGGCTGTTTGCTCTCTTGGGCTTATGCTCATTTCATGGCGGTCAGGTGTAATCATCATCGGTCTACTGATGGGATGGCTCATCGTGGATGAATTCATGGAGAAATGGAAACCTTCCCGGCGTATTTGGGGGTGGTTGATGATGATAGGAGTCATCCAGGTATTTGCCAGGGTCAGTTATGCCTGGATCCATGAAACGGCGGTTTTTGATACCTATCTGACAGTGCAATCTTCCGGGATCCTTCAGTTTGTATTTCGTGAGATTGGAAATAAATACCAACTGCCGGTTGTCACCCTATATGGTCTTTCCCAACCGCTGCTTCCGGCTGTCCTCGTCGCGCTTTCCAACCCGATTGCAAGCGCGATCGCCATTTTTCGCTCCCTGGGATGGTATTTCCTCGCGCCGGCACTAGTCTTCGGATTCCTCGCCTCATGGAAAGCTGTGCCCAATCGCGATCGCAGGCTGCTCATTTGGTTGACTTGCTTCAATTTGGCCTGGGTGGTGGTCTCCTCCTACCGGGCTGGAGGGGATACCTGGGATAATCCCCGATACAGGACAATCCTCCTCCCATGGCTTGCCCTCATCGCTGGATGGGCATGGGATTGGGCAATCAGTCGCCACAATCCATGGCTAGGGAGGCTATACCTGATCGAAGGATTGGCTGTTCTCCAAATCACAAATCTTTACCTGACCAGATATACTGAATTTGGTATTCGGATCGAGTTTTATCTGAATTTTGTGATCGTCGCGGTCACTGCTTTAATGGTGATCGCAATAGGATTGATCCTCGACTCGCGGAAGGATCGGCGCGGAGCGGGCTAAAGCTTCAAGCCTGCCAGGGTCCAACCCCATCCCAGGCATATTCCAGATGCTCTGCCCTGTTTTTGCTGACCTTTTTCTTCACCTTCTTGTGTGCCCATTTCATCAAGGCTAAACCCCCAATTTCATCGAAACGTCGTCCAATTTCCCTCGTGCGGAGATGCCTGCATTGGTGATTATAGGCTCCCCCCGGTCGCTCGGAAAGATAATCCTGTTCCACACCGATCTGAAATAACTCCCCCATTAACTTTTCCACCTCCCGGGAACGGTCGGAGGGATATGGTTTGGAGATTAAATCGGAAAGAAAACCCATGAGAAATTTCCCGCAATTATTTTATCACGCTGGAAAGTAAATCCACGATTCACAAATCAAGCAAACTTAACCCTTCGCAAGCGATATGCACCTTCATCCGCAAAGCACCCTCGGTGGGTTCTCTATAGCCAATTATGCTTCGTGCTATACTGCCTTTATGCAAACCCCGAGAAATCGATGGGAACCGTGGGCACGTTTCTTGCACCGATTTGAGATGGGAAGACCGACCGCGTACCTCCTGGAAGCAGCCGGTCCGCTGACCATTTTGCTTGCTCAGCTAGTTTCATTGGGTCAACCATTATTCAGCGGATCGAAGAACCAGGCAGATTGGGAAGCACTGGCAGATATGCTCGAGGACCCTTCGCAAGCGAAGGCTTTTGCTGAATATTTAAAAAAGGAGCGAATTTCTTGAACCTGGGGAGCACTGTGATTGGGGCAGCGTTATTGATCCTTTCCACCGGATTTCTTTTCATTTTCATCCGGCCAAATAAAAAACGTGCCTCCATTTCTCTTCGCAGGATTCCAGCTGTGGAAAACTTGCGTTGTCTGCTGGGGGCTTCCATGGAAGAGGGAACAAGAATGCATTTCAGTCTCGGGCGTGCCCACCCAGGGGATTCTAATTATGCCTCCACCCTGGCGGGATTAAATTCGCTTGAATCGATCACCCGCTCCACCCTCACAGCGGATCAAACCCCGGTTGCCACAAGCGGGGATGGTGTGTCGAGCCTGCTCAGTGAGGATGTAGTCAGGGCTGTATACCGCAGAGAATCCACCATGGATCGTATTCCCGCAGGGAACAGCCAGCTTGCAGGTTTATCGCCCATGGCTTTTGCAGCTGGTTCCCTGCCGGTGATCTCCTCGCCAGATACAGGGGCAAATATCTTTCTCGGACATTTTGGGGTCGAATCCGGTTTGATGGTGCCTTCAGAACCTGCGCAGGAGAAGGAGACCTTTGCCGGCTCCGATTCGCTACCCGCTCAAGCGGTTTTCTACGCTTCCACAGAAAACACGCTTTTTGGGGAGGAAACATTTGCCCTTCCAGCATATTTGGATGGAAAAAGATCCAACACTGCCAGCCTGATGGTCCAGGATCTTCTGCGATTGATGGTCATCTTTGGGATGCTGATCGGTGTAATCCTGGTGATAGCTGGGGTAATATGAGATCCCCGGTCGCTGCTGCATTCGCTATTGCTGCAGGTCTTATCGTGCTGGCTGGATATTTCATTCCCATCCCACTGATCCAGGTTGTGCGGTTGCAGATCCTGGATTGGTCCATGCTCCTGGCCGCTGTTGCGGCCTTAGTCGCGATAATCAACCTTGCAGCGGGGCACATTCGAAAGGCGATGAAGCCTTCGTCATCACGAATATTCAGCGTAGTTGTGAGTCTTTCTTTAATGATCACCCTGGTTGCAGGATTCATCCTTGGCGCAACGGATCCCCTCTTTCAACGCGTCGTCACGAACATTCAGATCCCAATCGAAACCACCCTTTTTGGGATGATCAGCATCTCCCTAGCTTATGCGGCTTTCCTGTTCATTCGCCAGCGGAAAGGCTGGGTAAATACCGTTTTTATTGTTTCGGTTGTTTTTTTTCTACTCGCCAATAGCTGGTTTCTGGTATGGGGCCAATCGATCCCAATCTTGAGCGAGATCATTTCAGCCATCCAGAAGATCCCCCTGGCTGGTTCCCGGGGTGTCCTCATCGGCATTTCGTTGGGCAGCCTGGTCACCGGCTTACGAATTCTGACCGGCATAGACCGGCCTTATAGTGGATAAAACATGCCAGAAATTATTTGCCAGATCTGCGGAACCCCCAATCCACCCGAAGCGGTAATTTGCACCATGTGCCATTCAAGGCTTGGTCCCACGCCCGGAAAAACCCAATCGCTGGATTCTTCCCCGGATCAACCCCAATCGGAAATGGAGAATCTGGAATGGCTTGAACGAGTGAGGGCATTGAATGCAATGGATCAGATCGCAAAAAATGGCGGGGTGCCATCAAGCCCCAGCGCTCCCCTGACAATCCCCACCCCCGAACAGGAACCCGTAGTGGAAAACCCGGATTGGCTCTACAATACCCGCGACCTGGCCTCCGCACAACAACCTGCACCTGTGCCACAAGCTGGAGAAGACCTGAGCTGGTTGAATGATCTGCGAGCCTCCACCGGCAGCCTCGGCCCTCCGCCGGAAAACCCCTCCACTGCAGCTGAGTTTTTAGCCGCGGCTGCTTTCGCAAAACACCAGGAGAAACTGGAGGAAACTGAAAATTTGGGGGAGACCCAACAGCTCACCCCTCTTTCTTCCATCCCGGGTTCGGCATCCGACTGGTTGGATAAACTGGGTGCCATTGGCGATGAAGAAAAGTTGAAACCAGGATTCGAGGAAAGTTTTGGCTCGCCAATGGGAGAAGTCGGACCGATTGTGGAATATGACATTGAACGGGCGACTGGATCATTGGGGAAGGTTCAGGAAGACGAAATGCCAGCACCCATTCCCCCAATGGCGCAACAACCAATTGCCGAGGCTACTGCGGAAGGTTCAATCAAACCGTCGGAGAAACCGGTTGTTGAAGTACCTGCTTCAGAATCCGCTCCCAAGCAAGCATCCGATCTCGACCTCGCCTTTCTGGATTCATTGTTGACCTCCCCTTCCGAAGTAGAAAAAGCTCCTCAAGATCTGGAAGGGACTGCCCTCCCACCAATTATTCCGCCAACCGATGAACAACCCGCTGCGATTCTGCAACCCGAACCATCCCTTTCATGGCTGAAGGACTTACAGAATGCACCGGTGTCACCCATGGCACCGGATCTCGAACCGCCTCAGGTGACCCCGGATCCTCCCTCTTTGGAGGCACCTTTAACCACTGAAGGAACTTTCGAGGTGAGCTCAAATTCAGGAATTATGCCACCTTCTCTTCGCGCATTTGAAGAACCTCCCAGTCGTCCAGTAGAATCTTCTCCCCCCCTCGAACAGATCAGCCAGGAGGAACTTGATGCCCGGCTTTTGAGCCAATTTGCAGCCCCACCCATTGTGAGCGCTGAGCCACAGGCACCCCCTACAATCCAGCCACCCCAGGATCTCAAAAACCTTCCCGGGTTTTCCTCCACCGGGCTGACGGGACTCTTAAGCAGCGACGCAATCGGCGGGATGGGAATGGAAGGCATCCTCCCCCCCGATGGCTCCCAAGCAGCTCCCATGACAACGCCCCATGGAGAACCGGCACCATCCCCCCAACCCCTTCCACCAGCAGCAATTTCTGCTTCCACGCCACCTAAAGAGGTTGAAACGAAGCTTCCGGTGCAAGAGGTTCCCCCCTCGCCACCAATCCAGGAAGTGGCTCCACCCATTTCCCAAGCCGAGGCTCCCGTTCTGCCCCCGATGCCACCCACTTCATCCAGCGTGTCGGATTCGCTCTTCAGGCCACCGCCCGAGCCGATCCGGGAATCCCCTGCACCTCTGGAGCCATTGGCGGAAGTTCAACCAGTGGATATCGAATCCATCCAGCCTTCGGAGGAAACCCCCGATTGGTTAAAACAATATTCTGGCGAAATTAATTTTGACGAAACACAAAGCTCCCTTTTTCCAAGCCAGGAATCCCTCAGCAATGAAGCTTCGGCGGAGCTTGAGTTCGAACCTGTAAAACCCAATTCTCCCGTCGAATCTGCCGCCTTCGAAAAACCTCTTCCGGACCAATCTGGTTTACAGGATTTCAATCCCTCCGAACCCAAACCTGTCATCCCTGCGGCTTCCGAAATCCAGAACCAGGATTGGCTTAACACGGTTATCAACGAAACACCCGCCACACCGTTGGACCTATTCAAGGATGTGGAAGAACCCCGGTTCGCTCCCCGCGAGGAGGCATCTCCGGATCAGTCTGATGGAGTCTCCAAACCTGCAGCCTGGGTGATGGAACCCGGTCAGCATTCCGGGTTCACAGGACCTCTACCGGATTGGCTCCAGGAGTTGGAAAGTGACCAGGAAGCGAAAGCTTCCACAGGCGGTCACACCGGGGCAGAGGAAGAACCCATCCCCGATCTTTTCGTTTCCGCTTCTACGAATGCTGATTCAGAGTCGCAACCCACACCACCAATGGCGGGATCAAAACCTGACTCAGCGCCTGAAGTTCCCGACCTGGCTAACCTGAGTATTCAGCCCGAGGATCTTTTCCTGTCCCCCCCTGAAAAGCAAGAAGCAGCTCCATCGCGCAAGGAAGCCTCACTGGATGATCTCGGCATCAATCCCGAGAGCTTTTTCACATCCAAACCGGCAACCAGTGGGGAAGTTGAACCTCAACCGGATTGGTTGAGTGGTCTCCCCTCCATGCAGGAGGAAAAAAAGCCGGTTCCACCGCCACCTCCCCCGCAGGTGTTAGAAAAGGGATCTGGCTCGTCCGGCTTTATGCCAGGGATAATTGCGGCAAACCAGTCAGCCAATCAACAACCCCTTCAACCCGCAGCCTCACCCAACCCTGCTGTTCCGATGGGGATGGATTCTTTGCCGGATTGGATCTCGGCTGAACCTGGCGAAGGTGAAACCTCGGAAACGTCCGGAGATCAGCCTGGCCTTGCCCCAGCGGAAATGCCCGGCTGGCTCGAAGCCCTCAAACCGGTTGGTCTTGTCAAGGCAGTCCTGGCTGGTTCTGCACGTCCGCCAAAGCAATCCGCACCCGCCACGGGTTCCCTGAGCTCCACCACCGGGTCTCTTACTGGAAAAACGCCATTACCAGTAACCACCACGCCCTTAGGTACTACCCCCCCGGTAGTGAAATCCGAAACGCAACAGCAATATGCTGCCATGATGGAGCAAGTGCTCACCCGTGGACCTGCACCCGCCGACCAGGCACCGAAAGAGAAAAAACGCTCCAGGAAGCTGCTTTGGGTGGTGATCGTTTCATTGGTGGTGATCGTCCTGCTCCTTTTTGCGGCCGTGGGATTGGGGTTCCTTCCCCTCACGCAACTTTTTTCAGCAGAAACAGTCAGCTTCCATAGAACCATAGAGACACTTCCTGCTGGAGTACCGGTACTGGTTGCCCTGGAGTATTCCCCGGCTTTCGCAGCTGAATTGCACCCTATCAGCTCGACAATAATGGAACAGCTTGCCCTGAAGGATGCAAATGTAACCTTCATCTCCACCCAACCTTCAGGACCGATCCTGGCTGAAGAGCTTTTGCAACAAATTAATCAAAAATTCCCTTCCTATGACCTGTCGAGTAAGACTGAAAACCTCGGTTATCTAGCAGGTGGCTCTACCGGGCTGCTGGCATTTGCCCTTCATCCCCCGAGCGTGGTCCGGATAGGTTGGGACGGGCAGCCTTCATGGAGTAAACCTGCGCTTGAAGGTGTCACCAGCCTCGATCAATTCGCTGCCATTCTTGTTCTTTCTGAAAATGCGGATATTTCCAGGGATTGGATCGAACAGGTTCAGCCAAGATTGGGTAGTGCTCCGCTGTTGATTGCGACAAGCGCACAGACAGGACCACTGCTCGAACCCTATTCAGCTTCCGGCCAGGTAAAGGGATTGGTAGCTGGGATTTCAGGCGCAGTTGCATATGAAAACATGATCGGAAAACAGTCAGAAGGCTCCAGCCTTTGGGGATTATATTTGGCAGGCCAATTCCTGGCTGTCCTAGTCATTCTCCTTGGGTTGATTCTGCGGGTCACGCGAGATCGAAAAAACCAAACAGGCAGAGAGGGGTAAGGTTTGGCAATTCCTGATCTGGCTTGGACCGTGGTGAGCTTCATCCTTACCCTTCTTGTATTCAGTTATATATTTGGGGATAACCCTGTTTTTCGCTTTTCCCTCGCCCTCCTGGTGGGCTGCACTACCGGATATTTTGCAGTGATTATTTTGCAACAATTTATCGGCCCCCGAATTCTCCTCACCTTTCAATCTGGCAGTTATCAACTGGCAGCGGTTCCATTGATTCTGAGCATTCTCTTACTTTTTCGGCTCATACCCCGATATTCCCAGCTGGGGAACATCTCCATGGGATTCCTGGTCGGGACCGGCGCTGCGGTCATCATCGGCGGGGCGATCTTCGGTACACTGATTCCACAGGTGAGTGCTTCGATCAGGCAGTTTTCCTCCTGGCAGTTCCTGGCCAGTCCGGTTGGCCTGGTCAAATTCCTCGAAGGGGGTTTGATCCTTTTTGGTACCATTTCCAGCCTGTTGTATTTCCAATTCACCCTTCGACGGAAGGATGAATCGACCAATGCCGCGCCGGGAATGTTCCGTTGGATGCGTCCGGCAGGTAAGTTTTTCATTGTTTCAACCCTTGGCGCGGTATTCGCCGGAGTTTTCAGCGCTTCCATCACAGCGCTGGTTTCCCGGTTGGCATTTCTCTGGGAAACCGTCAGGCTATTGATCGGTTAAACCATGGCCATTCCATTCACCAGGGTGATATCTCTTCTGGGAGTCGAGATCGGCTCCTGTAATACTCGGGCAGTGCTCTTTGACCAAGCAGCCGGGCAATTTCATTTCCTCGCCTCCTGCAGCGCCCCCACTTCCATCATCCACCCTTTCCGGAATATTAATGATGGTCTCCTGCAGGCGTTGATGGGGTTGCAGTCAGCCTCCTCGCGTTCTCTTCTGGATGATACCTCCCACCTGATCCTGCCTTCGCTTGCCGATGGCTCGGGGGTGGATGGCCTGGTTGTCACCCATTCCGCAGGAAAGCCCATCCGCATCCTCACCATCGGGTTGCTTCCTGTTTTTTCCGCCAAAAGCGCGTTCAAACTGGCTTCCGCCGTCCCGGGCTGCAGTGTATCCAGCCTGGATCCGGCTGGTACACCGCGCAGGGTGGATCAATTGGATGCGATCATTTCCAGCGAACCGGAGATTATTCTATTTGCTGGGGGTACGGATCATGGCTCGGTGAGTGCCATCCGAAAGCTGGAGGATGTGATCCTCCAGGCGTGTAAATCGTTTCCCGCAGAGCACATTCCCACCGTCATTTATGCAGGAAATTCGATCCTGTTGAAAGAGATCGAAGAGCACTTCGAGAATGTCGCCAGGTTCTACCCGGCCACGAATCTCCAACCGCAAATCGACCGCGAGGATTTCACCCCTGCGCTGGATGTACTCTGCGATGTGGTAACCGGAATACGTGCAGGTCAATATGAAGGTTTCAGAAACCTTCAGAAGATCTGTTCCACCCCACCTATCCCAACATCAATAGGTTTCGACCGTGTCGTACGTTACTTAAGCCTGCGGTATCCCTCCTCAAAAGGTGTTCTCGGTATTGATCTCGGAGCCACCTCCACAACCCTGGTTAGCGCCTGCCAGGGTATTTCTGAAATATCCGTAACACCCTTCGGGCTTGGACAAGGTCTGAAATCTTTTCTGCAGAGTTATCCCGCAGAATCAGTCATTAAATGGCTGGTGGAGCAAAGCGCCGTGGATGCTGCCACCGATTACCTCTGGCAAAAGAGTCTTTATCCCCAATCCGTTCCCGCCACCGCTGAAACACTGGATATCGAACAGGCAGCCGCCAGGGAAATCCTGCAGGGTTGTCTGCGGCCGCACCTCGAACAAGCCGGGCTCCCCACTGCCTGCTTTGAATCGATCCTGGTTTCTGGGTCGACGCTTACCCGCACGCCCCATCCAGGGGAAGCCCTCATGATGATCCTGGATGGCATACAGCCGGTTGGGATAACCTCCATTCTTCTGGATAAGAATGGGCTTGCCTCCCTGCTGGGCGCTTCCGCGGTCATCAACTCCCTCATTCCGGTTCAAGTGATCGATTCCAGCGCATTCACCAACCTGGCTACGGTTATCGCACCCATCGCAAAAGCCAAACCCGGGACCCCCATCCTGAGAGTATCCATCGACTACGGGCAAAGCAGCGTAACCCACCTGGATATCAAAATGGGCAGCCTGGTTGCCTTCCCCCTACCCCCGGGGCAAACCGCCAACATCCTAATGGAACCCGCCCGCGGAGTTGTGATCGACCCGGTTCGTAAAGCCAGCGGATTCAAGGTTTTCGGCGGGCTTTGCGGTGTGGTAATTGATGCACGTGGCCGCCCCCTTTCCCTTCCCCCTGATAACGAATTACGCAGGCAGACGATTCAGCACTGGGCATCGATCCTGGGCGCTTGACCCCTGGCACGCTTCCTGCATCATATCGGCAGACATGGTCATGCCGATTTCGCATTTCACGCAGCAGGCTCGCATCCGACGCACGCGTTCCCTACCCCACGAAGGGGAGATACTTGTTCGCAGGGATCAAAAGGTGGCTGCAACGGAAACGGTGGGGAATTGTTTCCTCCCCGGCAGGCATGAAGTGATCGATCTCTACCAGTCCCTCGGGGTCTCCCGAAAGCTGTCACTGGAAGCGATCTCGGACCGTGCGGCGGGAGAAACTCTGCAGAAAGGGGATATCCTGGCAAAAACCGGCAGGGTGATCAAAAAGATCATCAGGGCTCCAGCGGATTGTTACATCGAATCCATTGAGGAGGGCAAAGTCCTCCTGGAGCTGTTAAATCCCGCCTTTGAATTGAAAGCCGGGCTGGATGGTGTCATCCGCGAGGTAAATCCCAACTGGTCGGTGGTGGTGGAATCCTTCGGCTGTCTTTTACAGGGTGTGTGGGGAAATGGACGAATCTCCTCCGGGTTACTGGTTAATACCGTCAAACCCGATGCAGGTGAATTCACCCTTGCCAGCGTGGATGTGACCATGCGCGGTGCAATTGTGGCTGGAAGCTTCTGCCGCCGGCAGGAAGCGTTGGAAGCAGCGGTGGATTTTTCCCTGCGTGGTTTGATCCTTTCCAGTATTTCCTCCTCACTGGTAGGGTACGTATTAAAAATGGATGTTCCAGTTATCCTTTTGGAGGGATTCGGATCCATCTCAATGAATCCGGTAGCTGCCAATTTGCTAAACCAATACGACAGGCACAATGCCTGCCTGAACGCATGCGAGTGGGATGTTTATAACGGCCATCGACCTGAAGTTGTCATCCCCCTTTCCGGAACAGGGAACGATCCCCGGGAGGGTGGGCACGTCCGCCAGGGCAGCCGGGTGCGGGTAAAAGTACCCCCTTATACCGGGGCTGTGGGAACGGTAAGCCAGATCCGGGAAGGTGAGACAACCATTCAAAGTGGTTTGCGCGGATCGTGCGCTGAAGTGAAGTTCGACCGGTTGCCATCGACTTCGTTTCCGGTGAATAACCTTGATATTTTGGAATGATTCTTGCATCTTAAAGCAAGAGGAGTAGAGCCTATGACCACCCCCCTTCATGATGACAGCCAGTTTGAAGATTTCATAGAAGAACCGGCACCAAAACCTTCCGGCAACCGGAATTTTTACATAGCCATTGGCATTATTGGATTTATGACCGTTGTCATCCTGGTCGTGCTGGTGATCGTGGCGACCATGGTGGTGCCTGCCCAGAACGCCAAGCGAAACGCCGAAGCTGCCCAGATCTACGCAGCAAACACAGCAACATCCATTGCAGCCACCTCCCGGGCGGCCACCGAACAATTCCTGCTCACGCCAAGCATCACACCAACTCCCACCAATCCACCTCCACCAACCGCTACACCGGTTCTGGCTTTGGGTACGCCAATCTCCGAAACGCTTTCAGCAGAACAAGCTGCTCAAACCGCGACCGTTGAAGCTATGCTTACGCAGGCTGCGGGGGGTCCAACTTCCACAGCCACTCCGTCCAATTTGCCCAACACAGGTTTTGCCGATGATTATGGGGTTCCCCTTATGATCGGCCTCACTGCCTTGTTTATCGGAATCATCCTCCTCTCGCGCAAGCTGCGATCCTCTTCTTCTGCCTGATCCCGCCTCCAAGCGTCAGGGTTCTGAGTCTCCTTTTTACCTCCGTTGCAGCGAAACCGCCCTCTTGCGAGGGCGGTTTCGTTATCTAATGAATTTTTTACACGAAATCCGTGCTTAATTTCGCCCCATAATCCAGCAAGGCTTTCACCATTTCCTTCGAGCGACCTTCCGCATAAACCCGCAGCACGGGTTCGGTTCCCGAGGGTCGGATCAGCAGCCAGGAGTCATCTGCCAGGATGTATTTGATCCCATCAAAGGAGACAACATTCGCGATTTTTTCACCGCCGATCGAAGCCGGGGCTTCCGCAGTCAACTTGCTGGTCATTTTTTCCTTCGCCACCGGGTATTTCAGGCGCATGTCCTTGCGTTCATAGAACGCAGGTCCAACGTCATGAAGAAGATCCTCCACCAACTCGTGGAAATGCACTTTGGCATCTGCGACCATCTCCAGGATGAGCAATCCCAGGATAACACCATCGCCTTCTGGGATGTGCCCACGGAAGGAAATGCCCCCGGATTCTTCCCCGCCGATGAGCACATCTTCCTTCAGCATGTAATCAGCGATGTGATTGAAGCCAACAGGCGTTTCGTGCAAAGTCAGCCCATAGCGCTCAGCCAAACGGTCGATCATGCGCGTGGTGGAAACAGTGCGTACCACCGATCCCTTCCAGCCCTTTTTCTCCACCAGGTAACGGAGGGCAAGAGCCATGATCTTGTGCGGATCGATGAAGTTCCCGCGCTCGTCCATGGCGCCGATCCGATCCGCATCGCCGTCTGTCGCCAATCCGAAATCACCCAGTCCGGTGGCGATCGCTCCGGAGAGCGCACCCAGGTACCTTGCGATCGGCTCAGGATGCACTCCACCAAAACCCGGGTTCATCTCACTGCGAATCTCGGTCACCTCGGTGCCGCAGCCCTGCAGGATGCCCTTGATCATCCCCCGTCCAGAGCCGTACATCGAATCCACCACCACCCGCATGGGATGCTCGGCGATCTTATCGAAATCGATCAATTTTCGAATATGGTCGTAATAGGCAGGAGTGGGATTAAACCGCTGGATCAGGCCAGCCTCGCGGGCGTGCTCGAAGTCCATCAGGTTCGGACCGCGTGCGCGCTCTTCGTTGTCGTTTAAATAAATTTCAACACGCTTGCACTGCTCGGGGGAGGCCGAATTAGCCCCGGCGGATTTAAGTTTTACCCCGTTATAACGTGGCGCGTTATGAGAAGCGGTGATCATGATGCCGGCGATGGCGTTAAGTTCCCGCACGGCAAAGGAGATGACCGGGGTAGGCGCATCCGCCTGTGCTAAGTAGACCGTGAACCCGTTAGCCGCCAGCACCCGCGCGGCTTCACTGGCGTAGCGGTCTGAAAGAAAGCGGGTGTCGAAACCCACCACCATCTTTTTCGGGTCGGGTCGTATTTCCAGCTTCACCCCGTTGATCCAGGTATCGGATGCCACCGCATCAGAAATGGCCTGGCTGACGAGCCGCAGGTTGGTAAAGGTAAAAGTGTCTGAAATAACGGCACGCCAGCCGTCTGTTCCGAAATGGATGGTCATAGATCACTCCGCAATTATTTTCCGGATGAAAGCCGGGACGCCTATTTTACCACCCCGGAGCCGGAGTGGCGGTTGAGAGCAGGTCGCGCACTATCCAGCCCTCCCGACCGTCGTTCAACCGAACGTGCGTCCAGGAGGTGGTGCCGTCGTCAAATGAATCCGGCAGGATCACCACCAGGTAGCCGTTGAGCACGCTGGCGATCACCTGCGCGCCAAAATTCGGGGATTCACGGATGATCGCGCCGGAACTATCCGGGGCTTTAATATAGGCCTGCGCCAATGTAGGCTCCACCGTTAATGTGGGCGTCTCGGTGCTGGTGGGGATGAGCGTGGGGGTAGGCGTCTCGGTGCCGGTTGGTGCAAGCGTGGGTGTTTCCGTCACGGTCGGGACCGGGGTCTCCGAAGGAACCGAGGTGGGCAGCGCTAATTGCGTGGAAACTGTCGAGCCAAATCCGAGCAAAGCGATCAGGATCACGATGCAGATCAGAACGATGGACATGGCCAACCCATAGCCGAAGGGCGTTTGCGGGCGCAGACGCATCAGAATCAAGACAATGGTGACCACCAGCGCGGTCCAAGCCAGGTTGACCAGGTAGACGATCAACCCGTCCGGCCACATCCCCGCCACCCGGCTGGTGATACCGAAGCCTGCCACGGCGATGGGGATATAAAGTTCATAAGCAATGGCCACGCTGGCCACCAGCGGGCGGGTGCTGGGATTCCGCACCAGCAGGTAGGTGGAAAGCGCTGCGCCAACGGTGAGCAGCAGGAAATCCGGCCAGGCAAAATAGGTATGAAATAAGGAATTGGTGTAGATCAGGTCCGGGAAAAAACGGCTGGCCAGCCCGCCAAGCGCCGCGCAGCCGAAGACGATCAGGCTACCCAGCAGGATGCCGCCAAGGCACTGCAGGAAGAAACGCCCCGAGCCCACCACCGTGGCCAACCCCAACCCGAGTGCTGGTCCCATGAAAGGGGAAAGCAGCGCTGCCAGGATGAAGATGGCGGGGGCATCGGTGAAGATGGCTACCACCAGGACGATGCCCGCCAGCAGGGAGAAGATGAAGAAATCCCCCGTGGGGACGATCCGCCGCGCCAGGTCGGTGAGGAAGATCTCGCGTTCGCCATTCTCGTAAGGGTATAGCTGCCGCTTGGTGCGTCTCCGGCGTGCGGGTGGCAAGTTTGATCCGGTAGGAGGGAGGGGTTCGTTCATGGGCAGGCTCATGGTTTTTTTCCTGGGTGCAAGAGCTGAGAAGAATATTCTCAAATTGATTATACATTCCTTTGAAAAGAAGCTGCCGGAAGAGGGTAAAATTAGGCAATTCCTGGATCGAGGTACCTCCATGCGGTTCGCTTCCCTAACCTTGATAATCATTCTCTTCCTGGCTGCGGGCTGCGGCACCCCCACCCCAGCTGCCACTGCTACACCCGCGCCAACCTCCACACCTGCTGCCACTGCCACCCCGCTGCCGGGGGAAGTTTTGCTGGTCACGAGTGGAGTGACAGACCCAGCCCTGCTTGCATCCGCGCAGGAGACGCTCACCCGCCTGGCGAGTGGCTCCGGCTACTCACTCAAGACTGCTGCCCTCAGCCACCTCCGCTGATCTAGCTTCGCAGGTTGTGGTCGCAGTTTTCCTCGCTCCGCCCGCTGATTTGCCCGCGCTGCTCAGCGCAGCCCCGCAGACCCAATTCGTGGTTGTCAGCCCCACTGGCCTACCCCAGGCACCAAACCTGAGCGTGGTGCTGGCGAACCCCGAGTATCAATCCTTCCTGGCAGGCTACACGGCCATTCTGCTTTCCAATGACTGGCGCGCGGGCGGGTTGCTGCCGGGCGGAACGCCGGAGAATGACCTGCTGCAACAATCCTTCGTGAATGGGGGAGCCTATTTCTGCGGAACCTGCTCCCCGCTCTACCCGCCCTATCTGAACTTCCCCATCCAGGGCTCGCTGCCCGCGGGTAGCGACGCTAATGCCTGGATCGGCATGGCAAATCAATTGATGGCGAGCCGCCTGAATGTGATGTATGTTTCAAATGATGCAGCCAGCCCGGAACTTTATAATTACCTCGTGAGCCAGAACCTGGTGATTCTGGGCGCCGGTACTCCGCCGGATTCCGCTGCCGCACGCTACGCAGGTTCGGTCATCCAGGATCCGATCACCCCCATCGAAACCCTCTGGCCGGATCTGACATCCGGGAAGGGTGGCAGCACCGTGGCAGCCGATCTTCTCTTTGCCCATGTGAATCCCGCACTCTTCAGCGAAGGTCGCCAGCACCAGGCCGAACAGGTGATTGAACAATTGCGGGATGGATTGATCCTGACTAAAAACCCCTAAGGATAATAAGTGAAGGGTGGGTTTTCGTACCCGGTTATAATTCTCCTGATTTCAATTTTCCAGCGGGATCACTATCCCATCCTTTTGAGTTAAGTGCTCCGACTGAATATCAACAATCAACTTCTCCCCAACCCTCCCCTAGCAGGGGGGGCGGCAAAGCTGGGTGAGGTGTGGTATTTACCTTTCATTCCGTAGACTAATAATTAATTTCATACTAAATCCGGGCATAAAACCGGTTCCTGGCTTAAGTCTTCCCTCCGCTAGCGTAAACTGTTGCGTATATAAAAAGGGCTATAATGTTTAGGGAAATCAAAGATTTTAAAAATGGCTTGAACCATTCTTTTTTGCTTTAGGTCTTGTGAACAGTGTAGTTCTGATTTTCATCTTTCTAATTCGGAGAATCATATTGATGTTCTAACCAGGTTTGGATGGGTTTATTTCTTATTATCGATTCCAGCCATCTATGCGATTTTCCTTGTCCAAAAGAACATAAGTCACCTCGATATACTATTTTTCTGGGAATCTTTTTAGCATTCCTGGTGATCGAAGTCTTGTATGACTGGAAATTTAAGATTCCATTCAGAAGACAATGGATTGGAAACAATTGGTCCCTGAGGTTGCGCTCTACCTCTCGATGAATATGGATTTGTGGAATGACTTGGAATTGTATTCGTGAGACGCGACATCATTCTGCTTGTTCTTTTTATTTCCAAATCATCGCAAACATAGTTACGCATGCTTAAGTCACAATTTGGACAAGTGCCTGCATAACAACAAAATAGTTGGTGTATTGTCTGGGGTCAGCTTACAATTTTCTGTCAACTATCAAGGCACCCATAATAGGTAAAGTCACAGGCCGATCATCGGCTGCATGCCCGAAATCCCACCCGCCAGCATCGTCTTTTATCCCCTTTTCTCGCCAGCCCTGCTTCCCATGAACTCCCACGCGGTCGCTTCCTCCGGCACGGAGATGCCCTCGCGCTTGATCACCTTTCGATTCATATTTTATCTTTGCGAGGAGGGCGGAGCTCGACGAAGCAATCCCATGAAAAGACTTTCCGATAATTTAGTTGGGCTGATTTTTTATGCGATTGCTTCGACCCCTTCGGGGTCTCGCAATGACAGAAATCACGGGTCTAGCCTATAAGAAAAAATCATTAATTCATTATGAATAAAAACATCTTCACCCAGAGTAAATATTTTTTCAATATTAGTGACTAATAGTAGACGATAGGGCGAATCAGTTCTTGAAAACACAAGGTTTGTGCTCTATCTTCCCTTTTTGTTTTTGATCGAAGTTTCTTTAGTAATGTATTATCTACTCGCCATTTCTGATCTGCAATAATTTTTTCCAAATGCAATCTACATATTCCCCTTCCTGAGACATAAAAACCATTCGGGATTTTTCCATTCTCCGTCTGACTGCATAAAGGTCAATATCGAGATCGCGAAATCTACAAGTATCTCAATAGCTAAATCACCTAACTGTAATATAGTTCTGTAGTCCAGCTCTTCTCTTAACAATTGGTCGTGAAGAACCATGTTCAAAATTGAGAAAAGCGAATTCAGACTTACAAAAATTAATAACATCATCCTGGTAAAACATAACACTTACTCCTGATAAATCCTATAATATTACAATCAAGCGTAAGGTGGGCACCGATTTTGAACTCATCGTTCTCACCGAATAATTAGAAAATATGCCATATTCTTTTCGGTGAATAATCTAAACTAACAAATAGAATTGTCTAAGCTGTTTGTTTATTCAATCCGCAAATATTCAGGAACTCTGACCGCAAAGAAGGATCCTCAGAATAAACCCCACGAAAAACGGTGGTGCGCGTGGCTGGTGAGATTTCACGCACACCGCGCATTTCAACGCACATATGCTTGGCCCGGATAAACACCGCCACTCCATGGGGTGCCATCAATGTTTCCAATGTATCCGCAATTTCATAACCAATGCGTTCCTGAACTGCAAACCGCTTTGTAAATAACCGTACCAGGCGGGTTAATTTTGAAATACCTAGAATGGAGTCATTTGCCACATAACCAACATAGGCCTCCCCGTAAAATGGAAAGACGTGGTGTTCGCAAAGCGAATGGAAATTGATCGGCCCTTCGATCACCTGGCTTAACCGGCAATCTGGTTCGCCGCGGCACTCTCTTGGAAAGGCTTTGATCAATTTTGGATCACCTTCATAGCCATTGGTAGATTCATAAAGGGCTTCAATGAACCGGCGGGGTGTTTCTTTTGTTGAGGGAGTTGTGACATCCATGCCAAAAGCTGAGAATATTTCCGCCATGTAATCTTGATATTTTTTCAAGTCTTCTTTAGAAATATTTCGTTTATTTAGTTTTAACAACTCATGAATGGAGAAATCATCGTAGGATTGGTTGTTTGACATTTTAAACTTCCCTTTCGTTGGATTTGCTGTAAGATTGATACTCTCAACTTTTGTTCATTATAGTCAATGGGTGGGTACCGGTTCTGTACCCGCCAGCTAAACCCAAATCGAATAATCCATTTCTGTGAGATTGCTTCGTCGCCCTTCAGGGTCTTCCCGCAATGAAGATGGAAATTAATTCTCTTTCATTTTCGATGCCCATGAACTCCCGCGCGGTGGCCTCGCCCGGCGCGGAAATGCCCTCGCGGCGCAGCACCTTCCCGAAGGTTAGCGCCAGGATCCTGATATCCAGCCGCAGGTTCCAGTGATCCACGTACCACACGTCGAGGCGAAACTTCTCCTCCCAACTGATGGCGTTGCGACCATTCACCTGCGCCCAACCTGCCATCCCGGGAAGCACGTCGTGCCGCCGCGCCTGCTCAGAAGAATATCGACGCAGGTACTGAATAAGCAGCGGGCGCGGACCCACCAGGCTCATCTCCCCGCGCAACACATTGATCAGCTCGGGCAGCTCATCCAGGCTGGTGGAGCGCAGGAACTTCCCGATCCCGGTCAGACGGTCCTTATCCGGCAGTAACTTTCCTTCCGCGTCGCGCACATCTCGCATGGTTCGGAACTTATAAATGCGAAAGATCTCCCCGCGGTAACCCGGACGCTCCTGGCTGAAAATCAGCGGCCAACCCTGCTTGATCCACAGGATGATGCCAATCACCAGCACGAAGGGGGAGATGACAATTGCACCAGGGATGGTCAGCAGCAGGTCAAAGACCCGTTTTCGAATTGGCATGCCCTTTGGCAATAGGCAGGCGGACATAAATTCATTTTACCAGCGAAGCGGCACAACGTGCCAGCGAAGCAATGCAGCGTGCCATCGATGCAAAAAAGGGTCGCCCGCCATCGGGTATAATTCCGGCAGAAACACCGGGAGGCAACCAAGATGAAGATCACCATCCAGTACTGCATGGTCTGAGCATATACCGATAAGGCTACCGGTCTGGCAGCCGAGATCCTCAAGTATTTCGAATCGCGCCTGGAATCCCTCACCCTGCTGCCCTCGGATGGCGGCCGCTTTGAGGTGACCGTGAATGGCAGCCTCATCTACTCCAAGTTATCCAACGGCCGCTTCCCCCGCCCCGGGGAAGTGGAGGATATGATCCGCAAACTCTGATCGGAAAGGGAACCATGCCCAAGAAAGGCCGTGTTTTTTCCGGCGCCCGCCCGACGGGCCGCCAGCACCTGGGGAATTATCTGGGTGCCATCAAGAACTATGTCGCCCTGCAGGAGGAATACGACTGCGTTTACTGCATCGTGGACCTGCACGCGCTGACCACCCTGGATACCACCGAGAACCTGCGCGCCAACACGCTGGAAATGGCTTTGGATTGGCTTGCGGCTGGCATTCGCCCGGCTGAATCCATCATGTTCATCCAATCCCACGTTCGCCAGGTCAACGAGCTCAATACGATCCTTTCCATGGTCAGCCCGCTTGGGAAAATTGACCGATCTTCCTACTTTCAAGGAAAAAGTTCGCGAGCAGCCCCACAATGTAAACTTCGGGCTGGTGGGTTATCCCGTCCTCATGACGGCTGACATCGTTCTTTATAAGACCGACGTCGTCCCGGTGGGCGTGGACCAGGCGCCGCACATCGAGTTCGCCCGTGAGACGGTACGCTCCTTCAACCACACTATAAAACCCAGGTACTCATAGAGCCGAAGATGAAAGCCACCGAATTCCCCAAGGTGCTCGGCACCGATGGCGTGCAGAAGATGAGCAAGAGCCTGAATAACCACATCGAGCTGGCTGCCACACCGGAGGAGACCGAGAAACGCGTTCTCACCATGGTCACCGACCCCGCCCGCATCCGCCGAACCGATCCGGGCAACCCGGATGTATGCAATGTGTTTTCCTTCCACAAGATGTTCTCAAGCGCTGAAGAGGTCGCCATGGTCAATACCGAGTGCCGCCGGGCAGGAATTGGCTGCGTGGATTGCAAGAAGCTGATGGCAAAGAACCTAAATGCCACGCTCATCCCCTTCCGCGCCAGGCGTGAGGAGTTCGCCCGCAAACCGGATGAGGTTTGGGATATCCTCAAAGATGGAGCTGCCCGCGCCAGCATTATTGCCGAAAAAACGATGGAAGAAGTCCGCACCGCGGTCGGGCTGCCCTGATATTTGAACAAATTGATAACCTGATATGCGCGCCGTTATTCAAAGGGTCACCTCAGCCTCCGTTTCCGTGGATGGCACCACCATCGCCTCGATCGGTGCGGGATTAATGATTCTTCTGGGTGTGGGACCTGAAGACAGCGGAGATAATGCCCTGCAGCTGGCTCGCAAGGTGGCTGCCCTGCGTATCTTTTCCGACGAGCAGGGGAAAATGAACTTATCCGTAAAAGATATCGGGGGTTCTGCCATCGTGGTCTCCCAATTCACCCTGTATGGTGATACCCGCAAAGGCAACCGCCCTTCCTTTATTGGAGCGGCTCAGCCCGATCTTGCCCGCCCGCTTTGCGACCGGTTTTCAGAATTTATGCAGCAGGAAGGTGTCCCCACCCAGACCGGCGAATTCGGTGCCCATATGATCCTTTCCATCGTCAACGACGGGCCGGTGACTATCACCCTGGAAATGTGAACCTTCCCTCCATCATCCTATCAATTTCAACGACATTCCAAATCAACTAACCCTTCATGCAACTCTTATGCATTTCTTATAGTACCCCCATGTATAATTGATTTCAGTAAAAGGAGAATATCATGAACATCGCCAGTTTAGTTTCCACTTTTGCAGTTTTTCTGTGGATGGGTTTTATCGTCGTTCTCGTGCTCGTCGTTGTCGCCTCCTGGCGCGGCCGGCCGGTCAAGAAAGGCGCGCTCATCATCCTGGTCATCGGCGCAGTCGCCATTGCCACCAGCCTGCTTAGCGCCGGACTGGTCTGGGTCAACCCCGAGGAGCGCGGGATGGTCATCTCGGCCCTGGAACCGCAGGGCTACCGTACAGAGGCACTCGACCCCGGGCTGCACTTCATCATTCCGTTTGCAGAGAATGTGATCATCTACCCGATCTCCAAGCAAACGTACACGATGTCAATTGCCACCAACGAAGGGGACGTCCGTGGAGATGATTCCATCTCCGCCCGCACCTCGGATGGGCAGGAAGTGTTGGTGGACGCTTCCGTGATTTACCAGATAGACCCAAACGAGATTCCCCAGGTACATATACAGTGGCAGGACCGCTATAGAAATGATCTGGTTCGCCCAGTCTCCCGGGGAGTAATTCGGGATGCGATCTCGCAATTCAGCGTCCAGGATGTCTACAGCACGAAAAGAGGCCTGGTTTCCCAGATGATTACTGAGAGCCTGACCGCACAGTTGGACGCAAATGGCGTTAAACTTGTCGAATTTGTCCTGCGCAATATCCAGTTCTCGCCGGAATATGCGGCTTCGGTGGAGCAGAAGCAGATCGCCGAGCAGTTAGCCCAGCAGGCGGCCTTTGTGGTTCAGCAGAAGCAGCAGGAAGCCCAGCAGGCGCGCGAGGTGGCCAAAGGCCAGGCGGATGCCGCCGTGACGGTGGCGGAAGGCAATGCAAAATCTCGCCTCATCCAGGCAGATGCCGAAGCCAAAGCCCTGGAGCTGATCCAGCAAGCGTTGCAGGGTAACCCCGAGCTGCTCACCTACCAGTACATCACCAAGCTGGCTCCCAATATCCAGGCGATGCTCTTACCCAGCAATTCGCCCTTTATTATGAACCTGCCCAGCATGGGATTGACCGGTCAAACCGGACAGTAAAATCTCTACCAATAAAATCAGGGCAGCCTTGCTGCCCTGATTTGTTTAACCACAATGGGTATAATTAAACAATGTCCCAAGAACCCCCTGCTCCCTCAGGCAGGCAGATCCGCCTGACCAGCCTTTCCAGCTGCGCGGGCTGAGCTTCCAAGCTCAACGCGGAAACGCTGGCGCAGGTGCTGCGCCCCCTGGTTGGAATCTTCAAAACCGGTGATTACCCAGACCTATTGGTCGGGCTGGAGCCCCCGGATGATGCCGCCGTCTGGAAGCTGGATGACGGCCGCGCCCTGGTGCTCACCACCGATTTCTTCACCCCCGTGGTCGATGATCCCTACGATTACGGAGCGATAGCGGCTGCCAATTCGCTCTCCGATATCTATGCCATGGGCGGCAAGCCCTTCCTGGCACTCAATATCGCTGCCCTGCCGCCCGATCTGCCCCCGGAGATTGGTGCCGAAATCTTCCGCGGCGGCGCCGAGAAAGCCCGCGAAGCGGGGGTGGTGATCGCCGGTGGGCACACCGTGCAGGACAAGGAGCCCAAGTACGGACTGGTGGCGCTTCGGCTTTGTGGACCCGCGAAGATGCTTACCAAATCCGGCGCGAAGGTTGGGGATGCCCTGGTGCTGACCAAGCCGCTTGGCTTCGGGGTGACCACCACCGCGCTCAAGCAGGAAAAAGCCGAGCCTGGCGATATTGAGGAAGTGGTGGGCTGGATGAAACGCCTCAACGACAGGGCCTCGCAGCTGGCAGTGGAATTCGGGGTGAAAGCCTGCACCGATATATCCGGCTTCAGCTCTGGCAGGCCACGGGCTGGAGCTTGCCCGCGCCAGTGGCGTGGGCTTGCGGATCGAGTTTTCCCGCCTGCGCTTTGTGAGCTGCGCGCAGAAATACGCCCGCATGGGAGCCTTCCCCGGTGGTGCCTTCGATAACAAGCATTTCTACGCGAAGGATGTGCAGATCGAAGCCACCCTGGATGAGCCTTCCGAGATGCTGCTCTACGACCCGCAGACAAGCGGCGGTTTATTGCTTTCAGTTCCTCCCGCCAAGCCTGCCAGCGCTCCTCGAAAAAGCCGCCCAGATCGACCAATCCGCCTGGGTCATCGGTGAAGTGATTTCAGGAAGTGATATCCGGATCGTTTGAGATCCGAATATTTAAATCAAAAACAAAAAGGAGAATTGATATGAGCGAATTGAAATGCCCGTCCTGCAAAGCTGAGATCGCTGAAGGGGTTGCAATGTGCCCTACCTGTAAAACCAGTTTGAAGTGGGAGGGAAGTACCCCTGCATTGGCAACCAAATTATCCAAACGGGCCATGGTGGGTGGCATAATCGTGTTGCTCGTCGTGATAATTGTCCTGGTGATCCTCACGGTTCGATAGGGATTAATATGCGGAGGTAACTGAAATGCCTCCCCATTTTTATGTTACTTTCCGAAGCACCAGCTACCCCCGGCTGATCCGGATCATTGCCTGTTGCGATCCGTATTTTGCCAGCTTCCCGCCGGAGGAGAATCGGTTCCCAAGCGGCTTCCAGCCCTGGATTGCCAGTTCGTTCACCTTGCGCTCCAGGTCGGTGGGACCAAACCCAAGCACAACCGTGTATTCGATCTTCCTGCCTAATATGTCCATACTCACCTCCTTATTTGGGTGGGTAAGGAGTATCGGTTACAAAAAGGGTGCCAACAATATAATTCCCTGGATTTCTTTTTTCAGTGTTTAGGGGTATTAGGGTGGTCACGAAAATTGAGATCACTCTATGGTAAATTTTTCTTCACGGGTTGGTATCGTGGCAGTCTTTCATTGCCCAAAACACTTATCCGCTCGCTATCCGCGTCACTCGTGAAGCACAATCCATTGGATTTCATAGATTCGCGGAGTACCCCAAGTGCTATCGGCCCCATCCCGTGCAGTTTCATAAGCTCCGCTTCACTTATTTTGGTCAGATCCTCCAGGGTTTCGATCCCGGCGGCTGCCAGTGCCTGAAGCGCCGGGCTGCCCATACCCTCAGGTAGTTTCTTATCCGCGGCTAGCCACTCAATCAATCTGGTTTGATATGATCGCTGATATCCCATTCCCCCCAACGGCGGGTGATCCTCCCCCAGCGAATCTCAACGATTTCGATCCCTGTGATTGTAGTTTTCTTGTTCGTCGGACCCACTCCGAGGTAATTCTTCTGGTTCGTGCCCGAGGCAGACCAGCGCACCGCAGCCATGTTTCTGGATTCATCCACGATAATATCCTTAACCCTGGTTCGTAGATCCGGAAAGGCAGAAGTGAATTCCTTCAATCCTTGCGCGAAACCTTTTTTCGTCCCCACCCTTTGCGCGGGAGTACAATCCTTGAAATCCTCCGCGTGAATCGCGTCAAACAGGTCCCAATCCACCGGGGGTTTCCATAAACTGATCCATTCCTTTACAACCCGAATCATGTCTTCTCTGGTCCGGCCTTGTGTCATCATAACCACCTGTTGAACAACCTAAATATCAACCTGCAATGGATTATTTTTTAACTCATCCTCCCTATGATATATTAATCTCACCAGAATGCCCATGACTGACTTCTCCTTTTCCTCCCGTAGATCCCCCGTCTATTCCACCCGCGGCATGGTGGCTGCCTCCCAACCCCTGGCTGTTGCCGCAGGGCTGGAAATACTAGATAAGGGTGGCAATGCTGCCGATGCTTCTGTGGCCACCGCCGCCGCGCTCAACGTCACCGAACCCACCTCCACCGGCCTGGGTGGGGATGCCTTCGCGCTCTATTATGATGCCGCCACCCGGCATGTGAGTGCAATCAATGGCTCCGGACGAGCCCCCCAGTCGCTATTTTTGGAGCGCCTGCAAAAAG
The DNA here is from genome assembly GCA_963802095.1 of uncultured Chloroflexia bacterium. Classification (GTDB taxonomy): domain Bacteria; phylum Chloroflexota; class Anaerolineae; order Anaerolineales; family Anaerolineaceae; genus CAVVEQ01. The sequence continues at coordinate 412,052 of CAWDHI010000007.1, read as the reverse complement.
AAGGGTTTAAAGATTCACTCCCCCCTTATCACCCGTATAACGTTACGGTACCGGGTGCCTGCGCCATGTGGTGTGATTTTTCTGAACGTCTGGGAAGGCTCTCCCTCATCAACACCCTGGCACCTGCCATCCGCCTGGCAGAGGAGGGATTTCCTGTATCCCCAATCACCGCTTACTTCTGGCAGCGCGCAGCACAGGGGCAACTGGCGCATGCTGTTAATGGTGTTGAGCTCACCATCGATGGGCACGGACCCAACCCCGGGGAGATCTTCCGCAACCCCGGCCTGGCCCACACTCTGAAATTGATCGCGAAAGGTGGGAAAAAAGCCTTTTACGAAGGCGAGATCGCCGAAGCAATCGTCTCCATCCTGCGCGAAGCCGGCGGGTGCATGCAGCTGAAGGATCTTGCCACCCACACGGGCGAATGGGTTGCGCCCATCTCGGTCGTATACCGGGGAGTTCGCATCTGGGAATGTCCCCCCAACGGCCAGGGACTTGCGGTGCTGCTTGCGCTCAACCTGCTTGAAAAATACGACCTCTCCATTCTGCCGCCGCTTTCCCCCATGCGGCTGCACCTGGAGATCGAAGCCCTGCGCATCGCCTTTGCCGATGCTCGTTGGTTCGTCTCCGATACCGCCTTTTTCCCCATTCCGCTGGAAGACTTGCTCAGCCCAGCCTATGCCGATGAGCGCAGGCGGGGGATCAGCCCGCAGTATGCCCTGCCGGATCACGTTCACGGCTTTCCTACCAGCGGGCACGACACAGTCTATTTCTCCGTGGTGGATAGCGAGGGCAACGCATGCTCCTTCATCAACAGCAACTATATGGGCTTCGGCACGGGCATCGTCCCGCGCGGCTGGGGGTTCTCTCTTCAAAACCGCGGCGCGAATTTCAGTCTCGACCCTACCCACCCCAATCACCTGGAGCCGGGCAAGCGCCCTTATCACACCATCATCCCAGGGATGGCTACCCGCGAAAGCGACCAATCCCTCTTCGGTCCCTTCGGCGTGATGGGCGGCTTCATGCAGCCACAGGGACACGTGCAGGTGCTCACCCGCATGCTGGATAACGGTCTCGATCCTCAGTCCGCACTGGACCTACCGCGCTTCTGCATCGACGTGGAGAAGGATAACCACTGCATATCCCTGGAAGAGGGTATCCCGACTGATACTTTTATCACCCTCCAAGAAATGCAGCACCCGGTGGAGATGGTGGGTGGCATGCAGCGCGGGCTCTTCGGCCGTGGGCAGATCATCCTGCGCGACCCCACAACCGGGGTACTATGCGGCGGCAGCGACCCGCGTGCCGATGGCTGCGCGATGGGGCTATAACGCAGCCGCGTGATACAATCCCGACCAGCGATGGAAATTTCCGAAACGCTCCAACAAAAGCTCGATACTCTCCCCTCCAAACCCGGCTGTTACATCTACAGCAACGCTGAGGGTCACGTCATCTATGTCGGCAAGGCGATCAACCTGAAGAACCGGGTTCGCTCGTATTTCCAGGAGCGCTCCGATAAGGACTTCAAGACCCGCAAGCTGGTTCAGAACATTGCCGACCTGGAGTGGATCGTGGTGGGCTCGGAGCTCGAGGCGCTCATCCTCGAGATGAACCTCATCAAAAAGCACCGCCCGCGCTATAACATCCGCCTCAAGGATGACAAGCGCTACCCCTATATCAAAGTCCACTGGGCGGATCCCTTTCCCAAGGTGACCGTCACCCGCCAGATGGTGACCGACGGCTCGCGTTACTTCGGTCCCTACACCTCTGTCTGGGCAGTCCACCAGACCCTGGATGTGATCCGGCGCATCTTCACCTACCTCACCTGCGACCGGGTGATCACTGGCCTGGATGAGCGACCCTGCCTGTATTACGATATCAAGCTCTGCAGCGGACCCTGCATCGGGGCGATCAAACAGGCCGAGTACCGCCAGGCGATCGACGACTTGTGCAATTTCCTCGAGGGCAAGACCGAGCCGATCATTAATAGACTCGCAGCGGAGATGGAACACGCCTCCGATGCGTTGCAGTATGAAAAAGCTGCCGCCATCCGCGACCGGATCAATTCCATCGAGCGGGTGGTCGAAAAGCAGAAGGTAATCTCCTCCACCGAGAAGGATTCAGACGTGATCGCGATGGCGCGCTCCGATGGAGAAGCCTGCGTGCAGATATTCTTCATCCGTAGTGGCAAGCTGATCGGGCGCGAGTATTTCATCCTCGAGGGCACCGAAGAAGCGGGAGATTCTGAAGTGGTTACCCAGTTCGTCAAGCAGTTCTATGCCGAAGCTGCCACCATCCCGAATGAGGTATTGCTCCCGAACGAGGTGGAGGAAGCCCAGATAATCAAGCAGTGGCTGGAATCCTCACGCGGCGGACCCAAAGTGGACCTGCGCGTCCCGCGGCGGGGATCTTCCCGGGACCTGGTTAAAATGGCCGCGGAAAATGCCTCCGAAACTCTGCGTTCCCTGCGCAAACAGTGGGAGATGGATACAAATAAGCAAAGCGAGGCGCTCACCGAGCTGCAAATCGCGCTGGGGCTCGCTGCACCTCCCAACCGGATCGAATGCTTCGATATCTCGAACACCCAGGGTGTTGCCTCAGTGGGCAGCATGGTAGTTTTTGAACAGGGTGTTCCTTCGCGAAAGAATTACCGGCGCTTCAATATCAAGACTGTGGAAGGGCCGGATGATTTCGCCAGCATGCAGGAGGTGCTCACCCGCCGTTTCCGTCGCTGGCAAGGAGCTCGGGAGGATCAGTCAGTTGGCAAAAAAGAAGATGAATCCTTCGCGCTCCTTCCGGACCTGTTGATCGTCGATGGCGGCAAGGGCCAGCTCGGCCGGGCTGTGGACGTGCTGGAACAATATGGGCTGACCACTGAAGTACCGGTGGTAGGCCTGGCAAAGCAGGAAGAGGAGCTTTTTCTGCCCGACCGGGCAGAATCCATCCTGCTCCCGCGCCACTCCCAGGGACTTTACCTGTTGCAGCGCATCCGCGATGAAGCCCACCGTTTCGCCATCACTGCCCACCGCAACACCCGTTCCAAAAAGGGGTTGGCATCCCGACTGGAAAGCATCCCCGGGGTGGGTCCTGCCCGGCGGAAGGCGCTGCTGGGCAAATTCGGTTCGATCAAAGGCATATTGGCTGCAAGCGTGGAGGAGATCTCCGCCATCCCCGGCATCACCCCCGACCTGGCGCAGGCGATCAAAACCGGGTTGGAATGATATCATAGGCATGGACTGTTGCATTTATACCTTATACGATTCATACTTCTCAAATTGGAATTTGATATTATTATTCCTTGAAGCTAATTAAGGAGAAATATGCCCAAAAACAGGCAATTGAATTTTTATACCCTAGCCCCAGATTTGAAACTTCACGATACCTCCGGGAAAGCTGTGAAACTGTCAAGCTTATGGTCAAAAAAACCGCTGTTATTAGGGTTTGCTCGCCATTTTGGTTGTACCCAATGCAAGGAAATGTTGGAGGAGATTGTTGAAGGAAAATCCCGCATTCAGGCAGCCGGGTTGGGAATTGCAATCATCATGCAGGGGACGCCCGAAGAATCGGCTAAATTTGCAAAGGAATTTGCCCCGGGGTTAAAAGTGCTTGCGGACCCGGAACGGATGGCATATTCTGCGTATGGCTTGGAACGGGGTAATCTATTCCAAACATTTTTAAACCCCAAGGTTTGGTCTGCTGTTTCCCACTCTCGCAAAAAGGGTTTCAAAGTGGAACCTCCTCCGGAAGGTCAGGATGCAATGTTGTTATCAGGTACGTTCATTATCAGCACTGAAGGCAGAATAGAGCTTCCATATTACTACGATGACATATCCGACCACCCTCCCCTTGATCTGCTGCTGACCGGCGTGCTCTCCTCCCGCTGGGATCAGGAATTTGAAGGTCCGGTTGGTCCGGGTGGAAATGAACCCTCAGGTTCGGGGGAGGTAAAATGAGACGCTTATTTTCCATGGCTGGTTACCTCGCGATTAAAGAGGTCTTGCATAATAAGGGCCGCTTCCTGCTGGTCAGCATGGTGATCGGCCTGATCACCCTCCTGGTTTTGTTCATTGCAGCACTCGGGGAAGGTCTCGGTAACGGCAACCGCGAATATATCTCCAAACTTCCAGCGGATTTGATCGTCTACCAAGCCAAATCGGATTTCTTGATCGGTGCCAGCCGTCTCCCACGCAATCGTCTGGATGATATCAGTCGGGTTAATGGGGTTGCTGATACCGGGCGCCTGGGTACAGCCAATGCCAGCATCATCCTGCCTGATATACCCACGCCTCTGAAAGTCGCACTCCTGGGAGTGGATCCCGGACATACAGGGGAACCAATTGTTCTGCAAGGGAACCAGCTGCGTTCCAACACCGCCAAGGAAGCCATCATCGACCGCAGCACAGCGCTTCGGAGCGGGTTGAAGGTCGGTGATAACCTGGTGATCCGTACCACCCAGGGCACAGATGATAAATTCTACGATCTCACCGTGGCCGGGATCACCGACGGTCAGCAGTATTCCCTACAGCCCTCTATTTTTGTCCCTTTCAACACCTGGGACAAGGTCCGATCCAAATCCGAAGCAGAACTTAATATGAGCAACCCCATCGCCAATGTCGTACTGGTGAAGCTGACCGACCCCAACGCTTTAGAACAGGTTCGCCAGCGCATCACCGCCGAGGTGAACAATGTGGATGTCGCCACCATCAACCAGGCCATCCAGGCGCTGCCGGGCTATTCCGCTCAGCAGAGCACCCTGAACACCCAGGGTGGATTCACCCTTTTCATTGGGATCCTGGTGATTGGTGGATTCTTCCAGATCCAGGTGCTGCAGAAGGTTCCGCAAATCGGAGTTCTCAAAGCCATTGGCACTTCCAACCCGGTGGTCGCCTGGGCAGCCATCATCCAGATCATCATCATCACTTTCATCGGAGTCCTGATCGGCGGGCTCTTCTCGTACTTGTTCTCACTCACCTTCCCGCCAACGGTTCCGATCGTTTTCAATGGAACTACATCCGCAGTCGCACTTGCAGCACTGATGATCATCGGCCCGTTGGGAGGATTGGTCTCCATCCGCTACGCCGTGCGGATTGAACCGCTGAAAGCGCTGGGGTTGTCATCATGAACCAGCCAACCAATGAAAGCTACGCCCTCGAAACCCGCTCGGTTATTAAGACCTATGACACCGACTATGGCATCATCCAAGCCGTGGACGACGTCTCCCTGCACGTCGCAGCTGGAGAATTCGTAGCCCTGGTCGGTCCCAGTGGATCGGGCAAGACCACCATGCTCTCCATCCTGGCCGCCCTGCTGAAACCAAGCTCGGGCAGGATCCTGCTGGATGGCATCGACCTTGCCAGCATGGGTGAAAAAGAGCGCGTCCGGATGCGCCGGGAGAAGATCGGTTTCACCTTCCAGGCGAATAATCTTGTCCCCTACCTGAACGCTGTGGAAAACGTGGAACTGATGCTAAGGCTAAATAATAAACTGGATAAAACCGGAAAATTGCGCGCCCGCGAGCTTCTGGCCCGCCTGGGATTGGGCGAGCGGTTGCACAACTACCCGGGGCAGATGTCCGGCGGTCAACAGCAGCGGGTGGCCATCGCTCGCGCGCTTATCCACAATCCCAGCCTGGTACTGGCTGATGAGCCAACCGCCAGCCTGGATACCGAACGTGCCTACCAGGTTGTGGAGACTTTTGCAGGTTTGATCCACGAGCAGAACCGTGCCGGCATCATGGTCACCCACGACCTGCGCATGGTTGAATTCGTAGACCGCGTGTTGCTGATGCGCGATGGGAAGCTGGTGCAGATCTTCACCAGCCGCGAGGAGATATTGCAGCTAGCCAGAGGTGGCGCGCACGATTGATCGTTTTTCGCGCGTAAACTTGATTCCAGAAATTCATAATTTCCTGGAGGGGATATGAAGATCGATCTTTCCGGCAGGATTGCGCTTGTCACCGGCGGCTCTGGTGAACTTGGCCGCGAGATGGTACGCGCGTTGGCTGAATGCGGCGCGGATGTTTTTATCCATTACCATAAACAGGCTGACCAGGCTGAACGGGTAATGAAAGAAGCCCGGGCGATGGGCGTGGAAGCTGTCACCGTTCAGGCGGATGTAACTGATGCAGATTCGGTTGAAAAAATGGCAGCACGAATCCGCAAAAAACTTGGCAGCCCGGATATCATCGTCAATAACGCAGTCATCAAGTACGAATGGAAACCCGTTCTCGAACAGGGTCTCGAGGATTACGAAAGCCAGTACCGCTCCTGTGTGCTGCAAAACGTGCTTATGGCGAAGGCTTTCGTTCCCGCCATGCAACAGAAGCGCTGGGGGCGGGTGATCGCCATCAACACCGAGTGCGTCATGCAGAACTTCCCGGATCAATCCGCCTACACCGCCGGTAAGCGCGGTATGGATGGCGTCCTGCGCGTCCTGGCACGTGAGGTTGGCGAATACGGGATCACCGTAAACCAGGTGGCGCCGGGTTGGACGATCAGCGAAAACGCCAATGCCGGACACAACCAGGAGGACGCCTCGTATATTGCCGCTGTTCCCCTTCGCCGCCGCGGCACCGCCCGCGAGGTGGCAAACGTGGTCGCCTTCCTGGCATCCGATCTGGCGGCCTTCATCACCGGGGCATATATACCCGTATGCGGCGGCAACGTGATGCCCGCCATCTGACCGCCCGGCAGCTCCGTCCTGCTTCCATGATAAAATTGCCCAACCACGCCGCGGGCAAGCAGCGGCGGGTGATTATTTTCAGGAGCCTATATTTATGACCGCCGACCCCGCTGTTGAGTCATCCAATTTCATTCGCGAAGCGATCGAGGAAGACCTGCGTACCGGCAGGTTCGATCACGTCCACACCCGCTTCCCCCCTGAACCAAATGGATATTTACATATCGGTCACGCCAAAGCCATCTGCATCGATTTCGGCATGGCCCAGGCCTTCGGCGGCAAGACCAACCTGCGTTTCGACGATACCAACCCGGTCAAAGAGGATGTGGAATACGTGGACGCTATCAAAGAGGATATCCACTGGTTGGGATTCGACTGGGAGGATCGCGAGTTCTATGCCTCCGACTACTTCGAGCAGCTTTACCAGTTCGCCGAGCAGATGATCCTCAAAGACAAAGCCTATATCGATGATCTCTCCGCAGATGAGATCCGTGAGTACCGCGGCACTCTCACCGAGCCGGGCAGGGAAAGCCCCTACCGTAACCGCACCATCGAGGAGAACTTGGACCTTTTCCGCCGCATGCGGGCAGGTGAATTCCCGGATGGGGCGCGGGTGCTGCGTGCGAAGATCGACATGGCCTCCGGCAATACCAACCTGCGCGATCCGGTCATGTACCGCATCCTGCACAGCACTCACCATCGCACTGGGGATGCCTGGTGCATTTACCCCATGTATGATTTTGCGCATGGGCAAAGTGATTCAATAGAGGGAGTGACCCATTCTCTTTGTGATATCGCCTACGAAATTCACCGTCCCCTGTATGACTGGTTTATCCATGAGCTGGGCATTTTCCACACCCGCCAGATCGAATTTGCCCGCCTGAATGTCTCCTACACCATCCTGAGTAAACGCTATTTGAAACAGATGGTGGATGCCGGGGTGGTGCGCGGCTGGGATGATCCGCGCATGCCGACCCTTTGCGGGATGCGCCGTCGGGGGTATACGGCAGCCGCCATCCGCGAATTCATCGACCAGGTCGGGGTAGCCAAACGCGAGAACCTGGTGGATATCTCCCTGCTCGAGCACCTCATCCGGGAAGACCTCAACAAGTCCACCCCGCGGGTACTCGCCGTTCTCGAACCGTTGAAAGTGACCATTCGAAATTACCCCGAGGGTAAGACCGAGGAACTGGAAGCTATCAACAATCCTGAGGATCCCTCCGCTGGGACCCGCAAACTGCCTTTCTCCAAAGAGATCTACATTGAAAAAGATGATTTCCGCGAGGAGCCGCCTCCCAAGTACTTCCGCCTGGCGCCCGGCAAAGAAGTCCGCCTGCGTTACGGATACATCATTAAATGTGAAGATCTCGTCAAAGACCCAAACACGGGGGAAGTTGTGGAGGTCATTTGTACCTACGATCCTGCTACCAGCGGCGGGTATGCTCCCGACGGGCGTAAGGTGCAGGGCACAATCCACTGGGTCTCCGCGGCCCATGCCGAGGATGCTGAGGTACGCATGTACGACCGGCTCTTCACCTCACCCACCCCCGGGAAGGATTCCGAAAGCACCAGCTTCATGGATGATCTGAACCCGGAAAGTTTAAAAGTGATGAATAACTGCAAGGTGGAACCGGGACTGGCATCTGCAAAACCGGGTGATCGCTTCCAATTCGAGCGCAAAGGCTTTTTCTGCGTCGACCTCGATTCCAATCCCGGTGCGCTGGTCTTCAACCTCACCGTTCCATTACGCGATAGCTGGGCAAAGATCGAAGCAGGCACCAAAAAATAATATGGATTCCTTCGAGCAGCTCGCTCCCCCGGTCCTGCAGGTCTCACAGCTAAACCGGTTGCTGCGTGAGCTTATTGAGAACGAACAGCTTCTTCAGGATATCTGGATCGCGGGAGAGATATCCAATTTCACCCGGGCAACCTCCGGGCATCTTTATTTCACCCTCAAAGACCAATCCGCTTCATTAAAATGCGCCATCTGGAAGGGTAATGCCATGCGCCTGCGCATGAACCTGCGGGATGGAATGTCGGTGGAAGCTCACGGGGCAGTTTCGATCTATGAAGCCCGCGGGGAATGCCAGCTCATAGTCGATGCCCTTCGTCTTGCGGGTGAAGGTGCCCTTTTCCAGGAATTTCTAAGGCGCAAGGCACTGCTCGAATCCGAGGGGTTGTTCGATCCCTCCCGCAAGCGCCAGCTGCCACCCGCCCCGGTGCGAATCGGGGTGGTCACCTCCCCTTCCGGTGCCGCCCTGCAGGATATCCTCAATACCCTCACCCGCCGCTACCCGCTGGCGGAAGTGATCCTTTCACCGGCTTCTGTACAGGGTGAGAAAGCTCCCCGGGAGATCATCACCGCGATGCAAAAGCTTATCAATCATAATTCACCCGATGTGATCATCCTTGCCCGCGGCGGGGGGTCGATTGAGGATCTTTGGGCTTTCAACGATGAAAACGTGGTTCGCGCGGTTGCTGAAAGCCCTGTGCCTGTCGTCACTGGTATCGGACACGAGACCGATTTCACTCTGTGCGATTTCGCCGCCGACCTGCGCGCACCCACCCCCACTGCCGCCGCTGAATTGGTCTCGCCGGATATCGCTGACCTGCGAATCCAACTTGCCAGTCAGGCGGAATCTCTTTCACTCTTCACAGATGAGTTCCTGGAAAGGCAGGAGGATTCGCTTTCATCGCTATTCAATCTCCTGTTGCGTGAATCCCCACGTGCGCGGATCGAAAATGATGCCCGGCGAATGGATGAGCTGACAGCCCGCTGGCAGGCAGCCTGCCGGCATTCGGATCAAATCCGGACGGAAAAGATCCATAACCTGACGGATAGGCTGGGGTCATTAAATCCCGCCAGCGTATTGAAACGCGGATACGCCGCGATCCGCGCGGAAGATGGCTCCAGCATCCGGTCCATCCGGCAGGTGGCACAAGGACAGCAACTGGAGATTGAAATTTCCGACGGAACCTTTGGTGCCCAGGTTAATTAATCCACCCAAGATCATTGACCCTGGAAGATTGAATGTATAATTTCCACAAGGTTCGAAATAATCCATGACAAAGAAGGATACCTCCCAGATCGAATCGCTTACCTACGAGCAGTCCTTCTCCGAATTGGAAAAGGTCGTATCCTCGTTGGAGGAAGGCCAGGCTTCCCTCGATGAATCCGTGGAACTATTCCAGCGCGGACAAGCTCTGGCTAAACATTGCGCCGGCCTCCTCGAGCAAGCGCGCCTTAAAGTGACTATTCTGGAGCAGGACGGGGAAAAAGAAGGATCATCGAATGAGCTATGAAATGATCCTTTCCCCGTTCATCGCCTTCTGGATCGCAGGACTGCTCAAGGTACCGATTCACCGCCTGACCGATCACGAGTGGAAATGGGGACTTGTCACCTCCACCGGCGGCATGCCCAGCTCGCACTCTGCCACGGTCAGTGCTCTGGCATTGGCGGTTGGTCTTAATACGGGGTTTGCTTCCGCCAGCTTTGCAATTTCAATGGTACTGGCGAGCATCGTCCTCCACGACGCCGTCACCATCCGCAGGCAAGCCGGCATGCAGGCAGTGCGTATCAACATTATCTTCGATGACCTGCTCGCGGGGCATGCCCTCTCCGAAAAAGACCTGAAGGAAGTGCTGGGGCATACCCCCTTCGAGGTCGCTGCCGGGGTTGGGGTGGGGCTGCTCACCGCGCTGTTTATCTGGGTGTTTTAATATTATTAAATGCGAATCCCCGGGAAGCATCCCGGGGATATTCTTTAATAGGGGGGATTAGAAACCCAGTTTTTTCACAATTTCATCCGAGTCTTTCTTTTCACCATCCTTCCCCAGCAGTTCCTTCCAGAAGTCATCATCATATCGCCTGGTTCGCAGGAGGATCGGCATCGGAACCCCCCAACCCAGCATCAGCACTTCCTCCTTGGGCTGCAGGTGCGCCAGCATCCCGCGCAGGGCATCCCGCCCGGCCAGTCCGCTGAGCACGGCGTGGATATCATCCTCGTCGCCCAACCAACCAGAGATGCGCGTGCCCAACTGCGACATGACCTCATCGTAGATCTGTGAGGGGCGTTGATCAATGACCAGCAGGGTGACGTAATACTTGCGCATCTCGCGGGCGATGGTGCTGAAAGTGGTCTGGGAAGCCATCTCTCGGTTCAGCAGTTTATGGGCTTCCTCCACCACCACAACCAGTTGGCGAGGCTCACTCACCTTACCGGGATTGCTACGGAACTCATTTACCCGCTTTTCCCAGGTTTCGCGGATGCGGCGGGTGAGGATATTGGTCACCAGTAAATAATCGAGGTCGCTTTCGTGCTTGCCGAAAGAAAAGACGATATGCTTTCCGGCAGAGAGATCTGCGATGATCGTTTGAAGCGCGTTTTCCATCTGGCCGGAGATCACATAAGGTAGGTTGAAAACCCGGCTGAGTTTGCTCCGCAGACCTTCCGCCGCGGCCACATTCACCCCATTCTGGTTCGCCCAGTAGGCAACACTATCCGCCGCTGGAACCTTTTTGCCATTATCATCCTCCACCACCGCGCCTACTTTCATCTGGCTGAATTCATGGAACCAGCTCTTTCCGAAGGATTGCTGCAACGCCTCCAGAGTGGTGGGAGTGGTCTCGCGCAGGTTCAGCGTCCGGCTTAACAGTTCGATATCCTCAGGCGTGATATCCTCCTCGCCAATCTCCAGATAAAAATCGGGGTTTTGCCCCCGCACGGTATTATCCCTCCCCAGTCCGACGATACGCACCTTGGTACCGAATTTGCTGCGCAGACCGGCAACTTTTGTATTGGTATCCGAGGCAGTATCATCCCAGCCGTATTCGTTGTGCATATCGAATATCAGCGTGGAAGCCAATCCATGGTGGATGAGCCCAGCCAGAACAATGCGGGTCAGAAAAGATTTTCCCGAACCGGTAGCGCCAAAGATACCCGCCGAGCGCTGGATCATCTTCTTCAGGTTTACGCAGACTGCCAGCTCCTGTTCGCGGGTGGTGCCCACCACAAAGTTGCCATCCTCCCCCGGTGCGCCAAAGATCTGGGCAATATCGTTGGAGCGGGCCAGGCGCGCATTGGCGTGGTGGGAGGGAATAGTTTTTACCGGCAGCACTCTCTCATCACCACCCTGGTGAGCATTCGCCCAATCCGAGTAGGTGGACGAACCCGGCTCTGGTCCTATTTCCATCATCAACGCGGGGAGCATCTCAAGCGTGGTGTAGAGAGTCTGACCGTGAAGAAGTTTTGCGAGCTCCGGAGGAAGTCTCTCCTCACTCTGCTCATCGGCAAAACGCGGGTCTGTTGCGCCAAGGGACAGGTCCGTCACCAGGCCATAAAATGACCAACCCCCGCTTTCCACCACCACGAACGCCCCCTCCTGGACTTCCTGCGGATCCACCGTCAGGCGGACGCGCAGGCTCTCACGCAAGCCCCCACCGACAATATAGCCGATATTCTTCCCTTCCATCCCAGGATTTTCAGTCATTGTTTCCTCCCTGCAGGTAGAGGTGGGTATCGGCAAGCGATCCCAGCACGGTGTTAAGCGTGGCGTAGTCATCGCGGAGGATGGTGATCAATTCCCGAGTGGCGACCTCCACCCAGTCTCCGTTACCATTCTTCTTCTGGATAGCGCCAGCCTGCCGCAGGTGGGCGGCCAGGATCTCCGCCACAGGCAGATCCAATGCCCGCAGGATATGACGCAGGTACCCCAGCCTGCCTGTCCCGGTGAACTGCCTGATCTCCCGTTCTCCGCAGGGATAAATCGCCAGAAGCGAAAGCGGTGGGCGGGGTGGCAGCAGGTGGGAATACGAGCCTTCCCGCTCAAAACCAATGAACAAAACGCTGATCTCCACCGGCACATTGCGGTTCAGGCGGTTATCCTCGATCACCTCGCTGGAAATATTCTCCGCCGTCACAAGCTGCCGAACCAAGCCGTCATCATCGATATGAATATCGGTGATCAACCCAAAGATCTTGCTGCCGTCATCCAGCGGGATGCTGACCATCCCACCGAATTCTGGCGCATCCAATTGTGAAACCCGGCAGCCCACCACGCAGCCAGTGATGCTGGATCTTAGCGCCCTTCCGATTTCAATCCCTGCCATCATTCATACCTCGCTTTTCCCGCTAAATCTTTCATGAATTGTTTGGAAGACCGTATCCCAGGGTCCACCCCGTTGCGGCGCAATTCGATATCGATCATCGCCCCGATCTGCTCCCGATCCGCCATACCCACCACGGCGATCTCATGCGCCCGGTGCAAGATGTAGGGATAAGGCACGCTGCCGGTCATCCGGCATTGAAAGAGCAGGGTTGCGTGCAGCGTATCCACCAGTGTTGGATCATCCGCAACCCAGGCTGGGATCTCCACCCTGGCCAGTTGGGGCAAATTCTCAAAGCCAACATTGAGGTAAAAGAAATGCAGCCGCAGCGGACCGTTGAATTGTTCGCTGGAGCTGGATTCTATTCCGAATACCGCAGAGCGCATCCCCGGCTGCAAGCGCCCGTGCAGCAGCATGGCATCCGTCACCCCGCCCAAGGGACGCTCGCGCACCCGTATCAGCATTTCTTCCACGCTGCCGTCCATCAATTCCAGCATGCGCACAAGTAGATCCGCCCGGGGTTTATCCACATAGCCTGCGACGATCGTTTTCAACGCTGCAAGCGCTCGCAGTGAAGCTAGATAATCGTCAAACCGCCGGTTGAACTCTGCATCCTGTCGTGGTTCGCGGTATATATCCAGCATACCGTCGGTCAATGCCACCACCGAACTGCTCGCCGTTTTTGCCAGATCCACAAGCAACTGCCGCTCACCCACGTCACGGATGAGGGCAATCATTTCTTCGCTTTTACCTTCAATATCATCAAAATAGAGCAGTTGGGATTGTACGAATTCGCGCGGTTGTTCTTCTTTGGCCATCCGTAGCGCGCCGCAGTTGACCACGCCGAAATCCACTGCTTCGTGGCGGCTGGGGTCGATCTGTGAGCCATCCGCTGCGAGCGTCACCTCTGCAGGGGAGCAATCCGGTTCGGAAATTGAAGCCAGGATCGGCTCAGAGGAAGGAAAAGCGCAGCGAAGTTTTTTATCCTCCCCTGCGGCTTTCTGGACCCTTTCCCGGACCTCATCTGGCCGTTCTCCGAGAGATTCAAACACCTCCAGCGCATTTTGCAGCAGGGTTCTGGAGCGTTGCAACTGCTCCGGGGCTTTTTTGCCCATTTCGACTGCCTGGTTGCGAATTTGCTGAAAATCTACCGGCATAGCCCCTCGCCTGTATCGAACATTTGTTTGATTATATTCATTTCATTTCGCAGGTGCAAGCCGCTCCATATTAGTCGAGCTAATAATGGTAATTACCCCCTAGTTTGATATAATCCTTCGACCACTAGGGACCCATTGGACACACTAACAGTATTTTTTATCGCGGTAGGCTTGGCTATGGATACCCTTGCTGTCAACCTTGGGGTTGGAACCCAGGCAGGTATCAGCCGACGTTCCATCTTCAGATTGGCATTCCATTTCGGCATCTTCCAGGGTTTGATGACCCTCATCGGCTGGGTAGCAGGCAGCTTTGTCGCGCACTATATTACCAATTTCGATCACTGGATAATTTTCGCACTGCTGCTCTGGATCGGTATCCGCATGATCCGCAGCGGGCTTGGGAAAACCGAGGAAACCCTGCTGCCCGATCCTTCCCGCGGAAAGTACCTGGTCATGCTCTCCCTGGCCACCAGCCTGGATGCGCTCGCAGTGGGAATCGGTTTCTCCCTGATGGAGGGTAATATCTTCACCACCAGCCTTATTATCGCCACAGTGAGCTTCCTGCTTTCGCTTACCGGCGGATTCCTCGGGAAAACCCTTGGCACTGCATTTGGAAAGAAGATGGAGATCGTAGGAGGCGCGATCCTTATCTCCATCGGTCTGCGGATCCTCATTTCCCACCTTTCATAACCCTACGCTATCCTGACAATTTTGATAGGGGACCGTAGGGGAAAAATCGGTCTTCATTCGGTATGATTAGATTGCAAACATACCATTATAGGAATATGCCATGAAAAGAATCATCCCAATTTTTATCGTCGCTTCCCTGCTCCTGAGTGCCTGCAGCCTGCCGTTTTCCATCCAGTTCGTGCAGGCCAGTAACGCCCCGGTTGAGGAGGAATCGCAGGTATTACCACCACAACCTACCCCAACAGATGTGGTGGAGGAACCACAGGGATCATTGGAAGGATCGGAAAACCTGACTGCTGAACCCACCCCCACCCAGGTCCCCACCCCAAACAGCAATGGTGTTTTGAATCCCCTCACCGGGCTTCCCCTGGATGACCCTGACTGCCTAAATAATCCTCCGGCGGTAATTTCGATCACTAACTTCCCCGCTTCCGCCCGGCCTCAGGCTGGGCTGGATTTCTCCAACGTTGTGGTGGAAGCCTATATCGGCGAGGGGATGACCCGCTTCCTGGCGATCTTCTATTGCGATTACCCGGAGAATCCCGAGGAAATATCCCAACAACCCGGTGCCTCGGATCCAAACTCTGCCTTCGCCGGACAGATCGGCCCCATCCGTTCTGGCAGGATCTGGTACGAGGATATCCGCAAATTATTCAATGGTTTCATCGTCATGGCCTCGGCGTGGAGCGGAGTTTCCTCCCAATTGAGCCAATACTCCAATGTCTTCGGCTCGGATGATGAAAATGTCAATAGTGCCATGGTCGATGTAACCAAATTGGACGAGATCTCCAAAGCCACCGCAAAAAAGTTGGGGGTATTCCAGCTAACCGGCAACACATACGCTCAGACACCTCCGGAGGGCGGGGTTCCTGCAGAAAGCCTCTGGACGCGTTATTCCCTTCTCAACCAGGTGATGTGGCGCTACGATCCTGAATCCGGTGCCTACAACCGCTACAACAATGACACCAAGGAAGGTACTTCGTTTGAGGTGGCTACAGACCGGTTGAACGGCAATCCATTGACCTATGAGAATGTGATCGTTATGTTCGCCGATCACCATGCCAAAGCGGATACCCTCATCGATATCGACTACCTCAGCATGAAGCGTCCTGCCCTGCTCTTCCGGGATGGCAAGATGTACAAAATTGACTGGACAACCGTGAATGGCGATTATGAACGATCGACCGGCAAGCTGCGCCCACCCCGTTTTGTGGATAAATCCGGGAACCCGGTAGCGCTCAAACCCGGCCAGACCTGGCTGATGGTGGTACCCACATACACACCCTATTATGAAACCTTGGATTCCTGGAACATCATCCAGATGATGAACACCAAACAGCCCGGCTCAGGGCACTGGGCGGTGGTCTTCTACACACCGAAGATCGAAAAATAACGAAACCTGAATGATCGAAAAACCGCTCCTTTTTGAACTGACCCCCTAAAACCGGACACAAAAAGAAAGCACCTCATGTGATAATCAAGCACAGGAGGTGCTTTTATGTCTGGAAAGAAAGGGATGTTGCATTACAGAAAGGTGATCAAGGAAAAGGCAGTGAAGATGTTCCTGGAGGAGGGGGTCAGTTACCGTGAAATCGCAATGCGATTGGAGATCAGGGATCCGGCACGGATCGAGAAATGGGTGCAGATGTACCGGCATGAAGGAGCTGCATCCTTTGAAAAACCGATTGGGCGGCCGAGGAAAGAGACGCGTCCGCAGACAGAACTCGAACGATTGCGGATGGAGAATGATCTGCTAAAAAAATTCCATGCCGAATTGCGAAAGTTGGAGCTCGAGAAGCGCAATATCGGGTGATGCTGCATACGGAGAGGCAATACGGTGTGAAAGCACTGTGCGCCTACTTCGGAGTTTCTCGAGCAGCCTATTATGCCTGGCGAGGGCGAGTCGATCAGGCGGACAAGGACCAGGAGCGGATGCGTTGGGTGCAGGAAGCCTACCAGGCTTCGCATCGCATCTATGGGTACCGCAGGATCAAGCTGTGGCTGAGCCAGAAACGAGGGTTGAATCTCAACCATAAGGCGATCTTACGCTTGATGAACAAGCTTGGCATCCGTTCGATCGCCCGCAGGCGCAGGCCCTATCCAAAGATGGAGCAGTTGGATAGTTTTCACCGCTATCCGAACGTTCTAGCCCGCAACTTTGTTGCCAGCCAACCCAACCAGAAGTGGGTTACCGATGTAACCTTCATCCGGACCCGCCAGGGATCGGCATATTTGTCCACCATCAAAGATCTCTATGACAGCTTCATCGTCGCCTATCAAGTCAGTTCCAACAACTCGATCCAGTTGGTGACTAATACGCTCAAACAAGCCACACAAAAAGAGCATATCACCCAAGAGTTGATCCTTCACAGCGACCAGGGTACCCAGTACTCTTCTTCGTTATATTTTGACCTGACCTGCCAATATCACATCACACCTTCCATGTCCCGGCGTGGTAATTGCTGGGATAACGCACCCATGGAAAACTTCTTTAGCCATCTCAAGGAAGAGTATTTACGCCATGTGAGAAATCCCACCCTGGATCAAGTTCGCCAGATGGTCGACGAATATATTTACTTTTACAACCATGAGAGGATACAATTGAAAACAAGACAGACACCCTACGAAATGAGGTGTCTGTCCAGTTGACACGTGGGGGCTTTCTTTTTATGTCTTGTCTAAAGGGTGCAGTCCATTTCGGGGCGGTTTTATTATCCATTTAACTGATTATAGGCACAGAGCTGCTGCAGGGGGCAATTAACGCAATCCGGTTTACGGGGATGACAGGTTTCCCGTCCCAGACGGATCAGGTTAAGGTGGGCGGGTCCATAAAATGAAGGGGCGAACACTTTTTCCAGCCACCCGTGGGCAGCTTCGCGGGTCATCGCGGCAGGTCGCAACGCCAGTCTTCCGGTCACCCGGTAAATGTGGGTATCCACAGGGAATGCATCCCGAGCCAGTGAAAATTGCATCACGATTGCTGCGGTTTTCGGTCCCACCCCGTTGAATTTCAACAGCCAGGCGCGGGCTTCCTCCGGAGGAATCTCGCGCAGAAAACCCAGATCGAGGTTCCCTTTTTCCTCAGTGACCTGACGCAGAATAGCCTGGATACGCGGGCCTTTTTTTGGCGCAAGCCCTGCCGGCCGGATGGCCTCGATCACATCTCCCTCCGGGGCATCCCGTACCTCCTCCCAGGATGGGTACCTGCTTCGCAGCGCCTGGTAGGCGCGATCGCGATTACTGTCATTCGTGTTTTGGGAGAGAATGGTATTGACCAGCTCATCCAGGGGTTCCTTGGCAGCACCCCAGGAGGGTACCCCATATGATTCCATTAAGTTTGCGTAAATCCGGCCCGCCAGCAGGATAAGATCATTGCCTGGCTGGTATGCTGTTTTTTGATTTGCCTGAATCATTCCAGGGGGTGACCGCCTGCTGGGGAATAGTGCCGTTGATAGACTTGCTGCAATCCCCAGCGGAGTCGGTGACTAAACATTTTTTCCTTCCCCGCTGGCACATGGAACGATTTGAGAAGGGAATTTGAAAGCTTGTCGATCTCAGCAGGCGCTGCCGGATGATTGGAAAGGTTATGCAACCCCGAATCTACCTTTTCCAGAAACTTTATCTGCGCCTTCACCTTCTCTTGATTGATGATCCCGCCCCTCCCGCTGACCAGAATGAGGTTCTTATATGCCGCGGTAGTTAATTCGTTCAGGCTCTTGATCCACTCTGGCAAATCCCCTCCCGCCAGGAAAGGTGGCTGATCCACCACTACTGCATCCCCCAGGAAAACTACTCCCTCCTTTTTGAACGTCACCCAGATCGCACCACTGGCGTTGGCAGGCTTGGATTCAATCTGGATCTCGTTTTCATCTGAATGCATCTGCAGGCTCTGGTTAAAAGTGATCTCAGGAGGAATCCAGCGAACACTGGTGAGGTTGTCGTACTGCTCCCATTCCGAGCCGGTCTCAGATGCCTGTGGTTTAAAGGAAACAGGCCTCGATTTATAGATATCGATCACTTTCTCCTGGGCGATCACGGTGCAATCCATCGAGCGGATGCCCAGAGTTCGGTCAAGGTGTGTATCCATGCTGATCAACCAGCGTTCCGGCCCGCTTCGCAGAGCGAGCAGCGCAGAGCGCCAGGTGCGGGTGTCCTCCTGGCGGAGTGGCGCATCGATCAGGATCATCCCATGCGACCATG
Source organism: uncultured Chloroflexia bacterium (assembly GCA_963802095.1). Classification (GTDB taxonomy): domain Bacteria; phylum Chloroflexota; class Anaerolineae; order Anaerolineales; family Anaerolineaceae; genus CAVVEQ01. Next base: position 393,220 of record CAWDHI010000007.1, on the reverse strand, counting down.
CCGTGCCTGCCACTGTCACACCCGGGTAAGTGGATTCGATGAAAAACTTGGGGGCGATTTCCTGCATTTTTTCTCCTATGATTCAGAACTGGGCTTCCAGTTTGAATGGCAGGGTGAAGATGAATTTACTTCCCTGCCCACTCTCGCTCTCCACCCAGATTTTTCCGCCATGTGCATTGATCGCCAGGCGGCAGAATGCCAGGCCGAGCCCAACCCCCTTGGGTGCATTATCATACTTGATCCGCGTGAATTTCTGGAAAATCGCGTCTTTGAACTCTTCCGGGATCCCAGGGCCGCTATCGGTAATCCATATCGCGAGGCCTTCCTCGCGCATCCCCGCGCCGACCTCAATGGAACCATTGATGGGGGTGAATTTCACCGCGTTCTCCAGAAGGTTGATCACTACCCTTCTGATCATATCCACATCCACGAAAACAGTTGGGAGACCGCCCTGAATTTCGCGGTTGACCGTTTGCATTTTTGGCTGCGAGTTGGGCAGGATAACCTCAAGAGCATCCTCGATGATCTCCGATATATCCGCTGTTTTACGGTTGGTGATGGCTTGCCCGTTTTCCAAGCGGTTGATATCGAGCAGCGAGTTGATCAGGCGCTGCATTCGCTCAGTGGAGCGGTTGGTGATCTCAAAGATCGTGCGCATCGACTCGGTGGTTTCGATAGGAATCATTCGCTGAAGAATATCCAGGCTGGAGATGATGTTCGCCAACGGCGCTCGCAGATCGTGGTAAATGGTCGCGGTCAGGTCCTCGCGCAGGGAATCCAGTTCCTTGCGCTCACGGATATCCCTCAGAATCCACTGCAGCGAATCGACCCCCTGGAATTCGATCCTGTGGACGTGAACCTCCACCGGAATGCGTGCCCCAGTTCGAGAAATGAGTTCCGACTCGTAGGTAACCGGTTGGTTCTTTTTAAGCACGCGCATGTAATCCCGGCTATCCTCGCTGCTGAGGGTATGCATTCCCAGGATGTTCTGGGTGAGTAATTGCTCGTTGCTATACCCACTGGATAGGCTGGCCTGCCGGTTGGCTTCCAGGATCGTTCCAGTCCATGAGGTGATCAGGATCGGGTAGACACTATCCTCAAAAAGCTGGTAATAGCGATTATGGGCGATCTGCATCGATTCATAATATTGCGCGTTGCGGATGGCCATGGCTGCCAGGTCTGCGATTGCCTGAAGGAGGGCAAGGTTTTCCTGGATGAAGTACCCCGGTGCAGGATGCACCATCGTCAGCACCCCCACCAGGCGCTCGCGGGTCATCAGCGGCACGCATATCGCCGATTTTGCTCCGCTGCGGTCCATCGAATCGTCCAGTCTGCGCACCCAACGGTCGTCTGCGCTGGTATCGTCCACCAGGACAGCCTGCTTGTTGGTGAGCACCCAGCCAGCCAATCCACGGGTGAGCGTGTCTTTCAACTGGTCGATGGTGTACTCGTGGATGACATCGTTATAAATAATCGCCGCGGTCACCGGATTCTGGTTTTCATCCAAAACGATCAGGGTGCCACGCTCTGCGCCGACATTATCAATGGAAAGCATCAGGACACGGTCCAACACGGTACCCAGGTCCAGTGAGGTGACCAGTTGCCGACTGATGCTCAGCAGCAATTCCAGGGATGCTTTGGTTTTATCCAGTGCCATACGGTTTCCGCTCACAGGCGAGGGTAATATACCAGCTACCTCTCGGCAAGCTAGAAAAGTATAGCATACTTGCTTTTCGAAGGGGTTGGTTGAATCAGGTTTTGAAAATCAGGAATCAGATGGGCAGATCGGAACCCCGTAAGGATTATTAAGCGCGTTCAATGGAAGACCAAAATAGGGTGATGGGTCGATGGTATTCTCGATGCGTAATTCATTGAGAAATTTTCCTTTCCCATCATCCATTACGATCGAAAAATGCAGGTGTACCCCCACCGGGTTCCCAGGTGTCCCGGAATAATTGCCCTGATATCCGAGTAGCGTTCCGGCTTTCACCTCCACCTCGCTTGTACCTGGCGGGAATTCCGTTGAGATAAAGGAATCGCCGGTAGGACCAGCCAGGTGGGTATAGTAGAGCCAGATCTGCCTTCCCGGTTGCAATGGATCCTCCGACACGCGCATGATCACAGTGGATTTCCAGTCAGGGAGGCGTGTTAGATAACCATCGAAGACGGCATAAACTGGCGTCGCTCCCGGCTGCCGGCCGCCGAATATATCGATCCCCTGGTGACGGTGGCCTGGACGAAAGGAATCATCCCACAGAAAGCCAATGAAACCATCGGTGGGGAGGAGAAAAGGTGCGTCTCCGCATCGGTCAAGCGCTTGGATGGACCAATTCGCGTGGCGGATAGAATTACGGATCCATTCAACAACATTAAGGCTGCGCCGGATACCTGCTGGTTTCCGCAAGATCAGAAAGTATAGCCCGATCCCTATCACCATTCCACCGACAACGATGGGGATGAGAATTTTCCGCATCTAATCAGTATCTCCGAGAGATCCGGAAAGAGACCATGCTCCCGCGCGCTCGATCCTTACAGGGCGGATCTCTCCGCGCAGATCTTCGTGACTTTCCGTGAAAACCAGTTTGTTGGTCTCGCTGCGCCCCTTCCAGCGGTTCTTGTGGAGATCTTCGAAAAGGACCGTAACAGTTTGCCCCATCAGTTGCGTGTGAATCTCCGTGGCAATCCCCTCCTGCAGATTCTCAAGTAGACGGAAACGGCGCCATTTTTCCGCTTCGGGCACATTATCCGGTAGATTACGCAAAGCCCAGGTATCCGGCCGGGGAGAATAACGCGCGAGATGGACTACGTCCATTCGAAGTTCCGACAGGAGATCAAAGGTGTTCTGGAATTGGGGATCGGTTTCGCCTGGGAAACCTACGATGATATCTGTGCCGATGGATACCCCGGGAATGAACCTCCGGATCCGCCCGATCAGGTACCGAAACTCACCCGCGGAGTACCCCCTGCGCATTCGCAGCAGAACTTCGTCATCACCTGCCTGAACCGGTACTTCCATATGCGGCATCACCTTGGGAAGCTCTGCCGCGGTGCGCAGCAGTTCATCGGTCATCCAGTTGGGATGCGAGGTCAGGAAGCGGATGCGCTCTAATTCATCGATCGTATGTAATTGACGCAGCAGGCTGGAGAGCGTGGGGTAATCCGGGTTGTCCTTCCCGTAGCGGTCCACGATCTGCCCCAGGAGGGTGATCTCCTTCACGCCATTTTTTACCAGCAGCTTCGCCTCCGCCAGGATCTCCTCCGGAGGACGGCTGACCTCCCTGCCCCGGCGGTAGGGAATGACGCAGTAGGTGCAGGCATGTGAACAGCCAAGTACGATTGGCACATTCACGCTCACCGTTTTACCGACCTGGCTGGGTGGAAAGATCCAGCTTTCATCCAATAATGAATTCCTGGAACTGGTATCCCTCTCCCTTAGCGATTTCCCATCCCTTTCCAGGAGGAAACGGATAAGCGGTTCCGGATCGGAGGGCGGAGCAAACACGTCAACATAGGGGAACCTCGCCCTCAATTTGGGGTTATCCTTCATTCCCACCAGGCAGCCCATCAGCGCGATCACACGTTCCGGGTTTTGCGTTTTCAAAGGTTTGAGTGAACTCAACCTACCGTATGCTTTATCCTCTGCGCTTTGCCGGACGACGCAGGTATTTAAAACCACCACTTCCGCCTCATCAGCGCGCAGGGATGGCTCGTACCCCAGGTTTTCCAGCGCAGAGGATAGTCGTTGCGAATCGGCCACATTCATCTGGCAGCCTTCGGTCCAGATATGGTATTTCATCGCGCGAATTATACCCAGTAATCGGAGAGAATTCGTCCATTTTCATCCTTAGAGATTGCTAATCTTGTCGACAAACCTGAAAAATACTGGGATAATGCTCCCATTATGCGGGAAAGTTAGACTGATGTGTTCGGTAGACTCTGACATTCGTTTTCCGGATCTTTCTTCCTTCTTTCCAACATTGGTTCTGCGAGATTTTTAAATGATTAAGGATACCTAATGAAAAAAATCGCCCTTCTTTCCCTCATCATCCTAATAACAGCTGCCTGCAGCCTGCCTAGCCTGGGTGATCTCCTTTCCAGTGATCCCACCCCCGTCACCCCAACCCTTGCTCCAACTCCCCCGGAATCAGAGGAAACAGTCACCGCCCCGGTGACCCCCACGGAAGGTGAGACATCTCAATCCTCAGATATGGAAGATAACTCCCTCTTCGAGGAGATCCAGCAGCAGGTAATTGAGTTACGCGGATTGAAACCGAAGGTGCAGGAATTAAAACAGGCTATGCTCAGCCCATCGGAACTCGAGGAAAACGTCAAGAATGACTTTTTCAAGGATTACACCCAGGAGGAAGCCCGGGCGGATGTGCGCGAACTGGCTGCCTTCGGACTCCTGCCTCCGGGCTATGACCTATACAGTCTCTTTATCAATCTCTATTCCGAACAGGTTGCAGGGTATTACGACCCGGAAACCAAGGAGATGTTCGTCATCCAGGCAGATAAACTTACCGGCACCGAAAAGATGACCTATGCCCATGAATACACGCATGTGCTTCAGGATCAGACTTGGGATATGGAAAACGGTTTGAAAATGAATGACGATCACTGTGAAACCCACACGGAATACTGCGCTGGCGTCCAGTCGCTCATAGAAGGTGATGCATCGCTCACCGAGCAATTCTGGTTTTTCCAGGAAGCCACCGAACAGGATCAATTGGATGTTCAGAATTTTTACAGCAGCTATTCCAGTCCGATTTTCGATTCAACACCATATTATTTACAGAAAGATTTCATTTTCCCATATGACCAGGGATTGAGTTTCGTGCAATACCTTTATGACAGCGGTGGTTGGTCAGCAGTGGATAAAGCCTACGAAAACCCGCCCTCCTCAACGGAAATGATCCTGCACCCGGAAAAGTACCCCGCCGACCGGCAGGTGGAAATCCCCCTCAAAGATATCACCGCCGCCCTGGGCGAAGGCTGGGAGGAGACCACACGCAATTCCATGGGGGAATGGTACTGGCACCTGATACTTTCCGCAGGGGATAATGCTTTTTCGCGCCTGGATGAAGAGGTTGCTTCAATCGCTGCTGCAGGTTGGGCGGGTGATACTTATACAGTCAACTGGAATGAATCTACCAGCCAGCTGGCTGTCATTATGCGAAGCCGGTGGGATAGCGCTAAAGATGCAGATGAATTCTGGAAAGCACTTACCGATTACGGTCAAAAACGTTGGGGCAGCCCAGTGGATAAATCCAATGATTCCATCACATGGGAAAATACAGCCAATCAATTCGTGAAGATCTACCGTGAAGGTGGCGATATCTGGTGGCTCATCGCTCCCGATAAAGCCGCTGCAGAGAAAATGGCATCTGCAGCAAAATAATTAAAACGAAATCACCGCCTCCACTTCGAGGCGGTGTTTTTTTATTCGACCTGGTTATTTCAACCTGGTGTCAAAACTGGTGAGCACCTGAAGATAATTTGCGCGCTCGAAGGCGGCTGGGTTGGCCACTCCCTTCTGACTGAGCGTCTCCGCGCATCTGATCCACCGAGGTGTACTCCCGGGCTTTCATCCAACCGGTCAATTCCTCCAGCACTTTGGTCGCATACCCAGCATCTTCATGTAACTAGGGCGCTGGTCATCATCGCAACCTGGCTGCCTGCCATCAGCGCTTTAACCGCATCCGTCACCTGTGTGCACGCCGCTCGAAAGCGCAAGGTCTGCCTGTAGTTTCCCATAGAGGATCGCGATCCAGCGCAGGGGCAGGCGCAGCTCGGCAGAGGTGCTGAGCTCCAGGGTGGGCACAACTTCCAGCGCATTAATATCCAGGTCGGGCTGGTAGAATCGGTTGAAAAACACCAACCCTTTAGCTCCGGCTGCGGTCAATCTGGCAGCAAAGTTCGGCAGGCTGGTATAGAACGGGTTGAGCTTGACTGAAACCGGGATGCGCACGGATTCACTGACCTGTTGCACCAACTCAATCTGGGCTTTTTCCAGGTCACCACTTGTGACCGCCGCATCAGTGGAAAGGAAGTAGATATTCAATTCCAACGCATCCGCCCCAGCATCCTGCATCCGGCGCGAGTAATCCACCCAACCTCCACTGGAAACACCATTCAAACTCGCGATCACCGGGATGGGAAGGGATTTCTTCAACTCGCCGATCAACTTCAGGTACTTTTCTGGTCCCACGTCGTAGTGATCCATCTCCGGAAAATATGTTAGAGCTTCGGCGAATGATTCTGTGCCCTGGTTAAGGAAATGGTCAAGTTCGCGACTTTCGTGGTTGATCTGTTCCTCAAATAATGAGTGCATCACGATCGCGCCGATCCCGGCATCCGCCAATTCCTTGGCTTTTTCCACCTTTTTGGAATAAGGGCTGGCGGAGGCGACCAGCGGGTTGCTGAGGTTCAGACCAAGATAGGTTGTTTTTAATTCAGGCATTTTATGACCTTCCTGCTCGTATTGTTTTCTTTACTCTTTGGCTGCTTCGTCAGAGCCGTAGCTAATTTGTGCCATTTGCTTGTAGAGATTCCATCGTGAAACCACATCTTCGTTCGCCAGTTTCATCAGCAGTTCCGCCCGCTTTTCGTCACTCTGAACCAGCATGCGGTAACGGGTCTCTTTGTAGGCGTAATCCTCCACCTTAATCGTGGGATCCTTCGAATCGAGCTGCAGGGGATTCTTGCCTTCCTTTACCAGCTCGGGATTGTAACGGTAGAGCGGCCAGATCCCGCTTTGGACTGCCAGTTTCTGCTGATCCAGGCCGCGCCTGGTATCGATGCCCTGGTTGATACAGTGCGAATAGGCGATCACCAATGCCGGACCATCAAAGGCGTCTGCCTCGATAAGCGCACGCAGGGTCTGCACGTCGCTCGCGCCAAAGGCGATGCGGGCGACGTAGATATACCCGTAGCTCATCGCGATCATCCCCAGGTCCTTCTTGGGCAATCCCTTTCCGTTAGCGGCGAATTTCGCCACCGCAGCACGCGGGGTGGCCTTGGAGGATTGTCCGCCAGTATTCGAGTAAACCTCGGTATCCAGCACCAGCATTTTAACATTTCGCCCGGTGGCAAGTACATGATCGAGACCGCCGTAACCGATATCATACGCCCAGCCGTCGCCGCCGATAATCCAAACGGATTTCTTAACCAGGTTGTCCGCAATGGCAGCAAGTTGCCCGGCTTTGGGATCCTTGATCCCGGTGAGTTTTTGCTTCAATTTTGTGATACGCTCGCGCTGGAGCTTAATACCCTCTTCATTCGTTTGATCCGCGGCGAGAATCTCTCCGGCAAGTGATTCGCCGATCTGGGTGGAGAGATTTTTCACCAGTTCGAGCGCGAATTCAATCTGCTTATCCAGGGTCAGGCGCATGCCCAATCCGAACTCTGCGTTATCTTCGAAAAGCGAGTTGGACCAGGATGGCCCACGCCCGTCCTTGTTCTGCGCCCATGGCGTGGTTGGCAGGTTGCCGCCATAGATCGAGGTGCAGCCTGTGGCGTTGGCAACCAGCATGCGGTCGCCAAAAAGTTGGGTGAGCAACTTGATATATGGGGTCTCACCGCAACCCGCACAAGCTCCCGAGAACTCGAAGAGCGGGGTGAGAAGTTGAGAATTCTTCACCGAGGATGGGTCAAATGCGGACCGTTCTGGGTCGGGTAACCCGAGGAAGAAGTCCCAGTTCATTCCTTCAACTTCCCTCAGAGGCAGCTGCGGAGCCAGGTTGATAGCCTTGCGGCTGGGTTGGGTCTTATCCTTGGACGGACAGGCTTCCACGCACAATCCACAACCTGTGCAATCCTCAGGCGCAACCTGAACAGTGAATTTCATTCCCGGGAATTCCTTGAATTTAGCATCCAGGGATTTGAAGGTTTCGGGGGCTTTCTCCAAGAATTTACTGTCGTAGACCTTTGTGCGGATAACTGCGTGCGGGCAAACGAACGAACATTTTGCGCATTGGATACAAAGATCGGGTTCCCACACCGGGATCTCCAGGGCGATGTTACGTTTCTCCCAACGGCTCGTTGCGGTTGGAAATGTACCATCAATTGGCATCGCGCTTACCGGCAGTTCGTCACCCTCGAAGGCAATGATCTTGCCAAGCACATCGCGAACAAAAGTGGGGGCTTCTTTCGGCATCGGGTCACGCCGGGTGATGGTGCTGGTTACCTCGCCGGGTACCTTCACCTCGAAGAGGTTCGCCAGGGTGGCATCCACTGCTGCGTTATTCTGGTTGACAACAGCCTCGCCGCGCTTTCCATAGGTTTTCTGGATGCTTTTCTTGATCTCGTAGATTGCCTCTTCGCGCGGAAGCACACCGGAGATGGCAAAGAAACAGGTCTGCATGATTGTATTCACGCGACCACCCATCTCCGTCTTTTCGGCTATGTCGTAGGCGTCGATCACGTAGAATTTGAGCTTTTTGGCGATGATCCCCTGCTGCACCTCGCGCGGGAGCTTATCCCAGACCTCGTTCGGTCCATAAATGCTGTTGAGGAGGAAGGTCGCGCCAAAGGCTGCGTATTTGAGCATGTCCACACGCTCCAGGAAGACGAACTGGTGACAGGCAACGAACTGGGCTTCGTCGGTCCCGATCAAGTAGGGTGCACGGATCGGTATTGGGCCGAAGCGAAGGTGAGAAATGGTGACAGTTCCGGATTTCTTGGAGTCGTAGACAAAATACCCCTGGGCGAAGTTGTTGGTTTCCTCGCCAATGATCTTGATCGAGTTCTTGTTTGCCCCAACCGTACCATCCGCACCGAGACCAAAGAACACGCAGCAGCGGGTTTCATCCCCCAGGATGGAGAAGGCAGGATCAAATTCCAGGCTGGTGTTGGTCACGTCGTCGTGGATGCCGACCGTGAAATGATTCTTAGGAGAGCTTTTTTCCAGCTCATCAAAGATCGCCTTGGCCATCGCAGGGGTGAATTCCTTGGAAGCCAGGCCGTAACGTCCACCGATGATCACCGGCATGGATTTAAACGGGGCGGTGCCGTTTCCCAGACCTTCAGCGATCGCAGTGATCACATCCTGGTATAGCGGCTCACCAACAGATCCGGGCTCTTTGGTGCGGTCAAGCACTGCAATCTTTTTTGTCGTAGCTGGTAGAGTCTTCAACATGTGCTCCACCGAAAACGGACGGAAAAGACGCACTGAAACCACACCCACCTTGCGTCCTTTTTGATTCAAAAATGCGGCTGTTTCGGAGGCAGTCTCGGCACCGGACCCCATGATGACCACGACCTGCTCGGCATCTGGAGCACCAAAGTAATCGAAGAGGTGATATTGACGCCCGGTGAGCTTCGCAAAACGATCCATTTCCTTCTGAACGAACTCGGGGGTCGCATCATAAAACTGATTGCAGGCTTCGCGAGCCTGGAAATAAACATCCGGGTTTTGGGCAGAACCGCGTAGAACGGGATGATCGGGAGAAAGCGCACGGGTGCGCATCTCCGTTACCTTCTCATCCGGGATCATGCTGCGGATATCCTCCACGTCCAATTGCTCGATCTTGTTTACCTCCGCAGAGGTGCGGAAGCCATCAAAAAAGTGTACGAACGGCACACGGGATTGCAGCGTGCTTGCTTCTGCGATCAGGGCAGTATCATGCGCCTCCTGCGGCGAATTGCTTGCCAGCATGGCAAAACCAGTCTGGCGGGTGGCCATCACGTCCGAGTGATCCCCGAAGATTGATAGCGCATGAGCAGCCAGGGTACGGGCGGAAACATGGAAAACTGTGGGGGTCAGCTCGCCGGCGATCTTGTACATGTTCGGGATCATCAACAGCAGTCCCTGCGAGGCAGTGAAGGTGGTGGTCATCGAACCGGATTGCAGCGCGCCGTGCACCGCACCTGCAGCGCCGCCTTCGGATTGCATTTCCATCACATGCGGTACCGTTCCCCAGATATTGGGTATCCGCGCTGCAGACCAGGCGTCGGCGTGTTCCCCCATCGTTGAGGAGGGGGTGATCGGGTATATCGCTATCACTTCGTTGACGCGGTAAGCAACGTACGCAACAGCTTCATTGGCATCGATCGTTACTTTTTGTCGTGGCATGATTGAGGCTCCATAATAAAACAGGGTTTCAAAATATTCCCGTCAGGCAGGGAGCCCTCCGGGAAATGATTTTCCGGGGTCAATTATACGACAACTGTCTGGACATCCGCAGGAGGATAATTGTATCGCGGGGGTGATTAAAGTCACATTCCCCCGCGCCGATTTTTCGCATGTTGAGTAGTCTCAAGCATCAAGCGAGAAATTCATCCAGGTATTGCCTCGCCAGCAGCATCACAGCCAGTGTCTTGCTGTCGTGTATCTCATTTGCAGCAGCCATTTCATAGGCATCCTTCACAAGGATCTTTTGTACTTGGATGAATTCATCCTCATCACCTACCAAATCGGATGGGAAAAGGTCCCTGGCGAGGTAGAGATACATATGCTCGCTGGCATATCCCGGGGCGAGGAACATATCTCCCAGTGGGATGAACTCCCTGGCACCCATACCGGTCTCCTCCTGTATCTCACGCTTGGCGCATTCAAGCGGGTCTTCCCCAGGATTCAGGGTACCGGCAGGGAGCTCCAGTAATTCGCTTTCTGATCCTATCCTGTATTGCCTCACAAAAAGAATATTGCCTTGCTGGCTCAAGGGCAATATGGTGACCGATCCTAAATGGTTTACCAGATCGTAATAGCCTTCCCGCCCATCCGGGAGCCCCAGGTGAACTTTTTCCACTTTGAACGCTTTCCCCGTATAGACCACTTCACGCTGCCTGATGGTGTGCTTCATCCCTTGGTCCTTGGAAACAATATGGGCGGAAGATGCCTTCCGCCCGTAAGTATACAATAACCGATCGTGATTGGATTAGGGGATATTCAGAATCTGCCCGGGTACCAGGGTGTAGGGCGCGGCCAGGGAATTTGCGAAAATGATCGCATTCGGATCAACCGCCCCGTAATAACAGGCTATGGTGAAAATGGTATCGTTGGGACGCACGGTATAGGTAGCAGGGTGCGCAACCAGGGAACGTTCTCCCTCCCAGGGTGAAGCATTTTGGGGAATGGTAAGGTTTGTCCCAGGAGCAACACTGTTGTTTTGGCAGGCCGCGTTTGCCTGGAGTAAAGCACCAGCCAGGATATTGAATCGACGGGCAATACAATAGCACCATTCACCTTCGTGGATCATGTAGGTGGTTGGCAGGCCAGGCGTGGGGGTGGGAACAGTTATAACCGGGGCCTGGGTGGGAACGACCACGTTCGAGGTTGGCTGGGTTGTGACCATTACAGCAGCGGGGGTGTTGGTGTTCTGGGCTGGCCCCATTGTTTCCTGCACGGTTGGCAATCCCTGGGTTGGCGCGCCGCCGCCCGATTTGGCGATCGCAGTTTGGGTTTGGCTGACGATCTCGTGCAACGTCTGGTTGGTTGCCACGGGGGTCGGACGCCCCTGGGTGGGGGATTGCTCGGGAGGCTGGGAGGCGGGTAGATTGCAGGCGCTTAAAACAAGGGTCACTGCAATTACCAGGGTGAATAACAAGGCGGTCTTTTTCATATGAATCTCCTTAATTGTTTCCCGGCAGATTATTGAGAATGGGAAACTTCGTTACGCTCACGACAAACGATGCATAATCTATGCCATTATTCAGCTTTGTAGTTGTGTTTCGCATGTTAAAATTGTGCTTCGGAGGAAACCGGATGAACATTTACTTCTCATGCTCGATCACAGGCGGGCGGACCGATCAGGAAATCTATAAGGTCCTGGTGGATAATCTTGTGGGATGGGGACACGAAGTGCCCACTGCCATCCTGGCCAGCCCGAAGGTACAGGATTATGAGGATTCTTCCACTCCAATCGATGTATTCAAACGGGATGTGAAATGGGTGGAGGATTGCGACGCACTCATCGCGGAAGTGAGCACACCTTCGCACGGCGTGGGCTATGAGATCGCCCTGGCACTTCTTCTTGGAAAGCCGGTGCTTTGCTGTTACCAAAAAGGACGCAGGGTCTCCAAGATGATCACCGGCAACGACATGCCCAAGCTGAAGTTATTGACTTATACGGATGCCGAGGAATTGATCCCGCGGGTCAAGAATTTTCTGCAGGAAATTTCCCACATCTAAGTGGGTTCAATCAGCTATGGGCAACAGGATGGTGAAGGTTGTGCCCTTGCCCACTTTGGATTCCGCCCAGATCCTGCCCTGGTGATTTTCCACTATGGATTTCACGATCGCCAACCCCAGTCCAGTGCCTGGGGTTTCATTATGCGCGTTGCTCGCCCGGTAGAACTTATCAAATATGAACGGGATATCCGCAGCTGGGATCCCAACCCCGGAATCGACGAACATGATCATCAATTTCCGATCGTCGAGTTTGCATTGAATGGTGAGATCCCCGCCTTTGGGGGTGTATTTGATCATATTATCCAGCATATTATCCAGCATCTGCCGCAACTCGGTGGGATTACCACGGATCACCGGGAAGTTCTCGGGTAACAGGAGCTGGAAGTTGTAGTTCTTCTCGCTCAGCCGCATCTTGAAACCATCAGCTGAATAGCGGATCAATTGATCCAGGCGGACATTTTCCCGGTGGGTATCAAAGCCGGCTTCAATCCTTCCCAGGTCTAGCAAATCATCCACCAGGTGGGTGATGTTGTGGATACTGGCCTGCATGCGGTTGATGAAATCGCGCTGAGTATCGTTGATCGGTCCAGAACGCTCGAAAAGATCAATATAGGCCAATATCGCGGTCAGGGGGGACCTGAGGTCATGCGAGACTGTGCTCACGAACTCGCTTTTCAGTCGATCCAATTTCTTGAGATGCGTAATATTATTAAATGTAAAAGCAAGACCCACCTCGGGGATCGGGGTGAGTTGCGCGAGGTAGACCTGCCCATCCGGAACGGTCATTTCCTTTTGCAGCGGGATATTCTTGCCGGAATTTTCAGCCATATCCAGCACTTCCGGCTGGCTGACCACATCCCGCAGAGGCCGGTTAATATATGGTTCCACCACTTCGAGGATGTTTTGGGCTGATTGGTTTACCAGCATCACCCGCCGATCGGTATCCACCACCAAAACGCCATCCTGGATCTTTTTAAGGATGGTTTCCAGTTTATTCCGCTCGGAGGAGACTTCGGTATAAAGCCGCGCATTTTCTATGGCAATTACCGCATATTCCGCCAGGATGCTGAGCACTTTAATATCCCGGGGTTTGAAGCCTCCTTCCATTGCCTTTCGGTTATCAACCCCCAGGACCCCGATGGTGCGTTTTTCAAGGATCAATGGCACATAAACAAGGCTGTGCACCAGGTAGGCAGTCTTGATCTTCTTGGGTGTATTTTCATCCAGAAGAACCGGCTTTCCGCTGTTGATCACCGAACCAGCCAGGGTGTCCTTGACCGGCAGGCGAAATGTATTAATGAAATCTTCCTGGAAGTTACGAGAAGCTCGCATATAGAGCTCGCCGGTTATTTCATCCAGCAAAAGGAGGCTGCCTTCCTCTGCATTGGTAAGTTGAACGGCAGCTTCCACAACCGAGGTTAAAACCGCATCCACCTCCAGCTTGCTGGTGATCGATTGGCCCAGTTTGGTTAGGGTTTCCAGTTCATCGATCTTCTGTTGAAGGCTGGCGGTAGCCCGTTTTGCTTCCTGGAGAACCCATGTCTTTCGCTGCCGGGAGCGTTCCAACCCGGATTCCACCGCATCCAGAACATCCTCCGACTTCAGGGGCAGGCAGAGCGTACCGCTGACGCCGATCATCAATGCTTGCTGCAGAATCTCCGGAGTTCGTGCCCGGACGAGCAGAATCACCGGCATTGCGGGGAATTTATTATTTAGCGTTTCGCCAAATCGGATCCAGGTGGATCCGTTGATCTCCTCGCTGATGATCACCAGCTCGTGCGGGTTTTTCTCCAGCGTACCGAGCACAGTCTCACGCTCGGGGCAGAGCGTGACCGTATACCCCCCGCTATTTAATACCCTATCCAACAGGTAATCCAATTGCGGGTTGGAGGTGATAATGAGGATCTTCTCTTTGGATGAGGTCATGTTGATAATATCTCTGGCAGGAAATTTCTTAACTTTCTATCGGAATCGTCACCCGGTACATGGTGCCCTTCCCCTGGAAACTTTCGATACTCAATTGCCCTTTTTGCCGCAGAATTAGCTCCTGCGCCTGTTGCATCCCCACCGCCAGTCCACCAAAACGCTGCAACTTGCCTGGCGCTGGGGGGAGGGAATCAGTAAGCAGCCGTTTCACCTGCTCGGGTGAGAAACCATCCCCGTTATCTTCCACACTGAGCAGAATCTGTTGGTCAGCTGTCTTTCCAAGGCGGATATTGATCTCTCCCCCTGGATTGGAATTTTTGATCGCTGTGGAAAGGATTCCTTCAACTGCTGCAGAAACCTGGGCTGGATCAGCCCGGGCAAACAGCGGCTCTTCCGGCATCTCCGCCACCAGCATAAGGCTGCTCTGACGGGCAAAGGGCTGGAATCGCTTGATGGATTTTCTCAGGGATTCATTCAGGTTGGTCCTGGAGGCATCCGGAACAGCTTTGAAACCCTCCAGAGGGGAAATGGCCTCGGCAATCTGGTCCAGCAGGATCAATTTGTCCTGCAGGGTCATGATCCAATCACGCTGGCTGGGATTCCAACGGATGGAGGCATCTCCTTCCAACCTGGAAAGCGCATTACGTGCGTCCTTGATCGGAGCTGCGATCTCTTTTTTGACTGATTGCAGGATGCCGTTGATTACCTTTTCACCAGTTTGGGCATTATCCACCATCACCTGAAGATAGCGAGCCCGGTCTTCCACCACCTTGAAAAGGCGAACATTAACCATGTAAATGGAAAGATAATCTGCCACCGCCTCCACGAGGTTCTGTTCTGTACCTTTGAACGGGAGCGATTGGCTCCTCATCACCACCATTATGCCGATAACCTTGCGTTGCACCTTGATCGGCACGACCAGGATGGATTGGCCCAGCGAGGCAATTTTAAAACGCCTGATGGGTTCGCCGTATATGCTGAGGCTCTCCCCCGACATTGCAACCAGACCACTGATGCCATCATCCCAGGGTTTGTTGATCTCCACAGAAAGAGAAGCTGGTAAATTGTGGATGGCAGCCACAACGAAATTCTTAGAAGCATCGTCGCGTAACATCAACCAGCCGAGATCAGCCTGCGTCACACGCGAAGCACCTTCGAGGATGTTTTTAAAGAGGATGTTCACATCCGTAATGGATATGACCGCCTTGCCTACTGCAAAAATCGTAGTCAGTTCCCGGGCTCGCTGCTGCAACTCGGAATTGATCTGTTGTAATTGCAGCGTCAGTCGTTCCCGCTCACGCCGGTCGCGTACCTGCTTGAGGACGCGCTCGACCGCGTTGATCACCTCGGCTTCCCTTACCGGCCAGAGCAGGTAATCGGTGGCGCCCAGGCGGAAGGCCTGGATGATCTCCATTTCACTGCCCCGAGGAGCCAGCATGATCACCGGGGTTTCGATCCCCTGGGAAGTGAGCGCAACAAGAAGATCCTTCCCGCTCAACCCGCGCAGATTTTCATTAACAATGATGACATCCGGAGCGAACTGCATGGCTTTTCCGATCGCGGAGTTCGCATCGCTGACAACCAATGTCTGAAATCCAGCCATCTGCAAAGCCTGGCGTGCAACCAGGTCGCTGATGACCGGATCGCTTTCAACAACAAGGATCCGTTCTCGCGCAGCCATTGCCTTAAACTATAGCACGAAACATTTCAATCGCGCAATTCCCCTGACGATTCTTTTTCCAGCCTCATTGAAGGAATCCATCTTCCCAAAGTTTAAGCTGGTTGCTGTTGGGTGATACAGTGAATGTTACCACCACCCAGGATGATTTCCCGTGCCGGCACTCCGATCACCTGCCTTTCCGGCATTAAGCGCTGCAACTGGTCCAATGCGGATTGATCATGCGGGTCATTGAAAGTGGGAACAATCGCAGCTCCATTGCAAAAGTAAAAATTTATGTAAGACGCCGCCATCCGATCTCCTGCTTCCCTCGGCAGTGTGCCTTCGACGACATCAACACCCTGGCTTTCATCACTGGAGATCAATACCGGGTTTGGTTGATGTATCTTGTGAACCTCCAGCTTTTGTCCATTGGCATCTTTCGCTGACGATAGGATCTCCAGATTTTCATGGCTGATTTCGTACTGCGGATCCGCCTTGTCTTCCGTCCAAGAGAGCGCAACAACTCCCGGGCGAATGAAACAACAAATATTATCCACATGCCCATTTGTCTCATCGTTATAAATTCCGCGGTTCAGCCAAAGGAAGGAATCAATATTTAAATAATCTGCGAGCAGGTTTTCGATCTCATCCTGGGTCATACCCGGGTTGCGGTTCGGGTTCAACAAGCATTCCCGCGTGGTTAGGAGGGTACCTTGCCCGTCCGCGTGGATCGAGCCCCCCTCCAGGACAAGTGGTGCTTTATATCTGGCCACCCGCTCTATATCCGCTACTTTTCGCGCCACAAGATCATCCAGATCCCATGGAAAATACAACCCGCCATCCAGTCCCCCCCAGGCGTTGAAATCCCAATCCACCGCACGAATTTCCTGCCCGTTTTTTACGAATGTAGGACCGCAATCGCGAATCCATGAATCATTGCAGGATAATTCCACCACCCGGATGATCTCTGGCAACATGTGGCGTGCATTGGCGTACTGTGATTGCGATACACCCATGGTGAGTGGTTCAAAACGGGCTATTGCGCTCGCGACCGAGGCAAATACAGCCTGGGCAGGTTTTGCCCCCAAGCGCCAGTTATCGGTGCGTTCCGGCCACAACATCCAGGTTTGTCTGTGTGGTTCAAATTCACCTGGCATCCTGAAACCATCTTTGCGGGGTGTGCTGTTTACTACATTTTGCATCATCACTCCCTTACAGTTGAAGTTTTCCCGGTCAAAATGTTATTGATTTTCCATAAACTTCAAGATCCGGTTTTTATGCAAATCCATTAACTCCTGGCTGGTGTGTTTCATTCGTGGGTAAACAAGCCAAACCAGCAGCCCTTTCTCGGTGTGCAGACGGTTCTCCGCCTGATCAAAAATGATCGATCGGGGAGAATCCATAACTTCATCGGTGGCTTCCACTCCTCGCGATGCGGGCAGGCAGTGCATGAACTTGCAATGGAATGGGGCTTGACCCATCAGGTCACTGTTCACCTGGTATTTTGGCATAAACGCCTCCCGTCGTTCTGGAATCTCTGCTTCCTGGCCTACCCACCACCACAGGTCTGTATAAACAAAGTCAGCATCCTTCACCGCTTCTATCGGGTCATCGGTCAGGCTCACGGATCCACCGGAAACCCTGCAATTCTCCTCCGCCATCGCTATCCATTCTCCGGGAGCCTGATATTTGCGTGGAGCAGCCTGGGTGAAGTGCATACCCAGCCTGGTACAGATCAACATCAACGAACTGAGAACGTTAGTTGCGTCGCCAACGAATGTGACGTTGATATCTTCGAGTTTCTTCTCCGCTGGTGCATGTTCGATCATCGTGAACACATCACAAACCACCTGGGTGGGATGGTTGTAATCGGTCAGGCCGTTGATCACCGGAACCGTGGCGTATTTGGCCAACCCGAGCATGGTTTCGTGTTTTAAAGTGCGGGCCATGATCACATCCACGTATCGGGATATTACTTGGGCGGTATCACCGAGTGATTCCCGGACGCCAAGGTGGATCTCGCCTGGTTTCAGGTAAAGCGCATGACCGCCAAGCTCCGTCATCCCAACTTCAAAGGAGATCCTTGTCCGCGTGGAAGGTTCCTCGAACAGCATCCCAAGTGAGGCGTCTGCCAGGAGGCGGGGAGTGGCTCCCTCCTTATCGGCGGTTTTTATCAGGCGGATCAGCTCAATCAAATCTAAAAGTTCCGGCTTGGAAAAATCCTGTGTATCAATAAAATGTTTCAATTCCATAGTTTCTCCTTATAGTAACTTTCATTTTTGTGAATTTTTCTGAATAGGTTTCGCATCGGGTTCAACCTCATTTCGATTGAGTAAAACTTATCTTTGCTGGATAACTACCAAAAGCTCCATTTATCTCATTCGAAAAACCCTTGACGTTGCTTTTGTGAGAGGAGTTACTCTATTAACTACCGTGCGCTCTAAAACGTCGTAATTCTCAATTACAAACATAACTCATCGAAACCTAAACGTAATCCAGGATAATTTTTCTGATTACATTCTCGCCGTTTGTAATATTTGACAAAATATTGAAAGTCAGTCCGTCCTTCACAATGTATATGGAGTCGAAACCGACCCCGGCATCACTACCTTCGATCAAATACATGCTGTCATCGAGTCGTTTATACAAACCAAAACCGTATCCAGTATTGTCATTTAGAGTGCAATGAGTTGTCAAGAAAGATTCAGTAAGTCGTTTTGAAAGGATTCTGTTGGAGAACAGGTTATTCCAAAAAGCACATAGATCAATTGTTGTCGTATACATCCCACCATCTCCCCCTCCTCGAATTGGGAGCTGGTAGATGTTGGTCGTTCTGCGGTCCTCAAGATAACCATTTGCAGTGTTTTCAGGCAAATCATTGAATGCATAGAAACCAGATTTATTCATACCCGCTTTTTGAAGAACATGTTGATGGATAAAGTCTCTGTAAAGTTCGCCTGTCAATTTTTCGATCAATATGCCCAAAAAGATATATCCCCCATTGGAATATGAAAACCTCTCTCCTGGTCGAAACTTCATAGGTTGCCCTTTGAACAAAGGGTAATAATCGGAAGGCGTTTCGAGTTCACTCCATGGGATCTCCACTGAGAAGTGATCAAAATCGTCTTCGATCTCTTCATCGTAGTAATCATAGATACCCGAAGTATGGGTCAGTAATTGCTGGATCGTTGCGTTTTCGCTGATAAAACCTGTATACATCTTATCAATTGATCCAACAATTGTATCCAATGTGATCAGCCCCTGGTCGACAAGTTTACCAATTCCCAATGCGGTGAAGACTTTTGTCCCCGAGGCAATGCCGAATAATGTACTTGTTGAATTAGGCAGTTCATTTTTGAAGTCCCGATACCCAAATGCCTTGTTATACAAAGGTGAAGCACCTTTGAAAACCGACAAGATACCTGAAAAGTCCGATTCCAACGCTGCTTTTTCTATTTTCTCAGTCAGTTCTATCACGAATGATCTCCATAAACCAATTTCTATATTTTATTCTTGATATTTTTCTTTCGCAACTACACAGTTATTGGCAGTGGTAATTATTCAATTTAGGTTGACTTATCGTTAGAGTTGTATAAGATTTCATTAATTCTCTTGAAATGACCTTCTAAAAGCCTTACAATCTTGCGCGTGGATTATAAAGATTACTACCAGATCCTTGGCGTGGACCGGAAAGCCGGGGATGCCGATATTAAGAAAGCCTATCGCAACCTCGCAAAGAAATACCACCCCGATAAAAATCCGGGTGATAAAACCTCTGAACAGAAGTTTAAGGAAATCAATGAAGCATACGAGGTGCTGAAGGACCCGGAGAAGCGCTCCCGCTACGACCAGTTGGGCAGTTCCTACTCCCAGTGGCAGCAGAACGGCGCGCCGGGGAATTTCAACTGGGCACAGTGGACCGATCAACCGAGAGGTTACTACCAGACCCGGCGCGTGGAAGTGAACGATTTCGGTGAAGTCTTTGGAGGTTTTTCGGATTTCTTCCGCGCGATCTTTGGCGGTGGCATGCCCGTGCAAGGAAGATATGCCACCCGCACAACCCGCCAGGTTCCCGCGCTTCAACAAAGTGCACCCATCGACCTGATGGAAGCCTATCATGGGACCACCCGGGTTTTACAGATCGGGCAACGAAGGATCGAAGTAAAAATTCCAGCTGGTGCGCAAACAGGCACCAAAGTGCGGGTTCGCGGGGCTGGACCGGCTGGTGCAAACGGGCAGGCATCGGATATCTATTTGGTTATTGAAGTCTCCCCTAACTCCACCTATGAAAGAAGGGGGGATGATCTCTTTATGGAAGTTGCCATCGATCTGTATATCGCTGCGGTTGGAGGACAGGTTTCTGTACCCACACCGGGTGGGGATGTTCTCCTCACAATCCCGGCGGGTACCCAACCTGGGCAGACCTTTCGTCTGGCAAACCGGGGTATGCCTCTCCTTCGCAGTCCTCAACAGCATGGTGATCTTTTCGTAAAAGTGAAAGTGCTCATACCTCGAAACCTCACCGATCAACAGAGAAAAGCATTTGAACAATTACGTCCTTCCGGGAAATAATTATTATCCCGTTGGATATTCAAAGGAGAAAATGAAATGAAAAAGCTTATTCGTAGACCTGTACAACTTGGAGTGGTGGTGATCACTGCGATCATCCTGGCTGCCTGCCAACCGTTGGGATTGTTTGATCTTCCCCTGTTGGAAAGACCCACCCAGCCGGCAACACCATCCCAGAACGGTGTAGTGCCGCCAGCCCTTCCACCGGCCGAAATCCAATCCGATCTGACCGTGCTATTCCAACAGGTCAACCCTGGAGTGGTTTCCATTCAAACGATCAGCGACCAGGGAGGTGGTCTGGGTTCGGGTTTTGTATATGACCGGGAGGGTCACATTATCACCAACTTTCATGTTGTTGATAACGCCAATGCATTGGAAGTAGATTTCCCTTCCGGCTTGAAAGTGGAAGGTAGTGTGATCGCAAAAGACCCTGATTCGGACCTGGCAGTCATTAAAGTAAATGTTCCTTCCGAGGAACTAGTTCCTTTGGCTCTGGGAAATTCCGATCAGCTCAAAGTTGGACAACAGGTGATCGCCATTGGCAATCCCTTCGGCTTGACCAGCACCATGACCACTGGCATTGTCTCCGCCCTGGGACGCACCATGGAATCCATGCGTCAGGCTCCTGGCGGCAGCTTTTTCACCGCTTCTGGTCTCATCCAAACCGATGCAGCGATCAACCCGGGTAATTCCGGAGGACCCCTCCTGGATACTCTTGGATCGGTGGTTGGGATCAACCGGGCCATCCAAACCAGCCAGACAATTATGGCGAGCGAACCTGGAAATATTGGTATCGGTTTTGCCGTACCGATCAACATCGTCAAGCGGGTGGTCCCGTTTCTTATCGAGGAGGGAAAATTCGATTATCCCTATTTGGGACTCAGCAGCCTGGATAATATGTCGTTGCGGTTCATGAATGCCCTGGAAATTGCAAATGGGAATGGCGCTTATGTGACAAGCGTGGTGACCGGCGGGCCTGCGGATCGGGCTGGGATTAAAGCAGGTACAGAGGCTACATCCATCCAGGGTTTAAACAAAGGTGGTGACTGGATCGTGGCTATCGATGGTCAACCTGTGCAGGACTTCGGGCAATTCCTGAATTACCTCATCATGAATAAACAACCCAACGAAACCGTTACAATCACCGTGTTGCGCGGGGGAGAAAAAATCGATTTGCAGGTGACGTTGGATAAACGGCCTTAAACGCAATAGGGCTATTAAAACGTAGAACCGCTGATAATATCAGCGGTTCTATTTTATTGTGATATCTATGCGACGATTGCTGGTTCGTTCGGCTTCTTGGCCCTGTAGACTATCCGCCCGCGGGTGAGATCGTAGGGCGACATTTCAACGCGCACATGGTCTCCCAGAAGGATGCGAATGTAATACTTGCGCATTCTACCGGATAAATATGCCAGCACCTCGTGCCCGTTATCCAGTTTCACCCGGAAATTGGTTCCGGGAAGGGCTTCAACGATCCTTCCCTCAACCTGGATTTTATCTTCCTCTTTCGCCATACCTGCCTCCTCCAGCTTTAATCCGTCGAGTGCATCGAATATTGACGCCTTTTGATCCGGCGGATGGACTTCTTCTTCTCCACCCGGCGCATTTCGCTCTTGGAGATGAACCATCGTTTTCGCCGGATCGTGCTGAGAACACCGCTCTTAACTACTTTCTTGCGGAAGCGCTTCAGCAGCATATCCTGCGATTCATTTGGTCGTAACACTACTGTCGTCACAATTTCTCACCTCCCCTCTCTTTGGGATGGGGATAAAAAAACGGCTGCCGTTCGCGCGGTCAACCGGGAAATGACTGGATGGGACACTCTGATCTCATCTGAAAGAACGCATTTTCCTCCTGTCCGATAATCAATGTCGAGAGCAACCGTGCGAACATTAAGATTATACACCAGAAGGGAGTATATTGACAAGCGTTGATTTGAAGAAATTTAAATGAAAAATCCTCTTGGCAACGACCTACTCTCCCAGGGGGTCGCCCCCCAAGTACCATCGGCGCTGACGGCCTTAACTTCCGGGTTCGAGATGTGTCCGGGTGTACCACCGTCGCTCAGATCACCAAGAGGATTTATTCCATTGTTAATCTTACGAACTGAATAGCATGCAGGTTTTTTATTTTGAATCGAAAGAGGTCCCTGTTCTCCACACCACACGAAGAGATCAGTCATTAGTACGGCTTGGCTTAACACATTACTGCGCTTACACCTGCCGCCTATCAACCAGGTAGTCTACCTGGGACCTTACCCTTACGGGAAGGGATCTAATCTTGAGGCAAGTTTCCCGCTTAGATGCTTTCAGCGGTTATCTCTGCCTGACTTAGCTACTCAGCGATGCCGTTGGCACGACAACTGACACACCAGAGGTCAGTCCACCCCGGTCCTCTCGTACTAGGGGCAGCTCCTCTCAAATCCCTTACGCCCACAGCGGATAGAGACCGACCTGTCTCACGACGGTCTGAACCCAGCTCGCGTACCGCTTTAACGGGCGAACAGCCCGACCCTTGGGACCTTGTACAGCCCCAGGATGCGATGAGCCGACATCGAGGTGCCGAGCGAAGTCGTCGATGTGAACTCTTGGACTTCACCAGCCTGTTATCCCCGGGGTAGCTTTTATCCGGTAAGCCACGGCCCTTCCACTCAGTACCGTGGGATCACTAAACCCGACTTTCGTCCCTGCTCGACGCGTTGGTCTTGCAGTCAAGCTCCCTTATGCTTTTACACTCTTTGGCAGGTTTCCATTCTGCCTGAGGGAACCTTTGGGCGCCTCCGTTACTCTTTGGGAGGCGACCGCCCCAGTCAAACTGCCCACCTGGCACGGTTCCCCATCCGGATTACGGAATGGGGTTAGGATCTAAACAAGATCAGGGTGGTATTTCACTGGCGGCTCCACCGAAGCTAGCGCTCCAGTTTCACAGCCTCCCACCTATTCTACACAGATCATGTCCAAATTCAATGCCAGGATGCAGTAAAGCTCCACGGGGTCTTTTTGTCCTGCTGCGGGTAGGCCGCATCTTCACAGCCATTTCAATTTCGCCGGGTCCCTCGTTGAGACACTGTTGTAGTTGTTACACCGTTCGTGCGGGTCGGAACTTGCCCGACAAGGAATTTCGCTACCTTAGGACCGTTATAGTTACGGCCGCCGTTCACCGGGGCTTCAGTTCAAAGCTTTGCTTGCGCTAACCTCTCCCTTTAACCTTCCGGCACTGGGCAGGTGTCAGCCCCTATACTTCGCCTTTCGGCTTAGCAGAGACCTGTGTTTTTGTTAAACAGTCACTACAACCATTTCACTGCGACCTCTCGACGCTCATTATGCATTCACATCAAGAGGCACCCCTTCTCCCGAAGTTACGGGGTCAATTTGCCTAGTTCCTTAACGAGGGTTTCCCCGTTCGCCTTGGTATACTCTACCCATCTACCGGTGTCGGATTGCGGTACGAGCACTCTGACTTCATCGCTTAGCGGCTTTTCTCGGCAGCAAGGCTCAACTCACTTATGCCTTATGGCGCGCCACACGGTCTCAGCTCGGACGGCGGATTTCCCTACCATCCTCAACGCCTGACACCGCATGCACCCGCACAACCAATCGCGGGCTGGCCTACCTCGCTGCGTCCCCACATCGCTCCATCAAAGTGGTGCCGGAATGTTGACCGGCTGTCCATCACCTACGCCTTTCGGCCTCGGCTAAGGCCTCGACTAACCCGACGCGGAATGACCTGGCGTCGGAAACCTTAGATTTACGGCGAACATGGTTCTCACATGTTTCACGCTACTCATGCCTGCATTCTCACTTCTGTCCGCTCCAGCCGTCCTTACGGTCGACCTTCACTGCAAACAGAACGCTCCCCTACCGCCCCTGCTTACGCAGAGACCCATGGCTTCGGTATCAAGCTTAGCCCCGTTAAGTTTTCCGCGCAGGATCACTTGACCAGTGAGCTGTTACGCACTCTTTAAAGGGTGGCTGCTTCTGAGCCAACCTCCTGGTTGTTACAGTAACCCCACATCGTTTCCCACTTAGCTTGAATTTTGGGACCTTAGCCGATGATCTGGGCTGTTTCCCTCTCGACCACGAAACTCATCTCCCGTAGTCCGACTGCAATGCTCTGGAGTAACGGCATTCGGAGTTTGATTGAGTTCGGTAAGCATTAAGCCCCCTAGCTCATTCAGTGCTCTACCTCCGTTACTAAACGCATTGCGCTAGCCCGAAAGCTACTTCGGGGAGAACCAGCTATATCCGAGTTCGGTTGGCATATCACCACTACCCACAACTCATCCCCTAATTTTGCAACATTAGTAGGTTCGGGCCTCCACGAGCTTTTACACTCGCTTCACCCTGGTCATGGGTAGATCACCCGGTTTCGGGTCTAATCCTTGCGACTGAACGCCCTATTAAGACTCGCTTTCGCTACGGCTCCGGGTATAACTCCCTTAACCTTGCCACAAAAATTAACTCGCAGGCTCATTCTCCAAGAGGCACGCTGTTAGGCATAGCGGCGCGCACCCGGCTTTCACCAGAGCACAGACCCGCCATTAGCCCTCCAACTGCTTGTAAGCTTACGGTTTCAGGTTCTATTTCACTCCCCTAACCGGGGTACTTTTCACCTTTCCCTCGCGGTACTTGTTCACTATCGGTCGTCAAGTGTATTTAGCCTTGGAAGGTGGACCTCCCAGATTCCTACCGTATTAGCGTGCACGGCAGTACTCAGGTACCTGACGGAAGATCACTCACTTTCGCGTACGGGACTGTTACCCTCTTTGGTTGGCTTTCCCACACCATTCTGCTAGCGAATAATTTTGTAACTTCCATGTGCCAGGCCCTACAACCCCGCGGCAGCAAGCTGACGCGGTTTGGGCTTTTCCCCTTTCGCTCGCCACTACTCAGGGAATTCTCTCTTTTCCTCTGGTTACTTAGATGTTTCAGTTCACCAGGTGCCCCTCACCAGTCTATATATTCAAAAGGTGATATTGACGGTTCTCGTCAATGGGTTTCCCCATTCGGAAATCCCCGGATCGATGCCTGTTCACGGCTCCCCGAGGCTTATCGCAGTGACCCACGTCCTTCATCGGCACTTGACGCCAAGGCATCCACCATAAGCTCTTAGTATCTTCGCGTGATGCGGAGAACACGGAACTCTTTCGAGATTCTCATTGTTCTACAATTTTAATACTTAGAATCAAATAATTTTAGTAATTAGATGCTTGGCCTACATGCTATTCAGTTGGTAAGGTGCTTCGGCCAGCTTTCGGCCTTCACCGGTTGACCGGCTCTGAATGGCGCTTATCGATGATCAGTACCATTCAGAGAGAGTCAACCTGTTCGTTTTTTAAGTAGAAACCCGACCCGGCTATCCGTCGGGTCGGGTATCGATCCGTGCGGGACAGCCTCTTACTAGATCAATCGTTTATAACTATTTGCACCAATTCTCCAGTCCAAAATGTCGTCTCAGTGGAGATGACGGGACTCGAACCCGTGGCATCCGCCTTGCAAAGGCGGCGCTCTCCCAGCTGAGCTACATCCCCGCGCTTTTAAGGCAATGGGCCTTTCAGGGCTCGAACCTGAGACCTCGCCCTTATCAGAGGCGCGCTCTAACCAACTGAGCTAAAGGCCCGCATTCACTTGACAACTCAATAGTGACAGGAAACTTTTATCTGGCTGACCCAGCTGCCCCGACACCGCGTCAGGGCAATTTGAACAAGGAGTAGAGCCGCTGCCCAAAGGCAGCTGCTCGGAGCTCCATAGAAAGGAGGTGATCCAGGTGCACCTTCCGGTACGCCTACCTTGTTACGACTTCGTCCCAGTCATCGACCCCACCCTCGACAGCTCCTTCCTTGCGGTTAGGATACCGGCTTCAGGTGTTGCCAACTCCCATGACGTGACGGGCGGTGTGTACAATCCCCGGGAACGTATTCACCGCAGTATAGCTGACCTGCGGTTACTAGCAACTCCGTCTTCATGCAGGCGGGTTGCAGCCTACAATCTGAACTGAGACCAACTTTAAGGATTGGCTCCCCCTCGCGGGTTGGCTACCTATTGTGTTGGCCATTGTAGCGTGTGTGTAGCCCAAGGTATAAAGGCCATGCTGACTTGACGTCATCCCCACCTTCCTCCTGTTTAAGACAGGCAGTCCCATGTGACACGTATAACACACAGTGAGGGTTGCGCTCGTTAGCGGACTTAACCGAACATCTCACGACACGAGCTGACGACAGCCATGCAGCACCTGTGCAAGCTTCCCGAAGGATCGGTTGCCTTTCGGTTTCCTACTACTTGCATGTCAAGCCTTGGTAAGGTTCTTCGTGTAGCATCGAATTAAACCACACGCTCCGCTGCTTGTGCGGGGACCCGTCAATTCCTTTGAGTTTTAACCTTGCGGCCGTAGTCCTCAGGCGGTTAACTTATCGCGTTTGCTACGGCACCGAAGGTTTTGAAGCCTCCGACGCCAAGTTAACATCGTTTACAGCTAGGACTACCGGGGTCTCTAATCCCGTTTGCTACCCTAGCTTTCGCGTCTGAGCGTCAGAAGTGGGCCAGGAGACCGCTTTCGCCACTGGTGTTCCTCCGCATATCTACGCATTTCACCACTACATGCGGAATTCCATCTCCCTCTACCACTCTCAAGTTCGGCAGTATTGAACGACCTCTCCCAGTTAAGCCAGGAGCTTTCACATCCAACTAACCGAACCGCCTGCACGCGCTTTACGCCCAGTAATTCCGGATAACGCTCGCCTCCTACGTTTTACCGCGGCTGCTGGCACGTAGTTAGCCGAGGCTTATTCTAGAGGTACTGTCCTTTCTCATCCCTCTAAAAAGTGCTTTACGACCCGAAGGCCTTCATCGCACACGCGGCGTTGCTGCTTCGCGCTTTCGCACATTAAGCAATATTCCCTACTGCTGCCACCCGTAGGTGTATGGCCCGTGTTTCAGTGCCATTGTGGGGGTCCACCCTCTCAGGTCCCCTACCCGTCGTCGCCTTGGTAAGCCGTTACCTTACCAACTAGCTGATGGGACGCAGGTCCCTCCCAAAGTGTCTTGCGACTTTAGTTGCCGGATTCTAAAACCGGTAACCACATGGGGTATTAGCAATCCTTTCGGACTGTTATCCCCCTCTTCGGGGCAGGTCACCAACGCGTTACTCACCCGTTCGCCACTAAGTTGCCGTATTGCTACAACAACTCCGTTCGACTTGCATGTATTAGGCACGCCGCCAGCGTTCATCCTGAGCCAGGATCAAACTCTCCGCAAAAAGAACACCTTTACAGGTGTATAGTACGGAAATTAAATTGACTGGATCAATCAGGTTACTGTTTCCTATCACTATTCAGTTGTCAAGGTTCAGCGTGTTTCCGAGGGCAGGATTTTACCACTTCCCGCTATCCTGTCAAGACCTGCTGACAAAATGAACCGATGGTAACCTCTCTTGCTGTCTTTCCGGTCAACATCGGCGTGACGTTGCGGTGTCCTCGGGGCCGGTGCTTCAAGCCACCATTTTCAGTTGTTAGCGATCCGCTCCGCCTGGAGCAAGATCATCTCTTTTCAAACGGCTACTTATTTTAGATGTTTAGCGCTTTATTGTCAAGGGGGAAATTTACCTTTTCTCGATCTTGGGACGAAACCGGACCCAAGCAGCGAGGGTCGATTATAGATAAGCGAAATGTGTTGTCAAGAAAAATCAATTGAATTTCTGGAAGATTTTTCGATTATTTCAAACCTTTTTAGAAATTTCATCCTTATTTTTAGATAATTATTTGCTTGGATTTACCGCTATAATTTGGATATGTTGCCAAAAATAACGATTATCATCCCGGTCTATAACGAAGAGGAAGCCATCCCCCTTGTTTTTCCAGCGATTCTTTCGGAAACCAAGCGGCGAAAAATGAAACTAATCGCTGTGGATGATGGCTCCAAGGATAATACCGGTTCCCTCCTTGATGCTTTTTCAAAAAATTCCGGAAGTCATTTTCGAGTCATCCACCACAAAGTCAATAAAGGGTACGGGGGGGCTATAAAAACTGGAATGATTGAAACTGATACGCCATACTTATTAACGATGGATGCTGACGGGCAGCATTCTATCGAAACTGCCAATGAGATCCTCAAATATGCTACGGAACACGATGCCGATTTAGTGGTAGGAAATCGAGGCAATGCTTCATCTGGTTGGTATCGGGATACTGGAAAGTGGATTATTCGAATAGTAGCAAATATTATTGTTCCATTAAACAAGATTGACTTAAATTCAGGTTATAAACTGT
Source organism: uncultured Chloroflexia bacterium (assembly GCA_963802095.1). Lineage (GTDB taxonomy): Bacteria > Chloroflexota > Anaerolineae > Anaerolineales > Anaerolineaceae > CAVVEQ01. The sequence goes on along the minus strand of CAWDHI010000007.1, from coordinate 364,669 downwards.
ATCGGTCCGATCTTGCCAAAAAGTATTTGAAAATATGTCCTGACGGGATGGCATTAAGCGACATAATGACAATGACTTTTCTTTACCAAAAGAATCTGGTCTTGGGTTATCCAATTGCGGTTAAAAGGCGCATAGCTGGAAAAAGTACTATCAGTTTTCGCACTGCTCTCGAGACTCTTGTCGAAATAATCAATATCATGATGCTCTTTAACCCCTGAAGTTCTTCCTCCCCGCTTCCGCATTTTTTGTGATTATGGGTTTTTTATGGGGGGTTCCTTTTGCCATTCAAGGCAGGGGAGTAAGCGTAGGTGCCATGCTTAGCATCACTATTGGTTGTTTTATGTTCGTCCTTGGCTTGATAGCGCATCAACTTTCAGAAATCCGACAAGCAAGTTTATGAGAAAACTGCTTTCTCAAATGCGTGAAGCTTCATTTATCGGTAAATAAATAGATACTTGGAGGAAGCGACAAGATGCAAACCAAGTGACTCAGGTGAATTAATCTTTTTTGAAGTAATTAGGATTGAGTCACCTTTGTAATCATTGATATTTGATAAAATAAAAAGAGACCTTGAAGCATTTTCCCCAAATACCCCAAACTCTAATAAATACAAAGGATCAAGCATAGCTACTGTTTCTTTTGGCTGAATGTTTTCGTCAATTAGACGAATATATCTAATCATCCCCTGGTTGGAATTATAAACCTGCCCATTTCTTGATTTAGTAAATATCGATTCATCTTCTGGTACGATTTCAATGCTGGTTCATTCCTGCTTTTTTTTGGGTTGCTCTTGTTTGTCTTTGGTTTCATTTGGGGTCTTGTGAAGTGGAACCAGTCTATCTCGACCGGAGTCCCAGCCACCACCGGAACTGTGCTAATAGCTGTATTACCAATTATTGTAGCCATCCAATTTTTAACTCAGTTCCTGGTCCTTGATATCAGCCAGATTCCCAGTAAACCTCTGTCCCGCGAAAGAATCATCCCTCCAATCGCAATCTAAACAGGATAGTCGGATCAATTAAATACCTAAGAGTAATTTGCCAAAATCGAGCATTTGTTGCCAATAATTGGTGTCTTGAAAACCAAACTAACTAACGATATATAAAAATTCGGCTGAACTCCCCAAGTAACCTTAGTCCAATCGATTCTGGGACCTTGATCTTGGAATGGGTGATGAGGTAAGAACCTCTCTCATAATCCTCAAGGGTTTTAGTGGAAATAATTGCCTGGTAATATTCTCGCCAAATAGTCCAAACTCCAGTGTATAGCTGGGCTTTAAAAGATATATGTCTCTCCTTTCGGGATTAGTTTATCGATGAATATCAGCTTTTTTATCGTGCTTTGATTGGAATTATACACCTGTTTAACCGAGATTTTGTAAGGATCGATTCATCTTCGGGTGCGATCTCATGCAAATAATGAAACCCAATCCCCAAATGCGCCACGGGTATTTTGGTTGATCCAACTGGTTGAAGGGAAATAGTCCAGCGCCGGTCCAAACCAATAGATAGTCTGATATTTTGAAAGCACGGTTTTGGATTCATTGAATAAAAATGTGTTCAAAGCGATTCCCATAACCAGTAACTGTTATCACTGTCATCACAAGTCCACCAATAGGTTTTTTTTTGGCACCAAACCAGCAATCAAGTGGTATCGCAGGAATTAACCCAAGAAGAAATATCTGCCCTGGTAAGGATCCCACACCTGCCCGTCTGCAGCGATAACCAACAACGCATACACAAGACCCCGAAAACATGAGTGCAAATACCGCATAATCCCTTTTTCGATTTTCCTTGCTAAACAGACTAAATACCATGCCGACAGGGATAATGAGGAAGCCGACCATACCGACCCAGGAAGTGTCTTCGGTTAAAGGCTGAATTGAATCAAATGTGAAAGCCTCGTTCGTGTCGTAGCCTGGTGGTAAGAAAGCGTCCATCCCCCATCTGCAGGTTCAACCTGGCATCAATTTCCTTGCCGAGGTCGCTTTTCCGGCGGTTAATCTCGAACGGATATCCAATTGGGAACCCATCAATGTTGATCAAACTATAAATGTATCTTGGGAGATTGTGAAAAAAGCTTTGTACGCCGTCGCTGAGTGGATTCTCATTAATATAAAAACGGCGCTACCCGCCCGAATACCTTGCCGGTTTCTTGAATGTTCTGGATATTCTTGTTCACTGCAAAAAGCCCGATCATCGCAATGGTTACGGCGATTACGACCCAACTCTTGACTTTCAACCCGGTATTCCTCAACCAATAGAATCCAAAGCTGATCAAAACCGGCAGAGCAAAATACGCAGTCTGCTTGGTCCCTAAAGCCAGCGTGATCGAAATAAGAGCTGCGAAGAGCAGTGGTGGTTCGTCCGCGTATCTGTAGGTATAGAGAAAATATATTCCCGCCAGGATCAGAGCTGCAACCGTCAGATCTCCCTGGAAGGAATACATTTGCAGCAGCGCCACAGGCAAGCCCAGGCAAACCAGAGCGCAGAACATCGCCACCACTCGCCTGCTACCGAGAAGAATACCCATTTCGTAGGTTAGAACCAGGGTGATAAGGTACGAGAACCATTGCACCAGGAAGAATAGTTTTTCCGAACCTCCCAAAAGGAAAAGCCAGGTTCCCTGGAAGTGGGCATTTACCGGATAATACAACTGAAATTGGGTCGATGCTGGCCAGCTTTCAAGCGATCTATGTTGCAACCAGTAATAAATCCTCAAAATATGCGTCGCCAGGCTATCCAGATTATTTGGGCTGGTATTAATTCCTACGAAGAAGAATCCGCCCATGATTATCGCCATGCACGAGAAAAGAACGTACTCCCCGGCACGCCAATTATTCCATCGTAATGAAAGACTTGGTTTTAACGATACACCACCTGCGAGCCTTAAGATCAACACGATCAGGCTGCACATAATCACCTGAACCAGAATGAACAACGGCTTATCGTTCAGCCTGTGGAATGCTGCGAGAATTCCAAATATCAGTATGTTCACCGAGTACGCGACCAGGTAAAAGGTGATCAAGAATTTCCCGACCGTTAACTCTTTAAACACCCACTTGCCCGCAAGGAAGGCTGTGTAGCTATAAATTAGGATTGATAGGATTAACATATTCTTCCGGAATTTGTTCGCATTTTACCATGCGGGTATCGCGTGAGTTATTTCTGTTCCAGTTCGGGTTGATCCTTGTCATCATTCTAATCTCGTAATTCTATGAATTTTCTCACATTCTCTTAAACCACAATATTTCCCAACCAATTATAATTTTTTCGTAACTCATGAAGCCAATTTTACGTTCCATCATTTTCGGATTTCTCGGGTTTATCGCATTGATAACCCTGCTGATAATTTCCTATCAAGTCCTTAATGCCGGTCGAATCTTTCCAGGCGTGACGGTATCCGGTTTCGATGTTGGGGGACTTTTTCCCTCCCAAGCAGCCAAAATCATCGGCGAGAGCGTCACCTATCCCCTAACCGGAAAATTGGATTTTGAATATAAGGGACAGTCCTGGCAGGTTACACCAGCCCAAATCGGAATGTTCCTCGACCTGGACGGATCCGCTCAAAGTGCATATTCAGTAGGAAGAACAGGAAATTTCATCACCCGGCTGGCAGAGCAATTTGGATCTACGTATTACGGTCACCCGGTCTCTCTGTCAGTGATCTTTGATCAAAGGATGGCGTTCAACTTCCTGACCGAGCTGGCAAAACAGATCGACATTCCAGCAGCCAATGCCGGTGTTTCCATCCGCGGCACGGAAGTGATCGTTGCCAATTCAATGACTGGAGTACGTCTGGACCGGGAGGCGTCGCTTCAGGCGATAGCCAGCCAAATAAATACGCTAAACGATGGCACCGTTCCTCTGACCGTCACAGATATCAAACCGCTCATCGTAGATGTAGGCAGTCAGGCGGATGCAGCCCGTAATCTGCTCGCCGAACCCTTCAACCTGGTTCTGCCTGAGAACCAGCCGGACGAACGGAAAACCTATACACTACAACCCGAGGAATTGGCAGGCATGCTGGCTTTTGGTGTGGGTTCAGAAACTGAAAATCCGGTCTATACCCTCTCACTTGATCCGGTGAAGTTAAATTTTTACTTATCTCAGCTTGGCGGAAAATTGCATCTTGAGCCTGTGAATACGCGCTTCATTTATAATGATGGAACTCGACAGCTGGAAGTGATCCAACCGGCAGTGATCGGTCGCGAGTTGGATCTGGCGAAAAGCATGCAATCAATTCAGGAAAAGGTTGGAAAGGGTGAACACTCCGCGGAGCTGGTTTTTAATTTCACCAAACCCGCGGTAACGGACGAGATGACTGGGGTGCAACTCGGTATCACCGAACTCGTCGAGGCGCAAACATCTTACTTCAGGGGATCATCCTCCGCGAGAATTCAGAATATCAAGACCGCCGCCAGCAGTTTTCACGGACTGTTAATCGCACCGGGCGAGACTTTCTCCATGGCTTCCGAGCTGGGCAATATCAGTCTTGATAATGGTTATGCGGAAGCCCTGATCATTATCGGGGATAAAACGATCAAGGGAGTCGGCGGAGGTGTTTGCCAGGTCAGCTCAACCCTCTTTCGCACAGCCTTTTTTGCAGGTTTGCCCATCGTGGAAAGACACCCCCATGCATACCGGGTGGGATATTACGAGCAAATTGCAGGTGGGCACAGTGCCAGCCTGGCAGGTCTGGATGCCACGGTGTATGTACCTCTGGTGGATTTTAAATTCACCAATGACACACCCAATTGGATCTTGATGGAAACCTATACCAGCCCGACGTACGGTTCTCTGACGTGGAAATTCTATTCCACCAAGGATGGCCGCTCCGTTAAATGGTCCACCACCGGTCCACAGAACATCGTTCAACCCCCGGATGACCTTTACCGGGAGAATCCGGATTTGCCCGAGGGAGAGATCAGGCAGGTGGAGTACCGTGCGGATGGTGCCGATGTCACCGTCAACCGCGAAGTAGTTCGCAATGGCAGCCTATATTTCAACGATACATTTTTTACCCACTATCAGCCCTGGCAGGCAATATTCGAATACGGTCCGGGTACTGAGCTGCCCACTCCAACCCCAGCGCCCTAATGAGAGATGATATATTCATTATGGTAGAATTCAATCACTAATCAACGGAGGAGCCATGGTTCATCCTGATCTTTTAGAAATATTACGCTGCCCGGCCTGTGTGCGTGAAACAGATGGTTTGCTGGAGTTCTACAAAGAATCCTGGTTGATCTGTAAAGATTGCGGCAGGAAATATCCTATTGTTGAAGATATTCCTGTGATGCTTATCGATGAAGGAGATAAATGGAAAGAGACAAAGAAAGATTCTCTTCCCATCCCTCCTCCGAAACCCGATTAATTCAAACGGATATTTTCCAAGATAATTTATGACTTCCAATAATCCCAAAACTTCCGGTTCAAACCGCTCTCTTCCCTGGATCATCCTGGGAGGATTCATTGTTCTGGCGATCGCGCTTTCCGCGGTTACTTTTGTTTTCGTCCGTCAACTGGTGAGTAGTTGGACCATCTCCAGCCTGCCAGGTGAACCCATTCCTCTGGAAACCAGCCAGGAATCAGAGGGGGAAATCCCCGTTCCCGGTCCATCACAGGAAAAACCATCTGTAAAACCTTGGGATGGGAAGAGCCGGGTTAATATTCTCTTCCTGGGGCTTGACTTCCGTGACTGGGAGGCTGGCAGCACACCCCGCACCGACACAATGATCCTTTTCAGCTTCGACCCGGTCCAGGGGTTGGCCACCACGCTAACAATTCCCCGTGATCTATGGGTCAATATCCCGAATTTTGATTTCGGCAAGATTAACACTGCCTATTACCTGGGGGAAAGTTACCATTTGCCCGGAGGCGGACCTGCCGAAGCCATGCAAACCGTCTCTCAATTTCTCGGGATACCCGTGGATTATTACGTCCAGGTGGATTTCAACACCTTTGTAAAGATGATCGACCTGATTGGTGGTGTGATCGTCACCCCTGATCAAGATGTCAAGGTGGAGCGCATTGGAAATGCACAATCCCAGCAAATCTTGAAAGCCGGGCAACAGGTCACCCTGGATGGAGCCCTGACACTTTCTTACGCCAGAGAACGACATACATCAATGGATGATTTTGACCGCTCCCGCCGTCAGCAGGAAGTGATCATGGCCATCCGGGACAGATTGCTGCAATTCAATAATTTGCCCAAAATACTTTCCCGAGCACCTGCCCTCTATAATGAACTCTCATCTGGGATCAAGACTAATCTTGATCTTCAACAGATCATTCAATTGGGATCAACCGTCGTTAATTTACCAAAGGACAGACTTCAGCAAGTTTCCATCAGCCCTGCGGAGGTTTCTGAAGGTACTTCACCAGACGGCTTATCTATCCTTATCCCAATCCCGGATGATATCCGCGCCATCCAACAAACGGTTTTTTCCACATCGGGATCTGCTTCACCATTAAGCAGAAACGTTTCGGGGGATGATGTCTTCCGTCAGGAGGGTGCCCGGATCAGCGTGATCAACGCTTCCGGAACTTCCGGTCGAGCCCAACAGGCTGCCGATGCCCTCGCTGCACGCGGAATGACCATCGCCTCTGTTAATGAAAACGGCAATTATCAGCAGCAATCCTCGCTCTATATCAACAATTCAAAACCTTATGCGATCCAAGCAATCGCAACTCTTTTTAACATCGATAGTCCCCGGGTTCAACTAGCCCTGGATCCATCCTCCCAATCCGACGTAACCTTATTTATCGGAGCGGATTGGAGCGGTATAACCCCTTAAATATCCCCTGGATAAAATGGGAAACTTCTATCCTCTCTAACTGTTGGGGGAGTGTTTTTTCGTTTAATAATGCTGCTGGTATAGTCCTTGCAACCTTTGGAAGGAATATTTTACTCATCTTCATTCACAGGTTTTCATATCAATGTCGAGAACAACCACACATCAACAGAGAAAACGCCGGCCGGATGGTATCGCCATCGGGATCATTATCGGATTTGTTCTGCTGGCCGGGGTTACTGCCACCATGGCGTTCATCATGATCCGCAACCTGGTGATGGGTTGGACGATCAGCAGTCTGCCAGGTGCGCCGGTAGCGAATAATGGCCCGATTGTCGACCCGGTCACCGGAGAATCCAGCCCGGTGATGCAGCTTATGGAAAACATCCAATCAAAACCCTGGGATGGAAAAAACCGCGTCAATATCCTCTTCATGGGATTGGATTTGCGTGATTGGCAAACTGGCGATATCCCCCGCACGGATACGATGATCCTTTTCACTATTGACCCCACCGCCCGCACCGCAGGGATGCTTTCCATTCCGCGCGACCTGTGGGTGGAGATTCCGGGTAATGGTTCCAATAAGATCAATACCGCCTACCACTATGGCGAAATCAATACACACGGGGGTGGGCCGGCACTGGCAATGCAGACTGTTTCGAATTTTCTCGGCGTTCCGGTGAATGAATATGTCCAGCTGGATTTCAACACATTCGTAAAGATCATTGATGAAATGGGCGGCGTCATCGTTACCCCCAATGAAGACATGGAATTGGAAAGAATAGGCCAATCCGGGTATGAAGAATCATTAAAAGCCGGGGTTGAGGTTCGCCTGGATGGTGGAATGGTGCTTTCCTACGCCCGAGACCGAAGCACCAGCGGGGGTGATTTCGATCGCGCCCAACGCCAGCAAGAAGTGATCATGTCCATTCGCGATCGGATCCTTCGGTTCGATATGATGCCGCAATTGATCATGAAAGCGCCTGCACTTTATCAGAACCTCTCATCAGGCGTCCATACTGGTTTGAGCCTCCCACAACTCGTTCAACTTGCGCAAATAGCGATTCAGATCCGGCCTGAAAATATTACCCGTGCTGCAATTGGGTCAGATCAAATCACCAATAGCTGGTCTTGGGATGGCCAGGATATCCTTCTTCCCATTCCGGAAGAGATTCGCGTGATCCGTGATCAGGTATTCACCACCGCGGATTCCCCCTCCCCTCTCGCCCAGGCAACCGACCCGGCAGGCAGCATGACCACTGAAAAAGCCCGGGTGGTGGTCCAGAACGGTACCGGGGTGGAAGGATTGGCTGGCAAAACCGCAGCGTACCTGAAAGAACAGGGCGTGAATGTCATCCAGGAAGGTAACGCCGGCCAGGGATACGATCAGTCAACGATCTATCTCTACAACGCTAAACCGCATACACTTCAGTTTCTATCAGGGCTCTTTGGAGTGGGTAGTAACCGGGTGTGGAACAGCTTTGATCCAAACGCACAAGCGGATATTGTGATCATCGTCGGAAGCGACTGGGCAACCAGCAACCCGATGCAATAATTGCCATCGCAATAAACCCCACCGCCAGACTCTACCTGGCGGTTATTTTTTCCAAAAATTGGTGTATTGACTTTTCATGTTTTAACTCTATAATGTTTAGATAAATCCAGCGGAAACTTAGTATTTTGTTACCTCTATTGCACCCCAACGTCACGCTACCAATTTATCATTAATTCCTTTCCGCTTTGAAAGGAGGTGGTTTCAAGCATCAACGCCGAATGCTATCTTAATCGCAAGTTATTCATAAAACCAAAAGAGGAGAAAGAAATGAAGTCTAGCAAATTGTTCATCGTTTTGTCCCTGGTGGTGATGGCCAGCATGCTGCTTTCAGCCTGCGCCCAACCCACCGCTGCCCCAACCGAAGCACCTGTCGCTCCGGAAGAACCTGTTGCAACGGAAGAACCGGCTGGTCCTCCATTCGAAGGAATGTCCCTAGCTGCGCCTGATTGTGAGTATGGCGGCTTGATCAAAGAGATCGCAGCCGTGGATGAATTCACTGTAAAGTTCAGCTTGTGCGCACCTGATCCTGCCTTCCTCTCCAAAGCCGCTTTTTCACCCTTTGGAATTCAGCCGAAGGAATGGCTCGAATCGGCAATGGAATCCAGACAGATTCTTGAGAAACCGATCGGAACCGGCCCCTACATGGTCGATGCCTGGAACCGCGGTGATAGCATCGTATTCAAGAGATTTGATGGTTACTGGGGTGAGCCCGCAAAAACCGACACCCTGATCTTCAAATGGGTGCCGGAAGGTGCTGCTCGCTTGCTCGAACTCCAGTCCGGTACAGTCGATGGGATCGATAACCCCACCCCGGATGATTTCGAGACAATCATGAATGACGCCAATTTACAGTTGAAAAATCGCGAAGCCTTGAATATTTTCTATATTGGCATGACCAATACTTACCCGCCTTTCGATAATCAAAAAGTGCGGCAAGCGATTGGCATGGCGATCGATCGTCAGCGAATAGTCGACAATTTTTATACGGAAGGATCGGGAGTAGCGAGCCACTTTACCCCTTGTTCAATCCCCAATGCCTGTGTTGGTGAAGACTGGTACGAATTTGATCCCGTGGCTGCCAAGGCACTGCTTGCCGAAGCCGGTTTCCCCGATGGTTTCAAATCCACCCTTTTCTACCGCGATGTTGTTCGCGGTTACCTCCCCGAACCGGGTGTGGTTGCCACCGATATCCAGGCTCAGCTTAAAGAGAACCTGAACATCGACCTCGAGATCACTGTGATGGAATCCGGCGCGTTTATTGATGACTCTTCTCAAGGTCGCTTAAATGGGTTCCACCTGCTGGGCTGGGGTGCAGATTATCCGCACGTCACCAATTTCCTGGATTACCACTTCGGAAAGAGCCAGGCGCAATTTGGAACCCCCTACGAAGATATTTATACACAATTGGAAATGGGCGCTTCCATTGCTGATCCCAAGGAAGCGGAGCAGTACTATATCGCCGCCAATAACGCGATCAAAGCCAATGTTCCCCTGGTCCCCGTCGCAAATGGTGGTTCCGCCACAGCTTTCAAGGCGGATGTTGAAGGTGCACATGCCAGCCCCCTCACAAACGAAACTTTTGCAGGGATGAAGCCCGGCGACCGGACCACATTCGTTTGGATGCAGAACGCAGAACCAATTTCTTTGTACTGCGCAGATGAAACCGATGGCGAATCTCTGCGAGCCTGTGAGCAGGTTGTGGAATCCCTCTACACCTACGAGGTTGGCGGTACCGCTGTCCAACCCGCGCTGGCTGAATCCTGCGAGCCCAACGAAGACCTGACTGTCTGGACTTGCAGCCTCCGACAGGGTGTCAAATTCCAGGATGGCTCCAGCCTGGATGCGAACGATGTCGCCATGTCCTGGATTGTTGGCTGGGATGCAGCAAATCCGCTTCATATTGGTAACACCGGTTCGTTCGAATATTTCGCAACACTCTGGGGAGCTCTCCTGAACGCTGAGTAATCAGCGACCCCCATTGTAGTTACAAAAAATGCGCGGGAACAGCAGTAAAATCAAAATTGCTGTTTCCCGCGCAACCTTAATGGGAATGATCCATGTTCAAATACATCATTAGACGAATTCTATTGGCCATTCCTGTCCTGTTGGGAATCCTAGTCGTCACCTTCGCACTCGGGCGAATGATTCCGGGGGATCCATGTAGAGCCATGCTTGGAGAAAAAGCCACGGCAGAGGTCTGCGAGAGATTCACCGAAAAATTCGGGTTTGACAAGCCAATACCCGTTCAATTTGGGATATACATGAGCCAGGTTTTGAAAGGTGATTTCGGGGATTCAATCCGATTCAGTCGTCCCGTTGCCCTTATCCTGATTGAACGATTACCTACCACCATTGAGCTTGGTGCTCTCGCGATATTATTCGCAACGCTCGTTGGTATCCCGTTGGGCATCTTTTCTGCGATCAAGCGGAACTCCGCTCTTGATGTATCCACGATGACAGTCGCCAATATCGGTGTATCCATGCCGGTTTATTGGCTGGGTTTGATGCTTGCGTACGCATTTTTTCTTCTAAAAGATACCCCGTTCTGGTTGCCGCCTTCCGGAAGATTAACCGCTGGCGTAGCATCGATTCCTTTTTATGAAGTCTGGGGAATTGTTGCTGAACCGGGAACGGCCAAGTATTTGATTTTGGAATTTTTTTCAAATTTATACTTTTTTAATTCGATCATTACCGGTGACTGGAAGGTCTTCCAGGATGCCGCCAAGCATTTAATCCTCCCTGCAATTGCTCTCGCAACGATTCCACTCGCAATAATTGCGCGTATGACGCGATCGTCCATGTTGGAGGTATCTAAGCAAGACTATATCCGTACCGCCAAGGCAAAAGGTCTACAAAATCGTTTGGTGATATTTCGGCATGCTTTAAGAAATGCGTTATTGCCAATTGTAACGATCATCGGTCTTGAATTTGGTTTAATATTTGCCGGTGCATTATTAACCGAAACGATCTTTGGCCTCTCGGGTGTTGGCAGAATGCTTTATGACGCCATCACTGCAAGAGATTTTCCGATCATTCAAGGTTTCACTTTGGTGATTGCTGCCGGGTATGTGATCGTTAACCTGATTGTCGATATTTCATATGCCTTCATTGACCCAAGAATTAAGTTGGAGTGAGTAGATGGAAAATTCTGACAGCAAATCTAACGATGCCCCGGTAAAGGACTATCGATCAAATAGCTTATGGCGGTTGACCATGCGTCGGCTTTTCCAACAGAGGTCAGCCATCATAGGTTTGATCCTTTTGGGTTTACTGGTTTTCAGTGCAGTATTCGCACCATTGATTGCGCCTTATGAGCCCGACCAGGTTTTGATAGGGATTGAAAATGTTGAGAAGAGGTCCCCACCCTGCATCCACATTTTGGGATGCCCAAAAGATCAACCGCAACATATCATGGGTACTGACGGGAATGTGCGAGATGTGTTTAGCAGAATTATCTATGGTTCCCGGATATCTCTAATCGTTGGTATAACCACGGTCGGGTTTGCAATCCTTGTTGGGACATTGCTGGGAGCGTTGGCTGGGTATTTTGGTGGCTCATCCGATAATTTCATCATGCGATCACTGGATGTATTACTCGCTTTTCCTTCCCTTCTTTTAGCCATCGCGATCGTATCTTTCCTGGGGAAGGGAATTCAAAACGCACTTCTGGCGATCGCTATTGTATCAATACCCGTCTACGCACGGGTAGTCCGTTCAAGCGTGCTATCTGTTAAAGAAAATGCTTACGTATCGGCATCCCGGGCGTTGGGTGGAAGTCAGACGCACATCCTGTTCCGAAGGATCCTTCCAAATTCCTTTCCGCCGCTAATTGTTCGAGGTACGCTTGGAATAGGAGTGGCGATTTTGGAAGCAGCTGCTTTATCCTTTATCGGGTTAGGGGCACAACCACCATTGGCAGAGTGGGGAACAATGTTGGGGCAGGAAAGAAACCAGGTTTTTACCGCTCCTCATCTTGTGATTTTTCCTGGGATTGCGATCATGATCACAGTACTGGCTTTCAATCTTCTGGGTGATGGTTTGCGGGATGCGATTGATCCCAGGTTGAGGTCCGCCGAGTAAACCAATGGAATCAAATCAACCTTTATTGGAAGTTCAAGAATTGGTAACCCATTTCTTTACGGATGATGGGATTGTTAAAGCTGTCGATGGTGTTGATTTAACAGTGTTTCCCGGTGAAATAATCGGATTAGTGGGGGAATCTGGATGCGGGAAAAGTGTTACTTCTTTTTCCATCATGGGACTGGTAGATCCGCCGGGCAAGATAATTGGTGGAAGGATCCTTTTTGAAGGAAAAGATCTGCTTAAATTATCTGATGATCAGATGCAGGAAGTTCGCGGGAACCAGATTTCGATGATATTTCAGCAGCCACAGAGTTGCCTCAATCCTGTTTTTACAGTCGGTTCGCAAATTGTTGAGGTCTTTGAAATTCATGAAAAGATCTCAAAAAAAGAAGCGTTGCGGAAATCAATTGACCTCCTTCGAGTTGTCGGTATTCCTGACCCCGAGAAAAAAGCCAATTCATATCCACATGAGTTATCAGGTGGTCAAGCCCAACGGGTCATGATCGCCATGGCATTGGCGCTTAATCCGAAATTACTGATCGCAGATGAGCCCACAACCGCATTGGATGTGACAATTCAAGCGCAGATTCTTCTTCTTCTTGCCGATTTACGCACAAAATTTAATACATCTATCATCCTGATCACACATGATCTGGGAGTCATTTCTGAAATGGCCGATCGCGTTGCGGTGATGTATGCCGGTAAGGTTGTGGAAGAAACAAGTGTCACTTCGCTATTTAAGGTCCCCTTGCATCCCTATACCGTCGGTTTAATTGCCAGCGTTCCGGTATTAGGTCAAATCAAGGAATCATTAAGCACAATACCGGGGAATGTGCCAAATTTAATCGGTCTTCCGGCTGGTTGCAGGTTTAAGACTAGGTGCGAAAAAAGGCATGAATATGGGTTGGAGATATGCGATCAACGCGAACCCAACCTCATTTCCATAAATAATAATTCCCATAAAATCCGTTGCTGGTTATATGAAAGTAGCGATGTGCATCAAGCACCTTTATGTGAAGATTGATCAGGAGTTCCTCAGTTGACTAATAAGATGACCATCGATGACCCTTTGATTGAAGTTATTGATCTTGTCAAATATTTTCCTGTCTATGGAGGAGTTTTCAAGAGGGAAGTAGCACAGGTAAAAGCCGTGGACGGGGTTTCGTTCAATATCCGAAAAGGTGAAACTCTCGGCCTGGTTGGTGAATCTGGTTGTGGAAAATCAACCATTAGTCAAACGATGATCCGCCTTATCCCTCACACAAAGGGATCGGTTCTTTTTGAGGGAAGTGATGTTTTTCAACTCAAAGGGGTTGGATTAAAACAAATGCGGAGAAATATGCAGATCGTTTTTCAAGATCCATATTCATCTCTTGATCCAAGGCTCCCCGTGGGCGACTCGATTTCAGAAGGTTTAGAGATCCACAACATTGGAACCAAGCAAGAACGCTTTGAGATGGTAATGGCAGTTATGAAAAAGGTTGGCCTTGAAGATTATCATGCCATGAGGTATCCGCACGAATTCTCCGGTGGACAAAGACAGCGAATTGGTATCGCCCGGGCGTTGGTTCTTCAACCAAAATTCCTTATTCTAGATGAACCGGTGTCTGCCCTGGATGTTTCAGTCCAGGCACAAGTTTTAAACCTGCTAAAAGACCTTCAACGAGATTTGGATCTCACTTATTTATTCGTGGCACATAATTTGGGGGTGGTTGAACATATTTCTGACCGCGTAGCGGTGATGTATCTGGGGAAAATTGTTGAGATCACCGATCGTGAGACTTTGTATAAAATCCCTCTTCACCCTTACACCCAGGCTTTATTGCAAGCGATACCAGCAGCAACACCCGACCTGAAAAAGGAACGAACTGTAATTACCGGGGATGTGCCCAGTCCGTTAAATCCCCCCTCCGGCTGCCGCTTCCACCCCCGTTGCCCCATCGCAGAAGCGGTTTGTTCACAGCAGGAACCGGAGCTGCGGGAACTTAGCCCGGGACATTTTGCTGCCTGTCATTTCGCAGAAAGATTTCTTTAATATTCAATTTCTTGGGGTATCGATGGGGTGGGTGTATCCCATCTATTGACATCCAGCGGTTAATTATCTACAGTTAATCCCGCTTCTCAGAGTATACTCTGCCAATCATTTGGATCGGACCTGACCGTTGGATCATAAGTCAACCAGCAAAAAAGGATTTTCAAAGTTCCTGACCTCCGGGCGCGTGGTCGGTCTGATCAGCATCCTGCTGGTAACCATCTTTCTCGTTCCGGTTGAAGAATACCTCACCAGGCAATATCTAAAGTTGCAACTCGAGTCAGACCGGATCTCCGTGGAGAGGGATTTCAAACCTCTCCTTTTCTCGTTCGTCCACAACATAAACACCGGGGAGACACTCTCAGCAGACCTGGCAGGGATGATCGCCTCCAATCTCATTCAGGGGGAGCAGATAAACCCGGGTGATATGGACCGTTTTACTGGTCCGGCGTCATCCCGGGCTGTTGGCACCCTTGGTGTTGTAATCGCGCCTGATCACATCATTCAATACAGCAGCCCGGCGCTGGGTTCACTATTCCCCTCCGGGGTGGACTGGTACTCGTTCGATCCGGCCATTTCACAATCCGCAAAACTTTCCTACCAAACAGGAAAACCCACGGTAAGTCAGCCTTTCGAGATAACCCCTGGGTGGTGGGTGATAGCCTCCCATGCCCCGGTTATTAAGGACGCGCATGCCTGGGGTTTGGTATCCGTAATAATCGATCCACAAGCGCTTTCTGCCAGGCTTGGATTAATTGAAGATGCATTCCCAGGCTATCGTTTCGCGTTAACGGATCCCTCTGGCAAGCGTATCGCAGGGAGTACATTGGACGAATCCCGACCCTTGATCCGGATTTCCTCTCCCGATGCCAGGCTGGGTTACTCTCTGGCAGTCCAACCGGTTCAGGCATTCGGCGTGAATGCGTTGAAGAATTTCAATGTCCTACGCCTGATCGGGATTTCGATGATCATTCTGATCGGTCTCATGCTCTACGGCGTGATCAACCAGCGATCCAATTTGACCACGGCGGTCAATCAGCGAACCAGGGAGCTGACCAGTGCGAACCGGTCGGCTTTATTGCTCAGCCAATGCAATGAAGCCCTCGTTCGGATCCAGAACGATGATGAAATGCTGGAAAAGATCTGCCAGGTGATCGTGAACATCGGGCAGTTTCCCTTCGCCTGGGTGGGTATCCTGGATGACCGCTACCCGGGACAGATAATCCCAAGAGCCTGTTACGGGAACCAGCGCGCGCTTGAGGACCTGCCTTCCATTTCCCGCTATGAAATGGAATCATACCGGCAGGCCAGCGGAGAATCAGACCTGGGCAGCGAAAAACCTTTACGCATTGAAAATCTCGAAGAAGTTGAGTTCATGTCAAAATGGAAGAGTCTTCCCGGCGTTTTCCCAATCCGCACCTTGCTGCTGCTCCCGTTGTTGGATAATAAAACCCCGATCGGTTTACTGGCAGTCCATTCAGGCTCACCCGGGGTCTTCAATAAAACACAGGTATCACTTCTTTCCAGCCTGGCGAATGATATTGCCTTCGGGCTGACAGCAATGCGAACGCGCCAGGCAAAACGATCCACGGAATTATCACTTCGCCGTGAACGGGATATGTTCCAACGCCTGATGGAAACCAGTCCCTCTGGAGTGCTGGTGGTTGATGCCACCAATCGGATCACTTTTTTCAATAACCGCGCAAGAGAGATCTTTGGCGCACCCGGCATTCCTACCGAAAACCTGGCGGATAACTTCTCCCTTTGGAAAGCTCTGGATGATCAGAACCTGCCTGTAAACGAGGAAGACCTTCCGTATAACCAGATCATCAACAGTGGTCTTCCTCTATACAACCGAATCCTCCAGCTGGAAGTCGGTCCCCACGATACCCGCTGGGTGCTGGTGAATGGCGCGCCCCTATTGGATGCGGATGGCGCGGTGGAATCGGTGATCCTTACCTTGGAAGATATCACTATCAATAAAAAATCGGAGCTCGCCCTCGGTAAGAGCGAAAAACGTTACCGCCAGCTTCTGGAAACTGTACAGGATGGCATCTGGATTCTGGACGAAACTCTGCATACCACCTATGCCAACCAATCCATGGCTGAAATGCTAGGTTGCTCAATCGAAGAAATGCCTGGTAAATCCATCCTGGATTTTATGTCGGAGAGCCAAGTCGCCAGTTTCCGCAAGGATATCCCCCGACTGCGCCAAACCAAGGCCGTCGAATTGGATAGTGAGTTCACCAACAGAAAGGGCAAGCTGGTAATAACTTCCATCCATACTGCGCCTTTCACAGATGAGCACCATCGCTGGAAAGGTCTGATGGCAATCGTTACCGATATCACTTCGCGGCGGCTGAAGGAACGAGAGCTGGAGGCGATCACCCGCATGGCGAACGCGTTGAGGGATGCCGACACCCATTCCGATGTCGCCAGCATCATCCTCGAGACCATGTGCGGGTTGTTCAAAGGTCAGGGTTCCGCCCTGGCGGTTAAAGACGCTGCAAAAAAGATCTACACCTTTGAATACAGTTACGGAACCTGGTCCACATGGAAGGGGACATCTCATCCTTCTCTAAGTGAGGTCAGCAGGAAGGTTTTTGAAACAGGAAGGCATTATATAAGTTTGCAGGCAGGTGATGATCCCAACCTTTCATTTCCGGAATTTATTTCCCGTTCACAAACCGTCCTTTGCCTGCCGCTGATCACCCACGAGAAGACGATCGGTGTCGTCTGGCTGGGTAGGGATTCCAGCGAATCCCATGCGGTAATTCCTCCCGGGGCGGATGAGGTTCGCCTGCTTACAGCCGCAGCTGATATTGCTGCAAGTTCATTGCAGCGTGCCTCCCTGATGCAGAAAACGGAAATAAGTCTAAACCGCCTCTCCGCCCAACGGGATATCAATCTGACCATCAGCACCAGCCTGGATATGAAAACCGTGCTGGAAAAGCTTCTCCACCTGGTGACTGATAAACTCCAGGTGTCTGCGGCTGATGTATTGCTATTCGACTCTGAAAGTGGATCGTTGAAATATGCTGCCGGTAAGGATATTCTGCCACCTCCCGCCGTCGGTTCAGGGATCGCGATCGCCCGAGATTATGCGGGGAAATCCATCACCGCCAACCAGATCGTATCCGTCACCCGTGAGCAAAACCTCCTGGATGGTTTCAGCCGAAGCTGGAAATCGTCGCTCAAAGAATACCACCACTACGAAGCCATTCCTCTCATCTCTCAGGGTTTGCCCAAGGGAGTTCTGGAGTTGTTCTATCGAGATCCACCTTCCGCCGATGCGGAATGGACCGATTTCCTTTCCAGTATCGCCAGCCAGCTGGCGATAACCCTGGATAACCTGGAGCTTTTCGAAAAATTACGTATCTCCAACCTGGAGCTTACCACTGCCTATGACGCGACCATCGAGGGTTGGTCCAAAGCCATGGAGCTGCGCGACCAGGAAACGGAGGGTCATGCGGAGCGAGTGGTGGATATCACCATCAGTCTTGCCAAAGTTGTGGGGGTCTCGGAGGAGTCGCTCGAGCATGTCCGCAGAGGTGCCCTCCTGCACGATATCGGGAAGATGGCCATCCCCGATAGCATCCTCTTCAAACAGGGACCGCTCACCCCAGAAGAAACCCGCATAATGAAACAGCACCCAACTTTCGCCCGGCAACTGCTTTCGCCTATTGCCTACCTTCGGCCTGCCCTGGATATACCATACTGCCACCATGAACAGTGGGATGGAAGCGGTTACCCGCAAGGGCTTAAGGGCAAAGAGATTCCTTTGTATGCCAGGATATTCACAATCGTGGATGTCTGGGATGCGCTCCGTTCGGATCGTCCCTACCGGAAATCCTGGGCAGAAGAAAAGGTCAAAATGCACATTCAGCGAGCTTCCGGACAGGCCTTTGACCCGGAGATCGTGGAAGTCTTTATCAAGGATGTCCTACCCGGAATCACTGGGGCTAATTCAAAAAACCCCCATAAAAAGAACTGATGAGAGGGATTTCCCTATCCAAGAAATTGTGGAGTATTATTCGTGATATTAGAACTATTAATTAGGAGAAAGAATGCGCACGATCAATCTGGATGTTGAAGCCACCAAGCAATCGCTGGTGGGTTTTCTTTGTGAAGGTTTCCGATCCGCTGGCCTAAACCGGGCTGTTGTGGGTCTTTCCGGCGGGATCGATTCCACGGTATCGTGCTTCCTGGCGGTGGCCGCGTTGGGGCGAGAGAACGTGCTCGGGATTCGAATGCCCTATAAAACCTCCTCCCGGGAATCACTGGATCATGCCCAAATGGTCATAGATCAACTCAAGATTAATTCTTTGACAATCGAGATCACCCCCATGGTGGAACCGTTGATAAATAAATTTCCTCAGATGAACGCACTGCGGATGGGCAACATCATGGCAAGACAGCGCATGATCGTGCTTTACGACCAATCCGCAGCCGCTGAGGCACTTGTCGTGGGCACAGGAAACAAAACTGAGATCATCCTGGGCTACACTACGCTTTATGGCGATTCTGCCTGTGCTTTGAATCCGATTGGCGATCTATACAAAACCCAGGTGCGCGAGATGGCAGCTCATTTAGGTGTACCGGATATCATCGTTCAAAAACCACCCTCCGCAGACCTCTGGCAGGGACAGACAGACGAAGGGGAGATGGGGATCACCTACGAAAAGGTGGATAAACTCCTCTTCATGCTTGTTGAAGAGGAAAAAAAGATCGAGGATTGTCTGAAGGCAGGCTTTTCAAAAGATTTTATTCGTGCAGTATTCTCCCGCGCCAGCCGTAATCGTTTCAAACGAGCTCTTCCCCCCATAGCTCAGGTAGGAGGTAGAGGGATCGACGAAGCTATTTTTAATCAGGAGGTCTGATCTCATCCGGGAATAAATAAGAGACCGGTTTGATTTTATCAACCGGTCTCTTTATTTATAATATTTGGTTACGGGCAATCTACTTTAAAACTCTTCCAGCCGGAAAAAATATTCTGGGGAGAGAGTAAATGCACCCTCACTTTGTCTGTAATATCCGCGCTGTAGGATTTGGTGGCAGTGGAACCGACTGTTCCGGCACCTGTGCTGCTGACCGTACCTTGCGCCGAGTTGTAACCACTCTCGGTTTCGAACCGATAGGTATAAGTGATTGGCCCGTTGGAAGTAAAGGTTGAAGAAAATGTTATGACGACCGGGCAGGCTCCTGTGTAATCACTGGGAGATGCTCCAACGCCAACTGTAATAGAAGGTACTGGGACCACTGGCAAAGTACTTACATCCCCTTCTACGCTGGTGGAACTCCCCCAAGCCCAGCAGTTGGAATTGGGGTTCTTGGGATTCACGATATACCACCAGGTGTTGCTGCTGTTGCGCCCTTTTACCGGCACCTTTCCGTCGCTGATCAATAGGAATCCAAGCACACCGTAATCCGGGGCGGGACCAAATCGGCAATTGGTATCAATGTTGGCAGAGATCAATGGGACGCCGGGCACGATCGTGGCGGTGGGTGGAGGCGGGGGTGTGATGGTCGGACCTAATGTATTTGTGGCAGCGGGCGGTGGTTCTGGAGTATTTGTCGGAGGTGGCATAGTTGGAGAGCTCATGGCGGCAGCGGCCGCCGTGGCTGCTGCGTTGACCGCTTCCACGGTTTGGGCTACGGCTGTGTTTAGAAACGCTTGATCGGGGGTAGGCGCTTCCTCGGCTCCTCCGGGGAAGTTACACCCGGCCAGGATGATGACCGCGATGGTTAGGACTCCAAATATGCTTGTTTTTTTCATTCGTACCTTCCTTTCAGGTATAAAACGACTACTTTTATCCGATTCCTTATCATATCATAAACGGAAAACCGGTGACAGATTATTGTTCGTCGATCATCACTTCAAGTATTTTTACTGCCGGGCTGGTGCGTTGCTGGGGATCTCTGGCAGGGATGGAAAGGACAACATCCATCCCCTTCACCACCTCACCAAAAACGGTATGCTTTAGATCCAGCCAGGGGGTTGGGATGTGGGTGATGAAGAATTGCGAACCATTCGTGTTTGGCCCGGCATTTGCCATCGAAAGGATCCCTGGTTTGTCGTGGCGGAGCGAAGGGTCGAACTCGTCGCCAAAATTGTACCCGGGACCTCCCATTCCAGTGCCTGTGGGATCGCCGCCCTGAACCATGAAATTGGTGATCACGCGATGGAAGATGGTTCCATTGTAGAAGCGTTCCCTGGCGAGGAATACAAAGTTATTCACGGTATATGGCGTTGTTTTTGAGAATAATTCAATGATGATATCGCCTTTCTCCGTTCGGATGGTAGCCATATAGGATTTGGCTGGGTCAAGCTGAAGTGCGGGCGGTTGTTCCCATTGCTTTTCGGTCATACTATTCTCCTCATCGTTAGATTATTGACATAGAGATGATGTTTTTCCAGGTTCATTCTATTTCTAGGAGTATACCTTTTTGACACACTGATTTCAATGCCACTGGATGAGATCAGTCTGGGTTCCGAAACGTATTTCGAGCAATTATTACATCCTCTGACCATCGGATATAATCTTTAATGGTAACCAAGATGGGTGAATACTGGAATCGCTTCAAGAACTTACCCCCTACCCGAAAATTCGAGTTGATTCTGGCGGCGGGTGTAACCATTTTCCTGCTGGCAATTATTATGGGAATAACAGTGGTTTCTCTGCGACCACCAGCTTCCGAGCCTACCTCGACCTCCACCGCTACGGTAACATCGACGGTGATCTTCCCCACCTTTCCACTTACCCTCACTCCGCTGACCCCCACTCCCTCGCCCACGTTCGATCCGCTTCATCCATACCCCCCTACTCAAATCACACCCACCACGACTCTCACGTCAACGACCACCCCAACCAGAACAGCAACCTGGTTCCTGACGGTTTTTCCCTCCTCCACCCTCGTTCCCTGGCCTACCTGGACCCGCACCCGCACGGTCACTCGAACAGTAACCGTCACCCGTACAGTTACTGTTACCCGTACAATTACGCAAACCCCCACCGCCACCCAGACAATGACCCCCACGGTCACACCCACACCGTTGCCGGAAAGAATTGCTTTTTCTGCTGACTCTGATGGTGATGGGAAAACCGGTGTCTATACGATCAACCAGGATGGAACCTCGGTGGTTACCGTAATCCAAGAAGCGAATAATGCGAAATTTTGGGATTGGTCACCCGATGGGAAGTGGTTGCTTATCCAGGAGCAAAATGTACTTTACAAGATCCGTCCTGACGGGACCGATTGGGCATTAATAAAACTATTGAATGGTGAACTGGATGCGCAGGCAGTCTGGTCACCGGATAATTTGTTCATCGTTTTCCGGGATGTTAAAGACGGTATGGTTGATTTATTCAGAATAGAAACCAATGGCACTAATCTTCAACAATTGACCTCATCAGAAGAGCAAGAGCTTTGTTCTGCGCTGGCAAGAAATAAATCCGGCGTGTATTTTATCCTGCAGAACATGCCGAAACCAGAACATAATGGAATGTTCTACAAGGCTCCTGATTTCGCTCTTTCTGCACAGGCATTAGAAGGGATCTTTGAGTGCGTGGATTTCAAATCCGATGGATTTCATCTGGCGATTTCATCCTACGATTTCAATGGTTGGAATATTTATACAGGTAACGCTGCTCCGGACCCTCCATTGACCGTTCTTACAAATGAAGGTAATAACTACTCGCCTGATTGGTTTCGAGATTTTTCTCGAATCGTTTACATATCGGAATCGAATGGGCAAACCACGATATCTATAGTTAATTCAGATGGGACCGGGAAGAGAGTTGTACCGAATACTCCCAATAATCCCCAGCATCCCCGCTGGATGCCGTAGCGTA
This sequence comes from uncultured Chloroflexia bacterium, assembly GCA_963802095.1. Classification (GTDB taxonomy): domain Bacteria; phylum Chloroflexota; class Anaerolineae; order Anaerolineales; family Anaerolineaceae; genus CAVVEQ01. Next base: position 342,350 of record CAWDHI010000007.1, on the reverse strand, counting down.
ATATCTCTCACTAAGCCAAATATTAAAATGAGGTTTTAATGAAAACGATAGTCATTACGGGTAGTACCCGAGGGATTGGATACGGGCTGGCAAAATCGTTTCTCTGCGCTGGTTGTAACGTGGTGGTCAGTGGACGCTCCTGTAAAGCCGTGGATTCGGCCATTGATATGCTGGGAAGCGTTTTTTTCCGGGAGCAGATTTACGGGGTTGCCTGTGATACCCGCAAACGGGATCAAGTTGAAAATTTATGGGAACAGGCTTTTCGAATTTTTGGCCGTGTGGATATCTGGATCAATAACGCCGGGATTGCCAGCCCGGTCTCGGAGGCCTGGCAGGTGGATAGCGAGGACCTCGAGCACGTGATCGACACAAATCTCAAGGGTGCTTTACATGGAAGCAGCGTTGCTGTGCGTGGAATGCTTACCCAGGGTTTCGGGGCTGTCTACAACATGGAAGGCCTCGGGAGCGAGAGAGGCCGTATCATTCCAGGAATGTCGCTTTATGGCCTGACCAAAGCGGGATTGCGATATTTCAACGATTCACTCTTTAAAGAACTGGAAGGGAAACCGGTTATCGCAGGCGCACTGCAACCTGGGATGGTCGTCACCGACCTCATCACTGCTCAAAACGCATCCGATGAAGCAGATATGGAACGCGTAAAATGGATCACCAATATTATCGGGAACCGGGTGGAAGATGTGACTCCCTGGCTTGTGCGGAAGATGCTCGCCAACACCCGTAACGGTGCCCGGTTCCGTTATATGTCCACCTTCAAGACAACTATTCGATTCCTGCAATCACCCTTTATCAAACGAGACCTGTTCAGCAACCAAGTGTGATTCACCCCTGTCCACAGCGAGGAGCGAAAAATAATGGAGGTAAGCCAAGATTGACCATAAAAGTTGATGAGTCTGCTGAAATAATGGATCATTCAATAAGCCGGCGGAATTACGATCGATTAAGCCGTTGGTACGACCTCCTGGAAAGCAGCTGGGAACGAAAACCGCGAGAGGCGACGCTAGCAAGTCTGGAAGCTGCCCCCGGAGACAGGATCCTGGAGATTGGATGTGGGACAGGTAATTCACTTTCTGACCTTTCGGACAAGGCAACCCAAAGTGGCTGTGTTGTTGGTAACGATCTTTCCACGGGTATGCTGCGCCAGGCCGGGCAGCGACTGATACGGAATAAATCCTCATCGCGTATTTTCCTCACCCAGGCGGACGCTGTTTTTCTTCCATATTCCGGGTGCATTTTTGATATCGCCTTTTTAAGTTTCACGTTGGAATTGTTTAGCCATTCTGAAATCCCTGTTGTACTGGCAGAATGCTTTCGGGTGCTAAAACCAGGAGCGATGCTGGGGGTGGTTTCCATCTCCAATTCTGGCGGCAGGAGATGGATGACCTCAGTCTATTCAATCCTTCACCGGGCTTTTCCGCGTGTGGTGGATTGCTCTCCCATTGATCTTCTGCCTTATCTTAAGATTGCTGGCTTTAGTCCCCGCAGCCACCAAACATATTCTCTCTTTGGGATTGGGGTCGAATCAGTGACCGCCGATAAACCCTAAATGTGTATGTCTTTTTTTTAATCCAAAACCGTGTGGGTTATACTTAATCAATTCCCATCGTCCCGGAGAATCCATCTGATGACAGCCAACGAAAATTCCCCCGAAACAAACGAAAAGAAGATCGTGATCAAAAAGAACGGACCATATATCATTAAAGGAGGCATACCGCTTCTGCGGAAAAGCCAGATTGTTTCCGAGTTCGGCGAGCCCCTAACCTGGAAAAATGACGGGGTAATCCCGGTGGAGGGCGAAGAGTACAAACTCTGCCGTTGCGGGAAATCTGCCAAAATGCCCTTCTGCGATGAAACCCATAAGTCCATCGAATTCGACGGCACCGAAACAGCTGATCCTGCGCCCACAACTACCCGCCAACGACCATTAAAAAAAGGGGTTCACCTCTTTATCAAAAAAGACCCTTCTCTCTGCATGACCTCTGGTTTTTGCGGATTCTATAAAGCCCCGCTCTCATCTTTCATTACCGAATCCGGAGATACCCAGAAACGCTCTCTGGCTATGGCCATGGTGGAGCGTTGCCCGGCGGGATCGCTCACTTATAGCATTGAACCAGGTGAAGAAGATATCGAGCCGGAACTGCCCCAAGCGATCGCTGATACCACCGAGGTCACCTCAGAGGGTCCAATAATGGGTTCCCTGTGGGTGATGGGCGGCGTCCCTGTGGAACGCTCTGATGGTCAGCCCTTCGAGACCCGCAACCGGGTGACGCTCTGCAACTGCGGGAAATCGACTAATAAACCGCTCTGTGATGGCACCCATCGCCACCGCGCCCGGGAGCTTGGCAGGCAAAAGAAGACCACCTGAGCAGGACCCTCCCGAGCCTTTCCGTACGATACGGTTTATAATTTATCCATGAATTTTCCTTCGGAGGAAGGATGACCCCTGCCCGCATCATCCACGCACCGCGCGGAACCAGCCTGACATGTAAGAATTGGCAGATAGAAGCTGCTTACCGCATGATTCAGAATAACCTGGATCCGGATGTGGCTGAGCGTCCAGATGACCTTGTGGTTTATGGCGGCCGAGGTCAGGCTGCCCGTTCCTGGGAAGCATTTGATTCCATACTCGAATCCCTGAAGAATCTTGAGCCGGATGAAACCCTGATGGTGCAATCCGGCAAACCTGTTGCGGTTTTTAGCACTCACCCCGATAGCCCGCGCGTGCTGATCGCGAATTCCAACCTGGTGCCTCACTGGGCAACGCAAGCGCATTTTGACGACCTTGCTGCCCGCGGGCTCATGATGTACGGACAGATGACCGCTGGTTCCTGGATCTATATCGGCACCCAGGGCATCCTGCAGGGCACATATGAAACCCTGTCAGCTCTGGCAGTCAAAAAAGGCTGGCCTTCTCTTAAGGGCAAATTCGTCCTGACCGCCGGTCTGGGGGGCATGGGTGGTGCGCAGCCTTTGGCCATCACCATGAATGAAGGCGTCGGATTGATCGTGGAAGTCGACCCAGCGCGCGCGAAGCGCAGGGAACAGATCGGGTACCTGGATGTAGTTGTGGATTCCCTTGAAGAAGCCATGACCTTAGTAGAGGAGTCGCTCGAAAAGGAAGAGCCAAAATCCATCGCCCTGGTTGCAAACGCCGCCGAGATCTACCCAGAGCTGGTCCTGCGCGGAGTTATCCCCGATGTTGTCACCGACCAGACCCCCGCCCATGATATCTCCATGTATATCCCCGCCGGACTCGATCTCGACCAGGCAGCCGCTCTGCGCAGGTCGGATCCCGCGGAGTATTCCAATAAAAGCGTGGATTCCATGTCCGCCCACGTTCGAGCCATGCTGGAATTCAAAAAACAAGGTGCCGAGGTTTTCGATTACGGCAATAATATCCGCCAGCGCGCCTACGATGGCGGTGTGCAGGATGCTTTCGAATTCCCAGGCTTCGTCCCTGCCTATATCCGTCCGCTTTTCTGCGAGGGCAAGGGTCCTTTCCGCTGGGTGGCACTTTCCGGCGACCCGGAGGACATCTACCGTACCGATGCTGCAATCGCCGAGCTTTTTCCTGAGGATGCCCACCTGCAGCGCTGGCTGAAGATGGCCAGGGAGAAGGTCCCTTTCCAGGGGCTACCTGCACGTATCTGTTGGTTGGGGTATGGTGATCGTGCCCGGGCAGGCCTGAAATTCAACGAGATGGTCGCCAGTGGGATACTGAAAGCACCCATCGTCATCGGACGCGATCACCTGGACTCCGGCTCGGTAGCCAGTCCCAACCGCGAGACGGAAGCGATGCTAGATGGCACGGATGCAGTCAGCGATTGGCCTATCCTCAATGCACTGGTCAACACCGCTGGCGGTGCCACCTGGGTCAGCTTCCACCATGGGGGTGGGGTGGGCATTGGCTATTCGCAGCATGCCGGCATGGTGATCGTCGCCGATGGGACACCCGAGGCTGCCCGCCGGCTTGAGCGCGTGCTAACCGCCGACCCCGGGATGGGCATCGTCCGTCATGCGGATGCCGGATATCCTGAAGCCATGCAGGCAGCGAAACGAAACAAAATCCAGATACCCATGCTCGGTGAACAATAATATGCGCCAAACCCGGGTTTTCTGGTTCATCATATGCATCCTCATCGGCCTCACCGCGGGTCTGATTTATGGCTGGTGGGGAAACCCCACCCTGCCCGCTCAGACGACCCTCCCACAGCTCCGCGCGGACTATAAAACCGATTATGTCCTGATGACCGCCGAAGTCTTCCGGGTGGAAAAGGACCCAGCCTCCGCAGCGGTTCGCCTGCTGGCGCTCGATCCGCATGATCCGCTCCGCCCGGTCCAGGAAGCCATCCTTACCGCCCAGGAGAACGGCTATAACAACACTGATATCACTCTGCTCGCCGACCTGGCTTCCGCCATGCTCTCCTGGCAGACTGTCCCCACGGTGGTAAACCGGTGAGTAAGCGCCGCTTTCCCTGGTACCTCATCACCGGCTTGCTGCTCGGGTTGACCATTGCCCTAGTGTACACCTGGCTGATCGCCCCGGTGGATTATTCAGGCACTTCCCCCGCCAGCCTCACCCTGGCTGAGCGCGACCGCTATAGGACATTGATCGCCCTGGCGTATGCATCCAATGGCGACTTGGGTCGGGCACTCTCCCGCTTGGAGTTGTTGGGGGATGTTGACCCTTCCGCCGCGCTCGCCGAGCAGGCTCAGCGTTACCAGGTTGGCGGGCAGCCCTTCCAGGAAGTGCGCGCCATTGCCCTACTCTCCTCCGCCATCTCCGCCCGCGGGATCGACTTCCTCCAGACTGCTGCAGCGGCTACCGTCACCGCCGGGATCCCCGGCTTTCGAGAAACGCAAACAGCTACATACGCAATTAGCGCTGGCACCGCCACGCAACTTGCGATCATCAAACCAAGCTCTACACCATTAATCACCTTCACCCCCCCTCCCACCAGCACCCCCGAGCCAACCCTGGGTGCTCCGTTCTCCCTCAAGACCATGGAGCAGGTCTGCGACCCCGAAGAACCGCTCTTGATGCGTGTTTTTGTCAGCGATGCCAGCAGTAAAGGTGTGGTAGGAGTGAAGATCATCGTCACCTGGGCGGATGGCAGCGACTCCTTCTTTACCGGGATGTATCCCGAGATCAACCGGGGTTATTCGGATTTCCGCATGCAGGAGGATGTGGAATATTCCCTCCAGGCAGGGGATGCGGGAGAGGTGATCGGACCTATCACTGCTGGAAAATGCTCCTATGCGGATGGTTCCCCTTATTGGGGTGGCTGGCGCGTGTATGTTTACCAGCGGTGAAATGTTGTTGTCGCTCGATCGACTGACTATCTTTTCAACGGTTCAATCTCTGCATATCTCATCTTGCCCTTAATTTCTCCCTCCAGCCCTCGGGTATAATTTCCGCCCAGAGGAAACCGTTATGCTCAATAAATTCGTCCAGGTTCTGGGCGGCGACCCCCACAAACGCGAAGTCCAGAAATTATCCGAAACTGTCACGAAGATCAATGATCTTGAGCCTTCGTTTGAAGCGCTTTCGGATGAACAGTTGCTTACAAAAACCACCGAGTTCCGCGAACGATTGGCATCCGGTGAGACCCTGGATGACCTCCTTCCCGAAGCCTTTGCCGCTGTGCGCGAAGCCGGAAAACGCACCATCGGCCTGCGCCATTATGATGTGCAGATGGTGGGCGGCATGACCCTGCACTCGGGGAAGATCGCCGAAATGCGTACCGGGGAAGGTAAAACCCTGGTTGCCACTCTTCCACTCTACCTGAACTCCATCACTAGGCGCGGGGTGCATCTTGTCACGGTCAACGATTACCTCGCCCGCCGAGACGCCCGCTGGATGGCGCCAATTTATGCAGCCCTGGGGCTCACCGTTGGTGTTTTACAGATGGCTGCCCGCACCGAGAACGGCACCAAGGCTTTTCTGGTCGATATCAATAAGGTATCACCCCACGAAGATCAACACCAACTGCGCATGGTGAACCGCGCCGAAGCCTACAGGGCGGATATTATTTATGGAACGAATGCCGAGTTTGGCTTCGATTACCTGCGCGATAACCTTACAATGAGCCTGGAAGACCGCGTACAGCGTGGTCACTTCTTCGCGATTGTGGATGAGGTGGATAACATTCTCATCGACGAAGCCCGCACCCCACTCATCATCTCAGGACCTGCCCAGGATGAAGCCGAATGGTATGTCCGCATGGCCCAGGTTGTGCGTCAGCTAAGGCCTGAGGATTACGAGGTCAACGAAAAAGATCGCACCGTCAACCTGACCGAGATCGGTGAAGCCCATGTGGAAGAGATCCTCGCCATGCCCCTGCGCGACCCCGAGCGGCCGGAGGATATCACCCCCGAACAAGCACGTACCCTGGGTTACCTCGAACAGGGCTTGCGCGCGCAGTTCCTTTTCCGCCGCAATAAGGATTACCTCGTTCAGGCAGGTAAGGTTGTCATCGTGGATGAATTTACCGGGCGGCTCATGCCTGGCAGGCGCTGGTCCGAAGGGCTCCACCAGGCCGTGGAAGCCAAAGAAGGCGTCAAGGTGGAACCGGAAAATATCACCTACGCCACAATCACTCTGCAGAATTACTTCCGCATGTACGAGAAACTTGCTGGCATGACTGGTACCGCCCTCACCGAGGCTGAGGAATTTCACAAGATCTATAAGCTGGAGGTTCTGCCCATCCCAACCAACCTGGAATTCACAGCCGCGCTGACCAACGCGGAACTACTTGAGATTGAGGAACGGGATGCTGAGGGTTATAAATATAAATACTATACGCGCAGGGAGGATCCAAACCGTGCACCCCTATATTGGAAACGCAAGGATTTCCCGGATGTCGTTTACCGCACTGCCGAAGCTAAACTGCGAGCCATCTGCCTGGAAATCCTGCGTTACTATACACTCGGCCGCCCGCAGTTGGTGGGTACTACTTCGGTCGAACATTCCGAGATCCTTTCAGGCCGCCTCTCCGCAGAACCCATCCGCCGCCTGGCACAGACGGTTCTGCTCCGCGAAGCCTGGTTGAAAACCCATCCCGATCATGGCGGTGAACGCGCCATTTCCGAACTTGAGTTCGTCAATATACCCATCAATGAGCTTAATATTGGGGAAATGCGCCAGGTTGGACGGAGTCTGGGTCAGATTGCCTTCAATCCGGATGATCCTGCGAATATCGAAGTCCTTCTGAATAATCTCAACCTCGACCCTGATCTCGCCCCCCGCCTGCTCTCCGCCCTGCAGGGTGGTATCCCCCATCAGGTGCTCAACGCCCGAAAACACGATGAGGAAGCTTTGATCATCGCCAGGGCAGGCACATTCGGCGCGGTGACCATCGCCACCAACATGGCCGGCCGTGGTGTGGATATCAAGCTTGGAGGCGAGCTTCAAGATGATATCTATGCAGATGTTGTCCGTGTACTGAATAAAGCTGGTATTGATCCATACGACATGACCCTTCCACAGATGAGAACAGCCCTGGAGCGGGTCCCCCGCGAGGATTACGGAATTTATGAAACCGCAGCGGATGAATTTTTCAAATTCCTGGATGACGCAATCCGTGTGCGCCAATTGGGAGGGCTGCACGTCATCGGTTCTGAACGCCACGAGGCACGCCGTATAGATAACCAGCTGCGCGGCCGTGCTGCCCGCCAGGGTGACCCCGGTTCCTCGCGCTTTTACCTCTCTCTTGAAGATGAACTGATGCGCCTCTTTGGCGGCAACCAGGCGGAAAATCTTATGCGCGTGTTCAACCTGGATGTCTCCCTGCCCATTGAGAGCGGTATGCTCGGAAGGATCGTCGAACAGGCTCAGGAAAGGGTGGAAGGCAACAACTTCGATATTCGCAAACACCTCCTTGAATATGACGATGTGCTCAACAAGCAGCGCAAGATCATCTACGGCGAAAGGGACCAGGTTTTCAGCAAAGCTGATCTCCAGGAGGACGTACTGGAGATGCTCCACACCGAGCTTGAACGGCGTATTCCGGAGGGGCTCAAAGACGAAGAGGGTCCATGGAAATTGCTGGCTTACCTGGAAGAGATCCAGCCCACCATGGTGTTTGACCCAGAGGGAGTGATCACCCCTTCCTTCCCGATGAAACTGGTGGTGGATGACCTGGATGCCAAACTGGAGAAAACGCCCCGTACCCGTAACTCGGTTTCCAACCTTGTTTTCGAAACTGCCCGCCAGGCATTGGAGGCGGAAAAGGAACACATCCTCCGCAGTGCTCGCGAGATCCTGGATCGTACCGGTGATGCCCTTGATGAAGCCCTTCGCGACCGGCTGGATACTCTCGACACCTGGTTCGAGGGAATTGGGATGCAAGAGGAAGGTGAACCGCAACGCCGCCCGCAGGAGCTGCTTGAAGAACTGAGCAGCCTTGTGCACATTCCACTACGCCTTTCTGGTGATTCCTTACGTCGTCTCCCAGAGGGTTCTGAGGATATAAAGGAAGACCTCGTTGCTCAGATCCAGGGCAACCTGGTTGCCGTGAACTACAACCGCATGTTGCTCACCTTCGAACGGCGCCTTGGTGATACTCTCACCTTGCGGGTGAACGACAACCAGGCAGGCTCATGGGGTGCCATTTCCACAGACCTCCTCTCTCAGGTTGAGGTAATTTTCGATAAACGTATTCAGCGTCTTGCAGGTGATGGCGGCATTGTTGCCCAGACTATCTCCGCCAACGTTGATCGCGCGGAAAAGGAAGGCTTCAACAAGAATGCGCTCCTCAGGTTACTGTTGGCCACCACCCAGGGCTCCCGCCTGGAAATTGATCCGCGCACCAAACGCCGCCTGGTCCGCCGCGTCACCCTGCTCAATTATTTCTACATGGCTGCCCGGCTGTTGGGCGGCTTGCAACCGGAGATCGTGGCCGATGAGATCCTGGAGCATCTGGAAGGCATCCAGGAAAACCTACGCGGTTTGTGGGGTCGCATGGAATTGGATCGCCAGGGGCAAATGCAATCCCTGCTTGCCAATCAGGACCCACAGATACAAACTTCTCTTGCCAGCCGGTTCACCAGCGACCTCGCTCCATATAATCAGATGATTATCTTCTCCCTGCCGGACGAGATTAAAAATGAGTTAGTTCCCCTCTTCGGAGCAAAGACCCAAAACGAGATCTACCGCCAGGTATTACTGGGAGCCATTTCGGAACTGTGGATCGATTACCTCACCCGCGTGGAGGCACTGCGAGTTTCCATTGGACTGGAAGCCTATGCCCAAAAAGATCCGCTGGTGACCTATAAAAGCAAGGCCACCGAGCTTTTCCAGAACCTGCTAACCGACATTCGCCTGGCAGTGATCAGCCGGATGTTCCTGCTTCAACCGCGTCGGGCTTCAACAACTGCTGAGACGCGGGAGAAGAATCTTCCTGCACCCTCCCCTCAACCGGAAGTGCAAGCGCAGACAATGCAACCCACCCGTGAAGCACTATCTCAAAGGGAGAGTAGTGAGAAAAAGCGCAAGCGCCACAGGCACTAGACCACCATTTGATGAACCTGAATTCCCCGCTGTTCCTATTCCTTTTCTTGCCCCTGGTCCTGTTAATCCACCTGGCGGTTGGAAAAAGGATGCGGAACAGTTTCTTATTGATCGCCAGCATGATTTTTTTGGTTTTATGTGATCCCATCTATTTCCCGCTTCTGCTCATCCTGGCACTCTTCAATTACATCCTTGGTTTACAACTGGAAAAGAGAATAAATGAGAATAACAAAACAGGACCATTACTAGCGTTCATACTCGCAACCAATATTTTCATCCTAATTAGTTTTAAGGTTCTAGGGGCATATTTTCCTGAATTTGGTCCTCCTTTACTTATATCAATCCCCGGTTTTCCGTTGACATCAAGCCAGATTTCTTTGATCTCGAAATATTTAATGATTCCAATCGGTCTCTCGATCTTCACATTCCAGATACTTTCCTATCAACTGGATATTTACAAACAAACTATTCGGGCGGAAAGAAACCTGCTTCACTTTGGTCTTTATTTGCTTATGTTCCCCCGTTTGATCGCAGGTCCGATCATGAAATTTTCCCAAGTGGATGCACAACTTCATTACCGTTCGATACCCGAGGAGAGGCTGGCAAACGGTGCGCGGCGTTTCATCCGCGGGCTGGCAAAAAAGACGCTCATCGCTGATCAGCTTGCAGCCATCGACTTGGGGGTCTTTGGCCTCACCTCCGGTTCGATCAGCACTCCCCTTGCCTGGCTCTCATTGATATCATTTTCGCTGAGGATCTATTTTGATTTTTCAGGGTACACCGATATGGCGCTTGGAATCGGCCAGATGCTCGGATTCAGGTTTGCAGAGAATTTCGATTACCCTTACATCTCCCGCAGCCTCACAGAATTCTGGCGCCGCTGGCACATGACTCTTTCGAGTTGGTTCCGTGATTATGTTTTTTACCCCCTGGAGAGACGGCGGCAAGGGCGTAGCGGAGTTTTTCAATCCGCGAATATTCTGGTGGTTTTTCTTCTCACCGGTTTATGGCATGGCGTGACGGTGAACTTTCTATTGTGGGGGTTTTTCCAGGGGATCATCATCAGCATTGAAACAGCAGGATGGTCAAAGGTGCTGAAACAACAACATCCTTTCATCCAACATCTTTATTCACTTCTCGTCATCCTAATTAGTTGGCTGATATTTGTCTCCCCCAGTCCTGCTTTCACCCTTCAGTATTTCAGGTCGATGGTCGGTCTGCAGGGAACATCTCAGTTCATCCCGTTTGACAATCTCGCCCCAATTCAACCGCAAACCTGGCTGGCTTTTCTGATTGGTGTGATTTTATCCACTCCCCTGATTCCCCGGATTGATCAAGGGTTGCGGCGACGTTGGCCGCATAGCGAAAGGACAATCAGCATCCTTGTCGATTTAGGTTTGGTTCTCCTCCTTGTCCTTTCTATGCTTGTGATTTCCAATTCCACATTTCAACCATATATTTACGGCAGGTTCTAGAAAACAAAGATGAGAGAATATAACTCTTCCCCTTCTTTTTTCCGGATTTGGAACCTGATCTTTATTATTTGTTTTTTCATTCTGTTATCAATACCCGCCTTCACCAAGTTACCACCACCTTCCGATTTTGCGGCTCAGCCAGGGAAATTTCTTACCTCCCGCCCTTTGCTGCAGGTTTATTGGTCACTTTTAAGGTTGCCAGGAGAGTACCAGAATTATTTCGCAACCCACTTTTTTCTTCGGGATCGAGGGGTGACCTGGACCAATGAAATACTTGCCCGAATGGGCAATATAGTCTTCCATGATGTTCTGGTCGGTGATCAGGGTTGGCTTTACTTGACGGACGAGAACAACCTTAGTTATTACCAGTGTAATCGGCCATTTACGCAGGAAGAGTTGGCTATCCTGGTAAATAAGGTTGAATTAATGCGGGAAATTAGCCTTCGAAAAGGGGCGAATTTTCTGCTGCTAATTTCTCCGAACAAAGAGAGCATCTATCCCGAATTTTTGCCAGCCGATATTCGCGTTTCCGGCAACACTTGTCGTATGGATCAAGCCTTTCAGGCATTACGTACTGCCGGAATGGATGTGATCGACTTGCGCGAACCTTTGTTGGACGCCAAACCCACAAGTCAGCTTTTTTTTCGCACAGATACCCACTGGAATGATACTGGTGCGTTCCTTGCTTACAATGTGGTGATCTCCGACCTGAAAAAACACTTTCCATCTTTGATATCTGGCGTGAGAGCGATTTCAATATGGAGGTTCAACCGATAACTGGTGATCTCTCGCGCCTTGTACCCCTTGAAAGGCCATTCTCCGAGGAATCGGTGGTTTTCCGTCCAATACGAGAACGTAGGGCTCAGATCCGGCAGGGGGAGGATCCTTTGACCATTATCTCCGAAACGGGAAACGCCGATCTTCCCAATGCTGTTGTATTTCGGGATTCATTCTTTATGGGTCTGCTTCCCTTTTTTGCTGAAAATTTCAACCACGCGGTCTACCGCTGGTCTTTCGACTTTGACGAGAAACTAATCGATACCGAGAAACCTGACTTGGTCATTTATGAACTAGCTGAGCGCTACCTGGGGATCCTGGCGCGTTAAATAAACCGGATCCACCCCGGAAGGTTCGAAAAAACTACTTTGCTTGTCAATACCTCTCTTTATAGATATAATTGGTCATCAAACCTTCCTGGAGATAATTGCATTTATGGATAACATCGAAATTTCAGGCAACGTGCCTGAAAACAATCTGAATGACAGCCAGAACAATATGGCATCCTTGCTGGAGCAGGAAGGTCTGGAGATCGATTTCCCCAAAGCAGGCGAGATCAAGCAGGGTATGATCGCCAGCATCACCCCCGGGCAAGTCCTTGTAGGGATTGGCGGCAAATCCGAAGGCGTGATAAGCGGCCGTGAGTTCGATTCCATTCCCGCCGAAGAGCTAGCTGCCCTCAATGTCGGCCAGGAGATCCCCGTCTACGTCATCAGCCACGATGAAGGTAGTGCCACCACTGTGCTTTCCTACGTCCGCGCCCGCGAGGAAGTTGGCTGGCAGGAAGCCGAAGAGCTCCTCGCATCCAAAAAACCGATCCATTCCTCGATCATCGGCTACAACAAGGGTGGGTTGATCGTTCCCGTCGCCGGGCTTCGAGGCTTTGTTCCCGCATCCCAGATAAGCCTCACCCGCCGTGCAGGCTCCACCGGCGATACCCCCGAACAGCGCTGGGGTAAGATGATCGGTCAGGAGATCGATGTCTGTCTGATAGAGATCGACCGCGAACGCCACCGCCTTATCCTCTCCGAACGCGCCGCCAGCACCGAAACCCACGATTCTGTCAAATCCCGCGTGATCGACGGATTGGTGGAAGGCGAAGCCTACACTGGCCGGGTTACAAGCCTGGCGGATTTTGGCGCGTTCGTCAATATTAATGGTGCCGATGGGCTGGTGCATCTTTCCGAGATCTCCTGGGAGCATATTCAGAACCCCAGTGAAGTTCTTAAAGTCGGTCAGGAAGTCAAAGTAAAAGTCATCACCATCGATCGTGCGAAAAAACGCATTGGACTCTCCATCCGCCAGCTTCAGGATGACCCCTGGTCGGATAAAGCCGCGAAATACAAGGTCGGTCAACTTGTGGAAGGCAAGATCACTCAATTGACCAAATTTGGGGCATTCGCTCGCCTGGATGATGATATTGAGGGTCTGATCCATATTTCTGAGATCAGCGAAAAACGCATCGATCACCCTCGCGAGGTTCTGCACGAAGGGGATGCGCTTACCCTTCGGGTCATCAAGATCGACCCTGCCAACCACCGTATCGGGCTCAGCCTACGCAAAGTGGACTCCATGGCCTACGCGGATATGGACTGGCAAACCCTTAACGATTCCCTGCAGGAAGATGCTGAAGCCCCGGTCGAAGCAGAAACTGGTGAATCCACCCAAGCCGAAACAGAACCTGTGGAAACTGAGTCCACTGAAACCACCGTAACTGAAACGGAATCCGTAGAACTCGAATCTGCTGAAACCACCGTAACTGAAACGGAATCCGTGGAACCCGAATCTGCTGAACCTGAAAAAGAATAATACACTCAAAAAAGGTTTGCGCACCTTTCCAGGTGCGCTTTCTTTTTACATGACCATCATCATCGATAGCCACGAAGACCTCGCCACAAATATCATCACCTTCGACCGAGATTACCGCCGTTCCGCCGCCGAAACCCGCTCCCTGGAAGCAGGCACGCCCACACCTGGCTTCAACGGGGACACCATGCTGGGCTGGGAGGATTACCAGCGAGGGCAGGTCGCATTGGTGTTCGCAACCATATTCTCCGCCCATGAAAAATACCGCCTCGCTGGTTGGAATGAGACCACATTCACCAACCCATCTGGCGCCCGGATTGTCTGCAACCGCCAGGTGGATGCCTACCGTAAGCTGACTGATGACTCGCCGGATATGTTTCGCCTGGTCATGGATCGATCCTCGCTTGGAGAAGTCCTGAAATCCTGGGAACAATCGCCTGCAGACTACCCCACCATCACCCACCCAGTCGGTTTACTGATTCTGATGGAAGGTGCAGAAGGGTTGAAAGATCCAGCGGAGATCGAGGAGTGGTGGCAGGTAGGCGTACGTATGGTAGGTCCGGTCTGGGCGGGAACACGCTGGTGCGGGGGAACACGGGAGCCAGGCAGGTTCACCTCCGAGGGATTTCGTCTGCTAGACCGCATGGCGATGCTCGAGAATGATCCTGGATATTTCGCACATGTCCCCCGAATCCGCCATTCAGGCACTGGATTATTATCCCGGTCCTGTTGCAGCCAGCCATGCCAATGCGCTAGCGCTCATTCGCGGTTCCACCAGCCCGCGCCACCTAACAGACGAGACCATCCGACTGTTGATCGAGAGACAGGGAGTGGTCGGAATCCTGCCCATGATCCCAATGCTCGTTTCGGATTGGAAATCCGGCTATCCTCGCAGCGCGGCATCATTGGAAACTGTCTTCAGCCAGATCGATCATATCTGCCAGTTGGCCGGGAATACCCGACATGTGGGCATCGGCACTGATTTTGATGGCGGTTTCGGGCTGCAATCCTCCCCTGAAGGATTGGATTCCATAGCTGATCTGCAAAAGCTTATCCCGATCCTGGAAAAAAACGGATATTCGGAAGCGGATATTACTGCTATACTCGGGAATAACTGGAAACGATTTCTGGAAGATTCACTGTCTTGAATAAAAAAAACTCTGGGAAAATCCCCGATCCACAGGCGCAAGCCACCGATAATATCCCGCAACCCTATTCTTTGCGTAGGATTCGTATAGGGCTGATCACAACCATGATCGGTCTTGGGTTGTTCGTCCTTGGTGCCAAGCCGGATATCTTCACCCTCGACCGCTCTCCTGTGATCGGTTTCGTACAAATTGCCGTTTTCGAGATCGGGCTGGCGATCATTTGCCTGGGTGGGTATATCAGCCTGATGGCTCTCTGGCGCCACGACCAACCCAGCATCATTGCCGATTTTGGCATCCGGTTTGTTGCAACCGGCTACCTGATCTGCGTTTTTACTGGCATGGCAGACATCTTTGGCTTCGGAAGCCACCTGCTGCCCGGCATCCCATATTTCGGACCGCTGCAATCTATTGGAGTGCTGGTTGGAGAATTGATCATCGCGATCGGCCTGATCATGCTCATCCCAACCCCGGTCTACCGAGGGACAGAAACCATTCCCGGTGATTAAAACGCGAAACCCATCACCCGCAGCATTTCCTCATTCGTCCTGAATTTATACTCCGGCGATCCCTTTGGTTTCGGCCTCCCGATTCTCCGCTCGTTCCAGCTTGACCAAATCATACGGGCGCACCGCGAATTTATCCATTTCTGCAAGCCTTGCATTCAATCCCGCGTAAGTCCATTGAGGCCAGTCCTTCCGAGAATCCAGGTACTGGAGCACGGAGCGGGCAGCATTAACACCATCTTTGTGGGCGATACCCACTTGTCCCTTGCTCACCGTCCGGGACCAGCCCGCCAGGAAAATGCCGTCCAATGGTTTTCCGGTCGCGGGATCCAGCATCTCAAAGGATTGCCCGTCCACCGGATACATCGGATCGAGGTTTTTTAAGTATTCAATTCCATCCACCGGTAGCCCCAAGTCTTCATCCACCTTGTCTCCGATTGCAAGAATCACTGTATCCACTGCCAGTCTGGTTTGTTTTCCCGTTCCTTTGGCTCGTATCTCGCCATCCTCGCGGATAAGTATGTTTTCCTCCAAAACCAAGCCCATCACCTTGCCATCCGAATCCCGGAGCACCTCCCTGGGAGAGCGCAGGAACACGATAGAAAACCTGGCGTCACCCTGCGCCGGGTCAGCCAGCTCCCTAGCGCCTTCAGCCATCTCCTTTGCATCTGCCGGATCCTCTCCCAGCGAGGTCATTAGACCTGATAGCCCGTCCACCTGATGATGGTAATCTGAGATATCCATATACGATACAATTTCAGAGAACTCTTTCTTATCGAATTTCGCCTCATTCGGTCCACGCCTGCCAATGGCGATCACCTCTTTCACATTCCTTTCGGCGATGAGCCAGCGGGCAACATCCACCATCACATTTCCCATCCCGATGATCGCCACCCGGTCGCCGATATCGAAGGTATGGGTGGAAAATGGTGGCAGGTTGTTGTAGTGATAGACAATATCCTTGGCGTGATGGACTCCTCCTCCCCGTTCCCCGGGGATGCCAAGCCATTTGATCCCCTGCGCCCCGGAGGTGACCAACACCGCGTGAAACCCCAATCCCTGGATTTCTTTGAGGTTGATATCGGCATGATCGCCAATGGTGATATTTCCGAAATAATCGATCCCTTGCATGGAGAGAATTGTGCGAAATTGAGCCCGCAGCCCCTGGCGCAGCCGGTATTTGGTCGGGTAGATGCCGTATTCTGCCAGGCCTCCAGGTTTGATATCCCGGTTGAAGATCACCACCTCGGCACCCTGGCTGGCGAGCTCAAATGCCCCAAATAATCCAGCCGGGCCTGCCCCGATAACTGCCACATAGTTTTGAACAGCTCGCTCCATCTCATCTCTCCATGTATAATTTCTGATAGGATACGTATCTGGGTCAGATTATAGTTTAACTTCTGATCTTTCTGCCGCGATCCGCCAATCGTGTAATCCCAACGGATGGGACTGCAATTCATGAATTCCATGCAAGGTGGCGTCCGGCAAAACAGAACAATTTGCATAAATCACGTCAAACAAACGGAGAATGGAAAAACGCTATTCATGCCTGAACCATCAACTGTTCACAAACACAAACTCGCCAATGGATTGAACATCCACCTCAAGGAGATCCACACAGCGCCGATAATCAGCCACTGGGTCTGGTACCGGGTGGGCTCACGGAATGAGGTTCCCGGGAAGACCGGGCTTTCCCATTGGGTGGAACATATGCAATTCAAGGGAACGCCAGGATTCCCGGCTTCAACGCTGGATAAAGCCATTTCCCGCGAAGGGGGGGTTTGGAACGCCTTCACCTACCTGGATTGGACCACCTACTTTGAGACCATGCCAGCAGATAAGATCGAGCTTGGATTGCGTCTTGAGGTGGACCGGATGAACAACAGTCTTTTCAGTGCCGAGGAGGTTGAAGCCGAGCGTACTGTCATTATTTCTGAGCGCGAGGGCAGCGAAAATGAACCGCTCTTCAAACTTAGCGAAGCGGTTCAGGCGGCTTCCTTCGATTCTCACCCCTACCGGAACGAGATCATCGGCGAGTTGGCCGACCTTCGTTCCATAACCCGCGATGACCTTTACGGGCATTATCGCCAAAACTATTCACCCTCAAACGCGCTGCTTTGCATGGCTGGCGATTTTGATGCTGCAGAAATGCTGCACAGGATCGAAGATCTCTATTCCGCAATACCTTCAGGCGAGATCCCTCCTTTGGATGTGCAGGAGGAGCAGCACCTCGGAGAGGAACGCCGTATTTCCATTAAAGGGCACGGCGAGACCACCTACCTTCTGCTCGCTTACAGGGCTCCCCGCGCCAGTTCTGCAGACTTCTTCACATTCTCCGTGCTGGATTCCCTCCTCTGTGGGCCAAGTTCGCTGAATATGTTCGGCGGAGGTGGTATTTCCAATAAAACCAGCATCCTTTATCAGAAACTTGTGGATACCGGACTCGCCACTGGGATTTCCGGAGGGTTGCAAGCCACCATTGACCCCTACCTTTATGAAATCACAGCAACGATCAACCCAAACCATACTTTGGAAGAAATCCTGGCGGTGATCGATACCGAAATCGAAAACCTGCAATCTCACAAGGTCAGGGAGGAGGATATTTACCGCGCTATTAAACAAGCCCGGGCACTATTTGCGTACGGAAGCGAGAATATCACCAACCAGGCATTCTGGCTTGGATACGCGGAAATGTTCGCCACCTATGACTGGTTCGAAAATTACCTCGACAACCTGGAGAAGACAACGCCGGCTGATATCCAAAAACTTGCTGCAATCTACCTCGATCCCGGTTCCCGCGTGATCGGATCTTACCTGCCACGTAAAGGTAAGGGGGCGAAATGAGGGGTTTACAGAATGGCGATATCAAATCCCTTCCCGGACCGGATGATATCGGGCGTTCCGAGCTGCCCAACGGGATCACCCTTCTTTCCCGAAGCAATTTCAACAGCCCTTCAGTGGTACTCAGCGGGTATTTTAACGCTGGAAGTATTTTTGACACCGACGAAAAACTCGGACTGGCGTACTACACCGCCGTGTCGGTCATGCGCGGAACGCAGGATCATACCTTCCATCAGATCTATGACCGGCTGGAAAGCGTAGGAGCCGGCCTCGGTTTCAGTGCCAGCACCCTCACTGGCGCATTTAGTGGCCGCTCGCTGTGCGAAGATCTTCCCCTGATCCTCGCTACCCTATCGGAATGCCTTCGAAAACCTGTATTTCCACCCCAGGAAGTGGAGCGGTTGCGTGCGCAATTCATGACCGGGCTGGCTATCCGCGCCCAGGATACCTCTGCCATGGCTGCGCTAAAATTCGATGAATTGATCTTTCGCGATCACCCTTTCGCCCGGCCCGAGGATGGATACCCCGAAACCGTTTCGACCATCTCACCCCAAGACCTGGTAGATTTCCACAAAAAACATTATGGCCCCCGGGGGATGGTCATTGTGCTGGTAGGAGCCATCAGCCACCTGGAGGCGGTTGAACTTGTAGAGACTGCGTTGGGGGATTGGCAAAACCAGGACCAGGAAACCCTGCCCTCGATCACGCCGGTAAAATCGCTGGAGGAAAAGATACAGGAACATATTCCCCTGCCCGGAAAATCCCAGACCGACCTGATCATGGGTGTGCTGGGACCCAGGCGTGCATCGCCGGATTATTTCGCTGCTTCCCTGGGCAACAGCGTTCTGGGGCAATTCGGTATGATGGGACGCATTGGCGATGTGGTTCGCGAGCAAGCCGGGCTTGCTTATCATGCATCCACAAGCCTGAACGCCGGAGTGGAGATTGGCACCTGGGAGGTGACCGCCGGAGTGAACCCAAAGAACCTCGACCGGGCGATCGACTTGATCTACGCTGAGTTGCATCGGTTCATTGGTGAACCGGTTACGGAGGAAGAGCTGGCCGATAGCAAATCCAACTATATCGGCCGTCTGCCACTCTCGATGGAATCCAACGCCGGTGTCGCTGGTGCGCTCATCAACCTGGAGCGCTTCCAACTGGGGTTGGATTATTACCGCAGGTACCCTTCCCTGGTCAACGCTGTCAGTGTGGAACAGGTGCTGGAAACTGCGCGCACCTACCTGCATCCGGAAAAAATGATCGTGGTCAGCTCAGGTCCCCCCTTGATCAAGAAAAAGAGCAAGAAATGATCATCCGCACTGGGATCGACCTCGTGGAAGTCCATCGCCTGGCTGAAGTGAACCCGCGTATTCGTGACCGCTTCCTGCAGCGGGTATTCACTCCTGAAGAATTGCGTATTTGTAAAGATTCGAACGAAAAACTCGCCGGCCGCTTTGCGGTGAAGGAGGCCGTTTCCAAAGCCCTCGGTACCGGCATTGGTCCAATTTCCTGGCAGGACGTGGAAACTTTGGATGGGGCCATGGGAGAACCCATCCTAATCCTCTATGGGAAAGCGCAGGTCTTCGCGGAAATGATCGGACTGGAAGCCTGGTCGGTCAGCATTTCAGACTCCGGGGACCTGGTGATGGCAGTGGCGTCTGCTGTGGGCAATCAAGGAAAACCCGCCTTTTGATCGATCTGGTTGATTAATAATGAAAATCCTCGCGGTGAGCGATGCAGAAAATGGGCTGATATTCAGCCAATCCTGCCGGGAGCGGTTCAAGGATGCCCGTCTGGCGATCAGTTGCGGCGATCTGCCCTTTGATTATCTTGAATACATCATCAACACCCTAGAAATCCCCCTGTATTTCGTGTTTGGAAACCACACCCATTCCTTGGGAAAAGGAGATGAGGTGCAAAACCAGATCCCCTGGGGAGCAATTAATCTGCACCAGCGCACCCGTCATGATGAAACAGGGGTACTTCTGGCAGGTTTGGAGGGCTGCCTTGTGTATAACTATGGTCCCCACCAGTATTCCCAGGAGGATATGTGGCTGAAAGCCTTCAGGTTGATCCCCGGGCTTTTGATAAATCGACTCCGATACGGACGTTACCTGGATATTTTCGTGACCCACGCCCCCCCCTGGAAGATCCATGACCAGGACGACTTACCTCATCGGGGTTTAAAAGCCTTTCGTTGGGTTCTTAAATCCTTCCACCCGGCTTTCCATTTGCATGGACATATCCATATCTATAACACCCGGACGGTTCGAGAAACATTGTTCCATCACACTCGGGTTATCAACGTCTATGGGTATAGGGAGATCAATTTTTAGTTGGCGAACCGAGTGGAGGGGAAAAAACTGTGAGCACACCCCCGGATCGGCAAACTTCCGACTTCTTCCGCAAGGAGGCACGATCTGATTTCGATTCTGCTCATCGGAAAAGCACCTGGCGAAGTGTTTTAAGTTGGGTCACACGCAACCAGGTGGAATTATTGCCTTTCGATGAGGTTCGCACCCGATTGCCAGTGAAAGGTCAGCACTATACCGGTATGCGCGAAGTTCCTCTCGATGCTATCATCGGCAGTGTCAGCCGGTATAACGATTTCGATCGCGCCTTTCTTCCACGCCAGACCCACACCCGCGACCGCTGGGAAAACGTGGATTCTGCCCATCTGCAGGATATCATTCTCCCGCCGATCGAAGTCTACCAGATCGGAGATGCATACTTCGTCAAAGATGGCAACCACCGGGTTTCTGTCGCCCGGTTGAAAGGACAGGCGTATATCGACGCCTACGTGATCCGTCTGGATGTCCCCGTGGATATCGAACCTGACCTGGATCTGAACACGCTGGCCCTCAAACAGGAGGAGGGCGAGTTCCTGGAAAAAACCCGCTTGAAGGAATACCGCCCGGATGCAGAAGTGCAGCTCACCATTCCTGGCATGTACACGAACCTGCTTGACCATATCCGGGTACACCGCTGGTATATGGGTGAAAAGATTAAAGGATATGTATCAGAACAGGAAGCAGTGGTGGATTGGTACGATGCGGTCTATAAGCCCCTGGTGGAGATAATCCGTCGCCAGAATATCCTGCGGCAGTTTCCAGATCGCACGGAATCCGACCTTTATCTGTGGATTATTGAGCACCGCTGGTACCTCCAGGAGGAATACAACACATCCATAAGCCTGGAGATGGCTTCGCGTGATTTTGTGGACCGCTTCAAGCGGGGACCAATCGCCCGGTTTTTCACTGCCATTACTGCGAAGATCCGCAGCCTGTTCAGGATGAGATAGACCAGAAAATCCCCGGGACCAGCAGGACACAATTATTTGGGATTATCGATCAGATGGATTGCAAGCCCATCCAGAAGTGGTTTGGCATAACCATGCGGTTGGAGCGTACTTCCACTCCCATTGCATTGGTCGAGTCAGCCGAGAGCATGCTCGGGTGCACAAAACACAGGTCCGGTTTCCGCCCGTATTTTTTAAAGTAGTAATCGGACGCAAGGTTAATCTTGGTGACAAGATCTTTGCGCGGGTCGTTATCGAACCAGAGCATGCCAGTATCCATATATTCCTCTCCATTTTGAACCATAATTGTATTATATAGAACATTTATTCTATTGTCAATATGGTTCGAGTTGCTTTTGATAGCTTTTTTTTTCTTTTTTTGGTATGCTTAACTTGCTATGTAGTATATAGCATACTTCATGCCAATCCCCCCGTTCCGGGCAGGGAAAAACCCACCAATGGAGGAAGAACCGTGATCAAAGAGACCATGAAGGAAGCCGAAACGAAAATGAATGGTGCCATCCAGGTATTGGAAACCGACCTATCCGGAATCCGCACCGGGCACGCCAGCCCAGCCCTGGTGGAACGACTGCAAGTGGAATATTATGGCGCGCCTACCCCGATGCTACAATTGGCCACCATCAGCGCCCCGGAACCGCGCCAGCTTCTCATTCGTCCCTTCGACCCTACCACCCTCAAGGTCATTGAAAAAACCATCCTGGCATCAGAGCTGGGGCTTACCCCAAACAATGACGGGAAGGTGATCCGCCTGAACATTCCACCGCTCACCGAGGAGCGCCGACGCGAACTGGTGAAGTTGGTCCACCACCGCCTGGAGGAATCCCGCATAGCTGTGCGCAATGTCCGCCGGGACATGATCAAGGATCTCAAAGATTTTGAACACGAAAAGATGATCTCGGAGGACGATCTCAAGACCGGGGAAGAGGAGCTGCAAAAGCTTACTGATAAAAAGATCGAGGAAATTGACGCCATCGGGCAGCGAAAAGAAAAAGAGATCATGGAGGTTTAGGTACTGATGCCTGAATCTGTGGATCAAACCAGCGCAGGTATCATCCCCAACCATATCGCCATCATCATGGATGGCAACGGCAGGTGGGCGGAGAATCACGGCGTTCCGCGCATCGAAGGTCACCGTGCAGGAACCGAGAATCTGCGCCGGGTGATCAAGGGTTGCGTGGATTTCGAGGTCAAGTACCTCACAGTATATGCTTTCTCAACCGAGAATTGGTCCCGCCCAAAGGATGAAGTGCAGGGATTGCTCCAGATCCTCGGCTCGGTGATCGATCGCGAGTTAAAGGAATTGAATGCCCAGGGTGTGAAGCTGCGCCACATTGGCCGCTTGGAACAGTTACCTTCTGCCCTGCGGAAAAAGGTTACCCGGGCAGTGGAAGTCACCCGCAAGAACGACCGTCTTGTGTTCACCATCGCCTGGAACTACGGCGGCAGAGATGAGATCCTGTATGCTGTCCAACAGCTCATGCGCGAAGGTATTCCGGCAGAGAACGTCAATGAGGATCACATCTGCCAGCGACTCTTCACTGCTGGTACCCCCGACCCCGACCTGATCATCCGTACATCAGGGGAGATCCGCGGCAGCAACTTCCTCATCTGGCAGTCTGCATACTCGGAGTGGTACTTTACCCCCGTGCTCTGGCCGGATTTCGATAAAGAGGAGCTGCACAAAGCCATTCTTGAATTCGGACAGCGCAACCGGCGCTTCGGTGGCAGGCAGTGTTGCGACCCCCAGGATAGCGGCTACCATGGCTAAACGGGTCCTCACCATCGTCGTTCTGTTACCGATCGTAATAATCTCCGTCTGGCTGGGGTCCTGGACGACCACCATCCTGGTGGCGGTCTTCACAGGTATGGCAGCCTGGGAATATGCTGGTTTGTTCAAATCCGGAAAATATCAGCCCGGCACAATCTTGATCATCGCAGGCAGTGTCGCCCTGGTGGTGGCACGGCAGATTTCTGGGTTCGATGGCAGCAGCCTGGTTCTGGTTCTGTTGATAATGGTGCTCATGGTATATCACGTCTTTACCTACCAGCGCGGGGTGGAGACTGCTGCGGTCGATTTTGGTATCTCACTCGCTGGCATCGTTTACCTGGGTTGGATGATGGGATATTTCGTTTCGCTGCGTAACCTGGAGAATGGTTTCTGGTGGATCGCCCTGGCGTTCCTGGCCAGCATGTTCTCTGATATGGGCGCGTTCCTCATTGGGCGCAAGATCGGCCAGCACAAGATGATGACCCGCGTCAGCCCAAATAAATCCTGGGAGGGATACATCGGCGGGGTGGTTGTCTCCATGCTACTCACCACGTTTATCGCCTGGGGTATCCACCTATTTATCCCTGCTGTTTCGATCATTGGTGGGTTTGTGATGGGGCTCGTGGTTTCCATCCTTGCCCCGCTCGGGGATTTCGGCGAGAGCATGCTCAAACGTCCCTTTGGGATCAAAGACTCAAGTGACCTTATCCCGGGACACGGCGGCTTTCTGGATCGCATCGACGCCTTTCTATGGGCAGCCGTCCTCGGGTATTACCTGACCTTGATCCTGACATAATTCGTGCATGAAAGAGATGGCGCATGACCACTGAACCCACCCGCAACCTGGCTCTTGAACTCGTACGTGTCACCGAGGCGGCTGCGCTTGCCGCCGGGCGTTACGTCGGCCGAGGGGATAAGAACGCTGCGGATAAAGCCGCCGTGGATGCTATGCGCCTGGTGATGAATTCCATCCAGATGGATGGATTAATCATTATAGGCGAGGGGGAAAAGGATGAAGCTCCCATGCTCTTCAACGGCGAGCGGCTCGGCACCGGCGACGCCCCGGCGGTGGATATCGCCGTGGACCCCATCGACGGCACCCGCCCAATGGCCAATGGGCTGGATAATACCATTGCCGTGGTCGCCCTCGCCCCGCGCGGAACCATGTTCAACCCCGGGCCATTTGTCTATATGAACAAGCTGGCGGTCGGATCCGCCGCCGCTGGGGTGATCGATATCCAAGCTCCGGTGTGCGATAACCTGGAAAAGATTGCCCGCGCCAAAGGTGAAAAGGTGGATGACCTCACGGTGGTCATCCTCGACCGGCCTAGAAACGAAGCCCTGGTGCGCGAGGTGCGTGCCTGCGGCGCGCGTATCCGCTTGATCCACGATGGCGATGTGGCCGGGGCACTCATGACCGCCTGGCCGGAATCTCATATCGATGTGTTAATGGGGGTTGGCGGCACTCCGGAAGGGGTGATCGCCGCCGCCGCGCTCCGCTGCATGGGCGGCAGCATCCAGGGCAAGCTCTACGCGCGCACCCCGGAGGAGGAATCCCGCGGGAGAGCGGCCAATGTGGATTTTGAAAAAGTGCTCACGCTAAATGACCTGGTTGGGTCGCAGGATGTCTTTTTTGCCGCAACCGGCATCACCGGCGGCGAGCTTCTGAAAGGTGTCGAATATTCCGCCGGCATCGCCCAGACCGACAGCCTTGTGATGCGCGGGCTCACCGGCACCATCCGCCACATCACTGCCACCCACCAGCTTGGCCGACTCGATAGCATTTCTAGCATACAGTATTGATTAATTTGCTCGTTAATAAAGGGTGCCCTTATTT
The DNA here is from genome assembly GCA_963802095.1 of uncultured Chloroflexia bacterium. Lineage (GTDB taxonomy): Bacteria > Chloroflexota > Anaerolineae > Anaerolineales > Anaerolineaceae > CAVVEQ01. The sequence goes on along the minus strand of CAWDHI010000007.1, from coordinate 317,347 downwards.
AGTCATTGCGAGGAGGGCGTCGCCTGACGAAGCAATCTCATTTGCTATCATCTCTTGTTTTTACCCGGAACCGTTGAGGTGCGCGGCCGTGCGCCTCTACGGAAAATAATTGGGGAATTTCTCCTTGCATCTCCCGAAACCCCATGTTATAATCCGCCCTCGCGTTAAGAAGCGCTGATCTTAGAAAAAAGCAAGGTGTATCCATGAGTGTAGATATCAAGTCTGTTGAAGCCCCCGTAAACCCGAATATTCCCGAGCTGCGCACCGGTGATACCGTCAGTGTGCACGTCAAGATCAAAGAAGGCACCCGCGAGCGTATCCAGGAATTCAAAGGCACTGTCCTCTTTATGCATCGCCGCGGTCAGAACTCCACCTTCACCGTCCGCCGTCTGGCATCCAACGGTGTGGGCGTGGAACGCAGCTTTCTGCTCCGCTCCCCGCGCATCGATAAGGTGGTGGTCGAACGCCACAACCAGACCCGCCGCTCCCGCCTCTACTTCCTGCGGGACCGCACCGGCAAGAGCGCGCGCCTCAAACAGAAATTTTCATAATCTCCTCTCTCCTATGTTTTTAGGGTGCAGCTTCCACCGAGGTTGCACCCGCTTCTTTTTTAATTTAGAATGGTCTTTATGACCGCACCCCTCATTGGCGTTACCTCCGCAGAACTTACCCCCATAACCCGCAACGATAAGGAAGCCTATACCCGCGCTGTGAAGCTAGCGGGCGGCTTCCCCGAGCTGATCCCCGCCGATCTACCGCTGGAGGAGCTGGTTGCCCTCATCGCCCAGCTGGATGGCATCCTCCTCACCGGTGGTGGAGATATCGACCCTGCCTGCTTCAACGGCCTTCCCCATCCGAGCGTCTATGGCGTCTCGGAAAGCCGGGATACCACCGAGATCGAGTTGGTGTTGCGCGCGCGTGAAATGAAGTTGCCCTTCCTTGGCATCTGTCGCGGATGCCAGGTGATCAATGTGGCCTTTGGTGGCAGCCTCTACACCCACATCAGCGATCAGCTCCCCGGCGCACTCGAGCACAGCCATAAAGAATTCCGTGAGGAGCACCACTTCGTCAACATTGATCCCGATTCCCTGCTGGAGTGCATCACGGGAACCAACGAACTGGCGGTGAACAGCCTCCATCACCAGGGGATCTCCCGGGTGGCCTCCGCGCTTATCCCCACTGCCTGCGCGCCGGATGGCCTGGTGGAAGGGGTTGAGCTGCGTTGGCATCCCTTCGGGCTTGGAGTGCAGTGGCACCCGGAACACCTGACCGATCGCGGTGAAATGGCCGCACTTTTCGAAGCCCTGGTTGAGGCTGCAGGAAAATACCATGACCGGGCTGGTTAATCCACCACCCATTGGAGTTTTTGATTCCGGCGTGGGAGGGCTTTCCGTTCTGAAAGCCATCCGCGCCCAATTCCCCGCCCAGCCGGTCTTCTATTTCGCCGACCAGGCGCATGTCCCCTACGGCTCGCGCAGCCTGGAGGAAGTGCGGGCTTTTTCCTCCGCCATCACTGAATTCCTGCTCAACCTCGGCTCCGCCATGATCGTCGTTGCTTGCAATACCGCCTCGGCTGCAGCCCTGCAGGAATTGCGCGCCCAGTTCCCGCAGACCCGCTTCGTGGGCATGGAGCCGGCGGTCAAACCCGCTGCGGAGCAGACCCACACCGGCGTGGTGGGTGTGCTGGCCACCCCGGCCACCTTTCAGGGCAGGTTATATTCCTCAGTGGTCGAACGCTTTGCAAGGGAGGTCACTCTCATCCAATCCACCTGCCCCGGACTGGTGGGCGAGATCGAGAAAGGCAATCTGGAAGGAGTCGAATCCCGCCGCATCCTCAAGGAAGCCATCCTTCCCATGCTGGATCAAAATATTGATACCATCGTTCTCGGCTGCACCCACTATCCTTTTGTCATCCCGCTCATCCGTGAGATCGCCGGTGAGAGGGTGAACGTGATCGACCCTGCCCCCGCCATCGCCCGCCAGACTGGCCGCGTTCTGGATACGCTCGGCATCTCCCAGCTTGCTGATTTCCAGGCAGAGGTTCGCTATATCACCAGCGGTTCCCCTTCTGATTTGGAGAAACTTCTGCCCCTCCTGTTGGGAGAAGATGGAAAAGTTCAACAGATCTCCTGGGATCCCGGCGGCCATCTTTCCTGATAACCCAATCCCGAAAAAACCCCTCTCCACTTCACCACTCAACCAATCAACATTTCAAACAATCAACAATTCCACACTTCACCCACCCCTCCCTGTTATACTTGCACAAAGGAAATTCACCCATGCCCCGAATTGAACTTGAAATGAACCCCGTCGATGTGCTGCGAGCGGATGCAATCGGCAAGCCCGGCAAGCGGGTCTTCTACATGCAGGGCGAAAAAAACAGCCAAAAAGCCACCCTGCTGGTGGAAAAGATCCAACTCCAGGTGCTGGCCCAGGGGGTGCAAAAGTTTTTCAACGAGCTTTCCACCGAAAGGCCTGATCTGCCGCCCGCCGCGGTTGAATGGAACGAGAAGGATTTCCGCCTGGCACCACCGCTGGACCCCCTCTTCCGCGTGGGGGAGATCGATCTGGTCTATGACCCCGACCCGGATCTGGCCGGGCTGGTCTGCCGCGAGATCCTCACAGAGGATAGCCTCCCGGAGGAAACGGGTATTGTGCGTTTCTGGTGCACCCGCGCCCAGCTGCAAGCCCTGGCTGAATGGATCGTGGAGCTGGCCGGACGCGGCCTGAAGATCTGCCCCACCTGCGGTCAGCCGATGGATCCCGAGGGTCACCTCTGTCCCAAAAAGAATGGGCACAGCAAGAAATAACCGGCTTCAAACCATGGATTCCCTCCCCGTTCCGGCTGCTACCCAGGAATCGATCTTCGCCGCACTTACCGAGGGGGAGATCGACCTGCAGGGGCAGTTCGTCCGGGGTTCCAATTCCACCTTCCTGGCCAATATCGTCACATCCGATCTCACCCTGCCAGTCATCTATAAACCCTCGCGGGGTGAGCGACCGCTCTATGATTTCCCTGCCGCAAGTTTATCCCGCCGCGAGGTTGCTGCCTGGGTGGTCAGCCAGGCGCTGGGCTGGCAGCTCGTCCCCCCCACAGTGTACCGCCGCAAGGGTCCCTTTGGAAAGGGCTCGCTGCAGCTTTTCATCCCCCACGACGCCAACCGACATTACTTCAGTTTGACCGAAGCCGAAAAGGAATCCCTCAAGGTGGTTGCCTGCTTCGACCTGTTGATCAACAACGCCGACCGCAAGGGCAGCCACATCCTCTGGGACGAAGAAGGTCACCTGTGGGCCATCGATCATGGCATCTGCTTTCACCGCGATTATAAGCTGCGTACGGTGATCTGGGATTTCATCGACCAGCCCATCCCGCAGGAATTCCTGCAGAATATCCGGGATCTCCTACCCATGTTGGGAGCGGTGGGCACCTCAAATGGACTCCTGCAGGATTGGTTGATGCCCGGGGAGGTAAATGCCCTCCGGCGGCGGGCAGAGCAGCTCCTTGCGGAAGGCGTCTTCCCACCCCCGCGCGGAAAAGACCGCCCTTTCCCTTATCCACCGCTCTAGGATTCAACGATGAAAAAATACCGTCTCGCATTGGTTGGTTTTGGAAATGTCGGGCAGGCTTTCGCCCGGCTTCTGCAGCGAAAGAGGAAAGTTCTAAATGATGAATTCGATCTGGAATTTACCGTCACCGGTATCGCCACCGGCAGGCATGGAACAGTGATCGATCCTGGCGGGATCGACCTGGAGAAGGCACTTAAAGAAGCGTCATCGGGATTCTCCGGCAGCCTCTTCGGGATAGACCATCCTGAAACCCTGAATTTCATCACAGCCTGCCCTGCGGACGCCCTGCTGGAAAATTCCCCGGTCAACCACCAGACGGGTGAACCGGCCGCGGAGCATCTGCGCGCGGCCTTGAAGCGAGGGATGCATGCCATCACGGCCAACAAGGGACCGGTGGTCTTCGCCCACCGCGAGCTTTCCAAACTGGCTTCAGAAAAAGGCAAGCGCTTTCTCTTTGAATCCTCGGTCATGGATGGCGCCCCCATCTTTTCCCTCTTCCGGGAGACCCTGCCGGTGGCGGAGCTGCGCGGGTTTACCGGCATTCTCAACTCCTGCACCAATTACATCCTGGGTCTGCTCGAGCAGGGTGAATCCCTGGAAGAAGCCATAAAAAAGGCCCAGTCCATCGGTATCGCTGAAACCGATCCCACCGCCGACCTGGATGGCTGGGATGCTGCCGTGAAGGTGGCCGCGCTCTGCAACGTGCTGATAGGCGCGGAGATCACCCCCCTGGATATCCCCCGCACCGGCATCCGCTCCCTCTCGGTGGAGGAGGTGCACGCCGCCCGAGCGCGGGGCGAGCGCTGGAAGCTCATCTGCCGCGCCTGGAAGGAAAACGGCCGCCTGGTCACCTCCATCCAGCCAGAGCTGATCGATTCCAGCTCGCCCTTCTTCACCGTGGAGGGCACCAGTTCCATGGTGAAATTCGAGACCGATGTTCTGCCCGGGTTGGGCATCCTGGAGATGAACCCCAGCCCCGAAACAACCGCCTTTGGGCTGCTCGCGGATCTTATCCGCGCGTTTAAAGAAAAATAAATAATGAGCGAAGCGATCTGGCTTGCCGGTTCAGCACTCCCCAAATCCTCCCGTGAGACCCCGCAAACCTGGCTGGATCTTTTTCTGGCGGATTCCAGCGTCCGCCCGGAGTGGATCACTGCTGCGCATATCATCCAACCCGGGTCTGTGAAAACCGATTCGGAGTGGAGCCTTCCGATCCAACCCTTCCGCTGGAAAGGCGCAGCCTCACAGGTGCATTTCCTTCTCGCCGCGCTCTGCCTGGAGCTGCGCGCCGGTAAACACGAATTGGTGTTGATTCTGGAAAAAGATACCCGTTGCTGGAACGCCGCCCTCCTGGCAACCCCCGCCTTCTTCGGTGTGCGCAATCGCATCCCGGCGGTATTGATCGCGGAAACCGGGTTTTTTCCGCAAGCTGTCCCGGGAGCCAGAAGCCGTGAGCAAGAGTCATTCCTCCAAAAGTCCGGATATTCCCCGCTATCCGAAAACACCCCGCCCTCACCAACCGCCTGGCTGAATGGAGTGACATGGTTGGGATCCACCGGATTGCTGCGGGCGTTGAACGCTGCCGCTGCAATCTTAGCCTCCCAGCAAGGCGGTCGGAGCGCGGTTCATACTACTTCGGCAGGTGAACCAACCCTGATTACCCTCCTGGAGGGGCTGTGAGCGGGCAGGGAATGATCTACCTCTCCACCGGCTCCAACCTGGGCAACCGTGATCAGAACCTCGCCAGTGCCCTGGCTTCCCTCTCCGATATCATCTCAGTCTCAGCGGTTTCGAGCATTTACGAGACCGAGCCCTGGGGCTATGCCGACCAACCCGCCTTCCTCAACCAGGTGGTCGCCGGCACATCGCCCCTCGACCCGCCCTCCATCCATGCGCTCATCCAGCACATCGAGACCGGGTTGGGGCGCGAGCCCACCTTCCGCTACGGTCCGCGCCTGATCGATATCGATATCCTATCCATCGGCAGCCTGGTGCTGGATACCCCCCAGCTTATCATCCCCCATCCACGCATGCAGGAGCGCGCTTTCGTTCTGGTGCCCCTGGCCGAGATCGCTCCCGCCTGGGTTCACCCCGTTTTGCACATCAACATAAAAACCCTACTGGATAAAGTGGATGCCAGTGGGGTAAAATTGTACCCGTCTACCGGGATAGTCCCTGACCATCATTAGACATCATTGATATTGAGGAAAAGATGAAACCCCTACCATTCGGTTCCAGAACGTACATCATGGGCATCCTGAACGTCACGCCCGATAGTTTTTCCGGCGACGGCCTGATGAACTGCGGCGAGCTGACCCAGTGCGCCATCGAACAGGCTCACAAATTCATGGATGGCGGCGCGGATATCCTGGATATCGGTGGCGAGAGCACCCGCCCCGGTTCCACCCCCGTCAGCGAGGAGGATGAACTTTCGCGCGTCCTGCCGGTGATCAAAGCCCTGCGCAGCGCGGATGTGGATGTGCTCATCTCCATTGATACCTATAAATCCAAAGTGGCTGAGGCAGCCCTGGGTGCCGGCGCGGATTGGATCAATGATGGATGGGCGCTGCGTGCGGATCCCAAATTGGGCAAGCTGGCAGCTCGCGAAGGCGTGCCGGTCATCCTGATGCACAACCGCAGCAAACCCTCCAATGTGGAGCTGAACGAACGCCTTGGCAACCGCTATGTGGGTACTGACTATAAGGACCTGATCGGCGAGGTCAAGACCGAGCTGCTGGAGGCCGTTCAGCGCGCCCACCAGGCAGGCATCGAGAACGACCGCATCATCCTCGATCCCGGCATCGGCTTCGGCAAGACCGTAGCCCAGAACCTGGAGCTGATCGACCGCCTGACTGAGATCAAAGCCCTGGGGTACCCGGTGTTGCTCGGTCCCTCGCGCAAGTCCTTCATCGGCTACACCCTCGACCTGCCGCCCAACCAGCGCATGGAGGGCACTGCCGCCACCGTCGCCATCGGCATCGCCCACGGCGCGGATATCGTCCGCGTGCACGACGTGCAGGCCATGGTACGCGTGGCGCGCATGACCGACGCCATCGTGCGCCGCTGATTTCCTGCGTAACATTCTTCATTTAAAACTGGAGTAAATCATGAACGAATTTGATGTCATCGTCATCGGCGCTGGTCCCGGCGGCTATGTTTGCGCCATCCGTGCCGCCCAGCTTGGGAAAAAGGTTGCCATCGTCGAAAAGCAGTTCCTGGGAGGGGTCTGCTTGAATTGGGGCTGTATCCCCACGAAAACCCTGCTAAGCAATGCTGCCCTGGCCCACACCCTGCGCGAACGCGCCAGGGAATTTGGGATCTCCTTCGATAACCTCAAACTGGATTATTCCGCAGCCGTCAAGAGAAGCCGCACGGTTTCGGACCGGCTGGTGAAGGGCGTTGGCTTCCTGATGAAGAAGAACAATATCACGGTCTTCATGGGTGCCGCAAAGCTAAGCTCAAAAAACACGGTGGCTGTTACCACCACGGATGGCAAAAGTGAAACCCTCAAGGCAAAGGATATCGTTCTGGCCACCGGTTCGCACTTCGCCTCGCTGCCCACGGTCCCGGTGGACGGTAAGCAGGTGATCACCTTTTGGGAAGCCCTCCTGCAGGAGACCCTGCCCAAATCCGCGCTGGTGATCGGCGCCGGTGCGATGGGGGTGGAATTCGCCACTGTCTGGAATTCCTACGGAGCCGCCGTCACCCTGGTGGAGATGCTTCCGCGCATCGTTCCGCTGGAGGATGAAGAGATCAGCACGGAACTCACCCGCGCCTTCAAGAAGCGGGGCATGCAGATCTTCACCGGCTCCAAGGTGACCTCGGTCAAACCCGGCAAGGGAACTGTGGCGGTGACGCTCGAAACGCCGGAAGGCGTGAAGACTGTGGAGGTGGAGCAGGTTCTGCTGGCCACCGGCTTCCGCCCCAACACCGAGGACCTGGGGCTGAAGGAAGCCGGGGTCACGCTCACCGAGCGCGGCTTCATCCAGGTGGATGATTACAGCGCCACCAACGTGCCGGGCATCTGGGCCATCGGGGATGTGACCGGAAAGCTTCTGCTGGCGCACGTCGCCTCCAGCATGGGCATCATCTGCGCTGAAAAGATGGCCGGAATGAGCCCGGAACCGTTCGATATCAACCTGATCCCGCGCGCCACCTACTGCGAACCGCAAGTGGGATCCTTCGGGCTCTCCGAGGCCCAGGCAAAGGAAAAAGGCTACACGGTGAAAACCGGCAAGTTCAACTTCCAGGCCAACGGAAAAGCGCTGGGGCTGGGCAATTACAGCGGTTTTGTGAAGGTCATCGTGGACGCGAAATACGGCGAGATCCTGGGCGGAGCCATGATCGGTGAATCCGTCTCCGAGCTGCTGCCCGAATTCACCCTCGCGCGGCGCAACGAGCTGACCATCGAAGAGATCGCCCACAACGTGCATGCCCACCCGACCCTGAGTGAAGCCATCCAGGAAGCTGCCGAGGATGCGCTGGGAAGGTCGATACACCAGTAACCAGGCTTGGTCATTGCGAGACCCCGAAGGGGTTGACACTTTCACCTGCAGCACACTTGCCCTGGCTGCAAGTGCCAGGGAGTGCAGGGGAGCAATCTCATAAACACGAGAAAATGAAATAACTATCAAGGCGGCCTTTGGTCCGCCTTTTTGATTTGTTGGGCGGGTACATACCCGCTGGTTTTGATTCGTTTCTGGTAAAGGCTGGAAAATGGATGGCGGTCACGCAAACGGTGACCGCCCTACGACTCTGTAGGGACGTACGGCCGTGCACCCCCATATCATGTCTATTTCGAACGCAATTAATTAAAGTCCCCTAAGGATTGGTAAGGACCTTATAGGGGTTTATTCCATCGATCCTTAAAGAATGAACATAATCAACATTCAGGAAGAACAGTGTAGTCATTACAGAGAAAAATGACCCAATTATCAGAGAAATAGTTTGAATAAGAATGATTAATATCAATGGAAGGTTCACTATAATTTGGACAAGGGTTAACGGAGCGAAAAATAATAATTGAAATACCAGTAGAAAAACGCAACTGCTCAGAATCCGCCACCATTGCCCTTTGACGATATTCATACTGTAATCAAATGCTTTTTTGCCTGAGGTTTTCCGGAGACTTATAACATACGGTGAGAAAAACCAGAATATTGTGAAAATGACTCCTGGAATTATTATCAAAACGTATAGACAAGTGAGTATTAAGATAAGTACCAAGAATGAAAAATACAAGGGGATAATTCTTGTTAACCCAAAACGAATAGCCCCAATCCAATTAATATATTCATTTTGAATCCCTCTTTCAACTAAATACATGATACTGACCAAGGGGCAAAAAGATAGAATTCCTAACAGGATTGACAGCAAGTAAATCAACCCAACCCAGATATATTGGGGGCTGAAAGTATTTTCCGACAAAATTAACTGATAGTTACGAAGCAACAATTGGATCACTAAAACTGGAAACGCGACGACAGCGATGATTATTAAATATCCCGTAGATGATTTCGATAGAAACTCCATCCCTCGGAAACAATTTCGGTCATATCGAGATAATCCAAGTGGAGCGGTTTCATTGACCTCAAATTTTAGGAAAACTCATGTAAGCCCTTTAATCGTTTCAACTTACAAAGATGTACCATTCATTCTGCTTTCAAGGCCACCAGCGCCTCCCCCGTCACCCACTTGCTGGCTCTCCCTCTCTTCTCGAACCGCACCAGCATTCGTCCGTTGTAATAATCATCCTCCTGCTTCCAGCGGCCGTCCTCCCCCTGTTTGGCTAGCACCAGGTCGATGGCGTCCTGCATGCGTTCGTCGCGGTACCCAAGCTTCACCAGGACCCCCAGCATCTCCAGCGCGTCCGTCGCCCAGAAGCGCGGAAAACCGAACCGCGTCCAGCGTTCTTTGGCGACCACTTCCGGGTTGCGGCTGCGTTTGAATAGATGGTGCTGCAGCAGGAACTCCGCCAGCTCTGCGATCTTTGCATTGATCTGCGGGGTGCGCTTTTCCGCCGGCACCTCCGCCAGGGCTTTCAGCCCCTTCACCACCCCCATCATGCAGGTGTGCGCGCCCCAGCAGGCTTCATACTTCGCGTACGGCCACTCTTTGGGCGGTTTGGTTCCGCAATCCGCGCGCTGGTATGTGGCGATCCACTCCACCCCCTTCCACACCCGGGGATCATCCACCATGCCAAAGCGCAGCATGCTCCACACCAGGTTACCGGTCAGGCAGGGGCCGATCTGCTCGCGGCGGGCATCCCGTTTGCTGTCGTAGAAGGCAAAACCGCCGCTCTGCGCGTCCTGCGACCAATCCAGCAGAAAATCACAAGCCTTCCTGATCCGTTCGTCGCTGCCATCGGCGCCCATCTCCGCCAGCAGGATCACATTCCAGACTGTGCCTTTGTATTTTGATCGAACGTAAAAATCTTCGGGCTTCCCCCAATATCCCCCGGGTGTTTGTTTGGAGAAAATCTTTGTCACCTGTTCCCCCGCCATCATCGCCTGGCGGGCTTCCTGCACTTCAGGGTCGTCCTCCCCCAAACCGCACAGGTCCCGTAGCGCGGTAAGCCGCACCGCCGGGTTCTCCCGCTCCAGCAGCCAATCCAGCACCTCTTGATTAGGTTTCATCGATTAATTGTATATCAGGCAGCCGGTTTCATCTCCCGGCTGGCCAGGATATCGATGCCGGTTCCCAGGGCATCCTTCACCACCACGTCCCCCATCCCCACCGGGGTTTGCAACTCCACCTGCTGCAGCGCGGAAAGAAGCTCCCGGATGCGCGGTTTGGGAAAGGGTTTGGAAGTGTAGACAGGCAGGAGCGGATGCAGGCCGCCGCGAATTTTCACCGTGGTCGCCACCATCCGGCGCGGGTCGGTCAGCTCGGCCTTCACGTACTCCTCGCCGCGTTTGCAGCCGCAGTTATCCACTTTTAGGATCGTATCGCCTTCCCGGCTCACATCCAAGCGGCAGCCCTTGGGGCAGGTGATGCAGATCACCTTATCAGTCTCTGGCATTGTTTTCTCCATTACCGTTTCACGATCGCCACGGTTAGTTCATCCGCGCTTGCAACTTCATCATAGGCCTTCACCGGCAGCGTCACGGTAATCATCTCACCCGGGCGGGCGTAGCGCTCCGCCCTTCTGGCAACCAGGTTCGCGCCCTTGCGCACCTCCACCCACACCGGATCCTCCACCGGCTGCTTTACCCGCAGCTGCAATTTAATATCCGCGTCCTTCAGGCTTTCGGCGCAGATGTGCTGAGGCACCACGTGGTGGACGTTCTCTCCGCTGCGGATGGGGATCTTCTTCGCAGTACCGGCTTTGGGAGCAAGGGCAAATTGTGCCGCGGCTTTTCCGGAGACCAGCCCCGCCTGGGTGACCCAGTCCACCAGGTCGTAGACGTGCACCACGTTCCCGGCGGCAAAGACCCCCGGCACACTCGTCTCGAAGCGGTCATCCACGATCGGCCCCGCGGTGAGCCCGTCGAGCGTTACCCCCGCCTTGCGCGAAAGCTCGTTCTCGGGGATCAAGCCCACCGAGAGCAGCAGCGTGTCGCAGGGGATGATCTCCTCGCTGCCCGGGATGGGTTCCCATTTCTCGTCCACCGCCACCGCTTCGATCGCCTCCACCCGCTTGTTGCCGATGATGCGCTTGACGGTGTGCTGCAGCTGCAGCTCGATATCGTAATCCAGCAGGCACTGCACGTAATTGCGGGTCAGCCCGGTCAGGAAGGGCATCACCTCAAGCACGCGCTCCACCTTCGCGCCCTCAAAGGTCAGCCTGCGAGCCATGATCATGCCGATATCGCCCGAGCCGAGGATGACGAAGTGCTTGCCGGGCATGTAGCCTTCCACGTTCACCCAGCGCTGGGCGGTGCCGGCGGTATAGACCCCCGCCGGACGCGTGCCGGGCAGGCGCACCTGGGCGCGCGTCCGTTCGCGGCAGCCCATCGCCAGCACCAGCGCCTTCGCGCGGATCTCGCGAATCCCACCTTTGCGGCTGGCGGTGAATATCTTCCGGTCCGGGGTTATATCCAGCACCATCGTATCCAGCAACTGATCCACCCCCGAGGTGAGCGCCTCGTTGATGAACTTCTGGGCGTAGGACGGACCGGGCAGGTCCTGTTTGAAGATCTCCAACCCGAAGCCGTTGTGGATGCACTGCAGCAGGATGCCGCCCGGTTCCAGGTCGCGCTCAATGATGAGCACATCGCCCGCGCCATTCTGTTTGGCAGAAATGGCAGCCGCCAACCCGCCCGGACCGGCGCCGATCACCACCACATCGTAGAGGTCTTTGATCGTCATCTCAGCCCTCCCCCCTGAACATGCCGGGTTTGGTGGTGCCGGAAAGAAACTCCGACCCGGGTCCTTTTTTCGAGACCTCCAGCGGGGAAATCTCCAGCTCGCGGGCGAGGATATCCACCACGCGCGGCAGGTCGAACCCGCCCAGGCAGCGCCCGGTGCCCAGCCAGGTGCGGCGCTTGATGGCATCGTAGGTGCGGGCCGGGAGCGGGGCGTGGATCTCAGCTACGATCTCGCCCTCGGTCACCGTCTCGCAGCGGCAGACGACCCGCCCGTAGCGTTCATCCTTGCGGATCAGCTCCTCGCGTTCCTGCATCGAAAGATGACGAAAACGCGGACGCCGCTCCCTCACGGGGTTCCAATCCTGTTTTTCCACCAGCTTTTCACCCGCATCCTTCAGCAGGTCGATGATCCGCAGGGCGATGGCAGGCGCGGCGGTCAGCCCCGGTGATTCGATCCCGCCGAGGTTAACCAGTCCCTGCACATTCTTTGGAATTTCGATAATGAAATCGTGCCCGTAATCCACCCCCGGGGTCTCGCAGGGGGCGTTGCCGTAGGCGCGCAAGCCCGCAAAGAGAGATATGACCGGCCGCAGGGTGAGCGAGGGCACCAGCTTCTTGGCGCCGCAGATGATCTCCTGTAAGCCGGCCGCAGTGACAGCGCGGTCCTCCTTGTCTGCGATCACTTCGGCATTGGGGCCGATGATCACATTGCCGTGCACCGTCCCCGCCACCAGGATGCCCTTGCCGGCTGCTGAGGGCGTGGGGAAGAAGCAGGGTTTCAGCTTGATCTCGGCTTCATCCAGGACGTAATATTCCCCGCGCCGCGGCTGGATCTTAAATTCCGGGCGAACCCCAGCCTTGTGCATCACGTCGTCGGCGAAAAGCCCGGCGGCATTGATCACCCAGCGGCAGGCGAAATCCCCGCGGTTGGTGCGGATGCCCGTGATGCGGCTGCCCTCCCGGATGAAATCCAGGAACTCAGTCTCGAGCATCACCTGCACGCCGTTCTGGATGGCGTTTTCGCAAGCGGCAATGTTGGCACCAAACGGATCGCAGGTGCCGCCCGAAGGCGCCCACATGGCCAGGCATGCCTCGGGGTTGATCAGCGGTTCGCGGCGCAGAAGTTCCTCCCCGGGGATCATCGCCAGCCCGGGCACGCCGTTCTTTTTGCCCTGCGTCATCAAGCGCTCCAGCGCCGGAACCTCATCCTGCCCGATAGCCACCACGTAATCGCCATTGCGTTCAAAATCGAAGCCCAGTTCGCGGGAAAGCTGCTCGTAGAGCGCGTTACCCTCCACGTTTGTGAGCGCTTTCAAACTGCCAGACACCGGATCGTAGCCCGCGTGCACGAAGGCGGAGTTACCAGCCGTGGCGCCCATGCAAATATCCGTTTCACGATCGATAAGCAGGATGGAAAGCTGGTAGCGTGAAAGGTAGCGGGCGGTCATGGAACCGATGATCCCGCCGCCGATGATGATCACGTCGTAGGATTGAGGCATGCGATGCTCCGCAGAGTGAAACTGTGTTTCATTTTATGAGAATTATTATAACCGGGTTTCAAAAGATTATATATCAATATCGGGGGATGCCACCACCGAAGATTTATTTTAGAATCCTCCACTATAATATACCCTATGAAAAATCCCCAAAAAGGTTCCCCAAACCTTACCCGTTTTGCCTGGTTATCCATCGCAGCTGCGGTGATAACCATCCTCCTCAAGTTTAGTGCTTATTTGATAACCGGCTCGGTCGGGCTGCTCTCTGATGCACTTGAATCCGTTGTCAACCTCGCTGCCGCCTTTGTGGCTTTATACGCTCTCAAACTGATCCAGCGCCCCGCGGATGAAAGATTTAATTTCGGGTTTTCCAAAGCAGAGTATTTCGCCAGCGGGTTTGAAGGCGGGATGATCCTCCTGGCGGCGGTTGCCATCATCGTCACCGCGATTCCCCGCCTGATCAACCCTGTACCCCTCGAACAGGTCGGGCTCGGGTTGATCATCTCAGTGATCGCATCTCTCATAAACCTGGGGGTTGCCCTGGTTCTCTTAAAAGCAGGCAAGCAGTACAACTCGATCACCCTGGAAGCGGATGCCCGCCATCTGCTCACGGATGTATGGACGACCGTGGGCGTGCTGGTTGGGATCGCGCTCGTCCAGGTCACCGGCTACCTCCGCCTGGACCCCCTGGTCGCCCTCCTGGTGGCTGCCAACATTATCTTCACCGGGATCAAACTACTCAAGCGCTCCACCTTTGGCCTCATGGATCTTGCCATCCCACCAGGGGACCTGGAGAAGATCGAGGGCATCCTGGATTCATACCAGCCGGAGGGGCTGCGCTACCATGCCCTGCGCACCCGCCAGGCCGCAGCGGTCAATTATGTCGCGCTGCACGTGCTTGTTCCCGGCAAATGGACAGTCTCCCACGGGCACCAGGTGGCGGATGAGATCGAAACCAGGGTAAAAAAATCTGTCCCGAACACTTCGATAGTTACCCACATCGAGCCGGTAGAGGATCCCAAATCGATGCAGGACACTGTAATATAGGGTCCACAAGGAATCAATCCTTCCATGCATTTTTCCCAAAAGCGATATTTCCCCGAGATTTTTCGAATCTCTTTGCTTCTGGTATCTTTTCTGATCCTGGTATTCTCCCCAATCTCAGGAAACATTGTGTACGCCCAGGATGAAACCCCAACCATCACCCCACAAGGGGGTGCAGAATCCGCGATCCCCACCGGAACGCCGGTCACCGCCCAGGGGATCATTGATGCCTTCAATGCCATCCGTCGCAGGCAGAATATGCGCTCTCTGATCGTAGACCCCATCCTGGCGGGTCTTGCGCAGCAGACTGCGGATATCATGGCAATTAATGGAATGAGCGGACACATCGGCGGAGTGCGCGAGAGGGCCATCGCTGCAGGGTACGGCGAGGGGGATATCCCCTGGCTGACCGAGAACTTCGCTATAGGGCCGCTGAGCCTGGAGGAATTGATGGTGGTCTGGTCGGATGCTGACCACATGCGCGGAGCCAACAACCACTGGTACGCCCATTGCGGGGTTGGGATCTCCGAATACAACGGGGATGTCTACTATATCTTCATCGCCGGCTATACCTCCAACCGCATCTATAAACCCGGCGCCACCGCCCTGCCGGGGCAAACACTCACCGCCCCAATCTCGCAGGTGATGTTCCCGGTAACGAAAGCCACTCCCGGCTCGGATGGCAGGATCGTTCACCTCGTCAAGCACGGGCAGACGCTTTGGGCGATCGCAATCGCCTATGGCACCCACATCCTGGATATCCAGCGTGCCAATGGCATGCCCACGGACAAGGTGGATCTTTCCGAAGGCCAGCAGCTGGTAATCCCCGCCGCGAGCGATCCGGGTTCCGGGGTAACCGCAACACCACCTCTCTCCCTCCCTCCTCCACCCCATTGTTGCCCACCAACGAGCCCGGCTCTACCCCAACGGTTACGGAAACACTACCTGTGGAAAACGTACAAAGAAGCGAACAGACAATCATCATAATCGCGGTGATCGCAGCCCTGGGTTTGATTGGGTTTGGTTTGTTTCTCGGGCGCCAGGAAAAGGACTAGTTTCCCAGCTCTCGCATAATTCCCATATACTTCGCGCCGAAATTCGTCAATATTCTCAGCAACCTGGGATCTAGGTACTTCGGCAATTCCAGCGCAATCTCTTCCGGTACGCCCCCGTAAAACGCCTCGGCGATACCCCCCGCGATAGCCGCCATCGTATCGGCATCACCCCGCAGCCAAATGGCACCCCGGATGGCGCTTTCGAAATCAGTGGATTCGAGGAACGCAATGATCGCCTCGGGTACGGAATCCTGGCAGATCTCGCTCCACTGGTATCCCGGCCGGATCTCCGCCAGGGTGCGGTTCAGATCATAACCGGTTTTCCCTTCCACCATAGACTTGATCTCTGCTTTGCTTTTCCCCTTCCGCGCAAGGAAGACTGCCATCGCCACAGCCTGCGCGCCTTTGATCCCCTCGGGGTGGTTGTGGGTCACTTCCGCGCTTGCGGCAGCTTCAGCCAGGGTCTCTTCCAGAGTGTCATGAACCCAGCCCACCGGGCTGACCCGCATCGCCGAGCCATTCCCAAAGCTGTTGTAGGGCATTTTCTCCGGAGATTGCAACCAATGGTAGAAATTGCCCCCATATCCGCGGTGCGGGTAATCGTTCCCATGCCGGTGGATGGCATCCGCGTATGACATACCGGTAACAAAGTGATCGGCTATGGCCACGGTCAGGACGGTATCATCGGTGAATTTCGTTTTCGGTCCGAAAAGCGGGAAATCCAGCATATCCACCGGATCCCATTCGTAAGCAGAACCGATGATATCTCCGGCAACTGCGCCTAGCAGGCAAGATGAAATTCTTTTCATAATCTCCTCCCTGACAGAATTAAACCGGTGATTTTGATAAGCTGATTTGGGTTAGAACCCTTCCAATTGGCTGAGGTCTGCCACACCTTTCGCCAAACCAGCGATCCGTTGCAGCAGTCCCAGGCGGTTTTTACGGAGACTGGCATCATCAGCCATCACCATCACTTTTTCAAAGAACGTGTTGATCGCAGGAATCTGCTTTTCAAAGGATCTGAACAGGTCATTCACCGAGCCGGCTGCGTGAGGCGCTGCTTCCATCGCCCTGACCGCGGCAAAGAGGTCCTTTTCCGCCGATTCCACAAATGACCCTTCCTCAACCGTGAAGGTTTCGGATTGGTCGCGAGTGATGCGCACACAACGCGCGTAAGCGGGCAGGATCTGCTGCCAATCCGGGCGGTTCACCCACTCTGTCAGCTCCTTCACCGCGTGTGTCGCCTTGGCGGGGTTACTACCCTGCTCGGCCAGCACCGCGGCGACCACATCATAGCGGTACCCCTGCTCCAGCAGGATGCTCTGCAACCGCCCGGTGATGAAATCCCGGCAGGCGATCAGGCTTTCATCCCCAGCGAGCATGGCCAGCCCGGTGGCAGCCATGAAGAGCCCGCGGTTGACATCAAAATCAAGATCCCAATCGATCAGCGCTTGCACCAGCCCGATGGCTGCCCGGCGCTGGGCATAGGGGTCCTTGGTGCCGCTCGGCGCCAGTCCCACGCCAAAAAGTCCTGCAAGGCTGTCGAAGCGGTCTGCCAGGCTTATGGTCAACGCTGCTTTGGTGGTTGGGGAGGCATCCCCTGCAAAACGAGGGCGGTAATGGTCGCGGATGGCATCCGCCACCGCCTCCTCCTCGCCGGATTTGAGGGCGTAGAACCTGCCCATAGTTCCCTGCAGGGAGGTCATCTCCACCACCATCTTACTCACCAGGTCTGCCTTGCAGAGCATGGCTGCCCGCAAAGCAGTATCTTTTTCCTTGCCCTCCAGTTCCAGGGGTTCGGCAAGTTCATTCACCAGCCTTTCGATCCGGCGGCTTTTATCCAGCATGGAACCCAGCTTCACCTGGAAGGTGAGCGTGGCCAGCCGTGGCAGAAAGTCCTCCAGCTTGTGGTGCAGATCCTGCTGGATGAAGAAATCGGCATCGCTGAAACGGGCGGTGATCACCTGCTCGTTGCCATCGGCAACAGTTTCCAGAAATTGGCCATCGCCATTGCGCACACCCACGAAATTTGGCAGGAGGCTGCCGTCAGCTTTGCGGATGGTGAAATAGCGCTGGTGTTTTTCCATCACCGAGATCAACACCTCCGCTGGCAGGCGCAGAAAATCCGGGTTGAACTTCCCCAGGAAAGCCTGTGGTGCTTCCACCAGGTTGGTAACCTCATCCAGGATCGACTCCGAAAGATCGGCGTCACCACCTGCTGAGGTCATCACCTCTTTCACCTGAATTGCTATCGCTTCCCGCCGTTTGACCTGATCCAGGATGATTTTCTGGCTGGCCAAGGCTGCGGAATAATCCTTCCAGCCTTTCACGGTAATTCCCTCAGGGGTTTTTCCCCGAAGTCCGCGGGTGATTTTCCCGGCAGTCAGGCCGGCCAATTCAAAGGGAATTACCTGCTCGCCATACAAAGCCAATAGCCAGCGTACCGGGCGGGAGAAAATCGCGTTGGAACTATTCCAGCGGATAGATTTTTCAAATTTGATGCCTGCAATGATATCAGGCAGGGCTTTCTTCAGAACATCCACGGCAGGCAAACCGGACTCGTAAAGTTCAGCCACTACGTAGGTGCCATCCGCCATTTCCCTTGTCTGTAGCTTATCCGCGCTCATCCCCCGGCTGCGCGCGAACCCTTCCGCAGCGGGGGTGGGTTTGCCTTGAGGGTCGAAAGCCCGTGCGGCGGGTGGACCCTTGACCACCAGTTCGCGGTCCGGTTGGCTGGCAGCCATCTTCTCCACCCGCACGACCAGCCGGCGCGGGGTGCCCAGGACGCTCACCGCCCCGTGCGCCAGGCGTTGTTCTTCCAGTAGTGCGGGGATACGTTCTCGAAGCTGGTTCAATGCAGCATCCAGGTCGGTAACTGGCAGCTCCTCGGTTCCAATCTCCAGCAGGAAATCCGCTGCCGTACCGGAAGGACTGTTTACTGAAGTGGATTTCCTTTCAGTTCCGGTTGGCTTCTGTCCACTATCCTTCAACCATGGGTAACCTAATGCTTCCCGGCTCACGATGTACATTTCGGATACCCGGCGGGAAAGATCGCGCATCCTGCCGAACATGGCCTGGCGCTCGGTCACACCGACCGCGCCGCGCGAATCCAGGATGTTGAAGGTTTGCGAGCATTTCAGGATCTGGTCGTAAGCCGGCAGGATCAACCCCTTCTCCAGGTTGGATTCCGCTTCCTGAAGGTAGAGTGCGTAGAGCTTCTGGTTCCGCTCGATATCGGCGGTCTCGAAGTAATACTTGCTATGTTCCTGCTCCCCTTGCAGGTTCACGTCGCCATAAGTACGGTCTTCCGTCCAGTGGATCTCGCGGAAGTTACGTACTCGCTGCAGCGGCATGGCGATCCGTTCCAGCCCGTAGGTGATCTCCACCGAGGGCGGATCCAGCACCTGTCCGCCGGATTGTTGAAAATACGTAAATTGGGTGATCTCCTGCCCATCCAGCCAGACCTCCCAGCCCAGACCCCAGGCACCCAGCGCGGGAGATTGCCAGTTATCCTCCACGAAGCGGATATCGTGCCGGCGCGGGTCGATCCCGATCGCCTCCAGCGATTCAAGGTAGATCTCCTGGGGGTTGCCAGGGTCCGGTTTGAGGATCACCTGGTACTGGTAATGCTGCTGCAAGCGGTTGGGGTTTTCGCCATAACGGGCGTCGTCGGGGCGGATGGAGGGTTCCACATAGGCTACATTCCAGGGTTCCGGTCCGAGCACACGCAGGAAGGTTGCCGGGTTATAGGTTCCGGCTCCCACCTGGGAGTAATACGGCTGCCAGATCAGGCAGCCGCGTCGCGCCCAGAAGTTCTGCAGGTTGATGATGATATCCTGGAAATGGGTGGATTCAGGCATGGAGCCTCCGTTCAATAGAAACTGGATGCGGAATTATACCATCCGGAAAAATCGAATCGAAATAAATGACCTGCCTGCTAATCATTCAACAGTAAAAGTCACCGGCTTCGATTCCCCCATATTCCCAGCCAGGTCGAAGGCGCGCACCACCAGCGTGTGCTCACCTGTCATTGGGTTCCAAGGCAGAACAAATGGGAATTGCTCCCGAGTTCCGATGCGCACATTATCCAGCCACCATTCCACCCGGTTGATGCCCATGGAATCTTCAGCTTCTGCTCTTAATGTGACCAGGTTGTTAATATCAAGTTCGATCATTTCATCCTGCTTGGGATAGGAAACCCTGACCACAGGCGGGGAATTATCCACCGCCACCTGCACGACTGCCGTGCGATATTCCTGGTCCTTGTTTACAACAATCAACCGTACAGTATAGAGCCCTTCCCTGCTGCTCGTATCCCACTTGCCTAATACACCGTTTTCCACCGTAGTTTTTCCATTCCCGATTTCGAACCACTCACCCGGGTTCACACCCTGGCCAATTTCCAACCGGTATTGATCAAAATCCACACCCCTGGCTGTCCCAAGAATCTCGGTTCGCCCTCGAATGTAAGCGAAGATCGCCGGGCTGGCAATATTCACATCAGGATTGAACGGGGGAGCCTGGATGGTGTCATATTCCATTGGCGCTAGGTTGAATCCAGCCTTTTCAGCCCACGGCCGGTATTCGGCTGGGATCACAAGGAATACTTCCTGCACTTGCATCTCTGGAGGGGTGAAAATGGTGGCGAGCCGACCAGTTTCCCGGTTCACTGCCAGCCGCTGGTACATGGGATCCGTGGAGGTTGGCTCGCTCCCCGCCAGGAAAACTTCCTTGACGATCGTGGGGCAATCCCGGGTGGGCAGCTTTCCGGAAGGGTCGCAAACACTCACTTCCGAAACCCCTGCCGGTTGCCGCCAACCCTCCTCCGGCAAAGAGCGGACTGCATATTGCAGCAGAGCGTGGGTTATCCCGGTTGCTGTGCGCGTCTCTAGTGGCTGTTTGCCTTCGCTGGAATCCTGGCCAAGCCAGGCAACGGCCAGCCGCTGGGGAGTGTACCCAACAGCCCAGAGCGAATCTCCATCCAGGGTCTGCCCTGCCTTTCCACCCGCCGGGCGCCCGATCTTAAGCGGGTTTATATCACCCTTGCTTCGCTCGCGGGCATTCTCGTCAGATAGAACATGGTTGATCAGGTATGCCAGCGGTTCGCTTAGGACTGGCAGAGATTCCTCCCCAGGAGTAGCTGGTATGACGGATCCCTGTGTATCTTCTACTGCGCGGATCACTTTAGGTTGAATAACCTTATCGTCACCAGGGATTACTCCATGGTTTTGCCCACCGGCCGCCAGAATGCCATATGCCCTGGCTGCCTGGAGCAGGGTCAACACCCCTCCTTCCTCAAGTATGTCAGCTTTCGGAGCAGCCTGGCTCACACGACCCAATCCAAACGGAAGCCATAATTGCGCCAGGCTTTGACCGCCGATTTCCTCAAAGATCTTGCCGATGGGGGCGAGGTAATCGTTAGCCAGAGCAGTCCGCAGGCTCACAGGCCCATGAAAATTACCATCCGGGTTGCGCAAAAATCCGGTTGACTCTTCACCTTGCTCAGGGATATCCCAGAGGAGGCTGGCTGGGGCGTATCCGCGTGCAAAAGCGCTGGTCACCACGAATGGGGTAAGCAAACTGCCGGGTTCGTGAGGACTGGAGGGAGCGATGCTTCCATCCGTTCCAAGTTCCCCTAGCATTGCCAGCACTTCTCCGGTCTGCGGATCGAGGATCGCACCTTCTGCCCGTAAATTGCCGTAGCTGGAACTGAGGGTCGCTCCGAGCGAGGGCAGCAATCTTCCTGCCGGGCAATCAGCAGCTACATCCGTCTGGGGATCAATCGCCTCCATTCGTTCCAATTGAATTCGCAGTGTACAAAGAACCTGTGACTGCAACTCGGTATCCAGCGTGGTTATTACCTTCAAACCGCCCCTCTCCAGCGTTTCCTGCCCGATCTTCTCCTCCATTTGACTCCGAACGACATCAATAAAGGAGGATATATTTGATGGCTCTTCAGAAGGTGGGGGCGCGAATTCTGGTTTCGATGCTGCCTGCCGGATGTATTCTTCGCTGCCAATTAGACCAGCGAGCAAAAGTCGATTCAATGCCTCCTGTTGGAGTACATCGATATGCCCGGGTGCATCGATCGGATTAAGTGCCGGGGATTCCGAGATCACAACCAGCAAAGCAGACTCGACCAAATCCAGATCGGCGGCTGATTTTCCTAAATATAGCTGGGCAGCACTTTCTGCTCCATATGCTTGATGCCCAAAATTCGCGCTGTTTAAATACCATTCCAACACCTGACTTGAGCCATAAGCGCTTACCGCCTGTGATGCGAGCATCCGCATACGGATTGTTTTTCTCAAACCATCGGGCTCCTTTTCAAGGAGTAGATTCGCAACCAGCTTCTCAGCAATCGTTCTGGGTAGAGGATTTAGTAGATCAGATTCTTCGATCCCGTTACTACTCCAAAAATCCTGCTGTTGCATACCCACCCATGCACGGATCAATTGGGGACTAAAGTGTTCAGATTGGGAAGGATCCACCGCTAGCATTTTTCGGTCAATTCTCGGGTTACCCAAAGTGAAAAGGAGAGTATTTCCGCTCCGATCAAAGAAACGGGTTGGTTCCAGCATAGATCCATTTTCATGGTCAAGCCAGATGGTCATTTTTTCGATCGATGGGAGATCCCTGGTAAAGGCGGAAAATATCCACCCGGTCTGAACAAATG
The DNA here is from genome assembly GCA_963802095.1 of uncultured Chloroflexia bacterium. Taxonomy (GTDB): domain Bacteria; phylum Chloroflexota; class Anaerolineae; order Anaerolineales; family Anaerolineaceae; genus CAVVEQ01. The sequence continues at coordinate 295,200 of CAWDHI010000007.1, read as the reverse complement.
CGGCAGACAGGATGATGATCGTTATACAAATTAAAACGATCGCCCAGGGAGGAAGCAACCGATTTCCCTCGCCCCCGCCGCTGCGGAAACCGCGCCGCCTCCGGCGGATTATCTGGTATGTCTGAAAAGAGCCCACTGGTGAACCTTATGGCGTGGGGGTGTGAGTTGGTGTGCGGGTGACCCCGGGAGTGATGGTGGAGGAATCGACGCCCATTGCGGCGAGATGCTGGTAGGCTTCATCAAGCCATTCAGGTGGAACAGCGTCGCGCGGGAGGGCGATCAATGCCACCCAATCCTTGGCGGCAGTTTCCGGGCGGTTCAATTTTTCAAGGGAGAGCGCCCTCCAGTAAAAAACTTGGGCTTTTTGTTCCGGGGTTTTATCATATGCATCGGCAATGTTGATTTCGTTATATGCGTCCGCGAATCTCTCTAGTCCATATAGCGACTTGGCGTAACCGGCGTGTCCCTCGAAAGTCTTCGGGTTGATCCTTAGCGTAGTTTTGAAATCCTCTTCTGCATTCAGATATTCACCAATATTGTTGAATGCCAATGCCCTACCCAGGTTGGCTTCAAATAAAGCGTCCTCCAGGGAAAGAGCCTTAGTAAAAGCATTGATCGCGTCCTGGTAATTCCCCTTTTCAGCATAAGCCAACCCCAACCAAATATAAGGTCGGTAATCCGATTGTATATACTGGGTGTAGGTCTCCAATGGGGAGATCGATTCTTCCAGATTACCCATCTTTTGGTGAATCTCACCAATCAGCCTGTAAGCTAGCAGGAAAGTGATATCCATTTGGTTTGATTTTTGAGCATCCACTAAAGCTTGGTCTAATTGTCCGTCATTCACATCGATCACAGCCTTCAGGTAATAAGGCCTTGGCGATTCGGGCGCAAGCGCGATTGCATCTTCGATATAATCAACCGCCTTGTCATCCAACCCGGCAAATATATAAGTCTCCGCTGCCTCAAGGTAGGCCTGAAGAAGCGTGGGATCCAGCCGGATCGCCTCGTTCAACTCCCTGATTACAGTTGGATAATCCCGGGGAGCTACCATTTTTCGCGTGAGACCTCGACCCATATATGCAGGCGCGAATCCCGGCTGACTTTTGATTATCCGGTTATAGACATCCAGAGCCGGCTTGGTATACCCCAGGTTCCGGTACGATTCAGCCTGATAATAAAGGATATCAGGGATTGTGCTATCCTGCTGGGTATCAATAACCTGTTGGAAATAATCCACCGCCGCACTCCAATCATTGTTGGCATACGCAACCATTGCCAATTGAAATGCTTCAAATTCAGGATGAGGGGTGAATGCAATGTATGGCGTTGGCGTATAAGTGGATTCCAGAAACATCCACAAGGGTGTCTGGGCGGGGTTGGTGGGGGTAGGAGCCTGGTACTCAACCGACGTGGGACGCGGCGTTTCCGTGGCAGGCATCAGCGAAGCAGTTGCTGTTGCACCCATGATCCGGAAACCGGTCGGGGAAGCGACGCGGTTCCTCGGCCAGAAAATCAACGTTCCAGCCATCACCAGCAGGGCGAAGAGGGAAGCTGCAGCCAGGATGATCCGCGTCGTGGATGTTGCTGCTTTCGTTTTTACCGGGGAAGCCTTCGTGCTGGTCATCTCCCGGCGGAGTTCCTTTTCCCAATCCCGTCGATCCTTCATTGGCGCTGACGGGATGCGAGTATCACCCTGAAGTTCTCCCATTAAAACCAAACCCTTGCGGATTGTGGCATTATTGGGATCCAGGCGTAATGCTTCTTTGAGCGCTGCAATCCGTTCTCGTTTGGCTTCCGCAATGGTGCTCATCCACATGTAATAACGAGGATTATTGGGTTCCTTGCGGATAAGCTCTGCCAGCATTTCCCGGGCTCGGTTATCTTCACCTTTATCGATGGCTGCCAGAACAGGTTGTAGGGGATCGTTTTCAGCTACCATAGAAAAGAGTTTAGCACAGCACTTTTTAGAGGGCAAGAGTGGGTTGAATAAATGTTAATGATTGATTTCAGAATATTTAAGATTTAAGATATAATCAAGGCTCTCAAAACAGGCAAGCAAGCTGCTTCCCCTGTGCCAGCACCGATACCCCGGGGGATATTTACTGGTTAGAATTTTGTAAATTTTCACCATTTTTGCAAATAAAATAATATCTGTATCACCGGCAAGGAAGATGAAAACCAGGATATATCTAATCGAAGGAAAACGAAACGATCGGCCTTCCTTTTTTCATGGTCTGATTAAAAAAGGCTTCCTGGTGGAGAGCTATCCCAATGGGAATGCAGCCTTGCTGCGCCTGGCGGAAGAACAGCCCCATATCGCCATTGTGGATGGAGCCTCCATGCGCACCAGTGGAAAACGCATATGCATGGCGATCCGGGAATCCTATCCCCTGCTCCCCATCATGCTGATCCTGGATGATGAAAACCTTCCCCAGGGGAAGGTGCCAGCGGATGTAGTCCTTGTTTTACCTTTTACCGTGCAAAAATTAGTAAACAGGATGCGCCCGTTCATTCCGATGGCCCAGAAGGATACAATCCTCGTAGGGGATATTGAACTTGATGCCAAGCATCGCATGGTCTATTGCGAAGGGCGTCAGGGCAGGCTAACACCCCACCTTGTGCTTCTCTTGAAGGCATTCCTTGAAAAACCCGGCGAAGTCATTGCTCGGGAAGAGCTCTTCAGCAAAGTTTGGGAAACCAGTTACACAGGGGATACCCGCACTTTGGATGTTCATGTTTCCTGGTTGCGTAAGATCCTGGAAGCTAATCCACGCCATCCCAAATACCTGATAACAATTCGCAATAAAGGTTACCGGCTCGATACCGGAGATCCCAACGAGATCGGGCGGGGGAATTGATCTTTCTGGAACCACAATTTTTCTAAAGTATTTCTTAATCGATAATCATCACGAAGGTGCTGCAAGAACTGGTGATTTGCTTTATGATTGCTTTGAAATCCTAAGGATTATCCGGTACTAACCTAACAAAGGAGAATTTTATGAAAAGTACTCAAAAAAATATTAAGACGGGGGTAATTGCTTTGGCTGTTGTGCTACTGCTGGTTGCCTGTGCACAGCCAACACCGGTCCCCACCGCAGTGCCCAGCACAGAGACACCTGTACCGCCGCCGACCGCGGTACCCCCAACCTCCACACCAACGCCCTATCCCGAAATCGTTGAGCCTCCTGTTTTCGATGGGGCACCCGTGGCGGTTTTACCCCAACCAGCAGCCGGCCAACCAAGCGCCACGGCCAATAACAATACATGGATCTATTCCGGACCAGGAACCAATTATGTGGTTTATGCAGCCATGAACGGGGGAACGACTGCCCTGGTTGTTGGTGTGGATGCCACCAAACAATGGTTTGTGATCAGCGTCCCGGTTGCCCCCAAGCGGGATCGGCTGGGTGGCTGGCTCGGCAGTGACTGTCGCGAACGCTGGAACGCTCCCGGTTGTGGCTGCCCCACCTCCTCCGCCCTCTGCCGCCCTCGTCCCACCGGGACCATCGGATCCGCAGGCAACTGTGCTGGCGGAAACAATGGTGCGCTCCGGTCCTGGCAGCACCTACCCTGCCTACGGCTTTGCCCAGGCTGGTCAAACCGGTTGGGTGCTGGGAAAGAGCGCGGACAACCAGTGGTGGATGGTCCGAATTGACCCCACCAAAGTCGGGGCTGGCAACGGATGGATTTCGGCTGCTTTTGTAACAACCACAAATACCGATAGCGTTCCGGTTGTTCAGGTCACCGGCGGCGGAACGTTGCCCCCTTCTACTGTCGTTCCCCCAGCGCCAGTTCCCGGTGCACCCCTGATCACAACCACCGATTATGTAAATTTGCGGTCCGGCCCGGGGACAAATTATCCTGTGATCGGAAACGCTGCTCCTGGAGCTACAACAACCCCTACTGGAATTAGCACCGACGGTGCCTGGTTCCAATTCACGGTTCCCACCTCATTTTTCCCGGCGGGTTACCTTTGGGTTTCCTCCAGTTTTGTGGTGGCGGTCAATACTTCCGGCCTGCCCGTCGCGGATGCACCACCCCCTCCCGCGGCTGTGACTGACCCCCCCAGCTCTGCCACTTCCACAGGAGATTGTGCTCTTGTTTCCCAAACCCCCGCAGATGGTGGAACCTTTAATCCTGGAACCCCCTTCTCGGTTACCTGGGTACTGAAGAATACCGGCCAAAACACATGGCTGCAAGGGGAAGCTGATATCGCCTTCCAGGGAGCGATTAATAACGTCCGTCTCAGCCAGGGATATGATGTCTTCGACATCCCCAATACTGTGAATCCCGGGCAAACTCTTTCCCTCACCGGGAGCGGTATCGCCCCAAGTACTTCGGGATCCTACGGCGAACTCTGGGCCATCATCCAAAACACCTCTGGCCAGGAAGTGAATTGCCCCTTCTGGTTCACCATTCAGGTTCCTTAGACACGAAATTTCCGCAAAATATATAAAGAGAGCGGCAGCAATCAAGCAGCCGCTCTCTTTTTCTTTAATTTTCGTCTAATGAATTACCGCCACCAAGGTGATTAGCAGTCCCCCTGCCAACACAGAACCCAACTGACCGGCCGTATTGGAACCCATGGCATGCATCAGGATGAAGTTATCATAATCTTCCTCCTGTGCCATCTTCGCAGAGATTCGCGCAGCCATCGGGAACGCGCTAATACCGCAGGCGCCTATCAAGGGATTGATTTTGTGACCTGATAGAACGCACATCAGCTTTCCAAAGAGGGTTCCCGCCACGGTATCCAGAACAAAGGCCAGCAACCCCAATCCCAGGATCGCCAGGGTGGTCGTATTCAAGAACTTTGCCGCAACCATCGTCGCACCAATGGACAACCCAAGGAAAAGCGTGGAAATATTGAGGATCTCGTTCTGGGCAGCTTTATTCAGCCGATCCACAACCCCACTTTCCTTGAGCAGGTTGCCCAGCATCAGGGTGGCAATCAGCGGTGCGGCGGAAGGCGCGATCAGGCTGATCACAATTGTCACCACAATCGGGAACATCATTACGACTTTTTTGGAGACAGGGAATGGAGAATAATCCATTCGCACCAGCCGTTCCTTTTTAGTGGTCAATGCCTTCATGATGGGTGGCTGAATGATGGGGATCAGGCTCATGTAGGAATACGCCGCCACGGCGATTGCGGCCATTAGGTCCGGTGCCAACTTGGAGGAAACGAAAATGGCCGTTGGCCCGTCGATTGCACCAATGGAACCGATAGCAGCAGCCTCGTTGATCGGCAAACCGATCAAAACAGCCAGAATCAGCACCCCGTAGATGCCGAACTGCCCTGCCGCACCCAGCAACACCATTTTGGGTTGCGCGATTAGCGGGCGGAAATCGATCATAGCACCCACGCCAACGAAGATCAGCAGCGGGAAGATCTCGGTTTCGATCCCAGCTTTGTATAAATAATAAAACAGGCTTCCTTCGTTATAGGCCGACATCCCCAGGTTGGCGAGGATGCAGCCAAACCCGATGGGAAGGAGAAGTACCGGTTCAAATTCCTTGGCGATCGCAAGGTAGATCAGGACGCAACCCACGGCGATCATCAGGATGCTGCCTGCCATCTGAAGCGGGTTTATTGCAGTTACCCAATTGTATAGACTGGAAAGATCCATAGATTATCCTCAGTCCGCGAATTCCACCAAAGCTGCTCCGTGTGGTACATGATCACCCGCGGAAACGAGTACCGCAGCGATCTTCCCTGCCCGGGTGGCTTTGATCGAGTTCTTCATTTTCATGGCTTCGATGACCAGTAATTCCTGGCCGGGGGAAACTGAATCACCGACCTTTGCCTTCACGGAATCAATCACACCGGGTAGCGGTGCAATAACCACCTTCGCACTACTGGTTGCCATAGTGACTTTCACCGGCGCGGCTGCAGCCCTGGGGGTCGATGCAGCTTCTGGCGCTGCTGCAACTTCCACCTCTGCCTGCTCCTCCGGCCAAACTTCGTATTTCTGCCCATCGATCTCTGCGATCACTGGTCGGGCGTTGGTATTCCCTACCTCAACTTCAAATGTTTGGTCTGCAATTTTTACCTGGATTTTCATCGCCCACTCCCTCGCGGTTTTCTATTATATGTTTGTGTGCTTTGGCTGATTTCCAAAGCCCGGGTCGTTGCCTGCCAGGAGCTGCCCGTGGATACAGGCGCTCCCCCGGATGTTATGGAGTAGATACCCTGGCGCATGCTCATGGCCACCGCAACCGCAGCTGCCGCAGCCTTCGCCTTCAGGCCGAAGCCTTCTTCCTTCAATTCTCCATTTTCTTCTCGCGCAGTATCATTCCCCTCGGTTTTATCCGGCCAGATGCGTACCATCAGCGCCATCACACCCCAGAGGATGAGGATGCCGATGAATACTATCCCCATGCCTATTACGGTCATGGTCAATGCGATCTGCATATTGCTCATGACGCCTCCTAGAAGGGATTGTTGCCGTGCTTGCGCGGCAGGCTGGGAGTGAATTTATCGCGCAGGGCAGCCAGTGCTGCGATCACGCGCGGTCTGGTCTCTTTGGGCTCGATCACATCGTCAATATACCCGGCTGAGGCAGATACGTACGGGTTGAGGAATTGATCGCGGAATTCCTGCACCTTTTTCTTGCGTTCAGCTCCAGGATCGGCAGCGGCTTCTATCTCCTTGCGATAAAGGATGTTCGCTGCGCCTTCCGGTCCCATCACGGCGATCTCTGCAGAGGGCCAGGCGAAAGCCACGTCCGCGCCTAACGGCTTGCTGCTCATTACGATATACGCGCCGCCATAAGCTTTGCGGGTGACAATGCTGATCTTCGGAACGCTTGCTTCGGTATAGGCGAAAAGAACCTTCGCACCGTGACGGATGATCCCGCGGTGTTCCTGTCCCACCCCCGGGAGGAACCCGGGTGAATCGGTGAAGGTGATCAGGGGGATGTTGTAGCAATCGCAGAAGCGCACGAACCGGCAGATCTTATCGGTGGCATCAATATCGATCACCCCGGCCATCACCGAAGGTTCCTGCCCAATGATGCCCACGCTCTGCCCGGCCATCCTTGCCAGGCCAACCACCGCGTTCTGCGCAAATCCGGTCTGGAGTTCCAGGAAGGAGTCCTTATCAACAATATGCGCGATGACCTCGTGCATGCTGTAGGCCTTGCCAGGATCAATCGGGACGATCTTGTTGAGCGCGGCGTCCATCCTTCCAGATGAATCCTTAGTGTCAACAAGGGGTGCGTTATCCACGTTGTTGGAGGGGAGGTAAGAAAGAACCTTGCGGACGAGCTTGAGCGCATCCTCGTCCTTCTTGGCCGTCAGGTGCGCAGTGCCGCTGGTTGCCAGGTGAACATCGGCACCACCCAGTGATTCGGAATCCACGATCTCACCGGTGACAGATTTGATAACTTCCGGGCCGGTAAGGAACATGTAGGACTGTTTCTCGACCATGATGATCACGTCGGTGAGTGCCGGAGAGTAGGAAGCACCTCCCGCGCAGGGACCCATGATGACACTGATCTGCGGGATGATCCCGGAGTACATAGCGTTCCTGCGGAAGATTTCTGCATACCCCGCCAGGGAGTATATGCCCTCCTGGATGCGGGCGCCGCCGGAATCGATGAGCCCCACGATTGGGGTTCCATTGCGCACCGCCAGGTCCATCACCCGGCAGATCTTGTGGCTGGTCATTTCGCCCAGGCTGCCACCCCCAATGGTGAAATCCTGCGCATACGCATAGACCGTGCGACCATCGATCAGGCCGAACCCGGTCACCACTCCGTCGGAATAATTCCGCTCATCGCCACCAGCCAGGTCTGCCCGCTGGGTGACGAACGGCTCAAGTTCCTGGAAGGTGCCAGGGTCGAGCAACAGCTCCAGGCGTTCGCGGGCGATCATTTTGCCTTTGGCATGCTGCTTGGCTATGCGGTCTTCTCCGCCGGCAAGTTTCAGCTTGGCGCGCTTTTCGCGCAATTCGATAATTCGGGGATCTTCTTCAGGCATTTTCATTCCTCTATAGATTTGAGATGGTGATACTCAAACGGGAAATGTAGATTAATCCAAATGTATGACATTTCCCCGTATCATTGTACGCCGTCCGGGGTTACATTAAGATTGTATAAAATACCCCTTTTGAATGATTTTCATCCTGTATTTGTTACATCGACAAAAAACCACCCATCGTCCAAACTGATGGGTGGAAGTTTGAATGGTTGATTTGTTGATATTTCTATTGCGTGATCTTCGTAGCCAAAATCGACCAATTAACCGCCGCGTTCTTCGTCTGCACCAGGGCTTTCTCGGTGTCCTTTTCCGCCACGATCCAGCCATTGTTCAAATCTACGAACTCCGGCTGCCCTTCCCATTTAACCGGGATGACCGTTACCCAACTTTTGCCTGAATCTGTGGTCCGAAAGATATTTCCACCCACGTAATAGCCATTTTTCGAATCGATCAGTTGCAGATCACCCCCCGCAACAGGCAAAGGGTTCGATTGCCAACTCTCACCCGCATCGCTGGTGCGGTAGATCCAGCTCTTCTTCAGATCTCCCGCACCCATCAGGCAGGTGACCACCATGCTGCCCTGCTGGGAATCCAGGAAGGCAAGGTTGTAGGAACCACAGGAATAATTCTGGTTGGTGAAGAGATCGGCCTGTGAATCTGGCGCGGGCAGGGATCGCTCCGCCCAGGAGTAACCGCCATTTGCCGTGCTAAAAAGCGTCAACCCGGGAGCCACCCCACCATTTTCGTATGTGATCCAACCTTTCTGCGCGTCCGCGAAGGTCATGCCTGTCTTCCAAAGACCCATGCTGGGGAACGCGCCTGTTGCATCGCTATTTATTGGATCCACCTGCGAAAACCAGCTCGTGCCGCCATCGGTGGTGCCATAGACGTAAATATAATCGTGGCTCATACCCGCCCCGCCGTGAACCAGCAGCCAACCGTGCTGGTCATCCGGAAAGCTGAAGTACCCGGGGCTGAAGAATTCCATGTTCCCGGGGGGCACTATGGGCTGGCTGGCGGTCCAATCCGTCCCCCCATTGGTCGTCTTCCACACGGTTGTGCCCGCCGGTGGAGATTGCAGCACATTGCTGCTGTAGATCACCCAGGCGGTATCCGCGCCTTGGAAGAAGGTGGTCGCCACCTTGCCGCCAGCCGCGTCTATTCCTTCCGGCGGAGTCACGTCCTTCCAGTTCGTGCCGCCATCTGCGGTCAGCAGGATGTGGTCGTTCGGGTCGGTCGCCGAGGTACCAATCGCCCAGCCCCGGTTGAGATCAGCCATCTGAATGGTGGTGATGGTCACCTCCGTACCCACGGGCAGTCGCTGGATCGGGTTGGCCAGCGGGGCGGCAGTCACGGTGGGCGGAAGAGTGGGTGTTTTCTCAGGCAGCGGCATGGTAGGAATGACCGCCTGAGCCTCAGTTGGTGGAATAACAGTCGGGGAAGGCGGGATGAAATTTGTGCATGAAGTGATCGATATCACGATCATGAGAATGAAAATACTTCTTCGTTTCATTTGAACATCTCTTTCAGGAATTAATTTAATGCGTATCGGTAATCCGCTTATCCTGAACACTCAATGTCAGGAAAGTATCCGGAAAAACCTGGAAATTGATCCTTTCGGATTCTTCCCACGATTTAAAAAGAATGGGGGCTCTTTCAGGGTCATTGTAATATGTATCAACTTCTCCTGAGCTGAAATCGAGAATTTTTAGCTTTGAATTCAAACAACCGGAAAAGTCACTTAATTCCTGTGTGGAAAAAGCCAGACTATTTTCATCAGGAGAAAATATCATTGCTCCTGATAATTCGTTCTCATCTTTGAATTCCCATTTTTGTCCAGTGATTAAATTTAATATGGTGAGGTAGGAACCATTCTGAATGAAAGCCAGGTATTTTCCTGATGGTGAAAATTGGAAATAATAACTGTGCCTAGATAATGGAAGGGTGGGAGTTGTTTGACCGGATTTTGTATCAATGCGGTATAAACCCAGGTAAGGTTGCGCTTGTTCACAAAAAGGGGAGAATCCGGTTGTTTCTCCCGCGCCAATCCAAAGGAACCGGCTGTCATTGCTCCATTTGATAGGCGAAAACCAAAATATTTGGTCATCCTTATTAATGCCGGCTGGATCAAACAAGATCTCTGACCCACCCGGATCTACCAAATAAACATCAAAGGGGGTAAAACACGGTTGCCAGGCTTCATTCGGAGAGGAGTCACTAGGGATGAAATCCCCTTTGCAAACACCGAAGCCAGTTTGAACTACATGTGGAGAAGGATGGATTTCTTCAATCGCGGTTTGACGGGAGATTTCTGTTTGAAAAAAGGATGCCGTTTTCTCGCGTTCCAATAAGGGCAATTCACGGGTGCTTGTGAGGGTTGAGTTCTGGTTTTGTGGTGAAACAGTAGACATGGTAGTAACCCTATTTGTACAAGCAGCCAGGAGAGCACACATGAATCCCATCACAATCGTTTTCATCACAACTCCATAACCATTCAACCAATCAACAATTCATCCTCTTCACCTCTGATACGTCCCCATCACCTGACCCTGCGCCAGGACGTGCCCCTCGATCTGCTGCAGCACCTGTACCTTGCTGAACCCCGGGTCAAAAATCGTCCAAATATCCAGGGCGTACAGGGTGAAGAAATAACGGTGAGGTTTTCCCGGCGGGGGACACGGACCTGTGTAACCGCTCCTCCGCGCACTGTTCAGTCCCTGGGTGCCCACCCCGCTCACCTGCGGTTCGGTGCTCACCCTTTCGGGCAGCCCGGTAAGTGTGGCAGGAATGTTGTAGATCACCCAGTGCACGAAGGTTCCCATCGGGGCATCGGGGTCATCCATGATCAGCACCAGGCTTTTTGTCCACGCCGGCGTTTCCCCCCACTGCAATTCCGGGGAAAGGTTTTCGCCCTCGCAGGTGAATTTGGAAGGAATTGGCTGCCCCTGCTCAAAAGCGGGGCTGGAAAGCGGAATGGTATTCATCAGCTCACCTCCTGAACCTCTGGAACCCAAGGGAGGCAGGAGCATTCCTCCCGCCAATACGATGATAACACCACTCATGGTGCAGAAGGCATTGACCGCGTCGTTGTTCATCCAAGACCAGCCGCGAAGGTATTCCGTTTTCGTCCCGCAGCGATGCAATGGGTGTCGTTCGGTCTCCTTCCCGCACGCAGGGCAGATATAGATGACCTGCGCGGTGGCACCCAGGAGCGAATCCACCAGGCTGCCGCCCAATCCCGCGAGGGTTATGAGCAGGACAACCAAACCGCGAGTCTCCAGACCAGGCACTGAAGCCATCCCCGGCCAGGGCAGGACGGCGAGCCCTGCGATGAGCAAACCTCCTCCTGTGGCAGCCAGGAGTCCCATCCGGCTAACCCCCCCGGAATCGCCCGGTTCCACCACCCTCCTCGTGCGGATGCTGTGCGGCGGCGTCTTGCTCAGCACGCCCAGCTCGGTCGCCCAGGTATCCGCGTTGGCAGCCGCCAGCGCCCCGGCAAACGCCAGCCAGGGCCAGAGAGCACCCGGAAAAACCTGCCCCAGCAGCACGCAAAGCCCTGCGATCCCGCCGTTGGCCAGCACCTGGGTGGCATCCCGCCGGTGACCCTTGGAGAACTTCTCCTCCATCTTTTCCTTGCGCCGGGAAAACAGGCGGGAAAGCAGGCTGGAGGACACAAAAAAAGCGATCAGCAGCACCGCCCAGGGAAGCCCGCCCAGACCGAAAACGACCGTCCCGAGCAGCATTGCCGCGAAAAAACCGCTGCGGCTGAGCGCGCCGGCCAGATAAGCCCCCCCGGCAATCAGGATGGCAAGCAGCAAACCCGCGATGAGTTGGTATGGCTGGGGCATTTGCGGCTCAGGTCTCGAGGATGAAAGGAAGGGCGACGAACATCATCAGCGGCAGCAGGATGGCCGTGCCCCACAGGAGGAAGGCGATCATGCGCTGCTCCTCCTTGCGGAAGAAATATAACCCCCCGATCAGGTCGATAAAGAAGAAAATGATCGCCAGCACCGGCAGGAGCAGCAGCATCGTCGCTGGAACGCCCTCCAGCGGTTCGCCTCGCATATTGAAATCCAGGGCGACGGTCTGGCGCAGGGGGATCTGCAGCGCCACCACCACCAGCAGCGCGAGGGTGAGCACCAGTCCGGCCAGCAGAAGCCAGCGGGCCGCTGCGGTATCCCATACCCGCCGCAGGTAGGCGGCCGGCTGTACCGAAGCCGGGGCAAGCTCCGCCAGGCTGCCCAGCTCGAATGCGTGCTGGAAGGAAGTGATAAAGGCTTCCGGTTCGGTGGGGGAAAGCGCGTAGGTTTTCCCTGGGGTGCAGACCAGCACCAGGTCGTCATCCTCGGAAGCCATATATTCCACCCTGCCCAACCCAGGGGCATTCACCACCCCAAGGATCGCTCCGGGGTAAGCCAGCAGCCGCTGGGGCAGCTCCTCCACCAGGTCGCTTGCCGGGCGTACCCAGTCTATATTGGAAAGGGGGATATCCTCGCTGCGCAGTCCCCAGCGCAGGTGCAGGCCGTCGCGTTCCAGGTCGTAATAAGCGCGCAGCAGGGCGTACCCGCGGTAGAGGACCATGGTGAGCGGAATGAGCAGTAAAAGCGATGCCAGCAGGAAAACGACGAAATAGGTTCCGAATTGCTCCTGCAGCGCCAGGAAGAAGAGCGTGGCGCTGGAAAGCAGCAGCAGGCTGCCCGCAATGGCGTGGATGATCACACCCCGCCTGCGGGGGGGCAGGAATCGCCGGCTATCCGCCAAGGACGCTCCTCAGTTCCGCGCAGACCAAATCCACCTGTGCCTCGCTCATCACCCCCGAAAATGGCACCGCCAGCCCGCGCTCGCCCAGGTCCTCGGTGACCGGGAAATCCCCCTTGCGGTAGCCGAAGCGCTCCACCATGTAGGGCTGCAAGTGAATGGGGAGGAAGTACGGCCGCACCGGGATGCCGCTTTCCGCCAATTGGGTAGCGATCTTCCCGCGGTCCAGTCCCTTGCGCAGGCGAATTACATACACAAACCAGCTCATCCGCGTGGTGGCGGGGGTGACAATCGGAGTCTCAACGCCAGGGATCTCCGCCAGGCGCTCGGCGTACCAATCCGCAACCTGTTGGCGCTTGCGGGATAGCTCTTCGAATCGTTTCATCTGGGCGGCTCCCAGGGCGGCGCTCATCTCATCCAGGCGGTAGTTGTAACCCAGGTAAGTGTGCGAAAGCCATGTATCCCCAGGGGCGCGCCCCTGGTTGCGCAGCGCACGCATGAACGCCGCGGCTTCATCATCGTTGGTGATGATCACCCCGCCCTCACCGGTGGTGATCTGCTTGTTGGGATAAAACGCGAAAACGCCGCCAAAGCCGAAAGTGCCGGCTTTTTTACCCTTGTATTCCGCCCCCAGCGCCTCGCAGGAATCCTCGATAAATTTTAGTTCGTATTTCTGCGTGGTATTTTCCAGTCCATCCAGCTCGGCTGGCTGGCCGAAGACATCCACCGCCAGCAGTGCTTTTAACTGGGCGCGTTCATCTACCCCTTTGCGCGGCAGCCAGTGCCTGCAGCTGCCCCACCTGTCTTCAATCGGCAGCTGCCTGCTCCACGAGGGCGGGATCAATATTTCCGGTTTTCGGGTCCACATCGACGAAGACTGGTACCGCCTGCTCAAAGAGGAAAACGTTTGTAGAGGCCACGAAGGAAAAGGGTGTGGTGATGGCCAGGTCGCCGGGTCCTATCCCAGCAGCACGCACCAGCAGGTGCAGCCCGGCCGTCCCGGAATTGACCCCGATGGCGTGCCGGCAGCCGCTGAACTGGCGGAAAGCTGCTTCAAAGAGGTCGATCCAGGGTCCCATGCTGAGGTCGGGGGTTTTAAGGACGGACAATACCGCTTCGGTTTCAGCCTGGCTTAGATCGGGGCTGGACATGGGTATGCGGGTTGGATTGTTGGTTGTCATGCCCTGATTTTACCCTTTTTCAGTTACAGCCCGTCGGAAAGAATCATCCCGTATAATCGTAATAATTCAATTTCAGGAGCACAAATGTCTCAAAAACCAGCCAAAATGGGGATCGGGTCCCTGGTCAACCACGCCGGTGAGTTCCAGGATCCCCGTCATACTCACGTGACCCCCATCTACCAGTCTTCTGCCTTTATCTTCCCGGATGTCGATTTCGGAGCAGGCATCTTCAAAGGGGAAACCCCCGGCTATTACTATACGCGAATCAAAAATCCGAACCTGGACCTTCTTGCCTATAAATATGCCTGCCTCGAAGGGTACGACCTGATCAATCAGAATCTGGATAAAAAACCGGAGGAGATCGTGAGCGGGATGGTATTTGCCTCCGGCATGGCTGCCATCACTGCGGTCTTCCTGGCGCGCTGCAAAGCAGGGGATACCATCATCGCACAGTCCGCGCTCTACAGCGCCACCCATATTTTTCTGGAAACGATCGTCCCCCGCTATGGTATCCGCACCGTTTTTGTGAAAGATCCCACCCCGCAAGCCTGGGAGGCCGCCTTCCAGGCCAATCCCGGCGCGGTGCTGGCCTATGTGGAATCGCCCTCCAATCCCACCATGGCCATTGTGGACCTGCGTGAAGCCGCGCGGATCACCCACGCGCACGGTGCCTGGCTAGCGGTGGATAACACCTTTGCCTCGCCAGTCTGCCAGCGCCCGCTCACCCTCGGCGCGGATATCGTGGTGCACTCCACCACCAAGTACCTGGCCGGGCACGGGTTGCTGGTGGGCGGCGCGGTGGTCAGCACCCAGCTTGATTTCATGAAGAATGATATGAATGTAATTCTCAAGAACCTGGGAGCCAACGTAAGCCCCTTCGAAGCCTGGCTGGCAAACACGGGGTTGAAGACGCTTGAGCTGCGCATGGAGCGCCACTGCGCCAACGCCCAAAAAGTGGCGGAATACCTGGAATCCCACCCGGCGGTTTCGCGGGTCTGGTACCCCGGCCTGCTCAGTCACCCGGATCACGAACTTGCGAAAAAACAGATGACCGGCTTCGGTGGGATGATCTCCTTCGAACTCAAGGGCGGGTTGGAGGCTGGCAAGCGCATGATGAACCGCGTGCGTTTTGCCACCCTGGCCGTTTCCCTCGGGAACACCGATACGCTTATCCAACACCCGGCCAGCATGACCCACTCCACCCTTGCTCCCGAAGTACGCCAAGAAATGGGTCTCACCGACGGGCTGGTGCGCCTCTCGGTAGGGATCGAGAACCTGGAGGATATCCTCGCGGATCTGGATCAGGCGATGGCGGGGGATGTTGATTAGTTAATTGGTTGAATAGTTGATTTGATTTATGTTCGCGAGTCTTCGCGATCGTCGCCGCGAAGGCGAAGCAATCTCTTCATCGAAGCCTTTTTTCCTTCTTTTTTTTCAATCGTTCCTCAAGTGGTTTGTTTCAGATCGCCACGTCACGCCGATCGCCTTCGTCGCTCCTCGCGATGACAAGATCATAACATCCCCTCCCACAGCGTCGGCTGCAGCTTCACCGGCCGGGCAGGCTCCAGCACCCACTGCTGGTCGGCAAACTCCTGCAGCCGCTCCAGCAGCACCGCGCGCTCGGGGGTCACCGAGGGCACCGGCTTGGCGCTGATCACCAGCGGCGCCCGCGCGGAGAGCCTGCGGAAATGCGGCAGGCACACCTCCAGCAGCCTCTGGCTCTCGGGCAGCGGTACGCTTTCATCATTGAAGGTGGCCAGGAAGTCCAGCAGCAGGGTTGGTGCATCGATGGCGGGGGTTTCCTCCAGCAGTGCCAGCATCTGGTAGCAGGTGAAGGCGCGCGCCAGGCTGATCCGCTCCAGGCAGGGGTAGATGTTGCCGGTCAGCCTTCTGATGCCCTGCGAGACCGGGTACACATTAAAGCGGTTGCCGCCATCCAGCACGCGCACCGCACCCGCGGTGGAAAGCCTGGCAGCCAGTTCCAGCATCAACGGTGCGGCGGCGTGCGGATGCCACCACCAGCAGCGTGCTGCGCCCCAGCGGCAGGCTGATCCCGCCTGCCGTGCCGGAGGGAAAAAGGGATCGGTTCATACCCTGATTATACAGAACTTTTGTTCTATTTGCAACTCCTCCCTTCCCTCCCCAAACACCCGGTATTTGGGGAGGGTCGCGATTTGGGCGTTCCTGAAGCGAGTGGTCGAAGACCGGGAGGGGCTAACCGCAATAACACATCAATTCGTCGATACAGATCGCCGCATCGCGCCGATTGTCGTCGGCACTCTATAGAAAAGAAAAAAGGCGGGCATGAGCCCGCCCTATGAAAAACTACGTCACCCACTATTCAACTATTCAGCCACTCAACAATTCAACTATCCTCCCACCCACTCCACGATCACCGCTTCTCCCTGCCCCACCCCCACACACAGAGTGGCCAGCCCATAAAACGGGTGCTTCTCCTGCGGGGCGCGCCGCTTCATCTCCATCACCAGCGTGGTGAGGATGCGCGCGCCAGAGCAGCCCAGCGGGTGCCCCAAAGCGATCGCCCCGCCATTGACGTTGGTGATCTCTTCACGCATTCCCAACTCACGCATCACCGCGAGCGCTTGCACGGCAAAAGCCTCATTCAGCTCGATCAGGCCGATGTCCTCGATTCGCAGCCCAGCCCGCCCCAGTGCTTTGCGTACCGCTGGAACCGGGCCCAGACCCATCATCCTCGGCTCCACGCCAGCGGTGGCGGAAGCAACCACCCGCGCAAGCGGCCGAAAACCCAGTCCCCGGGCATTTTCTGAGCTCATCAGCAGCAGCGCTGCTGCGCCGTCGTTCATCCCCGAGGAATTGCCTGCGGTAACAGTCCCGCCCTCCTTGCGGAAGGCCGGTTTCAGTTTTAATAGAGATTCCACGGTGGTATCCCGCCGGGGGCGTTCATCCACACTCACCAGAACTTCGTCGCCTTTCTTCAGTGGCAATCTGACCGGCGTGATCTCTTCCTCGAATTTGCCCGCGTCGATGGCCGCCAACGCCCGCTGGTGGCTCTGCGCGGCGAAGGTATCCTGCTCTTCGCGGGTGATCCCGGTCTGAGTGGCGATATTCTCCGCTGTTTCGCCCATCGCCTCGGTGCCATAGAGTGCCTGCATCTTTGGATTTGGATAGCGCCAACCCAGGGCGGTATCCCAGGCGGTCAGGTTTCCGAATGAATAACCCTGTTCCGCTTTCGGCAGCGAATACGGCGCACGCGACATGCTCTCCACCCCCCCGGCGATGAAAACCTCCCCCTCCCCGGTACGAATGGCGCGCGCAGCCATCGTGACCGCGCTGAGCCCTGAGGCGCACAGCCGGTTGATGGTGGCTGCAGGTACTGAGACCGGGAAACCCGCCAGCAGGCTGGCCATGCGCGCCACATTGCGATTATCCTCGCCGGCCTGGTTGGCGCAGCCAAGGTAGACTTCCTCAACCAACGCTGGATCCAGCCCGGTGCGTTCCACCAACGCTATCAGAACATGCGCCGCCAGGTCATCCGGGCGAAGGGCAGCCAGGCTGCCTCCCAGAGCCCCTATGGGGGTGCGTACGGCATCGATGATCACTGCATTCGTCATAATTTCCTCCGGTCGTTTCTTACTTACGAGCTTCTGCGACCACCTGAACCTTGTTTATTGGTTCGCCAGCGGCGTAGACCACCCCCTTGAAGGGTATCCTCACCCCTCCAGAAAGGGACTGGTTGATCTCCACCCGGCGCACACCAGTCGGGTTGCCTGATGCGTCGTAAGCCGCCAGCCCAAGCCACACACCTGCAGCCTGCGCGTTGGGGTCTTCCAATAATAGCTCCCCGCTCACCTCCGCGGATTTTCCATTCGTGGAAACCGCTACCACCAGGTTCTCCAAACTCACCTTGGGGTAACGTCCCCCTGATAGGTTTAGCGGTAAAACCATCCTGATCTCTGCATCCTCCTCCACAGGGTCAGGAATGGGAGCGGGGAAATACGCCGCGAGCGGAAAGCTCACCCCTGCCGGCAGTGTATCCAGGATTAAGGTGGCATCCTGGCTGTGCACTTCGCCATCCGCACCGGCGACCCGTATCGAGCCAGAAATGCTCTCCACCCCGAAGGTTTGTGTATTGGTCACATCCGTAAAGCACCAGAGGCCGCTCTCGCCGGATCGATAACAGACCGGATCTGCAACCTGCAGGCTGACCGGGGTGGGCGAAGGGATCGATGGTGTTCCGGAAGCAGGCGTGCCGGGAGGGGGGATGAAGACCACTGTTCCCACGATTAGAATGTTCGGTTCCAATCCCGGGTTGGCTGCCTGCAGTGCGGGGATGCTCACCCCATACCGGAATGCAATCCCCGAAAAAGTATCGCCCTTTGAGATAGCATGCGTTCGTGTCGTAGGGGATGGCGATGGCAGCGGCGTGGAGGTACCGGGCAGGGTAGGTGTTCGGGATGGGGTAGAGGTCTCCGTGCGGAAATACTCGAAGGTGCGGGTTGCAGCCACCGAATCACCCGGTTGTACACCACCGGCACACCCCACCAGCAGGTTCGCCGGGAAGAATATCACAGCGATAATTATCCCGAAAGATATTTTCATGGAATAAATTATAACCTCCTACCCTCCCCGCCCTCTTGAAGAGAATCTCTGTTGCATCGCCCTCCCCTCCATGTTAGAATTCAACCAGAGAATCCCAGTGAGACACAAATGCCTGAAATGATCGAGATGGTCGTCGATAGCGTGCGGGTCAGCCTGACCAACCAGCAACGCATTATTGTATTAAAAGAAAAGGTTTCCGAGCGTTTCCTGCCCATTTGGATCGGACCCTATGAAGCCGAGGCGATCACCCTGGCACTGCAGGAGCTGGAAGTTGCCCGACCGCAGACCCACGACCTGATCCGCAATATTCTTGCCGGCCTCAAAGCACGGCTGGTTCGGGTGGAGGTTTCCGCGTTGCGCGAGGATGTCTATTACGGCAACCTGGTGATCGAGGTGAATGAGGAGATCGTCATGGTGGATTCACGCCCATCCGATGCCCTCGCGCTTGCAGTCCGCTATCACGTGCCTATACTGGTTGCCACCGAAGTGCTGGATCAGGCTGCCATCCTCCCCGAAAATGATATACAGGATGGCATTGGAAGCGAAGGGGAGGAAGCTGCAGAAGATTTTTCCAGTGAAAACGCCGACAGGCTATCCGTTTTCGAAAATTTTCTTGAACAGCTCGATGATGATGAACCTGAACTGCCTCCTGCAGACCCGGAATCCCCCGATGAGGGTGATAAATGAGCGATATGCCTCCCTTGGAGGAGAGATCTGCTCCTTCCATCATCACCCAACCTCACAGCCGTGAATCTGAAGAAGCCGTTCTCGGCGCGGTTCTCATCAATCCGGAAGTGTATTTCGATATCGCCCAGATTCTCCAGCCGGATGATTTCTACATTGTTCGCAATCGCTGGGTTTGGGAAGCCTTCACCCGGTTGCATGATCGACGCATTCCCCTCGACTACATCACCATCACCCAGGAACTGGAACAATCCAACCAGTTGATCGAACTTGGTGGCCCTGCCTACATCACCGCCCTGGCAAGCCAGACTCCCTCCTCGATGCACGCGGAAGCCTATGCCCGTATTGTGGAACAGGAAGCCATCCGCCGCCGGATGCTGGCATCTGCCAACCTGATGGCACAGCTGGCCACCGACCGCGAACGCAATGTGGATAACATCATCGACGAAGCCGAGAAAGCGGTCTTCGCAATGAGCGAGCGGCGCATCCACCACGATATCCAGCCCATCCGCTCGGTACTTAGCGATTATTACGACCACGTGGACGAGATGGCTCGCCGTCCCGAGGAGATCTACGGGGTTCCCACCGGGTTGACGGACCTGGATAAACTCCTCGGCGGGCTGCAAAAATCCGACCTGCTTATCGTGGCTGGGCGACCTGCCTCCGGCAAGACTGGCTTCCTGCTTTCTGCAGCCAAGAATGCCGCCCAGAAACATCGAAAGCATGTGGCCTTTTTCTCACTTGAAATGTCCAACGAACAGCTCGTCCAGCGCCTGATCGCCCAGGAAACCAAGATCGATTCCCAGCGGCTTCGTAGTGGTAAATTGGATGAGGAGGAATGGCCGCTCTTCACCCATGCAATAGAGGTGATGGGCGATACCGTCATGTTCCTGGATGACACGCCCGCCATCACCCCCATCCAGTTACGCACCAAGTGCCGCAGACTGCATATTGAATACAACCTCGACCTGGTTGTGATCGATTACATCCAACTTATGTCGTCGGATTCGCGCACCGAAAACCGGGTGCAGGAGGTTTCGTATATCACCCGAAATCTGAAAATCCTTGCGCGCGAGCTGAATGTTCCTGTGCTGGCAGCCGCACAACTTTCCCGCGCGGTGGAGCAGCGTGCTGATAAACGTCCCATGCTCTCAGACCTGCGGGAATCCGGTTCCCTGGAGCAGGATGCAGACGTGGTCATGTTCATCCACCGTCCGAACGCCGCCGAAAAGGAAGTTCCGCGGGCTACAACCCAGACCGAGATGATCGAATTGATCGTCGCCAAGCACCGCAACGGTCCCACGCACTCCGGCATCGAGCTGATCTTCTTCAACAACCTTGCGCGCTTCGAAAACGCCATCCTTAATCGCTGATCCCAACGAAATCTGCATGAATTCCTTCGCTGGTTTTTCGGAAGGCCGCTCCAGACCAACGCCCATCCCGGCGGAGTTCTTTGATCACCTGCTGCTGGAAATTGATTCCCTTGATGAGTTTCGAGTCACCCTCTACGCGCTCTGGTACCTCGAACGCCAGGAATCCGCCTTCCTTCAATTTCGCGCTTCCGAGATCGCTTCCGACACGAATCTGGTACACGCCATGTTCGGGGATGAACCAACAGCTCGGCAAATGCTCGATGCGGCATTGGAGAAGGCTGTTTCCCGGGGTACTTTCCTTAGAACCAAAACAGGTGATGAAGAGCCTGTGTATTTTCTAAATTCCCCGCGCGGCCAGGCAGGATTGCGCGCCATGCAGAGTGGCAAGGTGGATTCGCTCCCTCCCAACCTTCCCCCTCAAACTGCCAGGGATAAACCCAATATTTTTCGCCTTTATGAGGAGAATATCGGTTCGCTTACCCCCCTAATCGCTGAGGACCTGAGGGCTGCCGAGCAGGAATATCCGGAGAGCTGGATTGAGGAAGCCTTCCACCTGGCAGTGCAGCGCAATGCCCGCTCCTGGCGCTATATCGATGCTGTCTTGAAACGCTGGAAAGAGGAGGGCAGGAATGACCGAGATAAAACAAGTAGCCGGCAGGATCGCCAGAGTTACACCGAGTGGGAAAATGGATAAACCCCAATCACCTGCCCGTAAACAATCCATGCTGGATGCAGATCCCGCCTGCCCCATCTGCGCTGGTACCGGTTACCTGCGGCAGGATTTACCCGTTTCCGATCCCAATTTTGGAAGGTTGATCCTGTGCTCCTGCCGCGAACGCTCCCGCGCCCAGCAGGACCAAACCCGTCTCTACCGCTTGAGCAACCTCGATGCCTTTAAAGATATGACCTTTGAGTCCTTCAATACCCGCGGCAGGTTGGGTCTGGGAGATACCCAGGTTCACTCGCTGGAGCTGGCATTCAACCAGTCCCGACAGTATGCCCAAAACCTCTCGGGGTGGTTGCTGCTCACCGGCGGGTACGGCTGCGGGAAGACCCATCTGGCAGCTGCGGTGGCGAACTTTGTGGTGGGATTTGGCGTGCCCACGCTGTTCCTAACCGTTCCGGACCTGCTGGATTGGCTGCGATATTCCTACGATAGCACCGAAACCTCCTTTGAGAACCGTTTCGAAGAGATCCGCAACGTCCGCTTATTAGTATTGGATGACCTTGGAACGCAGAACACCACGCCTTGGGCGGAGGAAAAGCTTTACCAGATTATCAACCACCGTCATATGCTCAAGCTACCAACCATCGTAACCACCAACCTGGACCTGATCGAATTGGATGGCAGGGTGCGCTCCCGCCTGCAGGATACCGACCTAGTGACCTCGGTGAAGATCGCCGCCCCCGATTTCCGCAATGCTACCGCAGATTCCACCATATCCGGAATTGGCACACTGCCCCTTCTTAGCGGGCATACCTTTGGCAATTTCAGTCTGCGCGAGAACGAAAAATTACCCTCAGACGAACAGAAAAGCCTGGAGCGTGCCTTCCGCATCACCCAGCAGTATGCCGAAAAACCCAAAGGCTGGTTGGTCGTCACCGGCACATATGGTTGTGGCAAGACGCACCTGGCCGCTGCCATCGGAAATTTCCGCGCGGCGGAAGGCGATGAATCCATCTTCATCGTTGTCCCGGACTTACTCGACCACCTTCGATCCACCTTCAGCCCATCCAGTTCAGTTTCTTACGATCATCTCTTCGAGCAGGTACGCACCTGCCGCCTGCTGATCCTGGATGACCTTGGCACCCAAACCTCCACCCCTTGGGCCAAGGAAAAATTATTCCAGCTTCTCAACTACCGTTACGAGGCCAAGTTGCCCACCGTGATCACAACCTCGGCAAAACCGGATGAGATCGATCCGCGGGTACAGAGCCGTCTCAGCGATAGCCACATAAGTACTGCCATCGCCATCACTGCTCCCACCTACCGCGGGGGTAATTCCCGGGCCAAAATCAAATAACCGGATTGTTACAGGAATATAAATCGGATAAATTATATCCGATTTATATTCCTGCTGTGTCTGGGTGCAGCGAACTTGCGAAGTTCCATGTTATCTGGTTTTGTGCTTGCTTTCCGGGAAGGGTTGGAAGCCTCCCTGATCATTTCCATTGTTTAAGTGGTTAAGTATAGGCTGGATGCCCGCAGCTTTCTGGGGTTACCTCGCTGTTCTATTCGCCATCCTATACCGACGCAACCGGCTCCCGGTTCAACCGGAGAATTAAAAAGCTCCGGTTATTAACCGAAGCGCGCTTTGGATGACTTGCTTTGCGTCAGGGCTGCATTTGCAGCTGGCGAAGGGTTTTTTGGTAATCGGCGACGTTTTGAGGGTTTAGAGAGATCGCTTTTTGAACCAGCGCTATCGCTTCGGGTTTTTTCCCTGCCAGGGTAAGGGCGTCGGCTCCCGTGCCCAGAACCTCCACAGCTTTGTTTGTCTGCCCCAGGCGGATCATCAGGTCCGCAAGCTTGTAATATAGATCGGGTTCTTCTACATGTTCCTGGATCAAATCCTTGATGAATCCGATCGCCTTTGGGCGCTGGTCGGTGCTTTCAAGCAGTGATGTGTAGGCATCCACTTCCGCCAAGGCTTCCGTGGATTGTCCCAGGCGGAAATAGAGATCGACCAGGCGGGCACGGGGCGTATCCGCCTCCGGTTGCATCGCCTTCACTTGCTCGTAAACCTTGATCGCACTCCGCCAGTCGAGGCGCTGCATATCGATATCTGCCACCTTGTAGAGAATATCCACCACCCACTTGCGGTCCGCACCGTTCTGTTGCGCCAGTTTGACCGCGGCCGTGTAGGTGCGCTTTGCCATCTCGAATTCCGCCAGCTGGTAGTAGATGCCTGCCAGGTCCACATACTGCTGCAGCGCCTCATCAACCCGGTGCTGTTCGGCCAGGAGCTCGATAAGGCGACTGCGGACCGAGAGATCCATCGAGGCCATCTGGGTGATGCGGGTGAGCAGGCGGATGGCCTGTCCGGCATCGCCGCGCAGCGAATAGATTTCAGCCGTGGTCATGAACTTATTGACTGCTTCCTGCGTGCGCCCTTCTTTCACCAGGATCTCACCCATTTGGATGTGCAACGGCAGGTAGGTTGGCGCATAGGACATGGCACTGAAAGCTTCTTCCATCGCCGTGCGGTAGTAACCTCGAATAGTGTGCTGACGGATGAGCGCCATGGAATCCACGATCTGGCTGCCGCTTGTTTCCAGCATCATGCTCGCCAGGGTCAGAGGCGGAGCGCCTTCGGGCTGCAAGGGGAGCTGCTGACGTGCCATGGTCAGGTACTGTCGCCAATCTGCGCGCAGTAACTGGCCACGGATCACCTCGCTAAGCTTCACCTGCGCGTTCTTATCCGTCAGGTTCACCTGGTCCTCGAGGATCGGCTCGTACCCCTGGCTCAGTTCATCGGCTTCTTCGGGGCTGACCAGTTCCATATCCGCAAGGCGCAAGGCATTAAGGTATGAAAGTGCTGCTTCAGCAAACTGATCCGATGCCTCGTAGAGCTGTGCAATCAGCAGGTAGGATCCCAGCGCGTAATCAGGGTGTTTTACCGATTCCTGCAGGTAGCGGAAGGACTTCTGTCCATCCTGAGTACTTAGGATAAATCCGAGGTCATAATAAATATCGGGGGTTTGCAACCCAATCTCCAGCGCCTGCTCCAGGGGTTTCACCGCCCCCAGGTCATCACCCGCGCTCTGCAGTTGAATCGCCTGGCCAAGATAGAGCTGGATGCGGGCACGATCCGCGTTTTCCTGGGAGAGACCACCTGAACCCCGCGTGGTGGCGCTAACTCCCCGCCGGTAGATCAGACCATCCGGTGAGTTATCCTCGCTTATATCAAATAACTGCGCAGCCAGCCGGGCCATGGCGCGCTGCCGCGCCTCCATAACCGGATCGATCTTGAGCGGCGATGTGGATCTTGAATGCGGCAATTGCTTTGGCCCCGTGGGAACCTCAACATCCGTCTGTGCCTGAATTAGTTCGCCAACAGGCAGGGGTAATTGTTCGTTGCGGTCCAGCATCTGTAGCATCTGGCCGACTTCCTCGTACTCGGGAACCATTTTTTGCACGTACTGGATCACCTGGTACGCCTTAACCATATCTCCCTGCGATTGCATGATCGCCGCCGAAGCGATGTACTCCTCCACCGCGTTCGCCTTGCGACCGAGGCGGTCGTAGATCGTTGCCAGGCGGGAGTGCGCCATCAAGTTCACCGGGTCCAGCTCGGAAACTTTTTTCCAGTTTTCAATCGTCTTATCCACATTGCGCGCTTTAAGGAAGAGCTCCGCTGCGTCCATGTAATGCTGAATGGCAGCTTTCGTCTGCCCAGTTTTTTCACAGATGCGCGCCATCTTTTCCAACGAAACGGCATCATTGGGATTCAGTTCGAAAGCCCGCGCGTAACAAGTCAGTGCTTCGTCGTATCTTTTTTGTTCGTAATATGAAAGCCCGAGGTTGGAGATAGCCTGGGGATGATCGGGAACCTCTTCCAATGCACGTTGATAAAACTGGGATGCCTGATCCCAGTTTTGGTCCCAGGCGGCGGTATGCCCCTGGTTCATCATGCGTTGAAATATTTCCTGGTTGCCTGTCACTCCAAGCCCTATGCTGGCGTTAATTTTACTTCATTCCCGGTATTCCGATACTGGTTTCATGTCTCCCCAGTTCACTCCCCAGCGCGCGTCAGTGTTCAGCGGGATGCTCAAGCGATACGCGTTTTCCATCACCTCCTGCACAACCTTGGCGGTGAGGAGCAGCTCGTCCTTTGGACATTCCAGCAACACCTCATCGTGCACTTGCAGCAGCATTTTCGCTGCCAAACCCACCTCTTGAAGCGCCAAGGGCATGCGGATCATGGCGAGTTTGAGAATATCCGCAGCGGTACCCTGGATCGGAGAATTGATCGCCTCGCGTTCGGCGCGGGCGCGGAGATTCTGGTTACCGCCACTTTTAAGCTGCGGGAAATAACGGCGCCTTCCCAGCTTGGTTTCGGTGTAGCCATCCTGTGCGGCTGAGCGGCGAATGCCATCCAGGTATTTTTTCACCCCGGGAAAATGCTCAAAGTATTCACGGACGAAATTTTCCGCTTCTGCAAGGGTGAGATCGGTGCTGCGGGTGAGCCCAAAAGCGCTCATCCCGTAGACCAACCCAAAGTTCACCGCCTTTGCATGGCGGCGTTGATCCTTGTTCACCTCTTCCAGGGGGATGTTAAAAATGGCTGCTGCAGTGGCAGCATGGATATCCTCTCCGGCGCGGAAAGCGGAGAGCATGGCTTCATCCCCAGACATATCCGCCACGATGCGTAGTTCGATCTGGGAATAATCCACCGAAAGCAGGTAGCACCCATCGTCGGCCACGAAACCGCAGCGCACTTTTCGTCCGATCTCGGTTCGGGTGGGGATATTCTGCAGGTTCGGGTTGTTGGAGGAAAGCCGCCCCGTCACCGCGCCGGTCTGCGAATAGGATGTGTGGATGCGACCCGTGTGAGGGTTGACCTGCAGCGGCAGGGCTAATAGATAAGTGGATTGCAGCTTGGCCAGCTCACGGTATTCAAGGATGGCTTCGATTATCGCGTGGCTGCCGCGCAGCTCCTCAAGAATATCCGCCGAGGTGGAGTAGAAACCCGAGGCGGTTCTCCAGCGCGGGTCCGCAGGTAGTTTCAATTCCTCAAACAGCACCTTGGAAAGCTGCTGAGTCGAATTGATGTTCAACGGGTGCCCTGCCAGCTCCTGGATCTTTCCATCCAATTCTCCAAGGCGCACCTGGATCTCGTCGGACATTTTCTTCAGGAACTCCCTATCCAGGCGGATGCCGTTCATCTCCATCTGAGCGAGCACGGGCACGAGTGGCACTTCCAGGTTACAAAGTACTTCTTCGCTCCTCCCCCTGGATTCCAGACGTTTTTGCATCACCGGAACCAGCCGCAAGCTCACCTCGGCATCCGCTGCGGCATACGGTGCAACCCGCTCGATGGGCACCAAATCCATGGTTTTTTGGTTTTTCCCCGTCCCGATCAACTCCTGGATGTGCGTCATGGAAATATCCAGGTAGGTCTCCGCCATATCCTTCAATCCCAGGTTGTGGGAATCCGGGTCTGAGATCCATTCGGCGAGCATGGTGTCGTAAGTAAGTGGGGAAACCGTTAGGCCGTGGCGCTTAAGCACCAGGTAGTCAAATTTGAGGTTGTGCCCGATCTTGGCCGTGCCTGGGTCGGTCATCAGGGGGATCAGTGCGGAGATAACAACCTGAAGTTGGAGCTGACTGCCGGTTGCGTGCCCAATAGGGATGTAATATCCCTTTCCTTCCGAACCCGAAAGCGATATCCCAACGAGTTTTGCCACCATCTGGTCCAGGGCTGTCGTCTCGGTATCAAATGCGATCATCGGGCTGCTTGCAAGATCAGAAAGCATGGCAGCCAGAACAGCCTCATCTTGCACTGTGGTCACTTCCAACGAATAAGATCCAGGGGTGCCCACCTTCCTCACCGGCTGGCCAAAGAGCTCCATCTGGCTGCCCATCGGTTCGGTCACGCCATTGGCGTTTTTCAAACGGGTCAGCTCGGGGATCAGCGATCGGAATTCCAGTTCGCGGAAGAGCGCTTCCACTGAGCTGATGCCCAATTGGTCGGTGCGGGCATGTTCCAGGTCAAGCGAGATGGCAATATCGGTGCGAATGGTTGCCAGATCCTGGCTGAGGTAGGCATTTTCTTTTCCATTGATCAACAGCTCGCGTGTGCGTTCTTTGATCTTATCCAGGTTGGCGTAGATCTCATCCAGGCTGGGAAATTCCTGCAGCAATCCAACTGCCGTCTTATCTCCCACCCCCTTCACCCCCGGGTAGTTATCCGATGTATCCCCCACCAGCGCTTTATAATCGATCACCTGTTTCGGGGTCACCCCCAGCAATTCCACCACGTCCTTTTCGAAAAAATCCCTGGATTCTGAGAGGCTTTTTCCGGGAAGGGAAACAACTACCCGGTCGTTAACCAATTGCAATAGGTCCTTATCCCCGGTGATGATCTTGACCCCTAAACCTTTTTCCACTGCCTGATTCGCCAGGCTGCCGAGGATATCATCTGCTTCCACGCCTTCTTTTTCGAGGCGGGGAATATTAAATGCGTCCACCATCTGACGGATGCGCTCGATCTGTTGGCGAAGTTCATCGGGCATCTTTGCGCGTGTGGCCTTGTAATCGGGGTACATCTCGTTGCGAAAAGTCTTTCCCGTATCAAATGCCACCGCCAGGTATTCCGGTTTCCATTGGGTGAGTATCCGCAGCAGCACCGAGGCAAAGCCATAGATCCCGGCAGTGGATTCACCAGAAGCGGTTTGAAAACGGGAGCCGGTTGTGGAAAGCGCAAAGTAGGTGCGGTAGGCAAGGGCATGCCCATCGATCAGGTAAAGGGTTGGAGGCATAAGGGAACTCTTTTCAGTGGAAGGATCAACGGCGCAGGTGCCGGATAAAAGCATTCAGCTCATTCTGATCGGGTGGGTCGTTCGGATTGATCTTCAGGAAGTCATCCGCCCAGAATAAAGGCTTTTCCGGGTCCAGCGCCATCTGGGGATAATTGGTTGCCACCAGGCGGGTGGTTGCATCCTGCAGGGTGACCACGATCAAGTCATCCTTTTGATCCGGTTCGGCGATCAGCCCCACTCGAACGAACTCAGGCCGCACCGCCAGCGCGTCTACCTCCCAGTTCATCGATTGGCAAACCTGTGGTATCCAGTTTCCCAATTCATCAGCCAATTTTCCGGTCAGGAAAACACGCGGGTCAGCGGGGACCAGCAGGAACACCCGCAGGTTGCGGATACCGCCTTCCGGGGGGTTTTTCAATTCCAGTTCTGCGGTCGTGATCTTTTCACCTGGTTCCTGGTCGGCCAGGTTTTCATCCAATTTCGATTCGACTTCAAACATCTCTTCTGCTTGCGTTCCTACCGAAGCGTCCGCTGCCAGTGGTTCTGGTTCACTACCAGCCTGCCCAACCTCTATTTTCCCTGGGGGTTCCTCCCAGGGAAATTCGGAGGGGAGTCCTTCCGGAATGACCTCGTTTTTTTTATCAGAATCACCCTCTGTCAGGGATACCGCCCCTGCAGCAAGCCAGGGGTATACATTCTCCTCATCGCGGTCTCCAATGTTCGGTTCCAATTCAGGGAATGGAAAATCATTTTCAATATTGAAAGAGGGGGGCAGCACTCCCGGGATTGGTTCCACCACCAAATCGGTTTCAGGCAGAACCTGGTCCATCACTACAGTCGGGGTTTCCTCCCTGTTTTCCTGGTTGGGAAGCGGTGGGACGGC
This sequence comes from uncultured Chloroflexia bacterium, assembly GCA_963802095.1. Classification (GTDB taxonomy): domain Bacteria; phylum Chloroflexota; class Anaerolineae; order Anaerolineales; family Anaerolineaceae; genus CAVVEQ01. The sequence goes on along the minus strand of CAWDHI010000007.1, from coordinate 266,272 downwards.
TGAAGCCATATAGGGAAACGCATTTTCAGGTTCTGGAATCTCACTTTGTAGCGGATTATTCCCACCTGGCGTATCACCCGCCTCCGCCAACCAGGCGTTCGAGACATCTTCAGGCTTAACCGGTGGCTTTTGGATGTCTACAACCAGCCGCTTGCGCAGCCGCTCTGCCTGTTCCCGGATCACAGAATATGATAAGTCTGCATCATAGGTTAATACTAGGAACTTCCCCGTATCGATCACCGAAGAGAAGAGCAGTTCATTGCCTGTTCCTTGCTGCGGCGGAATGTAGCGGATCAACTCGCGGGCATTACTGGTTTGGAATCTCTCCGATACTTCACGGGCGAACTTTTTTTGTCGATCACCATCGATCTCCCCGTTGGTGGCAACCACCGCGCTCTTTCTAACCAGCATTGCCGAACGAGCGGTGGATTCGGAGAACCATTTTGCTAGCTCCTCCATCTCCAGGAATTGCTCGGGGGGGATCTCTTGCAAAGCGCCGGTGTTCTTCTTGGGTCCGGTCTTAACGCTGATCTGGTCCTGGGTTTTCGCGATCACATCCTCAAGCGGTAGGACCAGGGTGTCGGGGTAATCATAACCCGCCGCGGATGGCAGATTGTCGGAGTCCCAATCGATCTTCGCGATCTCATCCCCAAGAATATTGCTGAACCTTTGCGTGGTTTCCTCCTGGAAAGGGTTTTCCCCGGGTTCGGTGGCACCAGGTGCAGCGGGTTTTAGTAAGCCACGAATGATATCCAGCAGGTCCGGGATAAAAACCGGTTTATTAATGAAGTTATCTGCCCCGCAATCTTCCAAAGTAAGGGATGAAAAAGGATCGGTGGGTGGGATGACAAGCACCTTCACATCCGGGTGTTTCAGGCGGATCGCGTCCACCAGGGATGGGAGTGGCAGGTCGGAGATAAGCGAATCGATGATGGCACCATCGAACGCCAGGTTCCCGATCGAAGCCAGCACTTCCGCCCCGTTGGCAGCCAATTGGACAGAATAACCACCCTCATCTTGCAGCCCCGTGCGTAATGTTTCACTAAAAGAAGTATCGGGGGAGGCTACCAGAATATATTTCGCCATATGGAGAGTTTATCACGCCCTTGAATGCGAGGCAAGCAGAGGTCAGTCGACTGGTTTCTGCCAGGGTGGTGGGGTGAATGAGATATAATCCCAAAAGGAAACATCATCGAGGGATCATAGTGGAATATCGAAAAATCTGTGTGATCGGGCTTGGTTATATCGGTTTGCCCACCGCCTGTACCTTCGCGGATCGGGGGGTTGAGGTCGTTGGCGTCGATAACAACCCTCAAATCATAGCCGGTCTGCAGCAGGGCAGGCTGCATCTCTTCGAACCCGGCTTGGAGGAGTTGGTTCAGCGGGTTCTCTCCACCGGAAAACTGCGTATCAGCAGCCAGCCGGAACCCGCGGATGCCTTCATTATTGCCGTTCCCACCCCGTTTCACGACGGCAAGAAGGCGGATATGAGTTTCGTCCGATCCGCTTGTGATTCTGTCGTTCCGCACCTGCACAGGGGGAACCTGGTGGTATTGGAATCCACCTCCCCGCCGAGGACGACCTCCGATCTTGTCCTTCCCATCCTGGAGCGCTCCGGGTTGCAGGCCGGGTCAGATTTCCTTCTGGCTTATTCCCCCGAGCGCGTCCTGCCTGGCAGGATCCTCCACGAACTGGTGGGGAATGCCCGTGTGATCGGCGGGATAGATCCCGCCTCTGCTCAGGCTGGATCTGATCTTTACCGGATAATCGTTCGCGGTCAGATTATCCAGACCGACGCAACCACCGCCGAGATGGTAAAACTGATGGAAAACACCTACCGGGATGTCAACATCGCAGTCGCCAACGAGTTCTCCCGCCTGGCGCAGCATTTTAATATTGATATCTGGGAAGCCATTCAGATCGCCAACCTGCACCCGCGGGTGAATATCCTCTCTCCCGGTCCCGGGGTGGGCGGGCATTGCATTTCCGTGGATCCCTGGTTCCTGGTCGAATCCGCCCCGGATCTCACCCCGCTTATCCGCACTGCGCGCGAAGTGAACGATTCTCAGCCTGGATTCGTCCTGAACCAGGTTGATAAGTTACTTGGAGAATTGGAAGGAAAGACAATCGCTGCTTTCGGATTGGCTTATAAACCCGATGTGGATGATTTCCGCGAGAGCCCAGCTGTGCATTGCGTGGAGCTGCTCCAGGAAGCCGGAGTAAAAGTCCGCGTGCACGAGCCTTTCCTGAAAGGCAATATCCCCGGAATCAAGACATTCCCGACTGCGGCGGAAACTGTGCAAGCCGCAGATCTGATCCTTCTCCTGGTCAACCACTCCGCCTTCCACGAAATTAACCCGCTCGAACTCCTCCCGCTAACCCCCACCCGTATCGTGTTTGATACTGTAAATGGATGGAATAGAACCACCTGGGAACACGCGGGGTTCAAAGTCTTCCACCTGGGATCGGGGAAGGACTGATGTTGCGCATTCTGACTATCTTTGGTACCCGCCCGGAAGCGGTGAAGATGGCTCCTGTCATTCGCGCGCTTCAGGCTCACCCCGGGATTGAATCCCGCATCTGTGTCACCGCCCAGCACCGGGAAATGCTCGACCAGGTATTGGAGATCTTCGACCTTCACCCGGATTATGACCTGGACCTTATGCGTCATGACCAGACCCTTGCCGGACTGACCGCCGAGATCTTCACCCAGGTGGACCCGTTGCTTTCTGGGGAACCCTGGGATTGGGTGCTCGTCCAGGGGGATACAACCACCGTGATAGCTGCTGCTTTAAACGCATTTTACAGGCGCATCCGCGTGGGGCACGTAGAAGCCGGGCTGCGCACTGGGGACCGTACCCAGCCCTTCCCCGAAGAGATCAACCGGCGTGTAGCGGGGGTGATTGCCGACCTGCACTTTGCCCCCACCTCCCGGGCAGTGGAGAATCTGCGCTCCGAGGGCATCGCGGATTGGCGGATCGCACTCACTGGCAACCCGGTAATTGACGCCCTAAACGAAATCAGTGTGAAACCTCCCCCAGTAGCCGTTACGGACTTTCTGGGATCGAAAAATATCTGCCCGGACGGGAAACGCATGATCCTTGTCACTGCCCACCGGCGGGAAAACTTCGGCAACGGGATCGAATCGATCTGCCTTGCAATTCGCGACCTGGCGATGGCTTCTGCCGATGACCTTGAAATTGTTTACCCGGTCCACCTCAACCCAAATATCCAGGAACCGGTCCATCGCCTGCTGGCGGGTATCCCCAATGTCACCTTGCTCCCACCGGTGGAATACCTCTCTCTGGTGCACTTGATGAAAGCCGCGGACCTGGTTCTGACCGATTCCGGCGGCATTCAAGAGGAGGCGACTGGTCTTGGAAAACCCACCCTGGTTCTGCGAGAGGTCACCGAACGCCCGGAAGGACTGGAAGCGGGTGTGCTCCTCCTGGTGGGTACCGACCGGGATCGGATCGTTGGGGAAACCAGGCGATTGCTGATAGATAATGAGGTATACCTGCGAATGGCGCGCGCATCCAATCCCTTCGGTGACGGGCATGCCGCAGAGAAGATCCTGGCTGCCCTGCTCGCTTTCCAAGATAATCCTTCATCCAGCCAATGAACCAAAAGATATGCATTCTACCCGAGCACCGTGGAGTGGGCGGCCCAGCATCCTTCCGCGAGCGGATCATCGCGGGGTTAACCCGGGAAGATTACCTGGTTGTCACAAATCCCCTGGTATCAGGGGTTACAGCCATCCTGGTGATCGGCGGCACCCGCCGGATCGATCAACTCTGGCAGGCTCGCCGAAAAGGCGCCCGTATTGTGCAACGGCTGAACGGAATGAACTGGGTTCATCGCAGAACCCATACAGGATTGCGCCATTACCTTCGTTGTGAGGTCAATAACTGGATCCTCGCCACGATCCGCGGCAATCTTGCAGATCATATTGTTTACCAGAGTACTTTCACCGCAGATTGGTGGAATAGCGTTTATGAAAAAAACACCAACCCGTATTCAGTTGTCCGCAACGGGGTGGACCTGGAACAGTACTCTCCATCACCAAAAACCGCATTCCCAGCAGATTTGATCCGGCTTCTAGTGGTGGAAGGCCGCTTCGGCGGCGGGTATGAGGTGGGGCTTGAAAATGCAGTTCAGTTCTCGGAAGCATTAATGAGAAAGAGTGATAAGAAGGTTCAGCTCATCCTGGCAGGCGACCCTGGAAAATCCCATCCTGCAAAATATGGCCACCTGGATTGGCTCGACTGGAGGGGGATCGTAGCTCGGGAGGATCTCCCTGCCCTCTACCGTTCTGCTCACCTGCTTTTCTCATCTGATATCCGAGCATCCTGCCCCAACTCGGCCATCGAAGCCCTGGCATGTGGCCTGCCGGTCGTGGGATACAATACCGGCGCGCTCCTGGAGCTGGTGGGGGAAGAGGCAGGTGCCATCCAATCCTATGGTGCCGACTTCTCGAAGCTCCAGCCCGCCAACCCGGAACCGCTGGCGGAATCAGCACTGCAATTACTCTCCGTGAGAGACCGATTCAGCGTAAATGCACGCAGGAGGGCGGAGAAGTTGTTTGATCTCGACACAATGGTGCGCAGGTATCTGGAGGCGCTTCTGCCAGCCTGACCTTTGCACCCGTTGGATCCCAGGAAAGCCGATGACCCACCCTTACCAAGAACAGATCACTTCCCTGACCTCACACCAACTCTCCGGACTCTCTACCGAGAAAGGGCTGGTCTATCCGGATTATGAAGGACGAAACCTTTCGAACCTTCCAGGTTCCATTTGCCGATGGCTGGGTATACCCCCGCTTGGATCCGCAGGTTTGGCTTCCCATTACCATACCCATTTTTCCGGGACTTTCGAAAAAGTTGTTTTCTTTTTAATTGACGGGGTCGGGATGCGCTTCCTGGAGCGCTGCCTAGGAGATGGCGATCTTGCCGGGGAAGCGCCCATCTGGAACCGCCTTTCGGGTCGGGGCGAGGTTAACGTAATCACCAGCACCTGCCCCAGCACCACTGCCAGTGCGCTCACCAGCCTGTGGACCGGGGTGACCCCTGCCGAGCATGGAGTGATAGGTTACGAGATGTGGCTCAAGGAGTTCGGGACGGTGGTAAACATGGTCAACCATTCCCCCTCCGCTTTTCCGAGTGATCCCGGGAGCCTGCGTAGGGCAGGTTTCCGGCCGGAGACCTTTCTGCCAGTCCTCACCCTCGGCCCTCACCTTGCTTCACTTGGTGTCGATACCCGCGTATATCAACATCACACCCTCACCCACTCCGGTCTTTCCACGATGTTGATGGAGGGAGTGAAAATATATCCATATCTAACCCTGGCTGATCTTTGGATTTCGCTTGGGGACCTGTTTGAAAACTGGCATAAAGGGTCTCTTTATACCTACATATATTGGAGTGACTTCGATCTGCTCCAGCATCGGTTTTCCTCCTCCAACCCTCGTACGGAATATGAATTTATCCAGTTTAGTCGCCAGCTTGGTGATTTCATTTCCGGGCTCACTGCCAGCAGCCTCCGGAACACCCTCTTTATCTTTGCCGCCGATCATGGGCAGATCCCCACTCCACAGTCAGCAAGCCGCGAGCTTGCCCGGCACCCTGAGTTCAAGAAATGCCTTGCAATACAACCAACTTGCGAAAACCGCCTCGCATTCCTTTACCTCCGCCCTGGAATGGAGCAGGAATTGCGGGATTATATACGCTTAATCTGGAAGGAAGACTATTTGCTGGTTTCATCAGCAGAAGCCATCCGTACCGGGTTATTTGGAAGTGGCAATTTGCATCCATTCCTCGCTGAACGGGTGGGTGACCTGGTTGCCATCGCCCGGAATCAGGCATACTGGTGGTGGAGCAACCGCGAGAATCGCCAGGTCAGCCGTCACGGCGGGTTAAGCCCGGAAGAAATGCTCGTTCCACTGCTAATCTGCGCCTTTTAAATGAAAAGACGGCGGGGATACTCCCCGCCGTCATCATATTTAGGTTATTCGGCGATCTCTTCAGGTTTTCGTCTCTGCAGAAACGCCCGCCAGAAAGCACCAACTCCGGTCATGGCAACAAGAACTCCCCACACTCCCCCCAGGAAGGGGATGGCTGTTGTGATGCTGATTAGCAGCACACCCAGGAACAAGGCAAGGAATCGTTTCCCGCCACTTACAGGTGAGTGCCTGCTGAGCATCGCCTCTCCGATGGCATAGGAACCCGCCACCATGCTGCCGGTGAAAACAAGGAACAGGAACAATCCGGCGATGAGGGTGAGAGCAAGCCCAACCAGCCCGAAGTAAGCCGGTGCCAACCCCCCCAGCGAAATGGCTGAGAGGAAGACGCCCAGTGCGATGAACAGTACGGGTACGATGAACATCGCGATGAACCCTATTATTGTGACCAGGATGCCCCAGCCGAACGATGGCCAAAGCTGTCTTCTGAACACGGTAATGACCTTGGCACTCATGCGAGGCAGCATCCAAAGCGCAAGGCAACCCAGGATGAAGAGGGTCAGGAACTCGCGCAGCACCTTATAGAACCAGATCCCGAAAGTCAAAGCGCCTGCGGTAAGGGGAGCAACCGTCTCGATAACCCCCTTGGGTAACTCATTCGCAGGCTGATATTGATCTCTGGTTTGCGGTATGGGTGTCTTAAAGACTGGCGGTTCGGCTAGGCTCCCCTGGATCGCTTTCCCCTGGTTAACCGGGCTGGTATAGGTCAGGCTGCCTTCGATATTCGCGTCTGATCCGATGCGCAGTCCTGAAGGGATGGTAGCAATGGATGTGCCCTGCCCCCAATCAAACCGGGGAGTGCTGGGGATACCTGGTTCGGAAACCTCAATATTCGCGTCCCCACCAACGGTGCCGTTGATCTCGACTGCCACTGCGCCGATGTTGACGTCTCTGCCAGTCGTGCCGTTCAGAACCACCTGGCGGGCGCCAATGAATTGGTCGATCTTAACCAGGGAACCCTCCAGCATTTCGTAGGAGAAACCCCCGTAGAATAAATTTCGGCCAACAATCGATCCATTAGCCAGGATCATTTCGGCTGAGCCGGCGAAGATGGTGCCTTGCACGTCGCCATCAACCTGGATGCGGGCTGCTCCAACAAACAAGCTACCGGAGATCACCGCGTTTTTCGTGACCGTCACAGTTCTTCCACCCGCGAAGACATCTCCGTTGACGGTTCCGCTGATGGTCACTGCGCTCCCTGAGATGAACAGGTTACCGTTTACCGTGCCTGCCATCACCACATCCTCACCTCCCAGGAATAGGTCATCATTTACGGTTTCCCCGGGGCCGATATCTCCGTTTTCAATGAATTCTGCAGCGTTCACCGGGATGACAGCAGAAAACAATAACACCGATAATAGGCAAAGCCCCATACCCAACCTTGCCAGCGATATTGCGATTGGCTTTCTCATTTCTTACTCCTTTTGAATTTTTTACTTGTAATTAATACGCAGGAATTTGGTTAAGGTTTCAGGCGCTGCTGCCGAAGGTGCAAAATGACCCCAAAAACGATGATCAGCACCAGGATGGCCGCTCCGATGGTAATCGCATTGGTCTGGTTGGCCGTCTGAAGCAGTTCCGGGTCGATCTGAACTTCCACGTCCGGACGGGGTGTGGCAGTGGATGCCGGGCTTGCGCCAAAGCCACCAGGTGCCACCATTCTGGCAATGGCTTCCCCGCTGAATATCGCCATCACAAAAAGGATCACCACAAGGACAATCATCACCGTCTGCAGGTTAACCCAGCGGGATGCCTGAAGCCTCTCGGCGAATCTTCGGAATCTGTCTCTTAATTTTGCCACTTGATTCGGTTTTTCGGTTAAAGCTTGATCGGGTGGCTTAGGATTGCCACCAGCAGCTTGACTGAGTTCTCCACATCATTGTAATCCACCATCTCTGAAGGGGTATGCACGTACCGGCAAGGAATGGAAATGCAACCGGCTGGCATTCCAGCCCGCGAGATCTGCATCACGCGCGCATCCGTGGTACCACCTTCCAATACTTCAAACTGGTGCGGGATTTGCGCCTTTTCGGCTGCCCTGGTCATCGCTTTCACCAATCGGGGATCGGAGATCATGCCGCTATCGCGCACTTTGATGGCCGGTCCACTGCCTAAAAGGATCGCGTTGTGGTTAGTGTGGGGAGTATCACCGGCGATAGTCACATCCACCGAAATGCCAATCTCCGCTTCCAAAGAGTAGGCAGCTGTGGTTGCACCACGCAGCCCTACTTCCTCCTGGGTGCTGAAAACAAAATATATCTCATGAGGAGATTCCTTGAGGCGCTTCAGTGCTTCCACAATAACCGAGCAACCAACCCGGTCATCCATTGCTTTTGCCACGAGGCGGGAGTTGCTCTGGGTGAAAGGCCTTTCAAAACAAGCCGTGTCTCCTACTTTTACCTTGCAGTTTTTTCGATTGGTTGCTCCGGTGTCGATGAAGAATTTTTCCAACGCAGGCAGCTTATCTGAGGATTCCGGTTTTTCCATTCCAATAACGCCAACCGTCCCGTCTCCAAATCGTACCCGGCTGCCAACACAATTCCGTGCATAAACCCCGCCAATCGGGCTGAATCGGGCAAAACCGTTGTCATCGATATGGGAGACCATTACCCCGATCTCATCCATATGAGCAGCGACCATGATCCGCATCCCGTTCTTTTGTTTTTCACCTATTTTTATAATCAGGTTGCCCATAGCGTCCGTCTTCCCATCCAGGGGTTTGGTTAGGTCGAGAATGATTTGCCGCACCTGCCCTTCGAACCCAGAGGGGCCGTAGGTTTCGGTGAGTATTTGGATCACATCCTTCATGGAATTCTCCTGTGTTTGCATTTTGCCTCAGGGTCTGGGTACGCGAATGACTTCTGCAGAAATCTCTGAGAGTGCTGCTTTCATCAACCGCAATGTATTCTGCCAGTCTTCCACACTTGCCAGCGAAACAGCGGTGTGGCTATAGCGATGGGGTATGGAGATCGACAGGGAAGGGATACCACCCCGTTGCTTGTGAATGGCGGTCGCGTCCGTTCCCCCGCCCCCCGGTTGGCGAAACTGGAACGGAATGCCGTATTTTTCCGCTGTATGTGCCACAAAACTTACAAGACGCGGATCGGAAAGTGTTCCGGAATCGGAAAGATACACCGCTGGACCATCCCCCAAACGGGTGTTATAAACCGTGTTCTCCATTCCTTCCGGGTCAGGGAGGTCATACGCAGGTGTGGAATCCAGCGCGATGGCCAGGTCCGGTTGTAGCGCATACGCTGCCACCCGGGCTCCGCGCAAGCCTACCTCCTCCTGGACGGTGAAAGCAACCTGTAAAGAGATCTTCTCAGGAGCGGATTTGATCAATTCGATCAGGGTGGCTACTCCCAGGCGATTATCAAGCGCCTTGGCAAAAATCATACCGCTGGAATGTTTGAAGGGGGTGGCGAAAACAGCACGGTCGCCGGGTTTCAGGCTGGAATTGCCATCACCACCAATATCGATCCGCATCGACTCCAGGCTTATATTGCGCTTAATCTCATCACTTTCCTGCAAGTGGATGGGTTTGGCACCGATGATCCCCGGTGTGTGCTTGGAACCGATCCAGACTGCTTTTCCAGGTACCTGGCGTATATCCACACCGCCCACGGTTCGAAAATGGTAGAACCCCCCCTCCTCCAACTCCACCAGGATGAAACCCACTTCGTCCATGTGGGCTGCCACCATCACCTTTAGAGCATTCCGGTTAGGATTGCCACACTTGGCGAGAACGTTTCCCAACGCGTCCACCTTCAGATCGCTGACAAATGGCTTGATTTCTGCCATCACAATATCCCGGACCTCATCCTCAGCGCCGGAAACACCGCTGGCGAGGCATAGCTTCTCCAGGAGCTTCAGTTGCGTTCGCCCGATGGATACCTCGGGCATAGGGTTGGGAAGAGCCGGTCTTCATTCCTTCTCCTCCTGCGTAAAAATTTCTGCTGGTTCCTCCACCAACCTGGCAATAAATTGCGCAAGCAGGTGCCCTGTGCGTTCAATATCTTTGATCGTTCCACATTCCACCGGGGTGTGCATATTGCGAAGCGGAATACCAAGTACCGCGGTTGGGATACCTTCCGCGACAACTTGCATGGCATAGGCATCTGTACCGGAGTGCTGCGGCATCACCTCCATCGCAAAAGGTATATCCAGGTCTTCGGCTATCTTTTTAAACCTTTTTTGAAGTGCAGGGTGAATATTCGGACCCAGTCCAATGGTGGGACCTTTCCCGAGGGGAAAGGAACGGTAATCCGATACCCCCGGCATGCGGCCGAAGGTCACATCCACTGCCACAGCAATCGACGGCCGGATGACGAAGGGTGTGGTGAATCCGCCTGCGAGTGTTTCTTCCTCCTGGGTCGTGGCCGCAGCCCAAACATCCCAGCCATGATTGATGTGTTGCAGTTCCCTCAGGCAGGCGGTGAGCGCTGCCACTGAGGCGCGGTTATCCATGGTATGACCGGCGAGCATGTTATCTCCAAGGTCAAGAGGTGCCTGGGCAAAGGAAATCGGGGCACCAATCCTTACTGCCCGTGCCAGCTCACGTTGGGAGAGTCCGGTATCGACGAGAAGATCCTCCAGGGTGGGTGGGGTTTTTTCCTTATTTACCGGTCGTAACCGGTCGGGCAAGCAGGTGACCACACCCGGTATATCGCGCGTGCCGTGCACTGTCACCAGCTGGCCAGGCATCACTCGCGGGTCAATCCCACCGATCTCCGTCACCCGCAGGAATCCCTGATCGATCCCGCTCGCCATCAAACCTATGGCATCCATATGCGCTGCGGCAAGAATGGCCGGCGCGGAACCCTGCCTGGTTTTTCGGGCCCTGCGCAACGCGTGTAGACTACCCAGGGGACTGTCGGAGATCTCATCCACCAATGGTTCCCATACCGCCCGTATCTCCTCACGAATGGGTGCTTCGAACCCGGAAAGTCCGGGCAGGCTTATCAAATCCTTCAGGTGCTCTTTTGTCGTTTTCATTTTCACTTCGCTCAAGGGGTAGGGCTTGGTGTATCGGTGGTGATTGGGAACAGAGTCTCGGTTAGCGTGGGGATATCGGTCAGGCTGGGTTCAAGGGTGGGCGTGCTGCTTGGGATGGGTGAGATCGTGGCGGTGAATGTCGCCGGAAGCGCATAGGTCTTGCTCACAGTTGGTGTTTGGGTAATGGTCCCCGTGCTGGTGACCGTGGGAGATTGGAAATAAACCAGGGTTGGCGGTGTTGTTGTGGGGGTGGCAGTTGTTGTTCCGGTCAGGCTCACCGCAGTGGGAGTCTGCAAGCCACCCGGTTGGGGGTCGATCAGAAGGATGATCAAGCCGGCACAGTAGCAGGGAATGGTAGTCAGAATGAGGGCAACCAGGATGATCTGGATTCGTCCCCGCCGGGTTGCCCACCGATCGGATAGATTCATCGCGGTAAAGTTTATCATAGAACATGCCGGAGGATTTCAGGCAGGTCATGGCTGGGGTTTCAACTGGTTCATTTCACGCCGCACGGTAAGATATAGGCTTTCAGCCTTGAGGTCGGTGATCGAATAGCACTCGCATCCCAATTGCTCGGCCAGTGCGTTGGCCAATCCCTGGTCGAAGGCAGCATGTTCCATGTTTATCACGATACTGTGGGTATGCTCCTCCGCGATCTTCCTCGCAATCTCGTGCGCCTCTTCCTGGGGTGCCTTGTGCCCCATGGCAACATTTCCAGCCCCATCGGTCAGGACGATCAACAACGGCATCACATCCGGATGCAGCATCTTTTCGCGGCGGAGGATATCATGCGCCAGCTGCAGCCCTGCTGAAAGGGGGGTTTTTCCGCCAACCGGAATATCCGCCAGGGCAGTTTTGGCGAGGTTGACCGAATTGGTCGGACGTAATACCAGCGTGGCTCGGTCCTTCTGAAAAACGATCAAGCCCACCCGGTCACGCCGCTGGTATGCGTCAGTTAACAGCGAAAGGATGGCACCCTTGGTGGCTGCCATTCGCTCAGCCACCGCCATCGACCAGGAGGCGTCCACCAGGAAGAGCACCAGGTTGGCAGCCCGGCGAACACGTACCTTGCGCATGTAATCCTGGGAGTGGATCACGAACGCTGTTTTGGTCGCGCTCTTGTGACGTTCTTTTTGAAATGGTGCTGCAGCCCGCAGGGTGGCATCCAGCGCCAGGTCGTAGGGCTGGTCTGGGGAGGGGCGTGATTGCACATAACGCCCGCGCTTAAGCTCGGTGCGTGTCTGTGAGCGCCTGCCAGTTTGGGAACGAATGATCTTATCGAGGGGGGTGGAAAGCCGCCGGGTGGTGAACTCCGCACCTGGGCGAATTTTTTCTCCGCCATCCCACCAATTTGCGGAGGTCTGGCTGAAAACGTCGTTCTGATCTACTTCAACGCGATCCTGTTCGGGCTGAGGCTCGCCTGCCTCACCCGCGCTTATACTTTTGGGGGGGTGCTTTTCTCGGCAGTTTCCGCTGGCTCAGACGTGCATTCTGCGTCCTCTCCTTCGGTGGCACCCTGCAATGCGTCAATTCGCTCTGCAAGCTCTTCCATGCTCACTTCCGAATCCTGGAAGGGACCGCGGCGGATGCGGTGAGGAAGAGCAAGCTCGGCGGCGATGGCGATATCGTGGTCATTGATCTCCCCACGTCCTTCGAAGGCTGCGTGTGCGCGAGATGCTTTGAGGATCACCAGGTCGGCGCGGTGACCTTCCACATTGAGAGAAGCGGTCAACGATGCTATCGAGAGCATATCCCGGCGGCTGTAGGTCACCCGGTCCACCAGCAGGCGGGCTTTTCCGATCTGGGTGGAAAGTTCCTCTTCCTTTGTCAGCCACCCTTCGCGAAAAAGTTCTGCATCCCTCTCGAAGGTGAGGTTGCGTTCCATTATCTCCACGCGTTCGCGCGGATTTCGAATACCGAGAATTTCCACCGAAAGGGCAAAGCGATCCAGCAATTGAGGACGCAGATCGCCTTCTTCCGGGTTCATCGTACCCACCAGGATGAAGCGTGCAGGATGGGTGAAAGAGATGCCCTCTCGTTCTACGATATTCATCCCCATTGCAGCGGAATCCAGGAGGATATCCACCACGTGGTCATCCAGCAGGTTTACTTCGTCAATATAAAGCAGCCCCCGGTTGGCAGCAGCCAAAACTCCCGGTTCAAAATGTCGTTCCCCCTTTTGGATCGCGCGTTCAATATCCAAGGTTCCCACCACCCGGTCCTCCGTTGCAGAAACCGGTAAGTTAATGAAGGAGGTAGGCTTGGTGGAAACGGGCAAATTCTCGCCCCGTGCATGCCTTTCGCGGCATTCGGTACACCAGCCAGCCGGGTTCTCCGGATCGCAGGCAAAACGGCAGTCATCCACCACTCGGACATTTGGAAGTAGTGCGGCAAGGGCTCGCGCGGCAGTGGATTTTGCGGTTCCACGTTCGCCACGGATCAATACTCCCCCGATACGTGGGTCCACGGCGTTTAATACCAGGGCGCGGCGCATACGGTCCTGGCCAACGATTGCGGTAAACGGATAAATGACAGGCATAAAAATAATCTCGCTTGTTCCTGGATTAAGCGGCATAAGTGTACCACCAGCAATCGGCTGCCGCAACTCCCCGTCTAATGCTTAGGTGATCAGGATCAAATAATCGGATTCGGGTATCTACCCGGCATCTTCGACGGATTCAACTTCGGGGAAGAACTGTTTTACGGTGCCTTCCACCCAGCCCTTCAAAGTGGATGGTAAAAGCGGGCAATCATGGCAGGCTCCTCCAAGCCGGACGCGAACCACCTTGCCGTCGAAGGATACAAACTCCACTGAACCTCCGTGGTATTCTTCAATATACGCATCAAGCTGCTCGATCAAACCCCGCAGCTGTTGGTCTTCCGAATATTGCGGTCGCTGATCACTCATATTCATTTTCCCTTCCATTATCGCCCGGTCCTGACTGCATGCCATTCTGGAGCATTCTGATCACCTCGGATTGGGTCGCATTCAAACGGGAACTGATCACCTTGCTTAATCGCTCAAGCAGGATCAAGCCCGTTCCTGGATGATCTTCACAAAGGTGGGTCAAAGCCGCTCCCGCGATCCGGTAGGTGCAACTTTCCAGCACCGAGATGGCAGCCGAAGTATAACACTCATGCTGCAGGACAGATGACCAGCCAAACACCTCCCCTTCATTGAGGGTCGCCACTTTCAGAAAAGGTCCGTCGTAAGGTTTATATTGAATCTCCACCTCCCCCCGCCGCAGGATATAAAAATAATCCGCGTATTGATCCTGGATAAAGATAATGCTGTTCAGGGGAAATGTGATCTCTTCCATCAGAGGGAGGATGAGCTGGAGATCTGAAATCTCCATACCTTGGAATAATGGGATCCGCTGCAAATCCTGTGCTTGCATAGACAATATATTATTCCGCGAATCTCCCGGAGTGAAGTGGCAATATTCCCAAATTCGTAGATAATCCTCATCCTGGTAAGATGACGATTTATTGCGGGGTGTAATACAAAAGGGAGCTGATGTTATTCGCGGATGGTTATGAGATCCGGCGAACCTTTTGCAGAAAATCCGGCGAATTGAGGCTTCTTTCCAGCAGGTAAGTGATGTACCTTTGAAGCAGGGATTCCATTTCCCTGCGGACGCCATCCGGAATATTTGCCCTGGCTGCCTCGCGGAAACTGCTACGCTGGATGTGACGGATGAATTTCAATCCTTCCAACGAAACCGGTTGTGAGGTGTTCGTTTTTACCCCGCAATCCGGGCAAAGCACGCCACCCATGCCGGCATCAAAAAATTGGTCCTCAGGTTTGATCTCTGCGCCGCATCCAACACAGCGGAAGAGTTCCGGGCGAAAACCAACCAGATCCAGTGTGTGAATCTCGAAAAACCGAACAGCGAGGAAGCAATCTTCATCCACGGAAATGCGTTTGAGGGTATCCTGTAGCAATTGATAAAGCGGCAGGGAAACACCCTCTTCAAAGGTGAAGCGTTCCACCACTTCCACAGCGTATGAGGCATAGGCGGTTCGGATGAGGTCTTCCCGGATTTGGAGATAAGGTTCTACAGTTTCCGCCTGGGTCACTATCCATAAGTCCCGTCCGCGGGCGAGTTGAAGGCTCACTCTAGTGAACGGTTCCAGATGCCCGGCTTTCCGGGAATGCATCTTGCGCACCCCCTTGGCAATCGCCCGAATTTTCCCTCGCTCACGGGTAAAAAGAACCAGCAGGCGGTCGGCTTCCCCCCAATTGGAGTGCCGAATCACCACCGCTTCCACCCGGATGGACCTCTCGCGATCGGGCATTTGCTTTTCCCGGGGGTTACCCTGTCAGCCTATCGGGTGTGAATGCATCCGGGAGAATTTCCCTAAGCTGAAATTCACTGGTCAACTTGCCGGATGCATCTGCCAGGATGACCAGGGTTTCCAACCCGAATTCCGCCAAAACCTGCCGGCAACCTCCGCAGGGTGATCCTCCATTCTCGGTGACCACCGCAATGATCAGGAAATCACGCTCGCCCTCGGATACGGCTTTAAAGACCGCGACACGTTCTGCGCAAATACCGGAGGGATAGGCAGCGTTTTCAACATTCACCCCGTCGTAGATCTTCCCCGAGCGGGTCAGAAGTGCCGCCCCGACCGCATAGTGGGAATAGGGGGAATACGACCAGCGCCTGGCCAACAGCGCACGCTGGATCAATTGTTCTTTAATATCATTATCGATCGCCATGGATAATTCTTCCTTCTATTTCTTTAGTTGCTTTGCAGGTACACCCACCACTACCGTGTTGGGAGGCACATCCTTGGTGACCACCGCACCGGCACCTGTTTTGGAATTCTTGCCGATCTTAACCGGTGCAACCAGCATCGTGTCGCTGCCGATAAACACGCCATCTTCAATGATGGTCGGGTTTTTTTTCACCCCGTCGAAATTGCAAGTCACCGTGCCAGCACCAATATTCACCCCTTCCCCAATGGTCGCGTCTCCGATATAGGAGAAATGTCCCATTCTGGAATCCGCCCCGAGGGTGGAGTTTTTGACCTCGCCGAAATTGCCTATGTGCACCCCCCGGCCAAGTTTGGCTCCTTTTCGCAGCCGGGCGAAAGGCCCCATGATAACGCCTTCCTCCAACTCTGCTCCCTCCATCACCGCCATCTGGATGCGGCAGTTATTAGAAACCACGCAATCTTTAATGATCGTATCCGGACCGATCTCGCAGCCTTTCCCGATGCTCGTTTTTCCGTGCAGATAAGTATTTGGCAGAAGGATGGTATCCTCCCCGATCACCACAGTATCATCAATATATACCGATTCCGGCTTCTCCATGCTGACCCCGTTCAGCATCCATTTCTCGTTGATCCGCGCGCGCAGCACCGATCCGGCCTCAGCAAGGTGAATGCGATTATTAATGCCGATGGCTTCGTTTTCATCATCGGTCTTCAAAGCCTCCACCCGGCTTCCATCCGCGGATGCGATCTCTACCAGGTCGGTGAGGTAATACTCCCCCTTGGGAGAGATCTTTACCCGTTTCAACGCCTGCCAGAGCCAACCTGCCCGGCAGCAATAAACACCGGCATTCAGTTCGCGGATCGCCAAAATCTCTGGTGAGGCGCAGGCCTCTTCAATAATGGCTTGGATGTTACCAGATGTATCGCGCAGGATCCGCCCAAATCCACGCGGGTCTTCGGCTGCCACGGTGAGGATCGTGAGCGGTCCAGTGTTCTTCGATTGAAGTGCCACCATTTTTTGCATTGTCTCTATTCGCAGCAGGGGCATATCCGCGTAAAAAATTAGCACCAGCCCCTTTTCTACTTTCAGTAATTCTTCAGTACAGGCAACTGCATGGGCTGTGCCCAATTGCTGCTCCTGCACAACATACCTGGCACGATCGCCAACCTTCTGGCGCACCTGGTCCGCTCCATGACCCACAACTAACACAGGCGGTTCGGTGCAAACCCCGGCAGCCAGAGCCAGTGCGTAATCCACCATGGGTTTTCCTGCCAGGGGGTGCAGAATCTTGGGGAGTGATGATTTCATACGGGTTCCCTGGCCTGCAGCCAGGATCACAACGGAGATATCCATTTTTCCTTCTCCCATCCATTTTTCGGGATAAAAAGAGCCTTACCCTGCGACCCAGGTTGTAAAGCTCAGGAAGTATTATAGTTTTCTTCACCTCCCCCGGATTTGGGAAGGCTGGGGCGCCTGGATTCGAACCAAGATCCACAGATCCAAAGTCTGGTGTGCTGCCATTGCACTACGCCCCAGAATTCGGGCTCTATTATAAACGAAAAATCTCGCAGGTTGATTCGCAGGCGCTCTCCGACTGGCGCAGATTACTTCTTTACCTTAAGTCCCATCTTCTGAGCCTGATCAAATGTGAGCAGGTCTGGGTTACTCAAATCTGGTTTGGCCTCGGTGCTGGCGTTTTCCCAAAATTCATCCGCATCGCTGCTGTTTACTTTCTCTGGGGCACCCAGTAGTTTTTCCAGGTCGCCATCGCCACCGCTTGCTATTTCGCCTGTCTGGGTTTTCTTCCCACTCGGTTGATTGCTTGAAGAAGGTTTTTTTTCGCTGATCACGCCATATACCCTCAGTTTGTTGTATCCTTCCAGGATAGCGCCAATTTTCTCCACCAAACCCGAAGGCTCCAAACCTGGTGAAAACACCGCGGCGATAACCTCCTCTCCAACGGATGCTGCCAGGAAATCGGAGGTAATGCCCGGCAAATAATAAATCGAAGCTTTGCCGTGAGAGAGGATCAAAGATCCCAGATCGCGGGAAGCCGCAGCAACCTTTTTACCCGCCTGGCGGACAACATCCCTGGGAAGGTCGGCGGGCAGATCACCAAAAGCTTTTTCAATCCCACCATCCTGGTCCATCCAGAGGGTGCAACGGGATTTGATTGATTGGTGGATTTGATATAAAGCCTTGCTTAATTGGTCTTCATCCTTTTCCACGCCGGTCTGGCCGGATTGTCTGGTTTCCGTATTCTCAGAAGCAGGGGTTTTCTTTGCCGGGGTAACATTTTCAATCCCGATGGAGGTCGCCACTGATTTTCGGAATTCATCCAGGTCCACCGGTTTCTTCAACATCTGCAGCACATGTAGATCCTCAGCCTCCTTCTCCAGCTGGGCGTCCAGGATCGCCGTTGTGAGCAGTACCTTCACCCCAGGGTGCTTGCGTTGGACGCGCCGGACAAGTTCCAATCCTGAGATACCCGGTAATCGGAAATCTGTTACCAAAATATCTACAGTGTGCCTGCCCACCTCGAGGATGCCCTCCTCAGCGGATGGCACAATAGTGATGGTGAGATCAGCGGGCAGGTCCTGGATGGCTGTTTTCAGATCTCGGCCGAGGTCGACTGCGTCTTCAACGATCAGAACATGTATGTTCTTGCTCATACCGTTATTATAGTCAAAAAAACCCTGCCGGGTTGGATACTGGCAGGGTTGGTTTTCATAGGTTTTCTTTATCGTGGTTTATCTTTGGAGAGCCAAACAGCCCCAATAAAACCGATCACGATCCCAAAAAAAGAGCATAGGTATGCCAGGAAGTTCAAGAAGAAGGTGGAAGGAATGACTTGCATGACCATCAGTAATGGCAGAATTACCCCCGTGAGGAGCATCACGAAGGCGATCAACACCATCATTTTTGGATTAATGCGGGATGGCATTTATTTATATAACCAGCAGGCAACCTTGTGTTCCGGGTTGATCTCAAAATCGGGCGGTACTTCCACTTCGCACACTCCATTGATCTTTTTGGGGCAGCGCGGGTGGAAACGGCAACCCGGCGGAGGTGTGATCAGGCTGGGTGGTTCGCCGGAGGGAATATCCTTATAGACTTTCGCGTTGGCAGCATCGGGATCCGAGGTGGCTGCCAGGAGCGCGAGCGTATATGGGTGTGATGGATTGAAGAGTAGGTCCTGCACCTTCGCCTGTTCGACGATCTTGCCGGCGTACATAACAAAGATTCGGCGCGAAAAATAGCGCACCGTGGAGAGGTCGTGCGTGATATAGATCACGCCCAATTCATATTTTTCCTGGAGGTTGCGCAATAGGTTAAGGATCTCCACGCGCACAGAGGCATCCAGCATCGAGACAGGTTCGTCAGCTACGATCAGCTTGGGTTCAAGCACCATCGCCCTGGCGATCACAATGCGCTGCTGCTGTCCTCCGCTGAGCATGTGCGGGAACTTGGGCAGGAAATCTTCAATGGGAAAAACTTTTACTTCTTCGAGCACTTTCCGGATGCGTTCGTTCCGCTCTTCTTCCGTTTTTTTTGAGTTGATCATCATCGGTTCGCTAAGAATGCGGGTCACATCCATGAATGGCGGCATAGCGCCATACGGGTCCTGCTGGATATAGCCTACCTGGGACCGGTACCATTTAAGGTCCTTCGGTTCCATCTTGCTGATATCCTTACCGTCGAATACCACCCGACCTTTGATCGGGCGGTTCAAACCCAGGATTGTTTTCATCAAGCTGGATTTTCCGCAGCCGCTTTCTCCCACCACCGCGATCGCTTCCCCCTTGCGAAGGTCAAAGTTTACACCATCCACCGCCCGGACGTAGCCGGCATGTCCAAAACCAAATTTCCGTAATTCAAACCAGACGTGAAGGTCCTGGAAGGATATTAGAGGCAGTTTTTTTGAATCAGATTCGGCAGGAGAGTCGATTTTCTCGATCACATCCACCGCGTTGTTTTTCATCTTTGCCATTAAGCTTCTCCTGCCTATACGTATAACCAGCATTTAACCAGCCGGCCGTCCCGCTCTTCCACCGGTGGTTCATCTTTACAAAGATCAAAACATTTCGAGCAGCGCTCCGCGAAGCGGCATCCCTTGGGAGGATCAAGAAGGCTGGGCGGCTGACCAACTATAAAATCGGGTTCCACGGTCGCACGCAGCTTTGGCACGCTGGCCATCAGTTTCTTCGCATACGGATGCAGCGGCTCGTGGAAGAACCTTTCCGCGTCGCTCACTTCTACGATCTGCCCCGCGTACATCACAGCCACTTTATCGGCCAATTCGCTGGAGGTGGCGATATCGTGCGTGATGAGGATAAAGCTTGTTTCCAGCTCGTTTTTGATCCGTTTTAGAACATTGAAAATATTTGCCTGGGTGAGCACATCCAGCGCCGAGGTTGGTTCATCAAGGATGATGAGGTCCGGCGCGGTGACGAGCGCCATTGCAATCGCCGAACGCTGGCGCATCCCGCCGCTTAGCTCGAATGCATACCGGTCGATGAATTGGTCCGGCACTCCCACATGGGCAAACATTTTTCGCGCCTGTTTGAGGGCATCCTCTTTTGATGCGCCGTTGTGGACAATCACCGGTTCTGCCACCTGCTCGCCCACTTTCATGACCGGGTTGAGCGAATTCATGGCTGCCTGGGGTACCATAGACATCTTCACCCAGCGCACACCTTTTCGATACGCTTCGTCATCCAGCGCCATCGTATCCACGCCGTTCAGGATAACCTTGCCGCTGTAGCGTTCAATGTTCTTGGGGAGCAAACGCAGGATGGCCTTCGCCAGGGAGGTTTTCCCGCAGCCGGATTCGCCCAAGACGACAACTGCTTCCTTGAATCCCAGGTTGAAATTCACACCATCAACTGCGCGAACAACGCCCGTTTTTCCTACTTTAAAGTGCAGTACCAGTTCTTCGATCTTAAGCAGGGGGGTATCATTCTTTGCCATTATTGACCTCGCAGGCGGGGGTTGAAGATGCGGTCGAGAGCGAAGCCCACCATAGCGAAGGCCAAACCGGTGAACATCAGAAGAACACTGGGTTCCAACACCCAGTAATACCAGCCATTATATAGCGCCCCATTGGCGTAGGAATCATTAATGATCTTTCCCCAGGTGGGCAGTACCGGGTCCCCAAGCCCCAGGATCGCCAGGGAAGCTTCGAGGAACACGTAACTGGGGATCAGGAGGATGAATTGGGGAATGAGCACCGGGATCACGCGTGGCAGCATGTATTGGAAAATGATGCGGGTATCGCCCGCACCGTATGCCTTGGCAGCCTCAATATAGGGAGATTCCTTGGTTTGCAGGAACATCGCCCGGAAAGTTTTAATTTGTGAACCGAATATTCCCAGGATGATCACTGTTCCAAGGATCACACCAATGCTCCGGGAGTAAAAAGTGCCTACCATGATCAGGATCGGCAAAAATGGCAGGATCATGTTTATCTCGACGATGCGCTGGGTGATGTTATCCAGCCAACCGCCGTACCAGGTACTCACTGCGGCGATGGACATGGAAATGATCGTGGTGCCAACGGCTGCCAGTAACCCAAAAAGAAGCGCCACCGGGGCACCCCAGAGCAGTGGGATCAATAAATCCCTCCGCAAGTGGTCCGTTCCCGCGACGCCGCTAACATCTCCGAAGGCGATGAATTCCGCATCGAGATCAGATCCTGGTTCAAATGTCACCCCTTCGATTTCGAGGATGTAGTCCCCTTTCAGGGGTTGAGGAGGATCCGATTCCGGATCCTGGAAAAGTGCCACTTCCGGCGCTTCTCCTCCAAGTTTCTGGGTCAACACTTTATCCTGGGAGATACGGTAGGTTTCCGTTGGGCCGATCGCCAGGTTTTTTAATCGTATGTTTCTTCCATCCGGTGTGCGCAACGATACCGCGGCGAAAGGGTGCTTTTCTACGAATTTGGCCGTGAAATAAACCACAAGATCAGTCTGGTAACTATCGGAATTAAATGTGAACGGTAATGAGATCTTGATAACCGAGGAACCGTCGGATTTGGCATCCACCGTTTTAAAATCCGGGTGCTGGCTGCTATCCAACTGGATCGTTTCTGATAACTTATTCAGACGGAACAGGTTCGTCCAGGCGGGTTGGGCAAATTTGGGAGAATCTTTCCAATCCTGCTCGGTACCCCGCCAAAGCCGGATGGCATCGGTGTAGGGGTAACGCACGATGGCCGTGATGGAAAGGATGATCAAAAGCGCGATCATGCCAAGGCCGACAACCGCGGATGGGTATTTTAAAAGCTCTTTGAAACCTCTGCCTATCGCTTTCATACCTTGGACTCCCCACCGCCGATCTTCACCCGCGGATCAACGATTGCGTAGACAAAATCGAGAATGAACACAGTCACCGCAAGCATATAGGCATAAACGACCGTGATGCCCAGGATCACTGGTGTATCGAAAAGTCCGATCGCCTGGAACTGCGCCCGGCCGATGCCAGGCCAGACGAAAAGGGTTTCGATGATGGGACCGCCAACAAGGATGGTGATCATTAATAAGGCAAAACTGGTGATTATCGTTGGCAGAGTTGGGCGAAGGATGTATTTCCGTTCGATCTCGCGAGAAGTTAACCCCTTGGCTTTGGCCATATCCACGTAATCCTCACTGGAATAGATCAGGAAAAATGTCCGCCAGGTGAAGATCTCGATGAAAATCCCTGCGATCAACAAGGCGGAAACCGGGAGGACCATATGCCGGCCAAGGCTGACAATATATGAAAGCGGGTCGCTCGGAGGCGGGGAATCCACCATACCGGAGAAAGGAAGGATCTTCAGGATCGCTGAAAATATCAAAACCAGGAAGATCCCGTAAAACCATCCCGGCGCAGAGGATAGCGGTGTGAGGGCGATCAGGATCTTATCCCACACGCTGCCGTATTTTCTGGAAAGAATGAGCGAAAAGAATAATGCAATAAAAAAGAGAAGCAGGGCTTCCACCCCGAATAATAGCAAAGTGGTTGGCAATCTTTCGAGAATGATGATTCGCACTGCGGTTGAACCGCTGTTGCTTGTCATCTGGGTCGCGCGGCCAAGATCAAGGGTGATGGCGTTCAATAAATACTGGCCGCTTCGTACTATAAATGGTTTATCCATGCCAAAACGTTTTTCCTGGACCGCGATCATTTCATTGATCTTCGTAACCCTGGCCTCCTGGGTCACATTGCGCATAGCGGGATCATTGGCCACTCGCATGTTCACGTCCTCGCGGATCTGCGCGCGGCGGATCTCATCCACATAACCGCCCATGTTCGCGATCAGCACGGTTAAATACAAGGCAACAACAACCGTAAAAAAGAGGGTCAAAATCCGGACGGCGGTATATTTGGCAACCCGCGTAAAGGTGCTTCCGCCGCTCCTGACCTTCACTTCCTGTTCGGTTAATTCACCTGATTCCAAGGGAGGGTTAGCTTCAGACATGGGGTCCACTCGGCTTTCTTATGAGAGATACCCGGCAGGGACGGGGACCCCGTCCCTGCCGGATCTTTCAACTAATATTTATGGGGCAACGACGACGAACTCGAAGTTGACAAAGGTGGGCAGAGCCACAACCTTGGAGGCAACAGCGATGGCAAGCTTGCTCGCGCCGGTAGCCAGGGCAGTGGTCTGGTCGGCGGTCAGCTCGATCACAGCTGCGCCGTCACCGGTGACCGTGGCAGCCCCATCCAGGGCGACTTCGCCGTTGGCGTCCACCACCAGGTAGGAAACGCCGGCGATTTCGTCCGCGGGATACGGCTCACCATTGAAGGTGATCGCCAGGTTGAAGGAGGCAGGTTGGCCCTGAGTGACGGTCGCGGGACCATCAACAACAACGGTGGAAACCTTGGCCTGGCTGAAGCCAGACCATTTACTGGCCAGGTCAGGATAGTCCGCGAAGTACTTGAGAACCATCGAGCCTTCCACGGGGAAGACCTGGTCGATAAAGAGCGGGCCGGTGCCTACCCACATGTGCTTGTGGGTATCGTAGAAGGCAGCCAGGTTTGCATAGCGGGCAGCCGCTTCGTCCGCGGTCACGAACTGTCCCATGACCTCGGGGAACGGAATGTATTTCTCGGCTGCGGCTTTATCCAGGTACTGCTTCTGGATTTCCAAGCTCTCGCCTGCGATCAGGCTGGTCTTCGGAACAGCGGCGCCATCGGAATCGGTGGTGCTGAATTTGAGCGCGCCATCAACCTGGGCGAGGTACGCCGGGGTGATCCCGTGCCAGGGGGCAGTGCCATAGGAGTAGGCATAGCCCGAAACGTTCTGAGAGGGATACCAGGTTGTCATGCTGTTCTCGGCATCCAGGGCATACAGGTCATCGTAGGTATCGATGGTCAATGGATTTGTGGAGGTGATGCAGACACCCTTGAGGTGGCTGATGAGTGTGTCGAAGGAAGCCTGGTATTCGGTATCGAGGGCTTTCGAATCGGCTTTGCCGAGGTCGAAGGTCAGGATCATGTGCATCACGAAGTCAGCCACAGACATATTGCTGCCATCGTGCCATTTGGTCTCGAACAGGCTGGCGGGATAGACCACCGTGCTTTTGGTCTTGGCGGTGAGGCCTTCGGGGAATTTCTCGGCGACGGTGATCCATTTCTGGTTCACGGCATCCCAATCCGCCCAGCATTCGCCGGGGACGGTGATGCTGTCGACGAATTCAAGGTTCACCCAATCGAGGTTCTTGACGATGGGCAGGCCTTTCTGCGCAACCAGGGTGGCGCTTTCAAGCCGCTGGGGCAGTGCCAGGCCGGTATAAGGGTCAAACATTACAGCGAAGTCTTGGGTGCCTTTCTGCGGCATGGAATCATCGATCCAGTTGGAACCGGAAACCGGGTTCCACGCATCCACGAGGAGTGCAGATTGGGCGATCTTAACCTGTCCACCTTCCTGGTCATTAATCTTCAGGGTGTATGGCCAGAAGGTCGTGCCGGCGATACCGGCTGCCAGGTCGGCGGCAACACTGATCTTGGTGCTGAAGGGACTGAAGGTGGTGTTGTCATTGGTCATGGCGCCGTGCCAGGATTCCGCCATGTGCATCGGGATTGCCTGGTTAAAGAAAGCATCCCGCTCTTCGAAGCTGGTGAAGTCATTCAGCTGCAGCGCTGTCAAAGGAACATCATATTCTGCAGATGGTTTGTAGAGCGAGAACAGGGGGATCAGCTGGATGCGGTCGGTGTTGTATTGCGCGAACATGTTACCGTTATCGCGGGAGATGGCGGTGCTGATCCAGCCGGCAGTGTAGTAGTGGAATTTGCAGGCATCGAGGTCGGAACCCTGCCAGATCGGGGCAGCTTCCTTGCGGACTTTCAGCTGGCGATCTACAGTGAAGCCAAGGGCTTCGAGCTGGTTGGCGAAGTATTCACCAACCTCTTTGCGTTTGTCTTCGGTGCGGATCAGGCCGATGACGGTAACAGGTTTGCCCTGGTACTGGAATTTGCCATTGGCATCCTTGGTGGCGCCTAAGGCAGTCATCTCTTCATCGACTACCATCTGGGCTTTTTCCATGTTGTAACCGTATTCCGCGATGACCTTGCCGATGGCAGGGGCGTAGCGGGCATAATCCGGCACGTAGGTATCCAGCACGGTGTAGCGCGGGGTGGCAAGACCGCCAAAGATCTCCTGCACGATGTAATCGCGGTCGATCATATAATTCATGGCAGCGCGCATCTTGGCACTGGTGAATGGATTCAGGACGGTGGTGTCTTTACAGGCAGCCACATTGACCATCAACTGGTTAAAACCTCCAACTGCGGTGATGTACTGCAGGTTGGGGTCAGCCTTGACGGTCGCCAGGTCCTCTGCTTTATCGCAGGTCACCGGGTACATATCCACGGCGCCGGCAGAGATCTGGGCGATGGCCGGGGCGCAATCGGGGATCGCGCTGAACACGACTTCATCTACCCACGCACCGGTGCGGGTGGAAGCGGGCACCTCGGTAGGTGCTTCGGTCGCAACGGGTTCCGCTGGTTCAGCGGGAGCTTCAGTTGCAGCCGGGGTCGCCTGGGCGCATGCAGATAAAATCATGCTTGCGACAACCAGGAAGCCCAAAACGGTCATAAGTTTCTTCATGATCAATCTCCTCCATCAAAATGTTTTGGTTTTTTCTTGCTGCTTGCTTAAATCGAAAAATCAGCTTTAGGAAATCACCTCCTTCGCTTGCCAAACGGGGATGCTACGATTACTCACCAAATATACCTCTAGAGAGCAAAAAAAGTGTAGCATAACGAAAAACCAAAGTCAAGCAGTCACCTTTCCTTGATCGAGTCTACTGGCTGCAATGAAGGCAGCGTTGCGTAACCAGAATGAATTCCAAGGATAAGGTTTTTCAAGTATACAATACTTTTTTCGTTTTTTAGCAGGTATTTTCCATTTGTCTGGACTACTCTGCAGGGCAATTTTCCCCGTAATCCAGGTTCTCCAAGTTCCAGAATTCGCTTCGGGAACTTATATCCATATCGAGCCCGCACAGATCCGGCCGAGAGATAGCGATCTTTGGCTGGTAGAAAAGAGGGATATCCGCCAGGTCCGCGGCCAGGATTCCCATCGCCATCCGGGCTGCTTCCGGATTGATAGCGGATGCCAGCCCCGCGCCGATCGATTGCTTGCAAGCGATATCGAAATCAGCGTTTGCGTACCCGGTGATATTTGCCCCACCAAACTCCTCTCCAAGCCAGTTGTTCGCCACGGATGGGATCTCGGTACTCAAATACAGGAAGCAGGGAGGGATCTCTCCCACTGCCCAGGCGAATTGGGCCAGGTCGAAGTTACGTCCGAACATCACCCCTTCCGCTCCCGGCGCGTAAAGTTTATCCGGTGTCAGAGGATTCACAGTGATCTCAATGCCGCAGGTCGCCAGGGAAGCCTTGAATACCTCCGCAGCTTTGATATGTTGCGCTGAATCGGTGGTTACATACGAAACGCTGAACGGGGTTCCTTCCGGGATGTTGGGAATACCCTGTGCAGTGCGCGGGGTGGCAGGGTCGCCATCCAGGTCCTTCCAACCGGTTTCATCCAGCAGCTTCATCCCCACCTCCGGATCGAAGCCGTAAGCAGGCAGGCTGGAATCATAGAGCGGGTGCGTGGGTGGAAGGTAGCTGTTGGCAGTTTTGGTAAGGTTGTTGAAAGCCTCCACCACCGCCTTGTCGCGGTCAAGGCAATAGGCAAGGGCCTGGCGGGTGCGTTTATCCCCGAAGAAATCCGGTCTGTCGCCCTGGCTGGTTTGGATGCCATCATCGTAACTGGAGGGTTTGATCCCTATCGCCAGATGTTCCCATTCCGGGCCGAGCCCGCTGTAGACCTGGATCTTGTTCTTTAGCTCTGCGTCCCGGATGATCTGGGTCTGTTCCTCCAGCCGGGTTGTTTGATCGACGATATCGCATACGCCGGTTAGCTGTGCAGCAACGTTGTTATCAGCGATATCCCCTAAAAAACGAATGACAAGCACGTCAAACTTCGATAAACCTTCGCTGGCACGGAAGTAATCCGGGTTCTTCACCAGGCGGATGTGATCTCCTTGGATCCATTCATCGATCTTGAAGGGCCCCCAGCCAATCGGCTGCTGGTTGGTGAGTGCGGAAGTTTGCAGTTCAGCGGCGGTTAGTTCTCCCAGGAGATGCTCCGGGAGCGGGATCCAGAAGAAATCAGCAAAGTCATTCACCTGAAGTCCCGGTTTTCCGATCCAGCGCACTGTTCGCTCGTCCACCACTTCATAAACCTCGGTGAGGTCGCTCGATTGTTTGATCACTGGGGTATCGGGGTCGGCGGCGATATTAAATGAGAAAATTGAATCGTTTGCCGTGAGCGGTTCGCCATCCGACCACTTGATCCCAGGTTTTAAGCGGTATGTTGCAATCAATCTGTCCACGGATATCGGCGAGCTGCCATCCCAGGTAACCATGCAGGAGCTATCCGTGCAGCCGGAGGGGAAAACGGTGACGCCTTGCTCCAGGGGCAGCAACCGGCCATCCACATCGACCACCATATCTCCAGCCTGCAGAGGCATCGGCTGGGCGGAAGCGTCGCCATCTGCAAGCGAGGGCAATTTATCCAGGATCACCGGGAAAGATGCGTACCCGCGTGTGTCGATCGGGCCGTCGTAGATGGCTTCCAACACAGACCACATCGCGCGCCCGCTCCCGTTGTAGATATAAAGAGAGGAAGGCTCCTGACCAAGGCAAATGGTGAGAAGCCGCTCGGGGATGGGCGTTGCGGTGGCGGTGGGTTCCGGCGTGGGGGTGGTCGGCGCGGAGAACAAACCCTGCTGCGTACAGGCAGCCAGCGCTGCAGCAGCGAGAATTATCAAGACGGGAGTGCGGATGCTTATCTTATGCATGGTCCTAGATTATATCGTAGCCATCAACCAAAGCGTAGGCGCAGGTAAGATTCATACCGATCGGGGTCAACGCTTCCCGCTTCCACCGCCTGGATCACTGCGCAGCCGGGTTCATCCCGGTGAGTGCAATCATTGAACTGGCAGTCCGAAACAAGCCCGCGCAGCTCGGGGAAGTAACCATCCAGTTCCTCTGGCTGGGTATCCCAGAGCGCCAGGCTGCGTAAGCCGGGTAAATCGGCCACGTACCCTCCGCCCGTTATCGGGAACATTTCGCGTACATTGGTTGTATGACGCCCTTTTTGCTCCTGTCGTTCGTACACCTCGCGCACTTTCAACCCCAACCCGGGCTGAATATGGTTCAGCAGGCTCGTTTTCCCCACACCAGATGGCCCCGCCAGCGCAGTAACCTTTCCGCCAAGCAAATCCTTAAGGGATTCGATGCCTTTTCCAGTAATAGTGGAGGTAAGAAGCACCTTGTACCCCAGGGGTGGATAGGCAGAAAAAATCTCCACCGCGATCTCCTCCCCGACCAGGTCCACCTTGTTGCCCACGATCACAGCCGGGATTTCATTCTTTTCCGCTACCACCAGGAAGCGGTCCAGCATGCGCAGGTGCGGTTCGGGCTGGGTGCAGGCGAAAACCAGCACAACCTGGTCCGGGTTGGCCAGGAGGATCTGCCTGTAAAAACCTTTTGGTTGGGGATCCAAACGGGAAAAGCTATTTTTACGCGGGAGAATGGATTCGATCATGCCGCTGCCTTCGGGCAGGAGCATGATCTCCACCTCGTCGCCCACCGCAACCACTTCCTCCTGAACGGTCCGCCGCTTCAACCTTCCCCGCAATTGGCAGACGACCGAACCCTCGTTCGTTTGGACGGTATAAAAACCAGATTGCAGCCGGATGACCCGGCCAGGGATGGTTTCCACGAGGTCCGGGGTTAAGGCTGCGGCGTTTCCACGGCCCCGCCTTCGGGGGTGGGTGTGCGGGTTACATAATACGCGGATTCCCATGGGAATAGCGCCAGCGGAAGCCCGAAGTATTTTTCCACCATGCGGCGGAAGATAGGAGCGGCGATTTCGGAACCCTGACCGGCGTTCTCCACAATCACTACCACGATGATATCGGGCTGGTTTTCAATGTTTGCCGCGGTATATCCGCCAAACCAGGCGTGGGCATCCCCACCCGGGTTTTGCGCGGTTCCCGTCTTTCCAAAGACTGGAATGGCCAGTCCCATCATGGCGCGGTGGGCAGTTCCCCGCTGCTCCTTGACCACCATGCGCATGGCGGATTGAACCGTTTCCAGGGTCTCTTTGGAAACCGGCAGCTCGCCGGATTCCTGGACTTTCAACGTATTTCCCTCACTCCCGTCCGGGGAAACGATCTTTTCAATGATCTGCGGTACATGCAGTTTGCCGCCATTGCTCACCGCCTCGATGAATTTGGCGGTTTGCAGAGGAGTGACCAGCATTTCTCCCTGGCCAATTCCTTGCTGGGCAGCTGCGCCATCATCCTGGGGGTTCGGGATCTGGCCAGCGTCATCTACAATGGCTTCGATGCCGGTTCCATTTCCCAGGCCAAAACCATTGGCGATATTGGCAAGGTAAAATGCGCCTTTCTGCCGGAAGAGCTCCAACCCGGCATGATAGAACCAGGGGTTACAGGAGCGCATCAAACCCTCCACCAGGGTCAGGATCCCGTCCGGTGGAAGTCCTTTTGCCAGGGTCCAGTTTTCAAGGGTCAAATTGGGAATCTCTGTCCAGGTGTTCTGGCAATCATATTTTGAATCCGGTTTGAAAACTTCGCTTTCCAATGCCGCAGCCATAGTGATGATCTTGAAGACTGATCCGAGTGGGTAAACGCCCTGTGCTGCACGGTTGAGCAACCGGTTGCTGCCATCGTTTAAGAGGTTACCCAACTGGCTGTTATTGACGTTCCCGGCGACGAACAGGTTGGAATCCATGTTGGGGGAGGAAGCCATGGCCAGCACCCGGCCTGTGTTCTTCTCCAGCACGATGATCGCTCCCGAGAACCCATCCAGGGATTTCTGGGCAACCTTCTGAAGTGGAGCATCCAGGGTTGTGTAGATATCCTTGGGAGCCTTGGAGTCCACCTCGATCAAACGGGTAACAACCGAACCGTCCGGGCGGATCACATATAACGATGCGCTCGGTTTTCCGGCCAGGATATCCTCGGCCCATTGCTCCAGCCCGTATTGACCCACGGTCTCATCCCCGGCGTACCCCTTCAACCGGTATTCGTCGATCTGTTCGGGGAAAATGGATTGTACATACCCCACTGTTTGGGGTGCGAGGGAATCCGGGTAGAAGCGGCCGTTATAGAGGGATATTTTCAATCCCTCCAGGGTGCTTAGATATTCGAATTTTTTATCCACGATCGAGCGGTTCACTTCTCCAATCGGAACATACCAATCCGCCTGGGAAGACTGGATATCGGCATCGATCGATTGCGCGGTGCGCCCGGTGAGCAGCGCCAGTTGCGCCACCACCTCCGGCATCATGCCTTCGGCGACCTGCCCGGGAACAACACCCAGGGCATAGGCATCCGCATTGGTGGCCAGAACCTCCCCTTTGCGGTCATAGATATTGCCGCGGGAAGGCCATTGCACGTCCAGGGAAAGTTTATTGCCGCCCTCCAACTCGGGCATCATCAGCCCGTCGTTCCACTGCACCTTCCATGCGCCGCCCTCCAGTACCAGGTTCATCACCATTTGCCGGTTCAGGTCTCCCAGTAACGCCGTCGTGTAATCCACACTGTAACCAACTTGCGCCGAAGAAGGATTGGTTAACGAGGAAGGGATCGAAAAATCAATTTTTTGCAGGGTCAGGTTACGGGAAAATTCCTGGTACTTTTTAGTGAAGTCCTCTTTGGAGATCGCGTCCCGGCTGGCACCGCTGAGGAAATCGTACATCCCCTCAAAATTATTGTTCTGCCAGGCAGTCAGGAATGCCGCCGCGGCATCCTGCGCGTTGGGTGTATCGGTGATATCCACAACCGGAGTAGGAAGGCTGGAAGTGGCTGTCGGCTGTGGCCCTTCGGTAATTTCGGGGGTATTCCCCCCTCCACAGGCGGCCAGAATGATTGGTAACAGGATTAATAAACGAAAGACCTTCATGATTCCTCCTGGCAATTATGCCAAGCTCTTAGCCTATTTCTTCTCCGGCAAGGACCCTCTCCCAAATGGGGCAGTCGTAACCAAGCTGCTCATTGCAAACCTCTGGGGGATTTTTCCTGATGAGAACCCTTCGATCCTTCAATTCCCTCAGCAGGTGGCAAAGCGGCAGACCCATTACGTTTGCCATGCACCCGGAGAATTCGGGTACCGGGTTGAAATTGCGGTTCTGGATGGCATACGCCCCGGCCTTATCCAACGGGTCACCGCTGCTGACGTAATCCAGGATCTCCTCAGAGGTAATGGATCGCATCTGAACCCTGGATTCGCACAAAGTCTTTTTAAAGCTGCGGTCGTCCAGATTATAGATGATAAGACCCGTGTCCACAAAGTGCTCGCGGCCGCTCAGTTTTTCAAGGAGCCTGGCAGCATCCTCCGCGTTTGCGGGTTTTCCCAGAATGGTACCTTCATCCACCACAACGGTATCGGCGGAGATGATCGTCCAATTACCTTCCAGTTCCCTGGCCGCTGCCTGGGCTTTCTCCTCCGCAACCCGAAGTACATGCCCGCGCGGGTCTTCACCGGGCAAGGGAGTCTCGTCGATCGAACCATCCAGGCTTTCGAATGGCAACCCCAGCCAGGATAGCATTTCCCGCCGGCGTGGAGATCTGGATGCCAGGGCAATCGGGGGGAAAAACATGAAAATCATTCTAACACAGCGCTTTTTGGTTGACGATTCCCTTAAAGAAATCTAATATTATCTATCATCCAAACAACGCAGGAGGTAGGTATGCAGGCATTAAAGGATCGGGTTCGGGCGGAAGGGAAGAATCTCGGAAATGGCATCCTCAAGGTGGATAGTTTCATCAACCACCAGGTGGATCCCATCCTCATGGATGCCTGCGGAGCGGAGCTCGCCCGCCGCTTTCGCCATCTCAACCCCGTGCACATCCTCACCGCCGAGATCTCAGGCATTGCCCCGGCTCTTATGACCGCCCTGCACCTCGGTATCCCGGTCATCTACGCCCGCAAGGTCAAGCCGGTCACCATGCCGGACCAGGTTTTTCTGACCCTTGCGCCCTCCCACACCAAGGGACGCATGGTGGAGCTGATTCTCTCCCCCGAGAACATCACCCGCGGCGAGAAGCTGGTGATCATCGATGACTTCCTGGCCTCGGGGATGACCATCCTTGGGCTGGCCCGCCTGGCGGAAGCTGCCGGGGCGGAAGTTGTGGGTATCGGCGCACTCATCGAGAAATCCTTTGAAAAAGGACGCGAGAATCTCTCTGCGATGAATATCCCCGTTGAATCCCTGGTACGCATCGCCAGTATGGAAGATGGCGGCATCGAGATCGAGGAGTAGGAAGAACGCCTTCACCCCATGGACGAATGGATCGCCATCATTGATTTCGGCTCGCAGTATTCAGCTCTCATCACCCGCAGGTTACGCGAGCTGGGTGTTTATTCCGAGCTATTCCCGCATGCAACCACTCGCGGTGATCTGAAAAGACGCGGACTCAAAGGCATCATTCTCTCCGGTGGTCCCCGTTCGATCTACGAACCCGGCGCTCCCGCCCTGGATGCCTCTCTGCTGGAAGCTGGTGTGCCCGTGCTGGGTATCTGCTACGGGATGCAATCGCTTGCCCAAGCGCTTGGCGGCAGGGTTGAAAAAGCCTCCGCGCGGGAATATGGACGCGCCAAAGGTAAAGGTTTCGCTGAGAACCCGCTGCTGCCTCGCGGTATCCTGCCGGTTTGGATGTCGCACGGTGACCAGGTCGCTGGCCCGCCACCCGGTTTCCGCATCCTTGGGGAAAGTGCCACCTGCCCCATCGCAGCCATGGCAGATGAGAAGAGGCGCATCTACGCCATCCAGTTCCACCCCGAGGTGGAGCAGACCCTGCAGGGGATGGAGATCCTGCGCCGTTTCGCCTTGCAGATCTGCAGCTGCCGGGGCGATTGGCAGCCTGCATCGATCATCACCGACGCGATTGCTTCCATCCGGGAGCAGGCGGGGAAGGCCAGGGTGCTCTCCGCCCTTTCCGGCGGGGTGGATTCTGCCATTGCCACCAGCCTGGTGCGTCAAGCGGTTGGCAACCAGTTAACCGCGGTGTTTGTCGATACCGGCCTGCTGCGTAAGGGCGAACCCGAGGCAGTGGAAGCTGTTTTCCGACCCATCCTGGGGGAGAACCTGGTGGTCGTGGATGCCTCCGCCGATTTCTACGGTACGCTGAAAGGGATTACGGATCCTGAGACCAAGCGTAAACGGATCGGCGGCATGTTCATCGAGACCTTTCGTAAAACTGCCGCGAGGCTGGGGGATTTCCCCTTCCTGGTGCAGGGCACCATTTACCCGGATGTGATCGAATCCTCCGGCGCAGGCAGCAAGTCCTCGGAGCGCATCAAATCCCACCACAACGTGGGCGGCCTACCGGAGGATATGCCCTTCCAGTTGGTGGAGCCGCTGCGCAGCCTGTTCAAGGACGAGGTCCGCAGGGTGGGCGAGGAGCTGGGACTGCCGGAGGTGATGGTCTGGCGGCAGCCCTTCCCCGGACCGGGGTTGGCGGTGCGCTGCCTGGGGGAAGTCACCTCCGAACGGATCGAGATCCTTAAAGAAGCCGATGCCATTTTCACCGGAGAACTTGCCCGTGCAGGATCTGCTGGGCAAAACCGGCGCTAAAAAAGACAGTTTCGCAAGCTTTTGCGGTTCTGCTACCTGTGCGCTCGGTGGGGGTGATGGGCGATGGGCGCACCTACCAGGAAGTAATTGCCCTGCGTGCCGTGCGCTCATCCGATTTCATGACTGCTGAATGGTTCCCCCTTCCCCACCGGCTCCTGGCGCGCATATCCAACCGGATTGTAAATGAAGTACGCGGGGTCAACCGCGTGGTCTACGATATAACCGGCAAACCCCCTGCGACCATCGAGTGGGAGTGACACAAAACCCAAATCTTTTCAAGCCTCTCCGGTTTTTCCCTTAAGCACAATCCGTTGAATTACAATAACCCTATGAGAATGAATATCGCTCACGCGGTCGGCAGAACCATCGCTTCCCTGGTTGTACTTGGAACATCAATTCTTTCAAACCCCCGGATTGTCGCCCGCGCCGAATCCCCCTCCCAGATCACCATCCTGGGGGTGGATACCTCCCGCTTCCCCGAGATGAGCATCTTCTTCACCGCCGCCGATCCCACCGGTGCAGTCATTCCCGACCTTTCCTCTACCCAGCTGGAGGTGACCGAAAACGGCACGCCCCTTCAGCCCCGGTGGCTCGCCATCGAGGATCCCGGCATTCGCCTGACGGTGGCGTTCAACCCCGGTCCCGGTATGGCGCTCTATGCCGGCGGCGCTACCCGCTTTAATTCCATCCGTAAATCCCTGCTGGAATCCGCTGCTTCGCTCAGCGCACCGTTTGATGATTACAGCCTGATCACCTCCAACGGTATCCTCACTGCCCGGGACCCGAATATCAAGCAGTGGGCATCCCTGCTCGAGCAGTTCTCCCCCAACCTCGCCAAACCCGCTGCCGGCTTCAACAGCTTCACCCAGGCGCTGGATCTCACCGCCGGGACTAATCCGCGTCCGCACATGCAGCAGGTGATCCTCTGGATCACTCCCATGCTATCCGCGGAACAGCTTAAGCTCACCCCCGGGGTCAGCCAACGGGCAGGGGAATTGGGCGTGCGCGTCCACATCTGGCTCGTAGGCCCCAGCTTCGCCGGCAATTCAATGGAGACCCAATCCCTGCGGTCCCTGGCAGAATCCACCGGGGGAAGCCTGTTCATCTTCTCGGGGGTGGAAAAGCTGCCGGCACTTTCCTCCTACCTTGAACCCCTGCGCGGTGTTTACCGGCTGGATTACACCTCGCGCATCAATGAAAGTGGCAATCACACCATCGCCATCCTTCACACCGAGGACGGAACCGCGACTTCCTCCCCGGAATTTCCCCTGGAATTGACCGTACTGCCGCCCAACCCGGTGCTGCTTTCCCTTCCCGGTGCCATCACCCGTACCGAAACCCGGGTTTCGGATCAGAAAAAATACCTTCTCATCCCCCTCAATCAACCCATCCTGGTGGCAGTGGAATTCCCCGATGGGCATGAGCGCAAGCTTGCCTCCACCCGCCTCTTTGTGGATGGCGAGCTCGCGCAGGAGAACCGCATGGAACCATTCAACCAATTTACCTGGGATCTAACCCCCTACGAGGAGAGTGGATCCCATACCCTGAGGGTGGAGGTGACCGATACAC
Source organism: uncultured Chloroflexia bacterium (assembly GCA_963802095.1). Taxonomy (GTDB): domain Bacteria; phylum Chloroflexota; class Anaerolineae; order Anaerolineales; family Anaerolineaceae; genus CAVVEQ01. The sequence continues at coordinate 230,809 of CAWDHI010000007.1, read as the reverse complement.
TTGGCCTCTCCCGCAGCACCATCAGCTCCCCGGTGGATTTGGAGGTTCAATACCGCCCCTCATTGCTGGCTCCCGCCAACCTTGATCGCCTGTCCATCCTCTTCGTCATCCTCCTGGCAACCGCTGCCCTGGTGATGATCCTGATATTCCTGAGCCGCAGGGGTTGGGGGTCAGAAACCCACCGTAAGAAACGCAAGGAGGACCTGGACCCGGTCACCCAGCCTGTGAACATCCATCAGGAGGCCACCCTTCTGCGTCGCCAAAGTCCACCTGGACAGGAATCCAATGACAAGCTTGTCTCTTCGCCGCGCCTGGTAATGCAGGGGGAAGGCAGCCCGGCGGTCATCCCGCTGGAGGAAGAAGAACTCACTTTGGGCTCCGACCGCAGGCAGGCGCAAATTTGGCTGGATTCCCCATCCATTGATCCCTTGCATGCCCGCATTGCCATATATGCGAATGGCGCGGTATTTATCAGCGATCTTGGCTCGGTGGCAGGCACATGGGTGAACTACACGCCCATCTCCTCCACTGGTGTGCGCCTGGAGGATGGCGACCTGGTGCGAATCGGGAAAATGAGTTTTCGGTTTCAGGCGGCTCAGGCGGAAAAACCCCGCGGAGAATTTTAGGCACCTAATGGCTCCATCCCCCTCTCCCCATCTGGCCGTCGCAGCCGTTACCAACCCTGGCAAAGTGCGCATGCAGAATGAGGACCGTCTTAAGGTCACCCCTTTTCGAACCGGTCTGAAGCAGATTCCCGCCATCCTGGCTGTGATGGCGGATGGCATCGGCGGGCACCCGGCGGGTGAGGTAGCCGCGGAGATGGCGGTGGATTCCATTAGCCGCCTCGTACCGCGCAACCTGGGCACAGATCGAGCGAAAACCCTCGCCAATGCCATCCGCGCCGCCAGCAACGAGATCCTCAATCATGGGCTCAAAAAACCCGGGCTGTTGGGAATGGGAACCACCGTCGCCTGTGCATTGGTCGTTGGCAGGCAGTTCTTCACCGCCAGCGTGGGGGATAGCCGCATTTACCTGGTGCGTGGAAAGCGCATCCTGCAGCTCAGCGAGGATCATACCTGGGTGCGCGAAATGCTCGACCGCCGCCTGATAACCCCCGAGCAAGCCGTGGGTCACCCGAATTCGCACGTCATCCGCCGTTTCCTCGGCAGCACCATCCCCCCCGAAGTGGATTTGCGCATGCGGCTTTCCCTCACCGAGAGCGATTATGTATCTCTGAATAACCAGGGGACGGAATTGCAGCCGGGGGATAAATTACTTGCTCTGTACCGACGGGTTGACCGACCTGGTCGCCGATGGCGAGATCAAGTCCATCGTCGAAGGCACTTCCCTGAGCCAGGCGCTGGATAACCTGGTAGCGCTGGCCAGCGGGCGGGGCGGGACGGATAATATCTCGATCATCCTTCTGGCTGTTCCGGAAGCGTAACTATTTTCGAAATCTACTTTTTTGGTGCTTAAAATATTTTAAATACCCGGATTGGTGTCGATGCCTGCCCGGGTGAGGATATTCTGCGCCCTTCTGATCACGGGCATATCCACCATCTTTCCTTCAAACTCGAATGCTCCCTTGCCCACAGACTGGTGGTCTCTAAACGCCTCCAACAATGCCGTTGCCTTTTGGACCTCCCCCTCGGAAGGTGTGAAGGCGGCATGTACTGGCCCCACCTGCGCAGGGTGGATGATTTGCTTCCCGGTGAACCCAAGCCGCGCCCCAGCCAGAGATTCGCATTCCAACACGACCGGGTCGCGGAACTCCACGGTGACCATATCCACCGCCTGCAGTCCGTAGGCAGAAGCCGCCATCACCAGGCCTTCACGGGCGAATAGAAACTCGGTTGCTTCCGGGGTGCGCGTTGCGCCGATCGCGGCCGCCAGGTCCTCCGCCCCAAAGATCAATGCCTCCAATCGTTCGCAGGCGGTGCAGATCTCCCTGAGATTCATGTACGCCTGGGGGGTCTCGATCAGCGCCAGCAGTTTCACGCTGCCGACGGGGACGCTGACCACAAGCTCCGCCTCTGCCACCAGGTCGCAAATTTCTTTCAGGTCACCTGCAGACTCCACCTTGGGAATCACAAACCCATCTGGCATTGCCCGCAGGATGATCTCCAGATCGCGCGTACCGCGGTTCTCGCGGAGTGGATTGATGCGCACCAGGCACTCGCTGCGACCAAAATCCACCTTGCAGAGCGCTTCCAGGATTTGGTTCGCAGCTTCCTCCTTGCGGTTGAGTGCCACCCCGTCCTCGATATCCAGAATGACCGTATCCACTCCCAGTGTGGCAGCTTTTTCGATCTTTCGCCAATCATCGCCCGGTACATACATCATCGCGCGTCTCGCTCTCATGGTCACCTCCAGGGATTCACAAAGGTCTCTGAATTATAATGTTTTGATGAAACCCGTCCAATCCCTGCCGGATGGATACATGCTCAAACAATCCCTCGATCTTTCCGCGAACACGCGTGCGCTGTTTGGGTTGAATCTGATGGGTGCGGTGCTTTTCTTTCTTTTCGGCTGGCTTTTTTCCTCGCTTGCGGTTCGAATCCGTCCGGATGCGGCATCCATCTTCCCGGTTATCGAGATCGAAGGACTGCTTTCGATCCTCTCCCTGGTGCTTGCCATCCTGGCACTCCAGGCGGTCATGGTGGTTTTGCATGAAGGAATGCACGGGGTCTTTTTCTATGCCTTCACCCGTGCCTGCCCGAAATTTGCCTTCAAGGGTCTGTACGCTTACGCTGCCCTGCCCGGCTGGTACTTTCCGCGTCCCCAGTACCTGGTCATCTGCCTTGCGCCGCTCGTTGGGATCACTTTTCTTGGTTTTCTCCTGATCGCGGTCATTCCCCCCGCCTGGATCCCTGCCGTGCTGGTGGTAATGACCCTGAATGCCGCAGGATCGGTGGGCGATATGGCCGTGGCTGCCTGGCTCATCCGAGCCGCCGCCAGATGCCTGGCAAACGACCAGGGGGACGCATTCAACCTCTACATCCCAGCGTGATAAAATTCAGCCATCCTTAATCGAGGTGACGCATGACGGAACACATCCTGGTAGCCATTGCCTGGCCCTACGCCAACGCCGAGATCCACGTCGGCAATCTCACCGGTTCTCACCTGCCGGGGGATATCTTCGCGCGTTATAACCGCCTGCGTGGGCGTGCGGTGGCCATGGTCTCGGGATCCGATTCGCACGGCACCCCGGTGACGATCAAAGCCGACGCGGAAAACACTACCTCCCAGGCGATTTATGAGCGTTACCACGAAGGATTCCTGGATCTGCTACAGCAGGTGGGCATAACCTATGACCTTTTCACCACCACGCATACTGAAAACCACTTCTCGGTCTCGCAGCGCATATTCCTGGCGCTTCAAAAGAACAATTTCCTCTACACCGAAAAACAGATGCAGTGGTACTCCCCCAGCCTGAAGCGTTTTCTCCCCGACCGCTATGTGGAAGGTACGTGCTATGTGTGCGGTTTCACCGGCGCGCGCTCCGATCAGTGCGATAAATGCGGCACCATGCTCGATCCGGCCAAACTGATCGACCCGCGCTGCAAGATCGACGGCTCCACACCCGAGCTGCGTGAGACCGAACATTTTTTCCTTGATCTCGGCCGCCTGCAGGGGCAGGTGGAGGGTTACCTGAAAACGAAGGAGTCCTTTTGGCGGCCAAACGTGCTGCGCCAGTCGCTGGGTCAGATGCAGGCCGATGCCCTGCACGGGCGCGCCATCACCCGCGACCTGGATTGGGGAATCCCCGTACCGGTGGAAGGTTGGCAGGGCAAGTGCCTCTACGTCTGGTTCGAGGCGGTCATCGGCTACCTCTCCGCTGCCATCGAATATGGCAAGCTCTCCGGCGATGCCGAAGCCTGGCGCCACTGGTGGCAGGATCCGGCAGCCCGCTCCTACTACTTCATCGGCAAGGATAACATCCCCTTCCACGCCATCATCTGGCCGGCGGAGCTTCTGGGGGTGGGTACCGATTTCGACTCGGAAGCAGCGCTCACCCTGCCCTATAATGTGCCTGCCAACGAGTTCATGAACCTAGAAGGCGATAAGATCTCCGGCAGCCGCAACTGGGCTGTCTGGGTTCTTGATTACCTAACCCGCTACGACCCCGATCCCCTGCGCTATTACCTGACAGTCAACATGCCCGAGACTCGCGATTCCGATTGGGACTGGGAGGATTTCTTCCACAAGAACAACGACGAGCTGCTTGCCACCTGGGGCAACCTGGCCAACCGCGTCCTGGCATTCACATATAAGAACTGGGAAGGCATGGTACCCGATCCAGGCGAACTTACCCCGATGGATACGGAATTGCTTGCCTCCGTGGAAAAGGGGTTTGAGACCGTGGCAGCGGAATATGAAGCCGTGAATTTAAGGGCTGCCCTGGCCGAAGCCATGCGCCTAGCAGGCGAGGTGAACAAGTACCTGGATACCACCGCACCCTGGATCGCGATCAAGACCGACCGGCAGGCGGCCGCCCGGGCGGTGTATGTTGCCCTGCGTGCGATCGACTCGCTCCGAATTCTCCTCGCTCCCGTGCTGCCGTTCACTTCGGAAAAGCTCAACCGTTTCCTGGGTCATTCCGAAACCATCTTTGGCACCCAATTCACCGAGGTGGTGAAGGATGAACTCGGCGAGCACCGCGTCCTGCGCTACGATGGTTCCACCGCCCGCGGTGCCTGGCAGCCCTCGGGACTAAAACCGGGAACAAAGCTGAATCCACCTGAGCCGCTCTTCAAGAAGCTTGATATATCAATCGTCCAGGAAGAACGCGCCAAGCTGGGGAAACCTTCAAATTAGCTCGTCATCACACGCATTCGTGGAGACACAACGAAAGCGTGCCGAGCTTTTAGTCAAACCTTTTGGAACCAACCAATTCTCCTAATCAATAATTTCATGTGCAAGAACTTTCCTTCTAGCTGCGATTCTTTGTCTATTCATAGCAATAACTGGATTAATGATTCATTATTATTCTTTCACCCCCTGCGAGAAAATATAAAATGCATGGGTTGGATCGGGATCATCACTCCCCATCCATTCGATAAAATTCGGCTCTGTTATGTTTGAAAATAAAACCATATGGATAGGGCAGTCTTTTGACCAGGGTGGTGAGGCATTTGAAACTATACAAAGCCGTTTAAGATTCTCCACACCTGCCGGTGCTGCCTTCATTATCACGTATCCAAGTGATCAAAGTAATGGCCTTCCAGTCACTTGCCGAATGTACATTATGAATGATAAAGAATAAACCAGTAGCATTGACTGTTATATCCTCTCAACGAGCTGACGGAGTTTACGTAATAGCAAGTTTAGGTTTTAGCAGGTATGAGCCTGCCCTAGGATAACCTGCGAATCACGAGGATTGAGGAAAAGCTCGCGACCCTGAGATACCCAAATAATTCGTAGAGGATGACTTCACCAAGCGTCCCTACTACGAATCTCAATTAATGACCAACGAATGCATGCCTTACGGGATCCAACAACAAATCAACCACTCAACCATTCAACCATTCTCCCACCCCCTCCACCAGCCCCTTTATCACCTCATGGGTCTTCTCCACGAACAGCCCATAATCCCCATAGGCTTCCCCGCCTTGTTCTCCCACCAGATCTGAGACCCCGCGCAGGATCAGGCACTTGACCCCATTGCGCTCACACACCCAGGCGAGCGTGCCGGATTCCCAATCCGCCGCCGCCTCGCCGTATTTCTCCACCAGCATCGGAATCTCACCTGGCTGGATATCGCGGTCACCCGAGACCAGCACCGAGCGCCGCACCGGGAACGGGAATGGTGGCGTGATCCAGGTCAGATCCAGGTCGACTGTCCTCTGAGCGATCGTTTCAGCCGGGTCGGTCATCATTTCGATGATGTCGTAGATCACCGTCCGCTCGACCAGGATCATCTCGCCCCGCTCCACCCTCCCGGCAAACCCACCACAGGTGCCCAGGTTGATAAGCACCTCCGGGTTCCAGTGGTCAATGGCATACTGCGCCGCGCCACCCGAGGCAGATTTCCCCCAGCCAGCCTGCATGACCGGGATCTCCAACTGGCCGACCCGCCAGGTAAACCACTCGCCGTACGGCGTGCGCTCCACCGCCAAACCGGGCAGCAGTTCCCGCACCACCTGCCACTCGGCATCCGCCGAGATCAGGATCACGTACTTATTCTTCGCGGTCATGGAACAGCCAGCGGTAAAGCTCGGATTCGCTCAGGATCTCATCCACTCTTTGCTGGATGCGCCTGGAGCGGCTTTTACCGATATAGGGTCCCCGTTCCGCCGCTTTTTGAAGAAGGTCAGAAACCTTATAGGCGGCATCCGGCAGGCCGATCTTCTGCGCCTTTTCCTTGCGAGCGGAGAGCTCTTTTTCTCCATCCTCCAGCCAGCGAGCCAGTTCCCTCACCAGCCCTTCGGGTTCTGAAGCCAGGACAGCGGCACCCTGGGAAATGATAAATTCCGCGTTGCCCGATTCCTGCCCTTCAATCACCTCGCACAGCAGCATCGGCAGCCCCGCCGCCAACGACTCGGTCACGATCAACCCGCCGGCTTTGCTGATCAGGATATCCGCAGCCCGCATCAGGGCGGGCATATCCTCGGTGAAATTCTTGATCACAACTGGCACCTGCCAGGCCAATGCCTTCAACTCCTTATAGAGTTTTTCATTCCTTCCTGCCACGGCGATCATCTGCACCGGCAGACCGGAAGCATTCACGGCTTGCAGGGAGGGCAGCAGGTTGAACACGCGGATCGACCCCACCGCCAGGATGGTCACCCTGTCCGGCTCAAGCCCCAGCTCGCGGCGGATCTCCCCCGGGGAGCGCTTCTCCTTCACGATCCCGGGGCTCACCGGGATACCGGTCAGGTGCAGCCTTCGCTCCAAAATCCCGCGCCTCAGCGCCAGGTCGCGGGTGGCTTCATTGGGCACACATACGCCGGTTAGGCGTTTATTGAACCACAGCGTTTGCGCCGAGGACATATCCGTCACGACGTTGAAAAGCGGGGGGTGCACACCGGTGGTATCGAAATGCTCCAGCAGCGGCGCCTGGTAGAGCGGGTTGGTTGCCAGAATGGCATGCGGCTGAAATTTCTGAACCATCGAGCGCATCAGGTCGTAGAGCAGCACCACCGTGGTGGTGGCGGTGATGGCAGTGATCGGCCGGGTCTTTATGGCTTCGTAACCGAACACGTACAGGTCCTGCGGGATGTATTTGACCAGCCGGTCATAATCATCCTGTCCTAATCGGCGGAGCAGGAAGGCGCGATCTTCATCCAGCGGGTTGATCACCAACGGCTCGCAGCACTCGGCATATTGATCCAGAATCGCATCCCGCACGGCATTGGCGGCTGAACGGTGGCCAAAACCCGCGTCGATGGTCAGGATCAGGATGCGCTTTTTTTCGCTCATGCCGCTGCCATATCCCATCCAGGGCGGGGATAGCCCTGCTGCAGGTATTCGAGGAGAATCTGCAGCGCTTCCTCTGCCGCGGAATCCTTGATATCGAGCCGGTCACCTGAGAATTGAAATTTCCATGCCCAACTGCCATCCGATGCGCTCAAACCGATCCATACAAGCCCAACCGGTTTGGCCGCGCTCCCCCCGCCCGGGCCTGCGATGCCGCTGACTGCCAGCCCGAGGATGGAAGGCACGGGGAACACCCCGCGCAGAGAATTCCGGACACCCATCGCCATCGCGAGCACGGTTTCCCCGCTCACAGCGCCAGCGGATTGAAGCGTGTCCTCGCCAACTTCCAACCAGGCCTGCTTGGCTTCGTTGGCGTAGGAGATCACCCCGCCAAGAAAGTAATCCGAAGAGCCCGGTATGTTTGTGATCCGATGGCCGATCATCCCCCCGGTGCAGGATTCCGCCACTGCCAGGCGCAACCCACGGTTTTTAAGGGTGGAGCCGATCTGCAATTCAGGGATGGTGTTCATGGGTGGATGAATTCAGGCAATTTTACGCCGGGTAAATAGTAGCAGGTATTTAAGTGTCAAACGCCTGGATGAGGGGGGCATCCAAGCGTTCGACATTGTCAATATTACCATAAGTCAATATTAAAAACATTAGAATTCTGTGAGCAGGTTTTTTATCAATCCGCGGAATAATATTTTCCCAGAAAAACCCCTTTGGCGAAGAGAGTGATGGCTCCGCTTTCGGTATTAAGTTTCAGCAAATAGGCATCTTCCCACGTATTCCCTCGCCCTTCCACGAGGAGGTTGGTATTATCCAGCCAGGCGACCGGTCTGATCCAGAGATTGGGAAGTCCCACTGCATTAGCGAACTCGATATCCGTTTTCTGTTTATCCAGTTGAACATCAGCACTAGTTGGCGAAATTCGGATGACCGCATGAAAATTTGGTGTATCCGACATCATATACCCGCTACCCTCCAGCCAGGCCACCTGGGTGTTATCAGGTGAGAAGACCGCATCCCCCGCGCCACGATCCGATCCAGGTAATACAGGGATACTCACCTGGGTATTCTTTTTCACGTCCAGGATATAAAGCTCCGATAGGTCATCCCTATGAGAATAGGCAACCAGGTTATGGTCATCGGAAATACCGCTGAAGCGCTGGAATTCATCCAAAACCAGGGTGGCGGAGGGCTGTCCTGCTTCCAACCGGTAGAGCCCGCTATACGGAGGAAAAACGATATCCCCGCCGATCCCGTAGGGTATGTGCGCGTACCATACCCCGCCGGGCTGACCTTCTCCGCAGATCGCAGATATCGGGAAGATCGCAAATCCGCGCGGGTCCAGTTCCGAGATAACGGGGGGCACTCCGCCCACCGTTGCCCCCCGGGCAATGTAGAGCGAATTTTGTGTGCCACCCGCGGAAAAATCAGTCGTAGCGTAGGAGAACGCGTCGCACCAGCCATCGCCAATCAGGGTGACCAGATTTGGTAGATTGGCCAATAGTTGGATATCTCCAGGGTTACGGTATTCCGCAAGCGCATAATTCGGATAGGTGTAAAACATCACCCGGTTGGATTCATTGGGTAGCGCGTAATCCGAAGAAGGCGCGGTCGTATTCGGGCTCAAGCTGAGATCATTACCCAGTATAAGCTCAACCAGGAAAGCCCCGTCCGGGGATAGCAAATTCACCCCCCTTTTATCCATCGGGTCCACCAAAATCGCTCCCAGGTGGCGAGTGCCATCGGAAGCCTCTGTTGGAGTGGCAGCCTGCGTTTCCGTCGGAAGGATTGCCGCCTCTTCCTGGGTTGTTGCGGGAGGAAGAGGCGTGGTTCCTTCAGTTGGCTGCCCGATGGTCACCGTGATAGGCAGACCGCAAGCCAGGCTCGTTAGAACCAGAAGTGCTGCGGTGCAAGCCAATATTATTCTCTTTGACATGGTAAACCTATTTTTCCGAGATGTTGATTGAGATCGCCAGTTTATCCCCCGAGGGGATCATGCTGATGGTTGCCAAGGAGGTGTCGTTTTTAAAGTTTATATAGGCCAACTTCGGGACCACCATGCTGGGTTCGGTTTCCTGCCAGCCGTTCGCGGGCATCTCCTGGCGATAAAAACGCACCGCCTCTTCCAGGCTCACGGTGGTCATATACAGCACCCGGTTCTCGCTCCCAGCGAACCCATAGGGTTCGGGAATAACAGGAATATTCGAAGGGGCTTCACCAATATTGATATCGGGGGGGAGTGCCATAAGCGTGGCTTCTATCTGCGGTCCCATTTCGTCCATAATCGCCTCCGCGGTAAGCTGGATATTTCCCGCTGCTTCCGTGGAGACACTGCTGACTGTTTCGAGGACCTGCTCCCTAACCTGGTCACCGATATTTTCAAAGTTGGGAATTAACCCGCAAGCCAACGTGAATGTGATCAATAGAACCAAACCGGCGATTATTTTGAGATCAATTTTCTTCTGTTCCATTTTTACCTGCCTTTCTTTATTGACGCCAATAGCATACCACGATGAAAAACTGAAAAGCAATGATCATTTAGAGGATTTTTGTTGTTTCCAGGCGTGCAGCATTCCCCAGATGGCTAGAGGACGCATATAAGCGATCGAGCGGTAATCCCCTTTTTCGTTCCATGCCTCCGGAGTCTGGAACCAATAGCCCATCTTTTCATAGGTCATAGAGTATACACCCCGGGCTGTTTTGAAGGCTTCCTCGACCATCCCGTTTTGGATCATCAGGGCAGCCAAAGCATAGGTTGAGCCGCACCAGACCTCCTGGGATTGCAGGCTGGTCCGGTCGATGCTGCCACCCGGGCGCACACCGTTCATCGCGCCAATGGAGCCACCCTGGATGCCCAACACATTCTTCTCATATATTTTCGCGAGCATCGAGCGAATATGCTCCCTGGGGATCACAGCCGGCAGTCCGCTCATGCGCGTGTACCATTCACCAGCCAGCGCATCCGCCATGATGCTATTATGCTGGCGGCTGGTTGAGCTATCGTAGTTGTAATACGTTCCATTCCATAGCCTGCGCTCGTAAGCCGCAGAGGCTTTTTCAAGGAACCTTACGTAAAAAGCAGCCTTTCGATGTTTCTTCAGTTTTTCCGCCATCACCGCGGTGGCCTGCAGGCAAGCCAGCCACAGGCAGCCCGTGTAGGCGCTGGGTCCTTTCACCGACCAGGCATCGTATGTTTGGTCCGGAAAGCCGTCATTCTCCACTAGGCCGTCGCCATCGCGGTCGAAACGGATCATGAATTCCATCGCCTGCTCCACCGCGTCCCAGCACTCCTCCAGGAAAGCCTTGTCGCGGGTAAGGATGAAATCCCGGTAGACCTGTAGGACGAACTTGGGGTTAAGGTCCTTCCAGATTCCGCTGTCGTGAAAATCATACCCATTGACCAGGAAGAATGGGTCCTCCTGCGGCCAGCCCAGGTCGTGCGGGATGGCACCGCGGATCTTGCGCGGACGCAGGGCATTATCCAGCATGGTCCTGCGCACCTGCGGGATGGATTTATCCACCGAGCAGGCGAAATCCCGCTGCAGGCTGAGCTCGATCTTTGGAAAAAGCATCGCCAGGGCAATGGATGAATAAAAATGCACATCGTACGTGTTCACCATGCGGTATTCGTGCCCTTCCAGGTAACCGAAGTACCCCATGGAATCCGCTCGGATTTGCTCTTCGGCCGGATGCGCCCAGATAACCCCGCCTTCCACCAGGTAATAAAGTTCATTGAAAAGCGCGCTCTTAAACCAATCCGGCAAATCCGCATCGCGAAGGATTGGATTCTGCCAGGTTGCGATCTTCTTTTCCCATACCCCATATTGCAGCAGCGCATCTCGTGCCATCAGAGGGGCGGAATCCCCACTGGTCCCATAGAAAGCCGTGTAATGGCGATGGAATGTCCTGCCCATGCCTGTGTGAATGCGGGGCATATCCCAAGCAAGGCTGAAGACGATCTCTTTTGTCGCCCCCGGTTTCAGGTTGACTTTTGCAGCCACCGCCGCCCCGATCGTCTCCCCGCTGGCAGATACTGAGCCATCGCTATTCTCATCCAGCACGCCATCGGAGGCAAAATCCTGCCATACTTCACTGCCATCACCACTGGCGGTAAAACGAACCCGCCTGCTCATCTTCACCCCCGTTGCCTTCCGGCAGGCGATAGCGAAGGTCAGCGGATCCTCAATAATTTCTACCGGCAAATCACTTTTGGATAATACTGTTTTCGGCTGACGGTGGATATGCCGAAGACTGACCCCTTCCGCCATCGGAAGGGTGAAAGAAGCATTCACATGCCCGCCGAAAGCATCGTTGGCTGTGCCTGTCCCGTTCTGGAATGAGAACATCAGGCTTACCTCCGCAGGTTCCTGCCCGATGTTTTCCAGCCTCCAGGCAAACACTGCCACCGGGTAGCTGCTTTCCTGGTAATTTCCAGGGATGAAGGGAGAGACCTGCCTGCAGGTGAGACGCACACCCGGCAATGGTTCTTCATAAACAGACCACGCGCGCGGAAAGAGCGCATGATAGGTGGCGCAGGCCGGATCCAACCCCCAGTTCCAGGAGGAAAGTGTTCCATCCGCAGGTTTCACCGGCGAAAGAGACACTGTTTGCGGAGCCTCTTTCCCCCGCCGAATGTAGAGAGAAAATTGATCGGTGCAGACCACCTTTTCGTGGATGAACCCCGGTCGCAGCGACCAGCGCCGGAAATCACCCCGCCACCCGCGTCCGATGGAGCCACCCCCGATGCCGCCCAACGGCACCCCCTGGTTCGGTCCGGGAGGCTGGGTTCGCAAGGCACTGATCGGATCGAAACCAACAGAAGACTTTTTCCGATTGTTATTGATGATACGCACCAGCACCGGTAGCATCTTGAGGATTGTGGTGGGAGAAACCAAAACCGCAGGTTTTCCGTATTCGGTCAGCGTGTCATCCAGCCGCCTGGTCCAGGCCTGGGAGGGGATGGTTTCGGTCATGGTGTTCACCTTTCGAGAAAGCGGGTTGCGGTCAGTGGGTATATTTGCTTCGAATTCGATCTTTGGTTTCTTTTCCCAGGAAGACAGCTTCCAGGGAATTCCATCTGGCTTGCTTGATCTGTTCCATGCTCAACCCTGCCTGTGATGCTGCAATTTCCAATTCATACGCAAGGTCGATCCCGCTGATCCCGGGGTCATCCGTATTGATCGTGGCGCGGATGCCTTTTTCTAAAAATTGCCGCAGGGGATGCGAAGCGTAATCTGGTACGGTGCTCGTCTGCACATTGCTGGTGAGGTTGGATTCGATGGGAACCATATTTTCAGCCAGGTAGTCCATGAGCGCGGGGTCCTCGGGGGCATGCACCGCGTGCCCAATACGTTCGGCGCCCAGATCCCGTAGCGCCTGCCATACGGATTCCGCTCCCGCGGCTTCTCCGGCGTGCACGGTAATATGCAGTCCGGCATCCCGGGCTTTTTTGAAGTGTGCGGTGAAAAGATGCCCGGGGTAATGGGTCTCATCACCTGCCAAATCCAGCCCGGTGATTCCATAACGGCACCCTAAGATCGCATCCAGCTCCTGCCAGGCTGCATCCGCACCGTAGGTTCGGCTGAGAATACCGATCAACCCTACCGGGATGCTGAAATCTCGGATCCCATCCTGCACACCTTCCACCACCGCTCGCGTGACCATGTCGGCATCCAGGTGATTTGCCTGCGCCATGAAAAGCGGGCTGAAACGCAGTTCGATGCAATCCAATCCCTCCAGGGCTGCATCTTCCACATTCTCATATGCGATCCTGCGGATGGCATTTTCATCCACCATGCCCAAGGTCTGCCATTTGAATTTTTCAAAAAAAGCCAGGATACCCGGTTGGGGGGAAGTTACTTGTACGACCGGTCGAAGTTCTTCGACCGTCCAAGCCGGCAGCGCAAGGTTGTGCTGGTTTGCCAGGTCGAGGATGGTTTGGATACGCACGCTACCATCCAGGTGGCGGTGAAGGTCGATTAGTGGATGGTTTTTTTCGGGGGTCATTTATCACCATGGATAAGAGATTCCACCAGTTCTTCGGTGATCTCATCCGTTGGGGTGATCTGAAACGCTTGCTTACCCTTTTCGCGGGCGAGGAAGCGGAAGGAAATGAAGCCGACCAGAAGAGGCAGCCAGAAGGTAAAACCCCGGAAGCTGAGCGTAATAAGGGTGGCGGAGTTAAGGGGAACACCCAGGGATTTCAGCGCGATGGTCATCACCCCTTCTACGATCCCGATTCCCGCCGGGGTGGGTGAAGCATAGTAAAACAAATAGCACAAGCTAAAGCTGGCGATAAGGATACCGGGCGTGAAGGGTTCTTTGAAAGCGATGAACATTAACATCAGGATGACGACCAAAACGACCTTGTTTACCATTGCGAGTGAAAATGGGATTATCAATTTACGCCAATCAGAGCGCAGCAGGCTTATTGATTCAATTGCAGTATCCGAAAAAGTTTCCGCGCTGCTCAGTGGCAGAAATTCACGGCGGATCACCAGGCGAACCAGCTTATCGATCAGCTTGGAGGCCCCAACAAAGAACGCGCGGAATTTATCCGGGTAGCGGAAGCCGAGAAAAAGCATGTAAACCATGAAGATCACAAAAGCAAAAAGTCCAAGGGCTGAGGAGATTATTGGCCATCCCAAAAGGCTGCGCTTCAACAAGGAAAAGAATCCCAGCGTTATTACCAAAAGCAATGAGAGGTATTCGAAGATCATGTAAAGCGTGCCCACAACAGTTGCGGAACCCTTGGGGTATCCCCTGTGCTGCGCATCCGCCCAGAAAACCGCGAGCCCGGCCATGCCATAGGATGGGGTGACAACGTTCGCAAAATTTGCAGATGTACTTAAAAGGAAAACATGTTTATAGGTTTCATGGATGCCGATTATCTTAAAATTCAACTGATAGATCAAGGCGGCGATCATGATCCAAAGACCTTCGAATAAAAGAGCGAGAACCAGGTAATTGGCCGAGATGCTCGCCAGCATCCTGCCCATGTTTTGGATCTCCGAGATCCTTGCGATCACAAAAATCGCCGAAAAACCAAGAAATACTACCAGCAGGATAGTATAGAACTTGGGACGGCCTGTTTTTTTAGAGGAGGTCTTCGGTCGAGGATGATCTTCAGGGCGTTGGTTTGCCTGGCTCAAATGCTCTCCGATGGATGGATTCCGCGCTGGGTAATGGGTTGATTTTAGCATTCAATTCTCCTGCTTCCCGTGATCGTAGCAAAATGCATGCCACAGATTTGCTTGGGATGATGACGATTTGAATGCTATTCTGGCAAGCCCTGGTATTTATCGAGGTTCCAGATCCTGATGTTATCCAGCAGCATCTGGACTTTTCCCTGGGAAGCCCCCCGCAAAAAATAGTAATCATGGAACATCGTCTTCGGGAGGGCAGGATCCTCGTAGTACATGAACGGTTCTCCATCCACAAGCACCGCGATCCGGTCTCCGTTGCGGATAATTGTCAGGCTGGCTTTAAGCGTATCCTGCGACTTGATGGAGCCGCTATGAAGTGCCTGCCATTCTTCGGTTTTGGGATCCTGCTGCATGATGGTGCCTTCCCAATTCTCCCCGGTATTGGTCATATGCATTGCCCAACTACCGAAACTCCCTGTAAAGACTTCCTCAAAGACACTCTGGTCGTTCTGGCCAAATTCGATATCGTAAGTCTCAGCAAAATGGTTGAAATTCACTTTTCTCTGCCGGGCCATTCCGTATTCATTAAGAATCGCCATCAGCAGAGCTTCATTTTCGATGGTCACTACACCCAGGGCAGGTTTATCGCCATCGCGGAAACCCCATTGAGTATCAGGAATCGAAAAATTGTCGAAGAAATCTGGTTTCTTATCCTGTACCGCGTCCAGAATTGGTGTGGAGAATTCTGCAACCCAACCTGGGAGGATAATCGTCGGTACAGGGGTTGGCTCTGGTGTAAAGGTGGCCGTTGGAATGGGTTCGGTGGCCAGAATCGCCGGCATGTACGGCGCTTCTCTTCCGGTTACCCTGAAATATAGGAGGTAGATCATTCCCGCCGCAATCAGGAAGAGCGGCGCAGCGATCAGCCAGGGGTTGATCCCTCTCCCTTCCGGTTCTTCAGGTTCCACTTTTCTCATGGAAGATGGGGGCTTTTCCGGAGGTACCAGGCTGTTTCCAGCGAGATAAAAATCCTCCGCAGTGAATACAGCCTCCACCTTCTTCGGTTGTTGTATCTCATCCTCCGTTGGTTGGGTTGCGGGTTTTTTTCGGACCGGCTTGGGTTTCGACTCCGGTTGTTTTGGGTTTTGCTGACTTTTTGGTTTCGGTTGGGGAAGGGGTTCCTCTGGAATGGGGGCAGGGAAATAGGATAATCCATCATCCTGTCCAGGTACATAAACGGGAGTTCCACCTTCCTGAGCGAACCTGCGCACATTTGGCACAACCGGTTCGGATAGGTAATCATCCTGTTCGTAATTTTGCGGGGAAGCAGCAGCGCGAACATTGGTCGGATTCGGGCAGGTTCCTCCACTGATTTCCCAGCTGGGGGAAGGTTCTGCCCGGACGTTGGGGGTTCTGTGACCAACGGTGGAATTTCGGGAGTGGGTGGATATTCCAAATCACCTGGCTGGAAGTAATCGATACCATCTTCAGATACAGATTCCTCCATCGAGAACGGTGTTTTCCCGCTGAAAGGATCGGCGTTTGGATTTACTGGCACTTCTGGAATGGCAGATTCATCCTCATACTCAGGTCCCAGGTAGCGTTCAGCAAATCCCTGCAGGGCAGGTACTTCAATGGGGGGAAATTCACCCTGATTCGGTGCGGCTGAATCTGCCACAACCTCTGGGAAAGGAGGTTCCACTGTTCCCGCAGAGGAGGGGACAATACCTTCCGCAGGACCGGGTTGGTAACTTTCGGTTTTTTGAATGGGGATGTTCCCGGGGTTGATATCACCAAACGCTACCAGGGCAGATTCGTAGCGTTGATCGATCACCTCTTCCCCGCAGCGCGGGCAGTGATGATCAAACGGATCGATCTCCACCGATTTTCGGCAGTTTGGACAAAAACCTTTCAATGAGACATCGAATTTTGCATGGCAGTGCGGGCAGACGCGCGTGTCTGCCTTTATCTGTTGATGGCACACCGGGCATGCCGAGCTTTGCTCCTGGCTCCATTCCGGAGTTCCAGGGGAATCCACCTCAATGGAATCGGATTGAATACCCACCACAGCTATTTCCGGTCCGCTGAACTGGAAGAAGTCATCAGGTAGATTTGTTTCCCCCTCAGCAGCAGCGGGAACAGCAGGAGCTTGATAAACTGGAGGTATTGAAGGTGGTGGAATAGCTGGTGGAGGAAAAGTTTGCTGAGGATAGGTTTGCACAAGCGGAATAGGCGCTGGCGTTGGAGGGATGGTTCTGGGCTCCAGGGATTTGATCTCAGGCAGGTTTTCAGGGATATTTGGCTCGGGCAACCCGGAAACGGCTTTGGGTTTTGGTTCTGGCTTCGCTGCGGGTTTTTCCAGTTCTTCCGCTTTTTGTGCTTCCGTACCAGATGGCTTTTGCGATGAAGCGCGGTTGCGGCTCTCCACGGGGTGAAGCTTGGCGGTCACCTTTGCCGGCATGGGTGGTTTCCCTTGAGGCTCCTTGCCCTTTGTGGGAGAGCTCTGCTCAAGGCTAGTGGAAGATGCGATTTCCTTGAGCGCCAACTCGGACATATAGCGTACGCCCTGGTGCTGGTCGTTCAATGCTTCCTTCAAAGCCGGGATCGCCTTCGGGTCATGGATCTTTCCAAGCACTTCCGCAGCCATCATCCTCGCCCAGCGGTCCGGGTGCTTCAGGTAAACGCACAAGGGCTCCACGGCGGAAGGACCCAGATCCACCATTTTCTGGATAGATTTCTTCTGCGAATTCTTTTCGAGGGTTTTCAGGTCGAAGATATGCGCATCGATCTCCGCTTGGACAAGCATCCCCTCCAGGCCTGCCGCTGGAGGTTCCTCATCCCCGGGCAGGCTGAATGGGGAATTGGATGGAGTCCGGAGCTTATCCGCTGGATCCTGGGGCAGAAATTCGTCGCTATTGTCGTCAGCCATTAATATATTCCTGATCTTCCATATCGATTTCTGCTAGGTTCACCTTCTTGATCCTTTGCACAATTAACATAGGCATAAACACCAGGTGGAGATCTGGTGGCTCTATAAAATTATAGCAAAGAAACACCCGGATGTTCTATACAGGGACTTAACAAATTCTATGGTCAATAATGAATCTATTTAATTTAAATTGGCGGGTTTCTGGGTTTTGTACCAACCGGGAAATATTGAAAGAACTTCGCGGTCTAAGGATTCAATCAGCGGGGAGGGAGGGATTCGAACCCTCGGTCGAGGTAAAGTCCCGACAATCACTTAGCAGGCGATCCCGTTCAGCCACTCCGGCACCTCCCCAGGTGGTCCAGCCTGTCTTCCAATCGGAAGCAGGCGGAGGGAGAGGGATTCGAACCCACGATGGCTTTCACCATACCTGTTTTCAAGACAGGCGCCTTAAACCACTCGGCCATCCCTCCCAGCTTTTCGCTGGTATTTTACCATAGTCCCCCCTGGTTACAGGTTCTTGGCAAACCAATCCACCGCATCGTTGACCATGCCTGAGGTCACGCGGTGAATCGCGCCGGGATGGACCTTGTATTGGAGATTCCCGGGCTTTTCCTCGTAAAACGGTTTCATCTGCTCGTAGAAACGAAGAGAGTAGGATTTGTGCGTGTCGGTGTCCAGATCACCGCAAACCATCAGCAGTGGTTTCGGGGCGAATTTTTTCAGCCCCTCTACAGGATCCAGTGCATCCACCACCTTTGTCCGCTCCTCGGATACGGCAAGCAAACCTGCCATTTGCTCTGTGTAGGCAGGTTGCAGAGATGACTCGAGGATGGAATCCTTCCAGCGCTGCAACAGGTTTGGAAAGCTTATCAAGCTTGCCAGCGCTTTTACGGAAGGATTTTTCGCGGCGTAACAGTATGCAATGAACCCGCCCATCGACGCCCCGCTAATCCCCATTCGCTGCCCATCCAAACGGGGATCCTCACGAAAAGTATCGAGGAGCTTGCTGATGTCGTCGAGGGTATCCTCAATGATCTTCATGATCAGGAAGAAGCGGTCCAATCCCGTAGCGAAGGGATATAGATCACCTTTCTGTGGACCCTCCCAGGTGGTTGCCACCCGGAAATCCAGCCTCCCGCCATGAAGAGCGGCATCCAGGCTCACTGTGGCAATTCCCCGCTGAGCCAGGTTGTAGGCGATTTCCACTCCCCCGCGTTTATCCCCTGCGAACCCGTGGATATAAAAAACCACCGGCTGCTTTTGGGCATTTTCGGGTGCACAAAGAATCAGGGGGATACCAGCAGGGCACAATTCCTCGAAAATCACTTTGGCCATCACTAATTCCTGCCTTTTAATTTTCCTCAGCGTAACCGATTAACCCCAGAGCTTTGGGGCCAGTGTGCATCCCCAGCACAGTTCCTGTGTAATTCATCAGCAATTCTTTTGGTTGGTATTCTGCGCGAATTCTTTCGACCAGGTGATAAGCATCTTCCTCCGCCCCGCCGTGCATCACGCAGATATGAAGCTCCTTTTTATGATCCAGTTTCTCAAAGAACTGCCCATACATCTGCTCGACTAGACCGCTTACGGGTTCTGGAAAATCCATGCGGGTACGCCCTGCCGTCCTGGTTACTGAATGTGACCAGGGGTTTGATATCCAGCACCGATTCGATCATCCTGGCAGCCTTGCCCAACCGGCCGCCCTTAAGGATGTATTTGACCGTATCCAGCGCCGCGAACAGCACCATGTTCTGGTGAACAGAATGCAATCCTGAGATGATCCTTTCCACGCTTTCACCAGCATCGCGCAACCTGGCAGCAGCCAGAACTTGGAAACCCTCACCCATGGATACATAACCGGAATCGACAACGTGCACTGGAACGGGTGCGGAGCTTGCCGCTTTGCGGGCATTATCGATCGTGTTGCTCAGCGCACCGGTGAGAGATACCATGATGATCTCATCCGCCCCATCCTCCACAGCGTGCTGAAACGCTTTCGCGTACCGTTCTTTCGTAAGTTGGGAGGTGGATGGGTACTGGGGATCTGTTTGCAGCCGTTCATAGAACCTTTCGGGCGTCAGGTCCACTCTATCTTGAAATTGGTCCCCGCCCCAATGAATCGGGATGGGGAGGATCCGGATCCGATATTGTTCGATCAGGTTCTGTGGGATATCGCAGGTACTATCGGTGATGATCTCGATCTTGGTTTGGGGCATGGAGAAAGAATCCTGACGAGGCTTCGATTAAAAAATTATAGCATCGAAGGGTGGATTAAAATTCCCAAAGATGGTTACTTTCCCGCCAGGTATCCTTCCCGCATGTAACGATCGAATAAACGCCCCCAGGAGGTATTTGCCCGCCAATCCTCGTAAATACCGCGGTACTTGGTAGGCCAGGCCACAATATCATGGTTCAACTCAGACATGAAGATCGGGAAGTTCACGATGGGGGTGTGCATGATGAACTTTTGCAAGGATTTCGTTGGCCCGTACCATGCCAGCCAGGCCAGGAAACCGTGGAAGTTGCTGCCCACCTTAAACCCCAGCTCTCTCCGCGGATGTCATCGCCTATGATCTCGATCTCCCTCGGATCGCCAACGCCCAAACCGCGCTCATACGCCAGGCGGATGTATTTGATGCTGAGAGGGTCGAAACCCATCAGCTTGGCAGCCACTGCGTCGATCGCCACCTGGTCGCTGGAGGCGAGGATCACATTCTTTTCCACCGGCATCATCAGGCGAGGGCCTGGTCCATTCCCGGCAGTCGTCCCGTCCATCACTGCAAACAGCCCGGAGTGGATCTCCTTTTGGATCGCCAGCAGGTCCACCAGGGTTTCATGGATCCAGGTGTGGGTATAGTGGCGGTTCTTGGTAAGCAATCCCCCAAACGCGTTTTTCATCGCGCCCGTGGTGGTGGTGTACATGTGGCATTTCACCGTTGGGAGGTGAACGATATTCTTTCCGAAAAAGTAATCGGGGAAGAATAACCCGTCAGGGTAAACATTATTGAGAGCCAGCATCTGCGCTTTGGGTTTATAGGGCACCCAGGTCATATCTTTTGGCTCAAAATTGTATCGAACCTCAACATCGTAATGCTTGAAGATCGGTACGTACCCGTTCAGGTCTTCCCCTTTGAAAGCATTTGTAACCACCGTTTGGTTCTGAACGCAAACCAGGTTTTTGTAACCCTGCGCGTGCAAACCGAGAATGGAACCCTCGAGCTGCCAGGGGGTGGTATTCGCGCTGGGCATGGGGTAATGCCAGCTGATGTTATCCTTGAGGATCGTGATCGCTTTGGAATCCAAAGACTTTCGGACATCCGCCATCTCGAAAATGCGTTCATAATCCAGTAATACAGTCTCGGGGGAAGTGCGCAGGACCGCGACTTTCGCTTTTTTACTCATAAATTATTAGTTCCTTTTGGGAGACTTTTTATCACGAGGCGGACGATTCGTCAAATCCGCACTACGGCCGGTCCGCCTCAATTACTACTTCTTTATAACCCACAGTGAAGGGCAATGGGTGCAATCACTTTCAGCCCCTCCGCCAATTGCATACCCTGGTTTTGGGCATAAATAGATTCCTTGGCTTCGATCACCTGTAAAAGCATTTCCATATCCTCTTCCTGGAATTGCGCCCTGTAACACCGGATGGCTTGTGCTTTCTTTTCATGAACAGCGCTGATCTCCACCGGGGTATTTGGATCGGAGGTGAAATAAAACGCCACCCCGATTAATTCATGAGGCTGATAATCCATGTCCACGCGCAGGTCGCTGCTGGCCATTTTTGGCAATCCCACCAGGTTGGCAGCAGATGCAGCCGCCAGGCCGCATTGGACGTGGTCGCGGTGCGATTCATAAGTCAGCCAGGGATCCGGCGCGAAGAGAAAGTCCGGTTTGATCACCCGCATGTGTTTGAGCAATTCGGCTCGAAGATCGAAGTAATCGTATCTGCCGGCATCCGGATATCCAAGCCGTATCTGGCTGCAGACCCCGATTTTCTCCCCAGCCTGGTCCTGTTCGTGCTCCAGCACATTACGAGCCTGGGCTGGTGAAAGAGTTGTATCCAGCACGCCAACCAGGTCATCGGTAACCGTCAGGTAATGGATCTCGGCACCCTGATCATGCAGCAAAGCAAGTGTACCGCCCGCACCAATATCATTGTCGTCATAATGTGGCTGGATGGCCAGAATACGCCGGGCTGACATGATCTCCGGGATTGGGATGATTGATTCGATCATCGCTTCCTCCTGCTAATTTGAATATTATTTCACTTCGCTGATAATCCGGTTGCGGCCCGCACGCTTCGCCTGGTATAGGAGTTTATCCACTCGCTGCATCGCATCATCAACTGTCCCGTTCGGGCGGCAGAGGATCACTCCGGCACTAAATGTAACCGATTCTTTGACGCCGGTAAATTTCCGCAATTCCACTTTTTGTCGCAAGCGCTCAATAACCTGAATGGCTTCCGGGATTTGCGTATTATGGAAGATGAATAGGAATTCATCCCCTCCCATCCTGGCAATAATATCCTGGGTGCGGGTGCTTGAGGTGAACTCCTCGGCAGCCTCCTGGAGAACCCTATCCCCGCAAATATGACCATAGCGGTCATTGATCGCCTTAAAATTATCCAGGTCTATTTCGCCGATGGTCAGGGGTATTCCGGTTTTGAAGGCTTGTTCGATCTCAAACTGCAAGGCTTGCTCGGCATAGCGGCGGTTAAAGAGCCGGGTGAGGGTATCCATTTCTGCGAGGATTTCAAGCTCACGGGATTTTATTTGAAGTTCCTCTTCCGTTCGTTTACGGTTGGAAATATCCCGCAAGATAAGGAGCCTTCCCGCATCGATTCCCCGCCCGTCCAATAATGGGGAAACCCGCAATTCCTGCCACTCATTCGAACCAGGCCGAAGTTGGAACTCAACCTGGGAAAGATCAGCAGTAAGATGATTACTCAATTGTGGCGCTTGTATGCTTATAGAGCTGCCAATTACTTCGTCCTCAACCAATCCCAACATGAAGGCGGCAGCCGGGTTCATGTCGATGATCCTATCCTGCATATCCAGCACAACCAGGCCGTCTTCAAGATCCTCGAATATCTTGTTTCGAGCGACTGGAACAACATCCAGCAGCTCATATCGGTATAAACCGAAGGCATAGAGCAGACCGGTTATGGTGAACATGATCGGGGTGAGATCAAAACCCCTCAGCGGGCTAAAGCCGGAAATATAGAGCAGGTTTGCGATCCAGGGGAGCGGGATACCCATGAGGATCACGTGGGCTTGCTTGCGGTATACTTTTTGCTGTCGAATGGCTTCCATGACAAGCAGCAGGGTGGCGAAAACCAGTAAAACATAGGAGTAGACGTTTAAAACCCAGAACCACAATCCATGATAATAGATGAACCGAACCTGGTTCAGAGCCGGGTTGGGTAGAACCGCTGTCCAGATCAGATGATGGTATTCATTGGAGAGTACCAGCAGGACCGAAATAACAGGAATTGCCCAAAGCAACAGGGTTCTCTTCCAGGTAAGGTATTTATCCCGGTCGGTGAATTGCAGTGCAAAAATGAAGAAAAGTACCGGAACCGAAGAAGACCCGAAATAGGCTATCTTGGACCAGAATACATCACCCGAAAGGGTTGTGGAAGAGATCTCCATGCCAGAGCAGAAGGTCCAGATGGCGAATGCGATCATCAACCCAAAGAGGGTGAACGCTGCCTTCATACGTCTGCGCGGCCACAACAGCACTGCAGAAAATATATTTAAGCCAGTGCAGAGGAAGAAAACAAAGGAGATGAACTCAAAATCATACATGGTTGCGTGGATGGTTGCCCGGTGATCAATCGGTGATCCCGAATCCCATTTTCATAATTCTACACAATAACCCTTCAAAAAATCCCTTTTTTCGGCTTTACAGTTTTGATAACAAAAAAGGCAGCCTGGGGGACGGCTGCCTTCAAATAAAAGAAAATTGGGTGGTTAACCTGCTTGTTCGCCCAGATAAACCTGGATGCCCATTTGGGCGATCTGATCCAATTGCGCCTCAAGCCAGTCTAAGTGCACTTCTTCATCCTTGAGGATCGACTCGAACAATTCGCGGCTGCCGTTATCTCCCACCTCGACGCAGATCTTGATGCATTCATTGTAGGTTTTCACTGCGCCTTCCTCTGCTGCGCGATCATTTTCCAGTTGCGATTTCACATCCGCGCCAATGTGCATGACATTCAGTTTGGAAACGACCGGCGTGCCTTCCAGGAAGATGATCCTATCGATCAAGCGCTCGGCGTGTTTCATTTCATCGATCGCTCGTTTTTCTATCGCACCATGCAATTCCTCGTAACCCCAATTTGCGCAGAGCGCCGCATGCACCATATATTGATCGACCGCAGTGAGCTCATCGGCAAGCTGCTCGTTCAATTTTTCTATAACAACCGGCTTTCCTTTCATGTTCCTGCTCCTTTTTTTTATTTGATTATCGTTCCCCATCCATTTCCTCATAGAAACGAATGGTTTCATTCCGCTGCTGGATGATCGCCTGAACCACCTCCAGGATGGTGATCACACCCAGGACTTTCTCGCCTTCCGTCACCGGCAGATGCCGGACAGCTTTTACGCTCATCATTTCCAGCGCCTCATCTACCCTCTGACCAGGATGCATTATGAACAAATCAGTAGACATGATCTCCCGAACCTGGGTATCCTTGGACTTGCGGTCCTTGAGGATAATCTTGCGGGCATAATCACGCTCGGTCATCACCCCAACGAGTTTTGCTCCCTCCATCACCAGAACTGCACCGATATTCTCCCGCGCCATCAGTTCAAGTGCCTGGAAAACGGTCGAATCCGGAGCCACCGCAAAAACCTGGTTGGAGTGGCTTTTCAGAAGATCGCGAATCGTGATCATTCATCACCTCGTAGAGGTATTATACGCAATCTGGTCTTTCAGTTACAAGCCCCGCTTCCTCGCCGGAGCTCACCGCCATGGCGTGAAGAATTGAAGCGACATGACAACAGGGTTGAAGAGCTGGTTGAGATAGGGAATTCCTTCCGGGAAAAGGACCGGGTCATCGGGCTGAGATACGATGGTGTACACATCGCCGCTGGGCAATACAATATAGGCGTTGCGCGACCGCCAGGGACCTGCAAGGTTGTTATATACCACAGCTGGTGCGCCACCAATTGTCATATCCACAACGGAGCCGGGATCATAGTAGCCATCAGGCAGCCTGGTAAGAAAATCCCTGGGAGCCATTCCATCTGAAACGCCGAACGTTCCAACAACCATGTTTGTTTGCACATCAGGGAAATCGGGTGTGCTCCCAAGAATGGGTCCACCAATAATTCTGCCGGGGAAAGTCGGATCCTCCCGAAAATCCGTTGGATAGACCATGCAATACCCATCCATCTGGTTTACGTACCCCGCCTCTCCTTCTGCCGGCTGTGGACAGACCTGTGTGGCAGCTGTATATTTCAAATCTTTTTGCGGTTCAAAAAAGGTCATGGAATTGATTACGGTATCCCACAATAGATTTCCCTGCGCAGCAAGTGCTGGGTCGCTAAATTCAGGTTCCGGGTATAGGTTCACCGTGTATCGTGCGTATGGGCTGACCACGAAAGCTGCGGTTTCCGATGCGTATGAAGGCAAATTTCTTACTCGTACCGCGGGGATTCCGCCGATGGTTATCTGTTCCTGAGGGAGATTCATAGCAGGCGCAAATCTCTCCAACCACATGGAAGCATACCCTTGTGATTCCATTCCTTCTGGTGGTCCGTTGCGGTAAATGGTCAACGCTGTATTGAAAAAACCCTCCTGCTGCTTGGGTCCGGGAGTGATCACCTGAGGACCGGTTATGTTTAATAAAGGTAATGCAGGAATACCCGATCCGGGTTTAATCGTAAATCCATCCGGGTAGAGAAGGCAATAGCCATCATCGTGGTTTACGTAAAGCTGAGTTCCTACTGTTGGCTCAGGGCAGGCATCCAACGGATCGATGGTGGGGGAGGCTTCAAGAGTTGATGGCAGGCTTGGCGGCGGGGATGTCGATTCAATCGTCGGCGGTTGGCTTGCAAGATTCGAAAGTAAATTACAGCCAAGCAGGAATGGAATCACAAAACAAAAGATTGCGATTTTCTTTAGTTTGGTCATGGTGTTTCTCCAGTTATGCACCCATTGATCGGGCGGATTCCTTACATTTACTAGATGGGTTAGGGTCGAAGCTAGAAGATCGGGGGAGGAGCTGGGGCGATGAAAAAAGCGATAAGAATAAAATGCGCCAGGCATCCAAGGATAACAAAAATATGCCAGATCTCATGAAACCCGAATACCTTTGGGAAGAAATTCGGTCTCTTGGTGATATACACAATTGCTCCAACAGAAAAGAACACTCCACCAAGTACCAGCCAGGTGATCGCGCTGACGGGCATATTGGTGATGATCTGGCCAAACCCGATCACAGCCAGCCAGCCCATCACCAGGTAGATCCCAGCTGTCACCCAGCGGGGGGCATTGATCACGAACATTTTTACGATGATCCCGGCAAACGCCAGCGCCCAGATCGTCGCCAGGATGCCCCACCGCCAGAAACCTTCGAAGAAATAAAAGCAGATCGGAGTGTAGGTTCCGGCAATCAGGAAATAGATCGCCGTGTGATCAAGTTTTCGCAACCGCTGCATGACGGTGGGACCACCCTTGACAAGGTGGTAGATGGAGGAAGCTGTGAACATCATGATCAGGCTTATTCCATAGATTAGAAGAACCGTCATCAAAACCAGGCTGGTCCGACTAAGGTAAAGAAGCAACCCCAATCCAATCACGGCGGCAATCGCTGCCCCCATATGGGTGAAACCATTAACGGGCTCGCGGAAATGTTTTGACATATATGCTTCCTCTAATAAATTTCATTCTACCAGTGATGCCCCCACCTTGATCAGTGGAATGAATCTCTAAACTAATTTTAATGATTAGGGGCATGGTGGAAAATCATCAATGTAATCCCTCTATTTTCAGAGCAGCCGAAAAATGAAACCAGGTTGAAATTCTTATGCAGCATCCCCGAAAACCATCGGATAAAATTCTCACAATAAAAAAACCATTTAACTTGGACATTTTCCTTTTAACAGAGATACAACTATATATAATATATGTGAAGGTGGATATTATTGAAAAATTCATCCGATTCCGAATTTGATGCGATCGTAATTGGCGCAGGTATTTCAGGGTTAACCGCCGCCGCCTTTCTAGCCTCCTCAGGCGCTAGGGTGGTCGTTTGTGAGCAGTCAGCAAAAATAGGCGGGCTGTTCAATTCATTCGAGAAAAATGGATACCATTTCGATGGTGGGATCAAAGCCGTGGTCAACACGGGCATCGTTTTACCCATGCTCGCCCGGCTTGGCATCCTTGATGATCTAAACCTCCAGCCCTCTCGAACAGCATTCATCACCGGTGGCAAATTTCATCCTCTGCGAAATCCGGAGGAGATAGAAGCCTATTTCTCTTTTCTTGCCGGGCTTTTTCCCACCTCTGCCAGGGGTTTGGAACAAGTCCTTGCTGATATTAATCGGATTGATGTGCTGCTTGGGGCTCTGCTGAAATTTCCAAATCCATTTATTGCGGTTCAGGAGCCGGGGCGGAATCTTGCTTCTGAGTGGTTACGTGAAAATTCCAATGCTCTCAAGAAGTCGCTCAGGCCAATGTTGTTGCTAAACACGCCGCTGCAAACTTACCTTGAAAAAAGGCTGCCAGATCGAAAACTTGTCAATATGATCAATGGGGTCTTTCCTGATGGAACATCCACATTTTTTGGACTCGGGTACTTTCATCTTTTCCGTGATTACACCTACCCATTAAACGGTATCGGGGCAATCCCCATCGCCCTCGCGTCCCTAATTGAAGAGAATGGCGGCACCATCCTGGTGGGAACTCGAGTCTCCGGGATCCTTGTTAAGGAAGGCAATGCTGCAGGAATCCGGCTGGAGGACGGTCGGGAAATCGCTGCCAGGAATGTCCTCAGCACAGCGGATGCCCGTCAGACTTTCACGAATTTGATCCCGCAAGGTTCGGTTCCATCTTCATTCCTGCGAAAATTATTAAAAGCACGGCCTTCCCACTCAGCAGTGAACGTTTTCCTGGGTGTGAACAAACCTGTAGAGGACCTCAATCTGCAGGGCTGCAACCATCTTTTTTTCATGCCGGACCTGGATGGAATCATCGGGGAGGAACGCCTCACCCGCCCGGATTATTTTTCGCATGTCCTGCAGGAGATCAGCGTGCCCTGCTTGCATAACCCCAAGCTCGCTCCGCCCGGCAAAACCGGCCTGATCCTCAGCGCCATGACAAGCTGGGAATATGCAGGAAATTGGGGGTTGATCGAAGGAAGACCAACACCGGCCTACCATGAATTAAAAAGCCGCATAGCTGCAGAAATGATCCAGAGTTTAGGGTCGTTTTATCCTGATCTTCAAAACAAGGTGGAATTGTGCATCACCGGAACACCGTATTCGATCTGGCATCACACTGAAAACTGGGAGGGGGCGATAATGGGGTGGAGTTATCACCAGAAGGAAAGTTACAACCGCGTCAGTTTCTTGAAACTTCCCAAGTCGGTTGAAACCCCTATCCGCGGACTCTATAATGCCGGCCACTGGGCATTCTCGCCCGGTGGCTCCCCCATTGCTGTATTGACCGCTAAGCTGGCTGCCGATAGAATACTCAAAACCTGATCCCCTTTCCAGGGTTAAAATTAAATATCCCACGCATAGGTGGATTCATGAAAATCTTGGATAAGACCATCCTTAAAGACAGGTACGAGGTCATTGTGGTTGGCGCAGGGCTGGGCGGACTGACGACCGCCTGCCTGTTAGCCAAACGCGGGGTTTCGGTCCTGCTTATCGATCAACAGGATAAACCCGGTGGATCCTGTAATTCTTTCAAGCGAAAAGGGATTGTTTACGATACTGGTACAGCCATGCTCTATGGCTTTGGGGAAAAAGGTTTCCATCCCTTCCGTTTCGTCCTGAACGAGCTGGAAGAGCCGGTGGATATGATCGCCCATAAGACACTGGCCCGCATGACCTTCGAAGGGCACGAGATCATCTTTTGGCCCGACCTGGAGAAATTTCTAGATGGGCTTGGCGAACTCTTTCCGGGTCAGCGCGATGCCCTGGGGGCTTTTTACGCTGATTTGTATACACTTTATGAGAATATCGTCATTAAGAACGAAGTGATCGTTCCTCCATCCGAATTCTCCATCCGCCAGGGATTGCGCAGCTTCCTGAGCGGACCCATCGCTATGTTCAAGATGCAGAAACTGCTGGATATGAGCGTCAAGGAGCTGCTTGATCGTTACTTCACCTCACCGGATGTGATCAACTTCTTCGATAAGATCTGCTCCGCCTACTGCTACTGTACCTCGGAAGAAACCCCGGCCATCCTGGCAGCCACCATGTTCCTCGATAACCACATCGGCGGAGTTTACACTCCTGCCGGAGGCGCGCATATGCTGACCAGCAAATTGGAAAAGGCATTTGAGCGGGATGGCGGCCGGGTGCTTTACCGCCACTATGTGGATGAGATCCTCATCCGGGATGGCACTGCTTATGGTGTGCGCCTTGCAAACGGTCTCGAGATTCCTGGCGACAGGGTGGTCGCCGACGCAACTGTCTGGAATATCTATGGGACCCTGGTCCGCTCCGAGCATATCGAGCCGGCCCGCTTGAAATGGGCTCAGTCCCTTATTCCCACCCTCCCAAGCATGGTGCTATATATGCTGGTGGACAAGGATGCCTTCCCCCCGGGGGTCTTTCCCTGGGAAATCTTCATCGAAAACCGCAAGGAAATCGACAGCACCGATCTGACTCTTTACATCAATTCACTGGTAGACCATTCGGTCACCCCTTCGGAAAAGTTGGAGGTCATGGCTATTGGACCGAACCTGACAAAATGGCCCGGCTCAAAGGATCCCGGGTACCAGAAGAAAGCCTATATGGAATTGAAAAAGGTCGAAGCCGAAAAGATGATCGACCAGATCGAAGCGCATTATCCCCATTTTCGCCGCCACCTCCGCAACCTGATCATTGCCAGTCCCACCACGCTGGATCGTTACCTGCTGAAGAACGGCGGCGAGGTCGGGGGACCGAAGAACATGCTCGGTCAGCAAATGCTCAAGCGCCTGCATGCCCGCAGCGAATGGAAAAACCTTTATTTTTGTGGGGATTCCACGGTGATGGCCACCGGCGCCCCGGCGGTGGTTGTTTCCGGAGTGGGGGCTGCCAGCGTGATCCTGCGGGATATGAAAAAGAAGGATTACGATTCACGCAAATTCCCCAAATCGTACGTCAACTTCGTTGAAACCCCTTTCAAACGGCCGGAGTTCAATCCAGGTCAGGCGATCTCGCGCGAAAATGCCTGGCTCGCAGCCGCCGAATGCCAATGGTGCGAACATCCCGCCTGCACCCGCGATTGCCCGGCCGGGATCGATATTCCCGGTTTCATGCGCCGCATGGAAGCCGGTAACTTTGCCGGGGCGGCCCGCCTGATCCGCGAGCAGAATCCCTTCGGGGAAGTCTGTGGTTTCGCCTGCGGAGATCATCCTGCCTGCCAAATTCACTGCGTCCGCCGCAGCTTTGCCGGAAAAACCGTTCGTATCGCGGAGCTGGAAAGAAAGGTCTGCGGCTATGCTGGTGGTGATGGTTGGCTGCCAGTTCCAGTGCAAAACAATGGGAAGAAAACGGCCATTATAGGTTCCGGACCTTCCGGTTTGACCGCGGCCTATTATCTTGCTCTCACGGGAGAAAAGGTGGATGTCTATAGTGAAGAAGAAGGACCCGGCGAAGCCCTTCTCAACCTCTTCCCGGCAGATATCCCTGCGCCATCGCTGGAAAGGGAACTCAAAGGATTGATGGTCCCCGGCATCACCTTCCATGCCGAACGACGCCTGGATGGCAGGCTCGTTGAGGAGCTTTCCTCCAACTGCACCGCCGTTTTTCTGGCTTTGGAGTTCGACCCGCAGGCCAGGCGCAGACTTGCGAACATTTATGGTTCCGGTTTCCTGAAATCCATCCAGGCGGAGACAGGCCGTCTAACCGTGCTGCCGTGCTGGTACGCCTGCCCACCCTTGGATCTGCTCCCCAGGTCGGTGATCCGGGCGGTTGCCTCCGGGCGCAGGTCAGCGGTGGCAATTTCAGCACAATTCGCGGATTAATTCCTGATCCTTGTTTAAAATTCATTCCCTGTTTTATTAAGCCAGGTTTGAAATATTTTATATAATATATCCGGAAACGATCCATGAACCGGCTGCTCGGGCGGATTCAGCAGTGGGTGGTCTATATCACCATTGGATTCCTCTTTGGTGGGGATTTCCTGCGTACGCTCATCCAGTATTCCGATGATCCGAATGAGGTAACCGCTCTCCTTTTGCTGGTTCTCTGGCTCACCTTTCTCATTACTGAACCGTTCATCAGCCGGAAGTGGCGGAAGTATTTCCCGCTTTATCTAATTCTCCAATCCATTCTCATATTCTTATTGCTGTTCCTGTTCGAAGATGGCGATTATTATGCAATCTTATTTGCCGGATTGTCAATGCAGGTGATGGATCGCATGCCCTCGAAGGTGGGAATAATTATTATTGCTTTATTCACCCCAATCATCATCGTCGGGGTTTCACCCTACTATGATATTGCCGAAACCATCCCGCTCGCAGTGATCTATACCGGGGCAAATGCCTTACTGGGAGCGTGCGCATATAGCGTACGAAAAGCGCGCGAAGAACGTGAAAACGAAAACCAGCTGATCCTGGAATTACAGGACGCCAATTCGAAGCTCGCGGAATCAGCGAGACAGGCGGAACAATTATCCGTAGCCCGCGAGCGGAGCCGAATGGCGCTTGAACTGCACGATTCGGTCACCCAGACGATTTTCAGTATGACCCTCACCACCCGTGCCGCAGTCATCCTGCTGGACCAGGATGCTCACAGGGTTGGCAGCCAGATCGATCACCTTGACCAGCTGGTGCGAAGTGCCCTCGAGGAGTTGAAAAAACTGGTAATTGAACTCAAACCGGATGCATCCATTAATGAGAGCCTAATTAAGTGCCTACAAAAACACGCGGCACTCCTCATTAAAGAAAACTTGAAGGTTACCATCCAGGTTATTGGTGAAGAGAATCTTCGGGCGGGGGAGGTCCAAAGCCTTTTCCGCATCGCGCAGGAGAGCCTGAACAATGTGATCAAGCACTCACAAACCTCCGAAGCCTGGGTTAAGCTGGACTTTATCCCACCAGTATCATTGGAAATTCGGGATGGAGGCAGGGGTTTTGAATTAACGGATAATCACCTCGGGGTCGGCCTGGTGGGCATGAAAGAAAGAGCAGCAGAGATCGGTTGGAGCCTGGAAGTGGAAAGCAGCACGGGAAATGGCACCCGTATCCTTGTCCGAAAAAACAAGCAGGAGAAAGGGAATTCCAATGAGCGGTCCTGAAAAGATAAGAGTTCTGATCGTTGATGACCACCAGATCGTTCGTCAGGGATTGCGTAATTTTCTGGAGCTTAATGAGGATATCGCGGTCATCGGGGAAGCAGCCGATGGGATCGGCGCGTTGGAATCCGCCACCGAATTGAGACCGGATGTGATCCTCATGGATCTCGTCATGCCCCGGATGGATGGAATAACCGCCACGATGGAGATCAAGAAAAAGAATCCTGGAGTGATGGTGATCGCCCTGACCAGCTTCACCGAAGATGACAAGGTCATCCCCGCCATCCAGGCGGGAGCCTGCAGTTATTTATTGAAGGATGTCTCGCCGGATGATCTGGTCGAAGCCATCCGCGCGGCCGCTAAAGGGGAAGCCCGCCTGCACCCGGATGTGACCCGGAAATTGATGCAGCAGGTTTCAAAACCCGTTCCTGCTCAAAAAGAGCACTTACCGTCAGAGATCACCGACCGCGAACTGGATGTGATCCGCCTGGTGGCAGAGGGGAAATCCAATCAGGAAATCGCCAACGAGTTGGTCATCAGTGAAAAAACCGTGAAGACCCACTTGAGCAACATCTTTTCGAAGCTGGGATTGGTTGACCGTACCCAGTTGGCCATTTTTGCCATCAAGAATAACCTCGTTAATCCGGACTAGGGAGAGATGAGTTCAAAGACCGTTTCGATGAAAGAAAAACCAACCCGCAAACTACCGGGGCTGATCAGCGTCATTGCGGTCTATTTCTTCTTCCTGTCAGCCGTAGCTCGTACTTTTATCGAAGCCGGGGAAACGGATGTGGTGAGCACTCAGGTGATGCTGGAGGCCATATTCATTGTATGCATGTCTGCAGTGATCTGGATTCGAAAGCTTCCTGCCTGGCTTCAGCATTTATTACTGATTTTCCAGGTTGTACTGGTCGTTACCATTCAGCAGCTCACCCCGGAAGATGATTTTGCCAACCTGCTTTTCGTGCTTATCAGTTACCAGGTGGCCTTGATATTTCACGGCAGGGTTCTAGCGATCTGGATCATCGCCCTGATTTCGACCACCTGCATCTCCCTGACCATAACGATGGGTGGATTGGAAGGGCTCAGTAAGTCCTTCACCAATATCGCCGGAGAGATTGCGATTTTTGCCTATTTCATTGCCATCCGGGAAATGGATGACGCCCATGAACGGCGCAGATTGGCCATGGAAGAACTGCAAGGGGCGCACACCCGCCTGGAGGAATATGCCGGACAGGTTAATGAACTTGCGGCGGTCAGGGAGCGGAACCGCCTGGCGCGTGAACTCCATGATTCCGTCTCTCAAACGCTTTTCAGCATTTCACTCAATATCCGCACGATTCAGATCTTGTTCAAAAAGGATCCGGCGCTGACCCGCGAGCCGCTGCATGGACTGCAGCTGCTTACCGAAAATGCACTTGCCGAAATCCGCAGCCTGATCTCCCAGATGCGCCCGCAGGCAAAATAACCAATACTTACCAGCAGAACCCGGTCAATTAAGCGATCCCCACATACATCTTAGGTCTTATCCGCGATCCTCCTTTCGAAGGAAGCAATAAATCAGCCTTTCGGTACGCGGTTTTTACCCCTCCAGCCCGATGTTGTTTTTGTCTGAAGGTTCTATGATGGCATTGTAAAGAACAAACGAACCTGAAAGGCAAAATCAAATGGAGGACGAAATGAAAAACCAAACCAACCAATCCGGAAATAACTGCAGCATAATTTTTAGCGCCAGCTTCATGATGTTGGCAGCGGCTGTTTGTGAACAGCTCGAGAAAGCCGGAATCCCTGCCTCGCTGCGCGATATCAACGATATCTACTGCGTCTGCGTTCCGGCTGTCTATGCCCGCAATTCGCGCGAGCTGCTCCAGGCCGAACCCCGCCGCGGCGAGATCCTCTTCGCTCTCGATTGATGCAGGAATCCTCAATCCAACCGGAATTAGCCATGAAATACCTCAACTCTGGATCAAACTCCAACCCCCGCCGGCTGCGTGTCATGATCGTGGATGATATCCCCCAGGTTCTCGAAGACCTGGGGGTCCTCCTTGAACTCGACCCCAGGCTTGAGATCGTTGGCAAAGCACGCAATGGGTTGGAAGCTGTCCGAATGGTAGAGACCCTTCGGCCGGAGTTGATCCTGATGGACCTGGAAATGCCGGTAATGGATGGCTACGGCGCTGCTCGCGTGATTAAATCCAACCAACCTGCCTGCACGATCGCTGCGCACAGCATCCACACCGAATCTGCTGATAAGGAACAGGCTGCGTCTGCAGGGTTTGATCTATTCATTGAAAAAGGCACTCCCCTGGATGGAGTGCTTCAATCATTTCTATAGAAAAGGAGAATAGAAAATGGATACAAAAGTTGTTTCTCGAAGGTACGACCTGGATTGGATCAGAGTCTTATCGATCTTCTCAGTCTTCGTCTACCACTCCTGCCGGGCCTATAATCTCTGGCCATGGCATGTCAAAAACCCCGCCACCTCAGCAGCATTATCAACCTTCATGGATTTTATGGACCTGTGGATGATGCCGCTCATTTTCGTGGTCTCCGGGGCAGCGGTCTACCTCAGCCTGCAACAACCATCCTGGCAAGCAGCCGGGAAATTCCTCAAGGATAAAATGATGCGGTTGCTCATCCCCCTGCTCGTTGCGGATTTCACCCACATCGCCATCCAGGTCTATATCGAACGACTGACTCATGGCGATTTCAAGGGTTCATTCTGGCAGTTCATCCCGCACTACTTCGAAGGTTGGTATGGATTTGGTGGGAATTTCGGTTGGATCGGGCTGCACCTCTGGTATATCGTCGTTCTTCTCTTCCTCAGCGTGGTTTTCATGCCGGTTTTCTTCTTGCTCAAGACCTCGCGAGGAACCCGGGTCATGGAAAAGATTGGGGATTTCTTCGGCCTTCCCATAATGATCTACGTTTTGGTCCTATTGATAGTTACCATCTGGGGCTGGACAGAACCGGCTGCCAGGCTGCTGGATGACTCCTTCAACTGGGGACTTGGGATCTACTCCACCTTCTTCCTCTTCGGTTTCTTCATGTTGGGCAGCGAGAAGCTGCAGGCAAGCATGCGGAAATTGCGCTGGGTTTCTCTTGCCCTGGCAATTGGCCTGGCTGCATGGTACTTGCCGACCGGGGAGCATGACGACCTGGCTGCCTGGGCGCTCGTCCTGGCTGCTTTGGGAATGGGAATGACCTATCTCAACTTCAAGAACCCATTCCTGGCTTACGCCAACGAGGCTGTCCTGCCCTTCTACATTCTGCATCAATCTGTGATCGTGCTTGTGGATTACTTCATCATTCAGCTGCCGATCTCCCTCTGGCTAAAGCTGCCCATCGTGATGATCCTCTCGTTCTCGATCATCATGGTGATATATGAATTCCTGGTGCGGCGATACAACTTCCTGCGCATCTGTTTTGGGATGAAAGCAATACGAAAAGAGAGCAAGCAGCAAGCTCGCCTGGATCAAGCGATCCCATCACACTCGTAATCGGATTAAATCAAAAAGAGGTATCCAAATGGATACCTCTTTTTACGTTCCCTCCTATTTCAAATAGTTGGTTTTATAAAAACACACTGGATCAACCCGGCGGAAATCGGGGAATCCAACAAGTTCTTTCCTTATTAATCTCGCGAGTAACCTGACCCAAAATTATCTACCCTTCTTGACCTTTTTCATATACCGCCAGGACATGAACACGCCAATGGTCATGGGGATTAGGAATCCCGCCAGGCAGACCAATGAATAGGTATCCGAGCTGATATTCGGAATGTTATAGGCCAGGATGCACACCGCGATAAAGATCAACCCGGTGGCCAGCAGCCACTTACCGGAATAAGTATTCGTTTTATACCAGGTTCGGGGATCATCCAGCGTATCCCGCACACGGAAACCATACAGCGCGTTCGGTGCGATCCGACCATTGATCAAGGGGATCGAGATCGCCACCAGGATCACCCCGCTGATCAGGAACATAACCAACAACTCAATCATCGCAAAAAGTTAATCCTTTTTATCCATGCAAACAATGATTTTGGCATAACCTACTTAATATAGCAATGCTGCGTCCTGTTTGTTCACTTTTCCCACCCCTGAGGGATATAATTCTCTCTTTCTGATAGGTGACGATGGATCCTTCCGAGCACACGATTCCCGATCCCGCCCCAGGCTCAGCCAACCGAA
The DNA here is from genome assembly GCA_963802095.1 of uncultured Chloroflexia bacterium. GTDB lineage: Bacteria > Chloroflexota > Anaerolineae > Anaerolineales > Anaerolineaceae > CAVVEQ01. The sequence goes on along the minus strand of CAWDHI010000007.1, from coordinate 194,648 downwards.
GATGGATGGTTTTTCTTGCAGTGGGGCTTGGTACTTTCATGTCTGCCCTCGATGGCAGCGTGGTCAACGTTACCCTGCCGCTCGTACGGGATTACTTCAACAGCGATGTTGCCGCCGTGGAATGGGTGGTGACCATCTACCTGCTCATAGTCAGTAGCCTGCTGCTCTCCTTTGGCCGCCTGGGGGATATGCGTGGGCACAAGCGCGTGTACGTCGCCGGGTTTGCCATTTTTGTGGCGGCTTCCGCTTTATGTGGGATTTCGGTTTCAGTCCCCATGCTGGTCGGATCCCGTGCGCTGCAGGCGATCGGCGCTGCCATGTTGTTTGCCAACGCACCCGCCATCCTCACCCGCACGTTCCCCGCAAGCCAGCGAGGACAGGTGCTTGGGCTGCAGGGCATGATGACCTACCTTGGTTCCACGATTGGACCTTTACTCGGAGGTTGGCTGGCACAGTCTTTCTCCTGGCGTTCGGTGTATTACATCAACCTGCCTGTCGGTGTCATCGCCTGCGTGATCAGCGCCATTTTCATCTGGGATGATCGCCGCATCCCCCTGGCTGGGGAACGCTTCGATATTCCCGGAGCGGTCACATTTGCCGCTGTGCTGATCTTTCTTCTGCTGGGACTTAACCAGGGACATGCCTGGGGCTGGCTTTCTTTCCCCACCCTCGCCTGCCTGGCTGCCAGTATCACTCTCCTGATTTTCTTTATCCGCATCGAGCGGCGTTCGCCTTCGCCCATGCTGGATCTGACCCTTTTTCACAGCCGGATCTTCTCCGCCAGTACAGCCAGCGCCACATTGAACTATATCTCCATTTATAGCATTATTTTCCTGATGCCTTTTTACCTGTTGCAGGGGCGTGGTTTCTCCCCCGCCCAGGCAGGGTTGCTCCTCACCGCCCAACCGCTGGTGATGGTCATCACCGCGCCGGTGAGTGGATGGCTCTCAGACCGCATTGGGTCACGAATCCTTGCCACCCTGGGCATGGGCATCCTCGCGCTGGGTTTGTTACTGCTTTCCCGGCTGGGTCCAGCCACCCCTCCAGCCATCATCGTCATAAGCCTGGCGTTGGCTGGCCTGGGAACGGGCATGTTTGTTTCTCCCAATAACAGTGCCCTGCTGGGCAGTGCTCCTCGTGGACGTCAGGGTATCGCCTCGGCAGTTCTGGCCGAAGCCCGCAATGTGGGCATGGTGATCGGGGTGGGGATCGCAGGAGCTGTCTTTTCCAGCGCTCTTTCCATGTTGGGAGAGAATATGGTCACCGAGGCTGTCCACTACGGGTTCCTGGTGGCAGCCGGTTTCGCCCTAACCGGGATGATCGTTTCTTCCACAAGAGGAAACGCAGGTGCGCCAGTGGCGGCAAAGCCTGTTTGACGTGGACCTCCTTCGCCTTATACAAAAAGAACCCGGAAATCCGGGTTCTTTTTTGCGTTGTTGTAGAAACTATGCTTTGCTTGCTTTTCGCTGTTGGAACGCACGCACAATGGCGACGATCCCAAAAATGAAAGCGAACAGTGCGGAAACCCACACGTAGGCGATCCCAACGCCGGGCATATAATAATTCCCAACCAGGACGAAGCCCAGCACCAGGCCAAGCGCGCCGAGCAGGCCTGCACCCCAACCGCCGCCTTTGAAGGCCATGACGATCAGCATGATGCCGTACATGATACCGTAGATGCCAAGGACGAGAACGGCGATCTTGGGAAGGGCAACAGCGGAAAGGATGGGGTTGGTGATGACGTAACCCCCAGCCCAGATCCCGACGATGCCCATAAAGAGCTTCCAGCCCCACTGGGAGTGGTCAACAAACATATAAACCAACTCAAAAATACCGCTAACGAACCAGTAGAACCCGATGAAATATACGACCAGCAGGTAAACCTGTACTCTTGCACCCAGGGAACCCCAGAGCAAAATTGCGCCGAGGATGACAGCAGTGACCCCACCGATGAGGGTGAGCCACCAAGGGCGTTGCCGAACCTGTACATCTGTTGCAGTTGCCATTTCTATCTTCTCCTTTTGAAAATTAGAGGATTTCTCCTCAAGAATTTAACCCCGAATTTTTTATTTCGGTTCAAACATTAATTTTACCTGAAAATTCAATGATTTCAAGAAGCAATTTGCTGGTTTGTGAACTAAACTTTAAAAGTGAACCGGTTAACACTTGAAAAGTGAACTGCTCGCGGAAGCGGTAATAATGGATTTGAAGTTGAAAAGTGAACTGTTACCGAGGAGGACAGGGAATCTGGACACAGCTGCATAAACAGTTCAATACTGAACAAGTAAAAATGTTATTCGCACGATACGATACAAGGGCATCTAAGCCGATCTGAAATCCAGAAGACGCTGGGGTTGGAGAAAACCCGTTTCTTTGCCCTGTTGAAACGGTTTCAAGCAAGGATCCAAATGCGTTTTCCATCCGATTACCACCGTACCCAAAGATCTCGCATGGGCTCTGAAGCCGAAGTGACAAATCCGCAAAAGAACTGCATCGGGAGAAAGTGCTGGTTGATAATCCTCGGCTCGCCGATCACGGTCCTACAACTACTCCGCAGTGACGGATCGCCTGCTCAAGCAAGCAATCCGGGTATCCGCTACCCACCATCATCAAGCGCGCCAAGCAGCTGGGACTGCTACCAAACCCCAACGCAGAACACAAGAATCGCATACGACAGAGAAGTCCTAACCTCGGCCACGGGCGATCTGATCCAGCATGATGCTTCAATCCACCTGTGGTCTCCGTTTGCTTCAGAAAAATGGACCTTGATCACCTCCATCGATGATTACAGCAGGATGATCTTGTATGCCGATCTTGTGATCTGAGAAACCTCCTGGGCTCATATTCAGGCTGCACAGGCTCTCATGCAGGTCTTCGGATTCCCTTGACGGTATTATGTGGACAATTTACGAGTATTTCGATTTATCCAGAGTCGCGACAGCGCATGGAGAAAGAACGTCCTGGAGACAGATGACGTGATCACCCAGTGGCGAGAAATGATGGCTCTTTTGAAGGTTGATGTTTTTTATGCACTTTCCCCGCAAGCGAAAGGAAAGGTGGAACGTCCCTATCGATGGATTCAGGATCGCTTGGTTCGCACCTGTGCGTTGGAACAACTTTCCACCATCGAGGATGTTCGCTCTGTTTTACAGGAAGAGATGGATCGTTACAACAACCACCAGGTTCATTCCACTACTGGAGAAATTCCGAGAGCCAGATTTGAAAAGGCCATGCACACCGGAAATAGTTTGTTTCGGCCTTTTTCCCTACCAAAACCATATACCTCTACCAAGGATGTCTTCTGCCTACGAACCACCCGCATGGTGAATGGGTACCGAAAGATCTCTTTGTTGAACCAATCGATCATGTCCCTCAGGTCCCCCTGCGGGATTACGTCGATCTGCACTTGGCTCCTGATCTTTCCAGACATGCTTTAGAAGTTCGTGTCTGGTTCCACCAGAAAATGGTCCGCTCTGTTCACATCCCCTATCCAAAAAACTGGTTCACTTTTGAACTTTTTTCCAGCTCCCTTTTCATAGGTGTTCACTTTTGAACTTTACAACAGTTCACTTTTAAACTTTTCCTAACAGAAGCAATTTGCTGGTTTTTATAACCTCGATCAAGTCAACGGTGATCACACCTTGAAAATCATTCATTTGACCAATACCCCATTTCGGCTTTTACTATAAACTAAAGGATGTTCGAATTTAGCGAAGAAGAAAAAAATGGAAACTGGAGAAAAAAAGACACCCCTGCTCTCACCGATCATGCGCTGGTTCATGCTGGCCATGGTTCTGGCAAACATCGCCGGGTCGATGGCTCCTTTGCTTATGCCGTTATATCTCACCGAGCAAGGTGCCAATGTGGGGCAGGTTGGCATGGTTTTCACCATCACCTCGGTCGCCATCCTGGTGCTCCAGATAATTGGTGGCTGGGTCTCGGATTCGATCGGTCGGTTACGCGCAATCGCCATTGGCAGCGTCGGTGGGATCATCGGTTTTGTGGCGCTCATCATTGCCCCCACCTGGCAATGGATGATCGTAGCATTGGCCATTTACCAGATCCCCTTCGCATTGGTCGGCCCCAGTTTCAACGCTTTCATCGCTGAAAACTCCACCGAAGATAACCGCGGCAAGGTGTATGGCATCACTGGAACGATTTACCAGGTGACCGGGGTGGTCGGGCCACCCCTGGGAGGACTGATCGCCGGATCCTATGGATTCAAACCCATGCTTTTTGTAGCTGGGATTCTTTATTCATTAGCTGCCGGGCTGCGCATCTGGATGGCAACCACAATGCGGTCCCCGGAAGAAAAACAAAGCCAGCCGATGAATATGAAATCCTTCAAGAGCGGAATGAGCACTGTTTTTGCGATGCTCTTCGGTGGCGGCATCATCACCTGGATCTTTATCACTGATGGCATAAACGATATTGCCAACCAGTTGACCAATAATCTTCAACCGCTGTATTTGGAACAAGTGGCCGGGATCACCATCCAGCAGATTGGCTTGCTAGGCGCAATTTTTTCGATCGCCATGATGATCGTGCCGATGTTTTCCGGGAGACTTTCCGACCGCTACGGCGAACGAGTACCGATTTTCTTCGGTTTTTTGACCATCTTTGCCGCGCTTTGGATATTCCTGTCCTCCCGGCATTTCATCGGCTTTGCTGTCGTCTGGGCGGTCTTCGGACTTGGAGTCGGGTTGCTCGGACCCGCCTACCAAGCGCTCATCTCGAAAGTGGTCCCGGCAAAGATGTTGGGGACATTCTCGGGAATTTTTTACAGCAGCGTTGGATTCATCTCCCTTGCAGCCCCCTGGCTTGGAGCGAAAATGTGGGAAAACTGGGGCCCGCGTTCGCCTTTTTTTGCAACTGCGATCGCTTCAGCCCTTGTACTGCCCATAATTTGGGTCAAGTTCAAGCTTCCGGAAAAAAGCGGGGCGACTCTTGAAGAGTCGACTGCAGCATAATCCTTCTGGCTTGACAGTATTGAATAATTGATTAATTACCCGGAACTGATTTGTGCCCGCGGACAACCCGCACCCGGTCAAAAAGTGCCAGGAGCATCACAATTGCATTTATGTTGTAGAGAATGGTAAATATTTTTGTTATTGGCGTTGTTGGGACCAGGTCGCCATACCCGATTGTAGCGGCACTGATCACACAGAAATATAACGAATCAAGCAGGCTCCATCCTTCCAGGTAATGGAACAGGACCATTCCGCCTAAAAGGACCGCCCCTGCCCATATAAACATCGGACGCGACTCCTTGTCCTGGAGAACATCAATCAGAAACAACTTTTTCATGGGTCGCATTCTTTCAATCCTGCGGACTTCTTTCAATTCTGCTATTTTTTCTGGCATGATCTCCTCCAACAATAATGAATTTGTAATATTCCGAGTTTATGGATTTTTCCAACTGAGCTTATTGCAATATTTTAGAACTCTCCGAATCTGACTTTTTCAGATTGAGGATTAACCAAGGGTTTGTGTGAAGGCTTTCTTGAGGATTCCACCTTGCAGCAGGGTTTCCATTTCCAAGCGAGTATCCACCCTCAGTCGTGTCTGGAACTCAATCCGATCACCAGTCTTCCCTTCGGCGAGGACAGGGATAATAGCACCTGGGACGATACTGGAAAGAGCTGAAATGGTGAATGATTCCTTCCCTGTCAACCCAAGTTTTTGAACCCCTTCTCCTTCCAAAAATTGTAATGGAAGGACTCCCATCCCCGCCAGGTTGGACCGGTGAATTCGTTCAAAGGACTCCGCGATAACCGCCCGCACTCCCAGTAGAAGAACACCCTTGGCAGCCCAATCCCTACTGGAGCCTGTGCCGTATTCCCTGCCTGCTAGAATTACAAGTGGGATATCCTCTCGCTGGTAACGCATGGCCGCATCATAAATATCCATTTGGGTTTCTTCTGGAAGGTAGAGGGTCCTGCCGCCCTCTACTCCGAGGACAAGTTTATTCTTCAACCGGGTATTCGCGAACGTACCTCGTACCATCACCTCGTCATTTCCGCGTCGCGAACCGTAGGAATTAAAATCCACCGGGGAAACTCCCCTGCTCTGCAAGTAGCGCCCCGCCGGGCTGCCGGGGTGTATTGATCCTGCCGGGGAAATATGGTCAGTCGTGATCGAATCTCCAAAAACCGCAAGGGCGTGGGCGCCGTGGATGTCCTTGGTCCAATCCCCATTTGGAAGGGTCGCGAAAGGGGGTTCCCGCAGGTAGTCTGATGAAGGGTTCCAGTGGAACACCAACTCATCCCCACCCGCCAACTCCTGCCAATCCCGGCCGCCGGGGAATTTTTCAAGCTTATTTCGTTCGAAAGCCTCCACGGTCACATATTTTTCGGTGAGCTCCCGGATCTCATTCTCGGAAGGCCAGATATCCGCCAGGTTGACAGGGTTTCCGTTTGCATCCACACCCAGCGGATCACGCGTCAAGTCAATATTCATGGAACCTGCCAGGGCATAGGCCACAACCAGCGGCGGGGAAGCCAGGTAATTGGCTCTCACGAGTGGCTGCACCCTCCCCTCAAAATTGCGGTTCCCGGAAAGTACCCCGGCGGTTACCAGGTTGGATGCTTCGATGACACGCGCAACGCCAGGATCAATTTGCCCTGAATTACCGATACAGGTCATGCAGCCATAACCAACGAGAGTGAATCCCAGGTTTTCCAATTTTTCCAGAAGTCCAGCCCTCGCGAGGTAATCCGTCACCACACGCGACCCTGGCGAGAGACTTGCTTTGACTGCCGGTGAGATGCTCATCCCCCGCTCCAGTGCGTTCCTGGCCATTAACCCGGCTGCGAGCATGACATATGGGTCGGAGGTGTTGGTGCAGGAAGTGATCGCTGCAAGAACTACGGATCCATGCATGAGGGTTACCGGGTTCCCACCAATTTGAACTTCAGCGGTTGCCTCAACCTGCTCTCTGCTGAGTCCGTACCCTCCATCTGTTACTTCGATCTTCAGCAGGCGCTGAAAATCCTGACTGGCTTCTGTGAGCGAAACCCGGCTTTGCGGTTTTTTCGGACCCGCAATCGATGGGACGATCTCCGACAGGTCCAATTCCAAAAGGGTGCTGAATTCCGGTTCGGGGGATTCATCCGAACGGAAAAGTTCCTGTTCGCGGAAGAATGCTTCCACCAAGCGCACAGTGCTCTCAAGCCGGTTTGTCAGGCGCAAAAAACCCAGGGTTTGCTCATCGATGGGAAAAAAACTGGCCGTCGCGCCGTATTCCGGCGCCATGTTGGCGATCATCGCCCTTTGTGGAACGCCAAGAGTCTCCAACGCCGGGCCGGTAAACTCAATGAATTTATCCACCACACCCAGCGCGCGCAGCTTTTGGACGATCGTCAGCGTAAGATCGGTGGGAGTGGTGCCCAGGGGAAGAGAGCCGAAAAGGCGTACCCCCACTACATCCGGGATCATCAATTCCAATGGGTTGCCCAGCATCGCAGCGATGGCTTCTATTCCACCCACTCCCCAGCCCAGAACGCCTAGCCCATTGATCATGGGCGTATGCGAATCGGTCCCAATAACCATATCCGGGGCAGCAAGCCGCATTCCAGCGGAATCCTGGATCCAAACCACCGGGGAAAGCGTCTCCAGGTTCACCTGGTGCACGATCCCGGTGGCAGGCGGGATGAGCCGGAATTTTTGGAAGGCTTTTTGCGCCCATTTCAGGAATTGGTATCGTTCCCGGTTGCGTTTGAATTCCAGCTCCAGGTTCTTCTTATAAGCGTCCGGGATGCCGGTATAGTCCACCTGGATGGAATGATCCACCACCAGGTCCACCGGGATCACCGGGTTGACCGCTGGCCGGGTTACCACCCGCGCGGCTCACCGCGGCGCGCAGGGATGCCAGGTCGTTGAGTACCGGTACTCCGGTGAGATCCTGCATCACCACCCGTTGCGGATGAATGGATATGGATGCCCTGGCTTCCTCTATAGGTTTCCAGGCTGCAAGGCTTTCGAGGTCATTTTCCAAACCTTTACCTTCAGCCGCCTGCCTCAGGAGCATTTCCAGCAATATTCTGATCGAAAATGGCAGGCGGGGAATATCAATCTTCTTTTCTTCTGCCCAGGCGGGCAGGCTGTAGTAGGCGATCTTATTACCCGCCAAATTGAGGAATCGCAAGGATTTTTGCGCTTCGGTCATTCGATTGATTTCTCCATTATCCCCAGGATATTCTGGGCAAATTCGCGGGTTCCTGTTCGTACCGCGCCGCGCATCTTATCCGCAAAATCCGGTGTCACCCTGCGGGAGGCAATGGCACCTTCCACCCCGGCGAGTACCAGGTCGGCCGCCTCGTTCCATCCCAAATATCGCAGCATCATTTCCCCGGAAAGGATCAAAGAGCAGGGATTGGCCGCATTCTGCCCGGCGATATTGGGAGCCGTGCCATGCGTGGCCTCAAATACTGCCGCACCTGTCTCGAAATTAATGTTCGCTCCCGGGGCGATCCCCAATCCGCCTACCTGGGCAGCCAGTGCATCGCTGAGGTAATCCCCATTCAGATTGGTGCAGACGATCACATCAAATTCGCTGGGGGTGAGCAGCACCTGCGCCAGGGCTGCATCGACGATCATGTCATTGACCATCAGTTTGCCCTGCGAAGGGATCCCGATTGAAACCACCGAGCCGAATTCCATTCGAGCCACGTCATATCCCCAGGTCATGAACCCCCCCTCGGTGAACTTCATGATATTGCCCTTGTGAAGCAGGGTCACCCGGGAACGCTTGTTGGCGAGCGCCCAGCGGATGGCAGCCCGGACGATGCGTTCGGAGCCATCGCGCGAGATGGGTTTGATCCCCAATGCGGAGCTATCTGGAAAGCGGATCTTCTTGTATTCCTCAGGAAATGACCGCTGCAGGAATTCGATCAGGATCTTGGTTTCAGTTGATTTTGCCTCAAACTCCACCCCGGCGTAAACATCCTCGGTGTTTTCCCGAAAAACAACCATGTTCACCTGTTCTGGATGGCGTACGGGCGAGGGAACGCCTTCAAACCAGCGCACCGGGCGAACACAAGCATACAGATCCAAAAGTTTTCGCAGCGCTACGTTGAGGCTGCGTCCCCCCACCGCAACCTCGGTGGATAACGGCCCCTTGATAGCCACCCTTGATTCGGCGATCTTCTGCAGTGTCTCCTCTGGAAGGCCGATACCTGTTGCCTGACGTGCTTTTTCACCGGCCAGCACTTCCTCCCAAACGATACTCCGCCTTCCGCCATACGCAAGTCTGACGGCCTCGTCGAACACATCCCTTGAAGCCGCCCAGATCTCGGGACCGATACCGTCGCCTTCGATATAGGGGATAAACGGATGATCCGGTACCACCAGCCCATCCGCGTTTTTCTCGATCACCTCACGAGGTTCAGCCATCTTCTATGACCTTCTCCTTTTCCATTTTTTCGCCGCGTTCGAATTCGATCCGCGGTGGAAGAAAGCTTGACGAATGCAAATTTTAACACTATAATTGTATCATGTATAGGGACATTGTGCCATATAACAGGACATCTGAATCAGCCCCCATGACCCAATCGCTAGAGCGCGCAATATCGATCCTGGATTGCTTTACAACTGAAAGGCCTGAGCTTGGCGTCCGGGAGATCGCCCGCCAGACAGAACTTTCCCCCAGCACAGCCGGGCGGTTGATGGCAGCTCTGAAAGACCTCACCGTCCTGAACCAGAATCCATCCTCCCGTGCCTATTCTCTGGGAGGCAAGGTGTTGGCATGGGCGGGTGTCTACGCATCCAGTCTGGATGTGCGCACGATTGCGCTTCCCTTCATGCGGGAACTTCTCACCGCCACCCAGGAGACTGTAAGTCTCTATGTCGTGGAGGGCGGGGAACGCTTGTGTGTGGAGCGATTGGAAAGTGCACAGGCGATCCGCTTCAGCGCCAGGCTTGGCAGGCGGCTGCCCATCACTGCCGGCGCCGCGGGTAAGGTTCTGTTGGCTTTTATGTCTCCTGCGCAGCGGGAGGAGATCCTCCACCAGGTGGAATGGACCCGGTTCACCGCGAACACGGTTGTCGATCCGGATGCCTTTCGCGCCGAGCTAGATACCATTCGCCAGCGAGGTTACGCGGTGAGCATGGGGGAATGGCAGGCGGATGCTGCTGGGGTTGCCGCTCCCATCATTGGTGCCGGATCGGAGATCCAAGCCGCCCTCACCATCTCCGGCCCCATTCAACGCTTCACTCCGGAAGTGATCGACGATTTCGCTTCCAGGATTCTTAAAGTCTCCCGGATCATATCCGCCCAGATGGGTTACTCCCGCTAATCCCCGTTCTAAGGAAATACCATGGACCTCATCAAGGAAAAAATATCTGCCAAGCTACCCGAAATTCGCGAACGGATGAACCGCATCAAACGGGATTATAACAATTTTAAAGTTTGCGACGTTACTGTGGATCAGATCTACAGTGGTATTCGGGGAGTGATGGTGCAGGTTTCCGATGTTTCCTACGTAGATCCGAATGAGGGCATCCGCCTGCGCGGCTACACCATTCAGGAGGCTCTGGAATTGCTTCCCAAGCAACCTGGCTCAGAACTGCCTATGGCAGGCGGTTTATATTTCCTGCTCATGGTGGATGAGATGCCCACCTACGAGGAGGCTGCCGCCTTGGAAGCGGAATGGCGTAAGCATGCAGGGATTCCCGATTACGTTTTAAAAGTGATCCGCGCGATGCCAGCCGATACCCACCCAATGACGCTTTTTTCACAGGGTATTCTAGCGATGCAACGGGAGTCGATTTTCGCTCAGGAATACGCCCGCGGCCTGGTCAAGAGCGATTATTGGGAGTCCTACCTGGAGGATGCGATTCGCCTGACCGCCAAGCTACCCGCCCTGGCAGCTTTCATCTATAACCACCGTTACAACGGGGATTCCTACATCCCGCCCAATCCTGAGCTTGATTGGAGTGCAAATTTTGCCCATATGATCGGAAAAAGCACCGACGATGATTATAAGGAGCTCTGCCGGTTGTTCTTCATCCTGCACTCCGACCACGAAGGGGCAAATGTCTCGGCGCACGCCAGCTGGTTGGTGGCTTCGGCATTATCCGATGTTTACCTGGCGTCATCTGCCGGAATGGACGGGCTCGCCGGTCCGCTTCATGGGCTGGCAAATCAGGAGTGTCTTCGTTGGTTGCTGGGTGTTCGCGAGCATTTTGGCAGAATCCCCCCCAAGGAGGATCTCGAAACCTATCTGGCCGATCAGCTCTCAGCAGGAGCTCTTATCCCTGGCTACGGTCACGCTGTACTGCGCATCACCGATCCCCGGTTCACCGCCCAATTGGAATTCGCCAACAAGTACCTGCCCGGGGATGAACTGATTACCCTGGTAAAATCGGTCTACGACATACTACCACCCCTTTTATTGAAGACCGGCAAAGTCAAAAATCCCTGGCCGAACGTGGATGCCATCAACGGCGCACTGCAATACCATTTTGGAGTGACCCAGTACGAATTCTACACAGTGCTTTTTGGCGTAAGCCGCATCCTCGGTCTTTCCACCCATGCTGTCTGGGCGAGGGCGTTGAATAAACCCATCGAGCGCCCTAAATCACTCACCACTGCCATCCTGGAGAAAATGATCCAGGGACAAGTTGTTACCTAATATTTGAATTTTCCACCACCCTGGTGTAAAATCGGTTCAGGATGGCTGCACTGCGCCGCGACTTTAAGAAAACCGCTGTAACCTTCCTTGTCATAAAACTTCTTAAGGATGAGGGCTGCCCATGATCAATTATCCATTCTCATTCAATGAGGATCCCAAGCACCCTATAAACGGCTCCCTCGAACTGGAAAACCCGCTCCCCTACCCGCAAGGCACACAGGGGAGCGCTCTTTTTCGTCCGGGACGCATTCGCCTGGAGAGTGGGACCACACTGGAATTGGTGCTATACCATAATCCCGCGACCTCCGAATTCATCTACCTTCACAAATATCCTTTCGACCAGAAGCTGATGGATTTACTGGGACTACCTGCCGGAACACTCGCCGGAAAAAAGACAATAACGCTGCCCGGCCAACTTTGTATGGGTGCTCGTCGTTCACATCTAATCGGATCTGCCGTTGATACCATCTTTCACGCACCGCAGCTCCAGGAGGTACTCAACACGCGCAGGCAGCACAACATGGCCATCTTCCCCATCGCGAGGGAGGGGCTGAAATACGGTGTGGCGGAATCCATCTTCCATGCTCGCGGTTATTACTGCGATGAGGTTCTCCTTGATGCTCACCATGTATTTGATATGTCCGTTCCCGTCTACAATCGCAAAGTGGAGCTAGGCATTTTTAAGGATAAGGACCTCGATCGCGTCCAGCACGAGAATATCACTGCGGCATTCATCGCCGATAGCATCGCATCGGGATTGGTGATGCGTGAGGTCATTTCGCATATCCGCAAGCGCTTTGAGAATATTGAACATGTGGAGGTGATCTCCCCCCTGGCAACCATCCGTGGACTCTGCCGCGTGGCAGAAGCCAATCTGCTTCCGGGATCAAAGATCAGGGTACACGTTTTCGAAACAGTGCTTAATGCGTTACCGCCGGACTATTATTATTCTGCCCATTACGATTCATTGGATTTGCATATCAAACCTCACCTGGAATCGGATTACCGCGCCTGGTGGGGAAGCGACGCACTGGGGAATGAAATTGCCGCCACTGCCTGTGCGGGCTACGGCTGGAGCGAGGTTTTCTATTCTCCTCGTAAACAGGTGGATATGATCAATGGCGAGCTGCGCGCGCGGCACAACCTGACGATCGCAGACATTGTTCTCAAAAATAATCCGGATTAAATCAAAATCGGGTGGCAAAGTGAACTGACCCCCTAAAACCGGACACAAAAAGAAAGCACCTCATGTGATAATCAAGCACAGGAGGTGCTTTTATGTCTGGAAAGAAAGGGATGTTGCATTACAGAAAGGTGATCAAGGAAAAGGCGGTGAAGATGTTCCTGGAGGAGGGGGTCAGTTACCGTGAAATCGCAATGCGATTGGAGATCAGGGATCCGGCACGGATCGAGAAATGGGTGCAGATGTACCGGCATGAAGGAGCTGCATCCTTTGAAAAACCGATTGGGCGGCCGAGGAAAGAGACGCGTCCGCAGACAGAACTCGAACGATTGCGGATGGAGAATGATCTGCTAAAAAAATTCCATGCCGAATTGCGAAAGTTGGAGCTCGAGAAGCGCAATATCGGGTGATGCTGCATACGGAGAGGCAATACGGTGTGAAAGCACTGTGCGCCTACTTCGGAGTTTCTCGAGCAGCCTATTATGCCTGGCGAGGGCGAGTCGATCAGGCGGACAAGGACCAGGAGCGGATGCGTTGGGTGCAGGAAGCCTACCAGGCTTCGCATCGCATCTATGGGTACCGCAGGATCAAGCTGTGGCTGAGCCAGAAACGAGGGTTGAATCTCAACCATAAGGCGATCTTACGCTTGATGAACAAGCTTGGCATCCGTTCGATCGCCCGCAGGCGCAGGCCCTATCCAAAGATGGAGCAGTTGGATAGTTTTCACCGCTATCCGAACGTTCTAGCCCGCAACTTTGTTGCCAGCCAATCCAACCAGAAGTGGGTTACCGATGTAACCTTCATCCGGACCCGCCAGGGATGGGCATATTTGTCCACCATCAAAGATCTCTATGACAGCTTCATCGTCGCCTATCAAGTCAGTTCCAACAACTCGATCCAGTTGGTGACTAATACGCTCAAACAAGCCACACAAAAAGAGCATATCACCCAAGAGTTGATCCTTCACAGCGACCAGGGTACCCAGTACTCTTCTTCGTTATATTTTGACCTGACCTGCCAATATCACATCACACCTTCCATGTCCCGGCGTGGTAATTGCTGGGATAACGCACCCATGGAAAACTTCTTTAGCCATCTCAAGGAAGAGTATTTACGCCATGTGAGAAATCCCACCCTGGATCAAGTTCGCCAGATGGTCGACGAATATATTTACTTTTACAACCATGAGAGGATACAATTGAAAACAAGACAGACACCCTACGAAATGAGGTGTCTGTCCAGTTGACACGTGGGGGCTTTCTTTTTATGTCTTGTCTAAAGGGTGCAGTCCAAAGCTACCCGATTTTTTTATTGTGTTCTCTTACTATGCTGCGGGTGTAGCGTCATCAAAATAGTTGCGCTCGACGACGGTGAGTTCCCATTTTCGATTGCGGCGGATCTGCAACACAGTGCCGACGATTCCCAGGGCGAGGAAGACGATCAGCCACCAAACAGAGTCCTGAAGCACCATTGCAAGTGCATTTTTGCCAAGGGCTTCCGGGGGGAAACCAAAAGCGGCCAGGATGCCAAGGATGATCGCGCCGGCACCGATGAAGGATGTGGCGATGATCACAAGGTACTTCTGGATGTTGAGTACGAAGGCAAGAACTGCGAAGATGATCCCCAAGGCCAGTGCAACGAGGAAGGTGATCACGGTCAGATCAGCGCTGAAGAGACCCATGATCCCGTAACCCAGGGCATACCCGAAGGAGCCGATGAAGATTGCGATCCCGATGAAGTAGAAAAAGTAAGACAGGGCGGCGAAAATGATCGCAACGATGAAACCGACCACCCAACTGGTGATGGTTGCAAGGAAGGCCTCTCCGAAGATGGCGGTCATGGCTTGCGCGCCAATCATGAAACCGAAGAAGAACCCGGCTATCGGCAGAATGATCAGGAACCAGCGATAGCCATTTAATACCATCGCAAGTCCGACCAGGACGACAATAAGCGCTCCACAAAGCAATTCAAAAGACATTTCTTTCCTCCAAGATTAATATTTTCTAATATTATAACATACGGAAAGCCGGAAAGTTATCCCAGATTCCCTTTAGCCTTCCATTTTCTCCGTTCCCCAGATCTGCATCAGTTTCGAGTAGAACTTTACCGTTTTCACCATTTCCGAGATAGGAATACGCTCATCCACCCCATGCTCCAATCCGGCATAACTGGGATCCATGATTAAAGGGGTAAACCGGTAAATATTCTCGCAAACCTCAACGTAATGACCGCAATCCGTGCCTCCCAGCATTACAAAAGGCGCAGCCGGATAATCTCCATATATCTTTCGAATTGCCAGGCTCAGACCTTCATAAACCGGGCCTGTTGTGGGGGAAGGCCCCACCACTTCGTTGGCTTTGCCTTCAACCGGGTTGAATTTCACCCGTTCGTCGCCAATGTGTTTGTGAGCAAAATTCACAATATCTTCGATTTTATATCCGGGGAG
This sequence comes from uncultured Chloroflexia bacterium, assembly GCA_963802095.1. Taxonomy (GTDB): domain Bacteria; phylum Chloroflexota; class Anaerolineae; order Anaerolineales; family Anaerolineaceae; genus CAVVEQ01. The sequence continues at coordinate 179,386 of CAWDHI010000007.1, read as the reverse complement.
TATCCTGTAGTTCACAAAAGCCGTTGCTTCTTCCGGGATGGTATTATCTTCAGTACCTGCATTAAATATCGTCAAAACGCCTGTGGTGCGGATATACGCCCTGGTTTCATCTTCCTTATTCATTATCCTTTTCAACAGTCCCCCGAAAAGCCAGACGTTTGCCCAGGCGACCCGAAGCCAGAAGGGGGTTGCGGGTCCAATACTTGTATAAAGAATTTTCGCGGCACGGATCCGTGAAGGTAGTGGGTGCCTTGCCAAATTCGTTAAACCTCCGGCGAGGATACTAATCGAGGTTTCCCGGGGTGGGGCGGAGGAATGACCTGGTTTGCTCCTCACGTAATACTTCATGGTGAGGTATCCCTTTTCGCCGGTTCCGATTAGCGCCACAGGTTTCTTGAGGAACGGGATGACCCCATCAATAATGCCCCCGCCTTCATCGGCTATGGCAGCTAAATGGATTTTTCGGTCTTTAAGTAGCTTCCCTAAAACAGCGGCGCCATTAGCTCCCCCTGTCTCCTCGTCATGTCCGAAGGCGAAATGAATCGTTCTTTCCGGTTGGAAACCCTGTTTTAATAGGGCTTCCGCAGCTTCCATGATCCCAATCAGCTGGTTCTTGATATCCAGCGTGCCACGCCCCCAAACGATTCCGTCCACAATTTTTCCCTCGAAGGGTGGGTGTGTCCATTCCGTTGGGTTTGCGGAAACCACATCCTGGTGAGCCATCAATTGGACGGGGTCAAGCTTCGGGTTCGTGCCTTCCCAGATGTATAAAAGGCTGTAACCCCCAATGACCTCCTTTTTAAGTTTCGTGTGTACCAGCGGATATGTTTTTTCAAGAAAGGAATGCAGCTGGCGAAAGGCTTCCGGTTCCGGGGTTCCGCTGTCATCCAGGGGTACCGTCTTACAGCGGATGGAAGCAGCCAGATTCTCGCCGAGCTTCTGGGGATCAACAGGAACCCCCTCTTCGACTGGTATCGCGCGATGGCGAAGTCGGTACATGACCCCCCTGATGATGACCAGGATCGAGGTTACAACCAATACAGCCAGGATCCCTAATAGAATTATTTTCAACATCAAGGCCTGCCTCTCATTTTTATCCGAAGAGATATCAAACTATAGCAGAATTTTCAATTACTATACGCCGATTCGGGTCTGATTTCAATCGTCATTTCCACAATTTGCTTGTACGCTTTGAGTGTCAGGCCACCCTTTGATACCTGCATAAACCCCATTATCAATCAGATCAGCCAGATCTTCCGCACTATCAAGCTGAAATTATCCGGAAATAAATTTTTTTTAATTTATAAAAGAGAATTCTTGCTACGAGTCACTTTGTGCGAAGTTCGTACACCTCCACATCTGCATTGCGAAAAACTATTGGAAATTCCTGCAAGTTCGATCGAAGAACAACCAATGCGGCCTTGTTCTGAAAACTCGAGATGGGAAGAAATAGAAAATCGGCTTGCGGAAAATCGCGCAGGAGAGTTCGTCCATCAAGATCGCCGTCAGAGATCAGAGTGGAGATCTCCTTGAATTTTGCGATCCTATCCCTGTAGTCTGGCAGCCATTCGCTTCCCTGAACGGTGAGCGGGGTTCTCCGTTCAGCGAGCGCCGGAAACCATTCGCCCACCGCATCGGTCTCCCACCAGGTGGAGGACGGAACAACGAAGAATTCGGCCTCGGTGGGAGTGTTTCCCTTTACCCATTCCATCGCTTTAATATCGCCAGCCGTGAGTATATGAGCCAACGATTGATCCAGGCTGCGAAACAAATAGGCCGTTAAAATGACCTGCGCGCAGAGGATATAAAGGACCAGGATCCCCGCTCGGGAAAAGATTCCCTCACCCTCGGTTTTTGAATTCCGACGTGCATCATGTGCCTGCTTGTATTTCGCGATGAGCACATACATGCCATCGACGATTCCAATGGATATGAGCATGGCAGCCGGGATCACATCGCTGCGATTCACGCTGCGTGCGTCCAGAATAGAATTAAGTACCAACCAGATGGGGAGAAGGTAATCGCGCTTTACCAGAGAGATGGTTGCCCCCAGCAGAGCAGTCGCTGCAAGGACGGGGAAGATCAGTTCTTCGGTGAAGTTTAAGTATAAAAGCCCGAAGATGCTAATAAAAGGACTGTAACCGCCACTGGCCAACCCCGCCAGGAAAGGCTGTATCTGGTGAAATCGGATCACCTGGACCCAGTATGGGCTTGTTAGGATAAACACTCCCAACATGATGAAAACAGTGGAAATGAAGTTCCTCCGGTTCATCCCGCGAAAGAACCACAACAGGGCAAGGGAATAGACTGTAAACCAGCCGATCTCAAGGTGGGAGAGAAAGGTCAGGGCGAGAGCCACAGCCGGAAAGATGATATCCCGCACCCGTCTCTGTGGCGCTTCCAGCATCCCCAGGTATAAATACAAACTGAGCAGGGAGAATAGCATCGCCGGCGAGCGGGTGAGCCCCCCACCCATGATCAGCCATTCATACCCGGGGCGCAGGAGCGCGAAGAACAAGGTAGCGATCCCGGCTTTGACCGGATCCTTCAACAACCGGCGGGAAAATAAATAAAAAACCGGAATACAAAGTAAATTAATGATAAGTGGCAGCCAGCGCATCACGCTCAGAAGATCCCATCCAAAAATGGTTTCAAGAGAACCCGCCAGGTAAAATCCAAGCGGAGGATAGGCGAAGGGCAATCCACCCCCGTTGTAGCTGGTCTCGCGGGGGATCAGGAAACCATTCGCCTGAAGGTCGCGGGTCATAGTGTAGAAAAGCCCGCCGTCGTTAATGGGGAATTCCAGACCGAAAACATGGAGAAACCGCACAAGCGCACCCAGAATGAGCGCGCAAAGCAATAAAATCAGCCCGGCTTTTTCCTCCCGGTTCATCCCGTCCCAACGCTGAATAATGGAAAAATTGTTTTGCGTCTTTTGCATGGCGGTTTCCTCAAACGCAATGGTGCAAGGAAAGCGCCAGATGGGAAGCAGCCAATAATCTTATAACGCCTGCACCAGATCCCACTTATTGCCGTAAAGGTCCAGGAAGACCACGACCGTTCCATAGCTTTCCTGGCGGGGCTCCTCTGTGAACCGAACCCCCTTGGCTTTCATATATGCATAATCCCTCTGGAAATCAGCGGTCTGCAGAAAAAGGAAAACTCTCCCCCCGCTCTGGTCCCCGATCCGGGCTTCCTGCTCTTTCCCCACCGCCTTCGCGAGTAGCAAAGATGCTCCCGTACCCCCGGGAGGCGAAACGACCACCCAGCGCTTACCGCTGCCCATCGGCGTATCCTCCACTAGGGTAAACTGTAGGCAGTCGGTGAAAAAACGGATCGCATCGTCATAATCCTTGACGACCAGGGAGACTGTCGAGATCGAAGCGGTCATGATTATTAATCAGCTCGATAGGGGGCTTTGCCGTCAAGATCTCCAACAAAACTGGGCAGATCCTTGTGCCCCAGCATCTGCCGGATCGCACAATTTTCCCCGGTGTGATACCAGTAATGATAGATGGTTCGGAGGATCACATTCCCGTAGGTGAATTCCATGGTTTTTCCGTCCAGCACAACTCCTTGGAGTAGATGATCATCCGAGACATCTTTCAGCCAGGAATCTGCCTCATGGGTGATTTCCTCCCAGGCTTCGATCATGTCCTTTAAAGCATGGGTGCTGGCAGGAGCACCTTTGGCCAAATCTTTTTGAATATCCTCTCTCAGCGTGATCCCCCGGGTAAAAGTGAGGTAATACTTTTGTTCCTGCCAGGCCAGGTGACCCACGTTCCAGCTGATGCAGTTCATGGGAAGGATCCGCTTTTGAGCGTCCTCTTCGGAAATGCCTTGGATCGAGCGAATGAATTCGCTGCGTGCAAAAAATAGCTGCTCCACCAAAGGATGCGTCATGGAACCCTCCCGGGGATGTGAGATGATGCGGTTATTCTACATCAAACAAGGGTCGAGCCTTAAGGTCGCCCATGACGATCGTCTTATCCTCCGGGTCAGCGATGGTTTCAGCCATTTCAGATGCGCGTTGCTTATACCTCCTGGCCTCCTGCTTCTCCCTTCTCAACGCGAGCACCCGTGCCATGGCTTCATTAGCGTAAAAGAGATCGAAATCCTTCATTTCGCCCGGGTTCGCCTCAGTGATCTCCCGGCAGCGCCGGGCATGCTCCATGGCTGGTTCGGGTTTTTCCAGGATGGTATAAACATGCGCCAGCAGCCACTCCCCGCGCTGGGCATGAACCGCCGTGCCAATCTGCAGTCAATGATAAAGGGATGCGCTGGCAGAGAGGACCATTAATTCATCCTTCTCCCGGGTGCGGTCCTCCTTCCCAAGCAGATCCCAGGTTTTCCCGTTCAGGGATTTAGCAAACTTTTCGTGCGCCTGGTCAAGAGTCAGTAATTTTTCTGTATCCATAATGGGTTCTTTTCAATATTAGAGTCTATCGTATGCCTTGTAGGAGCGAAGGATCAGCGCTTTCAAAACATCAAGGTCTACATCCGACAGGTGGTTGATATACAGGCAGATCTTTCCGGTTTTGTGTTTCCCTAACATTGTCAACAGATCAACGTAATTCTCGAATCCGTAGTTGAGATAAACGGTTAATGCCTGCTTCCGCGGCGAAAAGCCAACCTTTGGCATATCCCCTTCCCTGCCGGTGGCATACACATAGTGGTAGAGGCCAAATCCGACGATTGAATCCCCCCACATGACACCCTTTTCCCCCGTGGTTGATTCCATCATCTCCAGCACCACCCGGCAGTCCTGTTTTCTATCCTCTTCCGGGATGGAATTGACGAATTCGGTTACACTTTTGATCGTCGGTACGGTTTTATTCTCAGATTTCATTTCATTCGCTCCTATATTCAATCCTGCAATTTATGCAGGTTTTTTCTCATAGCTCAGCATCCATTGGAACCCATATTTATCCACCAACTGCCCAAACGTCCCGCCCCAGAACTCGGTTTTTAATGGGGAAACAACCTTGCCGCCCCTGGAAAGTGCTTCAAAGTAGGAGTTGATCTCTTCCATGGAATCGCAGACCAGGGTAAGTTGAATGGAATTGCCGTGAACAGACCCATCAAACATCATATCCGAGGCCATTAACGCCAGGTTCCCTTTATCGAGGGTTGCGTGCATGATCCGAGACCCAGCTTCCGGGGGTTGCAAAGCTGCCGCCGGAGATTCGCCTATGGTTTGCGTTTTCAGCTCGCCTCCCAGGCAGTCGTGGTAGAAATCCATCGCTTCGCGACATGTGCCGTCGAAAAACAGGTAAGGGGTGATTTTTGCCATTCTTTCTCCTATATTCATTTATATTAATCAGCCGGCTGGTAGTACAACCCAGTCATGCCTGATTTATATGTTTTTGTCGAGATCAATTTCAGGTTCAGTCTCTGGCGGATGCCCTGAAAGATCGGTTTTCCAGCTCCCAGGACTACCGGGACAATTAAGAAGCGGTATTCATCAACGAGTTTGGGGTTGCGCAGGGAGGCTACAAGATCGGAACCGCCTATGCCGAGGTCCTTTCCGGGCTGCTCCTTCAATCGGGTGATGGCTTCCTCCGCATCCCCCTCGAGCAGGCTGGAATTCTCCCATGAGACGGTTTTCAGGGTTCTTGAAACCACATATTTTCGCAGTGAATTCATCCATTTCGCAGTCACCGGGTCCTCCCGTAATGCCGTCTCGGTCTGCCAGTAAGCAGCCATGGTTTCATAGGTCTTTCGACCCATGATCTCGCCATCCAGGGTTTCGAACAATTCGTAAACATCCGCATAAAATTCTTCATCCACCAGGTGCCAGTCCAGCTCCCCCTTGGGTCCTTCATAAAAGCCGTCTAGCGACAGAGCAATTTGAAAAATTAGTTTTCGCATACCATCCTCTTTTGGACCTCTAAATAATTATTCGGATAATTCTTGTCCTATTTATTCCTTTATCGTAACATATTCCGAAAGGTTTTACAAAAAAGCGTTTTTGCCTGCCAGGAATGCCATTTCAGGTTTTACTTTTTTTAAAAATTCCTGTATTATTTATCCATCCAAAATTTCCAATAGAAAAAGAATAGTCAATGCACTCTCATCCATCACTTCGCATCAATACCCGCGGCTGGGCCATTATGGCCGCCCTCGCCATCACCGGTCAGATCGCCTGGGCGGTGGAGAACACCTGGTTCAACACATTCGTTTTTGATACCATCACCCCCGATCCGCGTCCCATCGCCTGGATGGTTGCATGCAGTGCCATCATCGCCACCGTCACAACCCTTTTTATGGGTACGCTAAGCGACCGGACCCGTTCCAAATGGGGCCGCCGCCGACCCTACATCCTTTTCGGCTACATCGGCTGGGGGCTTGCGACTATCCTTTTCCCAACGGTCGCGTATATCAATGTCGCGAGCCTGACGGTCATCATGGTGGTCATCGCTGATGCGATCATGACCTTCTTCGGCTCCACCGCCAACGACGCAGCCTTCAACGCCTGGACGGCAGATATCGCTCCCACGGAAGAGCGCGGCCGGGTGGAAGGCGTCCTCAACGTCAGCCTGTTCATCGCCCAAATCGTTTCCCTGGTGGCTGCTGGGATGCTGATCGAAAGCGTGGGTTATTTCACCTTCTTCTATGCCCTGGGCGGGATTGTCCTTCTCACCGGCGCAATCGCGGGGGGGTTGCTCAAAGAACCCCCGATACCGGAATCCGAAGAGCATAAAGGCACTTTCTGGTCGGAGTTCTCCGGTCTCTTCAGCACCGAAACGGTGCGCAGGAACCGCCAGCTTTTCATCCTGCTGATCTTCATCATGATCACCAGCATCGGCATGGAAGTCTCGTTTCCGTATTTGATCGTGTATCTGGAGAATTATGTCGGTCTCTCAAAATCGGAATTCAGCGTCGTTGGCGCTGCGGTGATGGTGGGCAGCTTGATCCTCGCCATTCCCTTCGGGTTCCTCGCAGACCGTTGGAACAAGAAGCTGATGATGGCAGCCGCCCTGATCCTTTCCAGCGTCGGAGGAATTCTCCTTTCACTCGTCAATACTCTTCCGGCTCTTGCTGTGACCGGTTTTTTATGGCAGGGATTTTACGTAGCGGTATCCATTGCCTCGGTAGCCTGGCTTAAGGACCTCCTCCCCGAAGAAAGCCGCGGCAAGTTCCTCGGAGTGCGCATGATCTTCTGGATCGCGATTCCCATGGTGATTGGCCCTGCGATCGGTTCCTGGCTGATCCAGCACTACGGCATCCCGACCACCTCCAACGGCGAAACGGGTTTCATTCCCGTGCCGATCATCTTCCAGGTGGGATCCCTCATCTCGCTCCTGGCGCTCATCCCCCTTTTCTTTACCCGCCAAAAACCAGGCAAAGAGATTACACCCTCCAATGCCTGAGCTCCTCCGCACCCCCTGGGTTCCCGAGACGCCCATCCCGCTGCCCGAGTACCCCCGCCCGCAGCTCACCCGCCCCGGCTGGATTAACCTTAACGGGGTATGGGATTTTGCCATCCTTCCTGCTGGATCCGGGCGACCTGAAGTGTTCGAGGGACCCATCCTTGTCCCCTACCCGGTGGAATCACTCCTTTCCGGCGTGCAGCGCCCCCTGCTGCCCGATCAAAAACTCTGGTACCGGCGGTCGTTCCCTGACCCACGTGCCGAACTCCTGATGAATTCCTGCACCGTTGGGCGGATCCTGCTGCACTTCGGGGCGGTGGATTACGGATGCGAGATCTGGGTGAACGGCTCCCTGGCTGGATCGCACCGCGGAGGCTACCTGCCCTTCACCCTGGATATCACCGAGTGGCTGCATGGAGGGGATAACGAGCTCCTTGTGTGCGTTTGGGACCCCACCGATACCGGCATGCAGCAGCGCGGCAAGCAGGTACTCAAGCTGCAAGGCATCTGGTACACCCCCGTCTCCGGCATTTGGCAAACGGTCTGGTTGGAGGGAGTCCCCGCGGTCAGCATCGAATCCCTCAAACTGACCCCCGACCTCGACCACAAGCGCCTGATCCTGGAAGCCGAGCTTCGGGGAGATGGCGATCTCCAGGGGTATTCGCTTGAGTTCGAAGCCCTGCGCGAGGGAAAGACCATTGCGAGCGGCTCCGCACAACCGGGAAAGATGACAGCGCTCACGGTCCCCGAACCAAGGGTTTGGTGCCCGGAAGATCCTTACCTTTACGACTTGATCATCCGGTTGGTAAAGGATGGCGCAATTGAAGACGCCGTGGGCAGCTATTTCGCCATGCGCAAATTTAGCCTGGTGACGGTCGAAGATGGCCACCCGCGGTTCGCCCTAAACGACAAGCCCTTGTTTCTCTACGGTCCCCTCGACCAGGGCTACTTCCCCGATGGGCTTTATACCCCGCCCTCCGAAGAGGCTATGCTCTTCGATATCGAATACACCAAGCGAATCGGTTGCAACCTGATCCGCAAACACGTCAAGGTGGAACCCCTGCGCTGGTACTACCTCTGCGATCGGCTGGGCTTGATCGTCTGGCAGGATATGCCCAACGGCGGAAAGATCGATGGGGAAGTGATCGCCTTCCTAAACCTGAGCGTGGGCTGGCATCGCAACGATACCCGGGGTCTCGGACGCTTCGGGCGCGCCGAATCAGAAAACCGGGAGGAATTCCGCGCGGAATTAAAAGGCATGATCGACACCCTGCACAATGCAGCCTGCATCGCCTGCTGGGTACCTTTTAATGAGAGCTGGGGGCAATTCCAATCCCGCGAGATCGCTGATTGGGTGCTCGGTTATGATCCAACCCGCCTGGTGGATGCAGCCTCGGGCTGGTTCGACCAGGGCTGCGGGGATTTTCAGAGCCGGCATGTGTATGTAAAAAAGCTGCCAAAAAAGAAACGCGACACCCGCGCCTACGCCGTCACCGAGTTCGGTGGGTATACCTTGAAAGTCCCAGGGCACATGTGGGACCCGGAGAAGAAATTCGGGTACCGTTTCTATGAATCAAGCGAAGCGCTCACCAGTGCCTACTTAGATTTACTGGAAAACCAGGTGAAGCCGCTCATCTCTCAGGGCTTGGCTGCTGCCATCTACACCCAAACAACTGATGTGGAGATCGAGGTCAATGGTTTTCTCACTTACGATCGTAAAATGGAAAAGATGGATGCTAAGAGAATCAGCCAGGCGCACAAGAATTTAATTCAATAACTTCATCAAAGTTAGCTACTCCATATAATCAATCTCCAGAAGGAAGCTTCTTGAATAATTCACGTATAAGAAGGATTCCCCCCACCCCCACGGTGATGACTGCCAGGTCATAGAGGATGATCGCTCCAAGCACCACAGCTGCCTGCCATCCACCAGGTTTGGTCGTGCCTGAAGCCAGCCCAGTCGCCACCGCAGCCGCCTGGCCGGCAAACAGGAACACCAACGCTGCCCCCAAACCCGCGCCGATCCACCTCCGGTAACATTTCGCGCGGATGACCGCCCAGAGGAGCAATAATCCTCCGCCGAGAAAAACCGGGAACAATTCTGCCGGGATCAGGTAATCAAAGTGGAATTCCCCACGCTGAACCAGCATTGCCCCGGTGATGATCACCAGGGCAAGCACCGGCAGCCACACGAGAATTGTCCCAGCGATTGCCAGGATTTTCGTTAGAACATCTTTCTTACGCATTTCCGCCTCCTCGCTGTGAGAGCCATCGCTGCATCCTCAATCGATCAGCTGGCGGACCTTCTGCAGCGCTTCGGTTGCTTCAAGCTCCTTCGCGAAGCTGCCCACTTCCGTCTTCCTGCCATCCCTGAAAATCACCTGCACTCCATAAGTGGACGGCGCTTCGGACCAGTCGTGGGCATTTACCTTCATCTCCGCAACATCCCCGAATTGATACCGAAACCGGCGGATCGGGATGAGCGGGGTTTCGTAAGCATAGAGGATAGTTCGGGTACTTACATCAAAATGGAGCACCTGGTTCAACCCAAAAAGGCCGCTGAAAATAAGTAAAAGACCCACAGCGACTGCACCCAGCGATACGATGATGGCAAACACAAGCGGAAGGCTGAAACCGGTCCAACCCGGGCGAATGAGAAGATCGTAAGGGGCGAGAAACGGGACGAAACCGAACAGGATAAGCAAAATTCTCAACCCTGCCGGCATCCGCTCCGAAAAAACGATCTGGTCGCTATTTGCAAGAAATGATGGCATCCCACACCTGTTTTATTTTACAAGCCAACACCGATTGTGGCGATCGATCTCCAGCATTTATATGTTGGGGATTATCGATTTTACAACTATATAAATATACACCAGAAGTTCCCTCCAATATTGATTACCTCACCCCAAATCTCGGGGGATTATATAGGAACGAACCCGGGACGAGGCCGAATTCCAGGAGGCTTGGATCGTCCTGACCAGTATACTACCCGCTTTTTGTATTCCAGCCTTGCGGCAGTATCTGCTGTTACCCTATGAGAAGCAGTCCGGAAGAAAATGGCAGGCTTTCAAGCATCGCGAGCAGGGAAAGGTATTTTTCGAGGAGTTAAATAATTTATTTTTTACAAATCGTCTGGGGTCAGATCATCTTCTGCTTACAGCCTGTCCTTCAGATGTGTCCCGTACCTGCCAGCCCAGATCCTTGATCCTTTGGCGCAAGGTATCCGATTGCACCCAATCCCCAGCTGCCCGGGCGATCTTGCGTTCATCAACCAGGTCCTGGATTTCCGACGGAATGGAGCCGGAGTCCGTCTCCGCTTCAGCTTGTTGAATGCGCTTCCATATTTTGGCTGGAATGCCCTCCTCGATGTCATCCGGACAGTGAATGGGTCCGAGTCGCTCGACTGGAAACGAGGTGCCCGCAGGGTGGATCTCGGGCTCGCTTTTCTGCAACAAGCTTACCGAGCTTACCCCAGTGACCGTGCACACACCGGAGGAAAAATCGATGATCAAGCCGGTATGCTCATCCAGGCCAAGGACGGTATGAGCAGGGGGTAGCATTTCAAGCCAGTCCTTGAACCGATCCATACCCATGAAACAGCGGCTTGTATCAACCTCCGCCCCACCATCGGTGTTGTTCCAGTGCGGTACGCAGGAAAGCGAGAGTCCGAAGTCAGCGAAAAGACCGAGTCCTGGCGGGCAGGTAATCTCCTGCCCTACCTTGTAGATCTCATAGACTGGAACCACGCGCGACCCGACGGCAATCGTCGCTGCGCTCGAAAAGACAAGCCCCGCCCCCTGGCGGAAGCGTGCCCGGACCAGGTCCCATGCCAACGTTCTCTTGAGATGGCGGACGGCATAGGTTGGGCTGCCAGGGCCCATGACAACCAGATTAGCGCTTAGTAACGGTTTCAGGATGGTCGGGTCGTCCGGGCTGAAAGGAGAGCCTCGTTTGCGCGCAGGCACAAGGTCGATGACCGGTTGGTAATTCTGCAACCTGGTTGAAAGGAAATCTGCAAGGCGCCCAGCCACTTGCGAGGAATTCAACTCAAACCCAGCCGGCGTTTCCAGGATAGCGATACGCAAAGGGCGAGGCAATCGCTGGGCGATCGTCTCAAAAATACGTCCACCGGCGAGAGAGGTCTCCCCGGAACCGAGCAAAGCGAGCAATCCGAATGTCTTATGCAATGTCATTTCTCCATTCTCAGGAGGATTCGCTCTCAAACTGAGGCGAACAAGCTGATCGCCAGCTGAAGTCGCCCATATATCATCACAAATTCTCTGGGGGAATTATAAGACTTACCGGAAGTATAAAATCCCGAAGCTCCTAAGATCCATGGTCCAATGGGTGATCATCAAAGGTAAAAGCACCCGCTCCTTTTGCTAATAAAACCCCAGGATCATCCCGATCAGGAAGGTGAACAGGAGCTTGTCGGGGAAAAACACGCCATGGATCAGCGAGAATGAAACCGACGAAATCGCGAGAGCTGCCTACGGTTTTTTTCGCGGAGATCGAACCCGGTAAGGATGTGTCCGCGTCAGATCAATTCCTCGGTGAAGGCAGCGGTGGCAGGGTGAGGAGGAGCAGCAGGATCATTTGCCAGCCAGACAGGTTTCGGTAGCTCAGTTCCAGCATTTGCCTGGCAAGCAGGGTGATATAGCCCAACCATACCACGTTGACAGCGATGGACATCAGAATGGCTGTGCTCCTAGCGAAAGCGAGGGAGAGGTACCCCGGGAAAAAAGTCCCCCAATGGATTCCCCAAGGGATAACTTCACATAACCGAATTTCAAAAACCATGTTTCGGGAGGCCCGGAAAGCAGGTTTACCCGGTGCCGGTCATCCGTTGGAAAAGCGATCGATCTTGCCTTGGGGATGGGAAGTGAATCATCAGGGTTGAGGCTCATCCATGCTCCTGTTGCAAATTCATCTCTTAAATCATGCTCATTTTATCGCCAGTATAACTAGATAGGTGTCGGTCAGCATGAAAAATGCGATCATCGCGCCGATAATGGTATTTACAAGCACGGTGCTCTCATGTTTTTCTTCCGGTCGCTTCAAAATTCCGATCCAGGCGGCGCAAAGCGGTAGCAGGGAGAAAAGACCAAGGATTCGGAAATTGACAAGCAGGGGTTTGGCTATGATAGTAGGAACGAGGAAATAGTATCCTGACACTGCCAGGAGCAGTATTCCGATCACGCGAAATCCAAATGCCCTCCCCCGCCTTGCCACCCAGGTTTTCTTTCCACCCAAACGATCCGCCTCCATATCCGGGATCTCAACCGAGAGGATGAACGCCAGGCCGACCAGCAGCAGGGGAATCATGATAACCCAACCATTTCCATCCAGAGATCCAGCGGCCGTTAGGTATCCCATCCCAGGCAGGAAGATACCTGCTGCAACAGAGGTCGATAATTCACCCAAGCCCCGGTATGCCAACTTCAACGGCGGGGCAGCATAGAACCAACCCAGCAGGTTCCCGATGAGAATACACCCGAAGAACCAGGCTGGATATCCAAAATAAACCGTAAAGAATAGTCCAAGGATCGCTGAAACAATGATCAGGGAAATCGCAGCGTTTTTTGCCATGAATCGCAGTTTTGGATTGGTGACCAAGATGCCGCTTCCGCCTGCAAACGCGCTCGGACTGCCATGACTATCCGCTTCTACATCAAAATAATCATTGCTAAAGGATACCGAGAGCTGCGCTGTGAAAACGATCAGGTAACCCCAAAGAAGCTTCCAAACGCCGGGATCAGCACCAAGGATAAGCCCCCAGGCAGCCCCAATGGTGTAGAGTACCAGGCTGGCAAGCAGGAATTGCGGGCGGGCCAACTTGATTACTTTTTTCAAAGGCGTTCGCTCAATGGGCAAAGATTGCTCCATTTACATGAATCCGGTTTTTTCGAAATCAAGATAAGCTAATCTTGATAAAAACGCTTTCGTTATAACCAGTAAAAAACGCCAAAGCTCCATAAATCCAACAGCCAGTGAGTGATCATAAGAGGAACCAGACATCTTTCGCGCTGGTAATAAAACCCCATGATAAGTCCAAGCAGGAATGTGACCAAGACCTTGTCGGGGAAGAAAACACCATGGATGAGGGCAAAAGATGCAGCCGAAATAACCAGCGTCATCCGGGGTTTTTTACCGCGCAATTCAAACCCCGTGATAATGTGCCCCCTCCAAATCAGCTCTTCGGTGAAGGCAGCCGTGATTGGCATCAACAACAGGAATAGAGAAATCTGGAATGGATTCATATCGCGGTAACTCAGGTCCGGCATCCTAGCCGAAAGGTAGAAGATATAAAAGATCCAAACTGCATTTACCACGATGAAAAGCAGGATCGCAGGACCCCAACGGAACCTGAAAATACGTCCATCCCTGGAAAATAATCCCAAGATGGAAGCACCTGACTTTTTATATCTGATTATTAACAGGAGTGCAAAAAACCATTCAACAATAATGATCAAAACGCTCAGGGCGAACTGGATCTGTCCGTAACCGATCTCAACAACCGCAAAGGTAGAACCGGCGGATGCCGCGTACCTGGAAGCAAACATTCCACCAATCAATAGGATCGCGCTGATGTTGAGAATGATCGGCGGCCAGATCACATACGGCCAAACATTCCGGTTTTCCTGCTTGACCATCGTACTCATGCTTTCCTCCAGGTTTTCCTTTCTTCGGAGTTCATCCCTGAAGCATCACACTTTCGATTTTTCCGACCGGCAGCCAGTCATCCATATTCCCGTAACCGCTTTTATCCACCCTGAAGGGTTTTACCTCCTCGGCTTTTTCGATCCAGATCAACACGAGATACCGCTTGCCGCCCCATCGCTTCAGCTGCTTTTCTGTCAACTGCAATCCTGCATGTTGTTCATTGATAAATTGGAGCGACCCATCTTCGGTTAGAGCATCAGAGTTCAAAACGCTCGTTACGGTTGCTCGCGCTTTGACCAGTCCTTCGGCATCATTGTTCAGGAAATAAAGCGTGTCCCCTGCTTCAACCCTGCCGTAGGGCATCTTTCTACCTGTGGCTCCTCGGAGGATTATGTTTTTCTTGCCAGCCAGAATATTCGCCATCTCCTTTGCCGCAGCATCCAGATAAACTACGTGATCCATGCCACCTCCTCAGGGTAAATATATGGCTACATTTCAGGTTTCTAAAGTCTGCAATCTGCCTATGATCCGCCATGCCAGGAATGTCAGCCAACGCGAAGGTACTTTTTTCTGACCGAATTCCCATTCTTTCCACGCCAGCCAGACGGATTCGAGCGTGAAGCGCCCTTCCCCATCCGATTTATCCTTCGGCAAATTGACCATTTCCTGCAATCTCGGATCATCTTTTAGCCAGTGGAACCGGGTCAGAACTTCGAGCACGTGCATCAGGTCGTACCACACGAAAGGAACCTTGAGCTTGCGGAAATCCGTGCCCATATAGAAGATATAGGGGTGTTCAGTCTCACTTTCAGACCAAAGGCGCAGGAGGGTTTCAGCACCGGTACGGCAGGCAGGGCTATCCCGCCACTCGTCCATCGCAGCAAATGCCTTGAGCATTGCCAATGTTGCGAACGGGCAGGGGTCCTCCTTCCGACCCGGTCCACGGAATTTGCCCAACTCCTTCGAGACGACGCACGGCCAACCGTTTTCCCGCACCAGCCCTGCCAGGTATCCGGCTGCCTTTTGTACGGCGGGTTCCGTTTGCAGCCCCATCTTCGCAAGTGCATAGAGTAGCAAGGGGGTATCGCAGAGCGCCCATGCCCACTGATCCGTCCCCGTACCACCGAAGTGGGTTGGAACATTTATTGGCAGTTGGAATGGACCCTCTTGCGCCTGGTGATTTAGGATCGGTCCGATGATGCCATCCATCCCCGGATCATCAGCCCGGAATCCCAGGTCTGCCAGAAATGTCAGTTTGTGGAAAGCCTGCCCGGCGCTTTTGTGGCTGGATATCACAGTCCACGGCCAGATCGATAATTCCTTGATGATGGTTTGTATCTTTGGGTCTGCCAGCATTCCCTGCCGCGCAGACTGCGCGGAGGGATCGCCCTCCCCCTGACCGAGCAGATCCAGCAGGGTGCGGTAGACAATGTAAGGCTCACCTTCCAGGAGCCAGTTGATATGTTGGTTCATCCCCTTTATTATATATGTTTGGAAAACCCCCAAGATTCTAACTTTTATGCAATCAAACCCTCCCCAATAATATCCTCTACGGCATCCTTCGCCCAGTATACAACCTGCCCATTGCTGGAAAGCCTGCGGACACCGTCGATGTGGTTTCCCAGGGTGACGATCGCGGGTTCCTCCAAGATCTGCCCATCGCGAGTGAGCACCTGCCCCAGCCCTACGGTTGCAAGTAAACCATTGCACAGGCAGCGTTTTCCCTCCGCATTTGGCGGCAGCCCGCGATCGCGCGTGAATGCATCCAGAGGGCCTGCCGGGCAGCGGTGGAAAATGCGGCGGTCACCGGTTTCATCTGCCTTCGTAAGACCTCGCTGCTGCAAGAGGCCGATATCACAAATCCTGCGCCGCTCAGCATAAATGCTTTCATCCGCCAAGGTTCCCGGAAGTTGAACCACCTTGAATGGGTACCCGGTGGGCGAAAACAGGGTGGTACGCACCAGCGCCGCTTCATCCACACCTTCCCTGATCTTCCGAAGGATGGCGTTGCGAAGGTCCGGCCGTAAACCGGATTCCATTGCCAGCGCAAAATTCGTCCCAACCTGCACGCCCGAAGCTCCAGCGCTCAACGCCTTTTCCAGCCCCTCCCGGCTTCCGTAACCGCCCGCCAGCCAGAAAGGCAATCCCGCTTTGCGGATTGCCTCCAGGTCTGGTTCATCCTCCTGCCCGTATTGTGGTTGGTTGAGGTCATCTTTCAGCATCGGCCCCTGCGGACCCGCGTTGTGCCCCCCGGCAGTGTGGTGCTCGATGATGAAACCGTCCGGTGCTCCGGTTGGGCTCTGCGCCAGGGCCTGGACGAGGGGAGCCAGCGAGGCGATGGCCAGAAAAGCCGGCCGGGTGATGGGCAGCCGCGTGAGGGCGCCATTCAAAACGGTTTTGGGTTTGAATTCAATTTGAAAAGATTCACCGGATTCACGGTACAACATGGGAATTTCGATACTCACCGTTTCGTGCTGCGCCAGCCTGGCGCAGATATACGGCAACCCCTCCGGGCTGCCGGCTCCGACGACGATACCATCCACCCCGGCAAGCATGGCACCATACATGGCAAATACAAGCGGTAGCTCTATCTTCTTGAGGAAATTGATAAAGATCTTTCCGCTGTGCCCGATCTTCGCCAGCCAGACCTCGGCAAATGCAGTCAGGATCACCCGTTCGATCACATCCTGGGCTACATCTAATTGGATCAAGCCACCACGGTTTTCCGAGGGAGAAATTTTCTCTGTCCCGTTCTGTACCCTGGCAACCTGCATCGGAAAGTGGCGGAATTTTACCTGGGGTGCTTTCCCTCCCGGGATGAAATATTGGGAAAAGAAGTCCTGCCCAGTTGAAGTGTTGAATTTCTCATCAAAAGCGTGAAATGCCTTGCGGATATGCCCGCCCGGATCACCCAGCTCCAGGATCCGCGCGTATCCCACATCCAGGCCAATCCCGGAAACCGTGCCAGCGGTCACGCCCGGCTGCACCATCGCAACCGCCCTGGCCAACCGCCAGTTGGAGACATACGCCCCCATCCCGCCCTGGATCAATTTCACCTGCCGAAGGAATTCCATCGTTTTTTCCTCTAATATTCCGTTTCACTGATCCGGGAGGAATCCCGAAGGTGAATATAGGTCCACATTATAATTATTAACCCAAAAATGGGCGGGGAGGTGCTCTGTAAAGACCGGTCGCTTAGCCCGCAGGGGATAAAGATGGTATAATTATGAATAATTCAAGGATCGTGATTCCTAATGCCAATCCTTCCGTGGATTGGTTTTTTTTCTTTCTGTCTGGCAGGGTTAGGAGCAAGGTATGAACTTTCAAGTTGGCGATCAAGTGATACACTGGACTCTCGGCCTTGGCGAGGTGATCGGTGTGGAAGAGCGGTCACTTTCCGGAGAGAGCACGCTCTACTACCTTGTACGGATCAAGGATCTGACCGTTTTCGTCCCTGCGGACCACGGAACCGAATGCCGGTTGCGGGCTCCTGCTGCAAAACGGGATTTCAAGAAAATGCTGGTGATCCTTAGCCAGCCCGGGACTGAACTTGCTGAAAACCGATTCGAACGAAAAGCCGCACTGCGCAAGGAAATGGCCGATGGGAGCCCGGAATCCATTTTCCGGGTTGTACGTGACTTAAACACCCGTGCCCGCACAAAAAACCTTAACGATGACGATCGTAACATCCTCGAACGGGCGCTCAGCCTGCTGCGCTCCGAAATGACTCTGGCTATGAGCGTCCATCCGGAACAAGCCGATCAGGAATTGCAGAAACACCTCCATCCCCTGGAAGTTGCAGTTATCTAGGGGTTGGGTTTCCAGATTGAATCTGCCAAGTCTTAATAAGACTCAAGCCAAACAGGATAAATCCTGCAGGCGTGGTTATCAAGTAAAGCACCCAGTTCGTCCGCCATTGGAGATCCAGGAATGTGGCTAGAGCGTATACCGCTACTGCACATCCCGGTATGGCCAGCAGACAGACGTACTTCCAGGGCGGCACGTTGCCTTCAAATGATTCAAGCATTGATCCCTCCGGCTCTGATTGCCGATTCCAGCGTAATCCCAAATAAACCATACCCAGCAATACCGGCAGGATGAAGGCAGCCAACGGCTGGGTAGGTATGGTTATGAATAAGAAATAGAGCAAAGCCAATCCGCCGATGATCCCGATGGACCAGCGGTTTGGTTTGAATGTTGCAGAAGAGCTCCAATCCGACATTCGGTAAGCAAAGATGACAAGGATCGTCCCAATAACTGAGAATTCCGCAAATTCCTGAATTGTGGATACCCCCCCATCCGGTTCCCCCCACCAACTGATCGCCCAAAGTCCATAACACAGCCCAATTGTTGTGGCGAATTTTCAGCGTCGCCAGTCGATTGTTCGAATGCAGGGTTTTTCGTATCGCATACCAGCCCACAAGACCGTGATGAGTGCATGCCAGGCCAGCCCAGTGAAGGAGATCGAAAGGGGGAGCGACTCATAAGTGGTCTGGACCACAACCCCCTCCGTAATCCAACCAAAGGCTGCCCCTGCCAGGAATACCACCCAGATACTGCTCACCCTGAAATGGTTCAAAATTACCAGGAAGATGAACGCCAGCGCGGAATACGCCATCCAGGTTGCCAGCCAGCCGCCGGGGGAATCGCCTGGTCGGGGACGTGCCCAGAAAAGTTGCTCGGAGAAATAAAAGAAAATGAAACCGGTAGCGATTACCAGTATGAAATAATGACCTGACTTCATTTCAGAGGTCAGAAGAACTTCGCAGGCAGATTTCCGTCCATGTTTTTATCTTCTCCCAATCGCGGATATCGCCCTGTGGAAGCTGATCCTTCCCGGGGAGGAGGTTATAGGGGAAGACCAATTTACTGGAGTCTAACTTTCCTCCGAAAACCTCTTTTGCTATTGGCTGGAACCAAGAGTGCTTTGATAATTCTTTTTCAAAATTCCCCCATACATTCTTCCAATCCTCCTCTTTCTCCTGTGTAGGTCCAAGGGAGAAAAAAGCGGTAGGCATATTTTCAATATATTTCTTTTGCTTTTTTAAGAAGGTATGGGCATCCCCAATGATCCGGAACATATACATGGGCGCACCAATATCAACCCGTTGTATTCCTTCACCGATTTAACATTTTTCATCTCACCAAGATCTGCATATATACCTTTATCTTGCAGTGTTTTGGTCATGAACTCCGCGATCTCGCGGGTGGACCCGCATTTGGTGGCATAGGCAACAAGAATCTTTTGAGACATGGAAACCCTCCTAAAAAAGTAAGTTGTATGGAAAGATACTTCTTAATATTAATCTTACATCAGGGAATTGAATTTAGGAATTCAGAGATCTTGTCCCAGCTGTGGTTTTGATGAAACAACAGCCCGTGATCCTCACCTGGGAATTCCACAACCTTTGCATCCCCGCCCCAAAATTCCGCCAGCCGCCTGGAAAGTTCAGGTGGGACGTTCGTATCCAAGCTGCCCATTAGGACGAGGAGCGGGGTTTTGATCCCTGGTGCGAGCGCAGCAGAATCGAAGAAGGGGCGCATGATCCCGGCAAACGGTGCGTATGCGGGTGATCGTTTGAATCCGATCAGCGTCAACTTATCATATGGTGCCACCAGGATCGTGCCAGCAGTTGCGCGCTGGGCGGAGAGATAGGCAGCCACACCAGTTCCCAGGCTGTAACCCATGCTCACGGTTCGCCCAGGGTCGATATCCGCCCTCGCGGAGAGGGCATCAAAAACCACAAGAGCATCATCCAGTGCCTTCTGCCTGCCCGGTGTGCCCTCGCTTGTACCAAACCCGCGATAATTAACCAGCGCTACCTTCCATCCCGCAAGATTCTTGACATAGGGGATCAATCCCGAGGATTCCGAACCGCTGCCATTAAAAATAATCATTAGCGGCGATGGGTCCGCATCCGCGTTATCCACCAACCAGCCGTTCAGCTCCACGCCATCTGGAGCAGTGATGCTGAGGGCTTCCACATTTACGTTCGCAACTTCCTTTGCTGCTTCCGCCGTAAGAGTGCTGGGCTGGAAAAACGTGCTGGTTCGGTCTGCGATGGTATCCTGAAAAAAGAGGAGGATGAAAAACATCAACAGGTATGCTCCAATTACTGCCAGGAACAGATCCAACGCCAACACACCCAATGCCTTCCAAAAGTGCTTGATCTTGACCGCCAGGACTGCGGCAGTGACCAGGAACCCAACAAGGCCTGCGACCGTGAGGATCACGATCAATCTGCCGTTCGCGAATTTACTGGCCAGAAATGCAGCCAACCCAAAAACACCGAACAGAATTGAAGTAACCTGGAGTTTTTTATACAACCTTCCGCTCTGGTTCTTTTCCATGAAGACCCTTTAGATCAAACCTGGTTCTAATTCCGGTGCGCAAGCAGGGAAACCAGCAGGACAAGGACCCAGGAAAGCTTGGCAAGGTCCGGATCGATGAAAGCGATGCCTATTGAGACCAGGAAGATCCCTCCTGTGATAAGTGGCAAAATGGTTTCAGAACGAATCACCTTTTTGCTCAACCCGGGTTCGATCAGCCGATGCTTCGCCGAGGCATATGCCCATACAACCGTCATCAAGATCGAACCGGCAACCATCGTGGCTGCGTAGAAGATCGTTACATAAGCATCGCTGGAGACGCTGATGAGCGAGGTGGGAAAGGGGATGAACGCGATCACCATCAAGAACAACAGGTTGAGCACCAGCAACGAGCGGTTATGCCCAACCACGTAGCGGAATTTACGGTGGTGGGAGATCCAGAAGGAGCCGATGGCCAGGAAACTGATTACGTACGCCAGGTATTTCTGCCACATCGTCCCGAGGGATGCGGCCAGCTCCAGCGGGGATAACATCCCCGCACCTTCGGGCAGGCGTAAATCCAGCGCCAGCAGGGTGATTGCAATGGCAAACACCCCGTCGCTGAAGAATATCAACCGCTCCAGCCCGTAACCCTTTATACTGTTCTCCCCCGTTAATGCTTCTTTTTGCCCGCCCGTTTTACGGTCCTCATCAACTTCCATCATCCCGTCCTTTCCCACCCATCAGTTCCACCCGCAGCAGTCAGGGAAGATCGATTCTGTGGATCAGTGCATTGGTGAATTCCCAGGTTCGTTCCATCACATCCACATCCATCTTGTCGAAGGTATCTGCCCTCTGGTGCCAGTAGGGTGCCACCCCCTCGCGGTTCATACCGAAAAGTGCAATGGCCGGAATCTTGTTGCGGATGGCATCCGCCATTTCGCTGTTCCCGCCGCTGATCTTGGCCGGGTAAGCACCCCACACCGGGTGATCTTCTGCCAGTTGTTCCACAATCTTCACCAATTCCGGGTCTGCTTTGAAAGGTACGATAATACCTTCCTTTGTCAGCCAGGCGGGGCCGGCGCATCCGAGCATTTCGAAAACCAGCGCTTTTGGGTTTTTCAATTCCGCGAGATGCCGACGGTAGAAATCGATCATCCCATAATGCTGCACTTCTTCGCAGCCGGTGCAGATTGCCCACACCCTCGTGTGCTCCAGCGGTTTCGTTGCGAATTGCTCCGCCAGGGTCAGCACCATGCCCGCTGCGGTGGCGTTATCGTTTGCCCCAGCGGTGAAAGGGGTGGAATCCGCCTCGACGCAGATCGCCGCGAGCAGCGTGGCACAGATGGCGGTTGGGATGCTGGCGGACCATGCCCAGGACCAGGGAAAAAAGATGGAAAGCGAATAAATCATCACTTGCAGGATGAAGGTGATGAAAACAAGGGTGACGAAGTTATCGTAGAATTTCACATGCTTCGGTGTTCGGAAGATGAACGGTGTGCGCTGGCTATCCAAATGACCGACGATCACCAGGTCGCCGGTGTGCTCCCCGGCAGGCGGGATCACCGCGTGCACGTTTTGGCTCTCCCCTTTGGGCAGGATCAAGCGGTAGAGGTTGTTTTGAAAACCAAGCTCCATCAGTTCCGTCACCAGCACCAGGATGCTGAGCAGCGCGGCGATAATGGCGGTGGTGGTTCCGCCCAAGGGATAAATGATGAACGCGATCAGCATACCAAGGCTGCCAATCAGGTGTGGCTGGAAGATCGAGCGCGCGCTCTTGAAGGTCTCCCATACCGGGGTCAGCCCCAGTTTGGCGAATTCCGAACGGGCATATTCCGCGCCTTTCTGCTCCCCCTCTCCAGTAGGTCCGCGCGGGCCGATCTCCTCGGATAAGTAACGCACCCTCTCCAGCCAGGTGGTAACTTCCACGATCTTGGATGTTTTATTGGTCATTCTATTGCCTCCGTGTTTTCGGTTTGATCAATTTCCCGCAACGTAAGCCACCAGCGTTATCCAATTATCTAATAATTTTTCTGGAGATGAATCTGTCCGCTAGAACATTTCATCCAGAAATGGGGCTGTTGGAGGAAACATGCGGGTTGCCTGTTCCATGGAGTCGGGAGAAAGCTCACCCCAGCCACGGCAGGCAAAGTCGCGGGGATCATGGCTGCCTAACACCAGGGCAGTCAAGCCCTGGATACTCAAATTGTCGCTCGCATTCACATCCCTCTCAACCCGAAGCTTTCCGTCAATCGAATCAAACCGCCACCCTCCCTCATTCCAGGGGCAGGTTGGATCATTAATTACCGCGCTGAATCTTCCCGATCCCACATTCAAGCCATTGATCCGGCTGATATCCAAGATCCTTCCCATGGGGGGGTTATACAACTCGGTCTTTACCTTAGTATCAGAAAGCCAGGTTTCCGGTCGTTCATCTGGTGGCAGGAGGATCAATGCCCGGTCGGCCTGATCGATATGCAGCGCGATCCACTGCAAAAGCTGGTATTTTGCCTCGCTCGTTTCATAATCCAACCGGCTGACGCTGAACTGGAATTTTCCCTGGTCGTCATCGGTTCCCTGGATTTCGTATAACATGATCCCTTGCAGGCGACCATTGAACCTGGCCTCTGCCAGCCATTGGTTGCGTAAATTTTCAGAAATGGCATCGGGTTTATCATAAAAAGCCATTCCGTGAATCCTGCCAAGGCGCCTTTTCATAAAACCCCGGTAATCCTCCAAACCCTGATCGATCTGCACCAGTTGGATTTCACCGCCAGGTTGATATTTTAATATTGGCGCAAGAGAATCTGTCGAAAGCCTGGCGAGTTTTGGGGAGGGGAAGGTGCAGTAACCAAGACGTTCATAAAAAGATTCGCGAAATGGGTAAAGACTTGAAAATGCATGCCCGTCCTTCTGCCCGGCTTCAAGTAATGCCGTGAATACCCGGCGTGCGTACCCCTTTCGGCGGATATCCGGCGCAGCTGCCAATCCCCAGAACGCGGACATCAAAAAGATCTCTCCCCGCACGTTTTGCGCCATGGGGGTGGATTGGATGCAGACGAGAGGGCGGTTGCCTTCAAAAAGCGCCAGGCAGGTGGAATCCAACCGGGTGCTGACCCATTTCTTCCACTCCTCTTTGTTCGTCAAGGGCAGAGAGGGGTGAAATGAATAGGACGCCAGTTCGTAAAAAATTATCGATGAATTCTTCCCCATATAGTTGTCGCAATTGGAGGTCGGGCATTTTATGTGTCCTATTCTTATTATTTTTATCCAAAGCGGTGAAATAACACTTCAAATCTTCAGGGGTTATTTCCTTGCGGATTAACTTTGGACCAGTTTCACCCGCTCCTCGGTCAGCAGTCTGGCTTCTTCCATTGCCAGAGGGCGCATCTTGATCGGGAAGCGACCATGAAGCGGGCTCAGCTTCGCTCCCCACCGGCTCGGGTAGGTAAAGATGACCATCACAATCCAGTGAAGGAATCCGGTCATTTTGCTGGCTTCATCGATTTCTGCCAATCCGGCATCATCCCAGCCACCAACGAGCGCGTAAAAGAAGAAGAAGAATGGCATCGCTGGTACCAAGCCGATGAAGATCAACGCAATGCTGGAGATGAATTCACCCTGCCACACGAAACGCGCGATCAGGCTCAGAAAAAGATAATGCATCCCCGCCCCAAGGATGGGAGCAGCCAGAGACTGCCAGAAATAGATCTTCTGGGGAAAACAATACCTGTCTGCCACAAAGTACGAAACGATCCCGCGTACCAGAATCCCGATAAAATAAGCAATCACGAGAGCAATGATCTGGAATTTTTCGAGCAGGATGAGGATCAATCCTATACGAATGACCTGTTCTATTAAGGCCATCAGCGCTCTGATTTTTGGTTTGTTGGAACCTAAAAAGATCGCATCGCCCAGCCATCCAAGAAACTGGATAGCTCCGAAAATTGTCAGAGGAATAGCCAGATTTGCCGCCCTCTGGTACTCCGGACCGGATGAGCCCAGAATAAATTTCGGGGCTACCACCAACAACACCGCCCCTAATGCTGCGCTGGTGATTGCCCCCCATTTATAAGATTGAACGCTGTAATACTGGCTCAATTTCTTATAACCACTGGAGAGTGCCTCCGATATGGCTGGCATAATCCCGTCGAAAAGGTTCGTGGATACAGTGAAAGCCAGCAGGAAGTTTCCAGCGATAATCCAATTTCCCCAAATCTCCCCATAATTCACCAAGCCGTTTGAAGTTACCAGAATCACCAGTGCGCTCCCAAAAGCTACAACCAGGCCTCCCAGCATCTCGAAGAAACCGAACGAAAAAGACTCTTTGATGATCCCCCAATCAAAATGTGCCATAAAGAGAATGCTGGCTTTGTAGCCAATCCGTTTATACAACCAAAACCCCAAGAAAAAATTACACAGTTCGACCGCATAGGCTGCTGCGCCAAGACCCAGCAAACCGCCCATCGAAGCGCCCATAGCCGGGTTAGCTTTCCCCCAAGCGTAGAAAATGGGTACCAGCGCAAGTTGCGTGACCACCGGCCAAACGATCGCCCAGGCGGCATCCAGATAGCGGGCGTAATCGTTTCGCTGCAAGCCATTGAGGGTGGTGCGGAAGACACCGTAGAACCCGGGTATCTGTATTAGCGTGTGAACCACAATACTCCAGGCAAACAGCGCAAATGGTGTGCGTACGATCCCAAGACTCGTTGCCATCACCACGATTGCCACCTGCACTGCACCGGAGAGTGCCTGCCACCAGACATATACCTGGACATACTTAAAACCTCGCCTCGGGTCCTCCACCCGATGCTGGCTTAGGAATTTCATTGCAGCAGTGGAGGTGCCTGCATCAAGAATCACCCAAATGAACGCGAATATCTCCGTTATTCGGCCCCACATTCCCAATGCTTGGGCGGAAGGAAGGATAAACTGCGGCAGGATAAGGTCCTGATATGCGATCAAAGGGATGAATAGTAGAACGCCGATTCCCATTCCCACCAACAGCCCGGAGAGCGGTCTATGGAAACCAACCTTCTCCCAGTCGGTGGAAGCCTCATTCGCTCGGAACTTTCCCCTATCTGCGACAATCGAATCAAGTGCTTCCGGGTGTTTCTTGCTCCAACGCCGGACCAAAACGAAGGCACCAAAAAATAATACAAGCTCAATGGCAAGAAAGATGAGGATCGTGGAGCGGTCCTGCCGATGCGGTACCGGCGAAGACGGGTAATCTGCGAAGGAGAGAGGCGTCCCACCAGCTGCCCGCTCTGTAAGCGAATAGATCAGGTAGTTGAAGTACCCCCATTCCTGAATCTGCGGGTTCGCCGAGCCGGAAAGCCAGGAGGAAAAAATGTAGATCCCCCCTGATTTAGGGGAAGTGATACCGGCTGGGATTTCCCACAACACGCCTTCCTGTTTTTCATAACCCTTCACAAGCAGGTTAGCGTGCTGTTTTATGCCCTCCACAAAATACCGTTCCCGCACCTGCGGAGCACCGTTCCACACAATTTCTTTTAGAAGAAGATCTCTGGTATCTTCCGTTCGGAAAAGGTCGAGAAAATTCCTGCTGCGAAAGGAATCGGCAAGTTTTTCCCTCAGACTTTTAGATTTTGTTCCTTCGATCAAGCTGAGAGCATCCTCTTGCTTGGTCAACCTTCACGGGTACCCCAAGCAAAGTTTGAACATCCTCCTGGTTTATCTTATCTCCAAGCACCAAGTACCAGTCCCGCCCCGGCTCTTACGCGGTCTGCGATGGCTGCCGCATCCGGAATCTCCCCGTTCAGGATGAACACTTCCGCTGCGCTTGGGTCTGTCAGCAGTGTGTATCCTGCCAGCGAGAGGGCGGTTTTTACCTCGGATTCTCCCCCGGCGTAATACACATTGTGTGGTTTCGTTACCCCAACGGGAGTTGGTGCACAAGCGGATAATAGAAAAGTGACCAGGAGGAGGACGATTCTCTTTTTCAAGAGATCACCCGTGATTCCGGATTGGTGAATAAACATTCATTTTACGAAACCTTATCGCGTGAATCGAATTTGATCCAGTTGATATCACTGGTAGTGGCTGAAACACAGATATTTTGGGTTTCTTGCTGGAGTTTTTCCCTGGCAACTCTTTTCCCGTGGTGTTCCATTCAGCTTGTTTATTCTACTCCCAAACATTTCATCAAGAATATTGGGATTACTTTCAAAATTATTATTCAGTTTGGTACCCGTGATCGATCTTCCCGGCATCTCATTCTGATGGGGAAGGAATTACTACGGATGAGCCAACAAAATTTGTTTTATTTAACTGGATTTTTCATATTCATTATTTACAGCCTGAAGGCGCTTTTTCATGGCACATAAATTGGGCGGGGTATAATCTCTTCAGTTCGTGTTGTCAGGATAATAATGCGATACAAGAAATTTCGCCTGGTCACCGCCATTACTTTACTTCTCTTCAGCGGTTTTTCACTTCTCGTGGCCTTTTTCGCCTACCAGCTCCATCTCGATAATAACGAGGTCATGGGAAACAGCCGTAAGCTACTGGCTTTTCTCGGTATTTGCAGCCTTGGGCTTGCCTTTTGGCTGGCCTTCTCCGAATCCACCTACTCCTCGAGATTCATCCGTAGGATTTCAAAATTTCTTCACCAAGAATCCCACATGCTAACAAATTCGCAATTCGGTAGGTGGTCGTCTTCCGCATTTTTGTGGTACCGACGGACTCAATTCTACCTATGGTTCGATAAAAATCCTTGGATTTACGCGGTAATCTCTGCTGCTTTGGTGATCTTCATCTACTTTTGGTTCATTACCGGTGCAAAGTGGGCCTGGACCGATTACTCCAACTCGTATGACATGCTCGCGAATGCTTTTCTGCGTGGTAGTGTCGCCCTGCTGGAAAAACCGCCGGAAGCACTCATGAATCTTGCCAATCCATACGATTATCTCAACCGAGAAGGAATTGATTACATCTGGGATGCCACTTATTTCAACGGAAAATATTACCTTTACTGGGGTTTTGTACCCGCACTTTTCGCTGCTGCGGTGAAGGGGCTCCATCCTTCCACTGTGGAGGATCAACAACTTGTTTTCTTTTTCCTCTCCGGTTTGGCTGTGATAATTTCTGTAACCTTCCATTGGCTGCGGGGTAGATACTTCCCCCGGTCTCCAGCCTGGACGACTGGGTTTTTCACTCTAACAGCTTTGCTCAGCCTCCCGCTAATCTGGATCGTAAATCGGGCAATGGTTTACGAGGCTGCGATTGCCGGAGGACAATTCTTTTTACTCCTGGGTCTTTACGCAACCATCCGCGCGATGGATTCTCAACGGAAATCCACCTGGTTATTCCTTTCCGGCCTGGCCTGGGGTGCAGCGGTGAATAGTAGGGCCAATTACGCCCTGGCGGTTTTTTGGTTCGTCATGCTGATAACGATTTTCCTTCTTTTCCGCCTGAAAAAACCTTCCGCCTGGATCAAGCCATTACTCTTTCTCTTCCTCCCCCTGTTGCTTTCTGCTTTTGGTTTCGGCTGGTACAACTACACCAGGTTCGGTTCCATCCTGGAAACGGGTCATCGATACCAGTTGACCGGGGTTGCAATGCCAGAGGAATATGGCCAGATAACCTCCTGTGAATTACATCATACCCAATCTGCATAATTACCTGGCGAGACCTTTTGTTATCCTGCCAGGCGAATTCCCATTTGTCGATATTCCTTACATTAAAGATGATATGTGGCCTTGGTATGTTCCGCGGCCGCCGGGGATATACGCAGCCAAACAAATCTCGGGTATTTTCGTGTCCATTCCCATTATCTGGCTTATTTTTCTCCCCATCCTTAAAGCCGATGGAAATTATCTGGTTTTGGGTAAAGGAGAAATCTCCCCGAAAAAATAGCTCCGACCCTGATCTGAAATGGGTTTGGGGAATGATCCTGGGATCACTGGGGATCATGCTCGCTTCCATTGCCATCTTCATCGCGGCGAACATGCGATACCTTGTGGATATTATTTCTCTTCTTTTCCTCCTTCTCGGAATCAACGTGTGGTGGGCACTCGGTTTTCTGGAACGAGCACCTGGTTGGCGGTACATGGTAATCATCATCCTGGTGGTACTCGGATCAGCCGGTATCCTCATCGGATTACTTGCCGGGTTTGTGGTTGACCCGCATCGTTTTGAAAACATCAATCCATCCCTGTATCATATGATCGCGAATTTCTTAACCGGGAAATGAACCTGCGCCGTTTCATTCGAGAACTCACCCTGCCAGACAAAATCGCGGGATTTGTTCTTCTCACATTTCTAATTCTCGGCATTGCCATTTATTCCAGCTATGGCCTCAGCTGGGATGAGCCAACCCAGTTGCAACTCGGCATCCAGAATTTCCGCTACATCATTAAGGGGGATCCCTCGCTCCTTATGAACAAGGACCGTTGGTACGGGCCGCTTTTTGAGATATTCCTGGTTGCAACGCAAAGTCGGGGAAGCCTAGACAAGATTTTTCTAAGCCGCCACCTTGTGAACTTTCTGGCTTTCTTCATTGGCTGTGTTGCTTTTTTCCTACTCGCAAAAAAGTTTACCCGCAATGGATGGTTGGGGTTGATAGGGGTGATCTGCCTCATCATTTCGCCCCGCATATTTGCAGACGCGTTTTACAACTCCAAGGATATCCCCTTCCTGACGGCCTATACTATTTGCCTGCTTTCCCTCCTCTGGTTTGTGGAAAAACCCACGCGTTCACGGGCTGCCATTCATGGCCTTCTCACGGCAGTTTTACTGTCCATCCGACTCCCAGGTCTGACCATTCCCGTGCTCACAATCCTTGGGTTGGCAATCGAAGTGCTGGCGAAGCGTGGAAATTGGAAGCGTGCTGTCATTTCATTCACGATCTACCTTGCAACCACCGTGGCGTTTACCGTCTTCTTTTGGCCAGCGCTTTGGAAAAACCCGTTCTCAGGATTATTGGAAGCATTTGCTTTCATGAGCCGCTTCCCCCACAATAGCGAAATGCTGTATCTTGGCAAGCTGATTTCCGATTCCTCGCCCCCATGGCATTATGTTCTGGTTTGGATAGGGATCACCACTCCCATCCTTTACCTAATCGGTTTTCTCGCCGGGTTGATCGCCCTCATTGTGAGAGGGTTCAAGGCGTTTCAGAATTTTCCTGTTGGATTAAACCCTGATCGTAGAAATGACCTGCTCATAGTATGCGCCTTTCTTGGCCCTGTGGTTGCTGTAATCGGTTTGCAATCCAGCCTTTATAGTGGTTGGAGGCAGATGTATTTTCTGTATACACCTTTCCTCCTGGTGATGCTTGCAGGGTTCAAGGTGTTATTCGATTGGCTGCTCACTCATTCAAGGCAGCGTCTCGCCGTGACGTTTTCCGTAATCCTCCTGGTTCTTGGGATTCTACCGACAACCGCCTGGATGATCACATACCATCCTTTCCAGAATGTTTATTTCAATCGCCTTGCTGGGGCGGACATGAAGACCATTCAACAGCGGTTTCCACTGGATTATTGGGGGTTGGCTTATCAATGGGGTATTCAAGCAATTCAGGCAACGGATAATCGCGAAAAAATCAATATTTTTATAGAAAGCCAACAACAGGCGCTTGGGTTGCTAACCCCGGCAGAAGCGAAACGAATTTTTCTAGCGGACGATCTAAAAGAGGCTGATTATTTCCTCGGTAATTACCGTGATGTTCGGAGATTTCCTTACCCATTTTCAAATGAGATCTTTTCCATCAATATCGGGAATGCGAAGATCCTCTCGGTCTATAAACTTACCGCGGAAGATAAGCAGTGACTACGATCGAAAAGGGATAATCGCGAGATCTTTTTCTAACTGGTTTTTTTGCCTTGCCTACCTTCATACAAGGAGGGCGAATAATGGAGTGGGGTGACGAAAAACCACCATTTTAGGTAATTGAAGAAAACAAACCGGAAACTCGGTGGTCGGAGGATTCAAGGACTTTTTTTACAGATAACTCCCCTGATTTTTTTCGCAAAATATATAATTCGATTTTATCGAAAGTAATTTTTCTATCAAAAAATTTTCTTCTCTATTCCTTTATTCATAAAATATAGTGTCTAATAATTCTATTGTAACTAATTAAGATATATTTCATCTTATTTATATATAATATTGTTAATGGAGGTCGTGATGAAAATAAAAAATTTTTCGGTTTTCTTCTTGGTATTATCACTATTCCTGGCTGCGTGCTCGACACCTGGGTTTCCCAATGATTACATCCCTGACAATCAAACCCCGCAACCGGTAGCGACTTTGGACTTACCCGCTTCGAATTCGGATATAGAATCAATCGATAATGACTCCGACTGGCAGGATGAAGTTTTAATTGATGTGAACACGCAATCAGATTTTCGGATTTCTGATTTCGCCGGAAAGGTTGTGCTTTTAGAAACCATGGCGATGTGGTGCACAACTTGTAAACGCCAGCAGCAGGAAGTTGTTGCACTTCATCAAACCCTTGGCGAGCGGGAAGATCTGGTTAGCGTGGTTCTCGATGTAGATCCCAACGAAGATGCAAAATCGCTCGCACAATACAGCATCGATAATCGTTTTAATTGGATCTATGCCATATCTACCTCGGAAGTTAGCAGAGGACTCGCATCTTCGTTCGGAGATCAATTCCTGAATCCCTCATCTGCACCAATGCTGATCATTGATAAAGACGGTGTCGCTCACCCATTGCCATTTGGAGTTAAGTCTGCCAGCGATCTTCTTGTCCAGGTGCAGCCATTCCTAGGGAAATAATTCGGTGAGTTTTTTAAAGGATGGAGAGGATATGGAACAGATTATCACCAGTTTCACGCTTGGTTTAATTGCGGCTGGAAGCCCATGCGTGATTCCACTCTATCCGGGATTTCTGGCCTACCTCGCGGCCCAATCTTCGGCTGGTATCAAGGTGAAACGCGAATACCTCGGCTTTTTCGTACTTGCCGGGGTTCTTGTGATGATGCTAATTCTGGGGGGCTTGATTGCCTTGCTGAGCATCTCTATTGGAGACGCGATGAAATACCTTATCCCGGTGGTGGATCTGGTAATTATTCTTCTGGGAATTCTCCTGCTTTTCAACGTGAATCCATTTAAGAAAATCCCCACCATACGATCACCGGTTCTAAAGAATTCTTACGTGAATGCGTTTATTTATGGGATGTTATATGCACCCATCTCTCTTCCCTGTTCAGGCGCCTTACTTATTAGCATATTTGCCATATCACTAAGCAATCAGGAAATTCTGAGCCGGCTTTCAACCTTTCTCTGGTTCGGTTTGGGTTTTGGGCTCCCCCTCCTGGTCCTTTCCCTGATGGCTGGGGCAGCCCAGAAATCACTGACCGGGTTTTTCGTAAGATACAACCGCTGGATTAATATCGGAGCTGGTCTACTTTTAATAGGAATCGGGCTGTATGACCTAAATTTGAATAAAGATCTCCTCAGTTGGTCAGGTAATGGTTTTTAGAGGATACAAGGAAGGCTTATAAACCATTCTAAAGAAGAAAGACCTGCCTAAATGGCAGGTCTTGATATTTTTCAGATAAAGCTAATCACCCTGCATCGTAAGCTCTTCTTAATAACCCCATGTCGAGTTTTTTCATTTTCAACATAGCTTGCATCATATTCTGGGATTTTGCAGGGTCTTTCCCATCCATCATCTCCAGAAATTCATTGGGTACGATCTGCCAGGATACCCCGAACCGGTCCTTCAACCAGCCGCACTGAGACTCTTCTCCGCCATCAGTAAGTATAGCCCACAACCGGTCTACCTCTCCCTGGTTCTCGCAGTTCACGAAGAGGGATATGGCTTCCGTGAATTTGAACACTGGCCCCCGTTCAGGGCTACAAATTCCTGACCATCTAGCTGGAAAGTCACAGTCATTACTGTGCCAGCCTGGCCGGGGGTCCCTTCCGCATAGCGGTCAACCGAGAGGATCTTTGAATTTTTAAATAACGAGGTATATAATTCTACGGCTTCTTCTGCCTGGTTGTCAAACCAGAGAAAGGTTTTTATCTTTTGCATTTTTGCTTCTTTTTGCATGTAATTCAGACCATTTTTGTCTAATATAACACATCTCGATTCCCAAAATCAAGTCGACGGGAATCAAACTTCCTCCCAGGCTAATCGTCAATTGCCAGAGAATCTATCAAGGTGGGAAAAAAACCTCATTATTAAGTAAGTAATTTCAACCTTTTTTCAATCCTGCCAGCAAACTCGCGGGGATTAATCTCCAGCATTCTGTAATTATGGAGCACATAATTGAGTAGGCCAATCCCCCGGGCAGCGATAAAGGCATCAATTTCACCACGCTTCTTCTCCGGCCAGGGACCTATCCTTTCATATCCGCGCTGGAAAGAAGCCCACATCTCAGGAAAACCCGGTTCATCCTGGAAGTAATAGAGACTGATGGCAATATCTTGGACAGGCCAGGCCAGCATCAAGTCCTCGAAATCAATCGGGGAAAGGATCCCTTTTGTAAAGCGCACATTCCATTGATGGAGATCTCCGTGCACGATTCGCATGGGTTCTCCAGATGCTTTCAGCCGGTCGATGGCTTTCTGAGCCCGTTCGATCCAATCCATGAAGAGTTGGTTTTGGCCTGGGTTGATGAAATCCCGGGAGCTATTATCAAACAGAATTACCGGCTCGGGGAAGTAAAACACCCTATCAAAAGCAAGCAATTCCAGTTGCGGTGAATGTTTAAAGCTACGGGCATGTTCATGCATCCGGGCACTTAGCTCCCCCAGCTTTGAAATATTCTCGAGTGTGAAATGATTTGCCAGATCGGTGCCGGGTACCCAGCTGAAGACCTCACACAGGCGCGGTTCAGGCACACCCTCAGTGCTGGCTTCAACCAGATAATCTCCATTTCTTGCCGGGAGCGGCTTCGGAACACTGATAGTTGTATCTTTGGACAGGGATGCCAGCCATTCCATTTCGGCAGCTACATGGTCGGGGGTATGCCCGCCCTCCGGCAGGGTAACCCGCAATATCCACTTTTCGGTCGGGGTCTCCACCAGGAATATCCCGTTCACGTCGTTGGTTACAAGGCGGATACGGGTCCAGTTCAGGTCATACTGCTCAAGCGCAATCAGGGCTAATCTGCGCAGCCGGCGTGCCCGCCCGGTTTGGGTTAATCGATCAAATTGTCTCATCAGGTTAGCCGGTCTGCCTCCATAAAAATATCCGCCCGGATCTTCAATCTCACCGGGCGGATATATGGTTATGAATCTCCTGGAATTACCATCGCTGGTGAACCAGCTGTCGGATATACCGGTCATAGATCGCTCGTGCAGCAACCATGGCTTCATTAGAAAGCGGGAGGCAGGTCGGCTGCCGAGAAATTCTCCTCAGCCTGCGAAGGCCGCTTGGCTCCCGGGATGGCACAGGTGACCGCGTCGAACATAAGGATCCAGCGTAACGCAAACTGGGTCAGGCTCATTCCCGCCGGGCAGAGCGCTTTCAGTTCCTCGACTGCCTTCAAGCCGGTGTCGTAATCCACACCCGAGAAAGTTTCACCGACGTCGAATGACTCTCCGTGGCGATTGAATTCGCGGTGATCATCCTTGGCAAATGCCGTATCGGGTTTCAGCTTCCCGGTCAGCATACCCGATGCCAACGGGACCCGCGCCAGGATACCTACCTTTCGTTTTTTGCCTGCTCGAAGAATAGCTCTGCAGGGCGCTGGCGGAAGAGGTTGAAGATGATCTGGATGCTCTGCACGTTGGGTATTCGATCGCTTTCAGGGCTTCCTCCACTTTTTCCACGCTTACGCCGTAAAATCGCAATTTACCCTGAGTAACCAGGTCATCGAGGATGCCGTAGAGATCGGGCCAGTAATAGGTTGCCGGGGGAGGACAGTGCAGTTGCAGCAGGTCGATCGTATCGGTCTCCAGATTCTTTCAAACTTCGGTTCCACGAATGCAGTCAGATTTTCGCGGTTGTAGCCCTTTGCGGTATGCGGGTCCAATCGGCGGCCAGCTTTGGTGGCAATGTATATCTTCTCGCGGCTTTCTTTGCGGAGCTCGGCCACCAGGCGCTCGCTCAACCCGTCCCCATAGACATCCGCTGTATCAAAGAAATTCACCCCCATCTCGATGGATTTATGCAAAGCTGCCAGGGATTCCTTATCGTCCACCTGCCCCCATGCGCTGCCAATAGCCCAGGCGCCAAAACTTAACGCTGATACCTTCCACCCGGTTCTTCCCAATTCGCGGTATTGCATGACGGTGCCTCCGAATGATTTTCTTCAATTATCCCACAGGAGATATCTGCTCAATGGAATAGAGAAAAAATGTTCTTCTTCTTTATCCAGACGCAGATTTGGCAAATGGTGTTAGGAATTGCTGGAGGATCTACTTCATTAACCGCACAGACAATAAAAACCGCGTACCTTTTGAGATCTAATTCTCAAAAGTGAGCTTAAAAATAAACAATTCCCTTAATTACTTTTGCGATTTCGGGTCAATTCTTGGAAAAAGAAACGGCGTCTGTGATTTGTAATCAATATACTCCTGCCCAAACCTTGCTTCCAGCTCCCGTTCCTCTACCTTTTTGACATAGGTCAGCAGAAGTCCCCCGAAAATGATCACTGCCAGGATCGAGGATATGGAGCCGACAATAATCGCGATCCCCAGGTAACCCAACAGGGTGCCAAAAACCATCGGGTTGCGGCAGTACTGATATGTCCCGTCGACAAGCAGCTTCTGGGTTGCCATTACCGGCAGGGGAGTCCCGCCTGCCCTGGAGAACTGGGAATAGACCGTTCTGAAAGCAAAATAAAATCCGCCGATAATCATCAGGATGCCAAGAATTGCATTCCACGGCTCAAGATCAGGTGTTGGAAAGGCTAATTTCTCGTCCAACCCCGGGAAAACCACGATCAATAAATAGGGAATCAGGAAAACAAAGAGGGTTCCCCCCACGAGCGCTGAAAACAGGATTCGTATCCGCAGAGGGATATTCCCTGCTTGCCCATTTTTCAAACCTCTTCATGTTTCACCTACTCAACTCCGATCCTGGATAAACGGAGCTCGTTTGCATCATTGTACGACGTTCAGGAGTTTTTTAATCCATATAACTCAAACCGATTTTGCAGGCACTTTATCCATGACGTATTCCGCCAGCGCGGTGATCGTTAGCGCAGGATTGGCATTCAGATTGGCGGGTACAACCGATCCGTCCGCCACGTAGAGCCCGGGATACCCGAACACCCTTCCCTGCCTATCGACCACACCTTCCTCCGATGATTCGCCCATCACGCACCCGCCCAGGATATGTGCGGTGGTGGGGGCATCAAGCAGCACTTCGAACCAGCTGCCCTTCGGGTATCCGTCCATTCTTTCCGCCATTCGCCTGGTCACCTGGTTTGCAATGGGGATATAGGATGGGATCCGCTTTCCTGTCGCAGGAAGTTCGGAGCTCAACCCCATCTTTCCGTGACGAAGGGTTAGATAATTTTCAGTGGACTGCATCACCAGAATTACCGAAGTCCGGGCACTCATCCCGGGGATCCATAGCGCTTTTAAAAACTGGTACGGATGCCGAAGCAGGGTACCCAGGAACCGCAGCCAGCGCGGGATAGATCCCCCGCCGTCGGTGAGCACCGTGGCTATTGCGTAGAGTACATCCGAACCTTTGTTGTAGCGTACGATTTCAATATGAGTGCTTTTATCCGGGTATATACCCGACGTGATGGCAATGTGGTCGTTCCAGTCCTGGGTACGGTCGCGGGAATCCACGCCTAGAATGGCCTCCGAGTTGGTGCGGGTCATTTCACCCAGCCGTCCGAAAGACCAGGCAGCAATCCGGACTCCTTGCACTTGAAAAGCAGGTCCACCGTACCCATCACTCCCCCGCTGAAGACCACGCCTCCAGTTTTATAACTCTTTTTCTGACGAAACACACCCGTGCGAAGAACGAGCAAGCACCTCATAACCACCATCAGCCAACGGGCGCACGCCTGTCACTTCGGTCTCCGGGAAGATCTCAACACCCAGCTTTTCAGCAAGATAGAGGTAATTTAGGTCCAGTGTATTTTTTGCCCCGATCGGGCAGCCGATCATGCAAGCTCCGCACAGCTTGCAGCCGGTCCGCTCGGGTCCCTCTCCATCAAAGAAGGGGTCGGAAACAGTCTTTTCCGGTTCACCAAAGAAAACCCCCACCGGGTTGATGTGGAAAGTATCCTCTCCGCGTAATTCTTTGCCCACCTCGCGCAAGATGCGGTCGGCGTTGCCCACGCTGGGGCAATCCACCGCACCCAGCATGCGGCTGGCTTCTGTAAAAAATGGCGCAAGGGTGGTCTTCCAATCCCCCCGCCCCCATTCAGCTTTTTCGAAGATCTCGTCATCAGGGATGATGAGCTGGTTGGCATACACCAGGCTGCCACCTCCCACACCGGTCCCGTGCAGCACAAGCACATGCCGCAGGAGGGTGAGCGCCTGGATCCCTAAAAGGCCAAGTCCGGGCATCCATACTGATTTGCGCAAGTTCCAGTTTGTTCTCGGAAAATCAGAGGGTTTATAGCGCCGGCCTTTTTCCAGCACTGCCACCCGGTAACCTTTCTGGGCCAGGCGCAGTGCGGAAACCGATCCGCCAAATCCCGAACCGATCACGATGAAATCAAAGTATTGGTGTTCAGGCATAAAGGGTACTCCGTTGTTTATATAAAACTTTGTGGAAACACATGAATGTA
The DNA here is from genome assembly GCA_963802095.1 of uncultured Chloroflexia bacterium. Lineage (GTDB taxonomy): Bacteria > Chloroflexota > Anaerolineae > Anaerolineales > Anaerolineaceae > CAVVEQ01. The sequence goes on along the minus strand of CAWDHI010000007.1, from coordinate 142,341 downwards.
TTAACCCTCTAGCCGTCCTCCAGTTACGCAGCGACAAAAATACTGTGGAACAGGACAAACAAAAAAAGCGCTCTGGCAAGCGCTCAAGGATGAAAGAGGTTTCAATTACTTTACGGGCAGCACCTGATATTCGAACCTGTAACCGGCCTGTTCAACCACAGCCTGCACCTTGGTGCGGATCTCGGCATAATCGAAGGTGTAGGAATAATCCTTGCCAAATTGCGTGGATTGCTCCTGAATGGTACCTGACCGAGCTCCGCAAAAGGTGTTGTAGCTCTCGGTTTTAAGTCCGAAACCACTGTCCATATCCCCCCCGGAGGAAAACCCCGACCCAGTCTCGGTCAGCATCTCCGAAAATTTGACCGTCTTCGCGCCTTCGTCGATTCGCACCTTCAGCGTATAGGTCAGTTTCTTTTTTGAAAGAAAGGCTTTACGTTCGGCGATGACCGCGGAGAAATCCCACAAGCCTTTCTTCTGACTCCATTTCCCACCATAATTTACAAGCGACTTTCTAAATTCTTCGATCAGAGGTGAAGTAGTTATCATACGCCCTCGAGTGAGATTTACTGCCAGGAATAATTTTACAGGAAATCAAGGAACATATCCAACCCGCAATAAATCTTCTTCTTGCAGGCTCATTTCCCTGGTGGATGAATCTCCTTGCGGTAGATCAAGTACACCAGGAAGATCATCGCCGCGAAACCAATCAGGATAAACCCTCCAAGAGTTATCATCATTTTTTATACCTACCATTTAATTCATGAAAATAAGTATTCATTCCGATATTCCGCTCAACTTTTAATTTCCGGAGTAAAATATCTGCCATCGCTCTGCTATTATTTTAATCACAAAGGCATGATCGACTTCATTCGGTTGTACATAATCTTAATTGCTTGCTTGGGCATCAGCCGGACGAAGAAATCCATCATTTTTCTAAATCGGCCGATGACAATCCTCACCAAGGGGGATATCCGCCATTTTCGTGAAACCAAGCGTTTTTGAATAAAATTGGGGTGCGGTTTCCTGGTCTTTTACGAACAAACTGACGAATTTAATCTGCAGATAATCCTTCTTTGCGCCCCAGGACTAGCTAAATGCAATTTCTAAAAAGAGATGTTTAATTCATCATAAACGCAATTCCGGAGTCAATCGGATCATTTGAGAAAGGAAATCCGAGAAACATTAAGTTACTCTCCCGTTTTTCAACCCCACCCTGGTCCTTTACCTGCAGGGCTACTTCGTTTTGGGGATTTTTTCCTTGATTTTGATCATCACTTCATTGCGAGCCAGGAACCCGGGAATCCAGGGCGGGTTGTAACCTGCAATAATGAACTCTCCTTCGCCCTCATAACCATTTTTGACCAACCATTCCTTCAGCAGATTTTTATACTTTTCGATATTCCCCTGGTTGAAGAAACCGGAAAATCGAATCGATACCATCCTGTGGGCGGGAACAGAAACAAGCCTGATCCTTCGCATCTCGCGGGACTGGAAGTGTCTCCAGTGAGTAAGTAGAGGGCATGATAAAAGCCACGGTAAATTCATCATCACCTTTCACCGTGACCGGAGTGGTCATGGCGATCTTCTCTGATTGGCTCACCTTCACCGGGTTAGTCATATCCACCTTTTGCTGGGATGTGTTATTTCCGAAAATATAATCGGCCAGAATATCAAAACCCGCTTCAATCGCTGTTCTTATAATTCGTCTCCCTGGACATTCACTTCTGCCTGGATGTAACCTGGATAATCCCGAATCTCAATCTGATTTTCTTTTTTAATCACAACATATTTGGGGGAATCGGTCATTTTTGATCTCCAATAAATTTAACCATACTACAATGGTTATACGTTTTCCATTTAACATTGTACAATTCAAAATGTGTGTGTAAAAATTAATATTTATTCCAAAGATCTCATCATTCGAGTATGATTTTCGAAAAAACCGGAAAACTGGAACGCTGTTTTCGATTTTCTTGTTTTATAATTTCCCGCTGGATTTGAAAAACAGTACCTGAACGCTGACCCGTTAATTAGACCGATGGGGGATGATTATTACTTTATCCACAAATAAATATTGATGAATCACCTATCCGCTTAATTTTTTACGGATGATCGAGAATTCGATTTCATTTTTCTTTCTAATCAAATCCGATGATTTGATATCGCAAATTACTTTTAGGAGTGATCATGTCTGAACAGATGCGCGTATGGATGGAAGTGATCTTTAATATCAGCTACCTTGTGGTGGTGTGGACCCTCGTCATTCTAATGATCGTACACCGAAACCGGGTGACCCCGGAGAACCGTGCTCTGGCCACACGCTTCACCTGGGCATTTGCGCTGCTTGCCCTGGGTGATACCGGGCATGTTGGCTTTCGGGTTATCGCATATCTGATGGGTGGTTTGGAAGCCAACCCGGTTCTGGTTGGAGCCGGTGCATTTTCCACCGCCTTCACCGTAACCATATTCTATATGTTACTGGTGGATATCTGGCATTTGCGATTTAAAAAACCACTCGGCTTCTTTGGATGGATTCTGCTTACCGCCGGTATCGCCCGGCTGGTCATCCTGCTCTTCCCGCAGAATGCCTGGGGTCAGGTTGTCGCGCCCTATGATTGGTCCCTGCTACGCAACAGCCTGCTGGTCATCCAGGGGGTTGGAGTGACTTTCCTGATCCTGCGGGATGCCATCCGATCCCATGACCGTGCATTCACCTGGATCGGTGCCATGATCGTGCTCTCGTTTGCCTTTTACGCCCCGGTAATTCTCTGGGTTCAGTCGGTTCCCCTGCTGGGTATGCTCATGATCCCAAAAACATGCGCTTACCTGGTTGTGGCCTTCATTGCATACTTCGAGCTATACCGAGGGAAGGCACCAAAATCTCAGCTATCTTCAGAATAAAGCGTTCCAACCGATCCTGACCTTCTACACCGGAACCAAAAATGAGGTATCCCGGTTAAACTAGAATTTCGATCAAATGATTATTGCTTAGGAAAAAAGGTAAAACCAATGGCGAATTTTGAGACCTTGCAAAAACAACAATATATTAATATTGAAACCTTCAGGAAGAACGGGGAAGGGGTCCGCACGCCTGTCTGGTTTGTCCGCGAGGGCGAGGCAGTGTTTGTTTACACCATCGCCGATTCAGGGAAGGTCAAACGCATCCGCCGCCAACCGCATGTGAACATTGCCCCCTGCAAAATGGATGGCACCCCTGTCGGAGAGTGGTTCCCCGCCTTAGCGCGCGAATTACCTGATGAGGAGACCGGTCGCAGAGTGGATAAGCTCCTGGATAAGAAATACGGTTTTATGAAAAAACTTTTCGGGCTTTCCGGGGGAACGAAAAAACAAAAGCACACGGTGTTGGAGATCCGCCAGGGTGAATAACGCTTCCCGGCGAACCCGCCGTCCTTTTTCCTCTTATGGATTATTTCGCAGGAATTAGGAAGCGTATTTCCGCTGCGATTGCCAGAGCCCGCTTATCTGCGATACCGAAATAACCACCGGGTTTCATTAGCTCGCGTATCTCTCCATCCGTGAGGTATTCTCCGATCAATGCGTCCGCACAGATCAGGTCCACCAGCGGATTGGGCCTCCCCATTTCAACTTCTCCCCAGGCTCCAAGGCTGAGCCCCCGCAGGATTTCGTGCACTTTTTGCCGGTCTGCCCCTTTCCTGGTCAGCACCGTCAACAGCCTTTCTGTTCCAGCAAATGGACCATAGGCATCGATCGTCCGCTGGATGGCTTCTTCACGGATTGTCAGTCCCTCTACGATCCTGATTGTACAGGCGATCATTTCATCCAGTGCCAGGAACGCCTCGGGAAGGATGGTCCGCCGGTTTGCAGAGTCATCCAGCGTCCTTTCCAGCACAGAACCAGCCGTGTTTTGCCAGGCAACAAGCGGCAACGCTGAAACGTACCTGGCCAGAGAGTCGATCTTTTCCGCTTCCACCGGATTGCGTTTGAACGGCATGGCCGAGGAGCCCACCTGTTTTTCTCCAAACGGTTCGGCGATCTTCCCCGATCGGTTGGGATTGGAGAAAGCGCACATCCAGGGCGAATTTCGCCAGGCAGCCCGCCAGGCTGGCCACTGCGGAAAGCACCTGGTAATCCTGCCGCCGCGGGTAGGTCTGAGTTGCGACCGGGAAGAAGGGCAGCCCGATCATCTCGCTGATCCGGGATTCTAGTTCCTCAAACTCCCTCTCGCCCAGCATTTCCACAAAAGCGGCTGCGTTCCCGACTGCGCCTTTAAACCCCTTACCCTTGAGTCCCTCCCGCAGCGCCATCAGCGAGCGATATTCGGCAATCAGATCCTGGGCAGTGCCCGCCAGGCGATAACCCAGGGTGGTCGGCTCGGCCGGCTGCATATGGGTGAAAGCCATAACCGGTAGGCTGGCTGTCCTTTCGATCAATGGCGCAAAAACACCCAGCAAATTTGATAGTTTGCCTATGAGAATTTCGAGCGAATCGCGGATCAGCAGAGCATCCGCGTTATCTTTAATGTCCATAGAAGTGGCACCCAGGTGGATGATCCCCCCACCAGTGGGACATTGCGAGGCATAAACGTGTATCTCAGCCACCAGGTCGTGCCTCACCGATGCCTCGATCTCAAGTGACCTTGGCAGGTCAATCTCCCCTGCATGGGCTTTTAAATCCTCAACCTGTGCGCGGGTGACCAGGTTCCAGTCACTCTCCGCCTCAGCCAGTGCCACCCACAACCTGCGCCAGCTGAGCCGTTTGTTCTCCTCGCTCCACACTCTGCGCATTTCCGGGGACCCATAGCGCCAGCTGAAAGGGCTTTGATAGTTTTTCGGATCATTCATATCGATTCAATCCCTGGTAATCACCGCGGATCGTTCGGGACCCACGGAGATGTGGGTAACTGGGATCCCGCAGGAATCCTCGATGAATTTGACATAAGCCGCTGCCCGGTCAGGAAGCTCCTCCCATTTCCGCACCGGTCGCAGATCCTCCTGCCAGCCTGGCACTGATTCATACACCGGTTCGCACTGTTCCAGTAATCGTGCTTCTGCGGAAAATTCCGCCTTTTGTATGGCAGCACCCCCCCGGTGATACCCTGTGCAAACGTGGATTTCTTCCAGCCCGGAAAGGATATCAAGTTTCGTAAGGAACAGCTCTGTCGCTCCGTTTATTTCGATCGCGTATTTTTGCAGCACCAAGTCCAGCCAACCTACCCGCCTGGGCCTGCCGGTGGTGGTGCCAAATTCATCCCACGGGTTTGCCCCCGTCCCACGCAGGAACACAGCGGTATCTCCCTGCTGCTCGGTCGGGAAAGGTCCTCCACCCACCCGAGTCTGGAAGGCTTTGGTGATCCCTACCACGCGTTCTATCGGGCAGATGCCGATCCCCAGTCCGCTGAATACCCCCGCAGCGGTGGTGCAGGAGCTGGTCACGAAAGGATAGCTGCCCTGGTCGAGGTCCAGTAGTGTCCCCTGCGCCCCTTCCGCAAGGATGTACTGCCCTTGTGAAAGCGCCTCGCGGATGCGGGCACCCACCGGGCGGATGAAAGGAATCAGTTGGATTGCCTGGGTGATGAATTCATCTGCGAGCAGCGCGGTATCCACCGCAGGCTGGTGATAGAGGGCTGTCAATTGTTCAGACGCATCCTCGAAATGCTTCCGCACTTTTTCGGGGAAGGATTCCACGTGGAGCAGATCACCGCAGCGAAGCCCCTTTCGTGAGGTCTTATCCATATAAGCCGGGCCAATACCCCTGCCCGTGGTTCCGATCTGGGCTTTTCCAAGTGCGGCTTCCCAGGCGCAGTCCAGAAGGCGGTGCGCCGGGGTGATCAGGTGGACGCTGTCGGATATCCACAGCCTTTCGGGGGTGATAGCAATTTCCGCCTTTCGGAGCATTTCCATTTCCTCCAAAAGAGTGGCTGGGTTGAGCACCACGCCGTTCCCCAGCACGCAGACGGTGTGCGGGTGAATGATCCCCGAGGGGATCAGGTGCAGTTTAAAGATCTCGCTCCCGACGGTGACCGTGTGCCCGGCGTTATCCCCCCCATTAAAACGGGCGACGATATCCGCGTTTTCCGAAAACAGGTCCACCACCCTGCCCTTGCCCTCATCCCCCCATTGCATCCCGACCACGATGGTGATGGGCATGGTCAGCTGGTTTCCTGGTATTTAGCGAGGTCGACCGAGGCGATATAGGGCAAGTTGCGGCCTTTCTCATCGATATCCAACCCGTAACCGACCACGAAGTAATCCGGAATCTTGAACCCGTAATAATCGATCTTCAGGTCCACTTTGTGCCGCTCTTCCTTATCCAGCAAAGCGCACACCTTCAGGCTGCGCGGTTTTCGGTCCTGGAGTAATTTTGATACCGTGAACACGGTATAGCCTGTGTCGATGATGTCATCCACCAGGATGACATCCCAGCCCATGATGTTGGTCTTGTGATCGGAATCGATACGCACGAATCCGCTGGATTCAGTACCGGAATAGGAGGAGACCGACATAAAATCCATCGTCATCGGCAGGTGAACATTTCGCATCAGATCCGTAATGAAGACGACGCTTCCGCGCAGCAAACCGAGGAGCAGCAGGTTCTTCGAATCCTTGTAATCACCCGCTATCTGCCTGCCGAGTGCTTCTACCCGGTTTTTGATTTCCTCCTCGGAAACAATGATCTTATCGATGAAAGGGTAGGGGAATTTTGGGGCTTGTTCCATGATATTTCTGCCTCATTCTATTGGTATGGTAGGATCGTTTCCTGGAGGGTACCTAATTGATTGTACCAATGATTCCACAACACTCACGGGAATCACCTCCGCCCGCGCAGGGTCTGAGATAGCACGGCGAGTGGTCTGGCTAATTAATCCTTCAAACGAAGATCGATCATTTCAACTGGAAATAACGAAGGTCTTGATCGGGGGATCCCGGTGTGTTGATATCCGGGTCGAACGAAATGAGAGCTTCTCCCGCACCCTCCGGTACCGTGACCGCAACCCAGCATTCCAAATCGGCACCTGGCAGCACCGTGTTCCCGATCCACTCACGGTCCTGCGGGGTATAGATCCAGTTTCCCTGAACGCTGTAGCCGGAACTATCCAATGCCCTGAATTGATCGGACCCGATCCAGACAGGGATATCCTTCTGGCTCAGGTATTTCAGGTGAACTTTTAGTAGAACTCGTTCCGTACCGCTTTCAGGAACCTGGTAATTCGGGTTATCTTTGGTTAATATATTTTCCGCATCTTTACCCTTGATGCTTTCCAGAAGAGTCACCTCCCAGTCCGGAGTGATCACCACATCGCCAATTCCCGCGGGGGATTCCATCGACGAACCTAGGTCATTTGGATGCAGCTTCGAAAATTCCTCGGGGAGGGATATGGAGGCAGCCTTTTCCAGGGCAAAGAATCGGGTATAGCGGTTGTCATCTTTCTCCAAATCCAGCACAAGCTCCAAATTCTGCTCGTTTTTCGGAACCACGGCATCCACCCATCCCTCCACGGTTTCCGCAGTATACATATCTTCAAACAGGAATTCAGGCTGCGGCCAGCCGTCCATCGTGTCTCCATGCGCCAGGTATTGATCCCCGGTAATGAATAACTCGGAGATCCCCAGGCTGTGCGGGGATTCATCCAGGGCAGTGTTGCGGACGAAAACCTTTGCCAGGGCATATTCCTGATCCTCCGGTAAGGGCTCTGCCTGCCAGTCCGCTGTGTTGATGACCTTCAATGCATCAGCTCCGCGGAGGAATTCCCTCACTTCCACATCCCATCCCGGAATGGAGATCTGAGTTCCCAAGGGAATCGGGTCACTCCTGCCAAACCCCGGTCCATTCGCTGCGATGGGATCCAATTCCTGACCCGAATTCGGAAGGTTTGAAGGATTACCTGTATCGGACTTGGAAGAACTGAACCCGCAGGCAGCAATTGCCAGGTACAGGAAAAAAACGGGAATGCCCAATTTGAGAAAACGAGATCGTGTAATTAAAATCCCTCCTAAAATGGTACTTTTCCGACCGGTAGACTTCAATCAGTATAGCAAATTCGAAATACAGCTTCAACCATCTTGATTTATTGACTATTTATTATTTTTTACCACTTGCTATAATAAATATACATTTAGGTTAGGATACAAATTGCTCTCTTGGATATGTTGGGTCCGGTTTGCAAATGAAGGAAGGGTGAAGGCAAACCATGCAAGCTCCTGAAATCGAATTCGCATCCTCAGCGCCGAAACGCAAATCCGCCGGGAAAACTGTTTTACTGATTGCCCTCATCACCGGGTTGATTCTTTGCGGCGCACTTGGACTGATCCTGTACCTCGGTTACCAGGAATATCTGGGTAGTCCCAAGCTGGTTGAAGGTGCTTACACCGATCCCTCTGCTGCAACAACCTATACCCTTACCCCCGATCAGAATTCAGCGGTTACAAAATACGGTTACCCCGATTCCTTCACAATAACCTTCTACAAGGAGGAATTCTCCCCGGATTTCACCGGCGAGGTGAGGGATGAAATTTGGAGGTATTACAACGACGGAATCGCACTGACCTTTTATGAAGGCATCCTGGTAAACCAGGAGACCATCCCCGATCCACCCACCTCCTGGGTACCCCTGCCGTACCAACCCGATCAGTTCACGGCGTATGCCAGCCTCAAATCGATCCTTGCTTCCGCCGCCATCAAGGATTATTTCGAATTGCCCCTGGAAGAAGAGTTGATCGATAACGGGAGCTTGTATTATGCGCCTGGCCTGACCTTTGGAACAGTCAATGACCGTCTTGTCTATGTGGAGACGATCAGCATGAAAGAGGGGGAGGAATAGTATGAAGCGGCAGCGAACCGTTTACATTATGGTCTCACTGGTCACGCTGATCGGGATGACCTTCTCTGCCTGCAATTTTCCGCTCATCAATCCTCCCGGGCAAACCAGTTTCGACCAGGCGCATCTGATGATGATCACCTCCCGGGGGCTGCTCGACCTCTACACACCGCCGGTGATCACCGCTTCGAATTCCGGTTCCTCACCCGAAATAGCATCGTTGTTTTTCGATCCCAGACTCCTCACTACCCTGGAGCAGTTGAATCAGCAAAAAGCGCTGGCCCTGGAGTACCAGCGGCTTGCAGCTGCCGCTGAAAGGTCTGGAAATCAGATCCTCTACGAGAAGTGGACCGGCAAAGCACAGGAACATCTTGCTGCGGCGGATAAATTAGAGCAGGCAAGGGCGGAATGGCGGCGCAGGCATAGGTTCTTTCCCGCCATCAGCCGGGGGATCAAGGGTTTTACCCGCGCGATAGGCCAGGTGCTGGATTTTGCGATCCGAAATATCGCCGAGAGTATCAAAACACGATTCGAAGCATATATCCAAGAGATCAGGGCATTCCTGGCGAACCCTATTCGATACGCGTTTGATGTTGCCCTGAACCGCCAGCTTGAGATCATCAAGAACCAGTTCATGGACCGGCTCGGCCCCTTCTTTGGAGAGCGGGCTTACAACTTGATCCGCCTGGACCAGCGCGCATGGAGGGTGGAAGGTCAGCTCTTCAATACCCGCACCCCGCGTCCAACCCGCACTCCAAAAACACCTCAACCCACCAAAGCGCAAGCCACCCCAACTGTCCCGACAGCAACGGAAGGGGCTATCCCTCCAAATGTTGTCGGAGCTTGGCATGGGGTAGCCTGCGACGAAGCTGAAGGCGCCTATGCCTACCGCTGGTCATTGGACCTGATGAAGGATCTCTCCTCCGACCAGGTGGTGGGGACCCTTAAGTTCCACGATTGTCCAGGCGGCGGCAGGGGGCTTTTCCGCGTGGTGGGCACCACGCAAACCGGGTCCGTAATCAGCCTCTCGGGCACGTTGAGAGATGGTGCTGGAGGTCTCTATCAGACCCTGAAAGACCAAATCTCCGCATCCGGTACCCTGGAGTTCACGTTTGATAGCTCCGTGGGAGAGATCGAACCCAATTTTGCACCCTGATTTCTTGAATTGATCTTAAAGCAAATGATCAAGCCTCACATCAGCAAATCAGCATTTTTTGCATGATGGTTTTCCTTGTCTGGCAGAAGAGAGAAGTCAAGTCTTCACGCAATAATGAAAAGAGGGATCAATTTTGGGTGAGTTTGTGCAACTATAGGATTATTGAGGAAATCAGGATGATATCCACCGCGATGGCTACCAGCCCGAAAGTGACCCAATTGAAAGTTGGGTGGAATTTGGAACCAATTGATTATAGCAAAAATACGGCAGCAGTGTTCTCCCAACCCGTGAACAAGGAAAAGCACAGCTTTAACCTCCCCATCGGGTATCCATCCCTGGTAGTAAATGTTCGCTCCACGAACACCCTTGAACTTGCCATCAGTATGTTTCATAAGTCCTCCAATTTAACTATTTAAATCGACTGGAGAAACACATTCGCCCTTAGGAATTAATCATCTCAATTAAGCATTGCACAGAAAAATAAAAAGTCAAGTCCTAAAAACAGCAATAGTGAATTTTCCTGACAGGATTATTTACGGGTAAGCCTCTTCAGCCAGATGACCAGGGAAGAAACCAGAATGATATCCACCACGATGGCAACCAGTCCGAACACTATCCTCCCACCCACCTGGTCTTCCCCTTCAAATGAGAAAGGTCCGATGGATGTGGATGAGGTGTAAGTGACCTCCGGCGCGAAAGCTGTCCAGTTGCACACCGCTGCCAGGGTGATAAATGTGATGATTCCCAGAGCTGTGCGCAGGATGGCGGGTGCTCCCGGTGGGATCAAGATCGCCAGGCCAGCCGCCAGGAGGCAGATGCAAATGCTGAGGATGATGACCGGCGGTGCCGTGAACTCCCCTTCAGCCGGGATATATCCGTAGAAAGCGCCGAGGATGATCAGCGCCATTAGTATCATGACGGTGCCGAATAGAATTGGTATCCAGCGGGGGGTTGAATCCATTTTATCTATTGAATCCGAACCCGGTCTAATTGTCAATACCGCTTAAGCCGAACCGAAGACCCTTCTCTTTCACGAAATTCACTGCTCTCCGCCTGAGAGTCAGAGTAGAAAACGAAATGCGCATCCGAAAAGGACACGCATTCAATATGAATAGGGGATATATCCCAAGATCATAATTTCGGAGATTTTCTTCCAGATTATGGAAGGGTCATGCCAACTGCAGCTCCATAGGCAGCCGGCGGATGCGGGCATCTCGCGTCCTTGCCAGTACCTGGGGCACCATTTCCTCGGGGATATCCACGTAGGAGCGGCTGTCCTGGATGCTGATCTTCCCGATGACATTCCCGGGGATCTCCGCCCGCGAGGCGATCAACCCCACGATCTCGTTCGGGCTCAATCCATGCTGCCTGCCCATTTTCATTTTAAGCCGCACCATCCCATTCTCGTGCGAGTTCTCCCCTAAGCGTTCCTGGTTGGATTTGCGCTCATATCCCCGTTTTTCGGTGTGAGGGTTGCTCTCCACCATTACGGTGACGGGATGGATGGGTCGTTGTTTTTCCTCTCCACGGGCTACCTTTAATGCAGCCGCAGCAATATCCAGGGGATCGTACCCTTCCGCTATCATCTGTTCCACCAGCTCGCGCTCGCGGGTGAATCGCCCTCGTTTTAGCCAGATCAACAGTTTACCGGTCAGGCTGGCTTCCCGCTTGACGCGGATATCTTCCTCCGTCGGCAGGCTGGCCATTTGGATCTTTTTACGGGTGAAAGCCTCCACCCTTCCAAGGCGCCGGCGCTCGGAGGCGGAAACTAAGGTGATTGCAATTCCGGTCTTCCCCGCCCGCCCGGTGCGCCCGATGCGATGGACGTAGATCTCAGGATCATCCGGAAGCTGGAAATTAAACACATGCGAAATGTTGTCGATATCCAATCCCCGCGCGGCCACGTCAGTTGCCACCAGCACCTGCACCTGTCCCTGGCGGAACCGGTTCAGAGTTCTTTCGCGGGCTTCCTGGATCAAGTCGCCGCTCAAGGCTTCCGCCGGAAAACCGCGGGCGGAGAGCTCCGCAGCCAGGGTGGTCGTTTCTGCCCGGGTGCGGACAAAGATCAATGCGCTGGTGATATCCTCCACCTCGAAAAGACGAGTGAGGGCAGCGGCTTTTTCATGCGTGCTCACCAGGTAATAGCGCTGTTCTATTGCGTCCACCGTCACCTGCTCGCGCTGGATATTCACCTGCTGTGGTTCGTGCATGTATTTTTCGGCCAGGCTTCTGATTGCGGCAGGAAGAGTGGCAGAAAAGAGGGCGGTCTGGTGTCCTGTTGGGGTATTGGAAAGGATGGATTCGATATCCTCAATGAAACCCATGCTGAGCATTTCATCCGCTTCATCCAGCACAACCGTGCGGATGCCGCCTAGATCAAGCACCGAGCGGTAGATCAGGTCCAGCAAGCGGCCGGGGGTCCCCACCACAATATCCACTCCGCGGCGGAGTTGGCCCATCTGGGAGCCGTATGCCTGCCCGCCATAGACAGCCAGAACGTTCACTTTGGTGTGGCTTCCAAGCTCGGAGATAGCCCCGGCGACCTGGGTGGCCAGCTCCCGGGTGGGTACCAGGACCAACCCCTGGATCAGCTTCTGCCCGGGTTGAATACTCTGGATCATGGGCAGGGCGAAAGCAGCGGTCTTGCCGGTGCCGGTTTGTGCCTGTCCGATGATATCGCGGCCATCCAGCATGAGCGGGATGACCCCGGATTGGATTGGGGTGGGGGAAGTGAAACCCAGTTCTGTAACTGCCTGCACCAATTCCGGCTGCAGGTTTAAATCATTAAAATCGGTGATCATCAAAACTCCTAATCAAAATGTGGCCAGAGTGTTTTGATGATCCAGACTTACCCATTTGACTTTGCGATGGGTTGCCTCTCCTCACGGATCGGCACGCACAGCCAATAAAATAGCCCGACACTTTGTCGGGCAATCATCCGTTCACACCAAAACAATTCCCTGAAAAAGAAAGCCCTCTGCGGGCCAAGACAAATAGTATAACACATTATGAGGGATAGGTGAGGGGAAATCTTTTGTTGGTTTTCCTCACAACCCAGGAGGAGATACTGCGGTTCGGAGCGCGGAAAATAGAAACCGGGAAACCTTAACGATCTATTGTTTGGCTGAACCCAGCTTATCCCTTTACCAGTCTCGGCAGGTCGCCCATCACCTCCAACCCGGAGTGCTCCCCCGTGCCCTCAAAGACCAGTTCGCCTCCCAGCGTTTCCAGCCGAACCTCCACCCGGGCTTTCAGCGTTTCCAGCACACGCCGTCCCATATCCACCCGGCTCGGACCGCGCAGCAACCCACCCTCCACCCTCTGCGGGCTAAGGATCAGCCGGTGGGTCTTGTTGCGTAAAACCCATTTCACATCTGCATCCATGATTTCCAGGGATTCTATCTTCGCACCGGTATAGGTTGCAAAGCGGTGCAGGCTGCCATCCAGCCATAAGCCGACGATGAAACCGCGGAAGCTGCTACCCATCCAGGGGATTATCGCAACCGAGGCTGTGATGCAAGCCCTGGCACCCTTGAAATGATTGCTCTGGAACCATATCCATGCATCCGGGAAGGCTTGCCCCCAATCCTTTTCAATATACCCGTGCCCACCAGAGAAATCCATTTCCTCCCCGTCGAGCTCCAGCTCTCCTTCAAGGGAATGATCGAAACTCAACACGCCGTGGTAGCATTCCATCCGCGGAACCCAGGCATACCATCCCATGATCCCCGGGGAGAATGTGGTTACAGGCCAGGGATTGAGTGCGCCAAAGCGAACCTGACCTGTGATCTTTCCTTCACTGCTTTCCGTGTTTAAGCTGATCCCCCGCCCGTCGAAACAATTGTTCCCCACCTGGAAGGCAAATTTCCGCGGGTCAGCCTGAAATCCTTCCAAGGGGTATGTATGATAAGCAGTTTTTCCACTTACCCCCTCCAATACCTGGATGAACGAGTGAGCATCCTTGCCAAGGATAACGCCAGGGATGACAGCCACTTTCTGTTTGCCATCGGCGCTGACCAGCTTGAAGTACCAGCCTTCAAAAAAAGGTGGTTTCTTCCCCCATCCATGATACATGCCCGGATTGAGCGTGCTGCGGATGGACATAATTGCCTCGTCTTGTGAATTGGATGTTTCTTATCCGATTATACAACCATCCACACCATTTTCATAGATTTGCCAGTGCCCTGCCTTGTACAAATGCTCCGATCGAGCGGTCGATATCATTTTCGGTCGAAGCCCACGAACAGACGCTGATGCGGATGGCAGGCTCGCCCATCCATGTGGTCCCGCCGCACCAACAGTCGCCGGATTGCTGGATGTTTTCCAGCGTCTTTCGGGTCAGGTCCGGCGTTTCGCAGCGGACGAGTACCTGGTTGAAGACGACCTCGTTTAGGATCTCGAACCCTTCTACCTCAAGCCCCTGTGAAAAACGGAGGGCAAGGCCGCAAAGGCGATCCACCAGTTCTTCCAATCCCTCCCGGCCGAGCGACTTGAGCGCCGCCCAGAGGTCCACGGCTCGCGCCCGGCGCGACATCTCCGGGGTGTAGTTCATCCCATCCCTTTCTCCGGTGGAAGGGATATATGCGCCGGAGATTTGCATCGCCGAAAGAAGCGCTTGCCGATCCCGGCAGAGCACGATCCCACAATCATAGGGTGCATTAAGGGTTTTGTGGGCGTCCACTGTCCAGGAATCAGCCATCTCAATTCCTGCGGTCAGGTGCCGCATTGCCCGCGAGCCAGCCGCCCACAGCCCAAAGGCTCCGTCAACATGTACCCACGCTCCAGCTGCCCGTGCAAGCGCGCAGATCTCCCCGATCGGGTCAAATGCTCCGGTGTTCACGTTCCCGGCCTGCGTGATCACCAGGCAGGTTTCATCCAGGGCAGGCATGCGGGCGGTGATCATCCTGCCCTGCGTGTCGCAGGGCACCGATTCCACCCGCGCGCGTCCCAACCCGAGAATGGCGAGTGCCTTGAAAACGGTCGCGTGCGCCTGTTCGCTGAGAATCACCCGGATACCCGGTGAAGAGAAGAGACCTTTCTCTGCCGTGTTCCAACCCTGCCGCCGAAGGAGATCATCCCTTGCGGCTGCAAGTGCGCATAGCGTGGCGGTGGAGCTCCCGCTGACGAAACCGGCCGCGGTTCCGGCTGGTAAACCAAGCAGTTCGACCAGCCATTTTTCGCAGACCGTTTCCAGGCGTGAAGCCAGCGGTGAGGAGGCGAACATGGCTGCGTTCTGGTCCCACGCATCCGCCAGCCAACGGGCTGCCAGAGCAGCCGGAAGCGTGGCCCCGTTGACGAAGCCAAAATACCTTCCGCCTGCTGAGGCAGTTGTTGCCGGGGATCCGAACTGGTGCAGCGTTTTCAGTATCTCCCATCCATCTGTAGGTAATTGTGGCATGGGCTCATCGAAAACTACCAGGTTATCGATCGCCTCTGCGGAAGGGTAAGTCCTGCGCTGACTCATACCTGCCAGGTATTCCGCTGCATATTCACCCGCCTTCTGCAAC
Source organism: uncultured Chloroflexia bacterium (assembly GCA_963802095.1). Lineage (GTDB taxonomy): Bacteria > Chloroflexota > Anaerolineae > Anaerolineales > Anaerolineaceae > CAVVEQ01. Next base: position 126,881 of record CAWDHI010000007.1, on the reverse strand, counting down.
AACTCTCTGCGGCGGAAGTAAGTGAGGTCTTCCTTTTGATAATCAGGATTACTTTGGTTCATAACCGATCACCCTTTTTTAAGAATAGATCAACCCCGGATATCCGGGGTTGATCTATTCGCACAATTATTACGAGCGGTATTTTCAAGTTGTGATTCCATGAAGATTTACGGTTCATCGCAATCGGCCAGCGCGACCACCGGAAGAGTGCCGGATTCAAGGGTCTTCCTGCGGACGAGGTGGATGGTTACCCCGATGGCGATCCCAACCAGAGCTGCCCGCAGCCACCCGGATGAAACGAAAAAGACAGCTGAGATACCGATCATCAGCCAGAGCATGGTGATCGCAAGTGCTTTCGTCCTGCGGGGAATCCCCCGCCCATCCTGGAAATTCCGAATGTATTGACCGAAAAGGCTGTTCGTCACCAGCCAGGTATGGAACCTTTCCGAGCTGCGCGCGAAACAATACGCTGCCAGGAGCAGGAAGGGAGTGGTTGGCAGTACTGGCAGGATGATGCCAATAAATCCAAGCAGGATGCACAGGATTCCACAAGCAATGAGCAGGTTACGCTTCAGGGGTTTCAAGTCTTCAAGCTCCAGGGACTTGAATTATACCCAAATCCACACTGGAAATGATGTGTAATCCGTGGGTATATACCCGGGACGCTGCGTTCTGGCTATTTCACATGCGCATCCAGCCAGGTGCGGATATCGGCGCCCACCTGTTCGTGCTGGATATCGTTGTGCGGTTCGTGCAGGCCGTCGGGGTAGATATGGATGGCCTTATCCTTCGACCAGATATCCGCATGCATGCGCCGGGCACCTTCCACCGAAACAACCGGGTCGCACTCCCCGTGCAGAAACAACACCGGTAGCTCGATCCGCTTAAAGTTCTCCTTTAGCCACGTAATGCGGTCCAAAAATTCGGTCCCCCAGCGCGCCGACCGCTGCCAATGCACGAGTGGATCGGTATTGTATGCGGCTGCCACCTGCGGATCACGCGAGAGGAAGCTTCCGTCCAAAGCAATTTTCATGGAGAAGTTTGGCTTGATACGAGACATGACCCGGGCGATCGCCACCAGGTGGGCAGGCGCGGAATCCTTCGGGTCGATGGCCGTCCCGGATAGGATCGCACCCGCGAAACCATCCGGGTAATTGAGCAGGTAATCCGGCATCACCAGCGAACCCATGCTGTGCCCGTAGAGGAATAATGGAAGCCCCGGGGCAAGCTTGGCAACCTCCGCCAGGTAGAGGCGCATATCCTCGCGGTACTCCTCCCAGGCCATGATGTGCCCGCGCTGCCCTTCCGATCGTCCGTGGCCGCGCTGGTCGAAGCCGGTGACGATATACCCAGCGGGCACCAGCGCATTTGCCAGGTTCTGGTATCTGCCTGTGTGCTCCCCCACTCCGTGCACGATTGCCACCACACCTCTGGGGGGTTTCTCCGGCAGCCAGGTTCGGTAATAGAGTTTTACGCCGCCAACGCCCTGAACACTCCCGCTGTTTTCCTTCATCAATGGCTCTCCTAAGTTAAATATGATGATTCTGCAATTCCCACCCCACCGGGGGTCTCTAAACTTTAATTATACTGACGATTTGTTATATCAATCCCCCCTGCGGCGCGGGAACCAAACCAACCTCTCCAGCGTCCTATGATCAGATAATAATTTCCAGGAGCCCGCCATGCGAAATCTAACTTTGATCCCCGTCCTGATGACCCTGCTATTCACCTCCGCCTGTACCGCCAGGTTGATCGATCCTGCTCCATCCGAACCTCCCACGGTGATCCCTATGCTTCCGGATGCCCCCGTATCCAACCAAGCAGGGGGATCAGTTTCCTCCCCCTCCACGGAAAAACCAGTGAATGAAAACCTTGTCGAAGGCCCTGTTTACCTGGATTCTGCGGACCTGCTTATCCTCGAATCCTTCCCGCCACAATACCGCCTATTATTAAAAGGCAACCTGCCCGATCCCTGTCACAAACTGGAGGTGGTGGTTCCTGCCCCGGATGCGGAGGGCATCATCGATGTGCAGGTGTTCAGCCTCACCAATCCGGAAACCATCTGCATCCAGATCCTGGAACCATTCGAAGAATCGGTCAGCCTGGATGGATTCCCACCCGGCACCTATCAGGTGGAAGTGAACGGAGAAATGGTGGGGCAGATCGAGGTGTTCGCTCCCCTGGATGCCCATTCCATGAAAGGATATGAGTTGTATGCCTGGCAATCGGAAGGCAGCTGGTTGTTTTCACTGCTTCTGGGTACCAACCGCGCGAAAACTGTTGAGGAGGTGACCGATCCAGGCATTGCGCTGCAAGGGCTGGACGCATTTGTGAAACTTCTCTCAACGCTCCCGGAAGGGGAGTATGTCTCCATGCTGCCCCTCCCCGGGAGTGGTATTTCAACTGTTCTCCCACAGGAATTTTTGAATGAAATCGGTGCCCTTTGTGAATCCAACAGTTTGGAGTGTACGCTTTCTACACCCAAATAATGGGGGTTATATCAGAAGAAGACGTGGGCTTGTTAAACGAATAACAACAGGCTGACTGCCATCACCAGCATCCCGGCGATCAAACCACCGATCGCAATGTGATGCTGGCCGTATTCCTCCGCGGTTGGCAGGAGTTCATCCAGCGAAATATAAACCATGATGCCCGCCACAGCAGCGAAGATCACTCCAAAAGTGGCCGGGTTCACCACCTGGCGCAGTAATAGAAACCCGATCAACGCGCCAATGGGTTCCGCCAGGCCTGAGAGGAAAGAAAGGGTGAATGCTTTCATGCGGCTACCCGTGGCGTAGAACACCGGCGCGGAAACCGCCACGCCCTCCGGGATGTTGTGGATGGCGATAGCCACGGCGATGCTGATACCAAGCTGGGGGTTTGCCAGGGCCGCCATGAATGTGGCCAATCCTTCGGGGAAGTTATGGATCGCGATGGCCAGTGCGGAAAAAACACCCATGCGGATCAGCCTTCCCTTCTTTGCCGCCGCTTCATCCCCTTCTTCTACCATTTCGTGGGCATATTTCAATTCATGCGGGTTTTCCGCTGAGGGCACCAGCCTGTCGATCAGTGCGATGACCGCGATACCAATAAAGAACGCAACAACTGTGAGGACGTAACCTTGCTTTGTGCCGAATCCTTCCACCAGGGAAATCCGCGCTTTCGAGAGGATCTCCACGAAGGACACGTAGATCATCACGCCGGCGGAAAAACCCAGCGCCCCGGCCAGGAATTTCGGGTTGAATTTTCGGGACATGAACCCGAAAAGGCTGCCAATACCGGTGCATAGCCCGGCGAACAGGGTTAGTAAAAAAGCGAAAACGACCGGGGATTGTTCCATATACTTGCTTCTCCAAGCATCTATTCTATCAGGTTGTCGCCTCCTCCCGGGATGTTATTATCCGGTCAGCTTCGGATACAAGCCGCGGATCTGTTCTGCGTAATCGGCAATGCTCACTCGAAGAGCGTGGGGTTCCAGCACTTCCACAGCGCTTCCGAACCCAAGCAGACGGGTACGCGCGACTTCAAAACTCTCGAAGGTGAGCCGCATCACCTGCCAACCCTCCCGCAGCTGATCCAGGGGAGTTGGAATCATATCCACAACCTCTCCGGCAAGGATTCTCCGCAGGCGATCCGCGAGTCCCGGCGCAACCAACGCGGATACCTCAAAGCTCAGGTGATCGTTCTCGTATTCCTCGCACCAACGCTTCCAGAATCCAGCCAGGTCAAAATCCACATCCCGGTTGTAGATATGCGGAAGGATCTCAGCCTCCAATATCTGCGATACCCTTCTGGCGCGATACATGCCGTCGAAGGAATAAACGAGGTGCCACATGCTTGCCTTGGCCACCAGCCCGTAAGGAGCCAGCACCATTTCCACGGGTGTGTCGAAAGCTCCCCTGTGGATGGTCCGCACCATCCTATCCTGCCAGACAGCCTGTTGTAAAATGCCCAGCTGCGGGGTGGGTTCCTCTGATTGAAACCACCAGGCTGCGTCCAGGTGGATGCGCTGACGGCTGCGGGCTTGCTGTTCGCGCGCCGCTGAGGGGATGGACGCAGAGAGTTTCAGCAGCGCTGTCTTCAATTCCGTGCCAACCCCAAGGCGGATCAACGGCTCGGGAATTTCCAGCATCGATAGCGCGCTGGCTTCCTCCGGCCGAAGCCCGGTGAGATCAGTGCGGTAATTTTCCACAAGCGCGATGCCCCCTCCGGGTCCGCGCTCGGTGTAAACCGGGATGCCTGCCGTGGAAAGAGCGATCACATCCCGGTAAATCGTACGCTCGGTCACCTCCAGCTCCGCGGCCAGTTCTGCCGCGGTCAGGGTTCCCCGGGTTTGCAAGAGCATTAAAAGGGCAAGCAATCGGTCGGCGCGCATGGGAAAAATGAATACAAATATTCTAGCATAATAAATGACAATTGATGTCATGTATTATTCGTAAAATGAGATTATTCTTCGAAGAATAAATACTTAAAATCTAAAGGAGAGATTATGGAAGAACCTCGATGTCCGCCTTGAAACGCTGCCCCCCATGCGTGTGATCAGCGCATATGGCTTCGGCTCCTCACCTGAAAACGCAGCCGGCGAAAAAATGACCGCTTTCCTGCGGTCAAAGGGACTCCTGGAAGGTTATGGAACTGTGATCCCACATTACGGTTTCAACAACCCTTCGCCTTCCTCCGGCAGCCCGAATTACGGGTACGAGATCTGGGCAGGAGTGCCCTCCGACGTGGAACCAGAAGGCGACCTGAAAGTTGTGATGTTCGAAGGCGGGGATTATGCTGTCACCCGTTTCGAGAACCTGGAGAATATCGGCGGATTGTGGGGTCGAACTTGTGCAGTGGCGCGAGCGCAGCTCCTACCAGGAAGCCTCCCACCAATGGTTGGAGAGGCTGCTAAACCCGCTGGAACCGGATTTCGCCAAGTATGTTTTTGATCTATATTTGCCCATCAAGAATTAGTACCATTAGCGCCGCGCAGATTGCGCGGCGTTTTTTGTCAGAACAAAACTATAGTAGCTCTCCCCGTGCCACAATGACCGCGCTTCCTCCCACAAAGACTTCGATCCCATCTCCACGTTTTTCTGCCCTCAGCAGGATCAACGAAGGTCTGCCGATCTCGTAACCCTGCTCGGCGCGGATATTGATACCATCCTGACCAAAATACCGGTGCCTGGTCAGGTAACCTGCAAGGCAGCCATTGGCGCTGCCGGTGGCCGGGTCTTCCGGAATGCCGTAATAATCGACAAAAACGCGCACGCTGATATCATTCCCCGCCTCATGCGCCTCCGGGCAAAACACCAGGATACCCTTCGCTTCCGTATGCTTGATCAGGCCAAAATACTTTTCGGTATTGGTTTTCGCCTTCTTCAGAGCTGCGATGTCCTTAAGCGGCACAATGAAGAACGACAGCCCCGTCGAGACCTCCTGGATGGGGAATCGCAGATCGATATCCTCCACTATCCAACCCAAGAACCTCGGCCAGTTCCCGCTTGTCGTGTGCCGTGCCAAAGACAGGTTCCATCTGCTTCATCTCTCCGGAGCCTTCCACAGCAAAGGTGACCGGGATCTTACCCACCTTAAGGTTCAGCGTAACCTTCTCCACCTTACCCAAGGATCTCATTTCGGATGAGAAAAGCTGTCCCCAGGGTGGGATGCCCGGCAAACGGTACCTCCTCCCTGGGGGTAAAGATGCGAACGTCGTAGCCACCTTCGCGTTCGGTCTTCAGAAAGGATAAAGGTCGTCTCAGAGAAATTGATCTCCCGTGCGATTTGCTGCATTTCCTCACCGGGGATACCGGCTGCATCGCGGAAGACCGCCAGCTGGTTGCCAGCGTATTTCTGACCGGTGAAGACATCCAGGATGTAGAATTTTCGGGGTTTTATAGGATATCCTTGCGTGATGGGTTGAATGAAAACGGGCTAATCGATCTTTGGAATCACGCGGTAGGATGACTTCAGGGTGGAAAAAAGATTGTACTTGAAGATGTACCAGAGTGCGTGGACACCATCCTTGAAGCCGATCTTCTTGCCCTCCTGGTAGGTGCGCCCGTAATAGGAGATGGGAACCTCGTACGTGCGGCAGCCCAGCTTGGCGATCTTGGCGGTCACCTCCACCTCAAAACCAAAGCCGCTGGAGCTGATGATCATATTGCGGATGATCTCCCCGCGGAAGGCCTTGTAGCAGGTCTCCACGTCGGTGAAGTTCAGGTCGGTTAGCAAATTTGATAGCCCGGTGAGGAAGCGGTTGGCCAGGAAGTGGCGATAGTAGAGCACGCGCGAGGCGCGGCGGGTGAGGAAGCGCGAGCCGTAGACCACATCGGCCCGGTTGGAAAGAATGGGGGCGATCACATCGGCGATCTCGGCCGGGTCGTATTCCAGATCGGCATCCTGCACGATCACGATCTCGCCGACGCTTTCCGCGAAGCCGGTCACCAGGGCAGCTGTCTTGCCCTTGTTTTGCGGATGGCGTATCAGGCGGACGGATATATGTCTGCCGGCGTATTTCTCGACGATCGCGGCGGTTCCGTCGGCGGAGCCATCATCCACCACGATGATCTCGTGACCGGCCGGGAGGGCTTTTTCCAGTGCCCCCAATACTTCAAGGATGGTTTTTTCCTCGTTGAAGACGGGGACAATGACGGATAGCTGCAAATTCATAGGTGTTTTGCTCATTTTTCTGACCAGTGTTTTATTATAATCGAGGGTTTTAAAATGGTTTGAAATAGTCTCTAAGACCGGGGGGTTGCCTTTGATTCAAAAGAACGCTGCCAGGGTATACCAGATAATGGATCGATTTCAACATGGGTCCCAAAATTGGTTTTTTGCAGTGAACGCAGCGGGCGGGGTTGCGGAAACGCCAGCTGCTGCCATCCGGCGCAGGTGGAAGCTGCTTTTCGAATTTTCGCTGGTTACTCGAACTGAGCGTCCATGGGGTTTTTTCAGAAAACATTTCTTCAAACACCGGATCACATATATTCCAGACCAGGGTGTAAACGCCTGAATCGCTGTAAAGGAATTCGTCGTCTGAAAAACCGGCATGATAAGGGTAAGGCTGGTCGAAGAGATTCTCTTTCCCGCAATGCTTACAAATTATGGAAAGTTGATCGAGAGGCTTCATTGTGAAAAGTTCATTTCAGAAAAATTATTGAATATGCGGACTATGGTTAGGCGTGAAAGATAATCAAAGCTGACAAAAACATATAAATTGTCTCTTTTCTTGATTCATCAATTATTCGATAATACTTCTACTCATTAAACCTTCTAAACAATCTGCAAATCGCATAGCTTACCCACAACTTCCTTTCCCTACCCTCCGCCGTATCCTTCTCCTTCTCCCCTGGGTTTTTGTACGATACCCTCCACAGCCCGCCCGGTTCCTGGTGCTCGCGCAGCCAATCGAGCCCTTTCCGGATCTGCCCATCCTGCGCGGAGAACCCCATGCGCGCCAGGGAATCCAGCGCGGTCAGCAGGTTCGTCCACCAGAACGGGTGCTCAAAGCGCAGCCAGTATCCCGTAACCCGGTAGGAGCTGTAGGCATCCGGCTGGAAGAAGCGCGATTTCAGCAGTTCCCCCGCCGCGCGCGCCTCCCAGAAGTGGTGGTAGGTTGGATGGACAGCAAAGGCGCGCAGGACCATCCCGGTCCAGTGGTGCGAAAAGGGCTTGGTCCGGTCAGGTTGGAGCGGCTCGGCAACTTCGCTCGAAAGGCGGTACTGGGTGGCCCGGTCCAGCTTGTGGGTGATCATCGGGATGGACCAGCCGCCGTCATCCTGGCGCATGCCCAGCAGCCACTGGAAGCCCTTTTCGATGCGGGCATCCTCCGCGTAGCCAGCCTGGATAAGCAGCGCCATGATCGCGCCGGTGTAGTAGGTGGCGTACTGGTTGGCCAGGAACCCGCGGATATCCCCTTCGTCGGTCTGGCAGGTGAAGATGAACTCAGCTGTCCGTTTCACCTGCGGGTGAGCACAGGTCATCCCGTAGCGCTCCACCAGGAAGCGGAACTGCCGCCAGGTCTCGATCAGCGCGTGGTTGATGGCCGGGTGCTTGTTCTCCCCCGCCCGCGGCCAGCTGCCATCCGGCAGCTGCATTTTGAGGATCTTCACCGCCCCTGGCAGATTCCACAGGTGCTCCACAGGCCCGGGATCCTCCCCCAGCAGGTCCCGCCAGGTGAAGTAGATCAATGCCTCATCGCCGCTCGCCAGGAGCGGCGGGATGGGATCATATTTGAGTATATCTAAAAAATTCTTCACGAATTTAAATCCCGACGAATTACTGCACGATTGATCGTCTGAAACGATCAGAAATACAGTTTTTCTTGACCTGCTTTTGGAACATCTTTTTCATTTATTCGCCTCTCTACTAACTTAATTGAAAAACTAGATGGTTGATTCAATCTCTTTGAGAGCTGTTTGTGCTTCTTCCAACAATAATTGGAGCGGCTCGGATGGCTCCTCATCCATGCTTGCCAGGATCGATTTGAGCGCATATTTGTAGGCAACCTTTAATGCCTGCTCCGCTGAAACAGATACATCAGGGATGACCCCCCAGCCTTCCCAGTTCGTCCCGGTGATCGGGTTGACCGGCCGGCCGACGGGGATAAAGGCTTCAAAATGGGAGGTTAACCGGTAAGGAGCGCCTATGTTTGCCCCGCCACCAGTCTTTTCCCCAACTAGGGTTGCCCTTTTCAGAGCTTTCAGATCGTAGGCGAATTCCTCGCCTCCTGAAAAAGTCTCCCCGCTAATTAGTATATAAACCGGTTTATCTCTGAATCGTTTTCCGGGCACATCGGGAAGGGTCCAGTATTGTTCGGTTGTGTTCCCTCTCCGCCAGTAAAAATCGTTCAGGTGCACGCGTTCTTCATCGAATAGAAAGGTCAGAAGAAAGCAAACCATTCCCGGATCTCCACCCCTGCATTTTCGTAAATCAATGATCAATTCCTTAGTTTCATTAATAAAATTCATCGCTGCCGAGGCAGTATCCCCGCCCCAATCCAGGGGGTAGAACTCGCGAATATCCAGGAACCCGACATTTCCGGGTAATCTTTCCGCTTTGTGAAGACCATAATTATCCAGTTGAGCTTTTTTATGCCATTCGTCCAGCCATTCCTGGTTCTCTCCCAATGAACCGTCATGTTCTGGAATCAAATCTTTCTTATAGGTCACCTTCAAGTGGTTGTCGTTGGTTGCTTCCCGCAAAAATTCGGTCAGCATGGTTGCCAGGGATTCGCCCTCAGTAATACCTTTGAAAGAATTCCCATCAGAATATTTCTTCAGGTCATCGCATATCTTCTCGGCGACATCCGGAAATACATAATCCTCCCTCAACCTCGTGGACAGGATTTGGATCACCTCGGATATATCGGCAGGTGAAACTGTAAAAGGAGAAATCATCATATATACCCCTGATTATTGCATACCTTTTCCACACCTGGCAGATTTTCGCATTTATCGCCTGATCGAAACGACCTCTTCATTCAGTAGCAGCGATTAGCCTTTTGGATTGTCTTGGATAAATCCAGATGGTTGAGGAAAACTAAAAATACCCACCAGATCCGTGGGTTTTGAACCCGGAATTTTCTTCAGCCTGCCCCGACGGTAGGATGCAATACTGATTTCTCGCCGGGGAAGGCGAACTTATTTCTTATCTTTGTTGGTCGTCAGCTTGCTGATGCCCCAGAAGAGAATTCCCAGGCATGCCAGGAAGAACCCTGTGCCGATTGGTCCCGTCCAGTAAAGTGCCAGCCATAGATCGTTCATTCTTTCCTCCTTGCAGAACGTTTGGTGGGGGATGAGACAATCCGATAATTATTACTATATGCCAAACCGTGGGAATTTCAAGAATGGAAATCCTTTCATCTTGAAAGGGGTCGGCAATAATCCTACCAGACTATCCCCCGGCAGGTGAGTACGGGTATACAATCTATGGAAAGGAATAATTTTATGTCCCCTCATAACTGGCAGACCTTTTTTGATAATTTCGCTCCCCGCTACATGGACGAAGTTTTCGTCAAAGCCACCCTCGCCGAAGTGGATTTTTTGATCGAGAACCTGCATCTCACCCCCGGGATGCGGGTGCTGGACGTGGGCTGCGGCACAGGCCGCCACGCAGTGGAGCTTGCCAGGCGCGGGTACAGGGTGACCGGGATCGATATCAGCAACGGAATGCTAAACGAAGCGAGAAAGGCAGCCACTGGAGCCGGGGTGAATATCGAATGGGTGCGCAGCCCCGCCCAGGATTTTGTTGCCTCCAGCCCCTACGACGCGGCCTATTCAGTCTGTGAGGGTGCGCTTTCCCTCCTCAGCCTGGAGGATACCTTCGATCGCGATGTGCAGGTCTTCGCCAGGATCTTTGCCGCACTGAAACCGGGTGCCCCGGTTCTCTTTACGGTATTAAATGGTATGCGCGTTATCCGCTCCTACAGCGATACGGATATCCGTTCCGGCAGCCTGGACCCTTTCAACATGGTGGAAAACGGGAGAACCGAGATCGATACTCCCGCGGGCAAGCAGAGTATCCCCACCCGCGAGCGGTCCTACATTCCCACCGAGCTGCGCCTGATGCTGCGGCAGGTGGGATACCAGGTGGATGTCATTTCCGGCGGCACGGCAGGGAACTGGCGGCTCGACCCGCCCTTCCTGGATGAGATGGAGATCATGGTGATCGCGAGGAGACCTTCCATCTGAAAAGTCATTTCGCCATTTTCATTTTCTCGGGAGGTTCCGCAACCATCCTCACCGCTCCCCCTGGGAGCCTGTTTTCCCGCAGAATGGCTTCATAGACTAATTGCTCATCTTCGCGCAGCTCCGGATCCATCCCACGCCGTTCAATAATCACTCGCATTCCGGTGGGGAATCCTCCATTCGGGATATCCTCCGGGAGATTTCCTGTCTCTTTCAAATACGCAACCACGTTGGGGTTATTTGCATAGAGGATCGCAGTGATCTTCAACTCTGGGTGGGAATACACATATTCACTCATTCTTTGCTCCTTTCAATAAAAAAACGCAACCCCGGGCACTTCGCCTCAGGGTGGCGATTTCTTCTCTTATGATACCACTTACATCTAGAAAATCTAAGGAGCGCAGCCGTAAGTGCAGTACGTGGATTCCGGCATGCACCAATCATCTATCGAGAACGTGCTCTGCATGGTTCCGCTGTCTATTGTCACACTCGAGTCTATCTCGGTAAATTTTAATTCTGTGAAAGTAGTAAATTCATCCATGCCCCCGGACATGGGGATATCCCCCAACGGCCCCGCGTGAACGATGACCTCCTTGGAAAGGAGAAGGATTTCGTCCACACTGAGGTTGATCTTACAAACCTCTCGACTGGGAGTTAAAGATCCCCTGACATCATAATCCACAGGCCAGTCTCCTTCTACTGTATAACTTCCTCCGGTTCCCATGGCGACCCCATTAAGTGTTGCAGTGCCCTGTCCTGTACCAGAAAGGATCACGGAATCTTCGGGGTTCTTCTCATTGATGAAAAATAACAATGGAATCGCCGCGGTTATGGTGACATTACCCAATGGGACATGCAAGGAACGGATTATCGTCAAGGTGGCCTGGGATTTGCTAAGATCGATCGGCAGGGTGGGTAATACTTGCTCTTCCGGTGAGAGTGGTGGCGGAGGAATCTCCCCCTCCGGTGCAGACTGGTTACAACCGGCAATCAATAAACAGACAGCAGCAATGATGGAGATCTTTACCAATCCAGTCATTATTCCCTCCTTTACTTTAGAACCAATGCACCTTCTGATAATCATTATATCCGCTCGACACTGAAAGCTTCAAGCTGATTGCGCAAGAGTTGTTACCTTTGCGCCGGTTTTGGCAGTTAGCGACTTAAAGAAGTTTTCCACATCCTCAAAAAAGGAGGAAAAGAATGCAAAGTAGAACAAACTTAACCTCGGGGTGTGTCTTTAAGAAAACTCACCATCCGCTCCCAGGCAAGTTTCGCCTTTTCAGGGTTGTATGCATCCACTCGGTCCGGTTCAAAGAACCAGTGCCCGGTTCCCGCGTAGCGGTAGAAAGTGGTCGGCCGACCAGCTTCGGTTAAGCTTTTCTCCAGCCCAGAAATCTCGGAATCCGGTTCAAACGGGTCGTTTTCGGCAAAGTGACCCTGGTAAGATGCCCTGGATTTCGTGAAATCCGCTGGTCCGGTGCCATAGAAAACGATCACCTTATTCACACGCTCCGGATCGGTGGTGGAAAGATTCAGGGCAAAGAACGCCCCCAGCGAGAACCCAATCACAGCCAAGCGTTTCGCTGGCTCCCCGCTGCGTTCCTGCAGGAATTTTGCCGCGGTGCTGACCTCGGGGATGGATGCTTTCCAATCCAGCGCATCCCGAAACGCTTCCGCCTCCGGGATGGTGGTTGCGAGTTTCCCGTGATAAAGATCCGGTGCAAAGGCGGTGAAACCTTCCCCCGCCAGGCGGGTGCAGAAATCCTTGATCGTATCGTTTAGGCCCCACCAGGCATGCAGAACAAGCACACCCGGTCCCTCGCTGGAGGCTGGAGCCGCGAGAAAACCGGTTGGTTGAAAATGATCCTTTCTATCTCCTGGAATTTTCATATTCTCTTTGAGTGGTGAAGAAATCCTGGATCTCGTTAATAAATTTGACCGTGCCACTCTCGATCTTTTTCGTGAGTTCTTCCAAATCTCCAAAATCAGGTTCTGCCACCAGGATATATTCCAAAATGGAATCGCTGACTTTCGGATCAGCAGTGATGGGGTACATGTTCCACCCATTCATACGAATCAGGTTCGAATGGTCCACCTGGACCTGCCTGTTTGCTCCTGATAGCCAAACCTCGAACCGGAAGGCTTCGTGCAGGAATACCACCGCAATCTTTAACTTCCTTTGTATAAGAGGTTCCGGGAAGAGGGCAAAATAGGTCATATCCATATAGCCGAAATAGATATTCCCCTGGACTTCGAATTCAGGATGGTTCTTCTGGAAATTTGCCCTCAAGGTTAGCATGTAATCCATCAAGCCACGGTAGGCTTGCTGGATCTCTCCTTTTTGGAGCTGCTCCCGATATTCGTTCATATGCTCTTGGAGGTTTCCCATAAGTTTATTCCCTATCTGTTGTTGAACATGCTGTTACCGATCATTTTTTCCTCCCTTACATTGATCACGATGTTGCCTTTTTTCTGTTCCGTTTCCGCGTAGCGATGCGCTTCAATCATTTCTTCAAGAGTGAAAGTTCGGTCGATGATCGGCTTTATCTTATCGGTTGCGATCAGATCCAGGAGGAATTTTAAACTCTCCTCAGAACCGCTATCCACCCCGAAGACAACTTTTTTATCCTTCTTTCTGTTCGCCTGCATTCCTTTCCAGAAATGGTCGTTCTGTGGATTGGCGAGCAAACAGGTACCCCCCGGGCGGAGAAGGCGCAGATGCTCTTCGAGCGGGATCTTGCAGACAACATCGAACACCAGGTCATATACCTCGCCCATATTGGCGTAATCCTGCTTTGTGTAATCGATGACGTGATCAGCGCCGATGGCGCGCAGCATCTCCTGCTTTCCCGCGCTATCCACGGCGGTTACCTCCGCACCGAAGTATTTCGCCAGTTGAACCGCGTAGGTGCCAAAGCTCCCCCCCGCGCCGATGATGAGGATCTTTTGCCCCTTCTGGATATTTCCCTTGCGCAGAAAGCCAAGTGCTTCCAATCCCCCGTAGGGAATGGCAGCGGCTTCCGAAAAATCCATACCGGGTGGAATTTTTGCCAGGACGCTCGTTGCGTTCGCACCGCCCACGCAGATGTATTCCGCATATGCACCCAGCCCGATCCCGCTGGTTCCGCAGACCCGGTCGCCAACGGCAAATGAGGTCGCGTTTTTACCGACCGCCTCCACCACCCCGGCAAAATCCTCCCCCAGAATACGCACCCGGGGTTTGAACACGCCAAAATACAAACGCAGGGGCAGTGCTATCAAACCGGAAAAGCGGAAGCTCCTGATCTCGAGATCCGCCCTGGAAACCGTCGTGGCATGAACGCGAATGAGGGTTTGGTCAGCTTTTGGTTGCGGTTTTTCCACCTCCTGCAATTGAAGGACATCTGGAGAACCATAGGCAGTGCAAATGATTGCTTTCATCGTAAGGTCCTGTTAGGTTAATTGTCAGGGTTAAGTCCTATTTAAATATTCTATGCTAACAAGTTATTTTTCAGCGCGATCAACTGTGAATTCCAAAATTCTCGTACGATCCCAATTTCTGGATCGAAAACATCAAAACCGTGAAAAGCGCGGGAAACAAGGTGAGAAGTGCAATCCACACCGCAAGCCCTCAACCTGTTCCCGTAGTCCACATCTTCGTCATGAAAGATATCCAGGCTGCCCACGACGATCCATGCGGGCGGCAACCCGGAAAGATCCGCCCGGCGGGCAGGCACGGAATAAGCGGGCAGGTCTTCCGATCCGCATTTCTTCCCCAGGTACGATTCCCACCCGTAACGGTTGTTTTCCTGGTTCCAGGTGATGTTATCGCTGTCGTCCAGGTCCTCCCGCAGCGCGGAGCGGTCATCCAGCATGGGATAAACAAGCAATTGAAAAACCGGCGTGACCATCTGCCGGTCGAGCGCTATCTGCGCCAGGGCTGCCGCCAACCCTCCTCCGGCGCTGGCTCCCCCAACCGCGATCCGTGTCGGGTCGACGCCAAGCTCCTGGGAATGAGAATCCACCCATGTAAGCGCTGCGTGGCAATCCAATCATCCCCGCAGGAAACGGATGTTTTGGCGCGAGGCGATAATCGACGGAAACCACCGTGATCCCTGCCTCCCGGGCATACCCGACACAGCGCCAATCGTCCATTTCCGGCTTTCCCATCACGTACCCGCCCCCGTGCATCCAGATCAACGCAGGGGTGGGCGCATTTACAGATTTTGACCGGTAGAACCTGACCTTGATCTTTTCCTCCTGATCACCGGAGGAGATAAATCGGTTTTGAATTACGATATCTTCCGGCGAACGCAGCGCCGGGGTGAGGCCGGTCAATAATTTGGTGAGCCAGAGATATTTATGGCTGAATAGAAACGCCGGAGTTCTTTGGGCGAACGGTCGCAGGTCGGGGTGCACCCGTGAAAAATCATGCTTCATGGGTTGGGGTTCTCGGATTTGATCATTTTTGATGGTATGAATCGCAAAAAATCCAACTTCTCGCTTTTCACTAAGGATTTTTCCGGAGAGATTTTCCGGGTACCTTTTTCATACCCCTCCAGTATGATTGTACAATAAAGAAGCACCCTCCAAGCTGGAGGGTGCACTCATTTTTGATGTCAGCAACATTGAAATTTATTATTGTCGGGGTCTTCTAGTTGTATTTACTCAAAACTATTTCCCGCTTTTACTTTCGAGCGAGGTCGAAACGGTCCAGGTTCATGACCTTATTCCACGCTGCAATGAAGTCATGGACGAATTTCTCCTGCGAATCCATGCAGCCATATACTTCAGCTATAGCGCCCGCAGCTGGGAGTTAGACCCAAAGATGAGATCAACCCGGGTGGCTGTCCATTTGAGCGCGCCAGTAGCGCGATCATGCCCCTCAAAAAGTTCCCGTTCTTCCGAGGTGGCTTTCCACACCGTGCTCATATCCAGCAGGTTCACGAAGAAATCGTTGGTAAGCGCTTCCGTCTTTTTTGTGAAAACGCCGTGTTTGGATCCTGCATAGTTGGTATTCAAAACGCGCATTCCTCCGATCAGCACCGTCATTTCGGGAGCAGTCAGGGTCAGTAATTGCGCTCTATCCAGCAGCAGCTCCTCTGCTGGAACGGCAAAACGGGTCTTCTGGTAGTTGCGGAAACCATCCGCCTTCGGCTCCAGAACCCCGAAGGAAACAACATCTGTTTGTTCCTGTGAGGCGTCCATGCGTCCAGGCAAAAATGGAACAGTCACGTCGAAACCGGCATTCTTCGCCGCCTTCTCCACACCGGCGCAACCAGCCAGGACGATAAGATCCGCCAGCGATATTTTCTTGCCGCCTGTTTGTGCTTTATTGAACTCGCCCTGGATGCCTTCCAGAACTTTGAGCACTTTCGCCAGCTTTTCCGGCTGGTTCACTTCCCAATTCTTTTGGGGTGCCAGGCGAATGCGGGCGCCATTTACTCCACCGCGCTTGTCGGAGCCGCGGAAGGTGGATGCAGCACCCCAGGCGGTGGTTACCAGTTCTGAAACCGACAAACCCGATGACAGGACTTTTACCTTGAGGGAAGCAATATTCCTTTTCATCGATCAGTTTATGATAGACTGCCGGGATGGGATCCTGCCAGATCAATTCTTCAGCAGGAACTTCGGGACCAAGATAGCGGGCGAGCGGACCCATATCGCGATGGGTCAGCTTGAACCATGCGCGGGCGAACATGTCGGCGAATTGATCCGGGTTCTCCATGAAACGCCGTGAGATCTTTTCATACTCCGGATCGAACCGCAGTGCCAGATCGGTGGTTAGCATGGTCGGCACATGTTTCTTGGTTGCATCGAACGCATCCGGTATTGTGGCTCCGGCTCCCTTGGCCACCCACTGGTTTGCGCCAGCCGGGCTTTTGGTCAGCTCCCATTCGTAGCCAAATAGATTCCATAAGTAATTGCTACTCCACTTGGTTGGCGTGGTGGTCCAGATGACTTCCAGACCGCTGGTGATCGCGTCGCTACCCTTTCCAGTGCCGTATTTACTCTTCCAGCCGATACCCTGATCCTCGATATCGGCAGATTCCGGTTCAGGCCCCACCAGGGCGGCATCTCCGGCACCATGCGTCTTCCCAAATGCGTGCCCACCGGCGATAAGAGCAACGGTTTCTTCATCATTCATTGCCATACGGGCGAATGTTTCGCGGATGTCCTTCGCGGCTGCCAGCGGATCCGGGTTGCTGTTGGGCCCCTCAGGATTGACGTAGATCAAACCCATTTGAACAGCAGCCAGTGGGTTTTCAAGGTCGCGGTTACCGCTGTAGCGTTTGTCATCCAGCCACTTATTTTCAGCGCCCCAATAAACGTCCTGGTCGGGTTCCCAAACATCCTCGCGGCCTCCTCCAAAACCGAAGGTTTTGAAACCCATCGTTTCGAGAGCCACATTTCCAGTGAGGATCATCAAATCAGCCCAGGAGATCTTCCGGCCGTACTTTTGTTTGACCGGCCAGAGCAGGCGGCGGGCTTTATCCAGGCTGACATTATCTGGCCAGCTGTTCAGCGGCGCGAAACGCTGCTGCCCTCTGCCGCCACCGCCGCGGCCATCACCAACCCGGTAAGTTCCCGCGCTGTGCCAGGCCATGCGGATGAATAGGGGACCATAATTTCCAAAATCGGCTGGCCACCAATCCTGTGAGTTGGTCATTACCGCAGCAATATCTTTCTTTACAGCTGCCAGATCGAGGCTCTTGAACTCTTCTGCGTAATTGAAGTCCTCGCTCATCGGGTTGGACTTTGTGGAGTGCTGATGCAGAATCTCGAGCCGCAACCTATTTGGCCACCAATCCTGGATGGTGGTTCCTCCTCCGGCATGGGGATTGTGCACGCGGGACTTGTTTTCTTCGCTCATTTTATTTGCTCCTTTCGTTAATTTAATCTTCTCTGGTTGTATTTTCATTGATAGGGTGGACTATTTCGAATGAAAAATGAGTCCATGATGGTATCTTTTCTGCATTGCTTATAATAAATTGAATACTTGTTGCTTCTTTGGGACGTTCACCTCCTTGAGTTAAGTGTTTTCGAAATAACCTTGCGATACCTTAATATGCTTTTACCCTATAGATTTTCATCACTGCAATCCGGGCAGACCCCGTAGAATGCAATTTGTGAGCGGACGATGGAAAAACCCGATGTGTGCTCCAATTTCCGGATCTCTCCTGGGTCAATCGCCAGTTCTGCATCGACGATCCGGTTACATTTGGAACAGATCAAATGGGGATGAGGCTCGGGGCGATTGCCGTCGTAATGGCTGTCGTCCCGCAGGTCGATTTCGAGCACCTGACCCATTTCTTTGAGCAGTGCCAGGGTTTTATATACTGTGGCGTGGCTCATTGTGGGAAACCGGTTATGGATGTTGGCATACAACTGACCTGCGCTGGGGTGACCTTCGCTGGAGGCGATCAACCGCACCAGCTCAACCCGCTGAGGGGTCAGCCGGAACTCGCGCTCTTTCAACGCGTTGATCAGTTCATTGAATCGAACTTGAGGATCATGCATGGATGAATTATAAATAATATTTATTTAATAATAATGATTATTATTAATTATACACAAAAATATATTAATTGCAAGTAAGGTTACTGGTAGTAATCTGAGCTTATATACACGACTAGTTCGATGCGGGATGGACGTGGACTCTCTTCGGGAGTAGAGAAAACTTAGAACCGGGGAATCGCGTGTAAGCTTTGGCAAATCTCACTTGTCTGCCGGATGCTTCATTAGGCTGTATTGCTCCAGGACTCAGCCAATCAATAATTTTCAAAGTTTTAAAAGTAATATTTTCGTACTCTACAAATAAATCCTTCGACATTTTGATCGTTTTAATTTTATCTTGGCAATCCAATAACCTCTCCCTCTGGATGGTGCATTAGGTCGGGTGTAGTTTTAGGTGCCATTAAATTTCTAGCTGAGCCGTTTACCTGAGTAATATCCAACACAACTTACCGCAATCGTCAGGACGGTTCCCCATGCCATATCGACAATGGTGATAAGAAGTGGCCAATCTTTCAAGGTGGCAAGATTGGTCAGGTCATAAGTTGCGTAGGTAACAAGGCCAAACAACGCCGCGCGCAGGATGGTTGCTTTGAGTGAATTCTCCTTCAGTCCTGGTAAAACCACGAAGACCAGGATTCCCACGATGAAAAGTAAATAGAAGATCATCGCTGCGACCCAATTGGTGGCAGGACTCATAAGAAAACCGAGCTGTTCGTAATAGAAATTTCGGGCAACCAGGCCAAGCCAAACCATATCTATGGCCAAGAATGCAAAAAGAGTGACGAAATAGAGCTTGATGTAATATGTCATTTTTTATCCTTTCTTTTCTGGTAACTATCCAGCGGTTTGGTTCGCCCGCAGCTGGCCGTAGCTTTTCCGATCCTCCGGCTCCTATCGTCCGTCTTGACCGGCTATCGGGTGGAGGGGGGGGAAACCATACCAACTATTCAATTGTCCTTATGGAACTGTCCAATCCCGGTGGCCAGAGACATTTGCATCCACCTCGGTACGCAGCGGGTTACCTTCACAGTCTTCAGCCCTGATAATATAAGTGTCGGATCTAACCGAGAAGGTTAGCGACTCGTCCGGCTGAATATGCTCCGCGCCAACCCAGTTCCAACTTGTGTAAGCACTATCCGTGTTGCTTATCCATAATCTACAGATTGGACCATCGGTATTGTTGATGATTGTCAATGAGGTTCCACAAGGAGGTTTTCCTCCTTTCCCAATATCATCAATGATTGGATGAGTGTAATCAGAACGAACATTGATATTCTCATCTGCCCTGAATTCTTCAGAACACAATTCCACCCAAACTGCATATTTTCCAGGAGGAACCGCTTTTGAAATCGACTCTCCTGCGCGGAGAGGATGATCATCTACCCAGTCTATGCCTCCCATGTATTCACAATGATTTGGCGAAACAAGTATTTGACAAACGCTCATACACATGTCGTTATGAATCGTAAGGGAAACATATTCATCCCCTGGTCCTGGAGTTGGGATTTCCTCTCCTGGTTCCGGGCAGGGTAATTTTGTGCCTAGCGTGCACGCGTTAAGCAGGCACACGGTAATCGCAAGACTAAGAAGAGATAATTTATTAAATTTGAATTTCATCATCTCAATCCTTATTCTTTTTTTTGGTAAGTCGAACGGTTTGCAATAATTGCGTGTAGGCGGGTTGGGATTCTGTTTGATAGCAACAAAACTCGAAGCCGCTCTTCGCGAAATGCCCAAAAATCCGACACACCGCTCAGCTGCAGTGGGGGAAGAGCGAGACGCCAAAACTATTATGGCATATTCAGGCAAATCGTACATGCACACAAGCGGCAGAGCCGCTGCCCAACTGTATCCAGTGTTGGGCAGGATTTGTGCACGTATATGCCATTTTTCCTTAGGTTATCTTCACGAAAATGTCGGTTCCTTCAACCTTGACTGTATAACTCTCTTCACCCTTGACTTTCATTTTCACAAACCCGATCTTCGCATCCGCAACAGGTTGCCCTGTCTTAACATCGAATCTAGCACCATGTCTTGGGCATGTAACAATACTCCCCTCCAAGGTGCCTTTTACCAATGAACCCCCAAGATGACTGCACTTGTTAGCGATGGCATAAAAGGAACCGTCTATATTCGCCAGGAGAACTTCCTTGCCACCTACGACCACCAGGATCATCTTGTTTGCTGGTAACTCAGCTTTTTCAGCCACTCTTGTGTATTCCATTGTTATCTCCTTTGAGTGTGTCAGGTATTAAGCTTTTTGACAAAAAAATTGATAACTACCCTTGTTGTAGCTACCGAACGATATGTGTTACCTGCGCTGCAATGGATGGGGACGGTGAAGCCGTCAATCTGGAATCATCCCAAGGTGCAGGTAACTGAATGAGATTGCCACCGAATCCTTGGCTTCAATAGCCAGCAATGTTTGGAATACTCAGGCTTCCGGTTATTTTAACCCGCACTTTCAAATGCTTGCCGCAACCAATCCAATAGCTCGCGTCCACTTCATCGACGCTGCTCAAATACACCTTGTACTGACACATCCCCCCGGCAGGGATCTCCAGCAACCGATCGCCCGGACTCAAGCCCTTCATGTTCATCCCCACCTCTACACGCTGCTTGGAAGCTGGTCCGACCGTTGCGAACTGTTTTTTGCGTCTCAAACTAACATATCCCTTTTTCGGTGCGATCTCGAATTCTCCGAATTTCGATATATCCGCGATCAATCTCTCGTGGATCGCTCGTTGGTCTGTTATTTGACCTGCATAAATCTCATCGAGGACATCGGTATCCCCGGTCTTGGGTGCCTCTGATGCCTTTTTGTAGGCTAATCCGAGGGCATTTGCATCGCCATATCCAAGCTCAAGTTCCTGCTTGAGCATATCTCGAATTTCGCCATGTTTCACCAGGCCACTTTTTCTAATCATCTCAAATAACTGGTCTAGTGTTTTCCCCGTTTTCGTTTGAATATTTTCCAATTGTGTCTGGGTAGCTTTATCGACGCTATTCATAAATCACCTCTTTTGAGACCATTATTGCTTTTTTGCGAAATGGCTAACAATGATTCGCAGTTCTACATGACACTGTAATTATGCCATATGAATGAGTAAAACCATCTTCAATTGAAAAAACTTGAAACTTAATTGTTCAACGCTCGGCCAGGTTGGTTGGACCCGAACCGCAAGGCGGAACGTGTTCCCGCCCATCCGATTCGGCCTCCTTCGGGGATGCTATCGCCTCCCGAGTAGGAGAGGTGAAGATGAATATTTTTCGGGGCGGCTTATCCGCGCGAACGGAGTGAACACCGGCGAATCAGGAATGGAAAGCAACCTGGTGCGACTGTGCAACCAATGGAATTATTCAATAAACAATAAAAATTCGAAAAACTATGGCGCATCAAAAGCCTACTGTGAATCAAGCCGTACATCCTCGACAACCTGCTTAATGGCATCGATAACTTGATCTGGTTGGTCTTTTTGGATAAAGTGGCTGCTTTCGTAAACGAGGATATGCGTGCTTCGGGTCGAAATCAAAGCCCACTCCTCCTGCAGATCCACCCAAATCATATCCAACGCATCGCGAAACTCAGCCGGAAGGTCATCAGGTCGTTGTTGTTTGGGCACAGAAAGCACAACCAGGGGCATGTCTCCCAACGACCCGGGCGCAAAAATCCGCTCGGGGATTTCGGGGAACGTAAGTGGGTTCGCCAAATACTCACGAATGGACCTGAGACTTTCGCTTTCATTCAGTGATTCAGGCGGCAATACATCTTTACAACGCTTGGGATCATCAATATGGGCACTATCCACGAGCACCAAGCCGACGACCTCCTCAGGGTAGAAGTCTGCAAACAACCGCATGTAGATTCCGCCCAGCGAGTGTCCCACCAAGACGTAGGGTCCTTCAATACCAGCATTCTTGAGGAGAGTATGTAGTTCTTTGATTATCTGATAACTATCGCGTGGTTCAGGACCAGGGTCGCTCTTGCCCAACCCGGCGCGATCATATGCACAGACTCGCGTGAAGTCTGCCACTTCGGGTTGCACGAGTGACCAGGTCTCTGCGACATCGTTTAATCCCGCTTCCATGATCACCGTTGGCGTTCCTGTACCTATACAGTGCAGGTACATCTCGTAACCACCCACATTAACCAGGTTGCCCGGAGAAGGTGAAGCCGGCAACAAACTACTGCAAGCAGTCAGGAAAAGAACAAAAACCCACAACTGAAATGTGTATTTTTTCACCTGATAGCCACCTTTTTACTGTATTATCCGCCTTACGGTTTGCGCTCGAAGTGTATGGCGCTGGGGTTGGCGCGGATTGCTGCGAAGCGGCGTGTTTGGGAGCAAGAAAACTCGAAGCCACGCTTCGTGAAATGTTTTAAAGGAGAATCCCAGACGACAGGTGCACTCGGTTTTGGGCGGTTTGCAACTGTATTGTATACGGCTGTTTCTTCTGCACTTTCATTATTCTGTAGGCGAAACACTGAGTCGGTGAAGCCGTAAAATATTAGCAGCTCTGTTCAAAGTAATATGCTATGAATTCAAAATTCGGTTCGGGATTCTCAAAATAATCCACGTGGTCGCTCCTGAATTCATCAGCGTTCAAGTTGGTTTCTCCACGCCACAAGCGTTCTGGAATTCTATCCCATCGGCACAACTCCATACCGACGATGCGGATTGCAGTACGCACAACTAAAGTACTATCATACACATCATAATACTCCCCCACTACTAACGGATCATCGTAATCGCCATCCGCTTGATCGACCTCTCCCAGTCTGACCACACTGGCATTCTTCCTTCCATCGATAATTTGCTGAACCAAAGCGTCTGAGACAAATTGAATATTCCTGTTCTTATGTCTTATCATTTTCAATTTTGTCCCTTAAATGGTTATATTCAAGAACCCAAAAAAATAATTTTCGGAAATTATTACGCCGCAATTATGCCATGAAAAAAACCCACGCAGATAAGGGTGCGCCGAAATTTCTCAGAACCAGGTGGTCTAGGCCTCTAATCCGGCCTGAACTTATGCCTGTATAAACGACTCTGTCGGTGGCTTGGCTGTGAGAGTGTCGATTTAACGCTTCGCGTAACCGGCTGGAAATTCCACTTTGCACCATTGCCAGTCCGTGTTGAAGCGTTTATTATGGCAATCAGCAGCCCAACTTTCTTGCGACATATACACCATAACTGTATTGAGTTCTATACTTCTCGTACAGTTCAATTTCTCGATTTTCCGCCTCAACTATTGCTCGTGCTTTTTCATTGTTACCGTTTCGTTTAAGGAAACTCTTAAAGCGATTCTGCATAGGCCGATAATAATTGTCTAACCAACAATGCTCCGGAAGAATAAAATAACCGATCGGAGAATAACCATTCTTTTCTAATATAGCAATCTTAGATGAGGCTACATCTATTTCGGGATATTCACTCGTCCAATATTTCTGGAGTTCTAGCGGCCGGGAGTCTGTGATCCAAGTAATCTCCGATACCACCAGTAGTCCGCCTACCTTCAGATAACGATTCCAGTTTGTTATGCCTTTTTCAAAGCCAATGGTGTATATCGCACCCTCAGACCAGATAATCTCATATTCCTCATTTGCAAAGGGTAGATTGTCCATTGAGCAGCAAAGGGTTGATATTTTTTTTGAAAGACCTAATTTTTTCGCTCTACCTTCAAGCACTTCAAGAAAAGCTGGTAAGAGGTCCACTGCTGTAATCTTTGCTTCCAAGAGACGAGCGAGTAATAGGGTGGAAGCCCCAGTACCGCATCCAATATCGGCAATTTTTAAAGGTTCAGTTCGGTCTACCATAGCCAAATTTAGGACCTTTTCCAACTCTGCATCACCGCCTGGGCCTTGTCGATTTGCATCTTTATGAAGATCAATCAATAATTGAAAATCATCCACTTTTTTATCCTTGTTGATTAACAATATAATCACTAGCTTTGCCTGTGGTTCGGCGAGACGAGCATCATGCTAGTGGGCAGGAAAAGCTCGAAGCCTTCACTATAGTGGTGCGTTCTCTATTGAACACATCCCTTTTTTTGGGGGGATTTTCTCTTTCCTTATTTAATTATACTTATGCTTTACTCCAGTGAAACAAAAAACGCCCCCATCTTTGGAAGGCGATTCAACCGCAGCACAACCAAACCAACCTTGCATCACCAGCCTGAACTTATGCCTGTATATACGACTCGGTCCGCGTAAATAGGGTGAGATGGGTGGTTAATAAGTTTGGTTTTAGGGATAGGTGAAGGAATGAAGCTATTGGAATTTTTCCTCAATTATTCCAACTCCTCATAAAATTTTCTATCCTATAATGCGAATTTGAAAACAGCATCGCCTTGATAAATCGATTTGAAATTCTATTGGGTGATTTTTTTCCTTCTGATCCCGCAATTCCGAATTTTATCTAAATGGGAATATGGGTTAAGATTCAATTTATCTATCATTTCCTGAATTCTTTTGAAGTATTTTTCCGGCAAATCCTAATCGCATATAGCCACTGGATAACTCAATGAAGCTGGAGGAGAAAAGGATTAATAAATGACAATAACAATAAAAAACAAAATTTCAATCATATGCAGTGTGTTTTTTTTCGGGATAGGCATAATCTCTTGTAGCTCTCAACCCCAACCCATTTCAACTTCCGGGAGTCCTACTTCAATCGACATGACATCAGAGGTCGTTCCAATCACCCAAGCCACCCTCACGGTTACACCTCTACAAACAGTAATCATTCCCCCAACCCAGGCAATAATCCCAATTGATCCAACGATCATTAAAAGTATTGTGGTTTCAGATATGCCCTACCATCCGGGAGGAGGTCCAGGGACAATGCTTGCATTCCCGGGGCAGGTCTGGACAGGTACGTTGTTCTCAGGTTTGCAGCAATGGAACCCGCAAACCGGGGATCTCGTGATGACTATACCGGAGATCGAAGCAACGAACTTTTTTGACATTGAATTTGAAAACAATCGATTATGGGTTCTTGCCAGCATGGATGATTCTAATCAAGCGGAAATCCTTTACGTGATCGAATTACCTCAAGGCAAGATCGTTAAGAAAATCCCCATTACCGATGAAGGAGGTTATGGCACTGCTCCAACCCAACTTGGGAATTCACCAGGAAAAATGTGGGTCAATTTCGGTATAGTTGATACTGAAACACTTGAATATATGCCATTGCCAAATGGTCTTCCCAGCGATGCTCATTTTGTTTATGATGACGAGAAGTGGATGTGGATTACGGGTAGTTGGTGTGAAGGTTGCAGACATGATCTATGGCTTGTAAACGCAAATAATCCTTCTGACCATAAAGATAATCAAAATTCAGGTGCCCTGGACACCGGTGTGCTCGGTCAACCGCTGGTTCTGGCAAATGGAAAGGTATGGTTGGTTGCGTACTACGATTCTGACAACAAATCGTCTTACTTGGACGGTTATGATATTCACAGAACCGATCAACCAAAATTTCATATCGATGTAACCAGTGAGGTTTATGACCACGGAAATGCACATATTACTGCCGACAACCGGATGGTTTGGATCGAAGTAGAAGGAATGTTGCATTATTTTGACAGTAAAATCGGTCAAAAAATGGGCGAATTGAAAGTCGGAGAATATGTGGAAAGCATCGGTTTTGATGGGACTAGCTTATGGGTATTAAGTTCCGATGCAGGTCTGTTGCAAATATCCCTGCCCTGGATACCTTAAGAAAAGAGGGGTTTCAGGGGTGATGTTATCATGAACAAAATTGATATGTGAATAAATCCTCTTGATATGCTGTAATTATTCAAATAAGACCAAGCACCCTCCAGATAAGAGAGGTGCTTGGTCTTTCGATTTCTGTGATTACCCCTGCATCACCGGTCTGAATTTATACCCGTATATACGACTCGGTCCGCGCGATGGAAGTTCGGGTGAAATTTTAACCTTCAAAATCCTTATTTTCTATATTGTGTAGTGCTTTGTCAATCATTCTTAAGCCAAAACGGTCAAGAATGCACTCTATGACAACTTCAGAAATTCAACTAAAGGAAGCATACATTTTGCATGCAATCCGTAACCAGCAAAACTGGCTACATAAAACTTGAGATCAAATAGCTGTGACTGCGCATATTTATCAATTTCGGGATCACTTAGAATTGTTTTTAACTTCGGACTTCGTGGATTATGGTTGGCTAAGATAAAAATCACTTCTGGTTTTTCGTCAGCATTTAGTTTGACCTTGGCATTACTAGTACCTTTATTAAATTTCAATAAACCAAGTTGATCAAGTTGGTCAAATTGGCTTTCCATGGTTCGATACAGTTTTTTAGAATTTTCTTCAGAAGAGAATAAAGTATCCATATCCTTTAAGTGTTTGAGTAATCCCGCACTTCCCCCAAGAGCACCATCCCCATACTTCATTTCGATCAGTGCCGGCTTACAATTGCCACCATTTTTTCGGTGAGAAGCTAACCAGCGAATGGCCATAATATCAAATCTAGCATAAGGTTCAGTAACTTCGATATCCGAAACGAAATATTCACTTTCGTTTGAAATAGATGAATTGTTATTTTCACGAGCAAGCAACTGTTGAAACTCTCTCTCTGCCTTGCCATAGGTTGAGAAGTATTCGTCCATAATATTCTTGCGGCTTGGGAATGAGTCAATCCAACTCCTTGAATCGTTCTGATTGTTAATCACAGTTGGAGAATCAGGAATAAGAAGCCCAGATTTATTATATTGATCATCGAATGAAGCTTGATAAAAACCTTTGTTGTGCTCCTTGATATTGAGAATATTTCCACCACGATAGTAGATATTGATGAAATTTTCTCGAATTGCCAGCATTAATGTATGGTCTTTTTTTACTCGTGTTAAGATTGGGTGAAGCACACCGTCGGAATTAACAAGATCACCCATAAATTTAAAAGATAACTTCCTCATTTATACCTCCCACCACTCGCCATCATTATGCACTTCCACATTTTGAAATAATTCGCCATATCGTCCAGGGAAAAAGGTGTGAATTGGAACCACTTTGCGTGGATTGATCGCTGTCACGATTTTCTTTAGATCTCCGGGACTGGCATGTCCTGAAGTGTGGATACTGATTTTTGGGATAGAATTTCGCTCCAACCATTCTTTTAGCTTATTGTAGGAATCTCTTTCCCAATAACCTTCCCATTGAGAATAAATATAAGTGGCTCCATTCAGACAATTACCCCGCTCTAGGTCAGAACAATGCAGGGGGCGAAAAAGCAGGGTCGATTTGCTCTGTGCCTCATACAAATTCTCAATGAAAATACAGTTCGCTGCATGGTGTTTGAGAAGCTCATACCAGGCGTTTTCTTTGATCTGGATGCGTTGCGCTTGGGGAATGAACAACGCGACCTCTGGCCAGTTGGATTGGGGGATATGAAGATTACCAGTTGCTTCTAGAATGGCAGCTGTGTAAAGATCGATGATTAGTTTTCTACCTGTCCGTTTGCAAGCACGCAAGATAGAAACGACACGATCGATATTTTGGGCTGAAGTATGAACCAGGGCCAAACCTTCGGTAACGGAAAAAGCCTGCACAAGCTGTGTCTCAATATCAGTTTCAGTGGGAAAATGTTGGTCATCATTGAGCCTTCCAAGTGAAGATCCTTCCAAAAGTAGTGTATCTATATTCGTAAGAGGATATGCAACCAGGTGCTCGAACAGGGCTGCCTTACGGCCATGAGCACGAAGATCGCCGCTATAGAAGAGACGTTTTCCATCACTCTCAATTAAGAGTCCATAAGCATCGTAGGCAGAGTGATCGACAAGTAAGGGGGTGATTCGAAAAGGACCCACTTCAAAACTTTGCCCGGATTGGTAATCCCACCCCTGTGAGGGAACAGGCCAGGTCGCCTTCCAGAATGCGCTGATAAGTCCTGCCCTCCAAAGTCGCTTCGGTTTGCCAGATCTCTTCCTGGGCATCCAAAAAGCGCAGGACAAGCAACCAGGCTAAATGTTCGATATATTCCATAACCCCGCCACAGTTGTTGTCGCAGCGTAGAATCTTGCATGCCTGCCACATGTCATTGGCGAGAGTCTCGCGCGTTTGTCCGTTGGTTAATGCCACAATGTCACTCCCATATCGATAAAATTAATGATTGCACCTGCGGTAAAAGCTCCACGGCCGGTGGTGCATCCGGCACAAATGGCAAGAGCTGCTGTGCCCATTCATTACGAGCAACAGATAATAGATCTTCAGAAAAAAAGTCGTTCGGAGAAGTGTAGGCAACATCTCGGACAATACATTTCTGATTCAGAAGCGGTATTAAATCAGGCGATTTTAGACCGGGAATCTGCAACAAGTTCCACAAATCAAAATAATCCCGGCAGACTCGACTCGCACCCCAACCGCGTTCGTGCAACCGTGCTTTGCTTTGCAATAGTGCTCGTAATTTCTCTGCCGAGATTTCTAATAGCGAATATACCGGTATTTTCGCATCCATATCTTCTGCGAAACCGTGCAGAACCGGGCGAATTTCAACTGGTGTAAGAATGGGTTCGTCTACTGTGATCTCCACCTTGAGCCGGCATAAAGGTTGTCGTTGCTCTGGGAACTGTACTCGCACCAGGTAAGCTTTTTGGTCGCCTGGATGTGGTTGTTTTAACAACAGCAGCTCCAGTGCTACCTGAAATGGCCCGCGTTCGTTCAACATCTCGCCCATGGAGTGAACGACAGTCTCCATCAGGGAATCGATTTGCTTAATCGGCCCCATCACCCGCGTAGAATAATCCAGGTCTTCAGAAAAGCGGTAATCCGCGAAATAAAGCTTTTTCAGCCCAGCGCCGCCTTTTAGCACCAAGTTCTCGCCCAACCCATCCGCGTAGTTAATCGCAGCCAGCAGGTAACTCAGTGCATAGTCTTTTTCAACAATATATTGCTGAACTTTTGTCTTTTGGGTGACCGATCGGATTAATTGAGGAACGTTTGGCATTTAGGACCTTTTTAGATTTTCAGATATATGCCAACGAGAATTCTTATTAGCACTTGTTTCTTCAAGGCTAGGATCCAATAGATAGTACCGTTTTACTGGATAAACTCGTAAATTTTCGAGGCTGTTGCCTGCATAGCCAAGGTTTTCAAGTGACCAACCCAACCGCTTGATTACAGAGCCTACATCGTACTTTAAGGCATAATCCACCAATTGATCCACATTGATTTGGTTAATGGCATTTTCTAGAATTTCAATTGCAGCGGAGAAACCGCCGAAAATATCTGGACGAGCGATTAAATCCAATGCGGTACGTTCGCGATCTGTAATGTTCACCTGTTGCCATGAGTTTACCCACAATTTCTGGAATCCCCAAAAGAGGTTGGGCGTAACATGGATGAATTCAAAATCATGTCCTGAGACTGTCCACACAGCTCGGCCTCTCGGACTGCGTGCCTTTCCAAGTCGCATTTCAGGTGTAATCACCTTTGTTGGGGTTGTTGCCTGAACCATGACCGGATTCTGTGTCGTAAAACCATGATGCGAGCAAGCTGACCAGTGGCTGATCGCCATAGGCTGAATTAATGCTGCAGCAATCGCATAAACCGGGACTTCTTCAGAATACAATGGACTCGTGACTAAATAGGTACCGCGCTTTAGGATCTCAATCCAACCAGCATCAGCCAACGTACTCAAAAGGTAACGGAGGTGGCTAGTTGATAATCTCTGCGTGTTGGCAAGCGGCTTGATCTGCTCCAATGTAAACAAAGGACCATATTCCTTAACTGCTGCCTCAAGCAACAGTAAGCCTTGCGATTGTGAGTAACGGGGTTCGTTGTTCATCATTTGTACTATTATACTGCGATAATTAGTTTTAGACTAATTATCGCAGTAAGTTAGTTCGATTAATGGTAAATACGTCTCTGCAACTCAGCTAAATTCAATTGTAATTTTGGCAACGAACCAAAGCGGCGTGCCACGCTAGGCGCTTGCCCCATTTCAAAAAAAGGGTGGTAAGCGAAATATTCTCGGATCACTGATTTCATCCACGCCGGTTGCACGGTATTTTTCTAACAGCGCTAACTGCACTTCTTGGGCTGGTTTGGGTTGCGTCTGAAGAAATCGCGATTCACGGTTTATGAAAGCTGCTGCTCTTTCAGAGCGGGTTCGCAATGGTGTGCCAAAGGTTAAATGTACCAGCAAGTCAAACTGGTCCGCTTCGCTTTGCCCGAGCACGTCGGCGATTACATCCACATAAACCGAAGCATTTTGTAAGTCAGTCAACAGCTTTCTGCGCGTTGTGGCATTAATCCAGGTATTGCACAGATCGTCTAGTCTCTGAGCCTGGCTAACCTGCCGTACTTTATCTCTGGTGTAATCCAGATACTGCTGCTGGGTGAGCTGCTGGCCTGAGCCTTCGATGACAAATACCGCTTCGTCAGCGATTCGTACTTCCAGACCTTCTACGCGAATACGACCGATCGGTTCACCTTCAGGGCTCAATTCAAAGTCTACGATCGTGGTTTCATCTGCAAGGGTTTGAACTTGTGACTGTCTGAGCCGAAAACCAGTTCCGCTGACAATGAGAGTCAAACTACCTTCGGACAGATCAGTAAAGCGGAAGCAACCGTTCTCATCGGATCGAATTGGCCCCCTCTGTGCGTTTGGACCGGTAATCAGAGTCACCGCTGCATCAGAGCGAACACACCCCAGCCCAAGTATTCTCGCGTGTAAGCGGCATAGTGCTCGGGTTCCGAGGTCAGTTTGGCTCGAACATCTTTCGCTAGCTCGTCGTCGGGATTGGCATCAAGCCATCGGCGCATGGTGAGCCATTTGGCTGCTTCGTATCTATCCCAGTCGTCTTGGTCAGCCAGAATCATTTCGACAACGTCGTAACCAAGGAGGCCGAAAGACGCGAGAAGATCTGGAAGCATAAGAAAGTCAGAGATTGATTTGGCAAGACACCCCTTGGCAACATCTTCCGTCGGCGGTAACTGCCGCCAGTAGGGCTCGCCGATAAGGATGATCCCTCCGATGCGCAGGCTCCGCGCCAGAAGCTCGATAGTGCCAGCAACTCCCCCACCAATCCAGGTGGCACCAACACAGGCTGCCACATTGGCCTTCTCGTCAGAGATATAGCCGGAAGCATCGCCATGGATGAACTTGACTTGATCGGCGACGCCCAACTCTTCAGCACGGAGTTTCGCCTGCTCGGTAAACAACTGGCTCATGTCGATGCCAGTGCCGATGATGCCGTGGTCTCGTGCCCAAGTGCACAGCATCTCCCCCGAACCGCTGCCGAGGTCGAACACTCGGGAGCTCAATTCCAGACGCAGCACCGCGCCGAGAGCGGCAAGCTTTTCAGGTGTGATCGGGTTGTGTATGCGGTGTTCACTCTCAGTGATGTTGAATATCCGTGGTATGTCCATGGTGGAGAATCTCCTTTGGATTGAATAGATTCGGTCACGGCCTTACTGCTTTTTTGGCAGCCTAACGGTTTGCGTTATCGGTACTATTCATTTCCCAGCACCTTCCGCATTGGTTGTATTTTCAATCCTCTCCCATCAAAACTCC
Organism: uncultured Chloroflexia bacterium; assembly: GCA_963802095.1. Taxonomy (GTDB): domain Bacteria; phylum Chloroflexota; class Anaerolineae; order Anaerolineales; family Anaerolineaceae; genus CAVVEQ01. Next base: position 95,166 of record CAWDHI010000007.1, on the reverse strand, counting down.
ACCCTGTTCGTACCCTGTCGACTTCTTATATCCCATTACCAGATAGAATGGAACCGCATAGAGTGTTGCCGCAACCCGGATCACCGTCGGCCCCTCTCGAAGGCACTCTTGCTCAAAACACTCAACCAATTTCCGCCCAATTCCCTGCCTGTGATAATCTGCTCTGACAAAAAGGCTTCCCAATCGAACCACTCTGCCTCTCAGTACACCTACAATCTCCCTCTCATTTTCCGCTACAAATACCATTTCCGATTTGATCACCTGGGAAATCGCCTCTTGATGAGCCTTCTCTTTTGATCTGGCATGCCGGAACGGACCCAAAAACAGACCTAATTCTTCCGGGGACACGAAAGACAAATTGAACTCGCAGTATGTATCTGCTATGAGTTTGCCAACACTCTCAGCGTCACTCTCTGTATAGTTACGGATTGAAATCACCCTGCTCCTCGAAATGATTGCAACAAAATATCGTTGTGCCCGCCCAATTAATAATTATACAGATTCCGGATGCGAGGCAATTATGCAATTAATTAAAAAAAGCACCCTCCATTGCTGGAGGGCGCTTCATCGATTGATGGCTCATTTACCCCTGCATCACCGGCCGAAACTTATACCCGTACATACGACTCGGTCCACATTGATTGTTTACACGTAAATATATAATCATCATTCTTCCGAAAATGAACTTTCTGGCAGATAAGGTATCAACCCTTTTCTATAAGCTTCTTCCTGAATTGGATAAGGCGCTGATCGTGCATCCACAATAAACCCGTTGATGGAAATCATCCAAACCAGGGGATGTTTATCTATCATACTGGGAATCATCCATTTTCCATCCAGTTGGTTGATCCGCAGCATATCACGAATTTGTTTGGCTTTGTTACCACCCATGCTGGCGGCAACACTAAACCAAGCGCATAACTCGTCGGCTCGCATATGGGGATTTTGAGATTTATCAAAAAGGAAGTTAACCGATCCAATCGTATATACAATTCCACAGGCCCAGGTTTTTGCCTGTCCACCAATTAAGGGTGATGGTCGCTTACGCGCTAATGTCGCTATAAGTTCTCTGCACAAGATTGCATACTCACCATTCAGTTTTTCGTCGCACAGCAAGTCAGTCAATGCGCAAATTTCTTGAAAACGCGGCTGCATTGCGTCTGGAACTGATAAGCTTTTTGATCGTGGGGGCATATGTTTCCTCCTGCAAAAAGGGTGAGTCCATCAAATATCAGTCACTTCAAGTTGATCCAGGCATTATTTGCGCAGATATCCTCGTTCTTAATCCCTGATCGTCTCCAATTTTGCCAGCGGCAAAGCCGTGATTTTCTCTGTTACAGGATACACTTCATTCCCTGGATAGACGATCCAGAGCCGTTCAAGGTTTAACTCAGAAACAGCAATCCGCATTGAGGGTGTCAAAGAAGGCGCTTCACTAAACTTAACTTCCATACCGTATCGTCTTCCTTTGTGTTGGAATACCAGATCAATTTCCGCGCCGGCATGTGTGCCCCAAAAATAAGCCGCATTTGGGTGGAGTATTTGAAGCGCCTGTTGGATGGCAAAACCTTCCCAAGAAGCTCCAACCTTGGGATGTCCCAGTAGGAAGTGTCTGTCAGGGATATCTAGCAGGCTATGGTACAACCCGGTATCCCGGAAATAGATCTTTGGAGATTTCACCTGCCGTTTGCCCAGATTCTCGAACCATGGCTGAAGCTGGCGAATCATAAATGTGCCAGTCAGAATATCAAGATAGGACCGCACGGTTTTATCCGAAAGTCCCATCGAACGGCCAATTTCAGCCGCATTCCAGGTTTGCCCGTGATAATGGGCCAGCATGGTCCAGAAGCGGCGCATCGTAACCGCCGGGATATTGATCCCCAGTTGAGGAATGTCACGTTCCAAAAAAGTGCGGATAAATCCTTCGCGCCATGCTAGGCTATCCTCATCGGTATTAGCAAGAAAAGAGCGCGGGAAACCGCCCCGTAACCACAGTGGTTTCCACATATCAGTACCGGTTTCTAAAAGGTCAAAGCCCTGCAACTCAATGAACTCTACCCTCCCAGCTAGCGTTTCAGATGCTGATTTAATGATCTCCGGGGAAGCGCTACCCAGTATTAGGATACGCGCTTGGTTTTCGGGACGGTCTACCAGTACGCGCAGTACTTGGAAAAGTTCTGGCATTGCCTGAATCTCATCCAGAACAACCAGACCTGTGAGGCTGCCCAACATCAATTCTGGATTCTGCAGCCGGCGCCGGTCTGGAAGGGACTCGATATCGAAGAATGTGGACTGTTGTTGGTCAGCCAACTGGCGCGCCAGGGTGGTCTTTCCACACTGGCGGGGACCTAATAAAGCAGTTACAGGCGAGCGACCAATGGCTGATTTTAACCGGTTTAGATAGTCATTTCTCTGGATCATAAATCGATTATACCTTGAAATATCGGATTTGACCTCCGATATTTCAAGGTATACCCCGATAAAAAGCATCCAAATCAACCTAAACAATAGAGCTTATTGGTAAATAAAGCACTCTCTATGAAATTTCATAAAGAGTGCGGCATCATTATGTATGGTAATGGAGGGCGAGGCTTTATCCTTGTATATGGGGGTAGAGCCTGTTCTTGCGTACTTTTTCTCTCTATTTGGCGATACCGAGTCCCACCGGACGGAACTTGTACCCATACACCAGCATCCCACGCTCATCCCCATCCGAGCGGATGCGGCGGGTGACCATCTCCACCGGCATGCCGATCTCCACCTTCTGTTCGCCCAGGTCTGTCAACTGCGCGGTCACCATTGGACCTTCATCCAGCTGCACCAACGCCACCGCATAGGGCGCGTTGCGCTCAAAACCTGCGGGCGGGTCAGCCACCACCGTATAGGAATAGACCTTGCCGTGACCGCTGAAGGCGTAGGGTTCCCTGGCTTCGCCGCCGCAGTGCGGGCAGACATCCCGCGGGGGGAAGATCTTCCCCTGGCAGTGCGGGCAGATCTCACCCACCAGGGCATATCGCTGTTTTTTCAATCGCCAATGGCGTGGTATTTCCATTTTTTATTCCTCGATTCAACTTCTAAATGTTGCCACGATAGTGTAGAGGCATAAAACTATCAGAAACTATCAACCTTTATGCAAGGATCATGCTCGTTCCAACACGTGGGTGACGGCCGTACCGGCCGGGCCGCCCAGGGATTGCACCAGCGCCCGCCTGGCATCCTTCACCTGTCCATCTCCTGCCTGCCCGCGTAGCTGCAGCACCGCTTCCGCAATCTGGTAGGCACCGCCCGCACCGAGCGGGTTGCCCCTGCCCTTCATCCCGCCCAGGGTGGAAATGGGCATGCGCCCCTCCCGGGCGAACTCCCCTGCTTCGGCCATCCGGCAGCTTTCCCCATGCGGAGCCAGCCCGGCTGCTTCCAGGGTGAGCGCGGCGTAGATGGTGACAGAGTCGGTCAATTCAAAGAGATCGGCATCCCCGGGCTGGATACCCGCCTGGCGGCAGGCCTGGTGCAGGCAATCAGAAGCGGCGTGGAAGGCCAGCGGTTCGGGGCGGTCGTGCAGCGAGAGTGCGTCCACCGCCACCGCCGAGCCGCTCACCCCCACCAGCGGGTGATCAAGTTTGCCTTCCAGGGCATCTGTGCGGGTGAGAATCAGCGCCGCGGCACCATCCAGCATGGGAGCGGCATCAAAGAGGTTGAGCGGGTCGCACACGATTGGCGCATCCCGGTAGGCTTCCATCTTAAGGGGTTTGCGGAAATAGGCATACAGGTTGGCGGCGGCATTGCCCTGCGCCAGGCAGGCAAAAGCCCCAAAGGATTCGCGCGGAACCGCGTATTCATGCAAATATCGCTGCATCAGCAGCGCCGCCGCGCCGGTGGCCGTCAGCCCGCTGATATTCTCGTAATCGTAATCCAACCCTTCCGCAACGGCCGATTCCGCCTTGTTTCCGACCACATCGGTGAATTTCTCCACCCCCACCACCAGGGCGGTCTTTACAAATCCTGATCGGATCGCCAGGTACGCCAGCCGGAAGGCACCCGCAGCGGAGGCCTCAGCGGCTTCCACGGTCAGACCTTCGATCCCGCCCAGGCCCACGTCATCGGTGAGCATCGCGCCCATATTCGCCTGGCGCGAGAGGTTGGAGCCCAGGAAATTGCCGATATACATCGCCTCCGGCTGAAGCTTCAGGGCCTCCTTCCGCGCTGCCAGGATGGCTTTGGCGGCCAGCGAACGCAGAGAGAGCTCCCAGTGTTCCCCCGGGGGTACCATGCCTATGCCTGCGATAACAACTTCGGCCATCTCAGCCGTTCCCCATATCCAGGATGCCGCGGTAGCGCGCGTAGGTTCCGTAATCGATCTCTGTACGCCGGGCAATATACGCCTGTGTGGAGGGAGCTTTTTCCTGCCGCCCGCGGATCCGCTCCGTCACCAGGATATCAAAGGCATCCGAGCCCGCCCCTGAGCCATAAGAAGCCGCGAGGATCCGATCTCCCGGTTCGGCATTATCCAGGATGGCACTCAGGCCGATCAGGCAGGCACCAGCGTAGGTGTTGCCGATCACCCCAGCCAGCAAGCCGGGTTTGAGTTGCTCGTCGCTGAAACCCAGGTCGCGCCCCACCTTCTGGGGGAACTTGGCGTTCGGCTGGTGGAAGACCGCATAGCGGTAATCGCCGGGGTGGGTGCCATTTTCGGTCATCAGGGTGGTGGCGGATTCGGTGATGTGCTTGAAATAGGCTGGCTCACCGGTGAAGCGCTGCCCGTGCTCGGGGTATTTCACGTCCGCCCGCCGCCAGAAATCGGGGGTATCACTCACGTAGGAGTAGGCCGATTGAATAACCGCCAGGGATTCATCCGCGGGACCGATGATAAAAGCCGCCCCCCCAGCCGCGGCGGTATATTCCAACGCATCACCCGGCTTGCCCTGGGCGGTATCCATCCCAATGGCGAGCGCATATTTCCCCATTCCCGAGCCAACCAGGCCCATACCCATCACCACGGCCTCGGTGCCCGCTTTGCAGGCAAATTCCATATCGGCTGCGTGGATATGCGGGGTGGCGCCAATGGCCTCGGCCACCACAGTGCCACTAGGTTTGACGGAATAGGGGTGCGATTCCGAGCCGATCCACACCGCGCGCAGCTCACCGGGGTCGATCCCGGCGCGCGCCAGGGCGTTGCGAGCGGCCTCGATGGACATGGTGATCACATCCTCATCCAGCCCGGGTACCGATTTTTCCGTCACCGGTCCGCCGCCCGCCTCGCCGGTCCAGATGCGGGTCACCTCGGTGGCAGGCAACCGGTAGCGCGGCACATAAGCCCCGTAACCGATAATGCCCACCTGCCGGTCGGGTTTGAGGAGAAGCGATGAAGCAGCTTGATTGGTTGGATTGGTTGAATCGTTCATTTGCCATCCCTTTTGGATTCTTTTCGGGTGTGCAACCCCATGTGCCCGCGCTGGATGCCTTCGGTGGCCAGGGCGCGCAGGGCAGCCAGGTTCTGCGCAAGCCCGACCGAGAGGATGATCTCCGCCAGTTCTCCGGCGGTCTTTACCCCCATCATTTTTAATGCTGCCTGTGCCCCGGGGTGAGCCCTGGTGGCCCCGCCCACGATCCCAACCGCCAAGGGCATCTCGAGCGAACCGGTCAGGTCGCCGGATTCATTCCTACCCCAGGTGGAGAGGCTGGTGTAGTGCCCCGAGCGGGCAGCGTAGGCATGCGCCCCGGCTTCCACCGCGCGCCAGTCGTTTCCGGTGACGATGACCACCGCGTCGATACCGTTCATGATGCCCTTATTGTGGGTTGCCGCCCGGTAGGGATCGGCCACCGCAAAAGCCCATGCGGAGATGATCCCATCCCGCACCTGTTCGTCGCTGAATCCCTCGAACGCCAGGGCTTCGGCTGGGATGCGCACGCTAGCCCGGGCGAGGCGTTTTTCAGCAAGGTTGGAAAGGATCCGCAGCAGCACCCGCCCGCAAGTGATCCTCTCGATCAGGGGGGTCAGCCTTTCCAGGGCGGTGTTGACTGCGTTTGCCCCCATTGCATCGCGTACATCCACTATTATATGAAGGACAATGAAGGCTCCTATGGGAGATTCCTCGATCATGCGTACTTCCAGGTCTATTGGTCCGCCGCCCAGATTCAACAGGGTCGGGTCCACCGCGGCTGCTTCCGACAGGATCTCCTCCCGGTGGGCTAAAAGAGCTTCGCGGGCATTGGCGCGATCCGGGCAATCCAGAATCTGCATCTGACCGATCATCAATGGTGGATCAGCTTCCGCTTTGAAACCGCCGCCGGACTGTGCCAGCTTTGCCATGAAGGAAGCCCCGGCGATCACCGAAGGCTCTTCGATCGCCATGGGGACGAGCACCTCGCGCCCATTGATCAGGAAATTCCGCGCCACGCCCAGCGGCAGTGCGAAAACGCCAATGGCATTCTCCACCATGTGGTCTGCCATTTCGGGGGTGAGGCCAGCCTCGCCCGAAAGAGAGGCAGCTTCGGCCGAGGTCAACCTGGCTTGCGCGGCGATCTCGGCTAGACGTTCGGGAAGAGTCAATTCATAGAACTTACGCTCAAGGCTCATGGGTCAATCCTAATTTGGCAGGTCTTTCAAAAACTATCAGGGTTTGAATTTTTTTCTTCGGTTGCTATCCCGCGATTCCGTTATTTGACCTTCTTTACAACCTTGAAAGGAATCCTAAGAAATTTACAGATTCTTGAGAATATTTTGTATAATTGGGGTTGGATGATGAAGAACATAAATCGATGCTGATTAAACATGCAGGGGATTCATGTTTTAGGTCCCACGGAGATAATTTGAGTCATTTTTCGAATCAACTTGAAAAAATCCTGTGCGGAATCATCCTCCTGGGGGTAATGATTGGCTTGGTCGTGGGGGTAGCCCAGCCGCAAAGCACGGTTCAAGCAGTAACAAAAACGGAATCATTCCAGAGTGGTTTTCGAATATTTGCGGATTTCACTGATCCCTGTGGTCCGGATAGTCATGAACCTGATAATACCTACCTTCAAGCGAACCTCATAGCAACAGATGGAACCCAGCAATCTCGTACAAATCCTGTGGCAACTGATGCTGATTGGGTTTACTTTAATGCCATTAGTGGCCATACATACCAAATTCGAACAATCCTGACAAATGATATCAACCAGGGTGATAATCTTGCCAACGATACACTACTCTATTTATTTGCCCCAAATGGAACAACCCAATTAGCATTCAATGATGACGTTGGCAATACAACTTGGTATCAGGGTGCCTATTATTACCGGGAGAGTATTATCACATGGACGGCTCCTTCCACGGCTCAATACTACATTGAAGAAACTCAGTGGAATACGTCCGCCAGAGGATGCCACACTTATAATTTGTGGGTCACAGATCTCAATACCACCCCTCCAAATCAATTATCGATCACGAAATCTGCAAATCCGACTTTCTTTACCGCGGCAGGTCAATCCATCACTTATACATATCGGGTTACGAATACAGGTATTAATGATCTAACATCACCAACGGTAACAGATAATAAATTCACACCTCAAACTGTCACCTGTGGAACCAGCCCTTTGTATCACGGTTTCACTGCTTCCTGTTCAAGAACATATACTACAACCGCTGCAGATGTGACCACTGGTTTAGTGACTAACACTGCAACCGCCTCGGGTATTTTTGGGGGAACAACCTACACTTCGAATAGTGCTTCCACCACTATCAATCTTGCCAGCCTTAATCTTGCGAAAACCGCCAACCCCACTTTTTTTATTGGGTCCGGACAGAACATTACTTATACATACACTCTAACTAATACCGGCACCGTCGTACTCACCTCTCCTTACACGATATCTGATAACAGAGTATTACCAGGCAATATCAACTGTGCCGGCGCCACCAGCCCGCTGAACCCCGGTGAATCCACCACCTGCACCGGGACATATACTACGACGGCTGCTGATGTAACCGCCAGATTCGTGACCAACACCGCCTCCGCATCTGCCGCTTATGGCTTATTTACAATCCCTTCGAACAGTACGTCCGCAACGATTAACCTTAACCAGACCCCCATAATCAATCCGCAATCCTTCTCCATCGCCGAGAATAGCCCCAATGGCACAGTCGTCGGTACGGTCATAGCTTCCGACCCCGATGCAGGGGATACCCTCACCTACGCCATCATCGCAGGAAATACCGGACCCACCTTCGATATAAACCCCGCCTCCGGCCAGATCACTGTTGCCAACAACATCCTCCTTGATTTCAGTATCAACCCCACATTCAACCTCACCGTCCAGGTTACTGACACCGGCCTCCTCTCATCCTCCGCCACGGTTACCATCACTGTTTCCGATATCCTGCCCGATATCTCTGTCACCAAGGTAGCGGGTACCCTGACCGTCCCCGAGACCGGTGGTCCGGTCACCTATACCTATACCGTCACCAATAACAGCACGGAAGCTGCCACCATTACCGCCCTCAGCGACGATCAGTTCGGTCCCCTCGCTGGCGATTCCGACTGCCAGGTCAGCACCGATATCGCGGGCGGCGCTAACTGCTCCTTCGACGCAACCTTCTCCGTCCCGGCCGGTGACTTCCCCGGCACCCATGTGAACATCTTCTCCGCCACAGTCACTGATAACGATGGTAATAACGATACCGCCACAGACGACGCCACCGTCACCTACACAGATGTCCTGCCCATTGTGGTTCTAACGAAATCAGCAGTACCGACCTCCCTGCCTATACCGGGTGGCGACTTCATCTTCACCCTTGAAATCGCGAACAATGGTCTGGAAGAATTCATGGTTACCGGAATTACCGATTCCAATTCCACAAGCACGGATTTCTCAGACTGCTCAGACTTAATTGGGGATACCCTCGCCGCAGATACTTCGGTCAGCTGCACATACACTGTCAATCATACCGATGTAGGCACCTACACCAATACTTCCAATGTGACTGTAGAGGATAACGAAGGTAATTCGACCAGCGATACTGATGCAGAAACTGTTGAGGTAACGGATGTCATCGCTGACCTTGCGATCACAAAATCAGACAGCACTGATCCGGTGGAAGTGAACCAGCAAATAACCTACACGTTGGAGGTTTCCAACGCTGGGCCAGATGCGGCAATCAATGTGAGCGTTGTAGATGACCTACCATCCGAAGTGATCCATGTCTCGTCATCTGGAACCGGATGGTCCTGCAGCTATGATATACCCACACATTCTGTAACCTGCATGCGTGGAAATCTGTCCGTAGGTACTGCACCGGATATCACGATCACGGTCACGGCACCCTCTTCTCCTGCCACGCTTCAAAATACTGCCACCGTCTCAGCCTTATCCAGTGATCCCGATCCCGATAACAATTCCGATACGGAAAATACCCTCATTATCCAATCCGACCCCAATGCACTCGTAAAAACACTTGCAGATACCAGTGAAGACTTCACCACCGGTTCAAACGTTGCTATCGGTGAGGTTCTCAATTATGAAGTGGTCATCACCATTCCACCCGGAACCTTCGATTCCGCCAGTGTGGTGGATACGCTCGACCAGGGTCTCGCCTTCGTCGCCTGTGACAGCATTACCACCTCGTCAGCCGGTCTGACTGCCTCCAGCACTTTCGCGGATATTTGTGCCAATCCAGGGGTTGCTGAATATCCATCCGGAAGCACTGCAGAAGTGGACCAGGGACGCCAGGTTACCTACGATTTTGGCACCCTGATCAACAGCACCACAAGTGAGATCACCCTCACGATGACCTATCGCGTGGTGGTATTAAATGCCATCCAAAACCAGCAGGATGCAGATCCCCCGGTCTCGCTCAACAACGCAGCAGTGTTCAACTGGGAAAATGGCACACCGATCTCCGGTGCTTCCGAACCAGTTTCAATCGTGGAACCTGATCTGGAAATTGAAAAAAACGCCTCTCTCACCTTTGTCCGCGTAGGTGATACGGTCACTTACACGATAACCATCCGGCATACCGGCGATAGCAACACCAACGCATACGATACATTGATGCAGGATGTGGTTCCAGTAGAGCTTGGGATCATTCTTGGCTCCCTCAATTGCAATGCAGGTGGACAAAATGCAGATACTTGCGGATACGATGCTGGAACACGTACCGTGGCTGCGGGGTGGGATAACTTCACCCTCTCCGGTGGTACCGGCGTTGTGCGTTTCCAGGCTACTGTGCTCAGCCTTCCGACTTTGGGCGGGGTCACCAACACCGCTGCGGTGGAATGGACAAGCCTGCCCGGAGACCCCGGCCAGATTTCTCCGCACAATGTTCTTTCGACCGAGCGCTATTACGATCCGGGAGATCCTGCCAATACCTATAGCGTGGAGGCTTCTTTCACCCTCAATGCGCTCATCCGCGGGGCTACCCTGCCCGCCACCGGCTTTACCCCGGGTGTGGTCACCAAAATCGGTCCCGAGCCGCAGGGATTGTACTCCCTGCGAATTGACCTGAATCTGGAGATCCCCGCACTTCAGGTCAAGCTCCCAGTGATGGGGATACCCCTGCAGAACGGCACCTGGGACCTCGCCTGGCTATCAAGTCAGGCCGGTTGGTTGGAAGGCACAGCCTACCCCACCCTGGATGGAAATAGCGTGCTGACCGCGCATGTCTACCTTCCCAATGGGCAACCGGGTCCGTTCATCAACCTAGGCAAGCTTTCCTGGGGGCAGGAGATCGCAGTAGTATCCAATGGACTGCGTTATGTCTACCAGGTTCGGGAGGTCGCCAGAGTGAACCCGAACGACATGTCCGTCTTCCGCCACGAAGAGAAACCCTGGCTGACCCTGCTCACCTGCAAGGAATACGATGAAAAGACGAACTCCTACCGTTCCCGCCTGGTGGTACGCGCGGTTTTGCTCAGGGTGGAAAACCTGACGGAGTAAATGTACACGTAACCCCCTCTTCGAAAAGAGGGGGTTTTTTATTGATTTCCCGTTTTCGCGTGGATATAATGAATGGGTATATTTTTCCAGGAGGTGTGGTGTGGGAAAAAAGAAAAATAAAACCGGTGAGAAAAGGCCGGTCGCCGTTACGGTTATTGCGATAGGGATCGTTGTATTATTCTTCGTCCGCATTTACCAATCGATCAAACCGCTAGCCGAGGAGAATTCGCTCAGGAAAATTCAAACCGAGCCGATCTTCCTGAATGGCATTCTGACGCCTCACGGTCAGGCGATCCTTGAAAGCCTGTTGTATTTAATTCTTGCCATCGGGTTGATCGTCGTCCTGCTGGGCTTTCTTAAAATGCGCCGCTGGACCTGGGTTTTCCTGATGGCTTGGGTGGGATTTTCCATGGTGGTCGGCCTGGAAGATTATTTTTATTTTGGTGACCCTAATTTCGTGATCATGGCATCTGATGTGGTCATCGCTTTCGCCCTCAGCCAGGCGGATGTGCAGCGTATTTTCGGAATCAGGAGCGATACCGGTGAAGACATCATCTGATCGAGTTTTTATGCCCGTCAAAAGCACCGATACCGAACTCTTGCGCAGGTTCGAACCGGTGGTCAAATATACAAAAGGGGAACAGTTTTTTCCCTTCGATGTGGATCGATACGTGTCCGAGTGCAGCCTGTGGGCACATTACCCCGACAGCCGCGAAGAACCTCTTGTGCCTCAGAATGAAATGTCCCTCGAGAAGCTGGTTGAGGAACGCCCTGCAACATTTGGCACCATCCACTTCCTTCGCTTCATCGAAACCCTCAGCCTTTCAGAATCCGCCCTGGCCCTCACCCAGCAATCCCGCCTGCGGCGTAAGCTCCACAATCAATTTCATGTCGGTATGGGACGACTTGCCAGGGGAGGTTTCCTCGCAAGAATCACGGATGCCCTGTTTTCTCTTTCATTGCTGATGCGGGGAAAAGTCTCACCGGCTACCGCTGCATCAGCCGAACTTACCTATGAAAAGATGCATGAAAAGGAAGAGAAATACACGTATTACGGCCGCGTGGTTCGTCAGAATGGCTGGATCGTCCTTCAATACTGGTTTTTCTTCTGCTATAACAGCTGGCGCTCCGGTTTTCATGGCGTAAACGATCATGAATCTGATTGGGAAATGATCACCCTTTACCTGTTTGAGGAAAAGGGCAAGCTCTACCCGGAATGGGCAGCCTACGCTTCGCATGATTTCCACGGGGATGATCTTCGCCGCCGGTGGGATGACAGTGTTCAATTGGACATGATCAACGGCCACCCGGTGGTATATGCCGGCGCAGGCTCCCATGCCTCCTACTTCCGGCCAGGGGAATATCAGGCTGAGGTTTCTCTCCCGCTTCCCAACTGGTTATCTGGAATAACCAAGGCTTTGAGTAAATTCTGGACTGAAAGTCTCGGGCAACCGGAGGGGAATCCCTTCCGCATCCCCTTCGTGGATTTTGCCCGTGGCGACGGCTTATCCATAGGAGTTGAACAGGAACATGCATGGTCCCCTGTTGTGATCGATGAATCGGTACCCTGGGTCAGCCAATACCGTGGTTTGTGGGGACTCTTCGCCCGCGATCCTGTCTCGGGGGAAAACGCTCCCGCCGGGCCAATGTATAACCGCGACGGTTCCCCGCGCAGCTCGTGGTACGATCCACTCGGTTTTGCCGGTTTGGATAAAACACCTCCACCTCCTCAGGCTTTGAAATTGCTCAGGGATAATAGCGCTGAGATCAACCAACGCCAGCAGGAATTGAATACACTGATTCCTCAAAAAGCTGCTGAACTTCAAGTGATGGGGATGAAATTAAAGGGACTCGAGGACCACCCCCACCTGGCTAAAATCTATGCTCTGCTGCAAAAGCGAATTGGCATTTTGGCTGAAGAATTAAAAAACCTTCGCCGTGAAAGATTAGAGAACGGTGCCCTCCTACAGGGTTTATCACAGAGATTAAGACAAATCGAGGCAGGGATCGAGGATAATCCTCATGCCCACATTCGCCACATGGCAGTTCCAGTTGAATCCGTGGAGATGCGTCATGCCCGCGCAGCGGAGACCTGGGCGGCGATCAGTCTCAGCTTGATGTTCTTTGCCATCGCTGCGCTGGTTTTCCTAGCCCCAACTTACTTCTGGGCAGGGGTGGCGGCGATTCTTATACTGTTCGTTGTTGTTGAGTCGATCCTGAGGGGAGCTTTCATCCAAACCGTTGCCCGGGTGACCCTGATCCTTGCATTGATCACCTCGGTCATTATCGTGATCGAGTTTTGGAAAATAATACTGGTGGTATTGCTGGTGGTCCTGGGCATATTCTTGATGGCACAGCGCCTTCGTGAGCTTGCGAATTAAATTACATTTCAGGAGTCGATATGATCCACAACCCGGTTATTGATGCTATGATGTCCCGCCGCTCTGTGCGGAAATTCACCGACCAAAAGTTGGATGATGAAACGCTGGAAACGATCGCGCGCGCCGGCTTCCAGGCACCCTTCGCGGGACAACTTTGCAGCCTCATTGTCACCCGCCGCGCGCGTCTCCCATTCCATGCCGCTGTAATGTTCACCATCTGCGTCGATTTGCACCGCATGGAACGCATCATGGCCCGCCGGGGATGGAAAACAGTATCCAACAACCTTTCTCTGCTCTTCTTTGGTATCCAGGATGCCACCCTGGTTGCGGAAAATCTAACCATCGCCGGGGAGAGCCTGGGGTTGGGGAGCTGCTTGCTTGGCAACACTCCCTACGAAGCGCCCAAACTCCGGAAGTTGTATAAAATTCCTCCGCGGGTCTTCCCCCTGGTCCAACTGGCGATGGGATACCCCGATGAAGAATACCCGCCCCGGCCTCGATACCCGCTGGAATTCAGCCTCTTTGAGGAAGAATACCCGGAGTTGACCGATGAAATGATCACGAAAGCGATGAAGGTGATGGATGAAGGTTACCTTTCCCAGGGATATTACGTCAAGCAAAAAGCGATGATCCGCCTGGAAAAAGGTCGGGAAGAAACCTTCACCTATGAGGATTATTCCTGGACCGAGCACATTTCGCGAAAGTGGGGGCAGTGGATGGAGGACCCAGAGGATTTATTAAAACCCCTGCGGGTTTGCGGTTTTCCCATCCAGGGCGAAAAGCAGGATTAATTTACGCGCCTGATCATTAAAGGTTTAGCGATCTAATCTCAAAACTCCCATCCGTGCCGGGAGTGAGATCTTGTGTTTTGATGATGGCACTCCGCGGCAGAACAGCATAGAGATGCGGAAAGAGCTCGGTGCCTCCCTCCAGATTTTCATATTTCAGCACCGAACCGAACATATGGTCGTCAATATGCAGCAGTACCAGGTCCTGGCAACCGTGAAAGAACCGGTTGGCAGTGGCCTGCACCTGGGCAGCAGTGGAGCAGTGAATGAACCCTTCGCTTTTCAAACTGTCTGCTGTGTATGCGCCTTCAGCTCTCGCCTGCTTCCACGCTTGCCGTGTGGTAATGTGATAAATCATAAGGACCTGTTACTATTGAAGACCTCCCGCTCGGGAGGTCTCTCTTTTTTTATTTCATTCTTACGTAAATGACCACGTTTCCATCCGCGGTGTGGTCTTCCTTGATCTCCACCTCTTTGGGGTAACCACGGATCAACTGGGAGAGCTGGCGGAAGCCGTAGGTTCGCGAATCGAAACCGGGGTCCAGTTGGCGCAGGTGATGCCCAAGCGTCCCCAGGAATGCCCAACCATCCTCCTGCACGGCCAGGTCGAACGCACTTCGCAGCAGCGGGATAGGGTCGGGCGTGGGTGGTTCGGAGGAGGCGCTGGATTTCTTAGAGCGCGATCCAGGATTACTGCGCTTGGCCAGGCTTTCTTCCGATACCAAGTTCTCGGTATAGACGAAAACATCGCACGCGTTGACGAAGGCGCGCGGGGTGTTCTTCTTGCCCATGCCCATTACGAAGATGCCTTTTTCCCGGATGCGCGTGGCCAGGCGGGTGTAATCGCTATCACTGGAGACCAGGCAAAAACCCTCCACCTCGCCCGAGTATAGGATATCCATCGCGTCGATGATCATTGCGCTGTCGGTTGCGTTCTTTCCGATGGTGTAGCGGAACTGCTGAATGGGCTGAACCGCATGGGTTTGAAGGTTATCCTTCCATCCGCCCATATTCGAGGTAGTCCAGTCACCATAGATGCGCCGAATGATGATCGAGCCGTATTTTCCCACCTCGGCGATCATCTTGTTCATCAATGAAGCCTGTGCGTTATCGCCATCGATGAGCATGGCCATGCGGCGGTTTACTGAAGTTGAATTTGCTATTTGCATTATTTGCCTTTCCTGAAAATCGCGGGGTTTTCCGTTCCCCCGATCATGTTTTCAGTCCTAATCTTACCCCATTTTCAGGATAACCAGCCATCTGCTTTAATCCCGATCAATGTGCGGTAAGTGCTCAGGGAGCTTAATGCTCAGCTCCACCAATCCCCCTACGCTTCCATCCGCCATAAACCAGGGACCCTGATAGATCAATTTCTTCTTCCCTTTTTTCCCAACCGTGTAAATATTTCTCTCCCCGTTCTGCATCAACCGGTCTATGATCTTGTTCGATTCTGCTGCATGGCAGTCCGCGAGGTTCTTTCCCATCAGATCAAGCCCGCCATCCTCCTCGAAAACCCGGACTGCCTCCTGGTTCATATCGATCACATTGCCTCGCGAATCCGTTGCCATCGCAGAGATCCCAATCGTTTCTAACCACAGGTGTTTTTCCATGTTTCCTCCAATCATTATTTTAATTCTAGCCGAAAATATCACAGCTCGTAAAATAATTGATTTTCCATTATGTAGTGGTCTTCCGGCAAATCGGGTCGGAGAGGGGTTTTAGAAAATTGAAAGTATCGATCCACTTGCCAGTATCCAATTCTTGGAGATGCTGCCTGAAATGATTAGGCATTCTTTGAATTGTCTGGATCAAATCGGGGGTTACCGAAGAATCACGGATTCCTGATGGAAAAGATTCTGGGTCCAAGCGCTCGTTAGGGGGATTGTGTACCCTTCTCCACTTGAAGTGGTTGGGAAACCTAATAAATACATTTCGCTCCTGAAAAGAAGGGTGAAGCTGCCTCCCCGGATGATTCGCTGGGTTTTTTTAGGAAGATCACCTGCCAGGTTAAGATGGCTAGGCATTTGGAATAATCAAAAAAATTGCCCAATGGGTAATTATTCCAGGAAATAAATTTACCTAAGAGACCTATCGATTTGGGTCACAAGGATATTGAACCGGTGTGAAACTTCAGATATCATCATATTTTGAAAAATAACTTCGATCTATCAGTAATTCTTCGTTTCTTCCAAAAAAGGAATTGAATATCACCCTGAATGTGTTGACTGGGGAGATAGTCGGGTAAAGTGCTTGATCCTTACCATCAGGAAAATAATAAGCATTGAGAATTGCGTACCGCGTATCCCAATCTTGTCCATGATCACCTTGGATCACGATCACAGGTGGCACTTTCGATTCCTTGAGCAGGATCTTTATTAATTCAATGGTTCTCTTGTTCACGTATCGAATATTATTAAAATATCCAGGATCGGCTTCTTCAAAAACTTTGAAATCCCCATTTTCATCAAATATATATGGAAAATGGGGTGAGACGATGTGGGAAAAAACGAATTTAGGTCCCTGGATGTTGACAGATTGATCCAAATTATCAAATATTGATAAAACCAATTTATATTGGATCTCTTCAGGTGTTTCAATGTGTGAAAATAAGGGACGAAAATAGGAGTCCTTGGCTTCCAGAATCAGCCTGAATATCGTGGTCCGAAAGAATAGATTCTCAAATTTGCTGATCTTTGGTGAAAACAGTCGACCGGGTTTGATATCCGAATCGCTGGTGAGATAGACATCTGATTCGGGCATCTCGTCCCAAGGAATTCCGGTTTCTGTCGTGACAATCCTATAACCCATTTGCCTGAGTTCTTTTTGGACAGCGTTGTTGATGATAAATGGGAAGAGTCCGACCGGATTATTGTTTCTTTCTTGAACATTCCCCGCAAACGACTCCAGGTAATTTTTGTTTAATGATGTGGAAAGGGAAAGCAGGGTTTCACCATAATTACTCTGAGAACATTTTGCTACGTAAAAACCAAGTTCCTCCAGTTCTCGAATGAATCCGGAATTATCAAAACCATTTGATTTCAAGACGTCATCTCGTGAATACGCATCTGAAATAATGTAATAAATATCCGGTGCCCCTTCCCGAAACTCTTTCTCGGAATTTGATTCATCGCGGTAAAACGCTTGTCTGAAAATTGCTTATTTCTCGCCTGGGTATTTGTAGAAAAACCGATCTGCAGGATAGATAAACCGATCAGTATTAATCCAACAACATTTAAATACCTGTTCAGCGGAAAAGGATTTCGAATTTTTATTAGTACAAGCCATGTGCCAAGTGCGAAAACAAATATCCAAATAAATATCAATATTCTGTGGCGTCAGACAAGAAGCCCAAATAATTCCTGGTTTTCGATGTTGTTGTAAACATGGCCATAAGAATAGATCAAACAAAATAACAAGGTCGTTATCAAAGCGGCTTTTGCAATATTACTTATTAGGATATTTATCAACAAAACAGATAACAGTGCAAAAAGAAAGCTCAGAATCAATGGGCGAAGAACTTCTTCAGGAGAAACCTGGGTGAAATTAACCTGATAGATGGATAAAACTGGAATAATTCCGAAAAGAATTGGATGATACCAACGGAAATATTGTTTCATTGTTGTAAATTCATCTTTTTGCCGGGTATTTCCTGACAGTGCCGCGAATCATACTCTTATTCCATAATTTCGAGAAGTGAAACCCTTCATGAGAGTGCTTGAAATAATTATGGTATACTTGCGTTCTGCCTGAAAAGGCAATAATCCCACACGCTCCCCGACTGACCCTCCGTGCTGCCATAGCGCAGTGATGGGCCGGGATGAAAGGAGCGGAAGAAAAAACGCAAAGGAGTTCCGTATGTCTTCCGTTATATCCATGAAGTCATTGCTCGAAAGCGGCGTCCATTTTGGCCACCGCACCAACAAGTGGCATCCCGCCATGCGCCCGTTCATTTTCACTGAGCGCAACGGCATCCACATCATCGACCTGCAGCAGACGGTCAAGGCCATCAACAATTCATACAACCTGATCCGCGATACCGTTCAGAATGGCGGTTCGGTATTGTTCGTTGGCACCAAGCGCCAGGCCCAGGAAACCATTCGCGATGAAGCCCTGCGCTCCGGGCAGCCGTTCGTCACCGAGCGCTGGCTGGGCGGAATGATCACCAACTGGAGCACCATCTTCCAACGCATTATGGAGATGGAGCGCCTGGAAAAGCTCCGCGATTCCGGAGATATCAAGCGCCTGACCAAAAAAGAAGGCTTGATGATCGAACGCCAGATCAACCGCCTAAACCTGCGGCTCAGCGGCGTTCGCAATATGAAACGCCTCCCAGACCTGCTCTTCGTCATCGATGTAACCCGCGAAGCCACGGCTGTGCACGAAGCCAACCTGCGCGGCATCCCGGTCATTGCCCTGGTGGATACCAATTGTGATCCCTCAGACGTCGATTACGTCATTCCCTCCAACGACGATGCCATTCGTGCCATCAAGCTGCTGGTTGCCAAAATGGCGGATGCCGCCATCGAGGGTAAATCCATGCGCAAAGATGAAGAGCAAGAAGAAGTCGGCCTCGTTTCTGAATCTGCTGATATGTCCGCTTCCGTTGTCCGCGGGCAGGTGGAATTGGAGGAAGATATCCCCGATGAAGACATTCTCGGTGCCGCCACTCTGGCTAAACTCGGTCCCCGCAAAGTGGAAGTGACCGAGGAAGTGGTGGAAGTGGTTGAGGCAGCGGAAGCTGCCCCTGCGGAACCTGTAATTGCTGAGCAGCCAGTGGTTTCCGAGGAAGTTGCACCGGTTGAAGAGCCCGTAGTTGCCACAGAAGCCGCTCCCGCTGAAGAACCCGTTGTATCTGAGGAACCTGCTCCTGCCGTTGCCAAAGAACCCGTAAAGAAACCAGCCCGGAAATCAAAAACTGCACCCGCTGCGGATGCGGAATAATTTTCAAAATACAGAGAGAGCAAGTATGCAAATTACCACTGATATGATCAAACAGCTGCGCGAGACCACCGGTGCAGGTATCCTCGATTGCCGCAAGGCGCTTGAATCCTCCGATGGCGATATGGAAAAGGCCATCGACTTCCTGCGCGAGAAGGGTCTGGCTACTGCCGCCAAGCGCTCCGACCGGCAGGCCTCCGAAGGCGTTGTGGAGCTTTACTCCCACGGCGGCGGACGGGTGGGCGTGATGGTGGAAGTGAACTGCGAGACCGATTTCGTTGGTCGGTCGGAGGCTTTCCGCAACCTGGCACATGAACTGGCCTTGCAGATTGCAGCCGCTTCCCCGATTTACATCAAAGAGGAAGATATCCCCACCGAGGTGATCGAGCACGAGACCAAGATCGCCACCGCCAAGGCACGCGAGGAAAAGAAACCCGAAGCGATCATTCCCAAGATCGTGGAAGGCTCGCTCAACAAATTCAAGGATGAAACCGTCCTGATGCGCCAGGCGTATATCCGTGATGAGAGCATCAACATCCAGGCACTCATCAATCAGAATGTCGCCGCGATCGGCGAGAATGTGATCGTGCGCCGTTTCGCCCGCTATGCCCTGGGCGAAACTTCGATCAGCGAAGAAGCGTAATATCAAAAGCCAACCGCAAGGTTGGCTTTTTTTTCACCCCGTTCCGGGTAAATCAGGATGGAGAATTGGGTTTAAAATAATTCAAACAGAATGGAAAAAGGAGCTCTTATGCAGCCTTTGAAATATCACCGGGTACTGCTGAAGCTGAGCGGAGAAGCGCTTGGTAATGACGATGGGGAAGGTATTAACGCGAAGAAAGCCCAGAATATTGCCCGCCGGGTCAAAGAGGTGCGCGAGCTGGGGGTGGATGTAGCTATCGTGATCGGCGGCGGCAATCTTTGGCGCGGTCGGGTGGGTCAGGAAATGGGTATGGATCAGGCCACCGCGGACTATATGGGTATGCTGGCAACGGTGATCAACGCCCTTGCCCTGATGGACGCGCTGGAAAAAGAGGGAGTGCTCACCCGGGTGATGTCAGCCATTGAGATGCGCTCGGTCGCCGAACCCTATATCCGTAGGCGGGCGATTCGGCACTTGGAAAAAGGTCGCGTGGTTATCTTCGGCGGAGGAACGGGCAACCCCTATTTCTCCACAGATACCGCGGCAGCCCTGCGCGCTAAAGAGATCGGCGCGGAAGCGTTGATCAAAGCCACCAAGGTGGATGGCGTCTACGACAGCGATCCCAAGCACAACAAGAACGCCAAAAAGTTCGACCACCTCACGTATATCGAAACCATCAATCTGAAACTCGCCGTCATGGATAGCACCGCGGTGACCCTGTGCATGGAGCACAACCTGCCCATCCTGGTGCTCAACCTGTGGGATGAGACTGCTCTGCAAAAAGCATTATTCGGTGAACATGTAGGGACGATTATTTCCCCTTGATCCTTCAGAGGGGATTGGAGATGGATTATGCTCATGAAAAAAACCGTTCGCTTTTCCTTTTTCATCCTAATTGTGGTTATGACCATATTATTAATAGGTTACGGAATTGCCGGTTTTCACTCAAGGTACCTCGCAGATGATTATTGTTATGATGCCCAATTCATTAAAAAGGGTTTCTGGGAGGGGCAAATTGATTCCTACCTCTCTCAAATGCCTTATTCTTCTAATCGATATTCATTAACTCTCTTTTCTGGAATCATGTGGACGATTGGCGGGGTGACAGCCATGCCATTCTTTCCACTTTTTTGTATGTTTGTCTGGGGTTGTGTAATTTATTATGCAATTATAAAAATTGGTAAATACCTCTCCATAAATGCTCCAAAAATGTTTTATCTGCTGGTTACTTTGACCATCCTTCTTTTTACTATTCTGCTAGCACCTAATCGTTATCAGATTTTATTCTGGCGTTCAGGGATGTTGCCCTACTTAATCCCCCTGATTTTCAGCACTTACATTATTGGTCGATTCTTTTTCTATCTTAAGAGAGACAAATTGGGTTCCTTGGGGGCTGTCGAGTTGGGGCTGTTGGCGTTTATTTCCGCAGGTTTTTCCGAGACTGTATTTGCTTTCCAAATGGGTGTTTGTTTAGTTTTATTTTTTATTATGGCGATTTCGAATAATAAAGCAGGCAGGAATGCTGTGTTAGCCATTTTCGCTGGACTTTGCCTGGGAGCATTGTTATTAATCCTAAATCCCACAAATTCTCTTCGTCAAAATCCTTTTCCGGATCCGCCTTCCATTACTTTTGTAATTCTTTATTCGATTGTTTATGCCAAGGACTTTTTCTTTTATACAGTTCGAGGGGCTTGGATCCCATTCATTGTCATAATTACATTGGGTTTCATTATTGGATGGCATTTCTTAAAATCCATTGAGATTACTCGGAAAAACAATATTAAGTTGATTTTGTTGTCCTTAACTTCTCTGTTTCTACTCTTGGTCTGCATTATGGCTCCTACATTATGGGCTATGTCAGCATATCCGGAGCAACGCGGGCTTCTATCAGGTGTGTACATAATCGTGATTTGTTTGTTTGAAATTGGGTTACTCCTCGGCATTTTTGGATCACAAGTGTCGAACGGTAGAGTTACCCCTTTGGTTGAAACAATTGTAAGTGTTTTTGCGATATTATTTTTCGCCCTTTACCTTATTAGAATGGTGCCATCACAATTATCAATGATCGGTCAATATCAGAAAAGGGCATGGTTATGGGACACAAGAAATTCAGAAATAATATCGAGAATCGATCGGGGAGAAAAACACTTAGTTGTTACTGGTATTGATAGCATCGCCCAGATTATCGAACTTCAGAAGGAGCCTGGTTTTTGGGTAAATAACTGCGCCGCTGTTTTTTATCAAATTGATAGCATTCAAACCACGGAATAAGCATTTAATGAGCCGATTTCCTAATTCAGATTTTGAGTTTTCCAATAGATTATTTATCCTGAAAAATGAAAATATTTATTTAAGACTCAATCGAACATGTGTTTCTAGAATTTTAATCAATAATCTTTCAACAGGTGAGACCAATTCCACCCTCAAGCACGCCTTGATCGGCGAGAATGTGGGGACCATCGTCACCGGCAGTGCGGAATATTGAAAACCGGACTTAAGTCTGCACTGCTCACCACCCTGGTGCTGGGGATCGCCGAAGGTCCTGATCCCCGCCCTGCTGATCAAGAATGGATTGGCTGGCTGGCCCCCCGCGCTGAATCTGTTTTCGGTGCTGGGGGTTTTCTTTATCCTGCTGGGGCTTCCCATCCAGATCTGGGTGGCCTGGGCGTTCGTGCGGTTCGGCAGGGGCACACCGGCGCCATTCGACCCGCCCAAGGAATTCGTCGCCACCGGGCTATTCCGCTTTGTCCGCAATCCGATGTACTTATGGGGCGCTGTGCGTCCTCACCGGGTGGGTGCTGCTCACCCGCTCGATGTGGATGCTCGCATATGGCGCCTTTCCTGATTACCGCCCTGCACCTGTTCACCGTGCTGGTAGAGGAACCTCAACTGAGAAAACGCTTCGGGAAACCGTACGAGGAGTACTGTCAGACGGTACCCCGATGGATTCCAAGGTTCAAATAAGGGATCTTTCCTTGACAGTTCCCCCAATTAAAGGATAATTGCAGTCCATAACGGCTCTGACGGCGGAAAGTAGGCCAGCGGAAGCGACAGGGAGGCGGCGGCATGGATTGAGACCCCCGCCCGGGGTAACCTGGCTGAAGTTCCCGCCCGAGCCGGCCGGGTGAACAAGGTTCACTAGCCCGGTCCGCAGGCGCAGCGTTACAAGCGTGGCCGGATAAAAATGATCGATCCGGGTCGAGCGGGCTGCAATCGCAGCCAATTTGGGTGGTACCGCGGAATCAATCCCGTCCCGAAATTGGGCCGGGATGTTTTATTTTGGAGGACAAAACCATGACAGATGAGAACCCCATCAATCGCCTGGAAGAGATCGGGCGCAAGGCACTGGAAGCGCTGGCAAAGGTCAATGAAGCCAGTGACCTGCAGCGCTGGAAGACCGAGAACCTTGGCCGCAGTGCGCCGGTGATGGAGATCTTCTCCCATCTCACTGGGTTGGAAGCCGCCATGCGCCCCCTGGTTGGGCAGGCCGCCAACCGGCTGAAACAGCAGCTTGAACAAGCCTTTGCCCAGCGCGAGGCGGGGGTTAAATCAGAAGCCTTGCAGAACTCCCTGGAAAACGAAAAACTGGATATCAGCCTCCCCGGGCGTGAACCCATGGTGGGAAGGCTGCACCCCATCACCCAGACCCTTCACCGGATCATAGAAGTATTTTCCGGGATGGGCTTTCAGGTCTACCGATCGCGCGAGGTAGAGACGGACGAATTCAATTTCGGCCTGCTCAACATCCCCCCCTACCACCCGGCGCGGGATATGTGGGACACATTCCACACCACCACCCCGGGGGTGATGCTCCGGCCGCACACCTCCCCTGGCCAGATCCACGTCATGCGTCAATTCTGCCCCGAGCCCATCCGCGCCATCCTGCCGGGGATGTGTTTCCGCTACGAGCAGATGGACGCCCGCCACGAAAGTCAGTTGATGCAGGTGGAGGTGCTTACTGTCGGTAAAAACATTTCTCTTGGCGATCTGAAAGGTACCCTGCAAGAATTCGCTCACGGGATGTTCGGTGCGGAAGTGCGCACGCGCTTCCGTCCCTCCTACTTCCCCTTCACCGAGCCCTCAGGCGATGTGGAGATCGAGTGCTTCATCTGCGGCGGTGAGGGCTGCCGGGTCTGCTCCCAGACCGGCTGGCTGGAGATCCTTGGCTGTGGGATGGTGCATCCCACCGTGCTGCAGAATGGCGGTTACGACCCCGAGATCTATTCCGGGTTCGCCGCCGGTATGGGGGTGGAGCGCATCACCATGCTGCGCCACCGCGTGGAGGAGATCCGCAATTTCTACGGTAACGATATCCGCTTCCTGGAGCAATTCTCATGAAATTACCACTTTCCTGGTTCAAAGGAATTCGTCGATCTAGACCTTCCCATTGAAGACGTTGCCCGCGCCTTATTGTCGGTCGGTCTTGAGGTCGAGGATATTACCGTGGTCGGCCTGCCCTTCACCCCGCCTGGCGAGCACGACCGGCGCGACTTCCGCATCTCCGGGCTCACCTGGGAGCGCGATAAATTCGTCACCGCCGCGATCCTGGAAGTGCTGCCGCACCCTAATGCCGATAGGCTGGTGCTCTGCAAACTGGATGATGGCGGTCCCGAGCTGCTCACCATTCTGACCGGCGCGCCGAACCTCTATGAATTCAAAGGTCAGGGTCCATCGCCCGCGCCGATCAAGGTCGCCTATGCGCGTGAAGGTGCTCGGCTCTACGACGGCCACCAGGCTGGACTCGTGCTCACCACCCTCAAACGCGCAGTCATTCGCGGGGTGGAATCCTTCTCGATGGTCTGCTCAGAAAAGGAACTGGGCATATCTGAGGAACACGAGGGTGTCATTCTCCTGGATGCCGATGCCCCGGTTGGCATGCCACTCATGAACTACATGGGCGACGCGGTCTTCAACCTCAACATCCTGCCCAATATGATCAGGGATGCCAGCGTGCTGGGTGTGGCCCGCGAGCTCTCCGCCCTGCTTGGGAAACCGCTGCGGAAACCGGTATATACTGTGCCTGCCGTAGGTGATTCAGTGGAGGGAAAAGTTACCATCCAGATCACCGAACCAGCGCTCAATCCGCGCTTCGTGCTGGGACTGGTGCGCGGCGTCAAGCCCCAACCCAGTCCCTATAAGGTCCAGATGCGCCTTCGCCTGGCCGGCATGCGCCCGATCAACAGTATTGTGGATGCCACCAACTACGTCATGCTGGAGGTGGGCGAGCCACTGCACGCCTTCGATTACGACGTTCTTGTGCAGCGCGCCCATGGAAAAGCCCCCACCATCATCACCCGCCCGGCGACAGAAGGGCGAAAAGCTGACCACCCTGGATAACGTCGAACGAGCGCTTGATGACTTCACCGTCCTGGTCTGCGATACCGCCGGGGCGCTATCGCTGGCCGGGGTGATGGGCGGGCTGGAATCCGAAGTGACCGAGACCACCACCAACGTGCTTCTGGAAGGAGCTTCCTGGAATTTCGTCAGCACCCGCCGCACGGTCTTTGCCCAGCGCCTGAACTCCGAAGCGGCCTACCGCTTTGCCCGCGGGGTGCACCCGACCCTTGCGGAGCTGGGAGTGCGCGTGGGGCTGGATCGCATCGCCGCCTGGAGCGGGGGCGAGATCGCCGCGGGGCTGGTGGATGAATATCCGCTAAAAGAGATCGATCCCACGGTCACCATCACGCACGCAGAGATCACCCGCCGCCTGGGGATGGAAGTCCCTCCCGAGCGGATCGTCACCCTGCTTCAAGGGTTGGAATTCGTGGTCGCGCTTGTTGGGGAGACCTTCACCATCCAGACCCCGCCCCACCGCCTGGATATCCACCCGGGTGTGATCGGCAAGGCGGATATCGTGGAAGAGATCGCGCGGATGGTCGGGTTCGATAATATCCCCCCAACCCGCCTGGCCGAGCTGATGCCCCCCATTCACCCGCAACCGCTCGCCGACGCCGAGGAAAAGCTGCGCAGCGACGCTCGTGCGGGCTGGCTTGCAGGAGATCATCACCTATCGCCTGACGGAACCTTCCACCGAAGACCGCCTGAACCCGCCTGGTTTGGAAACTGCGCCCGGGACCCTACCTGGGCGTCCGCAACCCGCTCACGCCCGAGCGATCCGTCCTTCGCCGCAGCCTGCTTTCTTCCGTGCTTGATATCGCCGAACACAACAGCCGCACCGCCCCGCGCCAGTGCCTTTTTGAGATCGGACCCGTTTTCCTGCCCCGCGAAGGCGAACCGCTGCCGGAGGAACCCCTGCGTCTTGCCATCGTCATGACCGGCAGGGCCTATGCCGCGAGTTGGGACCGCCACCAGAAGGCCGAGCTGGATTTCTACGACCTCAAGGGTGTGATCGAAACCATGCTATCGGAACTTCATATCCCCGCCATCCAATTCACTGGGCGAGGAAGGCACCATCTTCCACCCCGGCAAGTGCGCCGCGGTCTTCTCCGGCGAAACCCGCCTTGGGGATATTTGGTGAGCTGCATCCGTTGGTGCAGGAGCGGTTCGACCTGAGTACTGCTGCCGTCATCTGCGCGGAGTTCGATCTGCAAACCCTGCTCCCGCTCGTCCCTGCCAGGTTTGATACCAGCGGCGTGCCCGGTTTCCCGCCGGTGCTCGAGGATCTTGCCCTGGTGGTGGAGGAATCCATCGCGGCCGGAACGGTTGCGGACTGATCAGAAAGACGGGTGGCGCGTTGGTCAGTTCGGTGCGACTGTTCGATGTCTTTCGCGGTGGGCAGGTAGGAGCAGGAAAGAAGAGCCTGGCCTACAGCATCACCTACCAAGCACCCGACCGCACCCTCACCGATGGCGAGGTGGCAGGTGTTCGCCAGAAGATCATCAAACGATTGGAACGGGAACTGAACGCCGCTCTGCGGAGTTAAACGAATCGGATAGGTTTCACTGTTCACCAGAACCAGGTTTTTTACACCCCGGAGGATAATCGATCCATCCGGGGTTTTTCAATATATGCAAAAATCCCCTCCGGTGAAATTCCACCCTGCCTCGATGCATCCATCGAGTTTTATCAATGTGCGACGGTTAACCGAGTTGATTGTCTTTGATAGCTTTCAGATAGTCTCTGAAAACCAATCCGACGTAAAACCATAACAGATTTTTTTGTTCTCCCCTGTTCGCTGGTTGCAGGATTGACTCTGGTGATAAAAGGATAGCAATGGACAAAGCTTCGAAATTCAGCCTTGTGGTCTTCGCTCCGGTGCTGGCCGCTTTTCTGCTCCCGGCATTATTCCTTTTGCCTGCCGGCTTCCTCATGGCCTTGCTGGCTATTTTTAGCCCAACGGAATCCTTTCCTGGAATCCCTGCCTATTTCCTTTGGATCATCGCCCCGGTTGCAGCTGCCTGCTTTCTTTTCTTGGGCGGGAGAAGGTTGTTCCCTTTCCACCATCGAGTGTGGTCTCCCAGATCTGCCTGGACCGTTACTTGGTTGGTTTTCTCAACCGTATTGTTCTTTGCCTTCTGGTTTGGCATGACGATTTTATCCAGCATCGGCGCATCCGATAAACCCTTGCATATCTTCCTGGCTTGGACGGCTATCTTTGCGGCCGGGCTGACCGGGATGGCGCAATCGTTGGTGATCCCCTGGCTCTACATTGTATCCAGGGTTCTGCGCAGTGATCTAACCCCTGAACCCGTGGAGACAAACTTTCCGAGCACAGCGATACCGGATAAAGAATGAAAAAGGGGAAATAGAAATGCTCATCCAAGCGATCCAAAAGGGGCTCCTGTTGATTTTATTCTCCTGTGTCGGGCTTGCAACCGGTGGAATGGTTGTAACACCGGTAATAGCCCTAATGTATTACATGGCCCAGGACGGACCCATTTTCCCCGCCCCGCTGGTTGCCTTCGCGGTGGTTGCCCCGGTCAGTATCCTGTTATTCATACTTCAGGGATTGGTTTTATTCTATGAGTGGCTTTCAAAGCGAGTCCTGTTGAATGAGCTATTTTTTATCGGGCTGGTGGTCGGATTGGCATCAGGGCTGACTCCCTATTTTCTGGCAGTCGCGCCTTACCAATCCGGTTCCGAATTCTGGGCTCTGCTGGCATTCGCAGGTCTTGGTGTTTTTATGGGCTTGACCGTCTTCAGCTGCCATTGGGCGGCGAATAGAGTACAGGCTTACTTCTCGGGGCGTCAAATGCATCCGACATTCGAAGCATCCTGAGGAAAAATGTCTAACTCGAAAGATATGGCTGATGGTCTCACTTTCCATGGTTGTGATCAGTCTCTGCCTGGTTGCACTGCCCACCATCGAGACGATCGTCATCAATTTTCCGGAGATCCTCCTCGGGCAGGTGAGCCTGGCTCGCGAAACCAAGCCGCTTTACCCGCGCGATTTTGCGAGTGAGGACTTTTTGTTGAACCGGGTGGATCCCTCCGAAATTGATAAAGCGGAATATATCGCAACCCGGGAGGATGTGCTCTTTTGGGAGTCGGACTACGTTGGATTTGCACGCACTTCGCTGAGTCGCAAGGAAATCATCACACTTCAGCAAATCCTCTCATCCGGCAACTTTTTTCATCGATCCGCTGATGGGGAATCCTACCAGTGCGTCACCTGGAATACCTCTCGGATTCCAGCGATGGAGCCTTGCGTGCAAGGAAAGCAGTACCTGGATCATGTTTATGGTTACAAGCGGGAAGCAGAGGAGAAGGGTGCAGTGGGTGTACTTCAGTTCACCCTCACGATGGAAGGCTGGCTGAGATTCGCGTCTTCCCGGCTGAGCGGGGGCTGGCCTACACCCCCTACGAAAAGAACGGGGAATGGTGGCTCGATGGCATCAGTGGTCCTTCGCCGCTCTTAAATTATTCTCTCAGCCCGCGCTACCCTTGCCCCCATCCCCGTTCTGTGGCCAGAGCTCAGCGCAAGGCGCGCCAACGCGCGTGCTACCCAAATGCTGGGCGACCGTTATAATGCTGCCCTTTTTGTTGTACGGGAATCCTCCTTGATACGGGAAGTCTTCGGAGATATTTTGGAGATCCGCCCCGCGCTGGGTACCAATAATTATTCAAGCTGGATGGATTCCACATCGGTTTTCCTCACCCTGCGTGTTCAAGGGACCCGTGGAGAGGGAGCGGTAATTGTCCAGGGGGATGATTGTTTTAATCTTGAAATGGTGGTTAGAAGGCGATCCCGGTGGAGGATGGTAGCGATTTCATTTGCCCTTAATACGCTCAGCATGGGAAAAGGACGGTTGGTTTTTTTATTCGATATCCCTTATTCGAGTGTTCAGTTTTTCGACCTAATACTGGCTCCCCAACCTGTATTTCAGCACCCTGTTCCCCTTCGCCGCCTCCGGGAATGATCTTCATCCAGCGGTAGGGTTTCATGCGCGGCTCCGGGTCGTCGAAATACCGCCAACATCCCTCGAGTTTTATTTCGTCCGCCCAATCCTCCAATCCTTCGTCCTGCTTAAGACCCCAATAAAACCGTAAGTTCATTTTCTTCACCCATCGATGGCGATTATGCAGCCGAACCATGAAAGGCGACATGGCATCAAAGACCAGCTCGCAGCCCGGGAACCGCTCCGCCAGCCCCACAACCAAGCACTTCACCTCCTTTGGCTGGAAATATGGCAGAAGCCCCTGGGCGGAAATGTGGCATGGCGCTCCCCGTCCAGGGTCCACCCTGTCCATCCAGGCAAAATCCAACACCGACGCGGGGATGAGTGTGTAATCGGCGGGATCGCGGATGACCTTTTTCCGGAATTCAACAACTTCCGGCAGATCGATCCCGAACCAACGCACTCCGCTCCCGCCGATTCGCTGCCTGCGTCCATCCAGCCCGCAGCCCAGGTCCACCACCGTTCCGCGTGGGTGGACGTTGATAAAGTCGCGGGTCCAGCGATCGAATTTCCTCGTACGCAGCACATTGAAAAGCTGGTCGTCCTTCGATTTTCGCAGGTAGGAAAATTCCGCTTCGAGGTGGGGCAGCAACCGGGCAGCCACGTCGTCATGGAGAAGCGGCTCGGTTTGTTCGCTTTCCATCCCCCGCCAATAAAGGGTCATCAATGTGGTTCGTTCCACACCCGATAATTTGTTGAAATCGAGATCCTTCATATGCGCCTCCCGGGTTGTACTTCAGTTTAAGTCTCTCGTCGGAGTTGTCAATTAGTCACCCATCCAATTCCCTTTCCCGGGTTCATCGGTATAATCATGATGGAAATATATTGGAGGGAATCATGCAAAATGGGATGAATTTGATCGAAGTAGATCATGTGACCAAACGCTACGGCACCAAGGTCGCTGTGGATGATGTGCACTTCTCCGTCAAAGGGGGCGAGATATTCGGTTTTCTGGGACCCAACGGCGCGGGCAAGACCACAACTCTCAAGATCATCGTTGGCCTGCTGCAGCCCACATCGGGGACAGTACGCGTGGCGGGCTATGATATCCAAACCCAACCATTGGAAGCCAAGGCAACCAGCGGTTTTGTTCCCGATGAGCCCAACCTATATGCCAAGCTCACCGGGCGCGAATTGCTCCAGTTCGTGGGAGATCTCTACAATATCGAGCCTGCCCAGATCAACCGGCGAGCCGAAGAATTGCTGCGAATGTTCGACCTGACAGCCGCCGCGGACGATACCACCGATTCCTACAGCCACGGCATGAAACAGAAGACTTCCATCGCCGCAGCCCTGGTGCATGACCCGAAAGTATTCATCCTGGATGAACCTACCGTCGGACTCGACCCTAAATCCGCCCGGCTGATCAAGGATATCCTGCGCCAGATGGCAGAGCGCGGCGCTGCGGTGATGCTTTCCACGCACATCCTGGAGATCGCCGAGCATATGTGCGACCGAATCGGGATCATAAATCAGGGGAAACTCGTGGCGCATGGCACCATGGAAGAGCTCCGCGCCGGTGGCGACGGCCGCGAAAGCCTGGAGGATATCTTCCTCAGCCTCACTGGCGGGGCGGAATATTCCGAGATCGCCGAGGTGCTCCAATGACCCTGCCGCTCGCGAAGGTGGATGAGCGCCTCGCCCCGGCGGTCTGGAAGCTGCTGCGCATCCGATTGGTTATTTCCATTCGGAGTTTTAAACGCGCAAAAATTGGTAAGAAGATCGGGCTCATCCTGCTGTATCTCTTCCTGTTTTCCCTTGTTGTCGGGGTATTTGTCGGATCCTATTTCCTCCTCGGTTTCCTGCTTTCAAAGGAATTCGCAGATTTCATCGGCAACCCGATGCCTTTCCTGCGCAGCCTGCCGACCATGCTCATCTCGGCTGCCATGTTCATCATCTTCCTCACCAGCTTCGGGGTGCTGCTTTCTGCCCTGTATCTTTCCGGAGATATGGATTTTCTGCTCTCCACGCCCGTCCCAATCCGGGCAGTATTTGTATCCAAATTGCTGCAGGCGATCCTGCCCAATTTCGGGCTTCTCAGCCTGCTCATTCTTCCGGTTCTCTTCGGTCTGGGCGCCGCGCTGGGCTTTAACTTTTTGTATTACCCCATGACATTGATCGTCATCGCCGCGCTTGCCCTTTCGGTTGCCAGCCTGGCCAGCCTGCTGGTGATGGTGCTCGCCCGGTATATTTCCCCCCGCCGGCTGGCGGAGGTGCTTGCGTTCTTCGCCGGGATCATTTCCTTCACACTCGGGCAATCAGGTAATTTTTACCGCGCGATCAACCCGGATATTTCCGAATCCCAGGTCACTACCATGTTGCAGGGATTCACCCGCTTCAACACCCCCTGGTCCCCGCTCGCCTGGGCGGGTCAGGGATTGGTGGGCGTGGGGGAAGGCAGCTGGGAAATCGCAGTGGTTTTCCTGGTTCTCACCCTGGGGTTCAGTGTGGGGATCTTCGCCATCACCCTGGTGGTAGCCGAAAAGCTCTACTACAGCGGCTGGGCGCGCGTGCAATCCAACGCTTTGAAAAAGAAACATACCCGCCCGGCGAAAGCAGCCGCCAACGCGCAGCCTGGAAGGGCTGCCCGCATCATCCCCGCCCCCATCCGTGCGGTGATCGTCAAGGATTTCCGTGTCCTGCGCCGTGACCTGCGCAACCTTTCGCAGCTGATGACGCCTCTTATCCTGGGGGTCATGTACGGGTTTGCCATTCTGCGCCAGGGAACCCGGGTGCCGCTCGGTCAGGGAAATGCGCCGGAATGGGTAAATATTGCGATCACCTCCGGTTTCAGTTATGCAGATATCGGAATTGCCATATTCGTGGGCTGGATCCTGCTGATGACCCTTGCCGGGCGGGGTTTCTCGCAGGAAGGGAAGAGCTTCTGGATGCTTAAATCCTCCCCCCTGAATGCAGGTCAATTGCTCAGCGCCAAATTCTGGGTCGCCTGGATCCCTCCGGTGGTGATCGGCTGGATCTTCCTGCTCGCCTTCGCGGTCCTGCAGCCAGCCAAGCTCCCGAACCTGCCATTCTCCATGCTCGCGGTCGGCTCTGTGCTTTGCGGGGGCAACCTCGATCTCGGAAGCCTTCGGTGTGGTGGGTGCCCGCTTCGATTGGACCGATCCACGCAAGATGCAGGGAGGCATCACCGGGTGCTTCAGCTCGCTGGTCTGCTTTATTTATATGGGGTTCAGTATTCTCTTCCTGGTCGCGCCTGCCCTCGCCCTGCCCGCACTTGGTCTGCCTGCCTATTCCGGGCAAGTGGCGGGGCTTCTGGTGGGCGGGGCGATCTGCCTTGCCTGCGCCATCGTCCCGCTCAGGATGGTGCGCAACCGGGTGGACCGTCTGAACGAATCCTGAGCTTTCGATCCTCTCAGGCAGGATGATATACTTTGCCCACGAGGGAATTGATACAGTTCCATGCCGCTTCTGAATACCATCGACCTGGGGAAATCCTACGGTCCACGCGACCTCTTTGACCACATCACGCTGAGCGTCCCGCACCGCGCCCGCATCGGGCTGGTGGGACCCAACGGGGTGGGCAAGACGACCCTCTTCCGCCTGCTCCTGGGTCAGGAGGAGCCATCGCGCGGACGGGTGGAGAAATCCCGCTCGCTGCAGATCGGATACCTGGCACAGGAAGCCATCTTTGAAAGCAACCTGACCCTCTGGGAGGAGTGCCTGCTGCCATTTGCCGATCTCACCACCCGGGCGCAGGAGCTTGCCCGGCTGGAGGCACAGTTGGGAGGCGGCGATCCGGAAGTTTTGGCGGAGTACGGCCGGCTGCAGCACGACTATGATATCCGCGGCGGCTACACCCTGGAGCTGCGCATCCGCCAGACTTTGGTGGGGCTTGGCTTCACCCGCCATGATGAGCACCGCCCCTGGCAGCAGCTTTCCGGCGGGCAGCGCACCCGTGCCCTGCTTGCCAAGCTGCTCCTATCTGAGCCCGACCTGCTCCTGCTGGATGAGCCAACCAACCACCTGGATATTGGCGCGATCGAGTGGCTGGAGGATTACCTGAAGAACTGGAAAGGCGCGGTGGTTGCAATCTCGCACGACCGCTACTTCCTCGACCAGATGGCGAATACCATCTGGGAAATGACCCCCCGCTTCCACGTTTATCACGGCAATTATTCCGCTTACCTGCTACAGCGCGCCATGAACCAAGAACGCCAGGCGGAGGAATTCGAATCCCAGCAGGAGTTCATCCGCAAAGAGGAGGATTACATCCGCCGCAATATCGCCGGGCAGAATACCCGCCAGGCGAAAGGCCGCCTGAAGCGCCTGGAACGCCTGAAGGAGCAGGAACTGATCGAATCTCCTTCCCGCCATCGCCAGATGAAAATGAACCTGCAGTCCGTGGATCGCTCCGGCGAGCTGGTCATTCGCACGAAAAGCCTGAGCGTGGGCTACCAGGATGAAGGCCGCCCCCTCTTCACAGTTCCAGACCTGGTGCTGCGCCGGACCGAGTGCGCCGCGGTAATCGGACCCAACGGGGCGGGGAAGACCACCTTTCTGAAAACCCTGCTGGGGCAGATCCCGCCTCTGGCTGGCGAAGCCATGCTTGGGTCGAGCCTCCGGGTGGGCTACTTCGCCCAGACCCACGAGCGGCTGCACCCGGATTGGTCCCTGATGGACGAGATCCAGGCCATGGCGCCCAAATGGCTACCCGGCGAGATCCGTGATTACCTGGCGAAGTTCCTCTTCACCGGCGAGGACGTCTTCAAACCGGTGGGGATGCTTTCGGGCGGCGAGCGCTCCCGCCTGGCGCTGGCCTTGCTTGCTCTGGAGGGCGCCAACCTGCTGCTGCTGGATGAGCCCACCAATCACCTCGATCTGCCCGCCCAGGAGGTGCTGCAGGGGCTGCTTTCGGATTACGCCGGCACTATCCTGCTCGTCTCGCACGATCGCTACCTGATCGACGGACTTGCCAGCCAGGTTTGGGAAGTGCAGCCTTCGGATAAGATGCTGAAAGTGTTTTCCGGAACCTATTCCGAATACAAGGCCTCCCGGGATGCGGAAAAAGCGCAGAAGATCGAGGAAAGATCCGCGCCGAAAACATCCAAACCGGAAAAAGAGACTGGCGGACGGAGCAAAAACGAGCAGGCGCGGCGGGAGAAACAGCTCAACACGCTGGAAAACGAGATCGCAGCCCTGGAAGCGCAGCTTGCGGCTATTTCCCGCCAATTGGAAATCCCGGGGGTGGATCCGGGCAACGTGCAGAAGCTGGGACAGGATTACGTCCGCATCGAATCTGAGATGGAAACCAAGCTGCAGGAATGGGAGAGTTGGCAGGAGTGATTTGAACCTCACCCCACCCTCCCCTTCTACAGGAGGGTGGCTGGAAGCCGGGAGAGGTCAACAGCTTGTTAATAATCGTCAAAACCAAGGGGAATCATTGCTCTTTAATCGTTTAGGTTAATATTGGTCATTTGTAGGTGGAACTTTTAGTGGTAAGCGTCTATCATCCAGGATGATGGACGCTTCCTTTTTGGGAACATTCCCTTGCGAATCAGCGTCCAATGGATAATACCTGATCGTCTTTAGGAGAAAGAAATGACTCGTAAGAATTGGTTCGTGCTGAGTGCGTTTTGCCTGCTCACCATCCTGGCTGCCTGTGGGAATAAAACACCCGTGCCCACCCCTGTGACGCTGGTGGACGAGGATGCGCAGATGGCAAACCCGGCTTCCGTCTACTGCGAGCAGTACGGCGGTAAGCTGGAGATACGCACGGATGACAGCGGCGGGCAAATAGGCGTATGCATCTTCGCGGATGGCTCCGAGTGCGAGGAATGGGCTTATTTCCGCGGCGAGTGCACCCCAGCTTCCGCCCTGCAGGATAACTCTCACCCCTGCGCCACCCTCCACCAACCCGGCCACGCCCACCCCGGAAACAGCTGCCAACGGTTGGAAGATCTATCGTGATGGGCAGACCAGGCTGTATTTTGAGTACCCACCGGATGCCTCCCTGGAAGCAGTGAACGGCAACCCGCAGGCACTCTCGATCATCGGTCCCGACAGCTGGCCGACCTTTTACGTCAGCTTCCCCTCCGACCGGGAAGATTTTCGCCCGCCCGAAGGCACCGACCTGACGCAGTGGATAACCGACCATTCCCTTTCCGTGGATAAGCGCGTGGCGGATGCGCAGATCGCCGGGGAGCTGGCCATCCACACTCGCTTCGAGCGCAGTCCGCAGGCATTTGCCGCCGACCGCTATTTTTTCACCCACAATGGGCAGCTATTTGTTATTCTGATCGGGCACCAGAATGACAAAGAGGATTGGGAGCTTTACAATGGATTTTTAGAAAGCATCAGATTTGAAAAATAAAATGATATTTTAATAATAACTGATAAGTTAAAGTAGAAAAGAATTTCGATTACGCAACCTTTTTTCTGTAAATTCGAGTCAGAAATATCCATCATTCTTTAACAATTCAATGACTTGCCAGCACAATAATGTTTCCCGATCTGCCACTCCTCGCTGATCTCCATCAGAAGAGCAGAGACCAATCTAAGGCAGGACGTCTCGTTAGGAAATACTCCCACTACCCTGGTTCTCCTGCGGATCTCCTTGTTGACCCGTTCCAAACTGTTGGTTGTCCGAATGGACCTGCGATGTTCAAGAGGAAGATCAAACACGGTAAATCCCTCAGAAAGGTTATCTTCAAGCCATGCCGAAAGACGCGGCGCAGAAACGGAATACTTCTGGATGGCAGCTTGTAAAAGCTCCTCTGCGATCTTTCGGTCTGGAGCATTGAACATGGACCGAATATCGGCTGCCACCTCCATCCGCATAGCCTGCTTGGGGACATAAGCGCCTGCATTCTGCTGAAGATGAAATTGGCACCTCTGCCAGGGAACACTGCCCAAGACTGCTCTTCTGGCTGCACCCAGACCAGCATGATCATCACTGGTCACCAATTTCACTCCTTTCAAACCGCGGTCCTTCAGGCTCTTCAAAAAGGCTTTCCAATGGGCTTCATGCTCACTGAGAGACACCGAAACCCCTAAAACCTGCCTTTCACCCTCTGGGGTGATGCCTGCAGCCACCAAAACAGCCGCATCCCGCACTTGCCCGGCCTCACGAACTTTCTCGTAGCGGGCATCCACGTAGAGATAAGTGATCTCCCCTAAAGGTCTTTCCCGCCATTCTTGCAGTATTTCATCCAGTTGAGCGGTTGCCCGGCTCACTTGCATGGCTGAGATCTCAACCCCACACAATTGTTCAGTGATGGTTTTTACTCTCCTGGTAGAGACTCCCTGAACGTACATCTCGGCCAGGGTGATCACCAGAGCTCGTTCACTTCTCAGTCCCTTTTCCAATGCGGAAGGATAAAATCCACCTTCTCTGACTTGAGGTACTGCAAAGGTGATCTCTCCCATGCGGGTGCGAACGGTCTTTGGCTTGTACCCATTTGCGTGGCCTTTCCGATCTTCTGTCCGTTCGTATTCACCTGCCTGCAAATACTTTGATCTTTCTACCTGCATGGCATTATTGATCAGCACCCGCATCATCTCTGGTATAGCTTCAAGTCCTTTTTCCGCAAGTTCGTCTGCAAAGGTATAATCATTTTGGTGAGTCATTACAAGTCTCCTTCTTTGGTTGTGGTGACCTTAAGGATACTTCTGACTCACCTTCTTTTGTTAAGGTTCAGCATTTTACAGAAAGAATGTTACACCAACAGAATTTCGAAAAAACAGTCAGATAAAAGTCATTTAAGCCGCAATAATATTTTGACTATATATTTATTTATCTATATACTTTTTCTTAATCCTTTTAAATAAATTATTGGGAGAAATTTTGCATCGACCGTTCATTTTGGTTTGATCATACACTGACTTTTCATCGATGATAATTGAGTAGCCTTTCACCCTTAGAAAAAAAGTAATCACCAACACTTGTTTAAGGAAGAAGAAATGCCAAATCAAAATTATGCTCTGGAACGAGGTGGGGAAAAGTCACTGGAAATTTCTTGGAAAGGTCGTTTTATAAATGTTGAGGTTCGATTTGAAGGCAACTTATTGGGAATTATTCCCAATAAAAAAGAACTACAGAAAGGACAGATATTTCAATTACCCGATGGAACATCCCTTTTAGTACAAATGATCCAATCCGAACTTCGAGTCCTAAGGGATGGACAACCTCTGCCGGGTTCAATCTCTGACCCCGCTTCAAGACTGAAGCTGTCATTCCAAATTATATTTTTCATCGCTGGATTAAACATCGTGTTGGGTTTCGCCACCTTATTTTTTCAAGTGAAATACCTGCAAACGCTGGGATACGGCATTATCTCCATTGCATTTGGTTTTATTTTCTTGGTGTTGGGGTTCTTCACCCAACGCCGTTCTCGCACAGCATTGATAATCGCTCTGATCATCTTTGGTCTGGATTGTGCGCTGGCAATTTTTAGTATTGCTCCATTTCTTCTTAGTGTTGCGTCGATGGTTTTTTCTATATTCGAAGGGAGTGTACAACCAGTCTTTGGGGTAAAGGCTGGTGAGGGATATCAGTCCAATGCAGTTTTTATCGGCGTTTGGACTTTTTTCTTCGTTATCCGTATATATTTTCTAAGGTGGATGTGGCTCGGTATTGG
Source organism: uncultured Chloroflexia bacterium (assembly GCA_963802095.1). Taxonomy (GTDB): domain Bacteria; phylum Chloroflexota; class Anaerolineae; order Anaerolineales; family Anaerolineaceae; genus CAVVEQ01. The sequence goes on along the minus strand of CAWDHI010000007.1, from coordinate 57,546 downwards.
AGCGATCAACACGCTCAAGAAAGAAATACCACCTTCCGCCTCGTAGGGCAACCTGTGCCCAAAATACGCAGATAAGCGCGAGGCAGATAAACGGATTGACGGGGAGCTGGCCATCCACACCCGCTTCGAACGCAGTCCGCAGGCTTTTGCCGCCGACCGCTATTTCTTCGCCCACAACGGGCAGCTATTTAATATCCTGATCGGGCACCAGGATGACAAAGAGGATTGGGAATTGTATAACCGGTTTTTGGGGAGCTTTAAATTTGAAAAGTAATTCGTTTAAACAAGATCAGGCTAAAAATGCCATCCCCACCCAGTCCGCGATTCCCCGCTGCTCCGCGAACTTCAAGCCCTTCTCCTCAGCCTTTGCCCTCACCCCCGCGGCTTGCTCCGCCAGGATGCCGGATAAAATGATCGCCCCGCCCGGGGAGACCAGCTCGGCCAGCCCGGCATCGAAAAGCCGAATGATCACCGGGGCGAGGATATTTACCAGCACCAGGGGCGCATCCTGGATCGAATAAAGCCCCTGCAGGATCTCAGCCACCGAACCAAGGCGCAACCTCCACGTTGTCGTCCACGTCATTCAGGATGGCGTTCGAAATCGTCGCCCGCGTGGAAAGCGGGTCGATATCCACCGCCAGGGCATGCCCAGCCCCCAGCTTCAGCGCCCCGATGGATAAAATCCCCGAGCCGCAGCCCACGTCGATAACAGCTTCCCCGGCTTTCACCCTGCCCTCCAATAGCGTCAGGCAGAGCTGGGTGGTGGGGTGCGTGCCGGTGCCAAATGCCATGGCCGGGTCGATCTTGATGGCGGTGCGGGTCATGTCGGTCTGCGCGATCCAGGCCGGCAAGATTAGAAGCCCTTTGCCCACCTCGATCGGCTGGTAGTTATTCTTCCAGGCTGCCATCCAGTCTTCATCTTCAATGAATTTGAATTTTGGTTCAGGCAGCGGCTGGATCTGCCCCAGATGCCAGAGTGACTGCTCAAGCCGGGCTCGTTTCTCCTCCAGTTCATCATTTACCGGTAAATAAGCCGAAATGCGTACTGGACCCTCGGGGGTGCCTTCATCCTCATCGCTATAGAATTTGACGTCACGCTCCATCACCACCCCGTTCGCGCAGTACCTCCCGAGCACCTCCGCCACCGCTTCGGCCAGCTCCCCGCTGGTGGTGAGCGAGATCTCCAGCCAGCGTGGGTCAGCCACCCAGCACTTCCTTGATCGTCTCGAAAAACCCGCGTTCCTGCGGCTTCACCTCGGTACCCAGAGTTTTCCCTAGCTGCTCCAGCAGCTGCTTCTGATCCTGGTTGAGTTTGGTGGGGATCTCCACGTTGACGATCACAAGCTGATCCCCGCGCCCGCCCCCGCGCACATGCGGGATGCCCCTGCTCTTCATGGTGAACACCTTACCTGGCTGCGTACCGGCGGGAATGTGTAATTTCGTAGCGCCATCCACGGTGGGAACTTCAACTTCCTCGCCAATGGCAGCCTGAACCATATTGATGTTCACATCCACCAGCACGTCATCATTGCGACGCTTGAAGAATTTGTGCGGTTTCACCCGCATCTCCAGGTAGAGGTTGCCTTTCGGGCCGCCATTCACCCCCGGCTGGCCTTCGCCGCCCAGGCGGATCTGCGTGCCGTTATCCACGCCCGCCGGGATGGAAACCAATTTGCGCAGCGTCTTGCGTTCCAACCCACGCCCGCGGCAGGTCTTGCACGGGCTGCCGATCACCTCACCTGCGCCGTTGCAGGCCGGGCAGGTGGTCACCTGCACCATCGAGCCCAAAAAGGTCTGCCGCACCTGCCTCACTTCACCCCGCCCGCCGCATGTCTCGCATTTCGTTCGGCTTGTGCCCGGTTCCGCACCGGTGCCTTTGCAGTTAGAGCAATCTTCATCACGGATAATCTCGATCTCCTTCTCCGCGCCTTTCACAACCTCTTCAAAATCCAGTGTTACCGTATAGGAAAGATCCGCCCCCCTGCGGGGAGCGTTGCGCCGCCGGCTTCCTCCGCCCATGCCAAAACCAAAGAGCCCTTCGAACAGGTCGGAGAACATATCGAAATTGGAGAAATCCGGCATGCCGTTCATATTATCCACCCCGGCGTGGCCATAGCGATCGTACGCAGCGCGTTTATCGGGGTCGGAAAGGATGCCGTAGGCTTCGTTGATCTCCTTGAAGGTCTGCTCGGCGCCAGGGTCGCTGTTCACATCCGGGTGGTATTTACGCGCCAGGCTTCGAAAGGCGGTCTTCAGCTCATCCTGGCTGGCAGCACGCGCAACACCAAGGATCTCGTAATAATCTCGTTTGGTCGGCATCTGTGTTTTGTTCCTGAAAAGAATAAAACCTCACCCCATACCCTCCACAGGGGAGGATATTGGGGGTGAGGGAATCAACTTTATATTTCTGACGGATCAGATGTTCTTGAACTCACCATCCACCACGTCTTCGCCGCCACCCGGGCCGCCTTCAGCGGGGGGGTCCTGCGGGGGCACATCGCCACCCATATCGGGGGGCATGCTGCCCTCCGCGCCGGGTCCGGCTGCGTCGCCCGCGGGCTGCTGGTACATGCTGGCGCCCACTTTCTGCAGGCTTTGCCCAAGGTCTTCAGTGGTTTTCTTGATGGCTTCAGCGTCCTCGCCATCCTTCACTGCGCGGACAGCTGCCATGCCATCCTCCACCTGTTTCTTCACGTCCTCAGGGTATCTTATCCCCGTTCTCGCGAATCAGTTTTTCTCCGGTGTAGACGGTGTTTTCCGCCTGGTTGCGTACCTCGATTAATTCCTTCTTCTTGAGGTCATCGGCGGCATGTGCCTCGGCTTCCTTGCGCATGCGCTCCACCTCGTCCTTGGAAAGACCCGAGGAGGCGGTGATGGTGATGTGCTGGCTGCGGCCGGTGGCCTTATCGGTGGCTTTCACCTCCAGGATGCCGTTCGCGTCGATATCGAAGGAAACCTCGATCTGCGGGATGCCGCGCGGTGCGGGTGGAATGCCATCCAGGTTGAAGCGACCCAGGGTCTTGTTATCGGCTGCCATCGGGCGTTCGCCCTGCAGCACGTGGATCTCCACCTGGGTCTGGCCATCGGATGCGGTCGAGAAGATCTGCGAGCGGTGCACCGGGATGGTGGTATTACGTTCGATCAGCGCCGTTGCCACACCGCCCAGGGTTTCCACCGAGAGTGTCAGAGGGGTGACATCGAGCAGGAGGATATCTTTCACCTCGCCGCCCAGCACGCCCGCCTGGATGGCCGCGCCGATGGCGACGACCTCGTCCGGGTTCACACCCTTGTGGGGTTCCTTGCCGAATTCCTTCTTGACCGTCTCGTGCACCAGGGGCATACGGGTCATGCCGCCCACCATCACCACTTCATTGATCTCCGAGGCTTTCAGTCCGGAGTCGGAAATGGCTTTGCGGACAGGCTCCAGCGATTTTTGCACCAGGTCGCCGGTGAGCTGCTCCAGCTTGGCGCGGGTGAGGGTCATCACCAGGTGCTTGGGTCCGGTGGCATCGGCGGTGATGTAGGGCAGGTTTATTTCGGTCTGCGCCATCGAAGAAAGCTCGATCTTGGCTTTCTCGGCGGCTTCCTTCAGCCGCTGCAGGGCGGAGCGGTCGGTTTTGAGGTCAATGCCGCTCTGCTTCTTGAATTCTTCTGCCAGAAAATCCATCACGCGCTGGTCGAAGTCGTCGCCACCCAGGAAAGTATCGCCCGAGGTGGATTTCACCTGGAAGACGCCCTCGCCAACATCCAGCACCGAGATATCGAAGGTGCCGCCGCCAAGGTCATAGACTGCGATCACCTCGTTCTTTTTCTTATCCAACCCGTAAGCCAGGGAAGAAGCCGTGGGCTCGTTGATGATGCGCAACACTTCCAGACCGGCGATCTTGCCGGCATCCTTGGTGGCGTTGCGCTGGGCATCGTTGAAATACGCCGGCACGGTGATGACTGCCTGGGTGACGGTTTCGCCCAGGTAGGCTTCCGCATCTGCCTTCAACTTGGCCAGGATCATGGCGGAGACTTCCGGGGGGGAGTACTCTTTACCATCCAGGGTGACGCGCACATCGCCGTTGGATGCTTTCGTCACTTTATATGGGACCTTACCGATCGTGCGTTGCACTTCGGGGTCGTCGAATTTCCGCCCCATGAAGCGCTTGATCGAGAAGATCGTATTTTCGGGGTTGACGATAGCCTGGTTGCGGGCAGCCCGCCCGACAAGGCGCTCGTGGTTCTTATTGACCGCCACAACAGAGGGCAGCAGCCGTTCCCCTTCCGCGGTGGGGATGACCATCGGCTCGCCGCCGCTCATCACCGCCACAACGGAGTTTGTCGTACCAAGATCAATTCCTATGATTTTTCCCATTCGTTCCTCCTATTTGGCAACTCTTACCAGCGCCGGGCGGATTACCCGGTCGCCCAGCATATAACCCATTTGAACCACTTCGATAACCTCGCCGGATTCATGCCTGTCACTTTCCTCGTGTGAGATGGCTTCGTGAAGCCGTGGGTCAAACTCCTTGCCTTCCGCATCAATCGGGGTCAGTCCTTCGCAATCCAGGATGTTGGCCAGCTTGCGATTGATCAGCTCGATCCCTTCCGCCCAGCTGGCGGCTTCCCCTTCCATTGGGCGGTGCTTCAGTGCCCGGTTGATATCATCCTGAATGGCCAGGTATTTTTTGATCACCTCCACGGTCAGGTCCTGCTTCTTCTGGCTCTGTTCGCGTTCCACGCGGCTGCGGTAGTTGCTGTAATCCGCGCGTTCGCGCTGCCAGCCATCCAGGTTCGATTGCGCCTGTTCTTTTAGGTCATCAATTTCCTTCATCTGTGCCGCAAAATCCTTGAGCGGTACGGTCACCATTTCCTCGGGTTTTGTTTCATGAACCAGGGGAGCAGTGTCCTTTTCAGGATGCCCATGCAGCGGTTTTGTGCCTCTTTTTTTATCGGTCATTCAAGTTCCACCTTTAATTCATTTTTTCAGGAGTATCATCCACCAGGGTCTCGCTCACCAGGTCACTCAGCAGCCCGGAGAGGAAGCGCACCACCGAGATGGAGCGTCCGTAGGACATACGCATCGGTCCCAGCACCCCCAGCATGCCGGTGGCATAACCCGGCGAGCCATAACGGGCCAGCACCATCGACCACTGGCGTAATTCGTCCCACGAGCTTTCTCCGCCGATCAGCACCTGCACGCCACCAATCGTCCCCTGCGGCACGGAGCGGGAAAGCAGCTCCTGCAGGGTGGAGCGTTCCTCCAGGATGCGCAGCGCGCGGCGGGCATCCTCGGAGCCGGCGAACTCGGGCTCGGCAAGTACATTGGTCAACCCGTCCATGAAAATATCACCGGAAACAAGCGCGTCCGAGCGGGTCATTTCTTCCAGGATCCAACCTGCCACCTCTTTCTCCAGGCTTTCCAACTGAAGTGTGGTTTTCGCGATCTGGTCGGGGCTCTTCCCGCAGAAACGCGCGGTGATGCGGTGGGCTGCCTCGGAAAGGATCTCCTGGCTGAAGGGTTCTTCCAGTGAATGCACCTGCTGGTGGATATCGCCGCCCATCATGACCAGCACCATGAGTACCTGCCGCCCGTGGGTGGAGATGAGCTCCACGTGTTTAAAGCGGGCTTTCTCCGGATGGGGCGAGGTGATCAGTGCCGCTGCCCGCGATTGATGCGCCAGGACGGAAGCCCCCAGCCGCATCCATTGATCCACATCATTTCGCGTCTGGTAGAACTGGTGGCTGATCATGCTGCGAGTGGATTCCGGCAGGGTGGTATCCTGAATGAGGCGGGTGACAAAATAGCGGTAGCCTTCCTCGGTGGGCACGCGCCCGGCAGAGGTGTGCGGCTGGCGCAGGTACCCCAGGCTATCCAGCTCGGCCAGCTCATTGCGCACAGTGGCGGAGCTCATATCCAGGTTGTACCTGTCCACCAGGTGGGACGAACCCACCGGCGCAGCCGTCTGCACATACTCGTGGATGATGAGTGTGAGCAATAATTTCTGTCGTTCGGTAAGTGATTCGTTCATATTCGTCTTATTTTTAGCACTCTCGGCGTGAGAGTGCTAATTCATTGTGAATTATGATACCATGTCGACAAAATCAAGTCAAGCGGGGTGGTGAATTTCTGATAAAACGCTTACAAACCGTTTTCTATCTATTGATCCCCTGTAGGTACAGGAAATATAAGCCCCCAAAATAGATGATCGTAAGAAAAAGAGCGTCCAATTCAATAAACAAAATTCTACGTTTAATGCGAGCGAGGTTTCCAATTAGCGCAAGGCTGGTCATCACCAAACCAAGTGTGGCGACAAGGAGAAAAGCCGGGTCGATGGCGGGCATCATTCGACCCTTGGTGTAGAACAAGTCGCTAAGGCCAAGTACGAATATATTGAACATATTGCTTCCAAATAGATTACCGATCGCCATCGCGGTGGCGCCAATTCGGGCAGCAGCCAGGGTCGTTACCAGCTCGGGTAGAGAGGTTACAAATGCGACAAGGGTCGTTCCGATGAAAGACGTCCCCAAACCGGTGATGCGCGCGATTTCCTTCGCTGGAGGATACCAGTTGGGGAGTTGCAAAAACCAGAAGAACGATGGCGATCAAGAGACCGACCAATGCCTTCCACATGGGAGGAGTATCGGCAGGCAATTCTTCCTGTGGATCCCGTGCTTCCTTACGGCTTAGAGATTGGTCATTCTGGATCAACCAGATAGAACCAAGGTACACCAGGATGATCACCAGGCTATCCACGCCAACCCAGCCAATTTGCCATTCAAGTTTACCCATCATGAAGAAAATGGCCAGACCAATCATCAGAACCGCCAGGCTGCCGCTGAGAGCGTGTTTTAGCAGGGAGCTTCTTAAAATTCTTTGCCGGTAGAAGATCAGATCCAAAATTACCAGCATAAACATGTTCACCATATTGCTCCCCAACAGATTCCCGACAGCAAGGTTGGGTAAACCATCGCGGATGGCAACAAAGGAGGTCAATAATTCCGGCAATGAGGTTGCAGCAGCCAGCAGCACCAACCCGACAAACATCCCGCCCAACCCTGTGCGAATCGCGATGACATCCCCGCTTCTCGCCAATTGGATGGCTGCAAGTACGATGACTGCTGAACTTATTAGGAAAATTATCCAAGGCATAATTTTAATTTTATTCGATTAATTTATAAGGTGGAGGTCAATACCGAAAACACTTTTAATGGAACAACCTCGTACATTTCAGGAGGTATTTTCACTGTTTTATTTCCTAGCGAAATAGCTCGAACGATACCTGACAAAAAGATGGCATTAATATATTGGGTGGTATTCAACCCCAACCCGCTTGCGCAAGCTTCGAACCAGCGGTCAGGGATCATTGGCTGCCCATTTATCTCAATTGCGTAGTAACGCCCGCGTGACCTGATAATATCCAATCTTGCATAATCCCGGACATTTAATACCGAAAACGCTTTTCGTGAAAAATCGACAACCTCTTCCCACTGCGAATTATCTTCCAGCTGTTGTACATGGGTGAGATGTGCTTCTTTATCTAGTGTGGAAATGACCGGGTATTTTTTCTCGAGCTGCACTGTTACTTCTGCCGGAAGGATTAATCCAGATGATCCATTGCCTATCCAACCCACCGTGATTTCCCGAAAATCTTCAGCTGTGCCTAAATAATCCTCCACGAGAACACTACCGAATTCCGGTAAGATTTCTCCCACCTTCAATCTTAGTTCCTCTGCATTCTCAACAACAGAGGTTATATCAATCCCTCGGCTGTTGCCTGAGCTGGCCGGTTTTACAATACAAGGGAAAGATGAAAATGTGTTCAGTTTGGTTTCAAGAGTGCCTTTACGAAAATCGCGATTTTCCAGAAAAATCCAAGCGGGTGTATTGACCCGGTTTTTTTTCCATTCCACTTTTAACTTGGGTTTATCGAGGGCAATACTCAAGGTATACGCGTCTGATCCGATATAAGCAAGACCGAGGTCTTCCAGAATTTCGTGGATGATGTGCGTTTTTCAAGTGCTCATCTGAAATTCCGTATGTGGAACAAAAAAAGAGGTCGGCTGGATTTTCAGATAATACCTGATAGAGCTCGGTTTTATTGGATGGATTGAAGTACCTGGCAAATATCCCTCCTTTGGCAAGCGCAGCGATCATAATCGCAAATTTTTCTGGAATCTCCCGAGGGTTCGCTGCTTCTGAATTTGGACTCCCAAGGATTAGCGCATTCATACCGCCCGAATCCCTTCATTAACGTATTTGGTCAATTCTCCAACGCTATGCTGGTCGATCCCCAGTTTATCCACGGTCCTGCCCCGCCGGTAATAATCCGTCTGGTGGATCACGCAAGCCAGGCGGATTATGCTATCCATAGCACGCACCGAAACTCCAAATCGCTGTCCCAGAGATGCCATAGGGACAAGGCTCATTGGTACATCCTCAAAAATATACCTGTGAGTTAGGGTTGCTGGGGCTGTGATTCCATAATAACCGGATTGATTATGTATCGCCTCGTTGAGATCAGTCCCAGTAACATTGTATGCAAGTGTGAGCCATTCCATGGCGGTTCTGGCCCGGATTCCAAGCGAGGAAGCCACGGTTACTCTCTCGCGATCCAAGGCTTCCAGGACTTTGGCCACAGAATGAGTGACCCCATCTATATAGAATTCAAAATCTCCGTGTGTTGATTCAATGCGTCCGGCATTTAAAATAGTAAGGGCAGGGTGGAAGATCGCCCCCATATTATTCAATCCAGTTTGAAGAACATTTACCCCGTCGATGAATTGAGGATAAATATGATTAATTACTTCAAGGACTTTTTCATTATTTGTCGCAGGCAGGGCGGCAAGGGGAACTGCTTCTTTAATCCTGAAAATTCGCGCCTGTGCGGGTCCATCTGAGCGGCTTGCGTAAATAAATGTCTCTGTTTCAGCCAGAATATATTGGGCTTTGCAACCATTGGTTCTTAATACGTGATCAACTTCAAGAGCTCCGCAGGTCCGCCCAGGGTGGAGAATGATGATCTGCCCATCCTTCAGAAAAGGAGCGATCCCTTTGGCGATCTCCGCATGGGCAGAGGAAGGTAAAACGACCATAATCACATCTGCCTTAGGAACACAATTCTTGAGTTCAGAAGTGATTGTCTTTATCCGCCCAAAACCGTGAGGTCCGCCCGGGTAACTCTCAAGATCAATTCCTCCCCTTTTAGCCATTAAGCTGACATGATCCCATGTACGGTTATATAAGCTTACTTGTTCACCAAGTAATGCCAGATGGGCAGCCATTGCTTTTCCGCCATGACCTGCCCCGATCACCAAGTAGTTTAATTTCCTTTTTATTTCAACCTCTCATATATATTTTCGAGTCTCTTCAATTCATCAAGCTTTTCCCCTTTTTCGTCCACTGAGTCCCATCCCCCGTCAATCAGTCCCGCTCGGATCCGTCCTTTACCGTATGGGTTTCCTGCCAATTGCGGAGCGTCCAGGATCCCAAGAACCACGGCTTCCTCGAGGGTTGCTGCATCAATAAACGGATCGCTCTTACTTTTGCTAGTTTTCGAAATCGCCGCGAGGGTAATTTTTGCCTGCTCGATCAGGTACTCTTTCCTGCGGATGATCTTGGGATCCAGTGTCATATCCGGCTGACCAGACAAAGCGTTTTGGATGGCACGGCGAGCCAATAGACAGGATTCAATCACGTCATCCGCAGTCGCTGCATGGTCTGCCTCGGTATAGCTAACCACATGCACGATATTCGGTTTCAATGCCATTTGCAGGTAGACGCTGGAAGCCAGATGAGCTTTTGCGGCAGAGGGTTCGTGGGGATAGCTCAGTAATCCTGTCCTGGTCTGCGTCCAGATTTTAAAATCCGGTCCTTCGAGCAGTCGAATCATCTCCAGAATTGCCATCATTTTTGCCAAGTCCATCGCGTCGCTCACCTGCGGTGGGCTGTTGAACATAAATTGGGCGATATAATCCCGAACCCCGAATGCAAGCGCGTTATATGCGGAGAGATAACCACTCACAACGTAGATCACATCAGGTGCCTCCCGCATTCCCCAATGATGTGGCTCATTGAGCTCAACCGGGATATCCCGAGCCCCGTACCATTGCATTATCTCCTGATGGCAAATGATCGATTCTTTTAAACCAACCGGTCCTCGGCCATCCATGCGGTTGAACCAGAATAGTGGTATGGCGCACCAGGCATTATTGATTGTTTCTACGAACATTTCAGCCTGTCGGATAAAATCATCGGTACCGGAATAGGTTCGCATCAATGGGTAATTTCCAGTTCGGCTGGATTCATAAAGCACTCGGTAATCTTCCGCGCTCCGCACCGGGACGCCACCAGCACCTTTGCGGCGGGGATCCTGCCGCTCCGGGTGGAAGAAATTCTCCTGCGCATCCTGGTCGGTACCTAGGGAGATTACGTCCAGCACCTTGGCCTCAGAGATTTTCTGGATACCTTTTCTGGTTGCTTCAAAGTCCGGAAGCCCGAAATGATGCCGCAGAATCGGGAAGGGTGATTTCCATTTAATTCTTTCAAGCATCTCGCGGGGATATTGACCATCTTGATTTAATTCCAAATTGCTTCCCTTGAGGTATGCTATCAATTCATCGACAGGCTCACTGCCATCGAAAACTCGATCGAAGAATCCAATTTCTCTTGCCCGGGAAGCGATCGGCGGTGTTCCCCCAAACACGAATCTCATACCCCTCTCCCGCAATAGATCTGCTGCTTCAGAGAAATCCGCAAGAAGTCTTTCGCCAGTTTCTGGAGTAAGGCGGTAGGATACTCCGATCAAATCAGCTTTTTCTTCCACCGCTCTTCGAATGAAATCATTAATACTCACTGCCGGACCCAAGAATACTGTTCGCCATCCGGCTTCCTCTGCCAGCTGGAGGAAATGGTAAACCCCGGCGACATGAACGCACTCCCCCAAGGCCCCTGCGATTACTGTTTTCAATCGCACCTCACTTTCGTTGGCCCAATAAGGGAGATCGTTGGATTATTTTCCCATCGGACCTGTTGTTGATTCTCTGATGATCAGGTTGGGTTCGAGGGTAATTTTCTCTTGTTGAATTGGTTGACCCTTGATTTTTTTTGCGAGCATGTCCACAAGCATCCCTGCTATTTGGTACACAGGTTGGTCGATTGTCGTAAGGGGGGGCTGTGAAAAAGCTGCGTTTTGAACTCCATCAAATCCTGCAACAGCAATATCCTTTCCAACAATCAATCCGGCTTCACTTATCGCATGCATCGCACCGAACCCGGTTTCATCGTTGATGCAGATAATCGCATTCGGCGGGTCCGGGATTGATAGAAGCCGCTTCGTGGATTCAAATCCTGATGAACTCGTTAGATCGCCCAAAACCACCAAATTTGAGTCATAAATCAAACCGTTGGTAATCAATGCTTCTTTATATTTACTGAATCGATAAAATTGGAGAACTAAAGCTTCCGGTCCGCCAATGAAAGCGATCCTCCGAAAACCAAGACTGGCAATATGCTTAATAAGCTGCTGGTAGGCAGTTTCGCAAAGCACTTCAACCCTTGGGTAATCGATACCATCCTTGGAGAATTCAAGGGCGACAAACGGCATATTATTTGCGAAAAGATACTGTACACGTTTATCCTGAATACGGACACGGTTCAGAACGATCCCATCTATCTTCCGGCTTTGTACCCAATTTCTATATATTTGCATTTCAACAGCTTGATCCGCTGGCGCGCTTGACACAAGGAGATCCAGTGCGTTCGTAACAGCAGCATCCCCAAGACCTGCAACAAACTCAGAATAAAAAGGGTCCATGAAACGCGGTCGTACAGAAGAGATGATGTACCCGATGGTATCTGATCGTTTGCGCCGCAACATCCTGGCTGCCTGGTTAGGGGTGTATCCCATTTCTTTGGCCGTTTTTTCCACCAGCGTTCGGGTTTTATTAGATACATCCGGGTATCCATCCAGCGCCCTGGAGACGGTGGTAATGGATAATCCCAATTTTTTCGCAATCTCTCGAATTGTCATATTCTTCCAAAACGTTTTGGTAATATTGTAACAATTATTGGAATTTTAATCAATAGGTTCTAACCGTTTAGGTATCAACCTAATCCAATTATTGATTTTCTCCAAGCCCTTTATTCTTTGAATAGACCTAACCTGGATCTGGTGGAAGAGCGCTCCTTCATCAACAATCTCACCCAATTCCAGAGTCCATAAATCCAATTCACCCGTCAAATTTATAGGACAAAAGATTCGGCATTTTCCGTTTCATCGAGAAACCTTGGGGCATGGACACCGAATTGATTACTCAGCCAGATAATATCTTTCTTCTACTGTTAATAAACGGAATCCGAACCTCGTTTTTGAAATCCCCAGCCTCCTTGTTGTATACTTAATCTAACCAGAGGATTATCATGGAGCGCGATTCTTGAATACAACCGCATCTTTTCTTGATGTTGATACCACTCACCTGGTCAATACCGTTGTCATTCTGATCTTAGGGATTCTTACTGCCCGGCTAATATCTCTAATGTTCATTCGGGTCCTACACCGGTTTAGGTGGGATGAAAGGCTCGCTGCCAAGCTGAAACGCAAAGATGGCGTATGGGTGGATAAGACCATTCAACGATTTCTCTTTTGGCTTTTTATTCTTATCGCTATTCTGATTGCAGCAGGAGAGGTGTCAGGTATCGGGGTAATCACTAATATTACCGCTTCAGTCAACGCATTTCTAACCGGGTTGCAATCCAACCTGCTTATCATGTTCGCAATCCGGCTGGTTGTCGCGTTTTTTCTATCCTTGCTCTTCTTATTCGGTTGGCGAAAGATCAAGGTTGGGGGTCAATGGATGGAAACGAGGGTGGATATTTTCCGCCAGAAGCGTCTAAAGACCCTCAAATTCCAGAACTTGGAGGTGCTTTCCCACGACCGCATAAGCCACTTAATCCACGCGGTTATCAAATATCTGAGCTGGGTTGTTTACCTCCTCTTGATCATTGTGTTTATTGTCCTTCTCTCCTCGTTATTCCCGTCCGCCTGGCAGCTGATGGCAGCCCTGCTCACCCCGCTGGGGGCATCCATTGGAAAGATGGTTTCTGGTTTCGTGGCATTGATCCCCAGCTTCATCTCGCTGATCCTCATCAGCCTCGCCGGTTATTACTTGATAAAGCTAGCGGGATATATATTCAATGAAATTGGTAAAGGCACTATCCGTTTCAAAGGTTTCTATCCCGAATGGGCAAAGCCAACCTACCAGTTGGTGCGAGTCTTAATCATCGCCCTAACCTTGGTTTTCGCATTCCCTTTCATCCCTGGCTCTTCTTCCCCAGCATTCCAGGGAGTTACTGTCTTCCTAGGGTTATTGATCTCCCTGGGATCCACTTCGGTGATCGCTAATATCATGGCCGGTATAGTTCTCACCTATTCCCGGGCTTTCAACATTGGGGACCGTGTACAGATTAATACTACCATCGGTGATGTAACCGAAAGATCCCTTCTGGCCACCACTGTTCGAACAATAAAGAACGAGGATATTACCATCCCCAACAACCTTGTGCTTGGCGCTCACATTATAAATTACAGCCATGAAGCAAAGAAAACAGGTTTGATCCTTTATACTTCGGTCACTATTGGGTACGACACCCCCTGGCGCGAGGTGCATAAAGCCCTCATTGCTGCCGCCTTTGCCACCCCGGATGTTCTGGAAACACCGGAGCCGTTCGTCCTTCAGACCGCGCTGAATGATTTCTTTGTTTCCTATCAGATCAACGCGTATACGAATAATGCTGCCCAGATGGCCGTGATTTACTCCGACCTGCATCAGAACATCCAGGATAAGTTCAACGAAGCCGGGTTAGAAATCCTTTCGCCACACTACACCCAACTGCGTGATGGCAATAAGAAGGCTATCCCAGATGAGTACCTGCCCGAAAGCTATATAAGGCCCGGATTCAAGGTTGAGAAAGGGTAAATCTTCCTACTTATCAGTGTAAATAATCTTGCAATGAAACAACATGGGTTTTCGATGAAGAATAATTCACTATTTTTGATCAAGAAAAATCAAATCGGAAAGTGTTTATTGGTCTCCATGCTGTGTATCTTTACAATCACATATGATAAAAATCTTCTATCATTAAACTTTCGGTTTTTCCAATAAGGTCAATCGTTCAAATAGGATGAGGTAAGATTATGCCAATGAATTTCCCCTCCCGAATCTCTCCCGCATTCAAGGATATCCCCCCCGAAAAATGGAACGACTGGCGCTGGCAGCTTTCCCACCGGCTCAACACGGTGGAGGAGTTCGAAAAGGTTTTAAAGCTGAAACCGGGCGAGAAGAAAGCTCTTTCCAGCCCCAACCTCTTCCGCGTGGATGTAACCCCCTACTTTGTGTCACTGATAGATCCCGATGACCCCCACGACCCCATTCGGAAGCAGATCATCCCCACTGTGGAAGAGATGAGCGCATTCACCGGGCAAATGGAGGATTCGCTCTCCGAAGACCGCCATTCGCCTGTGCCCGGCCTTGTCCACCGCTACCCGGATAGAGTCCTGATGCTCGTGACCACCCAATGCGCAGTTTACTGCCGCTACTGTACCCGCGCGCGCATCGTGGGTGACCCCTCCCAGACCTTTGCCCGCGAGGATTTCGAGCAGCAGATCGAATACATCAAACGAACCCCGCAGATCCGCGACGTGCTGCTTTCCGGCGGCGACCCGCTCACCCTGGCTCCGCGCCTGCTGGAGGAGATCCTCACCCGCCTGCGGGAGATCCCCCACGTGGAGATCGTGCGCATCGGTTCGCGCGTGCCCGTTTTCATGCCCATGCGCGTCACCTCCGAACTGACTGACATGCTGCAGAAGTTCCACCCGCTATGGCTCAACATCCATGTGAACCACCCCAACGAGATCACTGCCGAACTGGCCGAAGCCACCGATAAGCTCACCCGCGCAGGCATCCCGCTGGGCAATCAATCCGTGCTGCTGGCCGGGGTGAACGATTGTGTCCACATCCAGCGCAAGCTGGTGCAGGACCTGATCCGCATCCGCGTGCGCCCCTATTACCTCTACCAATGCGACCTGGTGGAGGGCGTCGGTCACTTCCGCACGCCGGTGGCAACCGGCATGGAGATCATCGAAGGGCTGCGCGGCCACACCAGTGGGTTCGCCGTGCCCACCTTCTGCGTGGATGCCCCCGGCGGCGGCGGCAAGATCCCGGTGATGCCCACCTATCACATCAGCGCTTCAGATCACAAGGTGATCCTTCGCAACTTTGAGGGTTTCATAACCACCTATGAAGAACCACTGGACTATAAAACCCACGACCGGGCAGCCTGCCCCTATTGCCGGAATAAACGCCCTGAACCCGGGCAGCGCGGCATCTCAGGGCTGCTGGATGGCGAAGCCTTGAGCATCACCCCCGAGGGCTTCGACCAGACCCACATCCGCGAGGGTTCCCAGCACCGACTTCGCGATAACAATGAGAAATGGAAACCACTCGGGATCGGCCCGGGAGAAAAAGAAGATTGATTGGTTGGAAGCGTTGAGTTGTTGGAGTGATTGAGTTGTAAAAAAGGAGCGATGGCGCGAAGAAAGTTTAGTAAAATTAGCTCCAATAAAAATTACAAGAAAGTCATCTCCTTTCGCCTGATGACAAATCAACAAATCAACGTATCAACCAGTCAGCATTTAATCGCTTCAACTATTCTATTTTTCAATCTCCTGGAGGAAGCATGCTTTACCGTCGTCTTGGCCGCTCCGGCCTGAAAGTCAGCGAGATCTCTCTCGGCTCCTGGGTCACCTTTGGCACCCAGGTGGATGAAAAGAAAGCTGCCAGCCTCTTGCAGGCCGCCTTCGATCGCGGAGTCAATTATTTCGATAACGCCGATATTTACGCAGAGGGAAAAGCCGAGGTCATCATGGGCCAGGCGATCAAGAAACTTCCCCGCACCGAACTGGTGCTCTCCAGCAAGGTTTTCTGGCCAATGTCCACCGGTCCCAATGCGCGCGGGCTCTCCCGCAAGCATGTCATGGAATCCATTCATGGTTCTTTAAAACGGATGGACGTAGACTACCTGGACCTCTATTTCTGCCACCGCTACGATCCGGATACGCCAATCGAGGAAGTGGTTCAAACCATGAACATCCTCATTCAGCAGGGCAAGATCCTTTACTGGGGCACATCCGAGTGGGAAGCCAGCCGTGTGGCGCAAGCCTATGGAATTGCCCGGCAATATAACCTCATTCCGCCCACCATGGACCAGCCGCAATACAACCTGTTGCACCGCAAACGGGTGGAGGACACCCTCATGCCGCTTTGCCGCGAGCTGGGCATCGGCCTGACCACCTTCAGCCCCCTGGCCTATGGCATTCTTACAGGTAAATATAATGAAGGCATCCCTGAGGGGAGCAGGGCATCCCTGGAAAATTACGGCTGGGTACGCGACCGGATCACGCCCGAAAGGATCGAGCGGGTGAAGAGATTACAGCTCATCGCGAAAGACCTGGGGGTAACTCCCGGCCAGCTGGCCATTGCCTGGATCCTGCGCTGCAAGGAAGTGAGCACGGTCATCACCGGCGCCAGCCGGCTTGAGCAGCTGGAGGAAAACCTCGGCGCGGCGGAGATCGTCAGCAGGATGGAAAACAGCCTGCTGGATGAAATCGACACGGCGATCGCGGGACTCGAATAGGCCCTGCAGGAAAAAGCTATAATAAACTCGTAGGGTTGAACAGATTAGCGAACGGGGAGATTAACCAACATGTCCACGCCATCCCAGGGCAGGTTTTCGGATATTCTTTTTCCCAAGGGTAGCAAAACCCCGGAGCAGCAGCGCGCGGGGTTTTACAGCCGCATCCTGGGAGCACTCAGCATATTGGTGCTGATGGTCACGGTGATCCACCTGGCCATGTATATCATCTACCGGGATATCAACTACGCGTTTTTTCTCCTCGGCGATATCATCGCCCTGCTTATCTGCCTGGCAGCCTGGGAGATGCAGCGCTCGCGCACCAGTAAACACGCCGCCATCCTGCTGCTGGCCGCCACCACCCTGCTCATCACGGTCGCCTTTCCACTCGGCATGCTCGACCGGATGTTCCTGCTCTACACCATCCCGGTCATCCTGGCCAGCATTCTCATCTCTCCGCGCTCCTCGTTCATCTTCGCGCTCTTTGCAACCATTGGTTACACGGTTGTGTTCCTGATCACCCCGAGCAGCGTACCCTACAATTACCTTGCGATCTGCTTTCTTTTCTCTGATCGCCGCCATGGCCTGGCTGGTCACCAGCCGGACCGAGCGTACCTACCGCAGCCTGAGCAGGGCTTACGACCAATCCATCCAGGGCTGGCGGAATACCCTGGATGAGCGCGTCCAGGCACCGGAAGGGCATGCCGATAAGCTGGTTTCGCTCACCCTCAAGCTGGCTGCTGCGATGGGCGTGCCGGAATCCGAGTTCGAATACATCCGCCGCGGGGTGCTGCTGCACGACGTGGGTAAAATGGCCATCCCCGATAAGATCCTCCTCAAGAAGGGGAAGCTGACCGAATGGGATTGGGAGGTCGTGCGCATGTACCCCGCCTACGCCTACCAGTGGATGTCCTCCATTGAATACCTGCGCCCCGCCCTGGATATCCCCCACTACCACCAGGAGCACTGGGATGGCAGCGGGTACCCCGACGGGTTGAAGGGCGAACAGATTCCCCTCTCCGCGCGCATTTTTGCCGTCGTCTATGTTTGGGACGCGCTGCATACCGAAAAGCCCTACCGTGAGGCCTGGACGGATGAAAAAGCCCGCCAGCATATGCGCGACCAGGCGGGTCACCAGTTTGACCCGAAGGTGGTCGAAACATTCCTGAAGATCGGATAGCCTGAATTCTCTGGTTTGGGGTATAAGTGTGCCACGCAGCAACCGATACCAGGTAGGTGGGTTAAGCTTATTAATATTTACTTTCTGGAGGATTCCATGCCGAAAATTGCCGTGATCGCGGATACCGACGCAAGCCTTTCAAACGAACTGGCCGCAAAACACGATATTATCCTGGTGCCCATCCTGATCAACTTCGGGGATGAATCGTTCGCCTCGGGGGTGGATATCGATGATAAGTCCCTTTTCGAACGCATCGATAAGGAAGGCGCCCTGCCCAAGACCGCTGCTCCCTCCCCGGGTGCGTTCAGTCAAGCATTTAAGAAAGCCTTTGATGCTGGCGTGGAGGGAATCGTGTGCGTGTGTGTCAGCGCGGAGATCAGCGCCACCTACGCCGCCGCCCTGACCGCAAAGGAAGATTTCCCCGGTCGCGATATCCGCGTGATCGATTCCCGCGTGGTTTCCATGGCACAGGGATTCATGGCGCTGGAAGCCCGGCGAATGGCAAAAGCGGGCGCATCTTTGGACCAGATCGAAGCGAAGCTTTTAGGCATGCAATCACGCCTGGTGCTCTTCGCCTCCCTCTCCACCCTCAAATACCTCGCCATGGGCGGGCGCGTGGGCAAGTTCTCCGCGAGCATGGGGAATATGCTCAGTATCCGGCCTATTCTTACCATGAAAGCTGGCAAGCTTGATCTTCTGGAAAAGGTGCGTACGCGCAAAGCTGCCATGAACCGCCTGGTGGAGCTGCTCGCCAGCTCGGTGGAATCGCGCAAGGTGGAGCAAGCTGCGTTCATCCACGTGGCGGCCGAGGCTGACCTGGCTGAACTGGAGCAGGAAGTACGCGCCAGGTTTTCTGTTCCCGCTGAAACCATTCACACCGATTTCTCCCCCGGGCTTTCCGTCCACACCGGGGCGGGTACCATCGGCGCGGTGCTGCTGCTGGGGGAATAAGTTTTCTCCAATGGTGAGCGCAGGCGCTTCCCATTTGATGTGTAGATCACGTCAAAACGATTGTCTAAGATGCAGGCGGGTTCATAGAACTCGCCCGATGTTTTTGGTAATTAATTCCTTATCCATTTTTTCCCGGGTCAGTTTGCATAACTGTAAAGCCAAAAATCATTGTTGTCGCATAAAATAAAAACATGAATTTAAGTGTCGGAGAAATTCATGGATAATTTTTCGGCCTTGGGGGAAATGAATGCTCCATTCCAGCATACTTGTTAATTTCCAGGAATTCGATTATTTCACGCGTCTAGAATGTTATCAAACCGGTATCTCAGGGGGAGTGTCTCTCTCACCCCGCAAATTTATCCCAATAAGGAGTGAAGAATGAAAAAGATTATGTATGTGTTGTTTGCCTTTTTGCTCGCCTTCGGGCTGGCAGCAGGCGCGGTCGGCCAGGTAAGCGCGGCGGACCTGTGCGTGAATCACCGACGGCTCGGGTGGACTGTCCTATACCATCCATTCGGGCTGCGATTGTGGCAGCTGCCCCGGGTGATACGATCAACGTTGCGGCGGGAATTTATCCGGAACGGATCACGGTCGATAAGCCTTTGATTCTGACCGGAACCGGTACACCGGTCATTGATGCCACGGGGTTTGGAACGCCTGGATATGTAGTCAATATCACGGCGCTCACCGGGAATACAACGGTTCAGGGTTTTGAAATCAGAACCGGAGATTGGAGCACAGGATTCCATTCCACTGGCGGGACGGATGCTGCCGGCAGCATCAATATCCTGAATAATCTCATCCTCAGCACGAACAGCGATTTATCCGGCGAACAATATGGTGTTATCGCAGGATACATGGATGTCCGCCACCTCATCATTTCAGGTAACACAATTTCCAATACATACGACAATAGTATTTTGGTGGAGCTGCAGATGGGGGCAACAGATATCACCGGGAATACCCTGAATGGGGCATTTCCATCGATCTTCTTTATGACCTATGACGGTCATGATGTTACCCAACCGCAGGTGGTTAGTGGAAATACGATCGACATGAGTTCTGCAGAGATTGGGAGTGGAGCGGCTGGAATCGCTTTCAATCCTTCAACTCATTACGTTACAGTGGATCGCCGAATCGGTAAATATTCCACTGTGGAAATTTCTAACAACACCATCACCGGACTCTCTGATATTTCAATTAAAGGTATCAGCGTGGGTGAAAGCAGCGTGGATGGGACCGCAGGCGGGGTCACCGATCTGAATATTTTCGGAAACACTATTTCCGGCACGGATGGAAAAGGAATCCAGCTTTTCAGCCATATCACCGGAGCTGATATTCGTGATAACGTCCTAACCGGTATGGCTCAGGGGATTCGTCTCTTCTCCTATGAATCCACTTTTTTTCCTGAAAACAATGATTTTTATGACAATCAGATCACAGGAGCATCCGCTTATCTTATCAACTACCAAGGTGTTGCCCCGATCGATCTTTCCGAGAACTGGTGGGGAACCGCTGACGGGGCAACAATCGCTGCCAAAATGACCGCGGGTGTGGATTTTTCACCCTGGTGCAGTGATTCAGCCTGTACAGCATTCCTGGATGTGTCCCCCGGGTATTCTTCCATTCAGGCAGCCATCAACGCTGCTGACCCCGGAGATACGATCCATGTGGCTGCCGGAACATACAATGAAGTCTTGAGCATATATAAATCATTGACCCTGGTTGGTGCTGGAGAAGGATCCACCATCATCAACGCCAGCGCCTCCGGAGGTTACGGGATGGACATCATGGCAAATGATGTCAACCTCAATAATTTCACCTTTGTAGGCCCAAGTTCAAATGCGAGCGGTCACTATGGGATCAAGGTTTCCGGTCCTGCGCCAATGACTAAAGGTACGAATTTTGTGATCCATGATGTGACCATCCAGGACTCCGGTAGAACCGGTTTGGATATCAATGGTATGAATGGCGTAACCATTACGGATGTAACCGTACCGAACACCAACGTGACAAATAAAGCCAATGGGGTAGCGCTCACCGATGTGGATAATGCCACCCTGACCAACATCACTACCAGCGGTAATAACTGGGGCGGTGTGGCTATCTACACCTACGGGCGATACTATACCCTCGGGTCCAGTAACGTTTCGGTGAGCGGGCTTTCTGCTTCTGAGGGAAATCCGCTTTATATTGAAACGGGGAATTACTCAGATCCCGCCCATCCAAGCGCAGTGGTTGGCTTCAGCGCCCCCCAGTTTGGATTCGCTGTCCATAACCTGGACGCAGCTTTGTTAAATTACACCTGGTTCCAGGAAACAGAACCAGACGCGATTGCTTTTGCACTGGCTCTAACCCCTGCGAACAAATCTTATATCATCGATCTTTCCGATGGCAGTCTGGTTCTTGCCCCGGGAATGAGCATTCAAGCCGCGGTCGATGCAGCTGATCCAGGGGACACGATCAACGTTCCCGCCGGAACCTATACCGAGCAGGTAACTATTACCAAATCGCTGACCCTGGTGGGCGAAAACCGCGATACCACCATCATCAAAGCACCAGCTACCATCCCGGTTGCATCTGATCCGAATTCCTACGTAGTCAAGATCGCAGGTTCCGGTGTGGATGTGGACCTGAGCGGCTTCACCGTCAGCGGTCCCGGCCCCACAGGCTGCGGATCGATCGGCTACGGCATCGTGGTGCGCGATGGCGCGCATGCCAATATCCACGATAACAAGGTCCTGGATATCCGCGATAACCCCTTCAGCGGCTGCCAGAACGGGGTTGGGATCGTCGTCGGACGGTCCGTATGGAGCACAACCGGCACGGCTGAGATCACCGATAACATCATCACCGGATTCCAGAAGAATGGCATTGTGGTCAGCAACACAGGCTCCAGTGCAACCATCTCTGGCAATACCATCACCGGGGCGGGGCCGACCACTGTTACTGCCCAAAATGGTATACAGATAAGCAGCGGTGCCACAGCAACAGTAACCGGGAATACCGTTTCAGGCATTTCCTACACTCAGGCAAGTACTCCAGCCTGGACAGCAGCTGGTATCCTGATAATGAATTCCCCTTCGATCACCGTTCAAAATAACCTGGTCAGCGAATCTCAGACCGGTATCTACAGTTATGTTTCGGATGGTACTTACACAAATAACACAATCAGCACGACCACAACCGGGGTTGGGAATCCTCCCAACGGTTTATTCGGCGCCGTGATCGAAGCTGGAACCGTCACCTTCTCGGGAAATGAGATCACGAATGACGGCACTCCAGGTGCATACGGACTAGCAGTCTATACCGGTTACGATGATGAGGATACCAACGCGACCTTAACCGGAAACTCTATATCCGGATGGGATACCGGTGTCAGCTTTGATCAGTGCGAATCCGGCTGCGGTACGGGTGAATTCATCGGCATCGAATTCGAGTACAACGAGATCACCGGAAATACCACCCAGGTGGAAAACCTGAACGTCACCCCGGCAGTGCCCGCTTCCCCCAACTGGTGGGGCAGCTCGGCGAACCCCGGTTTCGACCTGGACGAATTCTCCTTCTCACCCTGGTGCGCCGATCAGGCCTGCACCACTTTCGGGTACCTCGCCAGTGAGGTCCAGGATGCACTGGACGACCTGGCTCCTGATTCCACGTTTACCCTTGTCTCCGAGGTGTATGACCAACTCGTTCTGAGTGTCCCCGGCACAACCCTCAAGCTTTTGGATGGCGCTCAGATCCGCCCCAGCGCCGGACCCTGCTTCCTGATCAACGCGGATAATGTCAGCATCGAAGCTGAAACCCCTGCGGGCGCGGTCTGCGTGCCGCCGACGTTCTACGACGGCCTCGACCTGCTCATAGCGGTCAACGGCCTGCGCGTGGTCAACATGGAGTTCGATGGCAGTAATGTCAACACGCTCGACGGGCTTAACCTTAGCTTGGGACTGACTAACTTCCAGTTCCTGAACAACTACATCCACGGTTTCGGCCGGGATGGTGTGCGCTTCACGCCAAACAGCACCCCGGCTGGAAATATGGTGATGGCGGGCAACCTCTTCGCCAGGAACAGCGGATTCGGGGTCAACAACCTCACCCCGGTGAGCCTGACCACCACCTTCAACAACTGGTTTGACCCGAAGGGTCCCAAGGGCACCTACGGCGACGGGTATAACGGCAAGCAGACCTATTCGCCTTACGTCTACGGCGACCTGCTGGCAACCTCAAGCGGGACAAGCTATGCCAACAAGGTGACCACCACCGGGACGATCACCTACGCGGTCAAGGTCAGCGCTGCCAACGTCTACGGCGCGCAGTTCGACCTGGAATTCGACCCGGACGTGCTGGAGCTGCTCTCGATCACCGACAGCGGCAGGATGGCACATGACGCGGTCTGCCCGATCGATACCCTGGCCGACGCGCAGGATGGCGAGATCAGTTTCTGCGGCAAAGGCAAACAGTTGAACGGGACTGTGACCCTCTACACCCTGAAATTCAAAGTGAAACCCGGGACACTGGCCGGCAGCACCACGCTCGATTTCGTGGACGATTCAGTTTCCTTCGCCTCCAGCTCCACGCTGCCCAGCAACTTCATTTACCCGGGCAGCATGGCGGATGTTACTGTCAGCATCTACGATCCGGCCAGCACTACCTTCAACCTGGGTGCCCAGATCCTGCTGGAAGGTCGCAGCGACAGCAGCGATACCTGCATGAACCTTGGATCCGGGATCGTGAAATGCAAAACGGATAAATGGGGCAACCTGACCCTGGATGACCTGCCCGCGGGAAGTTACGTGGTCAAGGTTTCGAAGTTGGGTTACATCGACCTTCCCGCGACGTTGAATAAGACCCTGGTGGTCAACGCCGGGAAAACCTCCGTCGGTAAACTGACGCTGGTGGCAGGCGATGTGGATAACAATGAGGTCATCAACCTGTCGGATGCCGTGGCAGTGGCCAACGATTGGGGCCACAGCGGCAGTGCCATCGTCAATCCGCAGGCAGATATCAACGCCGATGGCAAGGTGGACCTGCTCGACCTGGCGATCGTTGCCAAGAATTACAACAAGACCAGCTCGGCTTATAAATCCTGGAAGCCATAAACCCGGTCTTTAAAAAACATATCAGGCGCGGAGGAACTCCGCGCCTGATCCATCCCCAGAGGTATAATCCCAGGCTTATGAAAAATCGATTGATCGCACTACTTTTATTAGTTTTCCTTTTCCTACCCTTCACCACCGCTTCAGCAGAGGCGCAGACAGCCCTTTCGATAACCCCTTCGGCAACCACGCTGCAAGCCGGGCAGAGCGCCACGCTCGCGGTGCGCATCACCGACGCGCAGGATCTTTACGCGTACGATATCACCCTGCGCTACGACCCCGCGCTCGTTGAGATCACCGCCATCGATAATGGGTCGTTCCTGCAGGGCGGGTTCACCGCCGCGCAGATCCTCGATAAAACCGCCGGGACAGCCCAGCTGGCGTTCACCACCATCCCACCTTTCACGGCGCAGTCCGGCTCGGGCGAGCTGGCCACGTTCAAAGTGAAGGCGAAATCAAACGGCAGCGCGCGCATTTCGATCGAGAATATCCAGTTGCTGAAAAAGGACGCGGCCGCGATCGAAACCGCTTCAACAACCGGCACAGTTACCGTGACCGGCGGAGCTGCGACCGAAGCCCCCCGCCCTGCATCTAACCCGGGCGGAGCAGCGGATGAAGGCCAGCCGCTGCAGCTCCTCAACCCGGCTGCGCCTGCCTCGACGCAGGAACCCGGCGTATCCATGACCCAACCCACCAGCGCCCCGGCCGGGCAGGATCTACCTTCCGCAGAACCCGCCGTGCGGTCCACGGTGGTTCCCTCCGCGCCCCTACCCGAGGAGGATCCGCAGGACGACGTCGGCCTGCCGCCGCTGGTGTGGATGATCCCCCTTGGACTGGCACTCCTTGCCATCGGGTATTTTGGCGGAAACTTCCTGCGCGCAAGAACCCGCAAATAGGCGCAATACGAATCTGGCTCACGAAGCATCGAAGACTATTCAAGATAATTGGGGTCTCTTCTCTGGTGAGACCTTGCCCTCATATCGGCCTCACCCTTCCCTCTCCTCGCGGTTTTTGCGCTCCCGATGCTTTTCGGGAGGAAGGAGAGGGTGATTGTGAGGGGAAGGAATCTCTTCCCGGGATAGGCCGGGAGCGGCGCCCCACCTTACAATAATCCTGCGCACCCTACGAATAGATTGCCAAGCCCCTGTTATTTTGCTATGATATAGTCATCCAAACCTTTTCTCTGCAGGCGGGTATGCCAGCAGAGGTTATTCGTGTCTTTGTCTGTGCCAATTTCATATTTGATCCAGGAGGCCTGAAATGAAACCCTTCCGTATCCCCTTCTTCGCACTTGCCCTCGGCATCGCGTTGATCTTCGCGTTCCTGCTCGCCGGGCCGGTCTTTGCCCAGGATGAGCTCCCTCCCGCGCCAGCAGAACCTGCGGCTGCGGAAACAGCCCCCGCCGTGGAGGAAGCCGCCCCGGCAGAGGAACCGCTGCCCGCGGAGGAACCACCGGCCGTGCCGGTGGAAGAACCGTTGCCCGTGGAGGATCCCCCGGCAGTAGCAGTGGAAGAAGAAGCGGCGCCTCCTGTGGAGGAGCCGGCTGCGGAAACCGCGCCGGAGATCGTGGCGCTGGATGAAGGCGGCGAGGTGCTGCCCCTGGCAAGCGAGGCAGCTGCGGAAACGGTGGCGGGCGGCGACCCGTATTTCAAGGACGGAGCGATTTACCTGGGATGGCATGATGGAAGCGGCTGTGCTCCGATTGTAACGACATGTACGCTCTCACTTTTGACAAGCCCCCTGGAAGCTGCCTGGATTGCTTACGGTGCATCCCCGACAGCAACAGGCCCAATTTATATCGAAGCTGATACGTATTCGATCAATTCGGATCTAACCATCGATCCTCTGCTTAATGCCAATTATGCGGATCTGACAGGTCTGATCGGTTCAGGTAGCGGGGTTGTGACAGTAAACTTCGCCAATAATTTCCACATGATCATCCAAAATATGCCTGCCGGATTCACCCTTCAGGGTATGACAATCATCGGTAATGACACAGGCAGTCTGGTGGAATTTTTGAATATCGCAGGCAACCTGGTGCTGACCGATGTAGATATAAACAACACCTTAGATACCGATAGCGATGGGCTATCCATCAACGGGGTTACAGGGAACGTAACCCTCAATACCATCAAAGCCAATGGGAATAATGATGAAGGTGCTTATATTACAGGCGTTACCGGAAAGGTGACCGTCACCAACAGCTCCTTCGACGATAATGGTGCATTCGGGGTGGGCACCGGTAAACACAGCCTGTATATTAAATCCACTGGTGCGATCAGCCTGAACGGGGTCTCTTCCAGTGATTTTAACCGCGGCAACGGGGCTTACCTGAAATCTCTGGGCGGGATCACGGTGAAGAACAGCCTGTTCAATTACAACAACGATAACAACGCCACGGATCAGACCGGCTACGGGCTCAGGATCGATGAAGACTCCAAAGGCGCGATCCTGCTCGACCATGTTTATTCGAAATACAACCAGATGGCAGGGATCAAAGTGGATACCCGGGTGGGCGGTAAGGTAACGATGAACACGGTGGAAGCGAGATACAACCGTACGGGGATCGAGATCGAAAATTGCTATAACGGTGGGACAATCTGCACTACCACCGCAGGGGCGGTGAGCCTGAGCAACCTGACCCTTGAGAATACCTACGGCAACCTAACGGTAACGGCGAACGGCGCTATCACGATCAATTCCGTCACCGCAAATTGGGCTACCAACGCTTCCGGCTTCGGCGGGATCATCCTGGATAACCAATACGCCAAGACGGCCAGCGCGGTGACGGTCAACAATACTCTTAGCAATAGAAATGACTTCGCGGGAATCCAAATTCGATCGAAGGGTGCGGTGACGCTGAACCACGTTACTGCGTCATCTAATTCCTACGGCACCGCGGAAGGGATCGATATCGTAACATCTGGAACAGTCACATTCCTGAGCACGCTTGGAGAGAACGAGGTGGAGTACAACAACAGCCTGGGCGTGTCGATCTCGGCCAGCGGGGCGGTCTCGATCAGCAAGCTTACTTCCAATAACAACGCCCTGACCAACCTGTATATCGACAACACTGCCGGCTCAGCCGGGGTGACCATCACCACCGGGGATTTCTCGAACAGTTCCGGTGGCAGCGGGCTGCGAATCTTGAGCGACGGGGCTATTACCCTGACGGACGTGGATGCACAAAACAACATCCAGGACGGTATTTACCTGGATAACCAAACCGGGGCAAAGACGGGGGTGACGGTGAAGGCGACCGGCACCAACACCAATTCTGTGTCAAACAACCAGGGAGATTACGGGCTGTTCGTGAATTCGAAAGGGGCGATCAGCGTTTCGGGAGTATATGCCTCGGGCAATGATAGCCGGGTGGGGCTGGATAACGCCGAAACAGGCGCCACGGCGGGGATCACCGTGAACGGCCTCACCTCGAATACGGTGAACGATACCGGCGACGAAGCCGCCGTGCGCATTTACTCCAACGGGGCGGTAACCGTCAGCAATATTGACGTCGAATACTCCCCTGACCGCGGGTTATATATTTCCAATTCCACCTCGACCGGAACACCGGGAGTGACCCTGAAGGGGGTCGACCTGCGCTACAACACAGGGGGAGGGATGATCGTCGTTTCCAACGGGGCGGTCAGGATTACCACTATCTATGCCGGAAACCAGTTCGGCGGGAGCGGGGTGCAGATCAACACTGGAGGTGCGGTGACGATCGACAAAACCCCCAGCGCTTACCGCAACGAGTTCAGCCACAACCCCGGCAACGGGTTGAGCATCTCGGCCGGGGGCGCGGTGGTGATCAAGGATACCAACGTCAACTCCAACGGCGGGTTGGGGGCAGGCATCACTGGCGCAACATCAGTATCGGTTACCAACTCCAATTTTAGCTACAACGCGGGCGGGAACGGATTGGATGTATCCGCCAGTGGCGCGATCACGGTTAGCGGTTCGCCGGCTCAGATGAATATTAACGGATATGGGATGTACCTGTATAACCTCAGCGGTACTGCAGGGATCTCTGTCACCGGCAGTTCTGGCGGTTGGCAGACGTTTTCTTCCAATAATTTTGGAAACCTGGTATTACGGACAAACGGCCCGCTCACCCTGAGCTACCTGGAAAGCTACAGCTCGATAATCGCGCTTTCCACGCCGGATATCGTTGGCAACGTTACCCTGAGGTCGCTGAATTTCTCCAACACCAGCGGGGATACAATCTCGATCGATTCCAACGGTACCGTTTCGGTCACCGATGTGCGCACCGACTCTTCTTCCGGCAACGGGCTGGTGATCAATAATAGTTCCGGCATAGGGAAAACAGTCACCGTCACCGATTTCACGGATAGCAGCACCACCGGTTCCTGCGCTCTTTGCATCACTTCCACCGGTGCGGTTACCATTTCTGATTTTGATGTGGACGGCGGTGACCTGCGGGATTACGGCATCTGGGTGGATAATTCCAGCGGGGTAAAGACCGGGGTAACGATCAAGCCGCTGGCCTGGTACCAGAACGAAGCCACCAACTTCCAGTTTGCCGGTGTCTATATACATAGCAGCGGCCAGGTGACCCTGGACCAACTCTACCTGAATTCCAGCGCAACCGGGCTGCAGGTGATCACTGCCGGAGGTGTGACGATCACCGATTCAGATGCGTCTTACTGCACCACCGGCATGAATCTCGAAGCCGGAGGCGCTGTGGTGCTCACCAACAACACCGCCAGGTACGGTACCGGGCAGGGTGTGGTCATCGATAACCACCTTGCCTCCCCGGCTGCTGCGGTGACGATCACAAAATTGTGGGTAAGCAATAATGATACCGGCGGGCTGCGCATCAATTCCGCGGGGGCGGTGACGATCACTGATCTTGACGCCGGCGAACAGGAGGTCTCCGGGTATGCCCTGGAAATCGACACATCCGGCACGGTGACGATGAACTCAGCCGGGTTGTATTCCTGGGGGTGGAACGATCTATCCAGCGGTTACTTGCAGTGCCTCGGGCGGGACGATCCATGCCGGTGGGAATGTTTCCCTGACCGGGATCTACGCCAGCAACAACGCTGGCGGTTCGGGGTTGACCGTCGTTTCCGACAATGGCTCAGTGACGATCAAGAACGCGGAGTTCAGAGATAACAATGTGAACGGGCTATCCGTCACAGCCAAAGGCAATATAACCCTGACGAGTGTTGACGCAACTGGCAATGATACCGGGTATGGGGCAGTCCTGGATAACTTTACGGCGGGGACGGGCGGAGTCACCGTCAGCGGCACAATCAGCGATTGGAACCTTTTCAATAATAATGCCACAGTCGGGTTAGGCTTATATACCCTGGGCCCGGTAACGCTGAATTATATTCGGGTGGATAACGTCCCGATCGGGATCCAATTCCCCTCATCCGGAAACCGGGTGGGCAGCGTGAGCATGAATTATGTAGAGGTAACCGACACCGTAAATAGCTACGGGATCTTGTTCGAATCCAACGGGACGGTGACGCTTTCCAATATCTATATAGACAACAATGGTCTGGGTGGGTTAAAGATTGATAACAGTTTCGCAACCTCACCCAAGAATGTTACCTTAACCAATATCACCTCCACCGGGGGCGCGGGCGACTACGGTCTTTACGTCCGCTCGCTGGGTGCGATCACCACCAAGTATCTTCGCGCCAGTGGCACTGGCGGCCGGCAGTACGGTATCTGGCTCGATAACCGCGAGACCGGCGCCACCGCGGGGGTGACCATGACTGTGAACACGAGCGATTACTGGAATTACAGCAATAACTTCACCAATTATGGGCTGAATATCGAAAGCAACGGTGCGGTAAGCGTCTCATATTACTACTCCTCTAATACCCGCTCAGGCTTGCGCATCGAAAACCGCGCAGCGGGAAACGGAGCAGTAACTTTGAATAATATCAATTCCTACAATAACACTAACGAGGGGGTCTTCATCCGCACCAATGGAAATACCGCGCTGAGCAACATGCAGGTTTACCAGAACGGTGGCGCGCTGCAGAACGGGATCGATATCCAGGTGGATGGGAACGGTACGGTCAGCCTGACCAATATCACAGCCTACTCCAACCGCAACCATGAGATCCAGGTGGTTTCCCACCGGCAGATCACGGCCAAACTCCTGACTGTGTACGATTATACTGGTGTGGATACCGGCAGCGCCGTGGTCCTTACCACAGACGGCGGCGGGGTGAGCATCCTCGACCCGGTCCTCAAGGATTACTACGGGGACACTGTCTGGAACACCATGCCTGAAAGCAATCAAACCGCGCTGGTGATCAATGCCAGCGGGGATGTGGTGCTGCAGAGAGTATCGGTCAATTCCAGCGATGCCGGCCACGGCATCCAGATGATCACCGATGGCAAGGTCACCCTCACAAATATTTTTACTGCCTCTAATTTCCTGGATGGTCTGAATGTGGATGCCGGCGGGTCGATCAGCCTGACAAGTGTTGAAGCCAGACAAAATTCAATTCACGGGGCATTCCTGGTAAATGACCACCCAGGCTCCACTGGCGGGGTGACCGTCAACACTTCAATCTTTTATTCTAACTATGGCGCATCGCCCAATGCCGGGTTGGTGGTTCGAACGAACGGCGCGGTACTCTTCAACCAGGTGGATGCAAGCAACAATTCGGGCTTCGGCGCTTACGTCACTGTTACCGATCCCTCAACAGCGTCGGTCACGATAAATAAAAGTGTATTTACTTCAAACGACGGCGACGACGGGTTGTTCGTCCAGAACCGCGGGAATATCACCCTCAACGGGGTCACTGCAAGCGATAACTCGGCTGTGTCAGCCAACGGCATTTCGCTGGATAACCACCTCGGCACCGGCACAGTTTCTGTGCTGGCCACACTGGGGGCGAATACTTTCTTCTACAACCGACTGCACGGGCTGGCGATCCTGAGCAGCAACGCGGTGGTGATCATCAACGTCACCGCCAACGAAAACCGGGACGGAACCGGGATCGGGGTGAATACCACGACCGCCGCGGCGGGGCTGGGTACGGTTACGATCACCGGGGTGGTTGTGAAATTGAATGAAATTGCCGGAATCGCCATCAACTCCAACGGCTCGGTCACCCTTAGCAGCATCGAGTGCATCTCCAACGGCCTAGGTGGGGGAGGGTCCGCAGGCATCGACATCTCCACCACAGGCGGTTACAACGTGCTCGTCCAGAACAGCTTGGTCAGCGGCAACGGCAAGGAAGGCATCCGCGCGAACCTGATCGCCGGGAAGACCCTGACTGTGAAAAAGACCTTCTACATGGGTAATGGGCGCACCGTCATTGGTTCTAAAAACCTAGATCCGGTTTCGGGTACCCTTATTATCGTCCTGTAATCTTTTCCCTCGCGCGAATCGAATACACCCGCCCCGGCTCACCCCGGGGCGGTTCTTTTGCCCTTCCTGGGCTATAATTTCAGCAAGGGAAAATCAGATTGGCGAAAAGATCCGCTCCAAAGAAAGAAGAAAACGTCCTGCGGGTGAAGCCGGGCGATTCGCTCTCGATCTCCATCCGCGTGGAGGCTCCCCCGCAGGATGCCAAACCGGGCATACCCGCGCCGGCGAAAAAGCCTGGTTTCTTCGCCCGCACCGCGGCGGCGATCCGCGCGTTCTTCCGGCGCCCGAAGGTGAGCGCGTTCTTCAAGGCAGCCTTCTCGCCAATGGGGCTCTTCATCCTCGGCTGCGCGCTCTTCACCCTCACCCGCTTCATCCATCTGCCGGATTTCCCCATCTACTTTGCCTGCGATGAAGCCCTCACCTCCCTGCGCGCGCTGGATCTGGTCCGCGACCTGGGCTTCGACTACAAAGGTTATTTCCTGCCCCCGCTCTTCTTCAACGATGGTAAATATTCACTCGGCACCACCGTCTACCTGCAGGTGCTGCCGTTGCTGGCTTTCGGCAAATCCGTATGGGTAGCGCGCGGGGTGGGGGCGCTGCTCTCCCTGGCGGGGGTGATCTGGTTCTCCCTGCTTGCCCGCGACCTCTTCAAGCTGAAGCTCTGGTGGGCGGGTGCCTTCCTGATGGGCGTCATCCCGGCCTGGTTCCTGCTCTCGCGCACGGCCTTCGAGACCGCCCAGATGGCCGCGCTCTACGCCGGGGCGCTCTACTACTACTTCCTCTACCGCGCCGGCAGGGTGCCCTGGCTGTATGCCTCGGTGGTGCTGATGGCGATGGCATTCTATGCCTACCTGCCCGGCGAGGCGGTGGTGGTGCTCACCATCCTGGCGCTGGCGCTGATCGATATTAAAACCCACATCCGCAGCTGGAAGACCGCCCTGCCCGCGCTCGGCCTGCTGCTGCTTCTGGCCGCCCCAATGATTAATTTTGTGCGCTTTCACCCCGATCTGTATATAGGCGCTGCCCAACATTACGACGCATTTCTGTTGAAGGATTTGCCGGCTTACGATAAATTTAATACCTTGCTGGGAAATTACCTCCAGGTGCTCAATCCATTCTATTGGTTTACGCCCAAGGTATCCGAGGATATCCGCTACCTTATGAAGGGCTACGGGCACATCCTACCCATCTTTCTACCCTTCGCGGTGTGGGGCGCGGTGCGCCTCGTCCGCAGACGCTCGCTGCCGGAGTTCCTGGCGGTGCTCATGCCGCTGCTTTCTGCCCCGGTGGCTGGTGCGCTGCTCAAGACGGAGGTCACCCGTGCCCTGGTGGCTGTTTTATCCTACGGCTGGTTGATCCTGCTGGGGTTGGAGGCAGGCGCGGACTGGCTGGATTCAAAGCGGTTCCGCCGCGGGTGGATCACGGCCGTCCTGGTGCTGCTCCTCGGCGGGGGGCAGATCTACATGCTCGCAGATGCGCTCACCCGCGGCCCCTTGTGGTGGCAGGATTATGGTATCAGCGGCATCCAGTACGGGCCCAACCAGGTCTTCCGGGAAGCGCTGGCCTACTCGCAGGAGCACCCGGAGACGAAGGTGTATATCTCCGGCGGCTGGATCTTCCAGGCCGATTCCCTGCAGCGCTTCTTCATCCCGCCCGGTGCGCCGGTGGACCTTGCCACCCCCGACCAGATGCCCGACCGCATCGCCGGTGGCGAGGACCTCACCTTTGTGGTCATCCCCGGGGAATACCAGCGCCTGGTGGATTCCGGCGATTACGAAAAGATAGCGGTGGAGAAGACCCTCCCCTGCCCGGATGGCAGCCCGTGTTTCCGCTTTGTCCGGCTTCAGTTCAAACCGGAGGTGAAGCAGAACCTGCTGGCGGGTATCGCCGCCTTTTCGCAGCCGGTGGAAAGCGGCGCAGTCTGGAACGGCATGGACCTGGAGGCGACCTACACCGCCCTAAGCGATGGCCGGATCGGCAACCTCTTCGATGGCAACCCCAATACCTTCATCCGCTCGGCGGAGATTAACCCTCTCGCGGTCAGCCTGGGCTTTCCGCAGGCCGTCCTGCTGAAGGGGATCAGCGTCCTGGTCGGCTCCGAGCCGGTGACGGTCACCGCCACGGTCAACGGGCAGGATCCGCAGCAAAAGCAGGTCTATACTTATTCTGCCGGGCAGAGCGACGGGTTTAAAAAGGTGCGGGTTGATTTTGATGGAATTCAAACCGTAAAAAGCCTGGAGATCGCGGTGGAAAACATGCTCTCCCCCGAGAAGGGCTTCGTGCACATCTGGGATGTTGAGCTGCTTTCGGGAGAGGAGGAATGATGACTGAGAAGAAAAAGCAGATCCTGCTGACAAACGACGACGGCATCCAATCCCCGGGGTTGTGGGCTGCGGCGGAAGCGCTGGGCCAGCTCGGGTATGTGACGGTCGCCGCTCCGCGCGAGCAATCCTCGGGTGCCGGGCGCAGCCTGCCGGTGGATTTCGACGGGCGCATCGAGCCTTCGAAGCTGAGCGTGAACGGGCAGGATTGGACGGTCTATGCCGTGGGCGGCACGCCCACCGCGGCGGTGATGCACGCCGTGCTGGAGATCCTGCCCGAAAAACCCGACCTGGTGGTTTCGGGGATCAATTATGGCGAGAACCCGGGCACCGATATCACCATGTCCGGCACGGTGGGGGCGGCCATCGAAGGCGCAGCGCTGGGCATCCCCTCCATGGCGGTCTCGCTGCAGCTCAAGGACGTGCTCACCGCTTACCTCAGCCACTCCAGCGAGGTGGATTTCTCCGTGGCGGGGCACTTCACCCGGCTGGTAGCGGGTATGCTGCTGGAGAAGCGCTTCCCGAAGGGTGTGGACCTGGTGAACGTGAACGTTCCGCGCAGCGCCACCCCCGAAACGCCCTGGCGCATCACCTGCCTGGCAGACTTTCGGTATTTCAAGCCGTATGTGGAACGCGAGGGCGGATACGATTCAAAGACGAAAGTGCTGGCGGATATCACCATCCTCCCCGGCGAAGTCTCCCCGGATTCGGATATCCATGCCTTCCTGTTCGATAAGGTCGTCTCGGTCACCCCGTTGACGCTCGATATGACCGCGCGGGTGGATCTGAAAGCGCTGGAGAAGCAGTTGAGGGCGGCAAAAGGTGGCTCTTGAGGAGGCTGGTATGGATTCGATGAGGATCATCCTTTCAGGAACCTGGGTGGCTCTGATGCTCACCTACCTGCTGGGCGACGTGCTGCGCATCTTCAGCGGGGATACCCAGCGGATGGAGAATGAGATCCGGAAGTTCACCGGTGGTATGTGGACAGGCGTCGCCGCGCTGATGCTAATCCCCATCCTGATGGTCTTCCTGACCCTCGTGGTTCCCTACCCGGCGATCCGCTGGGTGAATATCATCGCCGCCATTTTCTTTTTCGTCTTCAACCTCATCGGGTTGCCCACCTACCCTTCGGTCTATGATAAATTCCTCATCGTGGTCGGCTTGGGTTTCAACCTGGTCACAATTTGGTATGCCTGGAGCTGGGTCTGATCAACCGGCGGTGGGAATGAGCCTGGCTTAGGTTCAACAGCCCCCCGCTCAGGCGTTTTCGAAATAAATTCCCCCATCGACCTGCCGACCGCTAATCCCGGTCGTTTTTGATTTTTCCACAGGCGATTGGTGAAAATTCGTATGTATATTATACTTGACATCTTGTAAAGTTTTTGTTATATTATGTATGTAATTAATTACACCAAGTAATTTCTATCATACAAAAGGAGATTAAAATGTCTTCACGAGAAAAACACATTGTTGTCGCCCTGGCATGTTTCAGCCTTCTGCTGGGGTATTACCTGGTCAACTGGATCAGAATGTATCAAACCGTAGGCCTGGATCAAACCACGATCTTCCGCCTGTGGGGAACGGTCATCGTCGCCGGGATCGTGGTGGTCATTGTTGGAACGATCCTCACCTACATTGGCTCCAATGTAGCTTATGCGATCAAAACCGGAAAAGGGGATGGCGAACCGATGGTGGAAGATGAACGCGATAAGCTGATCGAGCTGAAAGGCGAGTACGCATCCTACATCGTTTTTTCTCTGGGTGTATTTGTTGCCATGCTCAGCTTCGTGTTCGGTCAGCCCGCCCTGATGATGTTCAGCCTGATCGTTTTCTTCTCCCTGCTGGCACAGGTCGTGGGGGATATCTCCCAGCTCGTGCGCTATCGAAGGGGGGTTTGATATGGAAAAGCGCCAGGTCCGCAACAATATCCGCAAGCTGCGATTCTTCCAGAACGAGATGACCCAGGAGGAGCTGGCGGAGAAGACAGGCGTCACGCGGCAGACCATCAACGCCATCGAAAGCGCCAAGTACTCCCCCTCGCTGGAGCTGGCCTTCAAGATCGCTCTTGTCTTCGGAGTTCCTTTGGAAGAGGTGTTCACATACACCATCGCAGATAATTCGGCAGAAATCAAAGAATAGTTAATAATCAAAAATATAGTTTAAAGGAAAATGTGATGAAAGCCATCGTTTATGAAAAATACGGCCCACCGGAAGTACTTGCGTTGAAAGAGGTGGAAAAACCAGCGCCTAAAAACAATGAAATACTGGTACGGAATTATGCGTCCCCGGTTAGCTTCGGTGACCTGGTCGCCAGGAATATCCGCTACCTCCCCGCCGAGAAGTTTTATATGCTCCCGATCCTAAAATTGGTCACGCGCCTCACATTAGGCTGTATGAAACCGAAGAAGGGAATTCTCGGGAGCGAGTTTTGCGGGTTGGTTGAGGGGAAGGGCAGTGAAGTGACCCGTTTCAACGTGGGAGACCAGGTTTTTGGATACACGGGGTTGAATTTCGGTGCGTATGCAGAATATCTATGCGTCCCGGAAACAGGAACAGTCGCCCTGAAACCTTCCTCCATGACCTTCGAAGAAGCTGCGGCAGTTCCGTACGGGGCGATCATCGCCCGCAATCTGCTCGGAAAAGTGCAGATCCTCCCCGGGCAAAAGGTGCTTGTGAACGGCGCCAGCGGCGGGATCGGGTCGGCTATGGTCCAACTTGCCAGAAATTTCGGGGCGGAAGTCACCGGTGTGTGCGGAACGCCCAGACTTGAGTATGTGAAAGCATTAGGCGCTGATCACGTGATCGATTACAGCGCTGAAGATTTCACCCGAAGCGGCAAGACCTACGATTTGATCATCGATATTCTCGGCAAGAGCTCATTTTCACGCTGTAAAAAAGCCCTCACGCCCAATGGAGTGTATTTGCTGACCAGCTTCAAAATGAAACCGGTACTCCAGATGATGTGGACCTCCCTCTTTGAATCTCAAAAAGTGATCTGCGCGTTTTCTTCCGAGAGCGCAGATGATCTTAACTTTGTGAAAAGTCTTGCCGAAACAGGGAAATACAAATCGATCGTTGATAAAGTCTTTCCCATGGAACAGGCTGCTGAAGCGCATCGATATACAGAGTCAGGCACTAAGCAAGGGAATGTGATCATTACCATGGAGGTATCAAAATGAAAGCCATCGTGTTTACCAAATCCGGCCCGCCCGAAGTGCTCGCGCTCCGGGAAGTGCCAAAACCCGCCCCAAAGGCGGATGAGATCCTGGTCAAAGTTCGCGCTGGGACGGTCACGGTCGGGGATGTAAAACTGCGCAGCATTCCAAAGTTCCTGCAAAAAATCTTCTTTCCCATGTTTGGATTCGGCGCCAAGGATATCTGGGGGGTGGAGGTGGCAGGTGAGGTCGAGGAGATTGGAGAAGCGGTGACGCTCTTCAAAAAAGGAGACCGTGTCTTTGGGACCACCACTGCGCAGAGCACCGGTGGGAATGCTGAATACATCTGCCTGCCGCAGAGATCTAAAAACCAGGTGGTGGGGTGCATACCGGAAAACCTATCATTCGGAGAAGCGGCAGCGCTCCCCGTGGGAGCCATGACCGCCCTGCAGCTTCTCCGCAAGGCCAACGCTGGCCCGGGCAAGAAGATCCTGATCTACGGCGCATCGGGGTCAGTGGGCACCTACGCCGTACAGGTCGCCCGTCACCTGGGGGCAAAGGTCACCGGGGTGTGCAGCACCGCCAACATGGAACTGGTTAGGTCGTTGGAGGCGCAAATGGTGATCGATTACACCAAGGAGGATTTCACCCAAAACGACGAAACCTACGATATCATTTTCGATGCCGTTGGGAAATTGCCCCGCTCTAAATGGAAGAAGGCGTTGAAACTTCAGGGCGTTCATGTTTCGGTCTCTTCACCGACAAAGGAAACCCTGGAGGACCTGGAATACCTGATCCGCCTCGTGGAAGCGGGGGAGTTGAAATCGGTCATTGACCGTGAATACTCGCTCGAGCAGGTGCCCGAGGCACACCGGTATGTGGAAACCGGCAGAAAAAGGGGAAATGTGGTTATTATGGTTGGCTAACCCGAAGATCATTCACAGCAAAAAACCGGCGCATGTGTAGTGCACCCCAATTGTTAGACATGCATTAAGGTGACAAAAAGGACTGAGTTCGGAACTTAACAGGGCTCAGTCCTTTTAGTTTAACCTTTATTCGGCGATTATTGTAATAATCGACATAATCACCTAACTGACTAGTGAAGTGATCCAGGGAGGAGAACTTCTGATTGTGGAAGAACTCAGATTTTAGTATGCCAAAGAAGTTTTCCATTACGCAATTATCATAGCAGTTACCTTTTCTAGACATGCTTTGTCTGATCCCTTTGTCTTTGAGCATTTTTTGGTAGGGTCGCATTTGGTAATGCCATCCCTGATCGGAGTGCAGTATCAATTCAGAATGGTCAGGGATTTTCTGGAAGGCATCCCTGAGCATTTCAGCAACTTGGTGAAAGCTTGGACTCTTGGAAAGGGAGTAACTGACAATCTCGCCATTGAAAAGGTCCATGATTGGCGAAAGGTAAAGCTTTTGCCCAAACAGCTTGAATTCTGTGATGTCTGTTGTCCATTTTGCATTGGGTCTTTCAGCTCTAAAGTTACGTTTCAAGAGGTTGGGGGCGATTTTTCCCACTTCACCTCGATAAGCATGATATCTCTTGGGTCGTAACTTACAGGTGAGTTTTTCCTGCTTCATAAGCTTCATGACCAGCTTGTGATTGGTCTGAAACCCTCTGTGACGCAATTCAAGCGTTACCCGCCGATATCCATAACGGCCCTTATTCTCCAAGCATATTTTCAGGATCTCATCTCGTTCATCCTTGTGCTTTAGAGGCTCCGAGAGTCGTTTCAGGTGATAATAATAGCTGCTTCTGGGGACTTTCGCTATTATCAGAAGCAATTCCAGTGGATATTCTCGCCTTAGCTCAGAGATAACAGCTATCCGTTCTCTCTTTCGCTCTTTTCCCGCTCTGCAACCAAGGCGTTCAATTTTTTTAGGTAAGCATTCTCTGCCTCAAGATATTGAATCCTATCCAGTAATTCTTCTTCCCTGGTCTTTGGCTGTTTAGGCTTTGGTATGCTTGGCTTTCTGCCCTTTTTCTTGTCCTTTAGTCCCTCTATGCCATTTTGCAAGTATCTTTGCTCCCACTGCCAGACTGTTGATGATCCACTTATCCCTAATTGTATGCCCGCTTCCTGATAAGTAAGATTATTGTGATGCATATACATCAATACTTGGTATTTCTGCTCGGCCGTCAAGTGATATGCCCGATTCCCTAAACCACTTTCCCCATGCGCTTCCACCATCTGAACAATTCTACTCACTACCCTTTCACTCATTCCAAACTGTCTGGCTACCCTGGCGATACTCTCTCCTGCTTGTACTGCTTTGACCGCGGCTACTTTCTCTTCTAAACTGAATTTCGTCATAAAAACTGCACCCCTTTCGGTTGGTTTTTTGTCCAACTTTTGGGGTGCAGTTCACATGTGCCGGTTTTTTTATTCCTCAGAATTGTTACTGACCGTACCCGCGGCCTTCGATGTAGTTCTCCAGGGTTGAGATGGTCGATTCTTTGCTGGCGATCAACTCCTTGACCACATCGCCGATGGAGATGATCCCGACCAGCTTGTCGTTTTCCAACACCGGCAGGTGGCGGATCTTCTTTGCAGACATGACCTGCATGCAGTCCTCGACAGAATTTGGCGGGGCGATGGTGAAGACCTTGGTGGTCATGTATTCTTTCACCTCCGCGCTGATCACGCAGGTGCCGGTTTCAACGATCGCCCGGGCAAAATCCCGCTCTGAGAAAATCCCAACCAGCAAACCCGATTCGACCACCAGCAAAGCGCCGATGTCTTTTTCGTCCATCACCCTCAAGGCTTCAAGAACGTTTGTGTCGGGTGAAACAGACCATATATCCGTACCTTTGGTTTTGAGTAAATCCTTTACCTGTGCCATTGGTCATCCTCTCCTCTTTGAATTTGAATCTGACTATTGGATGTAACTCAAACGAAATTGTGACAGATCAATCAGAGACTCCTGTGGGCGATGTTAACTTCCCACTCTTCTAAGAATAATTATACATCTCTCCCGAAATCAGTAGACAACTCCAGAATTCTTTTCCGGAAAGATAATATTCTGATTCCTGCCGTTACGAAAAGGATGAAATAATTGAAATGAGAACAATAATGATATTTTAATCAAAGGTTGAAACGGATGTGAACGATATCACCTTCCTTGACGATATACTCCTTGCCCTCCAGCCGCAGCTTGCCCTTTGCCTTGGCTTCGGTCATCCCACCGCATTCGATCAGATCCTCGTACCGGATGACCTCGGCACGGATGAAGCCCTTCTGTAAATCTGTGTGGATCTCCCCTGCCGCTTCCGGGGCGGTGGCACCCACATGGGTGGTCCAGGCGCGGCACTCGTCGGGTCCCACGGTAAAGAAGGATTGCAGCCCAAGCAGATCGTAGGAGAGGCGGATCATGCGGTTCAGGCTGGGTTCCTCAATATTGTATTCTTTGAGGAATTCCGCCATTTCCTCGGGTGGAAGCTGGGCAATATCCATCTCCAGCTTCGCCTGAAGCGAAACCACCTTGCTGTGCTGATGGGTGTAATCCAGGCTGGGAGCGGTTTGCCCCTCGGCAACATTCATCACAACCAAAACGGGCTTGCGGGTGAGAAAGCCGTAGCCGGACATGGACTTTTCGTCTTCGGGGCTGAACGCAATATCGCGCAGCGGTTTTTCCGCCGACAAAGCCTCATGGAAGCGCTTGAAGAGGGTGATCTCCGTCTCGATCACGCCCTTCTCGCGCCCACCACCTTTTTTATGCTCTTCATCCAGGCGTTCCAGCTTGCGTTCCACCGCGATCAGGTCGTTAAGAATGAATTCGCTATCCATCGCGGTCAGGTCGCGGGCAGGATCAACAGTAATATGAATGTGGGGGACGTTTTCATCCTCGAAGCAGCGTATCACGTGGATGAATCCATCCAGCTGGGTGAGCTGGTTGAGCAGCGCTCCGGAGATACCGCCGGAGCTGGAGGATCCATCCAACCCGGCGATATCCACGTAGGTCACCTTGGCGTAGATGGTCTTTTTTGGGTTGAACATCGCGGAGAGTTTATCCACACGCGGGTCGGGCACATCCACCACGGCGGTGTGCATTTCGATCTTTCCGGCGGAGAAACCCACCGGGGCGCTGCCGCGGGTGAGGGCGTTGAAGAGAGTTGTTTTCCCGCTCTGGGGGAGGCCGATGATACCGAGTTTCATTTGGGATTCCTTGACCCTTCTGCTGATATTGGATATACTCTTCGCACGATTGCCGGAGTGGCGGAATTGGCAGACGCGCACGACTCAAAATCGTGTACCCTCGGGTATGTGGGTTCGATTCCCACCTTCGGCACCTGATTCGCAAAAAATTATATCACGGCGCTTTCCACACCGAAAATAACAGACCTTGCCGGGCTGTTTTAATTTTATAAACCTATTCATCTCAAGTCACGTCCGGTCTCTCGGAAATATTGTACAAAGGGGAATAACGGGTGGATTAATGTAACTTATTCGGATAATATTTATCTAATAATTCAAAAAGGAAAATTAAATGAAAATCAAATCACCTCTCTTAATCGTGCCCATGTTGTTGGCGTTCCTCCTGGCTGCCTGTGCCCCGCAGGCAACACCGCAAACGGCACCCGTTGCGCCGGTAATGGAAGAAACTGCGTCTACTGATGCCACCGCTCCGACCGAGATGGCAAGCCCGGTTGCGGAGGAAAAACCGGCCGAGGCAGCCACCGTTGCCCCCCCGGCACCAGCACCTGCAGAGATGGATGTGGAAGCCCTTATCGCTGAAAAAGTTGCCGGTAATCACGACCTTAATCGCATATTCAATGCTCAGAAAACCCGCGAGGAATGGAGCACCACCCTCGACAGGATGATCAAGTACGGCGCAATGATTAGCCCGGAAGAAAAAGAGATTATTATCAGTTTCCTGCTTAGCCGGCAATAATCCCAACCATTATCTTTTATCGATGTAAAAAATCAACCCAAGCGCTCTTGTTTAGAGCGCTTTTTCTTTCTTTTCCGGATGCTGGAGCGAAAATTGCACCATGTGCATAATGAGGACTATCCAGAAATAGTCCGTGACCAATTTCCTTTGGAAGGTAAATATGAAGTCGCAAACCATGCGGAACGAATCCTGTTGGAAAAAAGAGTGGGGGAAGATCAAGAGATGGAGATGGGATTTAATTCTTGAGGTGATCATCATCATCGCCTGGGCTTGTTTCGTGGGGCGTGATTATTTAAATTTTCAATCCTCGTATTACATAGGCGGGGGGGAAGTGGAAATGTCTTCACAATCTCATTATTTCTGGTCAAATTTGCTGCATTGTGGCACCTGCGCCTTCTGGAATGGCTCGATCAACGGCGGCAACCCGGCATTTATCGAATTGCATGGAATGCCATTGCATCCTTTGGTTTCATTATCCACGCTGGTTTTTGGGGGGATCAATGGCTCCAAGCTGGTGATGGTATGCTTGTTGATCATGGCTGGGATGGCTTCATGGTGGCTGGGATTGGTGATCAAGCTGGGCAGGTTTTCCCGCATTTGGTCCGGAGCCCTGGCAGTTGCGGGAGGTCACCTGGCGGGAAAATTCGCCAATGGAGGCATGTCAATCATTTTTTCCATTGCTGTAGTCAGCCTTGTCCTCCCCCCCCTGGTGGATCTCTTTTGGAATCGGAACCGGAAAGCCGTCGTCTGGCTGGCGCTGGCATTGGCTGGCGCCTGGCTGGCAGGTCACAGTTATACCCAGATTGTCCTTTTCATCACCTGGATCCCCGTCGCACTCGTCCTCTTTTTTGGAGAAAAAATCGCAGGGAGGCCTTTCTTTCTCAGACTTCTTCAAGCTGTTGGCATTTCCATTCTTTTAGCGGGTGTTTTATTCGCACCCCTCACCCACTTTCTTCCAAACTTTGCCAAATTTACCGATGAGACGTTAGGTATTTATCAAACCCTGGGATATGTACCTCTGAATTTGGTGATCAGCGACCTGGTTTTCTTGAATTCTGATGCATTGGCCAAAGCCCCCTTCTTATATGTGAATGCCAATTACATCGGATGGATTCCCGTCCTTCTGGCGGTATTTGGATTATTCCTTTTTAAGAAAGAATATCGAAAACTGCAAGGTTTCTTCTGGCTCTCAATCGGCTTGGTTTTCCTGGTTTGCAGCCACGAGTTTTCACAATTGATACTTAGGGTTTCCCCGGTTTTTTCCATGTTACGTTACCTCCCCATTTCAACTTCCCTGGCGATTCCACCATTGATCGGCCTTGCCGGGATGGCGCTGGACCGATTGACGAAGGTTGAATGGATATACGTGAATTTCAGCTGGGGGGAGAAATTCACCCACAGATTATCCATTATGAGCGTTATTCTGTTTTTTTTAGCGTTCATCTCGATTGCATCCGTTTACCAATTCAGCAAGCAATTTTATTATGTGGAGCAATTGAAACCCTCAAGCGCTGAATTGGATTGGTTGAAAACCGATTCCGCCCAATGGGTCGGACCTTTGGGCAGCAACTGGATACCACCTTTACTGGATAGGGGTCAAAAACTGATAACTTTTCGGCCTTGGGATTGGAGGGAGAGGAATATACCGACAGTATATGTTGCTGCAGTCCACAATCCGCTAAACAACCCTATCCCCAATGTGACACAGAGAATAGGGGAAGTGGATTTAGTTAAAGATCCTTCGGCAGAATATGCATTGATTCAGGCAGGGGATCAACTTATCCCCTGCAAGGCTGCCAGCCTGGGGGGATATATCGATGTAAGTTGCAATTCACCTGCGGCTGGTACCCTTGTCGTAAAAGAAAACGCGTGGAGTGGATGGACTGTGCGTGTGGACGGAAAAACGACTGCTTTGGAAAATTCAAACTGGCTGCAGACCAGGGGTTTGGAAGGGCAGCATACTTATTCCTTCCGATATCAGCCCTGGGATGTGTGGGTGGGGATTGCTTTGATGCTGGCCGGAATCGCTGCGATCATTGCATTCCTTAAGTATGGATCAAATTCTCAGGATAGAACAGAAGACGAGTTAATATCTCATAAATAATCATGAGGCAACCAGAATTTACTAAACAGAAAAAGATGCAGGGTTGTGATATTTTTTTCGCATATCTCAAAAGAGTATAATCTTTTAAGGATAGCGGTTTCATAAAGAGGATACCCAATGAAAGTCATTATTCTGGCAGGCGGTGCCGGTTCACGCTTACAGGAAGAGACAATGGTCAAGCCCAAACCGATGGTGGAGATTGGGGGGAAACCAATTCTCTGGCACATCATGAAGATCTATTCTCACTTCGGGAATAACGACTTCGCGATTGCAATGGGCTACAAGGGCGAGGTCATCCAATCCTATTTCCTCAATTACTATTATCATCAAAGTGACCTTACCATCCACATTAAGGACGGGAGGGTGGATATTTTTGAGGGTGAGCATGAGAATTGGAATGTTCACCTCGCACATACCGGATTAAACACGATGACTGGAGGGCGGATCAAGCGGCTAAAAGATTGGATCGGTTCCGATACCTTTATGCTCACTTACGGGGATGGAGTCGCGAACATCAATATTACTGAATTGGTTGAATTCCATTGCAATCATGGGAAGATCGCAACAATCACTGCCGTTCGCCCCCCTTCCAGGTTCGGCGGGATCAATTTTGATGGGGATCAGGTCCTTCAATTTGATGAAAAACCACAAATCGGCGAAGGCTGGATCAACGGCGGTTTTTTTGTGTTAGAACCTTCGGTTCTTAATTATATCGAAGGAGATGACATTATTTTTGAAAAGGGGCCGCTCGAACGTTTATCCCGGGATGGCCAACTTGTGGCGTTCCGCCATGATGGATTCTGGCAGTGCATGGATACCCTTCGGGAACTGCAGCTGCTTGAATCGCTCTGGGCGAATGGAAAAGCAC
The DNA here is from genome assembly GCA_963802095.1 of uncultured Chloroflexia bacterium. GTDB lineage: Bacteria > Chloroflexota > Anaerolineae > Anaerolineales > Anaerolineaceae > CAVVEQ01. Next base: position 12,925 of record CAWDHI010000007.1, on the reverse strand, counting down.
CCTGGGTGGTGTGGGAATGAATTCATCATTTTGGCTCGATCGGCCAGTTTTTATTACCGGCGCAACCGGCTTATTTGGGGGTTGGCTCGTTCGGAAACTTGTGGAATTTAATTGCGATGTGGTTTGCCTTGTTAGGGATTGGGTCCCGCAATCCGAGTTGGTCCGGTCCGACTTTATCTCCAAAGTAAAAGTTGTCCGCGGAGATGTGCGCGATCAGGCTTTAATGGAACGGATCCTCGGTGAATACGAGATCGAAACGATCATTCACCTGGCAGCCCAGACGATCGTGACCATTGCGAATCGGAACCCGGTGACCACTTTCGAAACGAATATCGGGGGTACATGGGCACTGCTTGAAGCTTGCCACCGAAGCCCGAAAGTGGGCCAGGTCATCATGGCTTCTTCGGATAAGGCTTACGGTGACCAGCCAGACCTTCCCTATCACGAAGAAACCCCATTACAAGGAAAGCATCCGTATGATGTAAGTAAATCATGCGCAGATCTGATTGCCCATAGCTACGCGGTTAACTTCGGTCTGCCGGTGGCGATCACCCGCTGCGGGAATTTCTATGGCGGGGGAGACCTGAATTGGAACCGGATCATCCCGGGCACGATCCGTTCCGTTCTACGCGGGCAGGCTCCAGTCATCCGCTCCGACGGAAAATATATTCGCGATTACTTCTACGTGGAAGATGGCGTGGCTGCCTACCTGCTGCTGGCTGAAAAACTTGCCGGGAATCCGTCTCTGATCGGGGAAGCGTTCAACTTTTCGAATGAACTGCAGGTCAACGTTATGGACCTTGTTTCAAAAATATTGGAACTGATGGGCTCTGCATTAAAACCCGAAATATTGAACCAAACCACGAACGAGATCCGGCATCAATACTTGAGTGCCCGGAAAGCGCGCGAAGTTTTGGGCTGGCATCCGATCTATTCTCTGGATGAAGGATTAAAGAGAACAATCACGTGGTACCAGGATTATTTTTCCGAGGTAAAACATGGAAATCCGTAGGGAGATCCTGGAGCTTACCCGGAAATATTATCGGGAGGAAATTGCCAACAAGAGTTTTGATCCTACCAACGACCTGATCCATTACGCAGGCCGGGTATTCGATGATGAAGAACTCGTCAATCTGATCGACTCCAGCCTCGATTTTTATCTCACCGCAGGGCGATACGCGGATCGATTTGAAAAGGAATTCAGCGAATATTTGGGTTCATCCGAAGCCTTCCTGGTCAATTCCGGGTCATCCGCGAACTTGATCGCGGTTTCCACTCTCACCTCCGATAAATTAGGTGATCGCAAATTAAAACCCGGCGACGAAGTTGTCACCGTCGCAGCCGCTTTCCCCACAACGGTAGCTCCCATAATCCAAAACCAACTGGTTCCTGTTTTTGTGGATGTCAACCTTGGGGACTACACTGCCGTGGCCGATAACGTCGGGGAGGCCGTTACGGATAAAACCCGGGCAATCTTTATGGCCCACACGCTCGGAAATCCATTTGACCTGGATAGCGTTCTTGAGCTTGTCCGCAGCCATGATCTCTGGCTCATCGAGGATAATTGCGATTCATTGGGGTCCCGATATCACGGGAAGCTGACCGGAACATTTGGACATATCAGCACGAACTCATTTTATCCAGGTCATCACATCACCTTGGGGGAAGGCGGTTGCGTAGTCTCTCACGACCCCGAATTAATGCGGATTGCCAGGTCTTTCCGTGATTGGGGGCGGGATTGTTACTGTGACAGCGGAAAAAGCAATACCTGCGGAAAGCGGTTCACTCAAAAATTTGGCGGGCTCCCAATTGGCTATGACCACAAATACATCTACAGCCACATTGGTTACAACCTGAAGGCAACCGAGATGCAGGCAGCGATCGGTTGTGCGCAATTAAATAAATTGGATGGTTTCATTCAGCAACGAAAACAAAACCACTCGCGGCTGATGGAAATCCTGGCACCATACTCCGACCGGTTGATCCTTCCAAAGGCGACGCCTAACAGCGAACCCTCGTGGTTTGCATTCGCCATTACGGTGAAGCCGGAAGCAGGATTCATCCGTAACGAGCTGACCACGTTCCTTGAAAAGAACAGGATTGAGACACGAAATCTTTTCAGCGGGAATCTGCTCCGCCACCCCGCCTTTGAGAAGATCCAATGCCGAATTGTTGGCGACCTGTCAAACACCAATTTGATCATGAACAATACATTCTTTATCGGTGTTTATCCAGGTATCCAGGAACCCCATCTTGAAAAAATCGCAGATATTTTTAACCAATTCATGAAGGAGAATTGAATTTTTTCATTTTTAACCCTCCATTTGATTTTTAATCCCAGGAATCACAACCTATGACAGCTTATCAAACCATTAACCAAAAAATGGAGCCGGAATTAAGCGAAACCTTTCGAAATTCGCGAGTATTGGTTACAGGCGCTTCCGGGTTCATCGGTACTCACCTTTGCCGGTCACTTCTGGATTTGAACGCCCAGGTTTTTGGTGTCTCTCTTGAAGATCGTTTTCAAAAAGATGCAGATGGGGTTTTTTATACTTCCCTGGACCTTAGGGGTGGCGCAGCTACAAAAACCTTTGTGGAAAGGATACAGCCTGATTATGTTTTTCATCTGGCCAGCCTGGTGAATACGAGCAATGGCGTTGAATTCGTCCTCCCAACCCTGGAACACAACCTCCTCAGTTCCGTGAATTTACTGGTGGCATTGAAAGAAACAGGGGTTCGCAGGATCATTGTTCTGTCGTCATCAGATGTGTCCCCGCGATCGATCTCCCTGGATTCTCCCTACGCAGCCTCGAAATCAGCTGTCGAAACGTATTCGAAGCTGTTCATGGATTTGTATTCCGAACCAATTTCGCTAATTCGTCTATTTCATTGTTTTGGACCGCATCAATCACCAAATAAAATAATCCCCTATCTCATTTCTTGTGCGTTTCTAAACGTTGAACCGGAGATCCTGAACCCGAAAAAGGTGCTTGACCCGATTTATATCAAGGATTTTATTATTGGAATGTTGCTAACTGCCCAGGCGGAGAATTCGGCTGGAACCATTTTGGAGTTTGGAAGCGGAAACGGATTGGCGATCGAAAATCTAGCCACTTTGATTGCAGTGTTGGTCAATGACAAAAAACAATCGGCGATCGATTTAAAATACACTTCGTCTATTAACTTTGGCCAGAATGCGAACCTTGATGAAACATTTCGGTTGACAGGGTGGAAGCCTTTCTGGTCTCTACAACAAGGCTTATCCGAGACCATCGCGTGGTATAAAAATCAGCCAGGGAAAGGCAGGGCTCAACAGAAATGAAATGGTTGATCACCGGTGGTTGTGGTTTCGTGGGCACAAATCTCGCCAATGCTCTGATCGAAGATGGCGAAGAAGTGGGTCTCCTGGATAATCTCTCCAGGGTAGGCTCCCGGACCAATCTCGAATGGCTTCAGCAATCCCGCCCCAAGCAATTTAATTTTTATGAAAGCGATGTTCGAGATGCCGAGAGTATCCGAACAATGATCAAGGATTTTCAACCGGATGTGATCGCGCACCTTGCCGGACAAGTGGCGATGACCACCAGCATCAGCGACCCGCGCCTGGATTTCGAAACCAACGCGCTGGGAACCTTCAATATCCTCGATGCAATCCGGTTGGATTCTCCAAAAACGATCATATTGTATTCATCCTCCAATAAAGTTTATGGTCCTCTGGAACAATTGAGAACTTTGGAAATGGATAGCCGCTACATCCTGCCTGATTTTCCAGAGGGTCTGGATGAATCGACACCCTTGAAAGCCCATTCCCCCTACGGATGTTCTAAATTGGCTGCGGACCAATACGTTCAGGATTTCCATAGAATCTATGGAATCTCTTCAGTGGTTTTCAGGCATTCCTCTATCTATGGTAGTCGTCAATTTGCCACATTTGACCAGGGGTGGGTGGGCTGGTTTTGCCTGAAAGCGTTGGAAGCGCAAAGTAAGGATTCTCAGCCATTTTCCATTAGTGGCGACGGTAAACAGGTAAGGGATGTGCTGCACACCGAAGATTTAATATCAGTTTACAGGCAGGCAGTGAAGAGTATAGAAAAAACACGCGGGAAGGTTTTCAACATTGGCGGAGGCATGAATAACAGCCTTTCAATTGTTGAACTGTTCTCGCTGCTTGAAAAGATATTAAATGTTCATTTAAATTATTTCAAACAGGATTGGCGGGAGGGGGATCAGAAGGTTTTCGTCGCGAATAATGGAAGCGCCACCCGGGATTTCTCCTGGACTCCAAAGGTCGATAAGGTAACCGGAATCCAGAATACGCTCGAATGGTGCCGGCAGGTGATCGGGGAGAAAACTGCCCAGTGAAAGCAATATGATGAATTCGCCTGATCAGGAGAGCCTTTCGATCATCCTAGCTGCGTATGGCGAAGCTGAAAACCTGAAGTATCTTCTGCCTGAAATCAGTTCAATTTCCCAATCTCTGACAGTACGATTTGAAATCATCGTTGTGGACACACAATCCCCAACGGATAATACCGAAGAGGTCTGCCGGATGAATTCTGTTCGCTACTTAAACCGGTTGAATAGCAACGATTATGGTGATGCCATCCGAACTGGGATTGCCAATACGACCGGAGAGTATGTGGTGATCATGGATTCGGATGGGTCTCATTCTCCCGAATTCATCCAAAAATTGTGGGAAAAGCGAACGGAGGCTGATATCATCATCGCCTCAAGATATGTCACCGGGGGGAGTACCAGGAATCCCTGGTTGCTTGTTATTATGAGCAAGACCCTTAATTTGATTTTTAATAGATTTGTGAAAATTCCTGTGCTCGATGTTTCAAATAGCTTCCGCTTATACCGGGGGGAGTCTTTTAGGAAGCTGCATCTATTATTCAGGCATTTTGACATCATTGAGGAAATCCTTGTGAAAATGCTTTGGGAAATGTCCCCCCCTGCAACGGTTATCGAAATCCCATTTGAATTTGAGGAGAGAAAATCAGGAAGACCTAAACGAAATATCGTGGTCTTCAGTTACTACTTTTTACTGGCCATGTTTCGTCTCAATTCAATTCGAAGAAAATTGGTAAAACAAAGGGTTTCGAAATAATTCATTTCAAATTGAGTTGGAGTCGCTACTGTTTGGGCAGCTGTTTTTTTTAATTCAGTTTGTTCACAAATTTATTCGCATGTTTAGAAGCGTTGAATATATAATGAAATTAACCACTTCCAGGAGGTGGAAGATTGCCATCAATAAACTCAGTCCGTCCCTCGCCCATCGCCGGGCGCTGGTATGAAGGTGACCCCACCCGCCTCGCGGTCGAAATCGACCAATACCTGGCTGGTGCGAAGCTGCCAGCTTTGGTTGGCGAGGTTGTGGGTGTGGTCGCTCCCCACGCCGGGCATATTTATTCCGGCGAGACGGCGGGTTACGCCTTTTCCGCGGTGAAAGGAAAAAGCTATCCTCTTGTTGCTATCCTTTCCCCGCTGCATTCCTATCATTTCACATCTTTTCTAACCACCGCCCACTCCGCCTATCGTACCCCCTTGGGGGATATCTATGTGGATGAAGAAATGGTTGGAGACCTGGAAGAGAGACTTCATGGCAAAGGGACTGTCCTTACCCACATCGCCTACGACCAGGAGCATTCCCTGGAAATTGAGCTCCCTTTCCTGCAACGCGCTCTTGTTGGTGATTTCAAATTGTTGCCGTTGATGATTCGAAGCAACGATCCGGCTGAGCTTGAAACCCTCGCAAGCGATCTGGCTGGCCTGCTGTCGGGAAGACCCTGCCTGCTGGTAGCCAGCACCGATCTCTCCCACTTCCACTCCGAGGCGCGCGCGGGCGAATTGGATTCAGAAATGCTACGAGAGGTGGAAGCCTTCTCTCCTGAAGGAGTGCTGCAAGCCGAAAGGTTCGGCAAGGGTTCCGCTTGCGGGGCAGGAGCGGTGGCTGCCATGCTCTGGGTGTGTAAAAAGCTGGGTGCCACCCGTGTTCAAGTGCTGCACCACTCCACCTCCGGAAAAACCACCGGTGACCATGATTCCGTGGTTGGGTATGGTGCTGCGGCCATCCTGAAATAGTTACCTCACCTCCAGGAACATCCATGACCGAATACATCCAAGCCGCTGTCAATATTCCCCAGGTATCGGGTGTTTTTGATTACCACCTGCCCCTGGAGCTGGAGGGCAACCGTTCAGCCCGGCTGCCTGGTGGCGGTTCCCTTCGGGAAGCAATTGGTGCAGGCGGTCGTCCTACGTCAGGTGTAGAAGCCACAGGTGATGGATACCAAACCCGTGGTTGCCCTGCTGGATCTCCTTCCTGCGTTAACCCCTGCCCAACTCGAACTCGCCGCGGTGCTTTCCAAAACATACCTGGCTCCGCTCTCCACTTTCATTGACCTGATGCTACCACCCGGACTCAGCCAGCACGCTGATACGCTTTTTACACATAACCACGACGAGGAGGTGCTTGCCGCCAGTCCGACTCAAATGCGCATCCTGGCGGAGATCGATAAGCGCGGACCCCTGCGGGGCAGGCAGTTGGATGTCGCCATCCCGCGGGTGGATTGGCGTCCCTCTGCCGTCGCCCTGGTGAAACAAGGGGTGTTGATCGCCCAGCCAGTGCTGCCACCCCCTTCGGTGCGACCAAAGGTGGTACGCACAGCCCAGCTCGTCCAGCCGCTGGAAGCAGCAGAGCGAGCAATCGAAGAAACCAGAAGAATGAAACCTGAGGTTTTGGATCGCAGAAAAAAAGCACTCACCTTTCTTGCACAAGAGGCCATACCGGTGAATATCTCCTGGGTGTATGCCGCCAGCGGCACCAGCCTGGCCGACCTGGAAAAACTGGCAGAGTTGGGGCTGGTTCAGCTCGGCGAATCTGAGGTCTGGCGTGACCCGCTTCGCGATCTGCAGGCAGCAGTCTTTGAACCTCCAATGCTCACCCGCGCCCAGGAGGAAGCCCTGGAAAAGATCGACCGCGGATTGGAAAGTGCCTCCCGCGGAGGCACCCCCAAGCCGGCCCTTCTGCACGGCGTGACCGGTTCTGGGTAAGACCGAGATATACCTCAAAGCCATCGAGCACACCCTGGCAAAGGGCAAACAGGCGATTGTACTCGTGCCCGAGATCTCCCTCACCCCGCAGACGGTACGCCGGCTTCTTTCCCGGTTTCCGGGGAGGGTGGGATTGATCCACTCCCGGCTCTCGCCCGGCGAGCGTTACGATACCTGGCGGCGCGCACGGGATGGTGCCCTGGATGTGATCCTGGGTCCGCGAAGCGCGCTTTTCACCCCCCTGCCCAAGCTCGGCTTGATCGTGGTGGACGAGTGCCACGAAAGCTCCTACTACCAGGATGATCTCGCCCCCAGTTACCACGCGGTGGATGCTGCTCTTATGTATGCCCGTCTCACAAAATCCGTGATCATCCTGGGGTCAGCCACCCCTTCGGTGGAAATGGTGCAGCAGGCCAACCTGGAGGGTTGGGAACGCCTGGAACTTCCCAATCGGTTGTTAGCCCATCGGGCGGTGATCGCCGAAGAATTCCACGTGATGAAGAAAGAACTGCCCGCTCTTGCTTCCGATCAGGACGCGATCACGCTGCCGATGCCCCCGGTCTCCATCATTGATATGCGCACGGAGCTGAAGGAAGGGAACCGCTCGGTCCTCAGCCGCGCGCTGCAGGTGGAGCTCGGCGCGGTGCTGGAGCGGGGTGAACAAGCCATCCTCTTCCTCAACCGGCGCGGATCAACAACCTATGTCTTCTGCCGGGAGTGCGGCGCCTCCCTGCGCTGCCCGCGCTGCGAGCGGCCGCTTACCTGGCACGAGGATACCGCCAGGCTCACCTGCCACTCCTGCGGATACACCCGCCAGATACCGCAGACCTGCCTCGTATGCGGTAGCCGGGAGATCCGCCAGTACGGCACCGGAACACAGGCGGTGGAAAAACTGGTGCAGGAACTCTTTCCAACCGCGCGCACCCTGCGCTGGGATTGGGAAACTACCCGGCAGAAGGGCGCGAACGAGATGATCCTCTCGCACTTTGCCAATCATCGCGCGGATATCCTGATCGGCACCCAGCTGCTGGCCAAAGGTTTGGATCTGCCGCTGGTGACGCTGGTGGGGGTGATCCTGGCGGATGTGGGGCTGAACTTCCCGGATTTCCGCGCTGCGGAACGCACATTTCAGCTACTCACCCAGGTTGCCGGGCGTGCCGGGCGCAGCCCGCTGGGCGGCAGGGTGATCTTCCAGACCTTCCAGCCGGAGAATTACGCCATCCAGGCTGCCGCGCTGCACGACTTCAACGGCTTCTTTCATCAGGAATTGGGCTTCCGCCGGGATCTGGGGTATCCGCCATTCACCAAACTTGTGAAGGTGGAATTCCGTGAAATGGATGCAGGCAGGGCAGAGAAGCACGCGCGGGATTTCGCTGCGCAGGCACGGGTGTGGATGGAGGAGGGCGGGTATAAGGCGACCGATTTGATCGGCCCCGTGCCGTGTTTTTTCTCGAAGGAGAGCGGCTATTACCGCTGGCAGGTGATCCTGAAAGGCCCCAACCCGGCAGACATCCTCCGGGGCAAACCGCTTGGAGATGCCAGGGTGGTTGTGGACCCGCCGAGTCTGTTGTAAAAGTCTCGGTTGAATGGACCGCAAGAACAGGATAAAAGGATAGAAGGAATAGATTTATCCTAATATCCTTCTATTCTTCAATCCTGTTAAAACCATAGATTTAAAACTATCAATTGTTGCAGAAAATAATATAAAAGGCGGGTATGATGTAGTGCACCCCAATTGTTAGACATGCATTAAGGTGACAAAAAGGACTGAGTTCGGAACTTAACAGGGCTCAGTCCTTTTAGTTTAACCTTTATTCGGCGATTATTGTAATAATCGACATAATCACCTAACTGACTAGTGAAGTGATCCAGGGAGGAGAACTTCTGATTGTGGAAGAACTCAGATTTTAGTATGCCAAAGAAGTTTTCCATTACGCAATTATCATAGCAGTTACCTTTTCTAGACATGCTTTGTCTGATCCCTTTGTCTTTGAGCATTTTTTGGTAGGGTCGCATTTGGTAATGCCATCCCTGATCGGAGTGCAGTATCAATTCAGAATGGTCAGGGATTTTCTGGAAGGCATCCCTGAGCATTTCAGCAACTTGGTGAAAGCTTGGACTCTTGGAAAGGGAGTAACTGACAATCTCGCCATTGAAAAGGTCCATGATTGGCGAAAGGTAAAGCTTTTGCCCAAACAGCTTGAATTCTGTGATGTCTGTTGTCCATTTTGCATTGGGTCTTTCAGCTCTAAAGTTACGTTTCAAGAGGTTGGGGGCGATTTTTCCCACTTCACCTCGATAAGCATGATATCTCTTGGGTCGTAACTTACAGGTGAGTTTTTCCTGCTTCATAAGCTTCATGACCAGCTTGTGATTGGTCTGAAACCCTCTGTGACGCAATTCAAGCGTTACCCGCCGATATCCATAACGGCCCTTATTCTCCAAGCATATTTTCAGGATCTCATCTCGTTCATCCTTGTGCTTTAGAGGCTCCGAGAGTCGTTTCAGGTGATAATAATAGCTGCTTCTGGGGACTTTCGCTATTATCAGAAGCAATTCCAGTGGATATTCTCGCCTTAGCTCAGAGATAACAGCTATCCGTTCTCTCTTTCGCTCTTTTCCCGCTCTGCAACCAAGGCGTTCAATTTTTTTAGGTAAGCATTCTCTGCCTCAAGATATTGAATCCTATCCAGTAATTCTTCTTCCCTGGTCTTTGGCTGTTTAGGCTTTGGTATGCTTGGCTTTCTGCCCTTTTTCTTGTCCTTTAGTCCCTCTATGCCATTTTGCAAGTATCTTTGCTCCCACTGCCAGACTGTTGATGATCCACTTATCCCTAATTGTATGCCCGCTTCCTGATAAGTAAGATTATTGTGATGCATATACATCAATACTTGGTATTTCTGCTCGGCCGTCAAGTGATATGCCCGTTTCCCTAAACCACTTTCCCCATGCGCTTCCACCATCTGAACAATTCTACTCACTACCCTTTCACTCATTCCAAACTGTCTGGCTACCCTGGCGATACTCTCTCCTGCTTGTACTGCTTTGACCGCGGCTACTTTCTCTTCTAAACTGAATTTCGTCATAAAAACTGCACCCCTTTCGGTTGGTTTTTTGTCCAACTTTTGGGGTGCAGTTCAATGAGCCCGCCTTATGAACACTTGCGGCAGCCCTGCTTATGCAGGCTCCTGGACCTTCTCGCGTTTGACCTTCACCTTTTTCTTCTTTGCAAGGGTGATCTCCCCTTCCCGGTCAAGGTCGATCCAGATGATATCGCCATCGACGAACTCACCGGCCAGCAGCTTATCCGAGAGGGCATCCTCGATCTTCTGCTGGATCACGCGGCGCAGGGGGCGGGCGCCCATTTCGGGATCGTAGCCTTCATCTGCCAGCTTGCCCAGGGCTTCCTCGGTGGCTTCAATGGTCAGGTTGTGCTCCGCCAGGCGATCAGATACCTTTTTAAGCTCCAGGGTGACGATCTCGCGGATCTGCACCCGGTTGAGGGCGTGGAAAACGATGACCGAATCCAGGCGGTTGAGAAACTCGGGGCGGAAGACCTTCTTGAGCGAATCCAGCAGGGTCTTGCGCATGGTATCGTACTTCTGCTGCTCCTCGATGGCTTCATCGCGGGTGAGCTGGAAGCCGAGCGAGCCCTGGCGGCGAATCTCTTCCGCACCGATGTTGGTGGTCATGACGATGATGGCGTTGCGGAAATCCACCTTGCGCCCCTTGGCATCCGAAAGATGCCCCTCCTCCATGATCTGCAGGAGCATGTTGTGCGCCTCCGGGTGGGCCTTCTCGACCTCGTCGAAGACGACGATGGAATAGGGCTTGCGGCGGATGGCCTCGGTGAGCTGACCGGCTTCATCATAGCCAACGTAGCCCGGAGGGGCACCTACCAGGCGGCTGACGGTGTGGCGCTCCATGAATTCGGACATATCCAGCTGGATCATGGCCTCTTCGCTGCCAAAGAGGAAGCTCGCGAGCGTCTTGGTCAGTTCCGTCTTGCCAACCCCGGTGGGTCCGAGGAAGATGAATGAGCCGATCGGGCGCTTTGGATCCTTCAGCCCCGCGCGGCCGCGCCGGACAGCCTTGGAGATGGCCTGGATGGCCTCCTCCTGACCGACGATGGAGGTACGCAGCTCGTCTTCCATGTGCAGCAGGCGCTCGGATTCGGCAGTGGCCATCTGCATCACAGGCACGCCGGTCCACATGGAAACCACCTCGGCGATATCGTCGGCGGTGACCACAGGACTGGTGGAGCGTTCCCAGGTGGTGCGCATTTTATCGAGCTGGGCGTTGATGCTGCTTTCCTTGGTCAGCAGCGCCTGGGCTTCATCCAGGCGGCCATCCTCCACCGCGGTGGTGTGACTCTGGCGCACCTCGCGCAGCTGGGTCATCAGATCCTTCTGGGCTTTGGCCTGCGGGCTCTTGTACATGCGTACCCGCGAGGAGGATTCGTCGATCAGGTCGATGGCCTTATCCGGCAGGAAGCGGTCGTTCACGTAGCGGGCGGAGAGCCGCGCAGCGGCTTCCAGGGCTTCATCGGAGATCACCAGGCGGTGATGCTCCTCGTAGGGGGTGCGAATGCCGCGCAGGATCTGGATGGTCTCCTCCACGGAGGGTTCATTGACCATGATGGGCTGGAAGCGCCGTTCGAGGGCGGCGTCGCTTTCGATATTCTTGCGGTATTCATCGATGGTGGTGGCGCCGATCACCTGCAGCTCGCCGCGGGAAAGCGCGGGCTTGAGGATGTTGGCGGCATCCACGGAGGAGCCGGCTGAACCAGCCCCCACCAGCATGTGGACTTCATCAATGAAGAGGATCGACTTGGTGGCTTTCAGCTCATCGATCACGCGCTTGAGGCGCTCCTCGAACTGACCGCGGTACATGGTGCCTGCCACCAGCGAGCCAACATCCAGCTGCAGGACGCGCTTATTGACGAGCGGACCGGGGACATCCCCGGCGATGATGCGCTGGGCCAGGCCTTCGATGATGGCGGTTTTGCCCACGCCGGGCTCGCCGATGAGGGCGGGGTTATTCTTGGTGCGGCGGGCGAGGACCTGGATGACGCGCTCGATCTCCATCTCGCGCCCGATGACGGGGTCGAGTTTGCCTTCCTCGGCTTTGCCGGTGAGATCCACAGCAAGCTGATCCACCAGGGGGGTCTTATCCTTCTTGCCGGATTCGGGTTTCTGCTGGGCGGTCTTATCGCCGCTGGCGGTGGTGGCCGAACCTGCCAGGCTGTTCTCGTTGAGCACGCGGTAGGTTTGGCGTCTTACCTGCTCCTGGGTGACGCCCAGCTTGCGCAGCACTTCCAGCCCGGCATCCTTGTTGGAGTGGGTGAGGGCCAGAAGGAGGTGCTCGGTGCTGATGTATTGGTTGCCCAGGCGGCGGGCTTCTTCGATGGCCAGCTCCAGCAGTTCCTGGGTGCCGGGGGAGAGGTCGATCTTGCCCTCACGGTTCTCGCCGTAGCCGCCGAGGCGCTCGACCATTTCCTTCAGTCGTTCGGTTTCAAGCCCCAGGTCGCGCAGGACGCGCGAGGCAATGCCTTCCTCCTCCTCCATCAAGCCCATGAGCACATGTTCTGTGCAGATGAACGGCTGGCGGAAGCTCTCGGCTGCCTGGTGGGCCAGGCTGAGCACGTGGCGGGCACGTTGGGTGAAGCGTTCCATTCCGGGCAAGGGTCAATCCTCCTGAATCATTAAAGCCGTAGTACGGATGTTTGCCATCCTGAGTGGGGGAAGAAATCTCAATTTTCGGGTGAGAGGGGACTCAGTCTGGCTGTGTGGAGATGATTTTACCAAATTTCGAGGGAGAATTCCACCTGAGGGTGTACAGGGAACATAAGAGATGTATAAGAAAACCCCTC
>CAWDHI010000006.1:0-157358 GCA_963802095.1 uncultured Chloroflexia bacterium | reverse complement strand
GCGCATCTCTCCCCCATCGGTAACATCGCTAAGGCTGTACCGGATTTATGGAGTAACGAATCAGTAAATAATATTAAATTGCTTGGGGGAATGGCTCCAACGGTTTCTCTTGAGCAAATAATCTATGCTACCCGTTTGATGAATACTGCATCAAGTCATGGTAAAAGAGCAGCTTTAAATCTACGTGATTGGTCGGTGGAATCTGATTCAAACTTGGATCCGCAGGCTTATGTCCTCAAGCCAGACATTGTTCTGGATATCGCTAAAGAAATCATCAATGAACCTACGTCTTACCTGCGGACTCGCAAAGCCGCTCAAGTTACACTTCGAACACTTCGGAGGCTGTTATTTCCAATGAATTATCCTTCTCAAAACATGAAATGCGGTGGTTGGATAATTTATCGAGAAAGGCTGATGGGCTTCCGGAAGATGAGAATAAGTTCATTTATTCTATTGTGCCAAATCTTGATCGTAACAAGATTAGATTATCCGAGTATGAAATCTAGGATAGTTTTTGTAATCAATAACGCTGCTCGTCAATAGAGGACTGGATTGGGGTTTTTCAAATTCCGGATTTTTAATGTTAACCGGAATATAATAATCATACAAGTCAAATGGATTTGTTGTAAATAGTCAAAAATAATGGAGGAATCATGGAAAATCTCGTACAAGAAGTATATTCTGCTGTTGTAAATGGAAATGCAAGCGAAGTAAAAGAAAAAGTTCAACTTGCCCTGGATAACGGTATTGAAGCGGAGACAATATTAAATGGCGGTTTGATTGCTGCAATGAAAGAAGTTGGGCAATTGTTCGAAGATGGCGAATATTTTGTGCCTGAAATGTTGATTTCTGCGAGGGCGATGCAATCCGGAATGATAATCCTGCGTCCGATCCTGGTTGCCCAGGACATAAAACCGATTAGGCAAAGTGGTCATTGGTACAGTAAAAGGAGATCTTCATGAAATTGGAAAAAACCTTGTCAGTATGATGCTTGAAGGATCTGGGTTCCAGATAATCGACTTGGGCACTGATGTAGCTCCGGAAAAATTCCTCGAGGCGATAAATACTCACAAACCGGATATTGTGGGGATGTCGGCATTGCTTAACAACCACCATGGTGAATATGGAAAAAACCCTGCAATTTCTCGAAGCATAATGGGGTTCGTAAAGGCCTTGAAGATAATTATTGGTGGAGCACCTATTTCTCAGAAATATGCAGATGAAATTGGCGCGGATGGTTATGCGCCTGACGCCAGTCAGGCTGTTGTTATTGCAAGCCGGTTAATGGGAAAGGAGTAACCGGATGAGAACTAAATTTGGCAGATTTGTTCTTGGACTCACCTACCCGAATTCCGATGCCGATCGGCGTCTATGCTGGGCTTGAAATCACAGGTGCATCGGTAAAAGACGCTGTGACGAGTGCCCAACATCAAACAGAAGCGGTGCTGGCTTTGCACGAACGATTTCACACTCCAGTAATGCTTACTGCCATGGATTTGAGTGCTGAAGCAGAAACTTTTGGAAGTGAAATTAGAATGTCCGATGATGATATTCCAACTGTGATCGACCGCCTGGTCACAACCGGGGAGGAAATCGACCGGCTAACCATTCCATCAGCGGGAGATAAGAGGACCTCCGTCCATTTACAAACTGCTCAAGAATTGGTTACCCAGGCGAATGGTCATCCCGGTGCTGGGGGGAGTCTATTGGCCCTTTTTCGCTGGCTGGCCGGTCTTTTCGGCGTTAGCGAAATACTCGAATTGTCCTTGACCGATCCCGATCAAGCAGAACGATTATTAGAGAAAGTAACTCAGTTTTTGATTGAATACGTTCTAGCTTTTCGAGATCAGGGTGTCGATGGAGTGATCATGGCTGAGCCCGCCGCGGGCTTGCTTTCGCCAAGAGGATTGGCAAAGTTTTCCTCGGCGTTTGTAAAGGAAATCGTGGATAAATCCCAAACCGATAATTTTACGATCTTGCTCCATAACTGCGGCGCGAAAATCGCGCATTTGCCAAAAATATTGGAGGCGGGGGCCGAGATCTTTCATTTTGGTGCTCCAATGGATATGAGTCAGGCGATAACACAAGT
Source organism: uncultured Chloroflexia bacterium (assembly GCA_963802095.1). Taxonomy (GTDB): domain Bacteria; phylum Chloroflexota; class Anaerolineae; order Anaerolineales; family Anaerolineaceae; genus CAVVEQ01. The sequence goes on along the minus strand of CAWDHI010000006.1, from coordinate 155,269 downwards.
TGGCAGTGAGGTGATTATCGCCGGTAATCTGGACCCTACAGCCGTTTTTCATAGTGGCACGATAGCTGAAGTGGAGGCACAAACATCAGATTTAATGAGCCTTACCTCACTGTATAAGAACTTCATTATCTCCTCGGGATGCGATATACCGCCCCACACTCCGGTTGAGAATTTGGACGCATTCTACAGGGTGGTGCGCGAGCATTCTGATTGACAAGATTGTTATGTATCGCCTGCGAGATATTTGCCCGACCGCTTTACCTTTCAGCGGCATATTCTCCTTTGGTCATCGACATTGAGTTAATCGAACGCGGATTACACAACCAGCCAGAAAAACTCAAGGAATCTATTCAACGCCATATCGATCAAGCTGAAAGTCGCAGCTATGATGCAATTTTGCTTGGATATGGTTTATGCGGTAATGGAACGGCTGGCTTAAAGGCTCGCTCGATCCAACTGGTGATCCCTTGTGTTCACGACTGTATTTCCCTGCTCCTTGGCGACCCGCAAAAATACCAGGCACAATTTGAAAGTAATCCGGGAACTTATTGGTATTCGCAGGATTTCCTGGAAAGAGCCGACAGCGAGGGTAAATTTACTTCAATGGGTCCCATATCCGAAGAAGAATTATCAAAACAATATGACAGTTTCGTTATCAAGTATGGCAAAGAAAACGCAGAATACCTGATGGAAGTGATGGGTGGGTGGCAATCTCACTATAATAGAGCTGTATATATCGATTCGAATATTCATAATGATGAAGAATCCTTACAAAAAGTTCGCCTGGAAGCCACCCAAAGAGGTTGGGCTTTTGAAAATCTAGCAGGAGATCTGGTTCTTTTTCGCCAACTGCTCAATGGTGAATGGACTGGTACATCTTCGAATTTCATTGTGATTCCACCCAACCATTCTATCGAACCATCCTATGATACAAATATTTTCCGATGTGTGCAATAAAAACCAAGAAAGATGCTGATATGTATTGGATAACGCTTGAACCTGTCGGTCGCAGGGTTCGAGTTGGAGCCAATACCACAATACTTGGCGCTTCTCAACAGGCTGGTATTGAGATTAATGCGGTCTGCGGAGGAAACGGTTCCTGTGGGATGTGTAAAGTCAGGCCGATCTCGGGTGATTTTTCTTTACTTTGCGATGATGAAATTGATCAATTGCAGAAGTCGGAAATCAATTCTGGATTAAGACTTGCTTGCAGCACCCAAATCCTTTCCGATTGTACAATTCAAATTCCCCCCGAATCTCTTGCAACCCTGCAGCGGTTACAGCTGGAAAGTGTAAATTATAACTTTGAGGTCGATCCGGTCATTAAACGGGTGGAAATCACCCTCCCCATCAGCGATAGAATTGAATATTTATCGGACATGGAACAAGTTCGTAAATTCCTTGAGGTTAATGGGATTCGGGGTGCCGATATTCCCACAAACCTTATTTCCGGGCTACAAAAGATCATTAAAGAATATAACGGGAATGCCTCCATTGTTCTGAACAAATTTGGAGTAATTACTGCGATTCCTCCTGTTAACAAATTGTTGGGTTATGCGGTGGATATCGGTACAACCAAGATTGCCGGGTATCTCTTGGACCTGCAAACTGGTCAAACCCTGGCTTCAGGTGGAGTGATCAACCCGCAGGTCGCGTACGGAGAAGATGTTATCAGCCGGATCAAATATACAAATGAGCATCCACAAGGGGCTGAGATCCTACAGAAAATGCTCGTTCAGGCCATTAATGATTTGCTGATTGAACTTTGTCAGCAAATCGGTACCACTCCCGATCAAATTGTAGATAGTGTGATGGTGGGAAATACTGCCATGCACCATTTCCTAGCGGGACTTCCGGTGCATTCTCTTGGTACTGCCCCATATACTCCCGCCAGCATACAAGTCATGCATTTTCCGGCAGGCAAGGTTGGAATCACCATCGCCGAAAATGCCTATTTGTACCTTCCGCCGAATATCGCCGGCTTTGTGGGGGGTGATCATATCGCGATGTTGCTGGCAACTGATGCAAGGCATCGCGGTAAAACCGTCGTCGCGCTGGATATTGGAACGAATACTGAAATCAGTCTCATTCATCAGGGGCAGCATTTTGCCTGTTCTTGTGCGTCCGGTCCGGCATTTGAAGGAGCCCATATTCGCGATGGGTTACGCGCCATTTCAGGTGCAATCGAACGAGTGTTCATTGATGAAGAGACTGTGAAGATTCAAACAATAAACAATAAACCTGCCATCGGTATTTGTGGGTCTGGAATTCTGGATTCGGTCGCCGAAATGCTCAAAGAAAACCTGATCGATTTTCGAGGATCCTTTATCAAGACAGATCCCCGCGTTTGGGATTCACAAGGTTCTTTGAGGTTTATTCTTGTGCCTCCTGAAAACAGTGGCCACGGTCGTGAAATTGCAGTCAACCGGAGGGACATCAACGAAATTCAGTTAGCCAAAGCTGCCATTCGCTCCGGGATAGAAGTTCTTTTGGAAAATGCCGGAATTCAAGCGGAAGATATTGAATTATTCCTGGTCGCGGGAGCATTTGGTTCATATCTGGACCTAAAAAACACGCTGCGGATCGGCATGTTTCCATCAATGCCCTTGGGTCGTTTTCAACAAGTTGGGAATGCTGCCGGTTCAGGAGCTCGCGAATTATTATTGTCAAATAAAAAGAGGATTGAAGCTGAAAAAATGGTGGATTCGATCGAATATATTGAATTGACTACTGTTCAGAATTATCAGGATATCTTCATGGACGCTATTCGCTTGGGATAATACCAGTTCGTGATTTTTAGAATTATAAATAATTTCCAGCCACGTTTGGTTATTTCTATCCACTCCTTTTTTGAACCTGCTATTCGCAGGTTCTATTTATAATAGAATCAAATAACCCCATGCCCCTCCTCCTGTTCCTCCTGGCCTATCTCTTCGGCTCCATCCCTACCTCGTACCTGGCCGCCCGCTGTACAAAGGGCATCGACCTACGCAAATATGGCAGCGGCACGGTGAGCGGCTCCATGCTCTTCGAGCACACTCACCGCTGGCTTATCGTCCCGGTGGGCATCTTTGATGTTCTTAAAGGCGCACTGCCCACCTGGCTGGTTCTGCAACTCGGGATGGGATTACCCGCTGCCGTGGCTGCCGGGATGTGCGCGGTGCTTGGGCACAACTGGCCGCTTTACCTGGGCTTCACTGGCGGCAGGGGTATCAGCCCATTCCTGGGGGTTATGCTGGTGCTCTTCCCATGGGGAGATCTATGGTTATTGGGATTCCTCGCTATTGGATTTCTTCTCGGTGATTCCGCCCCCTGGACGCTGGCCAGTCTGGTCACGTTGCCTCTCCTGATCCATTTTCTGGGTGGTGATACCGCGCTCTATTGGATGGTTGCGGTTATGATCTCAATCACCCTCATCAAGCGGCTGGAGGCCAACCGCCGCCCGCTCCCGCCACCCGGCGCGGAACGTCACAGGGTCATCTGGCTGCGCCTGGTCTTTGACCGGGACATTCCCGATCACAAGGTATGGATTCATCGCAAAATCGCAGAGGATTGAAAAAAAAGATTTATAACGGGGGTTAGTGCCAGTAATACGCCAGGCCGATCAAGCCTGGGCCTGTGTGCACGGCCATCACGGGGGTGAAACTGGTGACGATTATATTCTCGGGGTGGAGCTGGTGCTCCACCATCGTTTTCAATTGATCCGCCCATTCCAGGATATCAGCATGCATCACTGCCACGGTCAACGTCCGGTCCTTTTCCACCCGCTCGGCCACGTAATCAACCATTTTCCGGAAAGCCTTCTGAGGGCTGCGAACTAACCCCACCTTCACCACCTTACCATCCTCGGTGAGCGTAAGGACCGGCAGGATATTGATCATGCTGCCCATCATGTAGGACGCATTGTTGATCCGCCCGCCGCGCGCGAGGTACTCAAGCGTTTCCAACGATGCCACCAGCCCGATATTCCGGCGCTCCTGCCGCAGACAGGCTAGGATTTCGCTGAGCAGCGCCCCCCGGGCAGCCATCCGGGCTGCCTTGGTCACAAGGAAACCCTGGGCGATGGTCGCCAGGCGGGTATCGAAACATTCCGCTTGTTTATCCGGGAAATCCTCGCGCACCATTTGCATGGCTACTTCAGCAACTCCAAAGGTGCTGCTCAACCGGCTGGAAAGGCCTACATACAGAACGCTATCAGCCCCTTCCTTTAGCGCCTGGCTAAAAATCAACTTAAATTGAGCGATGGATGGAGAAGCGGTGGTGATCTTCAGATCCTTTTCCGCGCGCATGCGCCGGTAGAGCACCTGAGGGTCAAAATCGCCACAGTCGGGAAAACTTTCACCTTCCACCGTGAAGACCAACGGGGAAACACGGATATCCAATTCCTTCACCAGGTCAGAGGGAACTTGGGCGATGCTATCGGTGACGATCACGATCCGTTTCTTTTTTGCAGTGTCAGCCATGTTGATTACCTATGAAAGCGGTGTGGTATGGTGAGTATAGCATGGTAAAAAGAGGAATAATTCTGTTACTCTCATTCAGCTCGCGCACTTTCCAACGCACCTATTAAAAAATGCCTACTCTCTCACCCCTATGAACAGTCCCTCGATTAGGAAAAACATCCTTTATAATTTAAAAGCGTGAAGTGTAAACGGGAAACGGATTAACAATTGCAGCAGATCGGAAACCAATATGCCAATGGTAAAAACAAGCCAAAAACCAAAGATTGCCGTGGTGATTCCTTGCTTTAATGAAGTCACTACCATCGCCAAGGGTATCCGTGATTTTAAATTCGAGTTGCCTGATGCGAAAATAATTGTTTTCGACAATAACTCGACCGATGGCAGCGGTGCCACAGCCCGCAAGGCAGGGGCGGAAGTGATCCATGAAAAGCGACAGGGGAAAGGCTTTGTCGTTAGCGCCATTCTGCAAAAAGTGAGGGCAGATCTTTACGTAATGGTGGATGGCGACGACACCTACCCGGCAGAATCCGTCCACTCACTAATTGCGCTGGTGCGTGATGGTCTTGCAGATATGGCTGTGGGGCAGCGCCTTTCGGACTTTACCAATACCGCCTTTCGCCCTATGCATTACCGCGGTAACCAGGTGATCTGCTCTTTCATCAATATAATCTTCTCCTCCAGTCTTAAAGATCCCATGTCCGGATACCGCGTTTTCAATCGTTCCGTCGCACTGGAGATCCCCATTGTAGCAGCCGGGTTCGACGTGGAAACCGAGATGACCCTGCAAATGCTCTACCGGCATTTCAAGATCGTGGAGGTCGAAATCCCCTATCGCGCACGGCCGGCGGGCAGCACTTCAAAGCTGCACACATTCCGGGATGGCGCTAGGGTGCTGTAAAAAATATTCACCTTGATGCAATCCTATAAACCACTCACCTTCTATGGTGGGATTGGACTGTTTCTACTGGTCTGCGGATTGATCGCTGGAGCTTTCGTGATCCAGGATTATATCCTTTATCAATACATCTACCGTGTACCTCTGGCCATCCTGGCTACTGGATTGGTGTTGATCGGTGTACTCTCTGGATTCGCAGGCATCATCCTCACTAGGATCAACTTCCGCTTGCTGGAAATATCGAGCTTACAAGCAAAAACGCTGCATCTATTGGATGAGCAGGATCTTAGGCACTCCGATATTTGATGGCTGTTTTATCGCTTTTATCTGGTTGATAGGTCAAATCCGCAAGCGGAATAATATCTTCCCAGAACCGCCAGGATATTTTCCTGAACCAATGTTTCGGCATCGGGTTTCCAATTCAATCCAAACCTTTCAGTCAGAACCCCCTTAAACAACTCTAATGGCAGCTCTTTTCCTTTTAAGTTCCTCCACAATATCGCCACCGCATCAATCACTTTCGGGTCGGTCCAGTAATAACGGCAGCGGTCGCTCAAGCTGTATTTGCGCTGGTAAGCCTGTTCAACGTCCGTACCGGGGTAATGGACCGCCCAGTGCTTTGGGTTACGCAGCATGGCCGCCTCCAGCGTCGCTTGCAGATGCGATCTCTCCCCCTCCGGAATGAGCTCATCCTCGATAATCGCCAGCCCGAAAAGCGCCTCCCGGTAGGCAAAGGTGAGCGCTGGACCCACTTTGAGGATGGCAAAATGGTCACGAACCAGCTGCGCCAAAGCTTGAGGAGATTGGTAATCGGTGGAATGAGCCTCAAAAACCTGGTGGGTATCTTCCGAGGTTTTTGCCAGGCTAGCGGCTTTCTTTGGATCGTACTCAAGGATGAAATCACTGCCGTATTCCACCCCCGGCTGTACAACCAGTGCGATCACCCGTTCCCAAGCACTACCGCAGCCCAACTTTTCCAGCGCCAACAGGGTGACCTCCAGGGTAACCTCTACATCCTCCGCACGGGTAACCTCCACCCCCTCTTCATGCTCATGTGCTCCGCCCGGAAGAGGCACCTCTGTACCGATTACATACCTTAGGGAACTAGCGTCCTCTGCCACCTCCTCCGCCACCCGAACCAGCCGGGCGGTGCGCTGCGCAGAAATCTCAGGGGGCAGCTGCTGATGGAGGTCATCTCCGCCCAACTTCATACTGGCATCAATGTGCAATTTAGTGAACCCGGCTCTGGTATAGGAGCGTACCAATTCCTCCGCCCGACTCATGGCTTCCTCTACCGACAGGTCCTGCCAGGGAGAGGGACCGAGGTGATCACCACCCAGGATCAGCTCCTCCCTAGGAAAACCTGTTTCTTCTGCAAGGGAGTTTGCGAACCGGTGGAAATCCCGAGGGGTCATGCCGGTGTACCCACCATATTGGTTCACCTGATTGCAGGTGGATTCGATCAATACAGGACGGAAATGGCGCAGGGCACAGGTCAGTACAGCCGGATGCGCTGAACAGATCGAGGGAATTCCGCGCACCTCGCCCGCTTTTTGCGCGCGGACGATGTCATCCAGCAAATGGGACATACACCAGCGCTTCCTCCAACGTGGGCTGACTGGCCACCCCGCCGGCGGCACGGGTGGAAAGAGAGCCGCAGACCGCTGCTAAAGTGAGGGTTTTCTTCAGTTCCCAGCCGTTCAGGTAACCATACAGAAATCCCGCATCAAAGCTATCCCCCGCGCCAATGGTATCCACAACGTCCACCTTCAAACCGGGAACCTGGATCTCGGTATCCCCCTTACGGAGACAGGCTCCCTTTTCCCCGCATTTGACCGCGGATAACTTTGGTTTTCCAGCAAGCGCAAGCATCGCCTCGGATAAATTGCTTCGCCCGGTGATGCTCAGGGCTTCGTTCTCATTGGGCAGAAACACATCCACGTGCTCGAGTAATGTATTAAAACCCTGCCATTTCTCAGCCGGGTCCCAATTGGAATCCAGCGAAGTAGTCAATCCAAGATCATGAGCCCGCTTGAGTAATCCTTCCAAGCCTGGTTGTAATCCCGACTGTAAAAAATAACTAGCCACGTGCAGGTGTCGCGCTTTTTCCAACAACGCATCATTCATTTCCCCGGCGGTCAGTGCGGAGATCAACCCGGGATGGGTCAGAATTGCACGGTCATTTCCCCTTACAAAAATAACACTTATCCCGGTTTGCCCGCCGGGACGGATGATCACGCTGGATATATCCACACCCCGGATGAACATTTCCTCCAGCATAAACCTGCCGAAAAGATCATCCCCGCAAACTCCAATGAAAGCGACCTTCAACCCCAGCCTGGCCGCGCCGCACGCAAAGATGGCCGAGGAGGACCCCACCGTCAGGTCGGCGGCTTCCACCACCTTTTCCACCTGGCCAAACTCCGGGATAACATTTCCCCGCAGAACGAGGTCGGGATTGATCTCACCTGCGACGAGGATATCGAAAACCTTTGAGGTCATCCTAGTCCCATTCTTTGTGATCCTATTAAACCTTGTGGGTTTTAAACTCCGGCAAATATTCCTTATGACAGGCAAACAATTCATTGGTCATCTCGCGGATCTCGGCCAGAGAAAGCACCGCCGCAGTTAATGGATCATGGCAAATGGCGCGGTAAACCATCACTGGGTCACCGGTTAACGCAGCTGTGATTACCATTTCCTCGATCCCACTCGAAAGCCCGGTAAGCAGGGCACACTGGGGAGGCAGATCTCCCACGTGCATGGGATGAATCCCGCTCCTATCCACATAGACAGGCACTTCCACGCAGGCACCCCGGGGCAAATTCGTGATCAATTCGGTGTTGGGTACATTGCCATTGAATTTGAATGGATCACCGCCCATCATTGCGTTGATGATATAGGCAGCGTACTCCAGCCCGCGGTCGAGGTCGGAACCGGAAACTTCTTTGGCCAGTTCCACGCGCACATCGTTTTTCCACGTTTTCTCTGTGTTCTGGTACTCCTTCAGAATATAGGCATATTCTCCTGGATTCCAGCCGGTCCCATGGGTGCAGTATTTTTCGATCAGGTCGGGGCGTTTGCGGAACCACCAGTTGTATTCCGAATTATGCCCACTCGATTCGGTCACGTAATACCCCAACGCCAGGTACATCTCGTTCCGTACCTGCTCCTCGTTGTAGACATCCGCATCTTCTGTGATCGCCTTGTGAATGCGCGGGTAGAGGTCCACCCCTTTTTCCTCGAACTTGAGGTAGAACGCCTGGTGATTTATCCCTGCGCACAGGTAATCAATATTTTCATATTCAGCCCCGATCCAGGCAGCCAGCATCATGGCCGTGCCCTGCACCGAGTGGCACAAACCTGTAACCGGAATGTGAGTCTGTCTTTGTAGCGCTCCGCACAGCATGGCCATCGGGTTGGTGTAATTGAGCAGAACTGCGTTCGGGCAAACCCGCTCCATATCCCGGACGATATCCATCATCGGCGGCAGGGTTCGCAGAAAGCGGAATATCCCGCTTGGTCCGCGGGTATCCCCGACATTGATATCCACCCCATATTTCTTGGGGATCTCAATATCGTATCGCCACACCTCGGTACTCCCGGTCAGGATCGTAGTCAGGACAAAATCAGCATCCCGCATGGCTTCCACCCGGTCAAGGGTGGCGGTTACTGTGGCAGGGTAATTCCCGGCTTCGATCAATTTCTTCACCGATTGATGTGCAAATTCAAGCCGTTCGGTATCAATATCCATCAGTGCGATGTGCGAATCTGCCAGCAGCGGAAAGGTTAGGATATCCCGCACCAGCCCGGCGGTGAATCCCAGGCTGCCTGCTCCTATGAATGCGATCTTGGTCATGAGTCTCTCCTTGGAAATATCTGGGTGATCAAAATATTTTACTCTTATTAAACCTGCTAGCGCTTGACCCCGCTGAGCGAGATCCCTTCAATAAATTGTTTTTGCGCGAAGAAAAACACAATCACCAACGGCAGGATGCTGATCAAAGCACCTGCCATCAGGACTGTAAATTTTCCACCCGTGGTCAATTGTTGCTGGAAGAACGCCAGCCCGACAGTCAGGGTGGTATTCGGTACTGCGGGCATATACACCAACGGGTGGAGCAGGTCATTCCATGCGCCTTGAAAAGTAAATATCGCCAGGGCGGCCAGGGCAGGTTTCGCCAGGGGCATATAAATTTTCCAAAAAATCTGGAACAGGGAGGCTCCATCCATACGGGCGGCATCCACAAAATCTTTCGGGATGGTCAGGAAATACTGTCGCATCAGGAAGATCCCGAAAGCACCTCCCATGAATGCCGGCAGCCAGAGTGGGATGCTCGTGCCCACCACTCCCAGGTACCGAAACACAATAAAATTGGGGATCAGGGTTACCTGAGCTGGGATCATCAGCGTTATTAAAAGGATCACGAACAACGTATTTCTGCCTCTGAACCTAACCACCGCGAAACAAAAAGCAGCCATCGAGCAGGTAAAAAGGGTGCCTATCGTGATCAATACGGAAATATAAACGCTGTTAAAAAACAGCAGCACGAAATTGATATCCACGCCAAAAAGTTCTTTAAAATTCTGAAGTGTCCAGGTAGGTGGGATGAGGGTGCGGGTAAACTGGTCAGCAGGCAATTTAAATGAAGTCGATACCATCCACAGGAACGGACCCATCATAATCACCGCTCCAATGATAAGCAAAACATAGGTCACAAAATCTAAGAATGCTTTTTGTTGTTTTCTATTCACAAACCTGCCTCATTCATACACCACATATCGTTTCTCAAGCCAGAGATAAAAACCCATCAGAATAATGACAAATAATGCCAGTTCGATAGCCTGGGCGCTTGCGCCGCCATAATTGAAGAAATTCCAAGCATTCCGGTAGATCGAGTAGACAACGACCGGAAAAGAGCTGTCTCCATGCCCCCGGCGGGTGAGCATGTAAATATAGTCATATGCCTGGAAGGCATTAATGGTTGCAATGAGTGTCATGAAGAAAATACTTGGGGTAACCAGCGGCAGGGTAATTCGAAAAAACTGAGAAGACCCGCCTGCCCCGTCCAGCTGAGAGGCTTCATAATATTCCTTCGGGATGGTGGTCAGGCCGGCAAGGAAAATGATCATTCCCTCCCCCACCGCCCCCCAGACGTTTACGATAATCAAGGCAACCAGGACATTGTCGGTGCATAACCAGCACACACCTTGCCCGCCCAGTTTTTCAATGATGAAATTCAGAATGCCTGTATCCTTACCATAGATCATGTTCCACACCAGGGCAGTCGCAACCGCTGAGGTTACTGCCGGCAGGAAATAGATCGTGCGGAAGATCGAGACTCCCCGTATCTTGCGATTGAGCAATATCGCTATGAACATCGAAACGATCACAACCGCAGGAACATACAATAAGCTGAACTTAATTGTGTTGGTAAGTGCCAGCCAGAGCTTCGCATCATTGAAAAGCGCAGCATAATTCTCCAACCCAGCCCAGGTCGGCGGGGTAAGCAGATCCCAATGCGTAAAGCTCAGTGCCACCGTTGCTACGATGGACCCAAGCACACCGATTACCAACCCGAGGAGGGTTGGCGCGAGCATCAGCCAAAGCGTGATCTTTTCCCTACCGAGAGGTTTGATTCCTGCATCCATGGTTGTCTATAATTTCCCCTACCCCTAGTGTCATAGGGGTAGGGGAAAAATTATGATCGGATTATTTGTTCTTCGCCAGGACTTCGTCCGCAAGTGGGACGATCTCATCCAGGGTTTTGTTAAGTTCTGCTTCGCCGCGCCAAACAGCGCCCATGCCATCTCCCACGACAGCAGCCCACTCGTCATACCCCTTGAATACGGGTTTCATGTGGGAAAAAGCAAGCGAATCCAGGAAAACCTGCTGATTAAGGTCAGAACCCTTTTGCTCCAAGAAGACCGGGCTTTCGGCAACGGATTTTAGGATCGGAATAGCGAAACCGAGCTCTGTCAAGCGAGTTTGGCCTTTCTCGCTCATCACGTACTTGATGAATTCGAAAGCCGCTTCCTGGTTCTTGCTTGCATTGGCAACCACGAACCCGGCGCTATTGACACTGGTTGCGTGACCCGCCTCTCCGGCTGGCATGGGTGCGGCATCGTACGCGAACCCGGCCTCGTTATACCCTGGAACTACCCAGTGACCCAATGGGGTCATGGCAGCAATCTTGGCCTGGAAAAGATCGAGGCCATATTGGCCGATCGTGTTGGCATCCGGGGAGGATTTATCCACGAAAACCATATCGTAAAGTGTCTGCCAGCCCTTTCGGGAGGCTGGTTCACCCACCAGGGTTTTCGTATGATCTGAACTGATTACATCACCACCGTGGGACCATAATGCCTGGCTCCACCCGGGTTCCATATCCCACTGGTCAAAGACGAAGCCGTACTGTTCGATGGTGCCATCCCCATTGGTATCCAGGGTCAGTTTCTTGGCAGCAGCCCGCAGGTCATCCCAGGTCCAATCCGCGGTGGGGTATGCAACCCCGGCGGCATCGAACATATCCTTGTTGTAGAAAAGCACGATGGTCTGGAAATCGCGCGGCATTCCGTAATACCCGTCCGCCGTTTTATAGGCTTCAAGGGTCTGAGGATAAACATCTTTCAGCATATCGGGGTTTTTATCAATATACGGCTGCAAGTTCGCCAGGACGCCGCGGGTCTGGTAATCCAGGAACAGCGGAGCATCCATCGCGAAGACATCCGGGGGAGTATTGGCTGCCAGTTGGGTCTTGAGCTTATCCCAATACGCATCCCAGTCGGAGACTTCCACATTGACCTTGATACCGGGATTGGCTGCCTCAAAATCGGAGACGATCTGCTTCCAGACCGCCAGCTCCTCAGGGGCACCCCATGCGCTGAATGTGATCGCCACCGGCTCACCGCTGGCCGGAGCGGCGGTTTTTCCACCGCAAGCGGTCAACATTACAACAACCACCAGTAATACGGGAAACACAAACTTCTTCATTTCTTCCTCCTTATGAAAGTTTGACCACCGGATCCAGGTTTGTGGGTAGATCCGGGTTTAACCCTTTTGAAATCGACCTGTGAAATGCGATGGACTGCGCTACCGGCAGGAAAAGGATATCGTGGATGGGTTCTCCCAGTCCGGATTCAAACGCAAGTTCCGCATCCTTCTCCGAGACGCTCACAATCCTCCCTCCCAGTTCCTTCATTTCTTCCAAAACCTCCTTTTCCCGGGCAGCATTCGCTGAGGAAACCAGCCCGATCACGCGGGCAGACGGGGTTACCATGCTCTTCGGTCCGTGGCGGAATTCCAGGAAGTGGAACGGCTCGCTGTGGGTGAGGCTCATCTCTTTCATTTTCAAGCTTGCTTCGCTTGCCAACCCGTAGCGCAGCCCGCTGCCCAGCCAGTAAAAACGGTCGGCGCTTTGATCTCTACCCAGTTCCTCAGTAAGTGCCGCGCTTTTTTCAAGCACCTTCTTAGCCGCTTCCGGCAGCTGTGCCAGTTCGGATATGAGCTCCTCCTTACCTAACCAGTGGATGGCCAGCGCCAGGGTGCCCAGGAAAAGCGTGGAAAACGCGCGCGTTTGCGCCACCGATCTCTCCTGGGCGGAATCGAGCACGATGTTCAGCCCGCCCATCTTCGCCAACGGATGATCGGCATAGCAGGAGAAGGTCAACAGGTTCCCCCGTTTATCTTCCAGAAAAGCCCGGCAGGCATTGAGGGTCTCGGTGGTTTCCCCGGAACGCGAAATCGCGATAAGGGTGGTTTTTTCCTGAGGGTACGCGGATTTGGGATTCAGCCAGAGCTCCGAGGCAGGCAGCGCCCGGCAGGTCAGACCGGTCAAGCCTTGGGTCACCGCCGCCGCGGAAAGCGCCAGGTAATAGGTCGATCCGCAGCCCGTGAAGATCACATCACCGCTCACCGGTTTGCTTGCGCTTGGATCGAGAGAATATTCATGGAGTTTCTTCAACGCCGCACTCCATGCCTCCGGTTGTGATTGGATCTCCTGCCAGGTGTATGTTTGTTTCCAGTCCATAGTGCTATCCAATCCTTTTTTATGAGTTTCTAGCGCGGGTTTCCCAGTACCCGGGCTGCATTTTCAAAATAGACCTTTTTCAAAATATCCTCGGGCAGATTGATCCCGTAGGCGTACCAGCGCCCCTGGGCGGGGTTGGGAGTCAGGTTGTAATTGAAATACTCGTCTTCCGTTTCCAGGAAGCGGTAGATGATCTTGTAACCTTCCGGGAAAGGCCCCATATCCGAGCCGAAAAGGATCCTGTCGGCATACCGCAGGAAGAATTTCCGCGCAGTGTAAGGCTGCCGGCCGAGCTCGCCGATTCGCCCGGAGATATCCACATAGAAAGTTCGGGCAGCGCTTTCAAGCAGATCTCCCACCCAGGCCAGGTTCTCCGCGTAACAGCCTACGTGCGCGCCGATGAAGGTCGTATGGATGTGGCGGGTGACGAGATTTGCAAGCCCCTCGATGATGTGGTTGAACGGCGGGAAGGGCGGGCTGGTGAACGCCCAGTCCGGGTGAACGCCCAACTCCTCCCAGCGTTCGTTGGTTTCATTGATCGGTTCAAAGAAAGCCACCGGGTCCGCTACGTGGATCATCACCGGCAACCCCAACTCCCCTGCGGTTTGCCAGATGGGGTCAAGACGTGGGTCATCCACATTCACCAGGCTGCCGGTGTGATCCTTTACGTGCAGCCCGAAGGGCTTCCAGATCTTCAAGCCTTCCGCCCCGCGCTCCTTTTGCGCGCGCAGCCGCCCGGCCACCCATTCGGGGAATTGGTTACCCATCTCGCCCCATTTGGACCAATCCACCCCGCCAAAGACCTGGAAGCGCTGCGGGGCGCGTTGTTTAAATAAATTCAAATGATGATTGAGGATCTCTTCCCCCCAACCGCCATCCAGATCGACGTAGCGCAAGATTCCGGCTTCATCCAGCAGGGCGATCAGCTCCTCGAAAGGCTGGTTTTCCCACCCTCCCCCGAATTCCTCGCCCAGGTGGTTGTGCGCGTCAATGGCCGGGAAGCGGGGTTTTAGAACCTCGCTTTGCGGGACAACCAACTTGGATTGCGGGAAAGTAATGCTCAAGATCCATAATTCCTCATTCTCTTTACAGCAGTGACAACCCGGATGCCGGACTTACGGGCGGCTTTCAGAAAATCCGCGGGGATCTGATCATCAGTGATGATGGTGTGGATGGCCGAAAGAGGTGCAAGCAGCACAGTCGCCTCCTGCCCGAATTTGGTGTGGTCGGCGACGATTAGGACCTCTTTCCCGGATTTCAGGATCGCCCGGTCGGTAAGAGTTTCAGGCAGGTACTCGTGGGTCAGCCCATGTTCCAGGCTGATGGCGCGGGTACCCATTACCACCTTATCCGCCCGGACTTCGCCCAGTGATTGCTCGGTGATGTGCCCGATGAAGGAAAACTCACTCTCACGCAGCATACCCCCCAGGCACACTAAGCTGATCCCCTCCGCCCCGGCAAGGGCATTGATGACCGGGAGCGAGTTGGTTATCACGGTGAGCTTTTTCCAACCCCGCAGCGCGCGCGCCACTTCAAGCACGGTGGACCCGGAACCAAGGAAAACTGTCTCGCCATCGTTGATGATCGCCGCAGTCGCCTTTCCAATGCGCATTTTCTCGGTCGATTGCTCATCCTGGCGCTGCAAAATGGGCGGCTCGGGAGGCAGGCTTGCAGGCAGGATCGCCCCACCGTGCACCCGCTGAATCTTGCCCGCCTGGGCGAGCGTATCCAGGTCCCGCCGGGCGGTGGCCTCGCTGACCGAAAATTGCATGCAGATCTCCTCCGTGCTGATCCGCTGACCGCGGTGGAGAATCTGCAGGATCTCGTTCTGGCGTTCCTGGCTGGAGATTGGGGTGTTCAATTTAATCGCTCATAATCAATCATATTCATGATGATTATTGCACGTTTATTGTCGTTTTTCAAGCACCAATTTCTGACCAATTTCTGCAGGAAAAAACAAATCCCGCGCAGCCGGGAATCCGGTTGGTGGGATCGTATTGCTCACTTTACAAATATTTACGATTATTTTGGAGAACCGTCCCAATAAACTGCTGCCTCGAATGCCCGCTCCCCCGTGTTCAAATTTTCCCCGGCGACCATCCAGGCTTCGGGGCTGGCGCCATCCTGCTGCGCCGCGCGAATGGAAACCTGCTCGCCGGGCAGAATCTCGTGGACGAAATTGAGCTTGAGCTGCGAGATCTCCTTCAGCTTGTAGGTTTCGAGCGGAAAGCAGTCGAAGATCCAATCCACATAGCGTGCGGAGGTGGCATGACCCAAGTATATCCACGATCCCATAGGTGACCGGGGCAACAAAAACCGCGGGCATACCATAAGGGGCGTTGATCTTCTCCAACGGTTCATCCAATGCGCTTTCGCCGTGGGGGTCGGGCAAAGTCACCCGCATGGACGCAGCCGGCAGGATCCTGCGGTTTTCGAGGTCGATCAACAGCCAGGCAAAAGAGGCGGAAGCGACCTTTGCCCCCTGCGCATCCTTCACCTCAAAATCCCGCAGGAAGAAAAGCTTCTGCTGGATGCCTTTGATCCAGGTGCGGGTGTTGATCTGCTCCCCGATCGCTGGCCGACGGTAGCTATGGATATTTATCCGCGAGAGCACCCAGACGATGCTCTGGAACAAAAGGTCTTCATAGCTATACCCAAGACGGCAGCATGGCGCGAAGCGGTATCGATCAGGTGTTCCAACATGCGCGAAGGTCGCCATAGACCCAGAAAATCCACATTCTGGGTTTCGACGGTGTTCTTCGAGGTGAAAAATGCGCTTTTTTCCATATCAGGGCTTGATTTTATCCGCATTTCATGCACTTGTGGTATTCTAAAAAAAAGGATTGTTGGAAAATGACCGAAATAAGAGAACTGAACGAGAAGAACTTCCACCTGCGCCGCCAAGTGCAGCTCCTCACCGCGCGCTTCCTGGAAGACGTGCACGGGGATGGCTTCAACCCGAAAGCCTTCGACATCGTCCCCCTGACCGTGAATATTCGCGGTCTGGACCCGGTTTTCGATGGCTACCGGGTGGCGGTAATCGCCGACCTTCACCTCGGGCAGTGGCTCACCCCCCTGCGTCTTGCCGGCGTGGTCGGGATGGTCAACGACCTCAAACCGGATCTGATCGCCATCCCCGGCGACCTGGTCTCCTACGATCTGGAGCGCTTCGCCACTCCGCTAGCAGAGAACCTGAAAGCCCTGAAAGCTAAAGACGGCGTGGTGGTGGTGCTGGGCAACCACGATCACTGGGCGGGTGCCAGCAAGGTGCGTAAGATCCTGCAGCAGGCAGGGGTCACCGACCTTGCCAACGACGCAGTTTCGATCAAAAAGGGCAAAGCGGAGTTGTGGGTCTCCGGGGTGGATTCGGTCAAGGTGCATGCCGACCACCTGGAAAGGTGTCTTGCTGAAGATCCCTCCGGCATCCACGCCCGGAATCCTGCTGGTGCACGAGCCGGATTTCGCCGACACAGGCGCGGCGACGGACAGATTCGCCCTTCAGCTCTCCGGTCACTCACACGGCGGGCAGGTGGCGCTTCCCTTTATGGGCGTACCCATCCGTGGGAATTACTTCAAGAAGTATTACTCCGGCACCTACCAAGTGAAGGATATGGTCCTGCACGTCAACCGCGGGCTGGGGGTGAATGTGGTCTGGCTGCGCTGGAACTGCCGGCCGGAGATCACTCTCATTACATTGCGTTCCACTTAATTTAGTATGAGACGGATCCTTGCGCTTTCTTATATTTTCCCCGAAACGGCGTCTGTTGAGTGGATTATCCTTCATCATTTTTTCGGTGGGTTTCGCACTTATTTTCAGCTTACAGCATTTGGTAAATTATAGTTATAGAACATATGAATTCACCAATGAAAATGAGATATATTGCCCTTTTGAGAGGTATCAACGCTGGTACCCTGCGCCGCGTGGAGATGGGAAAACTCAAGCAGCTTTTTGAGAGGCTCGGTTACACCCGGGTTTCCTCCTACCTGAACTCCGGGAATATATTATTTGAAGCCGAACAGGAAGCTAAAGAAATCCGCAGGATGGTGGAAACCATCCTGAAAGAGGAATTAGGATTTGAGATCCCCACCCTGGTAAAGTCGGATATGGAATTGCTAAGGATCGTTAGCGCTATCCCGCCCGCCTGGCAGAACAATATGGAGCAAAGAACCGATGTGGCTTTCCTCTTCCCGGAGATTGATTCGGAAAATGTCCTCTCTGATTTGCCGGTGAACCGGGATTTTATCGATCTGCGCTACGTACCGGGAGCTGTCATCTGGAATCTCGAACGAAAATATTTTAATAAAAGCCACCTCAGCAAAATCATCTCACATCCTCATTACCAGTTGATGACCGTGCGAAACGTGAACACTGCCAGGCACCTTGCCGGGGAAAACCGTGATCTGGAAATTCTCGAATAGCCTAATGATTTTCAAACAATTTAAACAACGACTCAATTTTCTTATTGCAGATCATATTTTGTAAGGTCAGACTGGTCGCTGCTGATACGACTAAAAATGACCTGTTGATTGATAAGAAATACCCGGTTACCCGGGCATTTACTTTCCTACTTCAATTTGATCCTCTTCGAAGGAGATTCCTTCAGCTTAACCTTCCCCGATGGCTCGGCTGCTTTCGAGGGCGCCGTGCTCCCTGCGGATGCGCACCTCCTTCACGATGGTTGGCACGAAGAGCAGAAGCACCAGGAAACCCAAGCATCCCGAGAAACGCTCCCCAGGATGCCGGCTGACCCACCTCGGGCACCAGCCCGCCGGGGTTGTATTTCGCAGGTACTGCAGCCGCCTGCTCGCTCAGCGAGACCGAAAGCACCCTATTCAGCCCGTCACGCAGGGAGGAAGGTGATGTGTACGTCACCGCGTACTCGCTCTGAAGCCCGCGCTGGTAGAGTTCATAGATCGCTGCCAGTGCAGCAGGGTCCTTGGCGAAGCTATAGAGTCCGCCACTATTTTCCGCCAGATACCTCAGCGCCTTTTCATCCAGCGCGGTCTGGCTGCCGCTGGTCTGGTTGGAATCCCCAAGCCCGATGGTCGAGATGGTCAGCCCGCTGGCTGCGATCTTCCCGATCACGTCTGCGGCTTTCACCGAGCTGCGGTTATCCATCCCGTCCGTCAGCGCCACGATCGCCTTCCGCCCGGGCACATCCGCCAGAACATCCTCACCCCTCACCAGGGCGTCGTACATGGCGGTATCTCCGCGCGCAAAAAGCTTATCGATGGCATTATCCAGCGCAGTCTGTATCGTCGGTGACAGCCTGCGCAAGGGTCAGGTCGGTGTTGAATGCCAGAATGCCGGTCTGGTCACCTGCCCGCATGCGGCCGATGAAATCCCTGGCCACTTCCTTTGCGCGCATCAGCTTCTTGCCGGTGGCCATGCTGCCTGAGGTATCCATGAGCAGCAGCGTGGTGACCGGACCTGCTTCACCTGCGCCCTGCAGGAGCTGGGCATCCACCGGCTGGCCGTTTTCCATCACCACCAGGCTGCCCGGGTTGACCGGCAGTGGCTGCCCGTTGGCATCGGTCACCGAGATATAGACTGTCACCAGCGGGAAGCGCGATGTATCCACCTGGGTGATGCGCACCACCGGCTCATCCCCGGCATGCACCGGTGCTGCTGTCAGCGAAAGGATCAATCCCAGGCAGACGAAAAAGGCGATAATTTTTCGAAATGTTCTTGTTCATGGTTAGCCTCTCTTCTCCCGGTAGATCGATCTTCGTATGTCCCAAGGCTGATCGTTTGCCCGTCCCGCAGCGGCGCCTCCTCCATCTTTTTCCCATCGATGAAAGTCCCGCCCAGGCTGAGATCCTTCAGGACGAAATAGGTGTCAGCCCCGCGCAAGATGGCATGCTGGGGGGCGATATCCGGGTCCGGCAGGACGATATCGGACTTCATGGGAGAGCTGCCGATGAATGCCGCCGGTCCTCCCTTTTTCAGGAATTTATCCAAAATGAACTCGGTGCCCTGCATCTTGCCGCTGGTCACCTCGAACCAGGCACGGGTAAGCAGGTAGGTGAAGAGCGCAATGCACGCGCCAATCCCCGCTCCCAGCAGCAGCAGCCCGGCGCCTTTTCCGTAGACCGGTGATTTAACCAGCGTACGGAAAACCTCCAGCAGCAACACCCCAAGCGCGCCGCCAAGAAGCCCTCCCAGGGCGCTTTTCCAGGCTTGCGATCCGCCTTTGATTCCCCCGGCGAACCCGATCGCCAGCCCGAAGATTCCCCAACCGATCATCCGGCTGAAGAGCATCCCGCCGGTCAGCTGGAAAACAGCCTCCGCAAGCGGCAGCCCGATGGCTCCACCGGCCATGCCGAGCAGGCCGCTTGCCAGCCCGGATTGCCACATCTGGTGGTAATTTCTGGTCATTAATCCATCGGAAAGCCCGATGCACGCACCGATCAGGAAACCGATCAGCGCTCCCACTCCCAGCTCGCTTATATACAGGTTGCCAAAGAACGACAACCCGAGGTAATTGCTTGCCTGCCAGGCAAACAACCCTCCAATGGCCCCCAGGATGGCAAAGTAATAGATCCGCATTGCACGGCTCATTGAAAACAACCTCCTTTACCTGCCTTTGGGGTACTTGCGGGCACCAGGTTGCGCCAGAGCACAACGCTGCGCCCATCCCTGCCGGTCAGTTCGTGAAAACCAAAATAACGGTGGTTATCCAGGTTCCCGTCCGTGGTTTGGGTGAAGAACCCGCCCCAGAAATTGTATGGTTCGATCACCAGCGCCACCTGCCAGGTAGCAGGATAAAAATTCTCGTGCAGCCAGTGATCCCAGGTGGAAAAGAAGACCCCCATGCGCGGGTGGGTATGGAACCAACCCACCAGCTCCTTACCAGGGTAGCACTCCTCCATCTCCCGGTTGATCGCCACTATGCTATCCTGCGTGAAGGTCAGGTGCGCCCGCCCGAAGCGTGTGGCCTCGGCGGGCAGCACCCGGTCGATCACCACATAGTCGCGTCCGCTCGTAATATCCACACGGTGTTTTCCCAACAGCCAACCGCCGGTTTCGTTATTCAGATCCTGCCCGGCGATGGCGCATGCGCGGATATACGCGCGCTGGCTGAAGAAGATCTCCACCGCCGGGGCAGTCTGGCTATCCTCACCCCCCGCCGGCACCCAGCGGATCGAACGCTTTAAAGGCATGCGTCCTTGCTGGGTGGGCTGAAGGTGTTCCGGGATCAAGCGAATGCGGTTCTGGCTGTTTTCCATGCTGGCTTCTTTGAACAGTGGTTTTTGTTTACCCGGCGGTGATATCCGCGGTGATCATCAAACGGTCTTCGGCCGGGATTCCCGCGGCTGCCAGGGTTTCATCTTCCAGTAGCTCGCGTCCCAGGGCCTTGCTGTCGATCCGGTAGCTGATTGGGCGGCCATCAGGCCCCGTCACCGGCAAAGCCAGTGAAGTGGTCAGCTCGGGGAGCAGCTCTTTCACGGGAACATCATCCGGCACTTCTGCAGTGCGGCTTCCACCGGAGGGTAGTACAAGCGTCACAGATTTGTCTGTCATTTTGAACTCCTTTTTTGATTTGAATCGAACGACCAACTACTTGATCCGAACACGTGAAGGCTTTGGGGCAGCGGTGCTGCGCAGCTTGACCCGCTCGGGCCGCAGCAATTCACGGCGATCAACAGGAAAAATATTGGGGTGCCTGGCGCGGTACTCGCGGCACCAGCGGGCAGCTTCCACATCCCACGGAAAAGGTGGCTTGGTTGGATCATCATGAAAATTCTTGTATTGCAGCATCTCACCCATCATGATCACCAGCCTGTCGAGCGAACGGCTGGCTGCCCACCAGGCGGCATCGATGCACACGCTGCCATTCTGGTGATTGATATTGGGGTGCCAGATGGGCGTCAGCCACATCAGTCCCGGCCAGCGCTGGGGATACTGGTTGTGCAGGTAGATCTCCACCTGGTGCCGGCTGGCCATCACTGGCTCACCCTTGCGATCCACCTTCGCAATGCTCTTGCAGAGGTAAGTAATGATGTACCGTTCGGGCAGGAAACCGGTGCTCACCGGTTTGGCGTTCACCTTGATCAGATCTGATCGCGCCGCCAGCTCCTGTACGAGCTGGTAATCTGCGCGGAGCCTGCGCATGCGCGGGCTTTCACTCACCGCCGTGCTGCCCGCAGTGATATCCGCTGTCAGCATCAGGCGATCCTCGGGCGGGATACCTGCTTCGGAGAATGTCTCGGTCTCCCAAAGCTCGCGGCCCAGGGCTTTGCTATCCAGGCGATAACCCATCGGGCGGCCATCGGGACCCACGGTGGGCAGCTTGAGCAGCGAGGTCAGCTCGGCGATGATCTCGCGCACTGGCAGGTCATCGGGGATATCGGCGCGGCGGGCTCCGCCGTTGGGCATAACGATCGTGATCGATAGTTCGGGCATTAGTTTCTCTCCAATTCAGGTTTATAGCGGGGTATCATGCGGTACCTGGCAGCGCCCGGTGATATCCCAGCAATCCTTGTGATGGTAGGCTTTGCAGATGGGGCAGACAACCACCCCGCGTGGATCGTTGCGCTTGACATCCTCAAGGCAATAAGGGCAGCGGTGCTCATCAAAAGCCGCCAGGATCACTTTTTTACGGGAGCGCTTTGCTGTTGGTGTTGTTTTCGATGCTGCTTTTTTTCCGACGACCACCTTCTTCTTTTCAGCCACCTTTTTGGTGGGGCTTTTGCTTTTTTTCGCCGTTGATTTTCTTCTCCCAGGTACGGGTGTGATCACGGTGGCGTCAGCCGCAGAAATCACCAGGGGCTGCGCGGATGCGGGAGCTGCAGCGGATAATCCTGCTGGAGCATCCACTTCGACCTGAACCTGCTTGCGGCGGAACCCTTTTATTGCAATATACACAGCACCCACTCCGATCCCGATCTGTACCAGACCGTACCAGTCAATGGCAGTCCGGATGTAGGGGCTCAGTCCCAGCATCCCGCTCGAGATCAAGTACATCACCACCATCCCGGTAAATAAAGCAACTACCGCGACCAGGAAGCGTAGCGCAAAGGTACTTTTTTTTAGGATCCATCTGGAAAGGAAACCGGCCAATAAACCCAGGCACACTGTGGTTGTGAAACCAAAGACCACCAGATGGACAGTCGTATTCTGCAAAAAAAGGAGCAGCAGGAGGATACCCGCGGCAACCACCGGCAAGATCACTCCTACCAGCCGAATTGCCAGGATGAGCGCCTCGCGGCCGGTCTTTTTAAACCTGTCCTTCAAGGATGAATCGCCGGATTCCATGCGTCTATTCCTTCAGGGTGATCCTGGATCCTTTGTCTTTTGGTTTAACGACGATCGATGGTTCTTCCTCTCCAAGGCGAACTTTGATCCCGCGGGTCGCACCGACCAGGGAAGCTTTTTCAAAATGGCTGAAGTGCAGCGCTTCCTTCAAGTCTCCGGTCAATTCGTAGAATCTGTATTCACGGGCATTATAGGCGCGCAGGATGTGCAGCGCAGGAACACCCGCATCTGCAAGGGTCAGGGAAAGGTAATCCTCCTTGCCAGTCACCGTGTGGGTCATTTCGATCTCGCGCAAGTTGCCGCAGGTTGGGCAGTGCGCAGCTTTGAATGTTACCTCCGCCATGGGCTTCAACACCCGCTCGCGCGTCTGGCAGGCAGTGCAGTTCAGGGAAATGATCATCTCCTGGTCCAGCTCCAGCACGGCCTCAGCGCCAAGGTCGGCGTGGACAATGCGAACCATCTCACCCAGGGTGGTCTTGCCCGCGCTCGCAGGCAGCTCGGTCACCTCGCCGTAGGTCCAGTGCGATTCGCAATCCTCGCGCGGTTTGTAAGCGCTGGTGTGCATATCGTTGGTCATGCCGTTGAAATGGGTAACCTTACCCGCCTCAACCGGCAACGCATGGATGATCTTGAGCGCTTCCTGTGCCTGCATGGCGCCTATGATGGAGGCGATGGTCGGCGTGGTGGGCACCTTGCCAAGAAGCACGTTTTCTCGCGCCAGCAGTGGGCAGGAATATCGCAGGGAAAGATCCCGCCTGGCCTGCTCAGTAAGCGTGCACTCAAAACAGGCACCCTGCCCGGGGATGAAGACCCGCACCAGCCCGAGGAACTCCTGGATGGCACCATCCACCCAGGGTTTGTTCATCCAGTAGGCGAATCGGTTCACAGCCAGCCGGGCCTCGCGGTTATCCAGGCAGCCAATGATCACATCCATCCGGCGGAGGATGCCCAGCCCCAGCCCGGTGGTCACATCGGCATGCAGGTACTGCACCCGTACATTGGGGTTCAGGTCCTTCAGCCGGGCGGCTGCCACTTCGGCTTTGCGGCGGCCGGTGTCGCTTTCGCGGTAGAGTACCGAGCGGCTCAGGTTGGCCAGCTCGATGGTATCGAAATCCAGGATGAAAATTTGCCCCACGCCCATCAGCGCCAGATTTTTGGCCACCTCGTTGCCAAGCGCTCCCGCCCCCACAACCAGCACCTTGGCCTTTGCCACCTTATCGCGCTCCCACCAGGAGATCAGCTCAAAGGTCCCCTGCCGGTCTGTCTTCAGGTTGGGCAGCACCAGCGGTTTTTCCGGCGAGACCGGCAGCCGCTTGGGTCCTGCAGATTCATCCCGCGCCTTTTTATCCGTATCATCCGCGATCAGGGAGAGATCCGTAGCTGCCAACTCGCGGGCATTGGCAAGATTGGAGGCATTCAACTCATTGACGAACCAGCCCACTCCCTGCTTGCCGGTGATCAGCTCATTCTCCTGCAGGACTTTTAATGCCTCCCGCAGCGTGGAGCGCCCCACCCCGAACTGTTCGCACAACTCGCGTTCGGAGGGCAACTGGCTGAGGGGTTTGAATTTCCCGCTGGTGATGGCATTGGCGATCCGCCCGGCCAGCACGTCGGATAGGGATTTACGGGGAAGAAGATTGAATGTCATTATTATTCTCTTGTTTGTTAATCAGACCACTAAACAAGATTATAGCGAGGGAAATCGAATTGTCAACCCCTTTAAAGTTAAGAATCCGACAGTGAGGCTTGACCACCCGAATCGGGATGCCTGACACTTCCCCAATCACCCAATTGGAAGCATAATTAGAGAGAATTACAGGTAAAATTAGTGTGAGTTTGTCCAAATACTCTGTATTTCCCACAGGAGGAATGAATGCCCGTCAAAGGCACCATCGAAGTGGATGAACAACTATGCAAAGGCTGCGAGCTGTGTGTCTCGGATTGCCCACAGCATGTCCTTGCACTCAACCTGGAGCACCTCACCCCCAAGGGATATCACCCTGCACACATCTTCACTGTAGGTTGCACTGGTTGCGCGGTATGCGCGCTGGTCTGCCCCGAGGCGGCCATCTCGGTCTACCGGGAAGGCGCAAAAGTGAAGCCTGGTGATGGAGGTGCGGCATGACCCGTGAACTTTGGAAGGGAAACGAGGCAGTTGCAGAAGCTGCTGTTCGCGCAGGCATGCAGGCCTATTTTGGCTACCCCATCACCCCGCAGACAGAACTGCTGGAATACCTCTCCCGGCGCATGCCCCAACTGGGGCGTGCCTTCGTCCAGGCTGAGAGCGAGCTGGGCGCCATTAACATGGTCTACGGCGCTGCCTGCACCGGCGCGCGCACCATGACCTCCTCCTCCAGCCCCGGTGTTAGCCTGATGATGGAGGGTCTCTCCTACATCGCCGGCACCGAGGTGCCCATGGTCCTTGTAGATGTGATGCGCGGCGGGCCAGGCCTTGGCAATATCGCCCCGGCGCAGGCAGATTACAACCAGATCGTCCATGGCGGCGGGCACGGGGATTACTACCCCATCGTCCTCGCCCCTGCCAGTGTGCAGGAATCGGTTGATCTGACCATTCTGGCCTTCGACCTGGCTGAAAAATATCGCTCCATCTGCGTGGTGCTCACCGACGGCAGCATCGGGCAGATGATGGAACCCTGTGAGCTGCCCCCCATGCAGCCCCTTAAAACCAGCTACCCCGAATGGGCGGTGCGTGGCGTGGATGGCGAAAAGCGTCACGTGCTCTCCTCCATCCAGCTGGATACTGCCTCGCAGGAGAAAGCCAACCTGCGCATGGCACGCCGCTGGCAGGAAGTGCAAGCCAACGAGATCCGCTACAAGGAGTACTTCCTCGAGGATGCCGAATACGCCGTGATCGGCTTCGGCTCGGCCGGCAGGGTGGCGCTAAGCACGGTGCGCGCCTTGCGTGCCGAAGGGATCAAGGTTGGGCTGCTACGGCCCATCACCCTCAACCCGTTCCCCGTCAAAGCCATCGGCGCGCTCGCCGCCCGGGTCAAGGGCATCCTGGTGGTGGAGATGAACAACGGGCAGATGCTGGAAGATGTCCTGCTTGCCAATAGCTGCCGGACCCCCGTGGAATTCTATGCGCGCACCGGTGGGATCACCCCGCTGCCCGAAGAGATCGCTGCCGAGATCCGCCACATGGCCTCCGGAACTGCTTCCACCGAAGGTCACCCCCGCGACCGCTGGCTGGCGCGGATCGCTTCCGAACGCTAGGAGGTAATTATGGTTATTGAACATCTAGATTACACCCCCGTCTATACCCGCCCGAAATCCCTGACCGATGTATCTTCGCACTATTGCCCCGGCTGCACCCACGGCGTTGCTCACAAGCTGGCTGCTGAGGTGCTGGATGAAATGGGTCTGCGCGAGCGCACCATCGGCGTGGCTTCGGTTGGCTGCTCGGTCTTTGCCTATAACTACTTCAATTTCGATTGGGTGCAGGCTCCCCACGGGCGCGCACCCGCCATGGCCACCGGCGTCAAGCGCGTGCTGCCGGATAAGATCGTGCTCACCTACCAGGGAGATGGCGATATGGCCTCCATCGGCATGGGCGAGATCGTCCACGCTGCCGCCCGCGGCGAGAATATCACCGTCATCTTCATCAACAACGCCAATTACGGCATGACCGGCGGGCAGATGGCCCCCACCACCCTGCCGGGGATGAAGACCACCTCCTCGCCCGATGGGCGCGACGTGGAGACCATGGGCTACCCCGTGCGGGCTGCTGAGCTGTTGGCAACCCTGGATGGCGCCAGTTACATCGTCCGGCGCTCGCTGCATGACCCCAAGAACATCCGCCTGACCAAGAAAGCCATTCGCATGGCCTTCGAGGTCCAGGTGCGCGGGCTGGGTTTCTCGATGGTTGAGATCCTTTCCACCTGCCCCACCAACTGGGGGATGACCCCCCAGGCATCCCGTGTCTGGCTGGAGGAAAAAATGGTGCCCTACTTCCCGCTCACTGATTTCAAGGTTCACCCCACCCTGCTGGAAGCCAAACTTTAGAGGAGAGAATCGATGCAGACCGAAGTGATCATTTCCGGTTTTGGTGGCCAGGGCACCCTCTTCGCCGGGCAGCTGCTGGCCTACGCCGCCCTGGATGAAAAAAAGGAGACCACCTGGATCCCATCCTATGGACCCGAGATGCGGGGCGGCACCGCCAACTGCACCGTCATCGTCGCGGATGAGGAGATCGGTTCACCCCTGGTCAGTCGTCCCACTGCCGTCATCGCCATGAACCTGCCCTCGCTGGATAAATATGAGCCGCTGGTGCGGGATGGCGGTGTGCTGGTGGTTAACCAGTCCATCGTCAACCGGGAGGCGAAGCGCAACGATATACGCGTGGTGATGATCCCCGCCAACGATATCGCCGAGAAGCTGGGCGATAAACGCCTGACAAACATGGTGCTGCTGGGCGGGCTGCTGGCGAATGAACCCTTCCTCCCGCTCGAAGCGGTGGAAAAAGCCCTTTGCGATCACCTCCCCAAGCGCCACCACGACCTTCTTTCGAAGAACTACGATGCCCTGCGGGAAGGCGCGAAGTATAAGACTGCCTGATCCTTCTATAGCAAATCACTTGCTGCCGGTCAGAACGCTTCCCGGCAGTTTTTTTGGCTTTCTACTTCCCGATTTTAAACTGTATACTATGTGCTGACCCCCGCACAATTTTAAACATATTCCTTCTTGCTTTGGAGTCCGATTTGTGATATTATCTTTCCTAATAACATCACGCCGTGCCGGCGATCCAACTAAACCGCCCCGCTTGGAGTGGTTTTTTTTACCAGACCTGGTAATTTTGGATCAATGGGAACATTGCAGGAAATTTTCTTTTTAAGGAATTGGACCATGGCCAACACTTTCCTCACCCGGGAAGGATACCAGAAGCTCCAGGATGAGCTGGAACACCTGCGTACCGATAAGCGCAAGGAGATCGCCGAGCGCCTGCGCGAAGCCATGGAGGGCGGCGAGTTGATCGAAAACGCAGAATACGAAGCCGCCAAGAATGAGCAAGCCTTCGTGGAAGGCCGCATCAAGGAGCTTGAAGTCCTGCTGGCAACTGCCAGGGTGATCGAAGATGCCCCCACACACGAGGTTGCAGGGGTTGGCTCGACTGTCGTGATCAAGGAGGAAGGTTCCAAGAAGGAAGAAACCTACTCCATCGTAGGCGCAGCCGAGGCGGACCCGCACAACGGGCGCATCTCCAACGAATCCCCGCTGGGCAAGGCGCTGACCGGTCACAAGACCGGGGATAAGATCGTCGTGGAAGCCCCCGCAGGTTCCTACAAGGTTCATTTGGTCAGTGTGAAGTGATTACTCGTTGAAATCAAATCGCCTCCAGATGGAGGCGATTTTTTTATTCCAGCTTTATCCCCATGCTGATGGTCTCGTATTTCGGCTCCACCCCCAGCCCCGAGCAAGCCCTCCTCAGTCCTGTTTGCCAGGCAGGCAGCTCGAACTCCGTCAGCGGGGTTTTGTGGTCCGAGTAGATCCGCCAGAGGATTTCGGTGAGAAAATATTCCGCCTTCCCGTTGTAGGTCTCATCCAACCCGATCTCCAGGATGTTTATCCCGCCTTCCTTGGTGCGCTTGTTCACGGTTGCCACGCCAAGCACATGCCTGCCACGGCCGCGCAGCAATGCATAAACCTGGAATTTTTCACCGGAAAGCCATCGCCATAACCTGTAAAATGCTCGGGTGAATGCCGGTCGGCGATAGGAGGATTCGGTGACAGGCGCGAATTCCTGCACCCCGGCGGGAGTGACGCGCTTCCAGAATTCGTAGCGCAGCTTCCAGGAATCCCCCTTGATCTCCTCCACCCGGCAATCGTCGGTGCCAACCGCCAGCAGTGGGTGGTAGCTTTTCATCTCGTAGAATGCCAGGGAGGTGTACTCCCGGAAGCCCTCGGTTCTATAGAGCGCTATCGCAGGTTTATTCCCGCTGACCACATCCAGGCTCACCTGCCTGCCGCCCCGCGCGCGGATATCCTCCACGCAGGACTCCACTAACTTGCGGGCATACCCCTTCCCGCGGTATTCGGGTAGCACGACCACATCGGAGATATACCAGGCCTCTCCCCTCCGCTGGCAGGAGATATTCCCCACCACTATGCCTTCTACTTCATAGAAGAATCCGCGGATCATATCGCGCGCGTCGGCCGAAAAGGCGCGCAGCAGGGCGAAGAGCGGCCAGATCTGCTTCAGCGAGCGGATGGCGGCAACGTTGTTCTCGATCTCCTCCGAGGAGTAGTTCCATTCCGGGTGATCCGGGTATTGGAAACCCGCAGCGGTGACGGCCATCCACGCGTCGAGGTCCTGCGGCAGGTTCATGGGGCGGATTTGTAGATACATTACAGATATTTAATATATTGAATCTAATAGGTTCAGATTATAAATTGAATCCAGCGTAATCCGGCGATTATGTAAAACTTCAAAGTGCTGTATTCCGATTCGTTTTGCACCATCTTGAATTTTCCTCGTTGAATCTTCAACTGAATTTATTCCGGTAATTTCAGTCAGATTTTGGAATCCTTTATGACGCGTAGCTTGCAAGAAGAGTGGAGCTTCAAAACCATTTCCCGAATAGAATAAGGTTTGCGGGTACCAAAAACCTTCATCTGCGATTAGCGCCATTAATAAAGCCACTAAATCAGCCTCCATCAATCGATTGAAATTTATATCAGAGCGATCAGAATATTTTTTAATTAATTTAATTACAGGGCTATATAATCTTTGCCTTTCAGGTGCTAGTTCTTTTTGTAGAAGATCTGAATGATTATAAAATCGTTCGAAATTGCAGAATCGCGAATTAGATTGATAATCAGTTTTAGGAACTAAGTAATGTGATTTCAACATTACCTGCAAATTCATACGCGCTTCACACTTAATCAATGCCACAATAAAATACAAAAAGGTTTCATAGGCGAATATTTTATGTCCTTCGTACCAATCTTCACTCCAGGGATTGGTTTCAAAAGGTCTTACCCTAAGTTCAAGTATTGTTTCAAGAACTTGGTGAACAGCATCCTGAAAATCATTTGATTCATTCTCAGCTTCAAGGATTAACCAGTCAAGAAGATAATTTCGAACTGGAATTAATTTTTCATAAATCTTTATTGCGTTTTTATCGAGTGAAATGTCATTTGGTTGCTCTCTTGGTCGAAGCCTATCAATATAATCGAAGGATTCTTTTAGAAAATCATTCCGATAAAATTTTTATCCTTTTCTATTTTCCTGAACTGCTTTCTGAAGAGAAAAATATTTCGCGCTAATGGGTCCAAATGATTCCAGTTGTTGTTCTATTATGAATACGGGGGGGATTCCGATCGGGGGTTTTTGATGCAACGGCCTATTAAAGATAGACCTAACCAATTGCTCCCAATTTTCTTCAACTTCTTCTGTGGTTGAGAAATCGATATAAATCCTAGATTTTAGAAAAACCGGTAAATAAGCAGATCCTTTATCATTAAATTCACAAACAATTGGTATAAATTTATATTGATCGATTTTTTCATAAATTTCGCGTGAAATAATTTGAGATTCTGTCCCCACTCCAGCTTTTTTTCGTTTGTCCGCTTTTTCTGAATATTCTTTATCGATAAATACTAGGACCCTCGTTACACTTTTATCAGTAACCATTTTTTCCATGAATGAATACTTGTCTTCACCCTTTTTTAAATCATATAAATCAAAAATGACGTCAATTCCATCGTGGAGTAGATGGTCCACCCATTCTTTGATCTTCTTTTGGTGATCTTCTGAGCTCCAGCTATATGAAATAAACACTTTGGGGGCAATATTTTAATCAGTCATCATAATCCCTTTAGAAAAATTATTAATTTATCGATCTTCAAGGTGCATGCGGTGCATCAGGCGGTGGGCAAGTGGCGCTACGATGATTCCCGCCACCACCAGGAAGGCAATGCCCGAGTATAGTTCGTAGAAGGAGGCAAAGACCTTGCCGCCGTCGCTCTGCAGCGTATTTACCGGTACCATCTCTCCCAGGATCATAGAACCATTGAGCAGGGAATCCACCTAGGTGAGGTTCTCGGTGAAGTGGTAGCCGATCATGCCCAGCCCGAGCGAGACCGCCAGGAAGAGCAGTGCCGCCAAGCCGTGCCGCAGCTTGCGCCGGAGAAAAAGGTTGAAAGGTAGCAGAGGGTCGGATTTATGCTCGTAATGGGCGTGGGGTTTCATGGGATTCTTGTCTGCCCAATCAGCCAGAGTGTCGCCAACCCGCAGAGCAACGCAAAAAGGATGCTCGCGAGAGTCCCAATGATAATATATTCCGCTTCCATCCGGTTGGCGCTCTCCTTCACCTCCCCAAAACGCAGGATGGATTTTGCCGCAACAAGAAAACCGATCGCGGCGTATTGCCCTGCCAAGACCAAGATGAAGATCAGTGCCCGCTCGAGAACGCCAATCCATTTCCCCCCATCCTTCAGCCCGGTGTAGGGGGAGGTCTTGCGTATCTCCTGAGAAAATGGCACCAGCATTAGCCCGATCGTCTGGCTGCCCTGGAAGACCGCGAACAGGAGCCCTGCCAGGGTCAGAATCGAGCGGATGTAATCCAACCCAAAGTTCGCGAGCCAGGTGGAAGAAATGATGGTGATTAGCGGCAAGGCATAAGCCGCAAGGAGGATGACCAGCAACCAGATCGCCAGCCAGAGAAGCGAGCGGCGGAAGTTTTCTTTCCCGGTTCTGCGCCTGATCAACTCCACTACAAAATAGACCACAAGCGCGCCAAGAGGAACGAGAAAACCACGCCAATCCCCAAGCAGGAGGTAAATAAAGACCGCCATTAATAAACCACCCGCGAGGGTTTGCCGCCAGGAGGGTTTCCCTTTTGGAAAGATCGCTGGAAGCGCCACGAATTGGGTGAGCAGATAGGAGAGCAGGAAAACGCTAAACAGGAATAACTGAATTGATCGAAAAGCCATTGCTACTAAGCCTCCTCCAGATGGTCCCAGTCCTCAATCAGATCTTCGACGAAATTGATACTCTCGCGAAGAAGCTTCCAATCTGCGGCGATTAAATGCGCAGATACCGCCTGTTGTGTGATTGGGGTCGGCTCCCAATCCCTAGCGATGTTTAATTGGTCTTTTCCCATCGATGCGCTCAAGACCGCCCTCGCCTGCGCAGGCGTCCAATCGGTAATAACCTCATCAATATATCGCACGATCAACTCCAGGGATTTCCCCGTGCGTGTTTGGGCGGAAATGTCCTTCTCGGTGCGAAGCAGAATCCTAGAATCCGCCATTTGATCCAGCGTATTCCCGGATAATGTGAATGCTGGTCCCAATCCAGTACTCACATACTCTTTAATTAATAACATCACCTGACCGATTCCGATCGCAACCCTCGTATCTACCCCATAAAAATCCCTTTTCAGCGCAGCACGTAATCTGATCCCGATATCCAGGGAATTCTTTGCCGGGAAGACCGCCATTTGCCACGAATCGCCGCGAAAGATCTGAGGACCGTACACTTTCGCACCAGGTGGGATCAATTCTGGTAACACACCGATTTCCTTAGATAAGAAATCCAGTAATCGGCTACGCTCAGATTGCGATAGCAGGCTTGAATTGATGATGTCGCCGGTTAAGATTCCCCAGATCCCTTTCGGATTTTTTATTGTTCCCATATCGATAGTATACAACCTTTTACGTTTGTTTTCAATATATACAATCTTTATTTATTGTTTATCTAATTACAACCTTTATTACTTGTAAAGCTGTTTCAGGAATGAAGGCGAGCGGGCTACTTTCTGCATTAAAATAGACCCAATTCTCCCTAAAGGAACCCGCCCATGGAACGATCCGACCTCGAAAAGATCCGCCTGGAAAAGGCCGAACGCCTGCGCAAAGCCGGGATGGAGCCCTACCCCACCCGCTCCCACGTCAGCCACACTGCGCAGGCAGCCCTGGAAATCTTCGATAAAGTCGAAGGTGCCGGCAGCACGGAGCCAATCTCCGTCACCGTGGCAGGGCGGCTGCGCGCCATGCGCCCGATGGGCAAGCTCACCTTCGCCCACATCGAGGATTCCACCGGCCGCATCCAGCTTTTCCTGCGGGTCAACGACCTGGGTGAGGAGAAGTTCAAGCTATTCAACGAGGAGTTCGACCTGGGCGATATCCTCGAGGCTTCCGGTACCCTCTTCCGCACCCGCACTGGCGAGATCACGGTCAACGTTGCCTCCTTTGCCATGCTGGCGAAAGCCATCACCCCCCTGCCGGCAGCCAAGGACGAAGTGGTGGATGGCGAGGTGGTACGCCACGCCACCTTGTCAGATCCCGAGACCCGTTTCCGCCAGCGCTACGCCGACCTGGCTGTCAACCCCGAGGTGCGCGAGATCTTCCGCAAGCGCGCCGCGGTGGTGAGCGCCCTGCGGAAATTTCTGGATGGCCAGGGCTTCCTGGAAGTGGAAACTCCCATCCTGCAGCCCATCTATGGCGGCGCGGCAGCCAAACCCTTCGTCACCCACCACAACCAGCTCCACCAGGATCTTTACCTGCGGATCAGCTTCGAGCTCTACCTCAAGCGCCTGATCGTGGGCGGGTTGGACCGGGTCTACGAGATCGGGCGCGATTTCCGCAATGAGGGGGTCTCTTTCAAGCACAATCCCGAGTTCACCCAGCTCGAGTTCTATATGGCTTACTCGGATTACCTCAAGATCATGGACCTGACCGAGCAGATGATCACCACTGTGGCAATGGATGTGAATGGCTCCTACAAGCTCGATTTCGACGGGCAGGAGATCGACCTCACCCCGCCCTGGAAGCGCCTGGAGCTGCGCCAGGGGCTGATCGACACCGTGGGCATCGATATTAACGCCCATCCGGATGCCGCTTCGCTGGAGCAGGCTATGACCGCCAAGGGAATGAGGTTCAAACCAGGCAGCCCGCGTGGCAAGCTCATCGAAGCCATGCTGGGCGATTTCCTGGAGCCGACCCTCATCCAGCCCACATTCATCTATGACTACCCGCGGGATATCTCTCCACTGGCCAAGAGCAAACCCGGCGACCCGACAACCGTGGAGCGTTTCGAGGGCTATATCGGCGGCATGGAGCTCTGCAACGCCTTCAGCGAGCTCAATGACCCGCTCGACCAGCAGGCTCGCTTCGAGGAAATGGGGCACGCCTTTGGCGATGAGGACGAGGACCGTCACCCGATGGACGAAGACTACCTGCAGGCCATGCTCTACGGCATGCCGCCCCAGGGAGGTTTCGGCATGGGCGTGGATAGGCTGACCATGCTGCTCACCGGCAAGCGCTCCATCCGCGAGGTACTGCTCTTCCCCCACCTGCGCGCGGTGGATTCGGAAAAATGATCCAACAAAAAACATCCCTCCCGGGATGTTTTTCTTTTATCAGTCGGGTTATCAGGGAACCGGCTGCCAGGCGGGCATTTGCTCAACCGCCGGGCTGTTCGTCAGGTTGGTCTGCATGTTCCCCGCTGTGTTCATCACAAAAATATCCTTGGAGCTATCCCTGCCCGAGGTGAAGGCGATCCACTGTCCATCATCGGAGAACGCCGGTTCTGTATCCCTGCCCGTTTGGGTGATGGGGATGTTGCGGCTGCCCCGGTCGGAAAACCGCGTCAGGAATATATTGCGACTGGCTCCTTCCATGCGCACGTAGGCGATCAGATCCCCATCCGGTGACCAGGCCGGGTCGGCCACATCCCCCTGCCTGCCCAGGACCTCCTGCGTATCGAACTTGACCGGGGAGGCGTAGCCATCCGCCGCGGTGCGCAGGTACATGATGTAATGGCTGGAGGCTGAGATCACATATGCCAGGTAGAGCTGGTCTGGCGACCAGGTGGGTGAGAACTCCTGGAACTCCAGGCTGAGGCGCTGGATGTTCGTCCCATCCGAGTTCATCAAATAGAGCTGCCGCAGGTCGTTTCCGTTCGCGCCGCGGTTGGTAAAGGTGATCAGGTTTCCATCAGGAGACCAGGCTGCCTGGGTATCCTCGCCCTGGTGCTGGGATAGGTTGACAGCCGGTTTTTCGGGTTTTTCGAGCTCGAGCATCCAAATGTCGATCCCAAGTGTCCGCCCCCCGCTCGGCGCGGAGTAGAGCAGCTTTTTGCCATCCGGCGACCAGGCTGGAAAGCTTTTATCGCCCGCATCGGTGGTCAGCTGTTTATCCTCCACCACCTGGAAGACCCCGCTATTATCCAGAGCCACCTTCATCAGCCAGACCTGGTAGATCTTGTCGGAACCTTTATTGCTGATGTAGGCGATATAACCGCCCTCCCCAACCAGGTTGGGGCCGGTCGTGGGCTGCTCCTGCGTGGGGGTGGGTTCTGAGGGTATCGCAGGAGCTTCGGTTTCCTGCACGGTTGGTGCGGATGTTTCCTGCGGTTTCACCAAATCGGCTGCCTGTGTGAGCGTGGCTGCCACCGAGGTGGCCAGCGCATCTCCCGAACTACCGCCAGGTGACGGGGTTGCCGTCCTGCCACCGCCGAACAGCGCAAGGCCTCCAGCGATCACGCCGAACAGCACCACGCCTGCGATCACCAGCACCCACCACGGAAACTTCCTGCCCGGTTTTTCCCCCACGGGTTGGGGGGTGCCCGGTGGGGGAACATCGCCCTTGCCCGGCCGCTCATATTCCGGTTTTACCATCAGCGTTTGCGAAGTGTAGGGTGTGAGCGCCTTCAGGAAAGCATCCGTGCTGGGGTAGCGATCCTCCGGCTTGGGCGCCATCGCCCGTTCGATCACTATTTGCATTCCCTCCGGTACCGCCGGGTTCAGCACCTTCATGGGTGCCAGCACCGCCGTACCCATCAATCGCTGTAGCCCGTCCTCCGGCTGGTGGTTGGTGAGCAGTTGGTAGAGCGTTGCAGCCAGGGAGTATTGATCGGAATAAGGCCCGGTGTGCGCGCCGCCGTATTGCTCAGGAGGAGAGTATCCGGGGGTGAACCCCTGCGCCCCGGCTGTGGTGGCGTTGGTTCCATCAGAGACCTTGGCGATCCCGAAATCCACCAGGATCACCTCGCCCGTGGGCATCAGCTTAATATTGGCGGGCTTGATGTCGCGGTGGATGACCGGCGGCTTCTGGTGGTGCAGGTAGCTGATGGCCGAGCCGAGCTGCTGAGCCCACTGCATCACCATCTCCATCGGCTGGATGCCATCCTCTTTGAGAATCACATCAAAGGAATCCCCCGGGATGTAATCCATCACCAGGTACTGCTCCTCGCCAAGGATAAAGTAATCGGTCACCCGCGGCAAGGTTGGATGGCGCAGCGCTGCCAGAAGGCGGGCTTCCTTGAGGAACTGCTCCTCGGCATCCTCCGCCGGGCTGTGGTTGACCTTGACGGCCACCACATGGTCCAGGACGGTATCATGCGCAAGGTAGACCGCGCCCATGCCGCCACGACCCAGGTTGCGGATTATCTGGTAGCGTTCTTTGAGTACAAAATCAGGAACTAGCTCCATCGAATATTCTCCTGGAGGGAATGTACCTCATAAGATTATAACCACACCTGGCTGCGGGGGATAGCGGCGGGACTTTCCAATCTGCTTACAGTTTTTTGGGATGCTATGATAAAATGGGAACCGTTTGGGCGCGTAGCTCAATGGTAGAGCAGTGGCCTTTTAAGCCATTGGTTAAGGGTTCGAGCCCCTTCGCGCTCACAGCTAATTACTATTGGTTTTTCAGGCAAAGGGCTATTTATTAATAGCCCTTTGCACTTTTAAATTTCGATAAATGGGTTACAGTCCACTACTCCAACCGTTGAGCGGCGAGCCAAAACAGTTCGGTCTCAACCACCCTCTTTTGGCTCACACATCTCTTCGTCTTTTTGATAATTATTGTGAGGCATTAATTATCGCTAAGGTTTTTATCATCATTTCATTATTTCCAATAATTTAACCGTCGATATACACAAGTAACTTTGATAGTTCTGGTTTTTTTACCAATACCAGTTATGCTTTTCGAGGTGTTCCTTCAGCATTTGAGACAACTGCATCAATTTGGACTAAAGCATCTTTAGGTAGCGCTGATACGCCAACTGTTCTTCGGGCAGGTACACCGCCAGGGAAGAATGTTGTGTAAACTTCGTCTACAGCATCAATATCTTCGATATTTTTAAGGAAGATATTTACTTTAACTACATCACCCATAACGTGGTCGACACTTTCTACAATTGCCTTGATATTTTTTAAGCACTGTCCAGCCTGCTCTTTTACTCCACCAGTCACCATTTCATCGGTTTTTGAGTCTAAGGGTAACTGAGCTGAAATATGGTTGTAATGAGAAAAGGCTACAGTTTGAGTATATAGAGAACTTCTTGGTGCATTTTCTGTATTGTTTGCTTCTATTATGATTCCATGCCTGTCTTCAACAGCCTGTGGAGGTGTACCATCTCCATGTGACACTACTGCTTCAATTTGTACCAAAGCACCCATAGGTAAGGCTGAAGCTGCAATTGTTGTCCGCGCAGGGACATAGGCTGCTGCCCTGGCGATAGCAGAATCCGGGAAAAATGTTTTATAAACTTCATTTACGGCTTCGATATCCGAAATGTTTTTAAGGAAGATATTAATTTTAACAATATCGTCAAAAGGAACGTCGATGCTTTCCAAAATTGCCTTGATATTCTTCAGGCACTGTTCAGCCTGCTCTTTTACTCCACCGGCCACCACTCTACCAGATTTTGGATCAACAGGTAATTGAGCTGAAAGATTATTGTAATGAGAAAAAGCTACAGTTTGTGTAGATAGAGGACTTGTTGGCGCATTTGCCGTGTTATTTGTAAGCTTTATGAGATCGCCAGCTTGTGGTGCGTTCGGAATTGTGCCTTCTCCGTTTGAAACAAGTGCTTCGATTTGCACCAAAGCATCCATAGGCAAAGCTGCAACTGCGACCATCGTCCGTGCAGGAACATAGCTTGGGAAGTATGTTTTATATACTTCGTCAACAGCGTCAATATCTTTGATATTCTTTACAAATACTGTGATTCTAACAACATCGCTCATAACATGGTCGATGCTGTTTACAATTGCCTTGATATTTTTAAAGCACTGTTCAGCCTGCTCTTTTACACCACCAGCGACCAATTTACCAGTTTTTGGATCGATAGGTAATTGAGCTGAAAGATTATTGTAATGAGAGAAAGCTACAGTTTGTGAATACGGACCGATACCTTTTGGAGCATTTTCCGTATTTCTTGCTAATACTGCGTTATAACCGCTCATGATTGCATTATCCTTTTTGATAAATTTATTTGCAGATATATTTTTAAAGCGGAAAATTGTAATCTGCTAGAAAGGGATTGTCAACACAAGATAAAAGATCAGAGTACTTACAAAAGATAGATCGCTTCACTTTATAAAGGCTAAATGTATTGGGACTGAAACTTCGAGCTTTTCTGTCTACCAGGAACTGCGCTAACCAAGTGGTGAGATAATCATCTTGCTCGTTAGTCCTTTGCACTTATTGAAGGGTTTCCATAATTTCTGCTTTGGAATTGTCCCTTTGTCGTGAAAAGACCTATTAAACCATTGGATAAGGGCACGCTCCGGGGTTTGATATTCGAGCCTCTTCGCACTCATCATCTAATTCTTCCTCCCCTTTGAAAAGAAGAGGGTTGGGGAGAGGTACACCTCCAACAGCGGCAATTTTTCGACTTCGCTTCACCTCCCGGTTGCGGCTATAATTAATCTTTGGAATCACTCCCGGGCAAATACGGCCGGGATTTTCAGGGAAGGGATCTTGCGATGATGAACAGTTCTTCCGGAAAGCTGGTGCTTTATCTGGTGGGGATCGCTGCCGTGGTCGTCATCATGTTCGGCGTCCAGGCGCTCTCCGCCGTTCTCAACCCCGTCCTGCTCGCTGTCGTCATCACCATCACCGTCCTTCCCCTCCCCGGGTACCTTGTGCGCAAGGGCTGGAAGCGCGGTCTGGCGATGGCAGCAGCCATCCTGCTGGTGGTTGCCGTTCTCCTTCTGGTAATCGGAACTGTTTTCTTTTCTGTGACGAAACTTTCCACCGAGCTGCCGGCATTGCTCGCCCAGCCCAGCGTTGAGACCTCCGGCACCAACCCCCTCGACCCCTTCGCTTCAACCACCATCAATATCACTGAGGCGACCGCGCAATTGGGACCTCTCGCCGAGGGAGCGATCTCGGCCACACTGACCATCATCACCCAATTCGTTCTCGCCCTGGCAATCTTCTTCTTTATGATCGCTGCCGCGATGAACCTGGATAAGAAAACCCGCAAGGAGATCGACCCCAACGCACCGGTCGTCGGGCGCATCAGCCAGTTGACCGGGGGTGTGCAGCACTACATGACCATCCTGACTGGCATCAACTTCCTGGTCGCTTTGGGGAATACCATCTTCCTGACGCTTCTGGGGGTCGATTACGCCCTGCTCTGGGGGTTGCTCTCCTGGTTCATGGGCTATATCCCCTCCATCGGGTTCTGGGTCGCGCTCATCCCACCCGTGCTGATGGCCTACGCCCAGTATGGCATCCGGACAGCGGTCATCGTATTTGTCGGTTATGTTGTGATCAATGGCGGCGTGGAGCTTCTTCTCAAACCCAGGGTGGCGGGGAAGGGCTTAAAGATCAGCCCGCTGGTGATTTTCGTCGGTTTGTTCTTCTGGGGGTTCCTGCTGGGCGGCATTGGCGCCATTCTCTCGGTTCCCCTGACGCTCCTCGTGATAACGATCATGGAGCAGTTCCCGGCCACCCGGCCGATCTCCACCCTCCTGCGTAATACCGGGGAGGGGGAGAAAGAAGAACGAACCCAGGCGATGCGGCAGGTAAAGGACCTGTGGGGGAAGACCAAAACGACCTTCACCTCCCCCTGGAATCCGGAAGCGAAGGATCGCAAATGAGATCTACTAAATCTGTTTTAAATTCTCGGCAAACTTAACGGAGGAAAAAACATGTATCCAGTTCTTGTGATCGCAATCGGCCTGGTTGTCCTGATCCTGGGCAAACGGCTCTCCGTCCTTGGCGCAGCGGTAGGCGCGCTGCTCGGTGTGGCGCTCGTCGCGCTCTTCCCCGGTGCCTCAGACCCCTTCACGCTCATCATCGTCCCCCTGCTCCTTGGCGTGATCGGGTTCTTCGCGGTCTCGTTCGCCAAGGGCATCATCAACATCGTCATCCTGGTTCTGGGTGTGCTTGCTGGCGCCGGGATCGTGCTTGGTTTTCTGGAGCTTTTTACGCTCCAGATTGGCCTGCTGGGATGGTTCCTGGTGGCAGCCGGCGGGGTGGCGGGGTTCATCCTCGTTCAAAAGTTCAAGAACTGGGCTGTGCTCATCCTGGCTGGGCTCATCGGCGGGCTGCTCGTCACCCGTGGGCTGACCATCTGGATGCCATTCCTGAATGGGGCGGCGGGCACCCTGCTCACCCTGGCCCTCGCCGGGTTGGGAGTCGCCTACCAGGGCGGGTACCTGAAGATCCGAAAATAACCCGGTCTCCCGCTATCATCGTTCGGGGACATTCTTCAAACGGGTGAAACACACTGGATGAGACTGGTACCGCAAACCCGATCGGGGAGCAACAGCCTCTGTTGAATTTTAAATAACAGGGAGCAACAGCCTCTTGAAATCGTGTCCGCAATATGCTATAGTGATGGTCGCGTGATTTCAAGGGCGTCAGGATCCTCAAAATTTAGATCAAAACTGCCAACTGGCACCCCTATAAGCATTCCAAACCCCGATTTTCCGGGGTTTTTTTTTACCCGGTTAGACATCCGGTTCTATAATTCAGGAGGTGAAATTACCAAATATTCGGTTCAACGGAACAAAAAATCAAACAAGGAGAATTGAATGGATTTTCAGATCAAAGTCCCACCCCCCTCTGCTCCTGGCAGGTTCCCGTTTGCCGGAACGCCTATCGAGATTTCCCAACTGGAGGACCTTCAAAAGAAGCAAGCCAGCCTCGTTGGCGCGCTGATCGAACTGATTATCTCTTATGGTCTCGATAATCGCCACGACCTTGCCGATCCCCTGATTGGTCGATTGATCCTGGTGGATGGCAATGCCCAGGAAAGCGCTCTCCATCTTCTTCAGCTTGGTGCATTTATGGAAAAACTGGATGTGTATGAATCCGCGCTCGCTTTCTATGCGCGGGCACAACCCCTTGCCCGTGAGGAAAATGATACCTGGTATTTCCTGAACAACAACCTGGGTTACTGCCTGAATATTTTCAAGCGCCACGCGGAGGCGGAACCGTTTTGCCGCGAGGCGATCCGGATCAACCCCGACCGTCACAATGCCTTCAAGAATCTCGCGATCGCGCTAGAGGGTCAGGGGAATCTTTCGGATGCGGTGGATAATTTCATCTTTGCGGTAGAGAAAAATGCAGCAGATCCCCGTGCATTGGACCATCTGGACCATTTGGTCAATGCCAACCCTGAGATCGAGGTGGAGGTTCCCGATATCCGTGCCCGTGTGGAGAAATGCCGTAAGGCAGTTACCCTGGCTAATAACATAAGCCGCGACCTGCAGGAAAGATCGGTCAAACGCCGCAAGGAGGCCCCTCCCGCCGGGGATCCCGGAATTAATCAATAAAGCGCAGTTGCCTGCGCTTTATTTTTTATCAGGGGGTTGGTGGAGGTTCCACCGGCTCCGGCGGCTGGACAAGCACGCCCTTAAGGCCGACCGCCAGCAGCGCGATCTCCATCACCCCCCAGGCGATCACAGACCAGGCTACGCCGCTCTCCCAGCCCTGCACCGCCTGCAGCGGCATGAGGATCAGCGCCGGAATACCGATCAACACCCGCCAGGCTCGGATTGGACGTTCGCGGGAAAGCCCGCGCTTGCCGAATACATCCAGCGTAAAGAGCAGTATCACCGCCCAGAACAGGGTGTGTCCCAGGCTGAGTTTAAAGGGGAATTTCGCCCCGGCCTGGTTGAGGATGAAGTTGAGATAGACCGCCGGCACGTAGGTATAGATGCCCACCGCCAGGACGTGACCAAAACCAGTTCCGGGCTTGACGAGCGCGCCAATGCCCCACAGGATCAGCGCGATCACCAGAAGGATCATCATCCGCCCCAGCACCTCCCACAGCCAGATGCCCCCCAGTGCCGCCGCCTTGATGTAACCCAGGAGGATGTCAATCCAGCCCAAAATGGCATCCTTGTCGATCACCAGCGGATCCTGCCTGGCCATCGCCTGCACATCCGCCCAGCCGATCCACTGGTCGCGGCCGTTGTTGTCCACCACCTGGATGCCATCGCGGGTGAGCAGGAAGCCAGCACGGTAGCGCGTCCGGTCGATCTCCTGGATCTTGCCGGTGGTATCAATGGCGAAGATCTCCCTGTCGCTGCCGTAGATCGTATACGGCTGCGGTCCCTTGGCAGTAGCCACCCCATTCCGCACGGTGATGGCCGGGAAGACCATTTTCGTCAGCTCTTTTTCAATGTCCGTCACGGCGGTATCCACCTGGCGGTTGAACGCCAGCGCGGAGGTTACCGCCAGGGCGCTTGCAAACAGGAGAAAGAACAGCACCGCCCAGCCCGCGCTGCGCTTTGCAGCCTTCTTATAGAAGGTGAAGCTGCCGGCAGGCAGCACCAATCCCATCACCAGCCAGAGCAGCTCTTCCAGAAAACGATTGCCTCCACTCTTTACCGGCGCGGATGCGGGGGATTCCCCCGCGG
Organism: uncultured Chloroflexia bacterium; assembly: GCA_963802095.1. GTDB lineage: Bacteria > Chloroflexota > Anaerolineae > Anaerolineales > Anaerolineaceae > CAVVEQ01. The sequence goes on along the minus strand of CAWDHI010000006.1, from coordinate 112,991 downwards.
TTAACTCGATCTGCTGGTCGCTCATGGTTGCCTCCAATCTGAAAACTGATACCATTATAGAATATTTCCCGTGCCCTACCGGATGTAATACTTATTCCGCACGCGGGTATTAATGGATGTGAGCTTCCATGCCGGAGAATTTTTCTTGAGCCGCAGCCCAACCCAGAACGCCACCCGCACCACCGCACCCGAGCGGGAGGGCTTTGCTTCGCTCTATGACCGCCACTTCGCGGCGGTCTACAACTATATTCGCGCCCGGGTTATGGATGCCGACCTGGCGGATGACCTCACCTCGCAAACCTTCGAAAAAGCCCTGCGCGCCTTCGCCACCTTCGACCCCGCCCGCGCTGCCTTTGCCCCCTGGGTCCTCACCATCGCCCGCAACACGGTTCTCAACCACTGGCGCAAAGCCCGCGAAACCCCGCTGGATGCTATCCCCGAGCCGCCCAGCCCTGCCCCCTCGCCCGAGCGCTCCGCCGAGCAGAACGAGGAGCGCGCCGCCCTCTTCCGCGCCCTGCTAGCCCTCGATGACCGCTCCCGTGAGCTCGTTGCCCTCAAGTTCTTCGCCCGCCTGACCAACCGCGAGATCGCCGCGGTTACCGCCCTCACCGAAAGCAACGTGGGCGTGATCCTCTACCGCGCCCTGCACGACCTCCAGCGGATCCTGGAAAAGGAGGCACCCGATGGACGCTGAACGCATCGACCGTTTCAACCGCGAGCTCGATGCCCACCTGGGCATCCAGTCTCCCTCCTCGGAAGCGGTGGATCCCGCCGACCGGCCCGCCCTGGATGCAGCCACGCACCTGGCCGCCCTGGATCTCAGCCCCGAATCCAAGATGCGCCACTCCCTGCGCGCCCGCCTGCTTGCGAGTGCCTCCGCCAAAACCCAGCCCGCCTCTACCCACCGTACGCTGCGCCGCCTGCTGGCCTTCGGTCTGCCCGCGGTCATCCTGCTGCTGCTCTTCGTCTTCCGCCAGCCGGTGATCGCTTCGGTCAGCCGCCTGTTCGGCTACAGCTACCTGCCCGGCGCCGGCTTCATCCTGATGGATGAATCCCGCGTGCTCGCTGGCCCCATCACCCAGGAGCACGATGGACAGCGCCTCACCGTTGCCCGCGGGCTCACCCGCGGGGAAAAGACCGAGCTCTGGCTGGAGTTCGACGGCAGCCCCATCCCCCTGGAGGGCGCCTGGTTGATCAAACCCAATGGCGAGCGCATCGATGCCCGCTTCTGGCAGTGGCTGCCAGATGACGCCAACCCCACCGGCGGTTACCTGCTCTTCCCCGCCCTATCCCTCGAGGCCACCCCCGCCATTTTGGCACTCCCGCAGGGCTGGCGGCTGCAGCTGGATTGGATCCCCGCCCGGGATGCCGGTCTGCCCTCCACCGAACTGGTGGTCACCTTCCCCGTCCCCACGCCGCTGCCTGGCACCCCCGCAGCCGTCGTGGAACCTGCCCCCACCCTGCCGGTTTGCGATACCAAAGCGGATATCCAGGTCTGCCTGCAGTCGGCTTTCACGGATTCAGAAACCCAATTGCTGCTGGAGATCAGCTCCTTCAGCGCCTGGAAGATGAGCCCGGATTTCGACCCCTTCATGACCGATCCGCTCGACACCTCCGTCTATCCCGCCCTCCGCGATACCTTGGGGAACGCGTACCCGCTCTCCTCCCCGCCCTCGGGTTTTGATCCCGGTGCGCTGGGGGAGAACCAGCGCGTGCTCTTCTTCGCCCCCGCCGCCCCCGGGGATACGCGCTACCACCTCAGCCTGCCCGCGGTGTATATGCGCGTACCCGCCCCGCAGAGCTTTGAGATCGACCTCGGCTCCGATCTCCAGCCCAGCGCAGCCTGGGACGTGGATCTTCCCGTCGAAGTGGGCGGGCAGACCGTGCGCTTCACCCGCGCGGAGCTTCTCGGCGATGGCACCACGAGCCTGACCCTCAAGCTCACCACCCCTCCCGTGCAGGAGGTGGATGGCAAGGTGGTCACCGCCGTGGAGCTGGGCCAGCCGGAGGGCATTGAGGGCGGTTTCGGTTACGGCTTCGATGGCACCCGGTTGGAAGCCACCTTCGAGCTGATCGATCCGCGAACCGGCGCAATCAAGAATAGCATCCTGCGCGTGCCAGTCACCGGCGCCATCCTGGCCGCGCGCGGACCCTTCGACTTCATCTTCCCCAACCCAGCCTCGCCCAGGCTCACGGAGCCAACCCAGGTCGCCGCGCAGTCCCAGTCCGGCTTCGCCGCCGCGCTGACTGCCCAACCGCTGAATTTGGATACCTACTTCTACGACAGGCGCGCCATCCAGAGCGGCGACCTGCTCTTCACCTACTGGAACGGCGCCGCCAGCGAGCTCTACGCCGCCAGCCCCGAATCCGGCTTCCAGCCCCAGCGAGTTGCCGTCCTGCCCGGCCGGGTGATCTCGGTAAAGGTCCATCCGGATAAGCTCGGCATCGACTACGTCACCGGCGATCCGGCGGAAGCCAATGCGGAGGTCGCCGCGGATGCGCGCGTCTTCCGCCTGCGCTTTGCCGATGCGCGCCCCACGCTGCTCTACGGACCCGTGCCCTTCCTGCAGATGCCCGCCTTCTCCGCCGATGGCACGCTGCTCTACTTCATCTGCATGGCCAACGCCCAGACCGGAGATGGCTTCGCCCACAACACCCTGGCGCTCGAGGGTTGCTCCTCCGCGCAGGGGCTGCAGCGCCAAGCCCTTCGTTTTACCCGAGGGGATGTAGCCTCTTCCGCGGTGCCTGGTCGCCCAACGAGCCGCGCATTGCCTTCGCCGGTACCTCCGCTGAGCACAGCAGCGCGCATATCTACCTGGTGGATGTACTCAAGAACACCCCCACCACCAGCCTGCGCGACCTGATGCGCGGATCGCCCACCGATAACCAATGGTTTCGCTTGGAATGGCGACGGGCGCTCGCTGCGCTCCACCTGCCAGGATGCGGGCATGGACCCCAACGCCTACAACCTGTGCACCGTCATCGTGCCCGATGGCGGCATCTCCGCGGCGCGCAACCTGCCGCCCGAATTCACCGATATCGCCCTTTCCCCGGATGGCACCTGGCTGGCCGGGGCGCGCCGCAACCCGGGCGAGGGTCCCCGGGCGGAACTGCGCGCCTGAACCTGCTCGGATGACAGCATCAAGAGCCTGGGTCTGGCGGAGAGCTTCGGGAACGTGGCTTTTTCAACCGAAGGGAAACTGATTTCCTGGATCGAGGACGGTGGCAAAGCGCTCAAGGTGGTGGATCTCATCACCGGCGCGGGTTCCTCCCCCTTTGCCCTCCCCGCCGGGCTGGTGGAATCCGGCCTGCAGATCACCTGGGTGGGGTGGTGAAAGATGTATTCTCCCCACCCAATTGACCCAGGGGAAAAACCGCTTTGCACTAAAATTTATAGAATTTTGGTTTGAATGGCCGATATAAAAATTGAAAGAGAGAACCAACCCATGACCGCACGTCCATCGCCCCGCACTGCCTTATTCGTAATGCTCGCCGCCATCCTCCTGCTGGCTGCCTGCCAGCCAGCCGCCCTAACCGTTCCGGCCGCCAGCCCGGAGCCTACCCAGCCACCGTCGCAGCCCACCGAACTTTCCAGCGAAATTCAACCCGGGGTTTCCCTGGATTACTCCACCGTGGCGCAGGCTGCCACCCTCGAAACCGTGCCTGCCCAGCCAGCCGCCCCGGATGCGCCAAATTGGGAGGGCGCGCCTGAGTTCCGAAGGCTGACCATGCAGGGCTATCCCGTTGCGGATCACCTCCTTCAACCGCAGGTCTTCATCTACCAGGTCGCCGACCTGGCCGCTGCCAACGAGCGTATGGGGGAAGCTGCCGCGGACCTGCAAGCCCTGCTGCAGAGCCGCCAGCCCGGCGAGCAGATCCCCTACCTGCCGCTCCTGGCCAGCACCAAGGAGATCCTCCTCGCGCGGGTGGACTACCTGGATTTCCAGGGCGGCAGCGGGGTGCGCTTTCTCACCCAGGCCGGCAATGGGCTGGCCCCGGTCAATAATTCCGCCCTGGTCTATACCTTCCAGTGTCTGACAAGCGACGGCAAATACTACGTCTCGGCCGTCCTGCCCGTCACCCACCCGGACCTCGGTGCTGAAACCAGCCCGGATGAGGAGATGATCAACGCCATCACCGCCGACCCGGGCTATTACGCCAGCTACCTGGCGGAAATGACTGCCTGGCTGAACGCGCAATCAGAAGCGAGCTTCACCCCGGACCTGGAAAAACTGGACGCGCTGATCCGCTCGATCGAAGTGAGGTAGGAATATCGATGCGCCTTTCAGCCCACCCGCCGGTCTGGTGGGGGAGGGCCTGCAGGCAAGCTGGGTGGGGTGGTAAGTCGCTTGCGGGAAATTATCAAAAATCTATAATTATTTATTCAAGAAAATCAACAAAGGAGGGAAAATATGGATCGAAATTATGAGACAAGCGTTCGCATTTCAGAAAAAGTGATTTTAATAAATATCAATAGGCTTTTCCAGGATAATCTCACCCAGGATGATCTTTATGAAATCACGAGGGGAATTTGGAGATTGAACCCAGAACGGGCAAAAAGCGCGAAATATGCCCTCGCTGTTTTTCAGGGAACCGTAGTTGAGGTCTTCTCAATTCATGATTGGGTGGAAGCAGGAACGACCGAATATACCTGGAGAAAATTCACGGAATCGGAAAAAGAAAACAGGTTTGAATTTGTTGGAGAAATCGCGGAAGATCAAATCAGAAATAAATATCTGGGGAAGAATATTCGAGATTATTTTCCCCTGGGAGCACAAAACCCTATTCGATATATAAATATCTAGACGAGGATTGGGAACCGATTGCGACTCCGGCATTATTTCCACTCCAATCTCACCATTTTTGCTTACCGATTTTTCCCTATTCGATATCATTATTTATTATCGAGCAGTATGGATCTTATCCATAGCAATGCATGGTTTTATGCAATAATATGAGGTGAGAATAATCATTCGTTTATCACAAAAAGTGAAATGAGGATCTATGTCTATACCTGATTTTCAAACAATTATGCTTCCCTTACTTCTCCTGGCAAAAGACGGAGAGCCTCATAATATCCATGATGCAGTAAACAACCTTGCAGATCAATTCAAGCTTTCCGAAGAAGAAAGATCTGTTCTCCTCCCCAGCGGTCAACAGCCAATTTTTGATAACAGGGTCGGTTGGGCAAAAACCTACATGAAAAAGGCCGGATTACTGGAAGGTCCAACAAGAGGATATTTTCAAATTACTACTAGGGGAAAAGAAGTATTAAAAACAAATCCGTCGAGAATTGATAAAATATTCCTTATGCAATTTGATGATTTTCGGAGCTTTCAGGAAAGAAGTCACGGTGGAGGCGATGGGAATGGCCGACCAGACGAATTCGATGAACTGACCCCGGAAGAAATTCTTGAATCCTCATATCAAAGAATTAGGAGTGATTTATCGGAAAAGTTGTTGGATTATGCGTATAAGAGTACCCCAGGGTTTTTTGAAAAGCTAGTGATCGACCTGTTGGTGAACATGGGATATGGGGGGTCTCGAAGGGATGCAGCCCGTGCAGTCGGTCAAAGAGGCGATGAGGGTATCGATGGGATTATTGATGAAGATAAGTTGGGTTTAGAAACGATATACGTTCAGGCAAAACGATGGGAAAAATCCAGCACGATAGGAAGGCCGGAAATCCAAAAGTTCGTTGGGGCATTGACCGGAAAGCGCGCAAGAAGAGGAATATATTTAACAACTGCCAATTTCTCAAAAGAAGCTTGGGAGTATGCAGGAAATATTGAACTTAAAGTTATCTTAATCGATGGTAAAAAATTAACGGATCTGATGATAGATTATGGGGTAGGGGTAACTACCCGGTCGACGTATGAATTGAAGGATTTGGATTCAGATTATTTTGGCGAAAACACATGATCAAGCGTAGGGCAGGGACGCTTTGTATTACCAATGTTTGAATTCAAGTTTTCGTTTTTTTATAATATTCTTGAATTCGTAGTGCTTTGATTTCGTCAAGTGATAATGCTCAAATCGTCAATCGTTTCAAGAAAATTTCGGAGCCAATTATGCTACGACTAATTGATGTTTTAAATATTAAAAATATTCCTTTGAATGATCACAAAATTCATTTGGCGACTGGGGAAAATCCTCCCGCATATGAAGCTTTTATCAGGGGTGAGTTTAAAGATTGGCAAGAAGGACAAAATAACAAGAATTTTCCTTGTACTCACATTCTGTCCTTAGTAAGTCTAGGAAATAATCGATGGGTTTTCGCAGGGGTTTACAAGGTATTAGGAGTTGAAAAAGGGGTTGAACAACCCTTCCGTTATCGCACTGAACTCATACCCAATCAAGAAGATATTATTGGCAGAATCATTGTCTTCTTCAAGCGGCCATCCCGCGCGTCATATATATGGGGAGATAAGTATTCAAAATTTATTATGATACTGGAAATTATGCCTGAACCATTATCCATTGGAGAATTTCCGGGTTTTCATAACATAAGTATTCAATATAAAACCCTTTGCGTTATTACGAAAAATCAGGTTGAATCTTGGAAATCCGCACTATCAAATGTTTATGGGATTTATCTAATTGCCGACGGAAACACAGGAAAAATGTATGTTGGATGTGCAAAGGGGGAGGGCGGGATATGGCAAAGGTTTAATAATTATTGTGAAACAAAACATGGTGGGAATAAAGACCTTATGAATTTACTAAATGATAAGGGATTGGATTATGCTAATAATTTCCACTTCTCAATCCTTGAGGTAATAGATACGCAGGCATCTGAAAAATATATCTTTGAGAGAGAAGGTTATTGGAAAAGCATTCTACTGACGCGTAAGTTCGGGCTTAATTCTAATTAAGGCATAGGTCGGAGACCGGTTGCGTCCCTGGCTTTTTCTTTCTCCCCACGGAAAAGAACCGGGAAAATAATCTCAACCTTTCCGTCAGGTAATGATGATGCGCCTTCTCCAAACCGACTCCGATTTCTGGCGTGCGCGCGCCTTCCTGCACGAGGTGATGCTGCTCAACGGCCTGCGCGAGCACTCCTGGCACGTTGCCCGCTGGGATTACTGGCGCTGGCACGGCATCACCAACTGCGGTATGGATCCCTTCGAGGGCAACTCGCTCCTCTGGGAAACCTCCTCGGGCGGGATCGCCGCGATCCTCAACGCTGAAAACCGCAACAGCTTCTACCTGCAGGTGCACCCCCGCCACCGCACCGCGGAGCTGGAGGAGGAGATGATCCGCGCCGCGGAGGAGACCCTAGCAAAGTCCGAGCCGGGCAGCCGCTGGGGCGCGCGCATCCACGCCCACGAGGGGGATGAACTGCGCGAGGGGATCTTGCGCAAGCGCGGGTATGTCCTTTCCGAAGATAGGGAAACCCAGAACCGCCGCCTTCTTTCCCGCCCCGTGCCGGATGCCCCCATCCCGCCCGGTTTCACCATCCGCTCGCTGGGCGGTGCGGAGGAGCTGCCCGCGCGCAGCTGGGCATCCTGGCGCGGCTTCCACCCCGACGAACCGGATGAAAAGTACGAAGGCTGGGAGTGGTACCGCAATATCCAGCGCTGCCCGCTCTACCGCCGCGACCTGGATATCGTCGCCGCCGCCCCCGATGGCACCATCGCCTCCTTCTGCACTATCTGGTACGACGATGTCACCCGCACTGCCTACTACGAGCCGGTGGCCACAGTGCCCGATTACCAGCGCCTGGGGCTGGGGCGCGCCTGCCTGCTGGAAGGCCTGAGCCGTCTGCAGCGCCTGGGCTGCCTGCTGGCTTTCGTCAATTCCGAGGAAGAGGGTCCTCAGCGCTTCTATCATTCCGTCGGCTTCGACGAGCACGACGTGCTGCGCGCCTGGGATAAGCCCCTGGGTTGAAAAACAGGGAAATATTAGGCTGGTTGCCAATGCAAGCCCTGCGAAGTTCCCGTCATTGCGAGACCCCGCAGGGGTCGTGGCAATCTCACAAAAAAACTCTCCAATAAAGAGGTTGTCTTTTCATGGGATAACTCACCTGCACTAGCTGCACGTGCAAGTGTCGTTGGGCGTTTTTCTTCCCAAAGGAATATAATTAATCGTCATTTGGTGAACAAAATACAGAAAATGGAGGAAAAATGGGTAATGAAAGGTTGAGTTTAAAAAAATTCCACCAATATTTTTTACTTGGCCAATTCATTAGCTTAGGTCTTGTCATTCTTGGTTTCTTCTTTTTGAATGAAAAACAAGATCTCATTCTTCAAATAGTGGGTTGGATATTCATCGTCATGGGAATTGCTTTCATTATTGTCATTTTTCAGCGTAAACAGCGTCTGTTATGGATCTACAAAAATATATCCCCAACTTCAATGCAAATGAAAATTGAAAAGATAAACGATTCGGATTCTACGGATTATTTCGCGTATTTGACCCGGTGGGATAAAAATACTTCTGAGCGCTGGAAAACCAGGTTGTATCCCCCATCTTGCAGCGTTGATATGTATCTCAACGATGAAAGTCAAGTGGAAGTGTTTGTGGACCCAAAAAATAATAATCCAGCAGTAATTAGAGCAACAGACGATCTATTATGGGTTATGGCTGGCTCTGGTTCTGTTCAGAAACTCTAAAAGTTGTAGTAAGAATCGTAGCCCAACCCCCCCGCGCTCTTTTCCACCTCCTTCGGATACTGGTGAGATTGCCGCTTCGGGCTACGCCCTCCTCTCCCGGAAGATGCGTCCGGGAGTGCACCCAACAAGGGGACGCAAATTTCGCGATAACGCGACGCAATTACGGCCAGAGCTGTGCCATATTGCCTTTACCCCCGTTCCGTGCTATTTTTATGCAACAACATCCTGCGAAGGCGGTGGGTGAATCGCGCCGTTGAGCCGCCCAGCGGATCCTTCTTTCAGAGGAGAAGACTTCCATGCCCTCAAATACCTCGTTTTTGTTGGAAGGTCAAACCTTTTCCATCCGGGATGATCCCACGCTGGTCAAGAGATGGAATGGGTTCAAAATTCGATCGATGAAGAGAAGCGCATCCAAACCCGCGGGGAAATCGACCAACCGGACATTGAGATCGCCCTGGCACTGAAGGACGCCGACGGGCAAGTTCTGGGCGGGGTAATCGCCAGTACCGTATTCAGGGTGATGCACCTGGAGGTCCTTTGGGTTTCGGAGGATCTCCGCGGGAAGGGCTACGGCGGCCAGCTTGTGCTCGCTGCGGAGCAGATCGGCTTCGCGGGCGGTTGTTTCGCCGCCCAAACCTGGACCTTTTCCTTCCAGGGACCCAGGTTCTATCCAACCATCGGGTATCAACCTTTGGGTGTCTACGATGGTTACCCGGGTGGGATCACCGAGCATGTATTCATGAAGCGCTTATCAGCGGATCAAGCCAACAGCAGGGAGCTCGGCATTCCCGATCCCTCTGGGGCTGATCCTCACCACGGACGTGAGCGAAGCGGATAAGAAGATCATGCATGCGGGTCTGCACCGCCATGTTAAATTGGACGTCGGGGATGGCGATAAGGGTATAAAGATCAGGTTGGTCCTGAAAGACCAGGCGGGAGGAACTCATCGGCGGGCTTTCCGCCTGGACAACCCTTTCAAATGTGATCTTTGATCACCTCTGGATCGCCGAAGGTTTCCGCGGAAAAGGCCTGGGGAGAAGGTTGATGCATGGAGATGGAAAGAATCGCCAGGGAAAATGGCTTGCATTGCCTCCCAGACCTACTGTTTTTCATTCCTAGCTCCCGGCTTTTTTCAGAAAATGGGGTATTCGGTTCTTGGTGTATCGAATGGGTACCCTCCTCCGGCGGAGGAGTTTTACCTGATCAAGAAATACCAATCAGGTACAGGTTAGGTCTCGTGCCTGATTGCCTTTCCTCCCTTTTCGTGCTATTTTTATGGGGCAAAATCCTACACAAGCCCACGAGAGGAAATCCGTCATGAACCCAGAACTGCAAATCACTCTTCTCGAAAAACCCGACGACGCCGCCTGGGAGGTGATCGGCGGCGGGATCAGTGCCTTCAACCTCCAGCCACGCCGGCAGCGATGCCGCCACCCCGCTGTGTGTTGTCCTTCGGGATGAAACGGGTGCAGACCCTCGGCGGGCTCATCGGCGATACCTACTACGATTGGCTTTACGTCAGCCTCATGTTTGTCAAAGATGACCTGCGCGGGCAGGGCTACGGCGAAAAGCTGCTCCTGCGCGCCGAGGAGGAAGCCCGCCGCGGGGTGTGAGCGACGTCTTCCTGGATACCTTCTCCTTCCAGGCACCGGGTTTTTACCAGAAGCTGGGTTACCGCGTCTTCGGCGAACTGGTCGATTTTCCCCCCGGTCACACCCGTCACTTCATGACCAAGCGGCTGTAAGGCATCTTGTAGTCGGGTGCACATGCCAACCGCAAAACAAAGGCCTTCTCCCTACGATCGGCGCAGGCTGGCGCGCGAGCGGCTGGAGGTTTACCTGGTGAACCTGCTACTGCGCAACCGGTTTTACCTTTTATTGCCGGGTTTCCTGCTGCTGCTCGTGTCGATCGCGGTGATGATCAACGATCCACCTGCCGGGTTAGTGGTTTTCCTGCCCGGTGCGCTGCTCTGCCTGGTGAGCAGTTCATATAACGGTGTGCTCTATACCGCCCGGGCTGTGGCGTGGCTGGCGACCCTCGGCCGCAGGGATATGTAATACTTGCGCTTACCCGCTGAAAGACCGGGAACCTTTTTTGTGGTTTATCCGCCTCAACCTCATCATCGCGTCATTCTGTCAGATTCAAATTATCAAAATATTCGTGAACGACAGGCAATACTTCCTGCCGGTGGATGACACAGGCAAAGTGACCGCCATCCTTCAACCTCAGGAACCGTGCGCCGGGGATGGTGGCAGCCGAATATTCGCCCAGCGCGATCGGCACCACCGGATCATCCTCCGCGTGGATCACCAAGACTGGGCACGGCGATGCGCTCCAGCGGAATCGAGAAGGGGTTCGCCATCTGCTGCAGGTCGCAGAGCATTCCCTCCCGCCGCATTGTGGAGGGGAAGTTGGTCTGGAAACAGCGCTTCCAGCTGGCGCATCGTCTCCGCGTCATTTTGGATCCGCGCGAGCACCTCGCGGCTGACCCCGTTTGCCTGGTAGATCCTGCCCGGTGCGACTGCATGTAAGCAACCAGGGCAGGAAATCCGAGGACGTAACATCACCGGGAAGATCGCCCGCAAGAACGCGCGGCAGCGGGTGGCACCTGGCGGCTGATGGCTGAGATCAGAATCAGTCCACGGCAGCGCTCGGATGACGCACGGTAAATTGAAGCGCGGATGCGCCGCCGCCTGAAAGCCCGATGACGAAGACGGAATCGATCTTTAGCAGGTCAAGGAGTGCGGCGTAGAGATCCGCTTGCGATATCCGGTTTCTGATCGGCCGGAGCGGGCGGATCGAAGATATCCGAACCTGGAGGGAGCGATATATCGGTACAGCCCTCCCACGAAGCGCGCCAGCCAGAGCCCCATATCATACCCGCCGCCGCTGCCGTGCGAAATAAGGACTGCACTTCCCTGCCCGGTCTGCGCGGCCTCCACCACCCCCAGAGTGGTCTCGAATAATTCGCTATGGGAGAGAAGGCGCTCGTTCGCGGCGTTTTTTTCCTGCCTGTAACGGGTCCGAATCGCTTCCATGAATGATTTTCTGTCGAATCCTTCCAGTTCATTATATAACCTGCACGGGTGACGGGTATAATACCGCCGCGTTCGTTCGCCCGCACATTACATCACCAAAGGATCAATGCCATGACCACCCTGCTGCTCATCCTGGGCATCCTCCTCGCCCTCATCCTGCTCTTCGTCCTGCTCGTCATCCTGCTCACCCCCTGGATGGACCGCTGGGGAACCACCCCCGCCGAGCGCGAAGCACCGCTTCCGGGGGATGACCTCCTTCCCGCGCCCGCCAGGTTGGTCAACCGCGCGGTCACCATCAAAGCCTCTCCGGAGCAGATCTACCCCTGGCTGCTGCAGATCGGCGCGGATAAGGCCGGCATGTACTCCTACACCTGGCTGGAACGGCTTATTGGCTGCGAGATGGCCAAGGATGAGGTCATTCGGCCGGAGTGGCAGAACCTGAAGGAAGGCGACCTGATGAAGATGTGCGCGGGCGAGTTCGCCCCACCGCCCTATATCGTCGCGCGCATCCTGCCCGGTAAGGCCGTCATCTTCGGCCACCAGGATGATGGCAAATGGGCGGAGCTCTGGCAGTTCGTCCTGCTCCCCCAGGCGGATGGCACCACCCGCCTGCAGACGCGTACCCGCACCAACATGGTCGGTGGGGCGTGGGAGGTCTTCAACCGCGTCGCCTTCGTAATGGAGCGCAAGATGCTGCTCACCATCCGGAGACTGGCAGAAGGGAAGTAAACCAGCGAAGGGCTGGGGCTGGATCCGTTCACGGAAATATTCGCCACATCTCCATTGATCATTAAATTACCCCTTTAATTGCACAGATCGGGGACCGGTGTCGTCCCCGATCTTTTCGAAAACTCTGGGTCCTTCCTACCACACCCCCGGCACAAGCGGTACTTCACCTTTTTTAGATACGCTTCATACCCGGTAAATCGCGTTCCAGAGACTTCCTCCTCGTTGCGGATACGCACCGCGAGAATCGGGACGATCACCAACCCCGGCAGCACCATCCACCAGAATCCCAGCGCAACTGGTGTTGCCAGGTAGACCGCTATCACGCTCGAATACATCGGGTGCCGGATGCGTGCATAAGGCCCGCTGTCGATCACCTTCTGCCCCTGCTCCACCTCGATCACCCGTGAGGCGAAGGTGTTTGTCACTTGAGCACCCGGTGCAGCAGCAGGTAGCCCAGCACGATGACCGCGTCTCCCGCGATCACTGCCCACACCGGGGTGATCGACCAACCGAAGCGAAAGTTCAGTCCGGGCAGAACGAAGAGCAGCCCGATATAGATAAAGCTGAGCAACACCACCTTCTTCTGCACTGCCTGTTTTTCCTTCATGCGCATGCGCCGCTCCAGCAGCGAAGGGTCGTTTCGGATCAGGTAGACCCCGGTCCACAGTACCAGAACGCTCAGCAGCGCGATGTAGATCCACGCCTGCCAGTATGCAAAACTCCCCGCCGTGCCGAACAGGATCAGCCCCATCAGAGAGATGAATCCCGCCACGCGGACGATCGAAGTCCGAATAATTTGCCTGCGCATCATGCGTTTGCCTTCCATCTCTTCCTCCAAATATACTGTGGATCTCAACGCAAGGGCAGACAAACATCGCGCCTTCGATCCGAATCACAAGCATTCATGCCACTATAGACCGTTCCGGGGGCGTGTCATTGTACAGTTGTAGAATTTTTTCATTGGTAAACCATCCCTTTTGGGGATGCTTTTATAATACTATGCAGGAAATTATCGCTATAATCAATAGGATACGGAGGGTGAAATGAAAACACGATCGATGTTCGTCCGCGTACTCATCATCCTGGGGATCCTTTTCTTCCAGCTGGTCATGACCCAGGTGATCACATTCATCCTTTCCTTGCTGATAGGCGGGCTTGAGAATGTTCAGCCGTCGAATAAATACCTCTTCGCCGCCATTATAGGTCTCACCTTTTCAATCGGGGCTTTCTTTGCTGGTTGGGTGGCGCTGCGCTTCCGCTGGCTGGATGCCGCTCCGCGCCTGCCCGCGCGGGCGATTGGCACCCTCCTGGGAGCTTATATTCCCCTCCTGGCAGCTGTTCTCATCTACCCCGTCCTCGAACCGGGCAATCCTTTCTACTCGCTTTCCATCCTGGCAGCCATCATCGGTTTCCATGTACCCACCTGGATAAAGAGCAGCTGATACCCGGGATCAAATCCACCAAAACCATGAAAATCGTGATCGAAACCGAATCCCTCGGCAAGCGATACGGTGAAATTCAAGCTGTCGAAGGTTTATCCCTGCGCGTATCTGAAGGGGAGATCTATGCCTTCCTGGGACTGAATGGAGCCGGCAAGACCACCACCATCCGCATGCTGCTGGGGATGATCCGACCCACCTCAGGTTCCGCAACAGTCCTCGGCACCCGTGTGCGCATGGGCAGCGTGGAACCCTGGGCAACGGTGGGCTATATGGTCGAGGACCCGCATGCGTATGAAGAACTAACCGTTCGGGAGAATTTGGAGGTTGCCCGCCGCCTGCACCCGGGAACACCGGAGAAGGCTGTTGGGGAAACCATCGAGCGCCTTGGACTGGCAGCCTATGCCGACCGGCGAACTGGCACCCTCTCGCACGGTAATGCCCAGCGCCTTGGGCTGGCCAAAGCCATGCTCCATAAACCCCGCTTGCTGATCCTGGATGAACCTGCCAACGGGCTTGACCCGGCTGGCATAGTCGAGATCCGCGAGCTGCTGCTGGAGCTCACCGCCGGGCAGGGAGGTACGGTTTTCCTCTCCAGCCATATCCTGGCGGAGGTCTCGCGGCTGGCTGGCCGGGTCGGGATCATCCACCAGGGGCAATTGCTGCGCGAGATGGATGCCGCCGGGTTGGAACACGAGCGCCGCCGCCGGTTGTTACTGAACGTGCGCGAAATCGAACCTGCGCGAAAGGTGCTCCTTGCTGCCGGACACATCGCAACCAGACTAATGGATGGAACCCTCGAGCTCCAGGAACGGGCTTCCATCGAAAAACCGGAAGCGATCAACCGCCTGCTGGTGGAGGCAGGTTTCCCGCCCTCCAGGTTGATGGTGGAAGAAGAACCCCTCGAGGAATTTTTCCTCCGCCTGGTGGGTAGTGGAGAGAACCACCATGAGTGAACTTTCCGGGATGCTGTGGGTTGAATTTCGGAAAGCCTGGCGCTCAAGGATGCCGCTGTGGACCTTGCTGGGGTCCCTCTTCCTGCCAATTGCCATCGCCTTCCTGCTATTTGTTGCCAGGAATCCGGAGGTTTCGCACAAGCTCGGCCTGGTGAGCGCCAAAGCCAACCTGGTGGCATATTCCGGTGCAGATTGGGCAGCCTACCTCGGGCTCTTCACCCAGATGGTTTCTGCCGGTGTTTTTCATCCTGCTGGTGCTCAGCATCAGCTGGGTTTTCGGTCGCGAGTTTTCTGATGGCACCATTAAGGATCTTCTGGCTGTGCCCGTGCGGCGTTCCAGCATCCTGCTGGCGAAATTCATCCTCATCGCTGCCTGGGCGGGGTTGCTCACCCTGGTTATCTTTGCTTCAGGTTTTTTGATGGGGGTTTTGCTCCAGCTGCCTGGAGGGTCGATCCCTATCTTACTGGAAGGCAGCAGCAGGGTTGTGCTCACCGCCGGCCTCACCACCCTGGTGGTATTGCCGTACGCATTTTTTGCCAGCGCGGGCAGAGGGTACCTGCTTCCTCTCGGCATGGCCGTGCTTGCGCTGATGATGGCCAACCTGGCAGTGGTGATCGGCTGGGGCGAGTTCTTTCCCTGGTCAATCCCGCTGCTTCTTGCTCAAGCCAAGGAACCCTTACCCCAGGCCAGTCCCTGGATCGTGATCATCACAGGTGCAGTGGGAATGTTTGCCACCTGGTTGTGGTGGATGAAAGCCGATCAATCCCGTTGAAGATGAGTAAGGAACGAAAGGAAGCTGCTATGGTCGATTCACAAAATACACCGAAAGGCTTACCCAACATCGTCCGCTACTTCAGCAAGTTGTTCAAGAATCGGATGATCGCGGATGTCGAAAGTGGCAAAAGTGAAATGTCGATAATCTCGCACACCGGCCGTAAAACTGGCCGTGCCTTCCGCACGCCCGTGGAAGCGATCTTTTTGAGTAATGAGGTCCTCATCGCCCTGGTCTATGGCCGCAAAACCGACTGGCTGAAGAACGTGCTGGCGCAGGGAGGCTGCTCCATTTTCTACAAAATGCAGACGTATGCCGCCACCGATCCCGTTATCCTGCCGGTCGATTCCGCGCGGGAGCTGCTCCCTCCAGATAATAACAAGATCCCTAAAAACCGGGCAGTTGCGGGCGAGTACCTGCACCTGCAGGTAAATCTCAAGCCTGCTGAAGCGTAATCACCTCATTGGGAGTACATCTATCCTGCTCCCCTTCTCTGGTAATTGCAGGTGTACTTCGTAATGATCCCGTGCCGCATTGAATTTCGGTGTTTTTTATGCTACCTTGGGCGTAACACTGTGGCGAAAGGAGTTAACCATGGAAAAAATCGAAACAGAAATGGTAGAGATCAAGCAGGTCATCCACGATGCCATCGGCTGGGCATTGACCAAGGATATCGACCGGTTGTTCTCCATTGTGGCGCAGGATGATGACTTCTTTATTTTTCATCCGGATTCTAAATCCACAATTATCGGCTTTGACGCCTTTGCGAAGCTGGGGGATCGGGTATGGCTGAAGGACGAATTCAAAGCAACCGGGTTTAAGGTGCAGGACCTGCGAATCAAGACCGCGGAGCTAGGCAATGTTGCCTGGTATTCATGCATGCTCGATGACCACGCCGAGTGGAACGGGCAACCCGTGGGATGGGATGATTGCCGTTGGACGGGCACACTGGAAAAACGGGGCGGCAAATGGGTCATCGTCCAGATGCATTTTTCGTTCGCGAAGGATTGAGCATCAGTCTGATGGAAGTTATCGCTTGGGTTCTACCTTTTCGATGATCAGCAAAAAATTTACCTTGGATGTTGCTCCCATGAGTTGAAACGAGGGGGTGAAGTTCGGCACGATTGCCAGAACTTCCCCTTCCATTTTATTCAGGAATTGTTCCAGCTTTTCCTGAATGGTATCCTCATTTACTTCCAAACGATGGACTCTGAATTTCATCTTGCCTCCTTCCCGATATACCATTTCATATTTACAACCCAATCGCTTTGCATTTTTACGTCAGAGAGAATCCTTGGGTTCGATTCAACAATACGCTTTTCAAGATTATTATTTCAAGACATCATCTACATCTATTGGAGTAAATTTTCAACATCTTCGGGAGAGTGAGTTATACGATTTTTGATCCGCAAATTCCCGATTGCATTTCAGCACATTTCGTGCTAAGTTGAAAATGTCGCCCTTTTCGGTGGAATGTCTGGTGAATGTCGTCCTGACGACATGGTGAATGTTCTATCTCCTTTCTATACTGAGTGCAAATTTGGTAAGGAGAAGAGAAAATGAAACAACCTGAACTTGGATTGAAAGTTGCCGAGCTGCGCCAAGCGAAAAACCTGACGCAGGAACAGCTGGCGGAAGCCTGCGAGGTGAGCACGCGCACCATTCAGCGCATCGAGGGCGGGGATGTCGATCCCCGTACCTACACGCTCAGCATGCTGCGGGAGATCCTCGAATTCGATTTCGCGGAGGAACAGAATAGGAACGAACCCCTCTGGCTTTCAATCATGCACCTGAGCACAATCATCCTTGCACTCCTCGTCCCGATCATCATCTGGTCCTGGAAAAAGAACAAGAGCATGCGGATCCGCGAACAGGGTCGCCTTGTGCTTAATTTCCAGATCACCATGACGCTTCTGATGTTCGCGGGTTGGTTGGTGGTGTTGATCGTCCCCATGATTCTTCTCATAAGCCCTGCCAGTTATGAGTTGCTGGGACCCACCGCGCCGGTCATCCTCGCCGGATTGACACCGCTTCCATTGATCCTGATTTGGTTCTTCTGCTGCTTCGAGGGCATTTTCAACGCAGCCCGCTCGCTGATGGATAAACCCATCCGCTACCCACTGAGCATCCCTTTCGTGAAGGAATGAGATAGGGTAGCTCGAAAAAAGCATATGCAAGACGGTGGAATGGCATCCACCGTCTTCATTCATCCATCGATCGACCATGAGGCTTCACCTTGATCGAAGGGGTAAAATTACCCGGTGAAATTCGTTATCGATACCCCCTCCTTTGGAAAATCCACCCTCTGTGAACCCATTCTGCGCTCCCTGCCCGATTGGTTCGGCATTGAAGAAGATATCACCAAATACCTCACGGATATCGACCGGCTGCCAACCTTTCTTGCTTTCGGTGAAGACCGGGTTCTTGGTTTTCTCACCCTCAAGCAGCACTTCCCGCATTCAGCGGAGATCCTCGTCATGGGCTGCCTGCCTGAGGTTCACCGCAAGGGAATCGGTCGTGCACTTTATGAAAGGGCTGAAGGGTGGCTGCTGGATCAAGGCGTCGAATACCTTCAGGTCAAGACCCTCGGCCCGTCGCACCCGGATCCCGGCTACGCGGTCACCCGGGCTTTCTACCAGGCGCTCGGCTTTGAACCGATAGAGGAATTCAAACAGATCTGGGATGAGAACAACCCCTGCCTGGTATTGGTCAAGAAACTGGGTTGTTGAAAGGATGGCATCCTTCCTGAAAAAGTTAATCGGCGGAATTCAGCATGATACCAATTTTGTAAAAGGGCACACCCTGCAGCCAGCCTGGTACAAAGTCTTCAAGATCTTCCTTATCCTGGGCATCCTTGTGGTTTATTGGCTGCTGTTCGGATTGACTAGAACCATCGTCTTCTTCGTTGTATTTGTGGTCCTGAGCCTTGGCATTCACATGACCTATCGCTATAAGACGAACGGCTTCACCAGCAGCTGGCTCGATTTTGTGGTTAATTGCGAAAATGGGGAACTCAAATACAAGCGCATCGGCGGGTTTTATTACACAGCGGTCATCCTCAGCGCTTGCAACGCATTCGGAGTTAGCCAGCTGTTGGGGTAAACACAAATCAACTCCACTGCTTTTTGCCCCCTCTTTTTACCGGTCAATCTTCGTCCATCTTTGATACACCCCCAGCCTGCCCCCTTCCCCGTCGGACTCGTATTCATCTACGATTTCAAACCCTGCCTTCTCCGCCAGGTCCGCCAGTTCAGCGCGGGTGAAGAGGTGCACATAGCGGTAGCCCACCCTTTCCGCTTGGTCGGGCAGGGCGTAGCGCCAGTCCATCAGCGTGTCGCCCGGCTCTACATCTGCGTTCGATAACCCCACGAACTCCCAGGGCATCCGGCGCGCCATCAATTTTTCGCTGTATTGGAATTGCCACTCGCTGTGGATGAACATCCCACCAGGTTTAATAAATCCCGTACCTGCCGCAGCAGTTCCACGCGCTGCTCCTCGCCAGGGATGTGGTGCAGCACCGCGAAGGCCTGCGCACCATCATAATGCCCACTCTTCAACACTTCCGACCAGCCGGGCTGGGTCAGGTCGGCTTGTCCGAAGCGCACCTTCAATCCGCGAGGCAACGCCGCGCCCTGCATGGCTTCGTCTGCTTCCGCCAGCAGTCCCGCCGAGAAATCCAGCCCCTGGTAGGCGCCTTTGCGATTTTGCTTCCACCCATTCCAGCGCGAGCTGCCCGCTGCCGCATCCGAGATCGAGCCATTTGCCCTTTTTGGGAATACCTTCCAAAACCTTCCGCACCCCCGGTTGGATGCGCCTGCGCGTGGCGGCGAACGCTGCGGCGAAGGTTTCGTAGAATTCGCTATTCAAGTTGATAAGCTGCTGCCGGACCGCTTCCTTCATAGTATTATTATAGCGGTGGAGATAAAGAAATCCCCATGGTAAAAAATATTCAAAAGTGGGTCGACGCCCGTACCTATGCCCCCGAGCTCCTCGCATTTGCCCGCGTGGTGCTGGAGGAGATCCGCGCCGGTCGGGAGCCTTTCCGCGCCGTGCGTGCGCATCCCCTGCCACAGGGCGGTTACGTCCCCAAGCACGCCCTCATCGCCTGCTATTACGACCTGGTAGCCCGCGGCGCGTGGCAACCGCGAGCCTGCCCTGCTGGAGCGCTTGCGCATGAAGCCAATGCGCTCGCTTTCCGGCGTCACCACCGTCACTGTGCTCACCAAGCCCCACCCCTGCCCCGGGCAATGCATCTTCTGTCCGGATGACGCCCGCATGCCCAAGAGCTACCTGCCGGATGAGCCCGGCGCGGCGCGCGCCTTTCAGAACCAATTTGACCCCTACCTGCAGGTGCGCTCGCGCCTCGATTCCTACATTGCCACCGCCCACCCCATTGATAAGATCGAGCTGCTCATCCTGGGCGGCACATGGTCGGCCTATCCTCGCGAGTACCAGGAGACCTACATCCTCCGCTGCTTCGACGCGATGAACGGCTTCGATTCCCCTACACTTGCTGAGGCGCAAATCAAAAACGAGAGCACCGCCAGCCGCAACGTGGGTCTGGTGGTGGAGACCCGCCCGGATGAGATCACCCCGGAACTCCTTGCCTGGCTGCGAAACCTCGGTGTTACCAAGGTACAGATGGGTGCGCAATCGTTGGATGACCGCATCCTGGCGCTCAACCTTCGCGGACACACCACCGCGGATACAGCCCGTGCCTGCGCGCTATTGCGCGCCGGGGGGTTAAAGATTGTGCTGCACTGGATGCCCAACCTCCTGGGCGCCACACTCGAATCGGACCGTCTGGATTTCGCCCGGTTGTGGGAGGATTGCGCCCCCGACGAGATCAAGATCTATCCCACCCAGCTGCTGGAAGGCACCAGGCTTTATCGAAAGTGGCAGGCCGGGGAATACACACCTTATACAACCGAAGAATTGATCGACCTTATCGCCGGGCTCAAACCCGCCATCCCGCCCTACTGCCGGGTAAACCGCATCATCCGCGATATCCCTTCGCCGCATATCGTGGCTGGCAACAAGCGCTCCAGCCTGCGCCAGGATGTGCTCGCTGAGCTTAACCGGAGAGGCCAATCCTGTGGCTGCATCCGCTGCCACGAGGTCGGCCCGGGGGTAGTCCTGCCCGAAAACCTGCGCCTTGAGGATCACACCTACCCGGCCGGTGGCAGCGAGGAGCATTTCCTGAATTTCCGCACTCCAGTCGGGAAGATCGCCGCCTACCTGCGGCTCTCCCTGCCGGGGGCTTCGGAGGCCAGCACGCAAATTATGTCGGTCATCCCGGAGCTGACCGGTTGCGCGATGGTGCGCGAGGTGCACGTCTACGGGCAGGTGCAGCGCATCGGCGGCGGGCAGGAAGGCGCTGCCCAGCACGTCGGCCTGGGGACGCGCCTGCTGGAGGAAGCCGCTCGCATCGTGCTTGCTTCGGGATTCCAAAAGCTGGCAGTCATTTCTGCCATAGGAACGCGAAAATATTATGAAACCCGCGGTTTCAAACGTTCGGATCTATACATGATTCGAGAGATCAACCCCTGAGGAGAGAGTATGGACACTTATCAAACCATCATGACCCGCCGCTCGGTACGGAAGTTCACCTCTGGAGAGGTTGGTGATGATCTTGTGGAAAAGCTGCTGCGGGCAGCCATGCAAGCGCCTTCCGCCAACAACGGCCAGCCGTGGCATTTCATCGTCATCCGCGATCGGGCTATTCTGGATGAAATCCCCACCTTCCACCCTTTCGCGCAGATGTTGAAGCAAGCCCCGCTTGCCATACTCGTCTGCGCCGATACCCGCGATGCGCGCAGTCCCGACTACTGGGTGCTGGATTGCTCGGCCGCTACCGAGAACCTGCTCCTGGCTGCCCATGCGCTGGATCTGGGGGCGGTCTGGCTTGGCATTCATCCGCGGCAGGAGCGCATGGAAAAGATAATCCCCCTGGTGAAGTTACCCGAAGGGGTAAAACCGCTGGCGCTGGTTGCGATCGGTGTTCCCGCCGAGCACCACCCCTTTGCGGATCGTTTCAAGCCGGAGCGTATCCACCACGATACCTGGTAGAACCTTCAGTGCCACTCTGCAACGGGATCCGCTACTTCGAAACCAGTACCGCCGGGACTGCCTTTCCACCGGTGGTGCTGCTGCACGGTGCCGGCGCCAGCCACCTTGCCTGGCCGGGTTCCCTGCGCCGCCTGGAAGGGTTGAGGGTCATTTCCCCCGATCTTCCCGGTCATGGTGACTCGCATGTCAAAGCCTGCGCCTCCATCCGCGCCTATGCAGAACGCTTGCTGGAATTCCTGGATCACCTTGGGGTTTTCCACATAGGCCTCGCCGGTCATTCGATGGGCGCACTAATTGCTTTGGAAATGGCGCGCCTGGCTCCGGAACAGGTCACCTGCCTTGCCCTGCTCTCGGCAGGCGTTAACCCGCCCTTCGTGCCGCGCATCTCCCGGTTGATCGATCAGCCGGTCGAACCGGAGATGGTCCGCCAGGTTTTGCTCGAGCAATTCTTTTCTCCCTTTACCAACCTTCCGGCAAGGGAAAAGGCACTCGGAAGGTTCGGCAGCCAGCAAGCCCATCGTTTCCTCCTGGATTGGCATCTCTGCCAGGACCACGAACCCTCCCTGGATAATATCCTGCCAACATTGGCGGCAGCAGTGATCACCGGGCTGGATGACTCCATCGTCAAGTCGGCATCCGCGCGTGCTCTGGCAAAAGCAGGCGGTGGCTGGCAGTATGTGGAAATCGAACGGGCAGGGCACATGCTCATCCAGGAACGCGCGGATGTGCTTGCCCCCCTGCTGGGAAAATTCTACAAAGATTGTTACGCGCCATTGCACGCTCCCCAGGCTACCCACCCGTTTGCCAACCGGGTTTTCCCCACTTCCTCCGGATAAGAAAACCGCCGGGGTTTTCCTGGCGGTGTGTTAGAGATATTCTTTAAGTTGCCTGGCGCGGCGCGGGTGACGCAGCCGCCGCAGAGCCTTTCCCTCGATCTGGCGGATGCGCTCGCGGGTGAGGCCGAACTTCTGCCCAACCTCTTCCAGGGTGTAGGTGTGCCCGTTTTCCAGCCCAAAGCGCAGCCGCAGGATGCGCGCTTCGCGGCAGGGCAGTGATTCCAGTACTTCCTCTATCTTTTCGCGCAGCAGCTTGCTGTAGGTGCTTTCGGAGGGGGTGGGCGTGACCTGGTCCTCCACAAACATGCCCAGCTCCGAATCCTCTTCCTCGTCATTGATCGGGCTTTCCAGCGAGAGGGGCAGCCAGGAAACTTGCAGCATCCATTCCACCTTGTTGGGTGCCACCCCGATCGATTCAGCCAGCTCCTCAGAATTGGGAACTCGCCCCAGTTTCTGCTCCAGTTCGTGGGTTGTTTTATAAAGCTGGCGGATGCGATCTACCATGTGAACAGGTACCCGAATAGTACGTCCCTGGTCTGCGATCGAGCGCGTGATCGTCTGCCGAATCCACCAGGTGGCGTAGGTGGAAAAACGGAACCCTCGCTGGTATTCGTATTTCTCCACCGCTTTCATCAAGCCAAGGTTGCCCTCCTGAATAAGATCCAGGAATGGCACTCCCCTGCTGATATATCGTTTGGCAATGGATACTACCAGCCTTGTGTTGGCTTTGATCAGGTGTTCGCGGGCGAGGACGCCATCTTCCACCTGGGTTTCCAGCGTCCCGCGCAGCTTCTTGGGGCAGGTGCCGTTCTTGCGGTCCAGCTCCTTGCGGGCAGCCCGCCCGATCTCGATCCTCCGGGCAATGCGCAGCTCCTCATCCACGGTCAGTAGCGGTACGCGGGACATTTCCTTCAGGTAGAGGCTGATCGTATCGTCGCTGGAAATGGGTTCTAGGTTGGAATAGGGATCCATATCCCCGCCTGCCAGCGTTTCCTCTTCCTGTAAATCCCCCCCTGACTGGTCGTAGAGTTCCACCCCGCGTCGCCGAAGTGCCATGAGCATCTGCTCCAGGTGGACCTCTTCCGGCGAAACATCCGGGTAAACCTCCACCAGGTCTTCCGTCGTCAAATAACCCTGCACGTCCGCCTTTTCAAGCAGCATGCTCAGGATCTCCCCACTTCGTTTTCGACGATTCAAATTCGCCAATAGAATTCCTCAGCCTGGATTTCCGTTACCCGGATGCAATATTCTTACCTATTTACCTTCGCTTTGTCCTTTCTTACGATTCGTTCTTGATCATCTGTGATTGATGCTCGCAAGTTGCCAGGTTCAAATTCTCCCCGCATTCCGGGCATAACCCGCGGCATTCCTCGCGGCAGAGCAGCTTGATGGGCACCTCCAGGAGGAGATATTCACGCACCAGAGGGGCGAAATCCACGTTGCCATCCTCGGGGATGACCATAGAAGACTCCGTGGTGGGATGCAAATGATAGGAGAACAGCTCGGTGAAATCCGCCCGCAGGAATTGCTGGTATTCATCCAGGCATCGTACGCATTCAGTAGTCACCGAGGTCTGGAAAACTCCCTGGGCCAGTACACCCTGGGGAGTGCGGCTGACGCGGATCAAACCTTTAACTTCGGTTGGTTTGAACTCTTCCGCAAGTTGAAAATCGGGGGTTTCGAAGTGGATTTCCCGGCTGGTGCCGACAGGCTGGTTTTGTAGAAAACCAATATTAATGCGCAGCGGGTATCGGGTTGTAGGCACGGTATAGGTCAAACGTTTTAGGATATAATTTCGATAACAACAAGATTATAGCATGCTGGTTTTCTCTCGTCAAGTTATTATCATTATTATCATAAATATTAATTAATTACATGGAATGCCTCCTTTTAGCTACTCGCAATCCTGGAAAATTATTGGAAATGCAATCCCTGCTCGAAGGGCTTCCCCTTCAGCTCATTCTGCCTGAATCCATTCTTCCAAATCTCGAAGTTGTCGAAGATGGCAGCACTTACGCTGAGAATGCCAGCCGCAAAGCACAGGCCTACCAACAAGGAAGCGGAATGGTGGTGCTGGCTGATGATAGCGGCCTGGAGGTGGATGCCCTCGGAGGTGCTCCCGGGTTGCATTCAGCACGCTACTCACCCGCGCCAGGTGCAAAGGATGCCGACCGCCGAAAACTGCTTCTGCAAAACCTCGCGCAGTATCCCCGGCCGTGGGTGGCGCACTTTCACTGCACGGTGGCCATTGCCACACCCGGGGGGGATTTATTTTTTACCGAGGGCAGCTGCTCTGGCGAGATAATCCCGGAGGAACGAGGCACGAATGGTTTTGGTTATGACCCGATCTTCCAGTTCGCCGGGTCGACTCTAACCATGGCCGAGCTTTCCACTGCTGAAAAAAACTGCCTATCCCATCGTGCGCTAGCCGTCCAGGCGGCCAAACCAATCCTGGCAAAGATTTTCAACTACTGATTAAAATTCCGGAAGAACATACGGCGGTTGGAGGTTGAACGCCATCAGGCGAGGTTTGCCCTCCCCGCAGGCCGCGATCGTCAGCGAACCCGTATCGACATGGAATCTGTGGAATCCCCCCGCAGGCATTTCTAGAAGGTTTTCCATCGCCAGGCGGATGATATCGCCATGGGTGAAGAGCGCGATCCGGTCATTCTTCCCTTCGGATCCGGTCACCTCCGCGAGCATCCAGCGCACCCGTTCCCGCACCCCGGGCAGGGATTCCCCGCCGGGAAAGCCCCACTCCGGGTCGCTCATCAGGTCCTGCCATTCAGGCAGTTTTCGCAGCGATCGCAGGGTTTGCCCGGTCCATGTACCGAAATCCACCTCCGCCAGCAGATCCAACCGGGTGATCTTTTTACCCAGTGCCTGCGAAAGCGGCTCCGCGGTTTCAACCGCCCGCTCCAGCGGGCTGGAATATATCCTTCGGAATTTAACGGATTTCAAGGATTCTGCGACCAGGGCGGCTTGTTCCCGACCGCGGTCGTTGAGATGCACGCCAGGCCTTCTTCCCACCAGACGTTTGCCGGTGAAATCATTCTCCCCGTGTCTGATTAAGAATAGGATCGGCATGTCGGGCTCAGAAAGGCCTCTCCACCCACCATTGATCTTGGCGGAAAACCCTTCCCTGCTCGTCGAATTCAACCCCTTCCGCCACCAGCAGCTTGCGCTGGATGGATTCGCCGATCCCATCACCGAAGGTGGAGCACTTTCCCTGCGAGTTGATAACCCGCTGCCAGGGAACATCCTCCATTTCCTTTGTGCTTTTCAAAGCCGACATGGCATACCCCACCATGCGGGCACTGCAGCCGCCAACGATTTTTGAGATCTGCCCATAACTTGCCACCTTGCCGCTCGGGATTTGTCTCACCAGAGCATATATCTTCGGGTAGAGCGGTTCGTTCATTTCTTCCCTCCCTTTTTTTCCTTCGCCGGTAAACTGGAGGCGAATAGAATTGATTTTTCAAACCAGGTCTGGAATGCCTCGCCATCAGATATCACTTCGGTGGATAAGGCTACATATTCTTTCATCGCCCTGCCGGGTAACGGTTCAAACGGAGCAGCCTGGTGAAGGGAATTGATCCTGGCGCGCTCCTCTTCTGGGAGCCGCAAGAAATAGGTTTCTTCAAATAGACCAAAAAACATGTTCCCACCCAGAAAGGCGCAGGGATAACCGAACATCTTGCGTTTTTCCACTTCCGGGTGATTTTCCAGAACTTTGTTGAAAAAATCAATGTTTTGCTGCGGAGCTTTTTTCCAGGTCGAGCCCATGCCTTCCTCCTGAAACCAGGATTCTCACAAAACCCACTTGACCCGTTCACTTGCGGTAAGCTCACGGTAGAGCCCATCCATCTGCTCCCGGCTTTCAGCGATGAATACGAAGGAAACAGATCGGTATTTCCCCCCTTCTGATATTTTTTGAGAGATCGTCCCTCGGTCCAGGTTGGGTACATGCCGCTGGACGATCTCTATCGAAAACGCTTCGAATCCGTCGTCGTTGATCCCGATGACCTTTAACGGGAATTCGCAGGGGAACTCAAGTTTTGGTTCCCGCCCTTCTTCATCAAGCGTCAATCCAGCAGCCTTTTTTCCCCGGTCAATTTTTGGATCCCGGTGATATCCTGCCCGGTCTCCAGGCAGCCAAGGTATTTCCCGGTGGCGTCCCGCAGGGCGTAATATTCGATCAACAGTTTGGTCGGCTCGATCTTGCCACGCATGGTTGTCTCGATCCAAAAGGTGGCTTTCTCCCGGGTGCCGGCTTTCATTTCACTGATGATCTTTTCCACTGCAGCGATGCTTTTTTCCGGATGGCATTTTCGCACTTCCCGCCCCACGGCGGCAACCGGTCGTTTGAAAACCCTGGTTTCGTGTTTATTCCAAGCGAGTACTTTATCGTCGGCATCCACAATGGATATTTCCAGGGGGATAGTTTCAAGCAGGGCTTTCAAGACTGGTTCAGGTAATTCTCCGATCATGGGTATCTCCTTTGGTTTTCTTTCTATTATAACTACGCTTATACCCGTTGAATCAAATGGGTATACAATCACACTCAACATTGGTCTTCAATCCAATTTTCAAGGCTTCCAATGGTGTCCAAGCAAAACCAGTTCTGGATCATTCCACTTGCACCTGCTGAAACCAAGCCTGAAGACCTGACCCCCCTTGCCGGGGGCAAGGGTGCTAACCTGGTAAGGCTTGCATCCGCAGGGCTGCCTGTACCCGCAGGATTCATCCTCTCCACCGCAGCATACCAACACTTTGTCGAGGAGAATTCACTGGGATTAATCATCCTGGATCTCCTCCCCAACGAGCAGGAACAAGCCCTTGAGGTTCTGGAGGGTTCCTCCCGCCGGATCCGCAAATTATTTACCCCGCAAAAACTCCCGGCTTCGATCACAGCGCAATTGCTCGAAGCCTATTCCTCTCTGGGTAAACCACCCGTGGCAGTGCGCTCCTCTGCCACCGCTGAGGATCTGCCAGGTCTGTCTTTTGCCGGTCAGCAGGATACTTATCTCAACATTATCGATGAAAACTCGCTGCTCAAGGCAGTAACTGATTGTTTCTCCAGCCTGTGGACAGCCCGCGCGATCGGGTACCGGAACCGGAATGGGATCGCGCACAAAGGGATCAGCCTTGCGGTCGTTATCCAGCAAATGGTGCAGAGCGAGGTCTCCGGCGTGCTTTTCACCGCCAACCCGCTCACCGGGTTGCGCAGTCAGGTGGTGATCGATGCCACCTTCGGGTTGGGGGAGGCGCTCGTCTCCGGCTTGGTGGAACCGGATCACTACGTTGTGGATACGCTGGGCATTGAGATCGTCTCGAAGACTCTTGGCAGCAAAGCGCTCTCCATCCGCTCCGCAGTAAAAAGCGGAACGGTAAGGGAAGAAAATGATCGCTCCAACGACCAGGCGCTTTCCGATGAACAGATCCTGCAACTGGCTGCGCTCGGGAAGCAGGTCGAGTCCCTCGATGGCATCCCCCAGGATATCGAATGGGGTCTAGCGGATGGAATGATCCACCTGCTTCAAAGCCGCCCGGTCACATCCATCTTCCCCCTTCCGGTCAACCCCAACCCCGCCCCGCTGGATGTATACATTTCCTTTGCTGCTGTTCAGGGTATGTTGGACCCTATAACCCCGATGGGACGCAATGCCATGAATATCCTCATCGCGGTGATGGGCTCAAAAATTCTTCGGAAAACGATCACTCCTGAAAACCAAAACGTTTTTCTGCCTGCCGGGGAACGGATTTGGATCCGGTACACTCCAATCATAAAGAATACGGTCGGACGCAAGGTGGCCAGCATCGCCCTGAAATTCGTTGAACCAACCATCCTCCAGGCATTGAACAACCTGATGGATGATCCGCGTCTTCAACCGGAACACAAAGGCGTCCGCTTTAAAACGCTCTTTCTCCTGGCTTTGACTTTCCTCCCCCTTGCGGGGAATGCTCTACTTAATATTCTCTCCCCGGAAAAGCGCAGGAAAATGATCGTGCAGCACGGAGAAAACCTGTTGGCAATGTTGAATGATCGTATAGAACACCTCCCTGGCGGAGCTCATCAGCGCCTGGAGAAGACGGTTGGGTTGATGCAGGATTACTGCAATAACTACCTGCCAAAAACCTTTCTACTGTTCGTTTCCGGTGTAGCTTCTGGTATGGCATCCTACAACTTCTTGCACAAAGCAGCCAGTGAAATCCCGGATACTTTTGGGGATAGCGGGCAGTACTCCAAAGCCAACCTCATAATGGAGGTCACCCGTGGGATGCCCAACAACCCGACCACCCATATGGACCTGGACCTCTGGGAGGTCGCCCGGGTGATCCTCGCTGATCCGGGAGCGAAAACTGATTTTGAACTGCTCTCCCCGGAGGACCTTTCAGAAAAATATCAACATTCTGAATTCAGTTCTGAAATCACAAAGTCGGTGGAAGGATTCCTGTATAAATATGGGCTCAGAGGTCTTGGGGAGATCGATATTGGCCGCCCACGCTGGGTTGAGAATCCCACCGGCATTTTTGAGAGCCTCAAAGGTTTGGTGCGTATCAAAGATCCCTCCCGGGCTCCGGATGCGGTTTTTCGATCAGGAGTGGAAAGCGCCAATCAAGCCATCGAGATACTTTCCGATGAAGCCCGCCAGCGCAAACATGGTTGGATTAGATCGAAGCAGGTTCGCTTCTTCGCAGGCCGCGCCCGCCAGTTGATGGGCGTCCGGGAGAACCCAAAGTTCTTCGCGGTCCGCTTGATGGGGCTCATCCGCGAAGCGCTTCTCGAAAATGCCGCAGCGCTTGTTTCGACCGGGGAACTTCTTCGACCACATGATATCTTTTTCCTAAGTTTCAAGGAGTTGGTGTGTTTTACCTCTGGGGAGAAGGGTGATTGGGCAACCTTGATCCAATCACGCCGGGATATCTATGAGTCTGAGAAGAAGCGCGGGCAGGTGCCACGCATGATCCTCAGCGACGGTCGCACTATCTACGAGGGGATGGTATCGCAAACATCAGATTCCACCCGGCTGAACGGCAGCCCGGTCTCCCCGGGACGCGTGGAAGGATTGGTGCGTGTGGTCCTCGACCCGCGAACCGCCAACCTGCAGCCCGGCGAGATCATGGTCTGCCCGGGAACCGACCCTTCCTGGACGCCGCTCTTTCTCACCGCCGGAGGGTTGATATTGGAGGTGGGCGGGATGATGACCCATGGGGCGGTTGTCGCCCGGGAATATGGCATACCAGCTGTTGTTGGGGTCCATGAAGCCACCACCAGGCTTTTCACCGGTCAGCGCATCAGCCTGGATGGGTCTTCCGGTTTGATTCAACTCCTGGATCATAAATAATTTCAGATCATCGGATGGCAATACCTTCTGCTAATTGACCTCCCTGTTTTAATTCGTTACAATGCTTTCAATAAGCTATGGCTAGATTTAACTCAAAAATAGGAGGCTATTATGTCCGATGATATGAAGTTCGAAACTGCCGCCGAAGCAGACGCTTTTTACCGGAAATTGGAAGCAGATAAAAAAGCCGGGGCAACTCCAACCAAATCCGCCGAAGATCTGGCCAAGGAGGAAAAAATGCGCCAGGATATCCAGGCGTACAATAAAGCTCAAACTGCCCCCAAGATCATCACCACCCACAAGCTCACTTCCGAGGAAACCCTCAGCCATCTCTCATTAAAGTATTATGGTCACGCAACCCGGGATTACTGGATGGTGATCTACGAAGCCAACAAGGAACAGATCGGTGATAATCCTGCCCATGTACGAGTTGGGATGGAACTCGTTATCCCGGAATTACCTGATAACTTGAAAGAAAAGAAGTAAGAGTTCTCATGGCAACAAATCAAATAAATCTTGCCGATCTTTTCGGGGCTGCTGCCACGGCTTTATCTCAGAACCAGGGAGCCCTCAACCAGACGGATTCCTATAATCAAAACCATGGCGACAACATGGTGCAGATCTTCAGTTTGATCAACCAGGCGATCGCAGAAAAACCAAAAGCACCCCCCTCCGATCAGCTTGCCTACGCAGGTAGAATGGTAAGATCGCAGGCAAACAGCGGATCAGCCCAGGTATATGCAGGTGCTTTGGATACGGCTTCTCAACAATTCCAGGGTAAATCCTTGAATTCAGATAATGCCATGGAACTGATCACAACGCTCCTAAGCGGAGGTCAAGCTCCCCAGGCGCCAGTTACCCAGCAGGGAACTGACCTGATAAGCGCTCTTTTGGGATCATTCGCAGGCGACGATATTGCTTCAGCGCAATCCTCAAAACCCCAAAAGGACGGACCCATTATCGATGCAGATGACCTGATGCGGGGAGGGATGGCTTATATGAGCGCCCAACAGCGCGGGGCAAGCGGGTCCGAAGCGATAATGGACGCGATCATTTCCGGCAGCCCTCTCGGAGAATCACCCCAGCGCGCGCAATCCGCCAAACTGATCGGAGGTGCGCTTCTGGGAGCTGTTACCGCCTACGCAGTTTCAAAAAAAACCGGTGCTTCCAAATCAACCTCAAAAACAACTTCCGCCCGAAAAACCTCCCCACCATCGACGAAACCAACCGCCAAAAAATCCACTGGCATCAAACGGAAAGCCAGGCCATAAGCCAGGCCTCCCAACCCTGCCATCTCGGCAGGGTTTTTATACCATTACATGCCGGGAGACCGATTTATTGAGGTTGGATCATCCGTGAATAAAAGAGCTGGTTGACATCATCCATCAACAGAATCTTCGATTTGTCTTTCGGGTCATAGCGGATATTCACGGTCATTCCCCGAGTGAGCGCCATTGATGCGGTAAGCTGACATTTCATTTTTCCGTCGAATGGTGGATCGTTATCGGGTTCCACCTCAACATCGATATCCAGCCACCCGTCCCGGCCTTTATAACCGAACCCCTGGGAAATATTTTCCGGATCGCACATCACCACCGCTCGCGCCTGCTTTCCCTCTGTTTCCACTTGCTTTTTCCAGCCTGGTGCTGGCGTGAACATCATTTTAAGCATTTCCTTGATAGACATATTCCCTCCTCGAAATCATATTCAAATGGAATCAAAAAAGATATTCAAAGCCAATCTTAGCAGAAACCCATTACCAAATTGATCCAATAATTATTATCGCGACCATTTTCATGAATTGATGCGAAATTCCTTTTTTTCCTCCATTTCCTTGACGGAAGGAGAAAACCTCGCTAGAATATTCTCAATCGAATAGAACCTTTCAGGTGCCTTTTCCCCCGGATGGGAAGGCTCAAAGGCGAAGCCGGTGCAAGTCCGGCGCTGACCCGCAACTGTAAAGACCTAGTCTGAGCCAGGTCGCCCGCCTGATGGGTATGCCAAATGCCTCGCGGTCAGGAATTGGAAATTTTGTCCGTTTCCTCTGTCTTCCAGGCAGAGGTTTTTTTATTCCAAAATTAAAAAGGATAGAATAACAATGAAGAGAATCATCCCTGTAATTTCGATCGTTATCGTAATGCTTGTTCTCCTGGTCGCTTGTGCCCCAAAAGCAGACACCGGCTCCCAAAACATGGTGCTGACCGATGGGTTGGGCAGGGAGGTGAAGATCACCGCGCCGACCCGGCGGATCGTTTCGCTGGCACCCTCAAACACCGAGATCCTCTTCGCCCTGGGTGCCGCTGACCAAGTGGTCGGTCGCGACGAGTTCAGCAACTACCCTGCGGAGGCGGCTTCCATTCCCAGCATTGGCGGTTCGATGGGTAATTACAATTTCGAACAGATCGCGGCGCTCAAGCCGGATCTAGTTCTGGCATCTTCCCTGAATACTCCCGAGCAGGTTAATTCTCTCGAGCAATTGGACCTAAGGGTCTACTTGCTGCCAAATCCGAACGACCTTGAAGGGCTCTACCAGAACCTGGCTGTCGTTGGCTCCCTCTCGGGCAGGAGCAGCCAGGCAGACGATCTGATCAAATCCCTGAAAACCCGCGTGGAAGCGGTGGAAAACGCGATTTCTTCTGTCGGGTCCAGGCCGGTCGTTTTTTATGAATTGGATGGTTCCGACCCCGCCCAACCGTGGACGACCGGTTCGGGTACCTTCCTCGCCAACCTGATCGGGATGGCTGGTGGAATGAATGCCGGCGATGACCTGGGGGCTGACTTTGCCCAGATAAGCCTGGAATCGTTGCTGGTAAAAGATCCCGATCTCATCATCCTCGGGGATTCCAACTACGGTGTGGATGCAAGCCAGGTGGCTGCGCGCCAGGGATGGGCAAGTCTTTCTGCAGTTAATAATGGTTCTGTGGTGCCATTCAACGACGACCTGGTCAGCCGCCCTGGTCCGCGCCTGGTGGATGGTCTCGAAATTCTTGCGCAATTGATCCACCCCGAAGCCTTCGAAAAATAATCCCGGAAAGATGAAAACGAGCCTGGTTCGCCCCTACCTGATTTCCATTGCCCTGCTGGCAGGGGCGGTGATGCTCAGCATCGCCATCGGCAGCGTTTTCGTCCCTCCCAAGGAACTTATCCGAATTCTATTCGGGGTGGGCTCCAGCAATGGCGATGCGACCGTCTTCCGCTCCATAGTGGTTGACCTGCGCCTGCCTCGGATGGTGATGCTGGTTATGGTGGGCGCTGCCCTGGCTTCAAGCGGGGGTGCTTACCAGGGTCTCTTTCGGAATCCTTTAGCCGATCCGTATTTGATCGGGGTGGCATCCGGCGCCGGGCTCGGCGCGGTCATAGCCATGACGATCCGGCCTGCCACCTCCACCCTGGGGCTTTTTCTCGTTCCCATGGCGGCTTTCCTGGCAGCCCTGGTTACGGTGGTCATCGTCTATGCATTGGCAAGGGTGGGGAAGACCGTGCCGGTCACCAACCTGATCCTGGCAGGCGTGGCTGCCAGCTCCTTCGCCACCGCGCTCACCTCTTTCGTGATGATCAACTCCACCGGCGAGCTGCGCAGGGCAGTGGTCTGGATGCTGGGCGGATCCACCCTGGCTGGCTGGCCGCCGGTGATCGCCGCTTTCCCCTATATCGCTGCCGGGTTGGCCATCCTGTTGTTTATGGGGCACCCGCTCAACGTGCTGCAGTTCGGCGAGGAGCAGGCAGCCCAATTGGGATTACGGGTGGGAACCGCCCGGGTTTGGATCGTTTTCGCCGCCACCCTGGCCACCGCAGCAGCAGTGGCCTTCGCAGGGATAATAGCGTTCGTTGGGCTCATCGTCCCGCACCTGATCCGCCTGGCGTGGACATCCGACCACCGCCACTTGCTGCCGCTTTCGATGATCTGCGGCGCAGCCATGTTGCTCGGGGCGGATGCCATCGCCCGGACCATACTATCTCCCCAGGTGTTGCCTGTGGGTATCGTCACCGCCCTCATCGGCGCGCCATTCTTTTTCTGGGTGCTTCATAGCGCCAAGCAGCAGAATTACTGGTAATAATTTATGGCAAATTTACCCCTACTCGAAATAAGTAACCTCACCGTCTCCTACACGGAGCGGGATGTCTTAAAGGATGTCAGTCTCAGCCTGGATGATCGATCTGTGCTGGTCGTGGTCGGCCCCAACGGGGCGGGAAAAACCACCCTCATCCGCGCTCTCAGCGGCGTTGTGCCGGCAGCTTCCGGTAGAATCTCCTTTGAAGGCCGCAACCTGGTTGGATTGAGCAATTCTGAACGGGCGCAGATCTTTGCGATCGTTCCCCAGGCGCGCAATCTCCCGCCCGCGTTCACAGCCTGGGAGACGGTCGCCCTCGGGCGAACCCCGCATCTTAATTGGTTGGGCCAGGCTTCAGGTACCGATGAAGAGATCGTTCGCGAAGCCATGCGCCAAACTGATACCTTCTCCTTGGCCCAGCGCCGGGTGGGCGAGCTCTCTGGTGGCGAGCAGCAAAGGCTGCTTCTCGCCAGGGCGCTTGCGCAGCAGCCACGTGTGCTTCTGCTGGATGAGCCGGTCACCCACCTGGACCTGCATTACCAGATCACCATCCTGGATCAGATCCGCGCGCTGGCTAAAGAAAAGAACCTCGGGGTGCTTGCGGTGTTGCATGATATCAATATGGCCGTGCGCTTTGCGGATAAGGCCGCTCTGCTGGTGGGGGGAAAAGTGGTCGCCGCGGGCATACCGGCCGAAGTGCTCACCCCCGCACTCCTCAGCGAAGCTTACGACCTGCCCAAGGATATCTTTAAATTTTTTATCGCCCAGCCTTAATTCGTTTTTCTATTATATGAAATATTTATTTAATATTGGCGTTCCGTTTTTACCCAAAACGAGAAGCAATTCAACCATTCACCGAACCAGCAAATCAACACTGATCTTCTTGTATATAATTTATATCGTGAGCATCCACGATAGAGCCTACCTGCGGTTGCAATCCTGGATGGTGACCCGTTTCCTCCGTAAGCCGCCGGGCAGGTTGCTGCGCTTCATCCTCCGACTGCCGATCCTTCAATACCGGTTGGGTCTGCAAAAGCCCATCGAAAACCGCATCCTCATTCTCACTACCCGTGGCCGTAAAACCGGAAAACCCCGCCAAACCGCATTGGGGTATGCCTTGGAACCCTCCACAAAGGGCTACCTCGTGATGACAGGTTGGGGAGGAAGATCGGATTGGTATCGCAACGCTTCCGCAGATCCCAGGGTGGAATTGTGGGTGGGGGCACGCAGAATGAAGGCATCTGCCAGCGAGCTTTCCATGGAGGAGAATATCACCGAGATCAAGAGAATGATTGCGATGGATCCTTTTGCCATCAACATGCTTTCGGATCTGGAAAACCTCCCCTTCGATGGCTCGGAGGATTGGTACCGGGCGGTCTCTACCCACAACCCATCCCTGCGCGTCAATCCCAAGGAATGAACAGGGGGTAACCCGCCTCCGTTATAATCGAACCCGCATGAGCACATCGCTGGAAACCTCCTTGCAATCAACTAATCGCCATATAGCCCGCGCCGCGGGAACGGTGATGGCAGCCTTTATTTTGAGCAACCTGGTTGGTCTGATCCGCGGAATGGTGATCTATCGCACGTTCGGCACCGGCGCGGACCTGGATTCCTTCAACGCTGCCAACCGGGTGGCAGAGCTGCTGTTCAACCTCATCGCCGGGGGTGCGCTCGGCTCGGCGTTCATCCCGGTTTTCACTGCATTCCTCACCCGCCGCGACACGGAAGGCAGCTGGCGGCTGGCATCCGGGATCATCAACCTGCTCGTGGTAAGCCTTGCTTTCATCACTCTCCTTGGAGTCATTTTCGCACCCGCCATCGTGGAGAATGTGCTTTTCATCCTCAACCCCGGCGTTAATATCGGTCAGATGGCTCTCACCACCAACCTGTTGCGCATCCTGCTTCCAACCATCATCATTTTCGGCGTCAGCGGCATCCTGATGGGTATCCTGAACAGTCACCAGCAGTTCTGGATCCCTGCCATTGCCCCCGCCATGTACTCATTGGGGATGATAGCCGGGGTGCTGCTTCTGCCGGAATACCTGGGCATCAGCCGACTGGCCTGGGGGGCACTGCTTGGCAGTATCCTTCACCTTGTTGTGCAGGTGCCATCCATCCTCAGGCTCAATTTCAATTATCAGTTCTCATTTTTCTGGAAAATGGCAGAGGTGCGCGAGGTCATTCGCCTGTTCATCCCGCGCATTTTTGGTGTAGCCATTGTCCAGCTTAACTTCATAGTAAATACCATCATCGCCCTCAGCCTGCCCGCCGGCAGCGCTTCGGCTCTCGTTCTCGCTTTCAGCCTGATGCTCATGCCCGAGATGGCCATCGCCCAATCCATCGCCATCGCCGCGCTTCCCTCATTTTCCAGGCAGGTCGCTGAGGGGAAACAGGTAGAGATGCGCTCCTCCCTCGCCGCTGTACTGCGCGGGTTGTTGCTGCTTTCCATTCCCGCAGCAGTCGGTCTGATCCTCCTGCGCGTCCCGCTGGTTTCCGCCCTCTACCAGCGCGGCGGGGTTTTCACCGCGGCTTCCACGGCGATGGTCGCCTGGGCGTTGCTGTGGTACAGCCTGGGGCTGGTCAGCCATTCCCTGGTGGAGATCACCAGCCGCGCTTTCTACGCGTTGCACGATACCCGCACTCCGGTAATCGTCGGCGCGGTTGCCATGACTTTGAACCTGGGTTTCAGCTTCCTTTTCACAGATATATTCCAAAGCGCCGGGTGGATGCCTCTGGGAGGGTTGGCCCTTGCCAATACCCTGGCAACGACGATTGAGATGGCTGTGCTGCTTTTCCTGATGCGTCGTCGCCTGCATGGGCTCCACTCCACCACGATACTAAACGCTGCTGGTAAAGCCGGGATTGCTGCACTTGGGATGGCACTGGCACTCTATTTCTGGCTTGAGTATTCTCTCCTCTTTTCTGATTGGCTGATACTACTTGGTGGGTTGGTCATTGGCATTCTGACCTACGCCCTTCTGATCTGGTTGCTGCGGGTGGGTGAATTTCAGGCGATTATCCGGGCAGTCCGCCTTCGCCTCTCCTCAAAGGATGCAACGGGATGATCGAATACGTTCCCGGCAAACCCGCCCAGGCCGGGGCTGCCAGCCTGCTTCTGCACGCCACAATGGGTCCCTTCGCGGATGCAGCCCTGGGCTTGGGAGACCACGCCTTTTGCCTGCATGCGCTCCAGGAGGTTTTCTCCAGGCCTGGTAACCGCTTCAGCTTTGATCGGGCGATATTAGGCATGCAGGGAGAGGAAGTAGCAGCCCTCCTGGTTGCCTTCCCGGGTGGCGAAATGGGCGGTAGAAACTGGGTCTACCTCCGGCAGTCGCTATCGATCTACGGAATTCGGAAGTATCTCCGTCTGCTGGCGAATTTCATCCTGGGTTTCACATCAAAGGAATGCGAAAACGACGAATATTATATCGCCCACCTGGCGGTGGCCACGGCATTTCGGAAGCAGGGCATCGCCAGGGTTCTGCTGGCGGAGGCTGAAAATTTGGCTGCCAAGGCAGAGTTGCACAAAATCTCACTCCTTGTGGAAATTGGCAACACCCCAGCGATCACGCTTTATCAGGCGGTAGGATATAAAATGTTCAGCACGATCAGAACGCCGGGGCTTGAGAAAAGGTTTCACTCCCCCGGTTATCACCGGATGTTAAAAATAATTTAAATAACAGGAGCTAATCATGGCAGAAACTATCGGCGAACGATTCATGATCGAATCCAGGTACGAAAATATGGGAAAACCTGCGCAAGCCAGCGGTGTTACGCAGCCCCCGCTGGAGCTCCCCTGGGATGAATCTCTGGATCTGATTCCCCTCCCTTCCCCGGCTGAAATCAGGCTGCCTTCAAGCGATCTTCGTACCCTGATCGAGCAGCGCACGACCATCCGCGCCTATTCCGACCAGCCCCTCACGCAGGTGGAACTTGCCTACCTGCTGTGGTGCACCCAGGGAGTAAAATCAAAAACTGACCGGCCGGCACTCTCGCGCACGGTTCCTTCAGCCGGCGCGCGACACCCCTTTGAGACTTATTTGCTGATCAATAAAGTGGAAAACCTGCAGCCCGGTCTTTACCGCTATATCTCCACCCGCCATGCGCTGATTGCGACGGACTTGAAAGGTGAGATCGTCGAAAAGATCACACACGCCTGCCTGGATCAGAAGCAGGTGATGCGCAGCGCGGTCACCTTCCTGTGGGATGCAGTGGCTGAGCGAACCTGCTGGCGTTACGATCAGCGCGGGTATCGCTATATGCACCTGGATGCCGGTCACGTCTGCCAGAATCTCTACCTGGCTGCCGAATCCATCGGGTGCGGGGTGTGCGCCATCGCAGCCTTCGATGATGTGCTGTTGAATGATGCTATTCGTCTGGATGGCACCCACGAGTTCATCATCTACGCCGCCTCGCTGGGAAA
Source organism: uncultured Chloroflexia bacterium (assembly GCA_963802095.1). Classification (GTDB taxonomy): domain Bacteria; phylum Chloroflexota; class Anaerolineae; order Anaerolineales; family Anaerolineaceae; genus CAVVEQ01. The sequence goes on along the minus strand of CAWDHI010000006.1, from coordinate 74,709 downwards.
AAAGAATAACGACTAACCCGTATCATTTTTTTCTGTTTTCACATCCCTCCATCGTTATTTCCCGCATTCCTCACCAACCTAAATGAACCCGGGCACGAAATCGGTGCCCGGGTTACAAAAAACAAAATAACCATTCAACGAATCAACTGGTTTTCTCTCCAGCTATATATTCGGGAAAAAGGTCATCACCAGCGTACCAACGGATGCCAGCAGGATGATCACAGTGCAAACAATGGTGAAATTGCGTTGCAGCGGTTTATTTTGTTTTCCCCGCATCAGTTTTGGATCGCTGGTCAGCCGGATCAGGAAGAAAAACACAAGCGGAAGAACCATGGCGTTCAACGCTTGCGTGGCGACCGCGAGCGTAAAAAGGTTAACCGCGGGGATAAGCGCGATGATCCCCGCGACCACCAGCTGCCCGATGAAGATCATGTAAAACATTTTGCTCGTTTTGAAATCATAATCCAGGCTGCCCGAGGTCCCGAAGAATTCTGAAAAAGCATACGCCGTGGAGAGGGAAACGATCACCAGCCCCATGAAACCGGCGTTGAGGATACCTATCGCGAAAAGCGTGCCCGCCAGCTCACCCGCGAAAGGTTTGATGGCCATCGCCGCGTCCTCTGCGGACTGGAGCGGGATATTGGCGTAAAAGAGAGTCGCGGCTGTGGCCACGATCATAAAGAATGAGAAAAAGTCAGTCAGGAAGGCTCCCCAATACGATTCGAATTGCGAATACTTGACATTCTCTGCATCGATCTTTTTATCGAAGGAGAAGCTACTGATAAAGAACTGCCCCCAGGGAGTGATGGTTGTACCCAGCACACCCAAACCGATGATCAGGTAATTGCGCCAGTACGCCGGGGTGAAATCCACCCCATGCGGCCAGATCAGATTGCTGAGCGCCATTTGCCAATCCGGCTTCACCTTGATTGCGGCGAAGATATACACCAGGAAGAACAGGCAGGCAAAAAGCATGATGATCTGAGTATGTTTATATTTTCCCCGGGTGACAAATAGAACCGCCACCAGGATGAAAACCAGGATGATTGGAACCGCCGGGATGCCTATTTGGGCACCCACGGATTTTATCGCCGCCATTTCGGTGACAACCGTCGCCAGGTTGGCCAGCAACAGCCCGGCGAAAACGATCAGCGAGACGCGCACCCCCCACCGCTCGCGGATCAGGTCGCCCAGCCCCTTGCGGGTGACCACAGCCAGGCGAATGCCCATTTCCTGAGTCACGCCGAGCAATATTGTGATATAGGGTAACAGGAACAGGATCGGATAACCGAGCTTCGCCCCGGCGATGGAATACGTGGCAACCCCCGAGGCGTCGTTATCGGCGAAGGCGGTGATGGTGGCCGGGCCGAAAACCGAAAAGAATACCAGGAGGATTTTCCAGTATTTCGCGAAAAAAACTTTGACGGATACGCTCTGCATGATTTATCCCGGTTCGTAAGGTAGTCTATGTCAAGTAAAAATGCGGTAGGTGTTTTTTCCAGGCGGTGGGGATGATCTTATCCAGCGCATCGTCCGAGGTGACGATTCCCTGAAGACGATTCTCGGCATCCACTACAGGAACTGCCAACAGGTTGTATTTTGCGATCACCCTGGCAACCTCATCCTGTGTTTCAAAGAGGTCCACCGCCGCAACCCGGCGGTGCATGAATTCCATGATGGGCGTCTTCGGGTTGGCGAAAATTAGATCGCTGAGCGAAAACACACCCATTAGGTGGTTTTCCTCATCCGTCACGTAAACATAGAATACCTGCTCCACTTCATCGCCCACTGCTCGTACTGCCGCGATGGCTTCCTCCGCGTTCAGCTTCGGGGGGATCGATACGTATTCGGTGGTCATAATACCCCCCGCAGATTCTTCCGGGTACGCCAGCAGCTTACGGACATCTTCCGCCTCGTCGTCCTCCATCAACTCCAGCAGGTTTTCGCTACGATCCTTGGGGAGTTCAGCAAGCAGGTCGGCGGCTTCATCCGGGGCCATCTCTTCCAGAACATCGGCTAACTTCTCATCTGGCATGTCTTCAATAATGTGCGCCTGGAAATCGGTTTCCACCTCCTCCAAGGTGTCGGCCAGTTGGCTGATCTCCAACCTGTTGGCAAACCGCCCGCTCTCCAGCCGGTCCATATCCTCCAGGATATCGGCAAGATCCGCCGGGTGTAATTCGGCAAGTTTCTCCTGGGGAACCTTCAACCGCATGGGCTCGTCGGTGGAAAGCAATTCCACAGAATCCCAGGAGATGACGCCCTGCTTTTCCATTCGGGCGCTCTTCTTTTTTCCTTTTGTTCCCATCCCCAGCCTGCGGAAGAGCCCGCCTACACCCACGTCAATATTTGCAATAAAATAATCACCATTAACCCGGGTGACCTCCAGGTCGTTCACCCGCACCACCCGTACCCCGTTGATATCGATGATCAGCTTGTCGAGGATATCTCTCGCCAGGTAGAGCTCGGTCTCAGTGGGTATGTAAGCCTCGATTTCTTCGATCTTCTTGTTCAAAGGGACGATGGGGGCGATCAACGCCGCTACATCGCTAATGGGGATCATTATTAGCGATTTCTTGTGTTTCACCTGCACCGCGGTGACCTTTGGGTGCGGCATCCCCTCCGTTCGAATCGCCAGAATCTCTGTAACCTTACCGAAATTCTCGCCTTCAACGTCAATCACCGGTTTGCCAACAACATCACTCAAATATGCCATCTTCCACCTCCAAAAATAAAAACCGGATGATACAGAAGGTATCATCCGGCGGGCAATGCGCGCGGGAATCATTCCGGCTAAAAAAACACTAGGCCGGAACCTCCTGTATCAGACATCCGGGAGTGCAGAAAGCATCCCGGGTTTGATCTGCTGAGTTAATTATTACGTGTAACGCGGAAACACGCGGGGCACCCCTGGGACTAAGGGGGATGCTGTCGCCGCTGTTTTCCGCTTCTTCAGTCTGCATGGAACCAGTAACCTCTATCATTCTTTGTGCCAAACTTCGTCTATTTTAAGAACCTGCACCGGATATGTCAAGCAATTTGGAGAAACCGGTCAGGGGTCCGGTTCTGTTTCTTCCCTGGCATAACTTGTCCGTTTTTGCTGGTACATATTACGGTCCGCTCTGCGCTGTACCTGTTCCAGCGATTCATTCTGGCTGCCAGTGGCACAGCCAAGCGAGATCTTTAATTTTGGGCCAATGGCTGCCTTGGCCTCCTTGGCCACCGCCTTCTGGATCCGTTCGATTGCCTGCTGCGCGGCTTTCGCGTCTGTGGAAGGGAGCACCACGGCGAATTCATCACCACCCACCCGGGCAATGATATCCTCCGCCCGAAATGCGCTGCGGATCACGCTGGCAGCGCGGCGGAGCATTTCATCACCCACGGCATGCCCATATTTATCATTGACCGCTTTAAGTTTATCCACATCGCTCATGATGATGGAAACCGGGAAATCCCGGCTTTTCTGCAAGCGTTCGATCTCTGTCTCCATGAAGGCCCGGCTGTAGAGCCCGGTAAGCGAATCATGATGCCCCAGGAACCGCAATTCATCCTCCATTGCTTTCCGATCGGTTATGTCGAACATTACTCCCTGCCATGTTTTCGCCCCACTGGGATCGACCGCCAGGACGGACTCGTCGTGGATCCAGATGACCTTGCCACACTTGGTATACACCCGGTAATCGGTATTAAAGGGTTCTCCAGAATGGAATGTTCGCTCATGCTCTGCCAGCACCCGTTCTCGGTCATCCGGGTGGATCATATCCTGCCACAAATTGGGGATCGTTCTCCACTCCTGGTCAGAATAGCCAAAAAGCGTTTCCATCTGCGGACTCATATAAAGGGGCGTGCATTCCATATCATTCGCGTCCACATATGTGACCGCAGTAATCTGCTCTACGAGCGTCTTGTACCTGGCATTCGTGATTTCCAATTCACGGGTCTTTTCCTGAATGGTTTTCTCAAGCCGCGCGGCATATGCCTTGGAATGCCCCTGTTCGCGTTGGAGCAGGTAGAAAACAATGCACAATAAACTGGAGAGGATGATCACCAGGAAGAAATTGCGCTTGAATTCCTCCTCCACGCCAGCATCTGCCATCACCTTTGATTCCAATGCTGCTAAGCCGATAAAAGCCACTTCGTTGCCCAGGTAAACAGGCACCCAGGATACAATTTCCTTACCAGCCCCGGGGTCCGTAATGTACCAATCACTACCCTGTAATCCTTGCTCAAGGCTCGCAAGCACATTCTCAGTGTGCGATCCTCCCTGCGCGCTCCGAATCGCAAAGAATTCTGCGATTGTTGTGCCCTGCGAACCATCTTCAGGAGGAAAATCACGGTGAAGGAAAAAATCATTGGATGTTGTCATCCATACTTCGCTCATCCCGGGAATGTGGTTTTTGGCAACGAAGTTCGTATAAATCTCGCTCATGATTTGGTCTGGATCGGTTTGTTGGTTGGCAACTCTAAGCTTATACCAGGCTTCTGCGTTTCGGGCACCCTCCCGGATAAGCAATATTTGCATATTCCGAACTGTTTTTATTACCTGCGTGCGACGTTGGTTGTGAATGGAGAATACCCCCCAGATCAACCCCGCAACAATTATCACCAGTGCTATGGCGCTGGTCTTCAACCAACCTGGTGATTCTTTAAATTTTTTCCACATCCCTTTTCCTCAAATATTCCAAGCCTTCCAAGAAAACAACGTAAAACCTGGAATATTTCCCTTAGTATAGGAACTTTTCACAATTTATACAATTGAATCGCCTCTACAGAAACGTTAGGACCCTTTTCAGTTCTGTCAGGTTGGGTTCGGCTTGGTAGCATCAGACCGCAGACTATCGGGGTTTCATAATATACCCAGCATCTCCCGTCGTTTTTCCTCCAGCACCTCCATCTCAGGGCGATTCTCAACCAGTTTTTGGATCGCCCGCACAGCATCATCAACCCCATTTCGTCCTGCCCGGAAAATATTCTCATCCAACCAGACTGCCTCCAGCTCGGTGGCGCGTTCTGTTTGCGGAAGGCTAAGTTTTGAATAATCGAATTTATCCGGAAAAGCGTTCGGGACAGCCAGTTTTGATTTACTCGGCTGGAAGATCTCGTTTTTGTGCATGGCAGCATAACCATCCCAGCAGGAAATTCCTTCTTCTTCAAGTGCGTAGCAGACTGCCTGGTGCTCCGCGCCGAATACTTCCGGGTCGATGGCGATCACATACCTGTAGAAGGATCGAACTGTATGGCGCGGATCGCGCCGCAGCAGCCGCACCCCCGAGACTTCGCTCAGGGATTCCTCCAGGTAACCAGCATGTTCAGCCCGCTGCCGGATCTGCTCCGGGAAACGCTCCAGCGCCACCACCCCCAGAGCTGCCTGGATCTCAGTCATGCGGTAATTCACCCCCATGGTGTTTTCTTTCTCTTCGGCATCCTTTGCCCGCCCGCAATCAATGATACTGGCCGCCCGCTCGGCCATGTGCTTATCGCGGCAGGTGAGGATGCCGCCCTCCCCGGTGGTGATGATCTTGGAGGATTGCAGGCTGAAGGAGCCAAAATCGCCGATCGATCCCGCCCCCATCCCCCGCCACTTCGCGCCGTGCGCGTGGGCACAGTCCTCGATCACTACCAGGTTGTGTTTTTTCGCGATCGCCATCACTGCGTCCATGTCGGTCATTTGCGCGCCGAGGTGCACCACGATCACTGCTTTGGTTTTAGGGGTGATCGCCTCCTCGAATTTCACCGGATCCATGCAATAGTTTCCCGGGTCGATATCCACCAGCACCGGGATCGCCCCGGCTGCCAACGGCGCAGCTGCGGTTGCCATGAATGTATAGGCTGGCACGATGACCTCATCACCCCAACCAATATCCGCCGCCCGCAGGGCCACCTCCATTGTCACCGTGCCATTCATCATCGGTACGGCGTGCGGCACCCCCTGCATTTCGGCAAATTTCTGGGCAAATTCCGCCGTTTTCGGTCCAGGCCAGGGGAACCCCCCCCAGCGTCCCGAACGGATCACTTCTGTGACCGCGTCAATATCCCGCTGGTCATGCACTGGCCAATCCGGGTAGGTTTCCTCCCGTACCGGCTTACCACCAAGCGCTGCTAATATTGCCATATGAAACACCTCGCTGAAAGAAGATAAGAATTATTCACCACGGCAAACCCATACAATCCACCTCACCGGAAGGAAAGGGGTTTCCCCACAGCTCCAGCACCATGCAGGGATCTGGAAATAAATGCCGGTCAGATTCCCTACGCACAAAAAGGGGATTTGTAATTCTAACGTAGCCAGATTTTTGATAATAAGGGATCCGTTTTAGATCACAGAAAAGCATTGCGTACTGATACCACAGGTCATTTTTCATAATCCGTGTCGATTCGGCCAGCAGCTTGCCAGCATACCCGAACCGCTGCCTATCCGGCCTGGTGGCAACGCCGCCAATCCCACCGATCCGGTAAGGAATACCCTCTACAAGGATCTCCCTTCTGATCAGACCCACCGTGCTCACCACCCTGCCATCCATCTTTCCCAGCAAGCGCAGCGTAGGCGCAGCCCAGTCCTGCCACCAGTCCTCATCCCCGTCCTCCTCGTAAAAGGCGAGATGATCCACCTCGTTCATTTCCTCCAGTTCCAGTGGCATCAGTTCTTCAAGCGGCTTGAATACGATCTCCAGCTCGCTCACCTGGTTTTCTCCAAAAGCGCGAGCGTGCTCTGCGCCAGTGCTTCGCGGAAGGAATCATCATATGCCACCCCGTTCGCTTCCATTCCCAGCAGCACGCCGCCCGCAACCGGGGGTACCTCCAGTTTATTAAAGCGTGCCTTGCCGGCACAGGAACGGATAGTCTCCTTGAGCGGATCGATCACCATCGCCCCACCGTTGAACATGCTGCCGATCAGTACCACATCGAATTCCAGGTTATCGAAAGCCAGCTGTCGGATGATTCCGTTCACCATGCTGCCCAGCTCCCGGCCTGCCCAACGAATGCATTCCCGGGCGGTTTCATCCCCATCCTCGGCAACCTTGAATACCAGTGGCGCAACATCTCCGTAAGCCTCATAATACCCCAGGGTTAGCCCTTCCAGCAGGTCGCTCACATCTTTAGCGCCGGCCAGCTGAACAAACTCGCGCGAGAGCGCGGTTGCCGGTCCCCTGTGACCCCATTCCAGGGAAACAGCCTGCACGGCTTTTACCACCAGCGAGTGCGACCCGCCGAACTCAGCAAACATCGGGCCGCTACCGGTCAGTTGGGCAATTCGCCGATTTTGATCACGCCCGATGCAGTTTTCCCCGGTACCTGCATCCACCGCCACTCCCCAACCGCCCTGAGCCCCCGCCAGCAAGCCCACCAAGGTATCATTGCCAGCCTCCACCGGGCAGGATAGACCGATCTTACCGATACTTCCCAGCATTTGTGGCCGCTCGGAGGGCCAGTCGTACCCGGCGATGCCAAACCCGCCGCCGTGGATATCCTCCAGCCTGACCCCCGCCATTGCCAGCGCTTGGCGCGTGGTATCGATCAACACTTCCTCCATGCCATCATACCCCACGGCTTCGTGGTTGCCAGTTCCCGCTTCACCAAACCCGATCGCTTCCGCCTGTCCTGTTGCGATCAGTGCATGCGTCTTCGTGCCGCCAATATCAACACCCAGGTAGTATTCACTCATACCTTCTCCGCAGCAATTTTTCGTAATTCCGTTTTCTTTGCCAGCTCAGCCCGGATATCCTTCAATCGTTCCCCGTGCAGCGGGTAGAAATAGAGCGCAACAATTGCCAGAGCGAACCCAATAATGGAGGGCACCGTCAGAAAAATTCGGAAACCCAGGTCCACCGAGGCTGGTTGAACATCCAGCATGGTGTCGTAGCCATACATGGGAACGATGATGCCGAATACCGACGAAACCAGCAGCCCGCCCAGCGTGATGAGAAACCCAGTCATTCCAAAATACATCCCAGCGCGCTGAACGCCTGTCTTCACTTCGTCTTCATCCACCACCTCCGCCACGATCACATCTCCGATCAGCACCAGCCCTGAAAGGCCGATCCCGACGATCGCTGCAGCCACGAGCGCAACCGTTAGGGAAGTCCCAAAACCGAGCGGGATCATCCCCACGATCATGATGGCATTGGCGATCATCAGGGTGCGTCGCGAATCCAGGCGGTTGGCAACCCAGAATTTCCACGGGTAAAGCGCCAGAGCCGCCATGATGAAAGCCACGCCGAAGAACAGGGAAGCGGTCGCTGCGTCGGCTTGAAGACAGTACTTCACATAAAAAAGCATGCCCATTTGTAGTACCCCGGTTCCGAAGAACCGCATGGTCTGCGAGATCGCCGCCATCAAGTAACTCCGATTAAGAAAGGTTGCTTTCAAAGCCTCGCCGATTGGAAAATAGGTGTCTTCTTTTTTCATCTCGAACATGGCGGGCACGCCTATATAGATCGCCACCCCGCTGATGACAGCCAGGATGAGCGCCATCCAACCCCACCCGATGATGTCTGCCATCAAAGGCGGAAGGGCTACTCCAACCAGCAGCGCGATGATCTGGAAGATGTTCATCTTGGCAGCTACATCGGTACGTTCCTCGTAATCGGGGAACATTTCCGGCAGCAGAGAGTAATACCCGGTGGCAACCGCAGTGTAGAGCCCCTCCCAGAGGATGATCAAAACGCCAAAATATGCCAGCAATCCATACGGGTTTACTTTGCCGTCAAATGGCGACCAGAAGATCAAGGCGTAGATAAGGACATACGGAAGACTTCCGAAAAGAATATAAGGGATGCGCCTCCCCCAGCGGGACTTTGTCCGGTCAGAAAGGTAACCCAACAGGGGATTATTGATCGCGTTATAGACCGTATAGAAGATCCAGAAAGTGGCGAACCAGGTGGCGGGCAGGTTCATCACGTCCACGATATAGAACGCGATGATCCCGCCTACGGATTCGGCCGGGAGCGCTACCCCAAAACTGGAAAGGCTATAGAGCATGCGGGTACGGAAGCTTGTTGAATAGGCTTTTACGGTGGTTGCCATCGATCTACTCCTTTTCTAAGATTCAGGAAGGCATCAAGTTCTGCAGGGTACGATATCCGATCACCTGGATGCCCTGTTCTTTAATAAATTTGCGCATCTCTTCGCTGCGGAAGGTTTCAAAATCGCCCACCCGCGAGCGCCAATCCGGACAAATGGCGCGCAGTTCGGAGCAATCCGGTGCGGGGTGGATGTACATGTGGGTCAATCCGGGAGGTAGCCCTTTAAGCAAGTTTTTATATTGACCCATCTTATCCTGCGGGTCATCCAGAGGGGTAGCCGCGATCATATCCTCCAGCGGCATCCCTGCTTCTTCGAGCTCCTCCATAAACCGGGCTGCCAGCTTTGCGGTCTCCGCCTCGGCTCCGTATGCCCGCCAGCCAGCCTCGTCAAACCGCACCGCCAGCACCGGCAAATGATTGGCGAACCCCACCCGGGTATACCCCTGCAACAGTTTTGGGTGCAGCACCGCGCCCATGTGGGTATCCATGTGCGTGGGTTTCATTCCCTCTCGCAAGGCCCATTTAATCTGAGCTTCCATTTCGAGTATGGCTGCCTGGGGATTGCATTTTTCCTGGACTTCATCTGTGGTTCGCGGGAAGTATCCTTCATCATCGATCAAGCCCGAAACCGGGTCAACCGTCGAAAGCGGTTTCCAGCGGTAGACGGACCATTCGCTGGTGAGGGTTGCATGAATACCCAGGTCAGCCTCCGGGTGGTCCCGGGAAAAAGCTGCAGCAGAGAGAAAATAGGGGCAGGGCACCATCACCGAGCCGCAGCTGATCAGCCCGAAATCATACAATTCGCGGTAACCATCCATGGCTGCGTTGCACATGCCGATATCATCCACGTGCAGGAGCAGCAGGCGGTCGGTTTCCGCAAATCCCAATCTTTTCAACACCGGGTTTGGTTTCATTTATCGCTCCTCAAAATTGCGGCAGGTAGGGTTTGTTCGTTCTTAAAAGGTCATCCAGCACATTGCCCACCTGATCAGCTTCCGGTCCTAGTGGGTGAACGAGGAGCGCCTGCCTGGCAGCATTCCGGTTCCCGGTGACCGCGGCTTCCGCTGCGAGGATCTCATACGCCTTCACATTCGCGATCAGCCCCGCGCATACCGACGGAAGGGCATCCGCAGGCAGGGGGTGAATGCCATTTTTATCCACCCGGCAGGGCATTTCCAGCACCCAGTCTGGATCCCAGCCGTGCACCGCTCCCCCGTGCCGCACGTTGCAGACATGCGTTTCCCCCAGGTCATTGTAGTGCGCGTTCAATAGCTGCGTCGCCACAGTGGAATACCACGCCCCCCCGCGCTCCATCAGCTCTGCGGGTGGCTCTTTCAGGTTCGGATCAGCATATTGACGCAGCAGCTCATTTTCGATCCCGATCACGGTTTCTCCGCGGGAGGGAGGCCATTTTTCCTGCTCCTCCAGTTTCTTTTTCGGGTAATAGTAATAACCCAGGTAATAATTCGGCATCATCCCCAGGGATTCGATCGTTTCGGCGTCCCAATCCTCGTCCTGCCCGCTTCGGACCATATCCAGGTAGGCAGGAAAGACCTGATCCCAGATATCCTCACCATCCAGGGAAAAGCCATAATGCCAGCTAAGGTGATTCAGCCCGAGGGTTTTCAAATCCGCGCGGAAGGGGTCGATCTTCACGCCGGTCAGCTTTTCGTAACCATCCAAAATATCCATCTTGGTGTGTATGGCCACATTGCAGACTCCCACAGCCCTCACTTCCGGCGCGTATCGGAATAGCGCCTCGGTCACCAGTCCGGAGGGGTTGGTGAAATTGACAAGCAATGCCCCGGGGTTGGCAACTTCACGCATATCCCTGGCCAATCCTAGCAGCACCGGGATGGTGCGCAATGCTTTGGCCATCCCCCCGATCCCTGTGGTTTCCTGCCCGATCAAACCGTGTCTGCGCCCTAAATATTCATCGGCAACCCTAGCAGGCATCTTTCCCACCCTCAATTGGGTGGTCACATAGGAAGCCCCACACACCGATTCGCGCTGGTCGGTGCTCAGCACCACCTTGAAGGGCGAGCCGGCATTCTCCACGATCCGCCTGGCAAAGCCGCCCACCACCTCCAACCGCTCCGGGTCGATATCCATCAGCCAGAGCTCCTCCAAGGGGAAACTCTCGTGGCGGTCGAGGAATCCTTTGATCAATTCCGGGGTATAGGTCGAGCCTCCCCCGATCACGGCAACTTTTAACATTTCACTATCTTTCCTGCTCACAGGTAAACCACTTTGCCTTCGCGCGCGCTTTGATATGCTGCATCGAGGATGCACATGTTTGTCCATCCCTCCAGGGCTCCGGGGACCGGTGTCTTTCCGCTTTTCACGCATTCCAGGAAATACGCCATCTGCAGGTCGTACATCACCTGTGGAGCATGATCCTCGCGCGGGAAGGCATAGCCCGGGTCGGTGGTATCAACCCGCATCTCCTCCGCATTGGGGATCTCCAGGAGCGTGGGGAATAGCGATCCAAAACCTTTTTGCCCGTAGAGCTGCGTCGCGGCTTCCGGGCCATCCATGTGCGGCTGCCACCAACCGGCCTCCAGGTAGGAAACCGCACCGTTATTCCAGGTGACGATCACCACCCCGGTGTCATCCACATCCGCCTCGATGTAATTAGTTCCGATTTTGGCAAAGACCGATTCCGGCTCCGGATCACCCAGCAGATACCGGGCGGTATCCAGTGCGTGGATGCCCATATCGACCAGTGCGCCGCCGCCTGCCAGCGCTTTCTGCTTGAACCAGCCTTCCGGACCCCAATTGGAGTGCACACCATACCCCTTTGTCCGAAGGATGTTTCCGAGGAGGCCTTTTTCCACCTGCCCGCGCAGCCAGCGCGCCTCCTCATCGAACCGCCAACAGTGCGCCACCATCAGCACGGTATTGGTCTTTTGCCCGGTCTCCAACATGGAAGCAGCCTCTGCAGCATTCATCGCCATCGGTTTTTCCACCAGAACCGGGATATATGCGCTCAAAGCGGCAATTGCCTGTGGGGCGTGCAGCGCATTGGGCACACCAATTACCAGCGCATCCGCGCCGCCATCCTTGAGCAACTCGTTCACACTCTGATACACGCGCCTGATCCCATGGTCAGCAGCGAAAGCCCTTCCTTTCTGGGGGTCATATTCCACCACCGCGTCCACTGCTGCTTCGCTGGAATTCATCACCGCGCGGGCGTGCACCCCGGCTATGAACCCTGCCCCGCTAATGGCAACTTTTAAGGTCATTGCTGCTCCTTTTTCCAAAGGTCTTGAATGGCTTCCTCTGCCGCGCCAAGCGCCCTGCCTTCCGCGCCTTCCGCAAGCGGCCCTGGATAGCGATAGGCGTAGGTAGCCAACTCCACTTCATAACCCCCATCCGAGTGGGCAGCGTCGGTTGGCAGGTAGCTGATACACCCATCAGTGACGCTGGAAAACATCGTATGCCGGGCGGGTGAAAGTTCCTTTACTTTCAAACCAATTTCGGTAAAGACCTCTGCTCCGAAAGTAACCAAAGCCAGCGTTCCGATCCGGGCTGTGTTTATGCGCAGGAAGGTCCCCCAGTGCTTATCCCTGGCTTCCAGGCGCGGTTTCCACGGGTAGCGGATATTTAACAAAAAGTCTGTTGCGAAGGACATCCATTCCGGGAAATTCGCCATCTTCAGGATGCGTTTACGATAGATCGCGGGAGGTTTTACGGAGGTTGCCTCTCCCTCGAAAGGAACCCATTCCTCCCTGCGGATCATGTTCAACTCGCTCCCGGAGATCATCGCTTGCCTGCTCCCGGCTGCCTGGATCACCGCATCTGCCACCCTCCGCCCCTGGTTGACTGCCATATCCCAGCAATCCTCGCGTCCCCAGCCCATCTTCGGGTTCAAATTTCCAGCCGCTCCCTGAAGGAAGAGACACAATCCGGCCAATTCATCCTCAACTTTCCCGCGCATGGCCGCGGTCCAATCGGCGGAGACCAATAGATTATCCGGTCCCCAGACCGTTCCATGGCAGGCGAAATTGACCACCGTCGCCAGCCGTTTTCCATCCACTTTTACAGAAAGTACCCCCACGGTGCGGTCCACAATCCCCTGCGGATCCTCTCCAATTATCACTTCACCGGAAGGCAGCTTCTCACGGCGGTTAACTGCGATATCAGCGCTGCTTTCCCCCCACATCAGCTCCGCTTCCCTGGCAGTCTGTGCAGCCTGGCTGATCACCTCTGCCAGCGTTTCCGCCAGGCTGTCGATATAATCTTTCTCCCGCTTTCCGGAGCGCTCCCCTGCGTACCCGATCGGACCGGAATGCGTGTGCGAGCAGCAGAGCACCGGTTGAATCCCCGGGTTTGCAGCGCGAACCCTATCCACAATGTATTCATTCAGGCAGAGAATATCCACTGCGACGATGGCAATCTTTTCCACTCCGCTATCCAGCACCAGCGCGGTTGCGGTCAGGTCGTCGTGAATTCCCTTGTTGCCCTTGGAGCGATCGCCATAACCTACCAGGAATATCCCCTTCGGAGGAGAAATGATGGCCCGCGCAGCGCCGGCTTTAATTCTCTGCGTTGGCATCATCCACCTCCGGCAAACTCATGTTCCTGCGGGTTTCCTCAGGTGTTTCCCCCAGGCGGTAACCCTGGAAAACGATCAGGCCGATCAGTACGAATGCTGCCATCACCAGAAAACCTGTCCTCACACCTCCCGGGTCATCCTTCGTGAATCCGAAGGTACTGAGGAGGAAGGGTAGAACGAGCATCCCAACGGCAGAACCCAGCCCGATCGCCAGGCTGAATGTCCCGTAATAGTTTGCCTCCCGCCGGCGGTTGGTCAACATCTCGTCGTAATCGACCACGTTGCCCATCATGGCGTAGATCAGGATCAAATATCCCCCCAGCGAAACACCACTGACGGCCAAAGCGATATATGCCTGGGTATCCACTGGCAATCCAGGCACCTGCCCAACGAAGGACATGAGCAGCAGCGCAACAATAAAAATGACCAGGCTGATCTTGATTAGATCGCGCTGGGATTTTCGCCGGTTCCAGAGCAGCCACAGCGGACCCGTGATGGCGATAGCCAGGATCAACACCCCCTGGAATATGCCCACATCGCCTTCCGTTCCACCCACCACCAGGGTGATGAAATATGGCAGGCTGGCCAGCATCATCTGGTAGGTGATGTGCACGAATAGTGTTGAAAAGAACAGGAAAAGGAATTGTCTGTTCTTCATGGTTGTCTTCAGCCCCTCCCAAACAGGCATGGTCTCGCCGATGGGGCGGTCGGTTTCCTTGATCCCGAACAGCGATCCCCACATGGTCGCCAACCCTACGATAGCGACCACCACCCCCATTGCCACCGGTCCTATCGAATCGAAAAGCGGGGCTGCCACCAGCGAGCCGATCAGAACTCCAATAATTCCGAATAATCCCTTGAAATAGCTCAATTTCACCCGCTCGTGCGGCTCGGGAGCCATTTCCGGCATCGTCGCGTCGTAGGGAATGCCCACCAGGCTATAAGCTGTGTTATAGAGCAGGTTGACCACCAGGAAATAGCCGGAAACGAGCAGGATGGATGAGCTCATCGGGGGAGTCCAGATCAGCACCACCAGGATAGCCGTGGCTGGTGCGCCAAACATGATGAATGGCTTACGCCGCCCCCATTTCGAACGCAGGTTGTCGCTCCATTGGCCAATCAGCGGGTCTATGACCGCATCCCAGATTGCCACCACAAATGCGACCGCGCCTACAAACGCCACCGGTAAAAAGATGTGCCGGCCGGAGTCGGGTGGCGGCGAATAAAAATAAAGCAGCCAGGTACTAACGGTGATCGCCAGTATGTTCAACCCGGCACTCGCCAGGCTGTAGGTGAGGATCCTGCCAAGGGAAAGATGTGGTTTTTGAGATGTTTTTATCATTGTCAGTCTCCAATCGAATCTGTGATGGTATCGATCAACCTTCCTTGCCACCTGTTAATTTTATCCCCTGGATGAATTGTTTCTGTAGGAAAAAGAATGCAACGATAATGGGGACGGTGAAGATCACCGAGGCTGCCATAAGCTGATTCCAGAGGATCTCGCGCTGTCCCTGGAAATCCTGCAATCCGAGCGCCATGGTGAAATTTTTGTGGCTCTGCAGGTAGATCAGGGGTCCGGTGAAATCATTCCATGCCCACAGGAAGGTGAACACCGCTATGGTGGAGATCACCGGTATGGAGAGGGGAATGATGATCCTGGTAAAAATTTGCCATTCATTTGCACCATCCACCCGCGCAGCATCGCTCATTTCCGAAGGGATGGTCCGAAAGAATTGTCGCAGCAGGAAGACATCCCAGGCATTGGCGAAGAAAGTTGGTACGATCAATGGCAGGAATGTATCCCCCCATCGCAGCGTTTCGTTGAATAATTTGAACAGCGGGATCATTGTCACCTGGAATGGCAGCATCATGGTTGCGAGAACAAAAATGAAGAGAACATCCCTGCCCGGGAACTTGATCCGCGCGAATGCATAAGCGACCGGTGTGCAGGAAACCAGGGTTCCGAGGATACTGAAGAAGGCGATAATCAGGCTGTTCTTGAGGTAGGTAAAAAAGTTCACATCCAGCCCGGGACGGTTGGCTTTCAGCAGGGCGTCACGGTAGTTCTCCCAGCGAAATTTCACGATCAGGATCTCGCTTAGCTGTTCCTGGGGAACCGTACGGATCTCAGTGGGATTCTGCGGGTCAAAAACGATTGCGTCAGAACCTTCATAGTCTTTGACAGCCACTTCTTCCCGCCCACTTCCGGCAATACTGAGTGCGAAGACCGGGAATACTTCTCCATTTATTTCAATGGATTTGTTTTCGCGAGGCAGGAAGTTGGGAGGGAACCTGCCTACATCCGCCTTGACCTTCAATGATGTTGAAACCATCCAGATGAATGGAATAAAAAAGAAAAGGGCAAAAATCCAGATTAGAAGATGTTTTCCGAATTGTTCGAAGAATTTTCGAACCTTTACAGAAAGTGGGCGTTGGTAGATGGATTTTGTCGCCATCGGCTTAACCTGCGTAATACGTAAAACGATTGGAAGCCTTCAGAAGGGCGATTGTACAGAGTAGGATTACGAGAAACAGAACCCATGCCATCGCGGAAGCGTATCCGTACCGGAAGTTGGTGAACTTGTCATAGAGGAAAACGCTGTAGAAAAGAGTGGAATCCATCGGCCTCCCAACGATGATATCCGCCTTACCGATGCTCGCAAATTTGGCAAACACGTAAGCCTGGGAAAAGTACTGGAACATCACTATCACCCCGGTGATCAGGTTAAAGAGCGTGATCGGTGAAACCATGGGTATGGTGATGTTTCGCAGTCTCTGCCACCAGTTGGCTCCATCCAGTTCGGCGGATTCCAGCAGCGTCTGTGATACATCCTGGAGCCCGGAGAGATAAATGATGATCGTCCCTCCGATCCCCCAAATGCCCAGCATGATCAGGGCGGGTTTTGCCCACAGGGGGTCGAGGAACCAGTTGGGTCCATCGATTCCGAAAACGTTCATAAATGCTGCCAGCAAGCCGTTATCCGGACGTAGGATCCAGATCCACAACATTGTGCTGGCGATTGCCGGGACGATTGATGGCAGAAAAAAGATCACCCGGTAGAAAGATTGCCCCCGGACCCGTAAATTTAATAATATCGCGCAAATCAAAGAAAAGATCAGGTTCAGCGGTACCGAAATGAGTACCATATAGAGCGTGTTTCCCACCGCTTTCCAAAAACGGTCGTCAGTGAGCATCATTTGGTAATTAGCGAAGAAGTGCTGTCTAGAAGCGAGGATACCGGTGAAGTCGGTGAAGCTATATTTCAGTGATGCCAGCATCGGATAAAGGGTGAAAACCAGGAAGCCGATGATCCAGGGTGATATAAACGCCATCCCCACCAGCAGGTTATGTTTCTCCATGCGGGTCATTCGTCGTCTTGTCCGTTTTGCAGGGCGTTCCAGTGCTGGTGTTTGTGCCATAGGTCGCCTCCAAGTCAATTAATAATATATCGGGGAACCCGATCTCGGGTCCCCCGATTGGAATCCAGGTATGTTTATTGTGCCAGGCTTTCCTTCAGTAATTGCTCATACTCGGCCTGGATCTCATCCAGCAGAGGTTTTGGATCGGCGCATTCGCGCAGGATCTTTTCCTCAGCCACGCCGAGGGCATCGTTTATTTCAAGGCTGATTGGAGAAGTGATCACATAGGAGGACGCAGGGCTGCCCATGATCTCTATGAATTTATCGAACCCTTCGATCTCCTTGAAGCGCGGGTCCTGTGCGGCCTTCTTGCTCGTGGGCAGGTTGGCGTTATAGGACATCTCCTCTGCAACGATCTCGGGCGAGAGCATCCAGGCCAGAAGCTTGCTGGACCATTCCTTGTTCGTCGCTTTGGCCGGGATCAATGCGACCGTGCCCTGCACAACGCCGGAGCCTTCCTTATCTGCGTTGTTCGGGTCCACCGGGAACGCGGTGATCCCGTAATTCAATCCTGGGGCGAATTGGGGGATGAAGTTGGGACCCACCTGCCACTCCCCATCCACCTGGAAGGCGGTCTTGCCGGCATAGAAGGCTTGTTCGGATGAGTTGTAATCTCCGAAGGAAGCGGCAAAATCAAGCATTTGCTCGGGGGTGACGCCGTCGCAATAGAATTGCTGTTGCCATTTATAGGAATTTACCATCGCATCGCTATTGACGGTGAGTTCGGTGCCTTCAGGGTTGTACCAGAATCCGCCAAAGCGCTGTGCATAGAGGTCGTTATGCCCCCAGGAGAAATCGGGGATGAATCCTGCCTGGGTGATCTTTCCATCCGCATCCACCTTGGTCAATAATTTGGACATTTCCACCAGTTCGTCCAGGGTCTTGGGTGGTTTTTCTGGATCCAGGCCAGCTTCCTTGAAAAGGTCCTTGTTCCAAAACAGGGCATAAATATCATTCCCCCAGGGCAGGCAGAGATACTGATCGTTATACTGGCATGCTTTTAGTGGTGCTTCATAAAAATCGCCCATATCTATGTTGGCAGAGGTTATGAGATCGTTGAGTGGTTCCACGAAACCCTGGCTGGCATAGGATTTAACCAGGTCCCCGCCACTCAGGACGAGCACATCCGGGGGATTGGAGCTGTTCAAAGCGGTGAGGATCTTGTCCTCTTCGATCGGCGCAGTCACTTCCACTTTTATTCCATTGGCATCGCCGAATTTATTGAAGAGCTCCTGGATCTGGGCTGGATTATCTCCCCAGGTGATCCAGACGCTCAGTTTTTCGGGTTTCTCGGTTGCTGGCTGCGCTGCACCGCCACTGCAGGCGGCAAGGATGAAGACTGCGATCATCATTACAGAAAAAACGAGGCTAATCTTTTTCATCACATTCTCCTTTTTGATTTTATCCTGCCGGAAACAACAATTGCTCCTGTTCACCTCCTTTGGTTGGTTCAGAGGCATCCGCATGATTGGCGGATGATCAATTCTGTCGGCAACAGGGTGAGCAACTCCACTTCCTCCTTACGGATCAACCGCAGGAGCTGCCGAAAGGCCACCCTGCCCACCTCCTCTGTGGGGGCGTGCACAGTGGTTAAAGCAGGTTGCAGGTGCTGGGCGAGGGTCAGGTCGTCGAAGCCCACCACAACCACATCCTGGGGTATCCTTATCCCCAATTTATTCAAAGCTAGGAATGCTCCAAACGCACCTTCATCGCTCCCCCCAAAGATCGCGTCCGGTCTGTGCCCGTTTTTCATCATTTCCAGTACCACCCGAACGGATGTGTCGGTGTTGAAATCTGCTTGAAAAACAAGATTGGGATCGTAATCAATCCCGTGTTCCGCAAGAGATGCGAGGTATCCCTGTTCGCGCCAGTTTGAGTCCTCGTTTCCCGGAGGTCCTTTTAAAAATGCGATCCGCCGGCACTCGTGGGTTTCGATCAGGTGATTGATGATGCTGCGGGTTCCATCTTTATTTTCCACGGTTACGGTGGGGATGCGTAGGGTTTTTGGCGCGGATTCATAGAGGAGCACCATCGGGAAATGTACCTGGTAGAGGGGGGTGATCTCGCGGATATCCAGGTTGCCGGTGAAGATGAGCATCCCGTCGGTGTTGTGCCTTCCAAAGGGCAGCCGCTTGGAAGGGTTGGTGTCGATTGCAGTCTGAGTGGCGATCAGCAAGTCATATCCAGCCGCGCTGGCTTCCAGCTCGATCCCGCGCATCATTAACGAAAAGAAATCTTCGCCGATGGAAGGAAGCAACAGCCCAATGGTATTGGTCGTCCTCCTGGCAAGGTTGCGAGCCGCCGCCTGGGGTACATACCCCAGTTCGGCCACCGCCAGGCGCACCTTTTCCGCTGTGGCATCATCCACAGGCGCGGAACAATTTACCACGCGGCTGACGGTGGAAATTGAAACACCTGCCATTTCGGCCACGTCTGCGATAGTAACGGAGGATCCGGAAATTGAATCGTTCATGAGGAGGTAGAAAATGAAAACGCTTTCGAAAGCGCTTTCATGAGTATAGCAAAATCATCCTGGAAAGTCAATTCCCGGTTTGCATGACGCGATGGTGATTATTGAATTTCGACCGTCACCTGGAAGTACTTCGGCAGGCTCACCCCCTCGCCGGAGGCGCGTTTATAAACCAGCTCCAGCAGAGTGGTCCCTGTCCTTAGGGCTTTATAGGTCAGCACTTCGGTTCCACCCGCAACCGGGTCCTTTCCCACCGGGGTGTACTGAACATCTTTGGAAGCTTCAAGGAAGTATGGATCAAGCGATTGTACCTGCCAGGAATACCCGTTGATCGGGTCGCTTGGCAGGTGAACCTGAAGGATTTCCCCGGTCTTCATTTGGATGGTTTGCCCGTTTGCCCGCTCATCCAGTTTCACCGTACGCGGGCCGGAACCGCAGCCCGCCAGGAGGGTCAGTGCAGCGATCCAGATAAGAATGACGGAACAGTTGTTTTTCATGGCGGCCCTCAATGACTCTTGTCGATTATTGAAGATGCGTTCTGTTATTAACTATTTATTGAGTTACAAACATTATTATCCGGTCAGATCCGTTCCCCGTCAAGCAGCCACCTCTTTTCCATCGCTTAGCGAGAAAGGTGCCAGCCTTTTACCCAAACCCGCTCGCCAGAGACCTCCTGCGTTCGGATCGTATTTTCTGTGACCTCCCATATCTCCGAAGCAAAATTCTCAATGAAGTACCGGTCGTGGGCCACCGCCAGCACGGTTCCCTTGAACTCGCGCAGGGCTTGCTCGAATTGCACCCGCGCGGGGATATCCAGGTGGTTAATGGGTTCATCCAACATCAGAAAATTGCATCCCTTCGCTACAAGCCGAGCCAGGAACAGTCTGGCGCGTTCACCATAGGAAAGACGTTCCACTGGGGTGAAGACCACATCCCCTTTGAATAGATACCGCGAGAGGAACGCGCGTGCCTCTGTTTCATTCCAGCCCGTTTCCCTCTGGATTAGCTCCAGCGCACTTCCCGCGCCTTCCAGCTCGCCGTGCTCCTGGCTCATATAGCCGATCATCACCCGCGCCCCCAGCCGCGCCCGCCCGGTGAGCGGTTCCAGCTCACCGCGGATGATCCTCAGCAGGGTGGTCTTGCCGCTGCCATTCGGGCCGATGAGCGCCACCCTGCGCCCGAACCGCAGCCGCAGGGTCACATCCTGCAGTAGCACCAGCTCCCCGTACCCGGCGCTGAGATGATCCAGCACCAGCACATCGCGCCCGGTTTCGCCGGCGTCCTGGAACGCAATTTTCATCTCCCAGCTCTGCTTGGGCTTCTCCACCCTCTCCTCCGATTCCAGGTAGCGCTCCAGCTTGGTCTCGCGCGCCTTCGCTTTTTTGGCCACCTTTTTGGCGATACCCTGCACGTGATCTTTCATCCCTTTGAGTTTCATCTCCGGACCACCAATGCGAATGGAGCTGGCCTGGCGCTCGTTGTAGGCCGCGCTTTCCTTTTCCCTCAGGATGTCCTGCTTCATGCGCCGGATCTCCGCCTGTTGGTCGCGGTACTGCGACCACTGTTTTTCCCGCTCGGATTCTTTTTGGGCAACAAAATCGCTGTAATTCCCCTCGTATGCTTTGAGCAGGTGGCTGCGCTCGTCGATCTCGAGGATGCGCGTGACGGTGGCATCCAAAAAAGTTCGGTCGTGTGAAACGACCAGCGCTGCGCCTCGAAAGGAACGCAGCCACGTTTCCAGCCATTCCAGCATGGCGATATCCAGGTGGTTGGTGGGCTCATCCAGCAGGAGCAGCTTCGGCTGCGAAAGCAGCACGCCTGCCAGCGCCAGGCGCGTCTTCTGCCCGCCGCTCAGGCTTTGCGCTGGGAAATCGGGGGAGATGCCATCCAGTCCCAGGGCGGCGAGTGTTTGCAGCGCCTTGCCCTCGTTCTCCGCCGAATGGGTGATGCGCTCCAGCAGGCGGTCGTATTCGGCAGCCAGCGCCGGGTTCGCGGGTGCGGATGCCAGCCGCGCGGATACTGCCTCCAGCTGCGCGTCGAGCGAAGCAGCATCCCCCGTGTTGGCGGCGAGGTAGGATCGGACCGTCTCGTTTTCCGAAATCTGGAATCCCTGCGGTAGGTAGCCGGGGACCAGGTCAGAAGGGGTCAGCTGCACGGAACCGGAATCAGCCACCTCCAGACCCAGAATGATGCGCAGCAGGGTGGATTTCCCGCACCCGTTGGGACCCACCAACCCGGTGCGCTCCCCGGGGAGGAGGGTGAAGCTCACCTCGCTCAGAACCTGAGCCAGGTTGAATGATTTTGAAATGTTATTGACTGCTAGCATTGCAAACCTGTACCTTAATGAAAAACCACGGGCAAATGCCCGCGGTTAAATTTGAAAACCGGGATCATTACCCAAAATACGTCAGGTGTGCTAGTTGCTGTCTGTCATTACTTTTTCCTTACTCGTTGACTTAAAAATTATATCACAGGCATCAAACTCTCACCCGGGTTTGCCTTTG
Source organism: uncultured Chloroflexia bacterium (assembly GCA_963802095.1). GTDB lineage: Bacteria > Chloroflexota > Anaerolineae > Anaerolineales > Anaerolineaceae > CAVVEQ01. Next base: position 52,734 of record CAWDHI010000006.1, on the reverse strand, counting down.
CCGGCTGCCTCGCGGATTATGCGCTGCCATTCTTTCAGCCGCTCCCCCACCTCCGCCTCATAGCCCTGGTCGGACGGTTCGTAAAAACGAACTCCGCTGTATTCCCCGGGCATATACTGCTGCGGGACGAAATGACCGGGGTGATCGTGCGGATATTGATACCCGACCCCATGCCCAAGCCCCTTGGCATCCCGGTTCGAATCCATCAGGTGGGTGGGGACGCTACCCATGCCCTGGCGGTGGATCAGCTCCTGCGCTTTGAAAACGGCTCCCGCCGAGTTGGATTTGGGTGCGGTTGCCAGGTAGAGGGTGGCCTCGGTGATGGGATAGATGCCTTCGGGCATGCCGATATATTCAAATGCGTAGGCAGCCGATGCACAAACCTGCATGGCGCGCGGGTCGGCCAGGCCGATATCCTCGCTGGCCAGCACAACCAGGCGGCGTAGAATAAAGCGGGGATCCTCGCCCGCGGCCAGCATCTTGGCCAGCCAGTAGAGCGCGGCATCCGGGTCGGAGCCGCGCACCGATTTGATGAAGGCGGAGATGGTGTCGTAGTGCGCGTCGCCGTTCTTATCGTAGAGCAGGGCGCGCTTCTGGATGGAATCCTGGGCGGTCTCAAGGTCGATGTGGATCGCCCCATCGGCGCCAGCTGCGGCGCTCTCCACCGCCAGCTCCAGGGCGTTCAGCAGGTTGCGCGCATCGCCGTTGGCCAGGTCGATCAGGTGCTCCCGCGCCTCGGCGTCCACGCTGATCCTGCGGCTACCGTAGCCGCGCTCGGGATCTAGATAACGCCCGATCAAAGATGGTATTGAGCTGGGCGGGTTCCAGCGGCTTTAGCACGAAGATGCGCGAGCGCGAGACCAGGGCGGGGATGACGTCGAAATAGGGGTTTTCGGTGGTGGCGCCGATGAGGGTGAGGATGCCGCTTTCCACATGCGGCAGGAGCGCATCCTGCTGGGCTTTGTTCCAGCGGTGGACCTCATCCACGAAGAGGATCGTGCGCCGCTCGTAGAGCTTGCGCCGCTCTTCGGCCGCCTTGATGATGGCGCGCAGGTCCGCAACCCCGGCCAGCACCGCAGAGATGGAGACGAACTCGGCTTTGGCATGATGCGGCGATCAGCCTCGCGAGGGTCGTCTTGCCCGTGCCGGGCGGGCCGGTGAAGAGGATGGAGGAAAAGAGCTTGTCGGTCTCGATCGCCCGGCGCAGCAGCTTGCCCGGGGCGATGATCTCCTCCTGCCCGACGAATTCTTCCAGGCTTTTGGGGCGCAGGCGGGCTGCCAGGGGAGCTTCGGACTGCATCCGTTCGTTCAGGGCGTGGTCGAAGAGATCCATGAGAAGAAGATTATACTCCGCCGCCCCACAACTGATGTCTTTGCGAGCGCTTCCGAAGAATATCGGAAGGATGCCGCTTGCGCTCAGGAGGCTTTTCCGGAGAAGCAATCCTGCCTCGGGTATGGTTTTTACAGATTGCCGCGTCGGGTTGGTCTCCGCCAGCCCTCCTCGCAAAAAAACCAAATTTTGGGAGGGTGCCGAATACGGGAGAGGTGTCAGTGTAGGGTCAGACGGCCTTCCGCTAAACACCGAAAAGGAATTACTCTGTGGTGGGGTTACCTTTATTTCACAACGATCTTCACAGGTAGGCTGCAGAGGACGGTGCTGCCCTGGACGAGTGCCCAGTTGGTGGTATAGGTGCCCGGGTCGGTGGGTGCGGTCATATCCACCCGCAGGGTCACGCTCCCACCCGAGGGGACGGTCTCTTTGAGGTCGTAGGCTTTTGCGTACTTCTGCATTTCGGTGCCGGTCATGTACTTGTAATCAATTACGGTCACTTCCCAGGCTTTTCCGCTGGTGTTTTTCACGGTCCAGGTGGCATCGAAATCCGCTCCCGGCTCCAGCACGGATCCCAGTTTTGGTGAAACCGACACCTGGCAGATGGAGCTGGTCACCGTGGTGGTGAGGGTTGGGACCGTGCCGCTGGTCGCATTGGTGAAGTAGGTATAGGCCACCTCCCCCGCAGAACCATCCAGGCGGATGGTCACCTTTTCCACATCCTTCACCACGGCTGGCAGGAGCGCCGCAAATTTGATGGGGCCGCCCTGGCCGGAGTTGATGGTGCCAACCTCCACCGCATCCTTGGAGAAGGTATCGTAAGGTCCCACCCTGATCTTGATGACCTGTTCTGGCAGGAAATTTTCCGCCTCCACGGTAACTGCGGTGTTTTTCTGCACGCCCAGGATGGTGATCGACGCTTTGGGTTTGATGGTGACCACCGCAGTGGGTATTGCGGGGATTGCGGTGGGCAGCACAAAGGGGGTGTAGGTGGGGTAGGGGGTGTAGGTCGGTAACGGGGTCTGCGTGGGCAGCAGGGTTGCGGTTGGCACCAGGGTTGGTAGATCCGGGGAGGGTGAGGCTGAAGGCTGATCAACGATCCCATCACCCGGAAATTCCGCAGCCTGCGTCAGGATGGCATCCAACTCCTGCTGGATCTCCTCCTGGGGCACCACGGGGGAAGGGCCTGGGCCGCTGCAGGCGGCCAGGGTCAGGGCAACCATGATACTCATGAATATTTTTATCGATTTCATTTCTTACTCCTGCTTCATTTAGTATACATGATGCAGACGACGAGTTTCGAAATATTGTTCCTTACTTACCCTCCCCCAAGATCTCCGGCTTTGACATTAAAGCGATCTGGCGCTTGAAGTTCATCGAATCGAAGAACACGGCAATGTGCTCCTCGTCGTCCTGAATAGAGCATCCACCACAAACCCCTCCCGGTCTTCGGTCTCCCCCCTCGTTTTGAAGGCAGAGGAAACCTCTCCGCTATCCCCCCTCCACGCTCACGTTGTGCGCGCCGACGATCTCCCCCAGCCGTCGCAGCAGCTCCTCGCAAATACCGGTGGTATCGTTCGGGAAATCCAGCATGTAGCGGTGGCCATTCTCCACCAGCAGCAGTGCAAAGTGGTCCTGCCCCGGGCAGGAGTGCAGGAAGCCCAGTAATCTCTGCAACCGGCGTTTATCCTGGTCCTTGTTGCCGCTGGAGCGCAGCTCCACCTTGAGAACGCGCTGGGCGGGTTCCTCCCCAGGCGCGGTGATGAACGGCGGTAAGACTTCCGGCAGCGGGGGGGAGGCAAGCGCAACTTCGGCGATTATCTGTGCATTCACCAATGGTACGGGTGTGGGTTCAGCGATCTTTTCCAGCACCTCGGTCAGCCTTTCCTGGGCAGTGGTTGGCGGTTCGGTGGGGTCAGCAATCTGCCCCATCAGGGGCGGTTCGCCCTGAGAGGGGGTTTGCAATGGCGGGTCCTCCCATTCGGGCGGGGGTGGCGGGGCTTCCGGTGGCCAGTCCTCAAGCTCTGCACCGGCCTCCATGGAAGCCTGGCTTGCCTGAGCTGCCGCAGGGTGGGCATCTTCCCCGAACTCATCCGGCTGCACGTTGAAGAGCTTATCCACCAGCACCTTGGGGTCACCGCTCTGCGCATCCAGCTTGCCCTCGGCGCAGAGAACCGTATCCGTCTTCAGTAGGTCGTGGTACTTCTCCCAGGTTTTGGGGAAGATCACCAGCTCCACCTTACCCTGGATATCCTCCAGCGTGGCAAAACCCATCGGCTTGCCCTCCCTGGTGCGGATCTGGCGCACGGCCGTCAACAGCCCAGCCACGGTCACCTTCTCGCCCTTACCCGCCTCGCCAAGCTGGGCGGAATAGTGGCTCACCTTGCGCTCCAGCACCGGCAGGAAGATCTTGAGGGGATGATCGGAAACATACAGCCCCAGCAGCTCCTTTTCCCAGGCAAGCTGCTCGCGGGTATCCGCGCTTGCGATGGAGGGCAGCACGATCCGCTCCTCCACGCCTTCTGCGGCGCCGAAGATGCTCAGCTGCCCCTTGTTCGCAGCGCGGAAGTGGCTGGCGCTGATGGCGCACACCTGGTCCAGCACTGCAAGGATGGCGCGGCGCTGGCCGAAATAATCCAGCGCGCCAACCCGCACCAGGCACTCCAGGGTACGCTTTCCCACATGGGCAAGGTCCACCCGGCGGGCGAAATCGTTCAGGTCGCGGAAAGGCGCATTGCAGCGGGCGGCGATGATCATATCCACCGGGTCGCGACCCACGTTCTTTATGGCACCCAGTCCGAAGCGGATGGAAGCCCCACCTTCGGGGCAATCCTCGATGGTGAAATCCCAGCCGCTTGTATTAACGTCCGGTGGAAGCACGTCGATCCCCATCACCTTGCAGTCGGCAATGTACCAGGCCACTTTTTCCATCTCGTTCTTGGAGGCGGAGAGCAGCGAGGTCATGTATTCCGCGGTGTAGTGGCACTTGAGGAAGGCCGTCTGTACCGCGATCACGCCGTAATCGGCGGCGTGGCTTTTGTTGAATCCATAGCGGGCAAAGTTTTCCCAGTCGCTGAAGATCGACTCGGCCTTTTCCTTGGAGATGCCGTTCTTCCCGCAGCCCTGCACAAACTTCTCACGGTGCTTGGCCAACGCGTCGGCATTCTTTTTGGAGATGGCCTTCCGCAGCTCATCGGCATCCGAGGGGCTGTAGCCGGCCAGCGACATGGCCGCGAACATCACCTGCTCCTGGTAGATGGGGATCCCGAAGGTCTCGCTGAGGATCGGCTCGAGCAGCGGGTGGGCGTAGGATACCGGTTCCTGCCCGTGCATGCGCAGGATATATTTCGGGATGAATTCCATCGGCCCGGGGCGGAAGAGTGCCACCATGGCGATGATGTTGGCCAGGTTCTTGGGCTTCATCTGCACCAGGTAGCGGGTCATGCCCGTGCCCTCCAGCTGGAAGACGCCGGCAGTCTCGCCCTTGCCCAGAAACTCGAAGGTTGCCGGGTCATCGAGGGGGATGGAGTGCAGGTCCAGGTTTACCCCGTGGCGCTCCTCGATCAATTTGCACGCCCGCGACATCACGGTGAGTGTGGAAAGCCCAAGGAAATCCACCTTGAGCAGCCCCATGGCTTCCACGATGGACATTTCGAACTGGATGACCGATTTGACCGGGTTCTCCTCGCTGGTGTTGGTGGGGCGGTGAAGCGGGGCATACTCGATGATGGGCTTATCGGTGATCACCACGCCGGCGGCGTGGGTTCCGGCGTTACGAACCACCCCCTCCATCTTGGCGGCGGTATCCAGAAGCTCGCGCAGGTAATCCTGCTCATCGTGGAACTGTTTCAACTCGGGCGTCTGCTGGATGGCCTCCTCCAGGCTCATCGGCCGGGCGGGGTTGGAGGGGATCGACTTCGAAACGCGGTCCACCTCCGAAAGCGGGATATCCATCACCCGACCCACGTCGCGCACGGCAGCGCGCGCGCCCATCGTGCCAAAGGTGATGATCTGCGCCACATGGTCCTCGCCGAATTTCTCGGCGCAATATTTCAGCACTTCGCTGCGGCGGTCGTCCTGGAAATCCAGGTCGATATCGGGCATCGAGATGCGCCCCGGGTTGAGGAAGCGTTCAAAGATCAAACCCTGTTCGATGGGTTCCACCAGGGTGATATCCAGGGTGTAGGCCACCATCGAACCTGCCGCCGAACCGCGTGCTTCATACCAGATGCCGCGCTCGCGTGCGAAGCGGCACAGGTCCCAGACGATCAGGAAATAGGCGTCGAAGCCCATCTGGTGGATGACGGTCAGCTCATGCTCCAGGCGTTCGCGGTACCTGGGGTCATCCAGATGCTCGGGGTAGAGCCGGCGGAAACCCTCCTCACACAGGCTGCGCATGTAAGCTGCGGGGGTCGTTCCGGGGGGAACCTCGAAGACAGGCAGGTGATACCCCTTGGGGGAAAGGTCCACATTGCAGCGCTCGGCAATGAGCAGCGTGTTGGCAAGCGCCTCAGGAACTTCGGCGAAGAGCGAACTCATCTCCTCGGGAGAGCGCAGGTAATACGTATTGCCGGACATACGCATGCGATCCGGGTCCGAGATCAGCGTGCCGGTTTGGATGGCCAGCAGGATATCCTGCAGGCGGGCATCCTCGGGATTGATGTAGTGGACGTCGTTGGTGGCCACAAAATTCGCCTTGTAGTGCGAACCCAGCTCCATCAGAACTTTATTTTGGGCGTGGAGCTCGGGGATATCGTGGTGCTGCAGCTCGAAGAAATACCGGTCGCGCCCGAAGACTTCGTAATACCAGTCCAGCTTGCGCTTCACGCCCTCTGCGCCTTCATCGCGGATGGTGCGTGAGATCTCGGAAGCCATGCAGCCGGTGGTGCAGATCAGCCCTTCGGAATGGGCAGCGAGGAAATCCTTATCGATGCGCGGGTAATAATAGAAACCTTCCAGTTGGCTGGCAGAGGCGATCTGGAGCAGGTTCTGGTAACCGGTCATGTTCTCGGCCAGCAGCAGCAGGTGCGACGAGGTCCGGTCCAGCCGCGCGTCGCGGTCGTTCATCCCGCGCGCCGCCAGGTAGCCTTCCAGCCCGATGATGGGTTTGATCCCGGCTTTGGTTGCCTTCTGGAAAAATTCGATCACCCCGAACATGGTTCCGTGATCGGTGATGGCGATGGCAGGCATGCCCATTTCCCTGGCGCGGGAGATCAACTCGGGCACCTTGCAAAAACCATCCAGCAGGGAGTACTGGGTATGCAGGTGGAGGTGGACGAATGAATTGGGCATATCTACGGGTAAATCTCGCCAGGGGCGCCAGATGTGGTTATTTTAACCCAATTCTCATTTTATGACACTTTTTATCCAGAATCAAGGATGAGCGCCCCACGCGCGGCTTAAAGATTTGTGGATAAGTTGAATATCCAAGAATCAACACCCTGTTTATGACCTGAATTTGAATTGTTGTATAATATTTTTTTAGGCAAGAAAGGAGAATTACCATGCGAATGATGAGACGAAGAATGGTAAGAAGAGCACGAAGACGCAGAAGACGGGTGATCGTTGGCGGTATGCTCTTGATCGGCGGAGCCACCTCAGCGGTCAAGATGTCTCAAGCCGACGCTCAAAAAGTTCAACAGGAAACCGGCATGGCGCCGGAAGAGATGGAACCCGAGGATCTTCAAGCCACAATGCAGGACTTGGGTATTCAACCCCAACCGGTCACAGCTGAAGACCAGAAGGCTATCGCAGCGGATGAAGCTGCCAACCCGGATGCAGGTTAATCCTATTTACCCGCTGTTCAATAAAACCTCCCGTAGGATCCTGCAGGAGGTTTTATATTATTTATCACCAACCCTTTAAGCCGAAGAGGGATTCATGATCGGGGGAATCGGTTTGCCTTCACTTCCGGTTTGGGATGGATTGCGGCGGAATTGGCTTGTATACAGATTGTGGTAGAAGCCCTTTTTCGCAAGCAGCTCCTCATGTTTTCCGCATTCCACGATCTCCCCATCATCGATCACAAGTAACAAGTCGGCATTCCGGATGGTGCTGAGGCGGTGCGCGATGACAAAGGAGGTGCGCCCCTGGAGCAACTCCTCGAGCGCTTTCTGGATCAACCTTTCGGTGCGGGTATCCACGCTGGAGGTGGCTTCATCCAGGATAAGAATTCGAGGATTGTTGAGGGCTGCCCGCGCAATGGATATCAGCTGGCGCTGCCCCTGCGAGAGACCGCTGCCACGTTCGCCAAGCACCGTCTGGTATCCATCCGAAAGATTCCGGATGAACCCATCCGCGTTTGCCAGCCTGGCTGCAGCGAAGACCTCTTCGTCGGTAGCCTCCGGCTTTCCGAAGCGTATATTCTCCATGACCGATGTACTGAAGAGGAAGGTATCCTGCAGGACGATGCCGATCTGCGAACGCAGAGAAGCCTCGGTCACCTTGCGGACGTCGATCCCATCGATCAGCACACTGCCATCCACAACGTCGTAGAACCTTGGGATGAGGTTGATGATGGTGGTCTTGCCGGCTCCGGTGGGACCCACGATGGCGATCGTCTGCCCTGGCAGAGCGGTGAAGCTTACGTTGCAGAGCACCGGCTGGTCTTCCACATATTGAGCGGTTACATTGCGGAATTCAATCCTGCCTTCGATTTGAGGCATTTGTATCGCGCCGGGTTCATCCTGAACGGAGAGGGGCTCATCCAAAAGGCCAAAGATTCGCTCGGCTCCGGCAACTGCGTTCTGAATATTGGTCCACAACACTGAGATCTGGCCGATGGGTTGGTTGAAGCGTTGCACATACCCTACGAAGGTGATCACCAGACCGATCGAGATGGCGGTTCCAAAGAGCATGCCATTACCCAGGAGCGCCATGCCCCCTGCCACGGTTACGATCGCCAGGGAGAGGTACCCGAGCGCTTCCAGGGTGGGTGCCAGGGCGGAGGTAAAAGAGACAGCCTTTACGTTGGCATCCCGGTTGGCTGCGTTGGTGACCTGGAACTGCTCGATATTCTCCGACTCGCGGTTGAAAGCCTGCACTTCGCGAACAGCGGAAATGGATTCCTGCAGCTCTGCGTTTACATTCCCCAGTTCTTTCCTGGATTCACGGAATGCTTTCCGCGCCTGGCCGGAAAAATAGGTGGTCGCCCAGATCATCAACGGCACGGTCACCATGCTGAGCAGGGCATAAGACAAACTAATACTAAACATCACGTACGTCGTCCACGCCAGCAGCAGCACGCCGCTCACCACGTTGATGAGGGCAAAGTTCATTGCCTGCAGGATCGTCTCGGTATCGTTCGTTATGCGGCTCATCAGATCGCCAGCTTCGTGCTCGGCATAGTACCCGATCTGTAAAATCTGAACCTTATCGAACACTTCCAGGCGCATTCCGCGCACCACACGCATCCCCGCCCAGGTGACGCCGTAGGCCGTCAAACCGGCAGTGATCGCACCGATGATAAAGAAGACAATGAGCACCGCGATCATCCTCCCCAAACCTTCTATGCGCTGCTCGGTCTGTAAAAGTCCCAGGTCGGCGGGAGGAACGGAAAATCCGTTGAAGGTGTACATTCTTCTGAACGACTGTTTGGGTGAAGCCCTGGGGAGGCTGCGCAAGCCAGCAGTTCTGCTGCGAATTGGATTCCGACTCCATCCCCGGAAAGGCGTTCCCCGTGGCTGCGCCTACCGCAGGAGTTAGGAAACAATCCACCACCTGCCCGATAACATTGGGAGTTGTAACCTGTGTCCAGGTGGAAATGACCATCATGATCAGCACCAGGATGCCGATCCACCAAAAAGGTTTGAGGTAGTGCCCCAACCTACCCAGAGTGGTGCCCACCTGTTTGGGTTTGAACACTTCCTGCTTCAACATTGCCTGAGGCCCGTGGCCTCCGCCTCCACCCATCATAATGTTTACTCCTTAACCGGGTTGAATCCCGATGCTATTCCCTAATTTCCGATTTCTCGGTGCCAGCCAGCTGCGAGTGGTATATCTCAGTGTAAATCTCGCTCTCTTCCATCAATTGCGCATGCGTACCCCTGGCGGCAATTTTTCCTTTTTCCAGAACCAGGATCACATCGGCATTCATCACCGTTGTGATCCGCTGGGCGATCACAAAGCTTGTTCTCCCCTTCATCAAAGTATCCAGGGCGGTTTGGATCTCCGCCTCGGTGGTAAGGTCCACCGAGCTGGTGGAATCATCCAGGATCAGAATACGGGGATTGAGTAGAAGTGCCCGGGCGATGGCAAGGCGCTGTTTTTGCCCGCCGGAAAGGGTGGCGCCGCGTTCGCCAACCGGGGTCTCGTACCCCTGCGGGAAGGACATGATGAAATCGTGTGCCGCGGCTGCCATGGCGGCGGCGGTCACCTCTTCTGTGCTGGCATTGGGTTTGCCGAAGGCGATATTTTCCCGGATCGTGCCGGAAAAAAGGGTTGTCTCTTGCAGCACGATGCCGATCTGCCGGCGAAGCGAATCCAGGCACACCTCGCGCAGATCGTACCCGTCGATCTGCACCCTGCCTTCCGTGGGATCGTAAAAGCGGGGGAGGAGGTTGATGATCGAGGTCTTGCCAGAGCCGGTGGCACCCAGCAGGGCGACCGTCTGCCCTGGCTGAATATCAAAACTCACCCCATCCAGCACCGGTTCACCGCCACTGTAATAACGGAAGGTGACTTCCTCGAACTGAACCCTGCCTTCCACGAAGGGGAGGTCCTGAGCGTCGGGTTTATTGACCACGTCGCTTTGCGCATCGAGAATCTCAAAAACACGGGTGGCGGAAGCGGATGCCTGGCTGTATTGGGTGATAATGAACCCGAACTGGGCGATGGGGAGAAAAAGATAGATGAGGTAGAGGCTGAATTCCTGGTACTGCCCCAGGGAGAGCGTGCCCAGGATGATCTGTTGACCTCCATAATAGAGGACCGTGGCCTGTCCCAGGTTGGCGATGAGGAAAACGATCGGGAAAAGAAAGGAAAATAGGCGTGCGATCTTCAGCTGGGTGACCAGCAGGTCATCCACCCCTGCTGCAAATTTTTTCCTCTCCGAAGGTTCGCGGGTGAAGGCTTTGATCACCTTGGCGCCAGCCAGGTTTTCCTGAAGGATCGTATTGACTATGGAGAGTTTTTGCTGAATGATGGTGAACATCGGCCGGGCGGCACCACTGAAGATCATAAACATTATCGCCGCCGCGGGAAGGATCCACAGGGTATAGACCGCCAGTTTTGCGTTGGAGGTGAAAAGGATGATCAATGTGCCTGAAAGCAGCATGATGGCACCGACCAGCTGGAGAAGACCCTGTCCCAGGAAAAGTCGCACTTTCTCCACATCGTCCGTTGCGCGCACCATCAACTGCCCGGTCTGGTTGCGATCGTGATAAGAAAAGGAAAGTCGTTGAATTTTGGAATAGAGATCATTACGCAGATCAAATGCCATAGACTGGGAGTTGCGCTCCGCCCAGTAGCTTTGAAGAAAGGCGAAAAGCCCACGGATCGCAGCGAACAATACTATGGAGATACCTGCCACCAGCAGCGCACTGGGGGCTTTTTCCACGGTAGCAGCCAGGTATGCGGTCAGCTGTTCCGCACTCCACCCGCTTGGCAGGTTGAGGTAGGAAAGGATCCTGGGGAGGGCTGCATCCATGAACTGGGCTGGGATCTTGGGTAAGGCATTCCAGCAGCATCTTGGATGTGACGCCTGTAGTGATCGCGTCGATCACCCTGCGTACCATGGCCGGCACTGCCAGCTGGGCAAAGGTGGCCACGACCATGAAGAAATACGGCAGAAACGCCAAACCTTTCAAATTCCTCAGGTAGATTATCGCCCGCCGGACCCCATCCGGCTTGCCTTTGGTTTTACCCTTATGAGTATGGGCTATGTTCAAATCGAACTTCCTTTCTGGAAGATGGTTTTCATAATGATGGAATTAGCATTTACTTTTTTTAGGGAAAGCTGAAGGGATCTCGTTTTTTTTCGCCGCGGCGGTTAATATCTTCAACCCGGTCGCAATCGATAACTGTTCGTCCGGTTCGAGGGAAGCTGTCAATTCATTCAGCCACAACCGGCGGGATTCAAAACCACGCTGCAGCAGCTGCTCACCCTTTTCGGTGAGAGATAGTTGCTTATAACGGCGGTCAGCGGTTGATTCCACGCGCTGGATCAACTCCATCTGCACCAGGCGGTCGATCATCTGGCTGGCGGCGGCATTGGTCACCCCGGTGAATTCGCCCAGTTCCGTCACACCGCTCTCTCCGCAGTGGTGGAGGCGCATCAGGGTATTCACCTGGGTTGGGGAGAGCCCTTCTTTATCCATGAACTTTTTTCCATCATGGAACGAGCGGCGGAAAAAAATATCCGTCCATTCGTTGAGGATCTCGGAAAATGGTGTGGAATCGCTCATAATTAACCTTATGAAATGGTTAAGCGAGCGAAAGTATAACCCGAGCGTAATGCGAAGTCAAGGAAACTAGGTGAAAACGGGCTGGAACCTTCTGGACAATTAGTGGATGATTATCAAGAAAAAACTGCCGGGGATTCTATCCCGGCAGTAGTTTGATCGACTAACATATAATCAATGAAGAATTACAGCGAACAGATATGGCGCCAGTGCCAGTACCGCCAGAATTGGTGACCGGCTTCGTTTTGGATTGTGGTTATCCCATTGAAAGAGCACAACAGCCATTGTAAAGGCGATCAGCCCTCCGGCGAGGAGAACCCCAACCGACCAGGCCGGGTTGAAGCTGGTTTCCCAGCCATATGCCAACCCCCGAAAGGCGTTCATGGCATGGGTTGCGGGCAATAACAGCGCAATCCGCTGCATGGCTGGTGAAAGGAAATCGAAAGACATCATTAGACCCCCGATGATCATCGAGGGCAGGAAAATGAGCTGGCTGAAAAGGACGGTTGCATTTCCATTGGGTGAGATCACACCGATCAGCATCCCCAACCCAGCCATGGCGAAGAATTGCACCAGGACGATGACCACGAAAGCCAGCCAATTCACCGGCAGAGAACCATCAAAGAGCGGGTACCCGAGTATTGTTATCAAAACCGAGACGATGATCACGTGCACCAGGTTCCCCAGCGGAGGTATGGCCAGAATATGAGCTGCCGGAATTCCATTGATTTTGAAGCTGCGGTAAACCCCTGCCAATCTATCCGCAACGATCGGGTTTGGCATTCCGAGCAGCGTCACCGACATTGTCGAGATAATGATCATGGCAGGAATGATGGTTGTTTTGAAATCCGGGTTCACACCGGTCAGCAGGAAACCCATCATGATGAAAAGACCGAGAGGGAACAGGTAGTTTAGCAGCAGCAGTGATTTTTCCCGGAGACCGTTCTTGAAATCGTAGGTAAGGTAGTGGAAGAATGCAGTCATGGCTATTCTGCTCCTTTCCCGGGGGCATCCTGTGTGATCTCGAGAAACCGCTCTTCCAGGGAAGGCCGCTCCACCCGCAGGTCCACAAGGGCGTCGTTCCGGTCCTTCAGGAATTCGAGGATTGCTGGTACCGAAAGCCCGGCATCTTCACTGAAGAAATAGGTGTAATCCCCTTCAGAGTACCACCGCTGCACCCCGGGGAAATTCTCCCCGCCGGGTTGCAAACTGGAAGCGCTGGAAGCCACCGAAATCTTAACCAACCCCGCTCCCCGGGCAGTCAACTGGGTGGGCGTGCCCGCAGCAGCGATCTGCCCATTTAATAGGATCGCCACCTGATCCGCCATTTTCTCCGCTTCGGCCATATCATGCGTGGCGAGAATGATCGTCGTACCATTCATGCGCAATTTATCCAACCGGGAGTGCAACTCCACCCGCGCCGGCACATCCAATCCTGCGGTGGGTTCATCCAGCAGCAGCACGGGCGGTTGGTGGGCAATCGCCAGGGCGAGAGCCAGACGGCGCTGTTGACCAGTGGAGAGCATACTGAACTGGGTTTTCAACTTCTCGCCGAGCCCGAATTCTTCCAACAGGTCGATCCGCGGTGCCACGCGGTGATAGGTGCAAAAGAAGCGCATCGCCTCAAGAGGGGTCATGCTGGCGGGCAAGGTGGAGGCTTGCAGTTGGACGCCAATCAGATCCCTTAATTTTCCGGGCTGCCTGGCTGGGTCGATCCCCTGGATGCGCAGGGAACCACCATCGGGCTGCCGCAAGCCTTCCAGGCTTTCCAGGGTGCTCGTTTTACCCGCCCCATTCGGACCAAGTAGACCGAAGATCTCACCCCTGCGGACCTCAAAACTGATATCCTCAACGGCCACCAGGTCTTTATACATCTTCCGAAAATTCCTTACCTCAACTACGGTTGCATCCATGGTCTCTCCTTGAAAAATAAGGGGTGAAAACCTGAAGAGATCGGCGATTATTTTTGCCCTAGCGGCTGGACCGACCCCGAGCTATTAACCTCTGATTTTACCTTTGGGTCTCCATAATAACGCACCGAACCGCTGCTATTGATCACCACATCTATTTTATCGGTCACCCAGAGGATTGCATCACCGCTGCTATCGATCGTCACTGTGGCGGTGGCGCATTTTAGATCCGGAGACAGATAGCTGCCCGAACTGGAAATTGTGACGGTTTGGTTTGTCACCTCCCCCTCCCCTATCTTTACATTTCCAATACTCTTAATTTCCACATTTACCGATTTGGAATTTAAACCACCTAGTTCAATGTTACCTGAGCTGTTGATCACTGCCTTAAAATTTTCTGCGCTTATAGTAGGTGCCTTGATCGAGCCAACACTGTCTGTAGTCAATTGATCGAATGATTTGGAGGTCAACTTGTATTTGATGGGTTTCGTGGGCTGAATGTTTGCCCCAGGGACTAACCCCACGTTCAGGATCCCACCTCTAACCTCGGTTTCAATCAAAGGCATAATATTTTCCTCAGCCTCGATGGTGATCGATTCTGTATTCCCGAGCGTGATCTCCATATCACCCGGGAGCCCGAGCTCCACCCCATGGAAAGATGCAAGAGGACGGGTATCGGTAGTCATATTTCCCGAACCTCTGACCAGGGCTTTTGATTCCGGTCTGCAGGACGGCACTAAAAACCCGAAGGCAAGCACCAGGAGCATAGCGATCTTGTACATTGTATCCTCCACGAGAATTTATTGAACCTTATTTTATGATAATCCTATCCAATCCATCTACATCGGATGAGAGGATGAATTTTTCCTGTTCAACCTGTCAGGACCAACCTGTACATGTGACCACCCCTGGAGAAATGTTGAGGTGAGGCAGTATTACTATTTGATTGTGAATATTCTGACTTGCAGTCAATGAAATTATCCACAGAAACCAATGACATACTCAATATTTTATTTTCCGATAGATACAAAATGATCTGTCATGAGTGTCGTGGAATTTGTGACATCGCGGGTGAAGTATGGCAGAGGGGATCAGGGAGTTTGAACCCCCGAAGTGGAACGATTTTATGCGAGGCGGAGAAGGTCGCGCTGGTTGCACCCTCATAGCTGAAAGAAATATTAGAGAGGGAGAGGGTCGCGCGAATTGCACCCTCGCAGCCAAACGGTTTGTGTGAGGCGGAGAGGGTGGGATTCGAACCCACGGTGACCACAAGGGCCACAACGGTTTTCGAGACCGCCCCGATCGGCCGCTCCGGCACCTCTCCGAATGAAGCGCGTCCATTATACTTTATAAATATTGTGGGGGCTTCTCCCCAACCTGTCGGTATAATAAAACCATGCAGGCAATCATCCAGCCCATTCTTGTTTTTCTCTTTTCCTACCTGGCAGGCTCATTGCCATTCTCGGTTTGGCTGGGAAAGCTCTTTCTCCATCGGGACGTACGAAAATATGGGGATGGCAACCCCGGCACCGCCAGCGTTTTCCGCGCAGGGGGGAAGACGCTTGCGGTGCTCGTTATGCTGTTGGATATCACCAAGGGGGTCATTCCCCCACTCCTGGTTCAAAAACTCCTTGGCGGGGCTCCCCTCGATCTTTTCCTCGCCGGGTTCGCGCCTGTTCTCGGGCATGCCTTCTCCCCCTTCCTGCGCTTTCAAGGTGGTAAAGCTGTCGCTGTCACCTTTGGCACCTGGATCGGTCTGACCACCTGGCAAGTACCCCTTGTGGCGGTCGTCACCGTCCTGGCTGGAAGGTTTTTCCTGGATTCCGAAGGGTGGGCACTGATGCTGGCTTTGACCGCCATGCTAATCTCCATTCTTCTATGGCAGTACCCGCCTGTTTATCCGCTCATCATGATCGCTCAGATAATTATTCTGGCTATCAAACACAAAGATTTCTTAAATCGCCCACCCCGCCTGCACCACCGCTTTCACCCGGGGTCTGCATGAGCCAGGCGTTTTTTGAATATTTCACCGACGGCGCTCTAAACGGGTTTATTGTTTTCCAATCCATTTTGGTGCTGATCATTCTATCCAACTGGCTGGTCCTTCGCCGGGTGGCGAGGTTGTCAAAGAATCCTGGTGCGCGAAAAAGTATCGATCCTCGTCCCTGCCCGGAATGAAGAAAGCAGCATTCGTGCCTGCCTGGAATCACTCCTGGGACAGGATTACCCGGATTTTGAGGTGATCGTCCTGGATGATGAATCCACGGATGGTACGTCCAGTGTGATCCGGGAGGTAAAGAGCGTCCACCCCGAACTATGCGTTCTGGCCGGAAAAACCCTTCCCCCCGGTTGGAGGGGAAAAAATTGGGCCTGCCACCAACTGGCTGAAGCAGCCAGTGGAGAGATTCTGCTCTTTACCGACGCGGATACTGTGCACGCTTCTGCCTCCGTGGAGAATATCATTCGGGTGATGGATTTCCAAAAAGCAGACCTGCTCACCGGTGTACCGCGACAGGAAATGGAGTACCTGGTCGGAGCGTTTGCTGGTCCCACTTTTTCCCTGGGCATTCTATACCTTCAATCCCCTTTTGGTTGCATATGCAGTCCGTTTCAAAGAACTCTCCGCGGCTGTCGGGCAGTTGATGGTATTCCGCCGGGAGGCCTACCGGCAGATCGGCGGGCATGCCTCTGTGCGGGAAAGCATGGTGGAGGACCTGGAGCTTGCCCGCGGGATAAAAGAAAATGGATTGCGCTGGCGGGTGATGGATATAACCAACCTGATCTCCTGCCGGATGTATCGAAATTCCAGCCAGGTTTTCCGTGGTTTGGCCAAGAACCTATTCCCGGCGTTTGAATACCGCATCCTGGTTTACCTTTTCGTCTGGCTTTGGCTGGCATTCCTCTTCCTGGAGCCGGTTGTGGTGGTCCTGGGGGGTATCTTCGGAAGCGCTATTCCAGACATGGCAATCCTCAAAGCGGCAACCAGCATCTGCCTCACTTGGTTTATTTGGGTCTTTGTTTTTTCTCGTTTAAAACTGCCTGCCTGGATGGGATTCTTTTACCCCGTATTGATCATCGGGTTTGAAGCCATGGCAGCCGCTTCATTCTGGTTGACGGTGACCGGCCGAACCTCCTGGAAGGGAAGAACGGTCAAACCTCCCCGTTTGAGGCTTTGAACCATTTACCTGTATGTGGTTCATGGTTTGTTTTGTGTCGGGATCGGGATAACACATCGAAAACCTCGGTTTATTCCCGGTGAGCCCGGGACATGGCCTGTCCGTCCGGATGTTTGCGCGTACGGATACGAATCGAAGAAACCAGCACCCTTCAGCACTTTTTTTTCACCGGTTTGCGGTCCGGAAGGATTATCCCAGGGGGATTCCCCGTAATACGGTTCGCTGTACCAATCCATTGCCCACTCGCGTACGTTGCCACCCATATCAAATAACCCGTAATAACTTGGATAATCTGCATAGGTTCCCACCGGGGTGGTATCGCCCACAACATTATCCGCATTAGTCAAATCGGGTCCAGCCGAGATCTCACCCCATGGGTAGAACCTGCCACTCGTTCCGCTGGCTGCTTTTTCCCATTCTGCTTCGGTCGGCAATCGCCCGCCCTGTGCCTGGCAATATTCAAGCGCGTCGTACCAGGTCACATATACGACAGGGTGTTGCGCATATGCCGGATCTGGATAATGCATATCTACCTGGAGGGCGGATTTTTTGCATTCACCTTTCTCCACGCAGCGGGCAAACATCGCGTTGGTCACCTGGGTCTGGTATGCCCAGAAGGGATCGGTATATACCTCATGCGCAAAGGAGGTATTAGCCCCAATCTTGAATGCACCCGCTGGCACAAAAACCAACGACTCCCCATCCTTTGGATTTATCTTTTTGATCAGCCTGGCGTTCATTGTAGCGAGGTCGATCGCATGGTTGAAAACGAAAGTCTGGGTTTGCTTGACGGGGTTAAGCGGGCGATTCTTGATTTTTCGATAAACTACCCCCAACCCGGTAAGAAAAATACCAACCAGAATGATTCCGGTGATTAATATCCAGAAGCGGCTGGAACCTTGGCGAGGATCCAACGTGGGAGAATTCATCAGCGATTAAACCTCCTCTTTGGTCATAGTTCCATCGCTAAATAAAGATCAGGGTAGCGAACGTTCTTTATCCCTTTTTGTGAAAGCAATCCCCTGAAAGCGTCAGCCGCGTCCTTTTCACCGTGTACGAGGATCAATTCCTTAAGGGTATCCCTGGTGGCGAGCGCGTATTCCAGCAGGGTTTCCTGCCCCGCGTGTGCGGAGAAGGCGTTGATGGTCACCACCTCTGCCTTGCGCTCAAAGATCTGGCCAAATATTCGCACTACCTTCTGTTGCTCCACAAGGCGTCTTCCAAGGGTATCCGGCGCCTGCCACCCGACGATCAGGATGGTGTTGCGCGGGTTCTCGATATTGTTTCGCAGATGGTGCAGGATGCGACCGTTCTCTGCCATTCCAGAAGCACTGATGATCACCATCGGTCCCTTCTGGTCGTTCAAGGCTTTCGATTCTTCCACCGAACGGATCATACGCAACTGCTGGAATTTGAGCGCGGAGTGGTTTTCGTTGCGCTCGAATTCCTTTGTCTCGCGGTCCATATACTCGGGGAAGGATTCAAATACCCTTGTGGTTTCCACTGCGAGGGGGCTATCCACATAGACTGGGAAAGGCGAGATCCCGCCATCCGCCAGCATCTGGTTGAAGGCGAAGATCAGCTCCTGGGTGCGCCCGAGCGCGAATGACGGTACGATCACCCTGCCACCGCGATTGAAGGTGCGCTGCACCACCTGACGAAGCTGGTCGTGGTATTCGCGCGGGTCTGGCTTGGGAGTATCACCATAGGTGCACTCCATCATCAGTGTCTCCACGCCTTTTGGGTAAACCGGATCCTGGATAAGAGGCAGGTTTCGGCGGCCAATATCCCCGGAGAATTGGAATCGGGTTTTTCTGCGATTTTCCTCCACGTCCATCACAATCCCGGCCGAGCCGAGGATATGTCCGGCATCCTCCAGGTGGGCTTCAATACCATCCGCCGGGTTAAATTCCTGGCCGTATTTGACCGGACGGAAATGCTCCTCTACAGCAATGGCATCTGCGATGGTGTAGAGAGGCTCCACAGGCGGTTCGCCGCGCCTGGAATTCTTTTTGGTCACGTACTGCGCGTCTGATTCCTGGATATGGGCGCTATCTTTCAACATGATTGCCGTGAGCGCGGAAGTGGCAGTCGTCGTGTATATCGGTCCGTTGAACCCCTGTTTGACCAGGTTGGGTAGGTTCCCGCAATGATCAATGTGCGCGTGCGAAAGTATGACCGCATCCAGCGATTTCGGATCAAATCGAAAATTTTGATTGCGGAGATACGTGTTCGCACGCCTACCCTGGTAAAGCCCGCAATCCAGAAGCAACCTGCTACCATTGACCTCCACCAGGAACTGGGAACCGGTGACATCCCTGGCAGCGCCATTGAAGGTGATCTTCATGAATTTTTCTCCTTGTTGCCAAGCGAGGCCGAAAGGATTTCTCCGCCGTAATGCTCCAATCGCCACGGCACATCGACCATAACCTTCTTCAGATCGGAAATATCCTTTGGATCCCTGGCAACGACCGCTTCGAGGATATCCCTGGGAAGAATGATGTCAGACTCCACCTCCATCTTTTTTCCCACGTCCCGACGCCATGTTTTTAGACGGTCTAGGCGGTCGATGAAAGCTTGATCCGGCCGCGGGGAGCGTAGCGGTTTGGGGATGGGGGCTGCAGCTCGACCTTTTTCCACCGCAGCGAGGATCTCCCGGCTGTAGCGGTCAATCAGCCTGGGACTCAATCCGGGAATACCCTCCAGGTCATCTTTCACTTTTGGTTTCGTCTTTGCCAGCGCAATGAGACACTCGTTGGGCAAGATCTTAAATGGTGGCCGGTTTGAGGTGCTGGCGAGCGCTTCCCTCATTCCACAAAGTTCCCCCAATATCGCCCGTTCTCGTCCATCCATCGCCTGGCTTCCAGGGATGCGCCAGCACGGTTCGCGCTCCTCGAATGCTGCGGCTTTTACCTTGCATAACCGCGCAAAATCCTCCATGGCCAATCCCATCAGCCCGCGATCATTCAGCCTCTCCGCCAGGCTGTCACGCAGCGGGATCAGGTAACGGGTATCCTGGCAGGCATAATCCAGCATCTGGATGGGAAGGGGGCGCTGACCCCAGTTGGCGCGCTGATTGCGCTTATCCTGCTGAACCCCAAATTCCGCCTCCAGGATAGCACCGAGGCCGACCTCCCGCACCCCCAGGATACGGGCTGCCTGCATCGTATCGAATATTGTTTTAAACGCCATCCCGTAATCGCGCTTGAGGCAGATGATGTCGTACTCCGCCGCGTGAAATATCTTTTCCACAGCCGGATCGGCCATTACTGGCGCCAGGCAGCCAAGATCATCCAGCTCGAGTGGGTCGATTAAAAAATCCTCCCGGCTGGAGGAAATTTGCACCAGGCATACTCTTTCCCGGTAAGCGAACAGGCTGTTCGACTCGGTATCCATGGCGACCCGCCGGCATTCGCGCAGGTCCGCGCAAAGCCGGTGCAGCCCTGCCTGGTCTGAAATCCATTGCGGTTGTAGACCTTCCTTCGGTTTGACCTGGACGGCTTGCATCATGGCTGGGATTATAGCCCAATCCCTGGTGTGGGGTGTATAACCTTTCTAACATAACTTTTATAGTTCGGCAGTCTAAGATTAAAAATTGTGGTATATAATCACAAAAAGGGAGGGGCTTATGAACGAGCTCATCTTGATAATTGAAGATAATGAATCCATCGTGAAGGTCCTTCAACGTGGACTCATGTACGAAGGATATAAGGTCGAATCTGCCCTGGATGGTGAGAAAGGCTTGAAACTAGCCAAGCAGAACCACCCGGATTTGGTCATTTTGGATCTGATGCTGCCCGGGATGGATGGCGTAGAAGTCTGCAAGCAATTGCGCACCGATTCCAATCTCCCCATCCTGATGCTCACCGCCAAGGACGCTATCCAGGATAGGGTGCTCGGGCTGGATGCTGGGGCGGATGACTACATGGTCAAACCCTTCGAATTGGAAGAAGTTCTTGCCCGTGTGCGCGCCTTACTTCGCCGCACCCAATCTGACCGGGCCAGCGTGCTCACTTTTACCGATCTCACCCTGGATACCTCCACCCGCCTTGCCAACCGGAGCGGGAGAACCATCCAACTCACTGCCACCGAGTTCGATTTGCTGGAACTTTTCATGCGCCATCCGAACCAGGTGCTCACTCGCGAGTTGATCTTCGACCGCATCTGGGGATACGACTTTGGCGGCGAGAGCAACGTCCTGGATGTTTATATCCGCTACCTGCGCCAGAAGCTTGAGGAAAAAGGCGAACCCCGCCTGATCCATACCGCCCGTGGAGTTGGATACGCCCTGCGCGAAGAGATCTGATGTCTCTCCGCCTGCGGCTCACCCTGCTCTATTCCTCGCTGCTGGGTGTAATCCTTCTCATTTTTGGAACCCTTGTCTATAGCCTGGTAAGCATCAACCTGATGCGCCAGGTTGATGCTTCCTTGCAGGCAGCCTCGCGGGAACTGATCAGCAGCCTGCGGGTGGACCCCAATGGAAATTTCGCGCTCTCCTCCGTTCCTTCCGTGGCGGAAGGAGAGAATTTCTTCTTCCAGGTCTGGGATTCAAGCAACAAGCTCCAGATCAGCAAACCGGCATCACTGTTGATTCCACTTGATTCGAACTCTCTGCCGGTGAGCAGCGTTGTCTATCACACCACGGTCATCAACGGGGTACCGCTTCGGGTCATCAATGTTCCCATCCGCTCCATCCTGGGTCCAAACGCCTCCTTACAGGTGGCGGTCAACATGACCCTGCTGGATCTTACCCGCAGCTCGCTTTCTTTCATCCTGATTACGCTCACCTTTGTTACCATGCTGCTCACCGGGCTGGCCAGCTGGTTCGTGACCGGCAGGGCGCTGGCCCCGCTTCAGGATGTGACCGAGGTCGCCACGCGCATCACCCAGGCCGACGATCTCTCCCGCCGCATCCCGCTCAAGGGCGACCCGGAGGATGAGATCGGCCAGGTGATCCGTGCCTTCAACGACACACTTACTAGGTTGGAAAAATTATTCGGTTCCCAGCAGCGCTTTGTTGCCGATGTCAGCCACGAATTACGCACCCCCCTGACGGTCATAAAGGGTAACGTCTCGCTCATGCGTAAGCTGCGCAAGGTGGACCTGGAATCGCTCACCTCCATCGACCAGGAAGTGGACCGCCTCACCCGCCTTGTGGGTGATCTGCTCCTGCTCGCACAGGCCGAATCCCGCCGCCTTCCGCTGGACATGAAGCCGCTGCAGCTGGATAAGCTCCTACTGGAGGTCTTCCAACAAATGCGCACATTGGCTGGAGACCGCCTTCAAGTTCATATTCACGAGATCGACCAGGTGGAGGTTATCGGCGACCGCGACCGCTTGAAGCAGGTTTTCCTCAACCTGGGCGGCAATGCCATCCAATATACACCCGCGGGTGGGGAAGTGAATCTAGATTTGCGCATAAACGGGCAGACTGCGCTGATCTCCTTCAGCGACACCGGCCCCGGGATCAAACCCGAGGACCTGCCCCACATCTTCGAACGCTTCTACCGGTCTGATACCTCGCGGAAACGCGGAAAAGAGGATAGCTTTGGGCTGGGGCTTTCCATCGCTTTCTGGATCGTCCGCAATCACGGCGGCTCCATCCAGGTGGAGTCCACGCTCGGCAGGGGCAGCACCTTCACGGTTGTCCTGCCACTTCCATCGCTCGAAAACCTATCCGAAATAACCACCCCGGAACCCAAATCTCGCGAAAAAAACCAAAAACCGCGCAAATAACCCTCTCATTATCATTAACAATTGGATGCTGGAAGATGCATCCAATTTTTGTTATAATCAACATATTAGATAGAATAAGTCGAAATAAAGCGATGATTGGGAAAGGAGAAATGTTAAAAATGGGATCTTCAAAGAAAAAATTAGTATCAATTGGGTTCTCGTTGATTGGGCTTCTCGTTGTTCTGACCATGCTCGGCTGCCAGAGCTACCCCGCCCGTCGAGGAAGCACCGCAGGGAGACACTTCCTGGTCCAAGGTGGAGCGCTCGGGTGTCCTGCTGGTGGGCACCTCCTCCGGGTACCCCCCCTATGCGTATTACAACGAAAATATGCACTGGACGGCTTTGATATTGCCCTGATCAACACCGTGGCGAACAAGCTGGGCGTACGGGCGAGTATCAGTGATTTCGCCTTCGATGGCCTCGGCGCTGCCCTTAGCGTCAACCAGATCGATGCCGCCATCGCCGCGATCTCCGATACCCCCGAACGCGCGACCCAGGTGAACTTCTCGAATATCTACCTGGTTGGCTCGGATGGCATCCTTGCGCAGAAGGGATCGCCGATCACTTCGGTGAAAACCCCTGCGGATATGGCCAACAAGCGGGTTGGGGTGGAAAGAGGCACAGTGTATGAGACCTGGGTTCAGACCAACCTGGTGAACACCGGTCTGATCCAGCCCAACCAGATGTTCGTCTACGAGCAGGCCAAGCATGCGGTCAACGACCTGAGCCTCGGCCGGCTGGACCTGGTGATGGCGGACCTGCGCCCCTCCACCGTTGCCACCCAGAATTTTGATGTCGTCCTGGTGGGGCAGGGACTCAACCAGCAGCGCTTCGCGATCGCAATGAAATTGAACGCGAATGAACTAACCAGGCAGATAAATGACGCCTTGATCCAGCTGCAGAATGAAGGCGTGATCGCTGAGCTGCAGAAGGAATACCTGAACCTCGATCCGGCGGATACACAGCCTGTCCCCACCCCAGTTCCAACCCTGGCTCCATCCGCGCCCACGCCCACATTCGTCCCAACCCCGGTCGGCTGCGTGGATGGTATGCGGTTCATCTCCGATCTCTCCTTTAGTGATGGCAATGGAACCTTCTACCCGGATGTGAACCCCAACCAGAGATTCCGCAAGGGCTGGCGTATCCAGAATTCCGGTACCTGTACCTGGAATTCAACCTATTCCCTGAGATTTGTATCGGGGACCCAGATGAATGGACAGAATACTGCCGTGCAGGGCAATGTGGCTCCCGGACAGAACTTTGATATGTGGGTTGACCTCGTCGCCCCATCACAACCCGGGCAGTACCAGGGAATCTGGCAGATGTTCAATGGCAACAATCTCGCCTTCGGGCAGCGAGTTTGGGTGATGGTCGAGGTGGTAGGACCAACAAGCGTGCCACCCACCCAGGCTCCGCCCACAGCCACCCCGCCGGCGCCGACTGCCGTGCCCCCCACGGCCGCTCCCCCGACAGCCACTTCACACCCCGCCACGGGGTTGATGGGTACGAGGTGGGTGCTCACTTCAATGGAAGGCAGCCCCATCGCTTCTGGCGCAACGATGGATGCCAATTTCCAGGCCGACTGGAGCATGCAGGGGAACGGAGGATGTAATCCCTATTCTGCTTCCTATATTGTCCAGGGCACAATGATCTCCATCTCCGGCCTCTCCTCCGGAAAAGCCCTGTGCGATGAGGCTGTCAGCCAGGACGAAAGCAAATACTTTTCCCTGCTGCAACAGGTGGATCGGTTCACTGTGAGCCCGGGAAGCAGCCTGCAGCTCTTCCGCGGCAGCACAAAAGTTCTGGAGTTTCAAGCCAGATAACTTTTTGAGCGGGTAGAAAATAATCCGATAACGATGGCGGCTATCTGGCTGCCATCGTTTTTGATTTCTTGACGTATTCCAAATACCCGTGAAAAAGGATGAAAATCAAAGTAGAATATTAAAAAGTTGATCTTTTTATAGAAGCACCCATCCCAATAATATTTATGTTTGGGAAAAAACCGAGGAAATCCGATGTCTAACACGCCTGAGCAACTTCCTGGTGAGACGAACAAGAAAACGCCGGTACTGCTTTACATTTTGCTCGGTGTTTGCGGTCTGGCAGCCCTGCTCCTTGCTGGGGTGCTGGGTGCACGCTTGGTCTGGGATATTTGGGGTTCTCCCCCCACCCAAACGCCAGCTGATGATTCCTGGAGCGTCCTGCAGCAATCCGGCGTGATGCTTGTGGGCACCTCCTCTGGCTACTCGCCCTTCGAGGATTATTCCGGGACCGCCAACCTGGATGGCTACGATATCGCACTCGCGTATGAACTGGGCAAGAAGCTGGGTGTACAGGTGAACATCCAGGATATTCCCTTCGACAGCCTTTTTGCAGCGCTGCAATCCCGCCAGGTAGACCTTGCCATCGCCGCCATTTCCGTCACCACGGAACGCGAACAGCAGGTGGCGTTCTCCAATGTATATTTTTCAAGTGTCGATGGCATCCTGGCTCGAACAGGCTCCCCAATCACCTCGGTGACCTCCGCACAGGATATGGCTGGTCAGCGGATCGGCGTGGAGATGAACACGGTTTTTCAAACCTGGGTACAGGTCAACCTGGTGGATACCGGCTTGATCACCCCCGACCAGATGTTCGTCTACGCCCTATCGAAGGACGCGGTCAACGACCTCAGCCTTGGCCGGCTGGACCTGGTGTTGATGGACCTTCAACCTGCAATCGCTTACACGAAATCATTTGGCGTGACCCTTGTTGGACAGGGATTAAACCAGCAGCGGATGGCGATCGCCTTGAAGAAGGACTCCGGCGAACTCACCGGGAAAGTGAATGACGCGCTGATCCAGCTGCAGAATGAGGGCGTTCTCGCGGCACTCCAAAAGGTGTACCTCGTTCCCGGCTCCGATGGAAACCAGCCGACCGGCAATACGCCCACGCCATCGCTTGCCACCACCACGCCATATCCCACCTTTACGCTCTACCCTCCGATGCCTAGTCCAACCGGTTGCTCCAATTCGATGGCCTACGTAAAGGATCTTACCTACAGCGACGGCGGCATGACATACTACGCGGATGTGACAACAGGGCAAAGTTTTTCCAAAGGATGGCGGATCAAGAATACCGGCAGCTGCACCTGGAACGCCTATTATTACCTCAAGTTCGTTAAGGGGACCCAGATGGGCGGGCAACCCGTTGCGATTCAAAAATATGTCTATCCTGGTCAGACCTATGATGTATACGTAAATTTGGTTGCGCCTTCCTCAAGCGGTCAGTACAAAGGCGAATGGCGATTATTCAATCCATATAACTATCCCTTCGGAAACCCGCTGTATGTGATGGTCGAAGCCATCCCAACAGCCACCCGAACCATCACGCCCACCCGCACTGTCACAACCACCCGAACAGCCACCGCAACAGCAACTTCCACCTCTACTTCTACCGCCACTGCCACGCCAACGGAAACCCCCACCCCAACACCGACCCCTCCCTGAGCCATTGATGGTTATCGCCGTGTATTAATTATCAAACAGACCAAATGATTGCAATGGGAGATTCCACTTTTTTTGAGCGAAATTCCCCCAAAAAGTGTTATTGTATAATCATTAAAAAGTCCAAGAACCGTATTTGAAAGGAGTCGTTATGACCACCTCTCCACTTCCTCAAACCGCCACACCTGAACCACCCAAGAAAAGATCCCGGGTGCTGCTCTATAGCATCCTGGGGGTTCTTCTCGTCCTGCTCCTGGTCGTGGTCGGTTTCCGCGCCTGCCAGAATCTCACCCCCCAGCCCACGCCTCTCCCGCCTTCCAGTGCCGATACCTCCTGGCAGACAGTCAAAGATTCCGGGGTCTGGATGGTGGGAACCTCCTCCGGGTATCCTCCCTTTGAGTACTACACCGAAAACCACAACCTGGATGGATTCGATATCGCCCTCGCCTACGAGATCGGCAAGAAATTGGGCGTGCAGGTGAATATCCAGGATTTCGCCTTTGACGGGCTGCAGGGTGCGCTGCAGATGGGTCAGATCGATTCAGCCATCGCCGCCATCTCCGTCACCCCCGAGCGGGCCAACGCGGTGAATTTTTCCAATATCTACTATGTTGGTGTGGATGGCATCCTGGCACAGAAGGGCGCGCCGATCACATCGGTGAAAACCCCCCAGGATATGGCCAACCAGCGGGTTGGCGTGGAGCGCGGCACCGTCTATCAAACCTGGGTGCAAAACAACCTGGTGAACACTGGGTTGATCAGCCCCAACCAGATGTTCGTCTACGCGCAAGCCAAGGACGCGGTCAACGACCTCAGCCTTGGCCGCCTGGACCTTGTGATGGGGGACCTTCAGCCAACAATTGCAGCCACGCAATTTTTTGATGTTGTACTGGTCGGGCAGGGGCTTTCTCCGCAGCGCATGGCCATTGCCATCCTTTTAAACGGGAATGAACTCACCGCAAAGATTAACCAGGCGCTTACAGAGCTTCAGAACGAGGGAGTGATCGCCGCCCTGCAAAAGCTCTATCTCAATCTCGATCCGGCGGATGCCATGCCTGTACCCACCCCCATCCCCACCCCAACCACAGTTCCGGCTGCGCCTACCGCAACCCCGCGACCTTCCCCGACCGCGCCGGCTGGCTGCGTGGACGCCATGCAATTCGTCCGTGACCTGAACCTGGGCAATAATAACGGGACCGAGTTCCCGGATCTGAACTCTAACCAAACCTTCCGGAAAGGATGGCAGGTTCGCAATACCGGCACCTGCACCTGGGATTCGAAATACTATGTGAAGTTTGTCTCCGGGGCGCAAATGAACGGGCAGCCGACTGCCATTCAGGGCAGTGTGAGCCCGGGATCGCTCTATGATATTTATGTGGACCTTGTCGCGCCTTCCACACCGGGGCGCTATGACGCCGACTGGCAGATTTTCAATGGCCAGAATCTCGGGTTTGGCCAGCGGCTTTGGGTGGCGATCGAAGTGATCGGACCCACACCGGTGCCGCCCACAAAAGTACCTCCCACAGCCACACCCCCGGTGCAGGCAACCCCAACGGCACCAGCCCAACCCACCGCCACTGTAGCCGTGCCGCCCACCGCCACCGTTGTGGTGCCACCCACCGCCACGCAGCCGCCTCCGCCCACCGCTACCACCAATCCGGCAGCGGGGCTGGTTGGCCCCACCTGGGTGGTTGAGTCCATCAAGGGCAGCCCGCCAACCTCCGGCGCAGAGCAGACCGCCGAGTTTGAATCCTCCGGAAAACTGACAGGCAATGCCGGATGCAACACCTACACCGCCACTTACACTACGAATGGTTTTTCCATGACCATCACGGGGATCACGACCGGTATGATGATGTGCGACACCGCGATCATGGAAGACGAGCAGGATTTCCTTTCCAACCTGGGTACGGTTAATGCCTTCCAGATCGTGAACAACGGCAGCGAGCTGCAGTTGCTCACCGGAAAATTGGTCGCGATCCAATTCGAAAAGGAATAATCGGCGAACAATATGAATGCAAGCTGGGGGTGGGGGAAACCCACCCCCAGCTTTATTCTTCCCAGGGGGAATCGTCTTCAACTGGATGATTTTAGTGACACTCGCCCTTTTTGCATGATAGAATAGAACATATATTCTTCTGGTGTTCGCGCCGAAATGCAATCCGATCCGATTAAACTCAACCTGCCCCACGCCCGGCGTTTTCTCCTCGCCTGCCAGCAGCTCAACCCTCCCCGCTCGCTTTCCACCGAAAGCGGGATGGCGGACCTTTTCCGGAGCCTTGAATGCATCCAGTTCGATCCCTTAAATCTCGTCGGGCGCAACCCTGATCTTTTCCTGCAGGTAAGGATCAATGGATACCGCCCGGAGATGCTTGCCGTCGCGCTGCACGATCAGCACCTTCTGGTGGAAGGTTTCGATAAGATGTGGTCGATCTTTCCTGCAGCCGACTGGCCCTTCTTCGAGCGCCGCAGGAAGCGCGTTCTGGAAAACCACCTCAATAACGGATCCCCCGAATCGGTTCACGCCTGGCAGCTTGTGAAGCAGATGCGTAGCAGCAGTAAGGATAGCAGCCATCTCCCCAAAACAGGCGAATCCATCCTCTGGGACTGGGGCAAGCCGGTTAGCTTGGATCGGGCTGCCCTGGACCTGCTCAATAAAGCCGGCATCGTCACCATCATCTCCCGGGAGGGCAACCGCAAGACTTATGACCTGGTGGAGCGCGTGCTGCCTGCCGCCATCCTCGCCGCCCCGGACCCCCACTTAACGCTTGCGGATTACCACGATTGGCACGTTTTACGCCGCATCGGCGGGCTTGGATTGGCGCAGACCCTTTCCAGCGATTACTGGCTGGGCATCTTCGGGATGAAAGCGCACGAAAGACGCAGCGCACTGGACCGCCTGCAGAAAGCCGGGATGGCTCGCGCAGTGGAAGTGGAAAGCCTGGGGGGGATGCAGTTCCTCCTGCGCGCCAGCGACGAGCACCTGCTGGAGGAAACCGCCCGCCCCCGGAAAAGCACCCCGAGGGTTTCCTTTCTACCTCCGCTGGATAACCTTCTCTGGGATAGGAAGCTGATCCAGGCGATCTTTGGGTTTGATTACCTGTGGGAGATCTATAAGAAGCCTGCCCAACGCGTGTATGGGTCTTACACCATGCCGGTGCTTTATGGGGAGGCTTTTATTGCCCGCTGCGAGTTGAAATTCGACCGCGCGGAAAAGATCCTCTCCGTACCCTCCTGGTGGTGGGAGCCGGAGGTCGCGCCAAACGCTGGGATGACGCGAGCTATCTCCACCGCGCTCACGGGTTTCGCCCGGTATTTGGGAGCGGAACGGATCGACGCGGATATCCCGGGGATAAAAATTTCTTTTTGATTTCGCAGGAAGGACAAATGTCTGCTGGATTTTTGTTTGACTGAATGGTGATTATTTTTTCCTGCAGATTTTATCGACCTTGCATATAAATTTCAATGGTGATAATCTTAATTAGTAACTTGGGTAATGATTGAAACAGGAGAAAAAATGGCTACGACTGGAAAAAACGACAAGGGGAAGAAAGAACAAAAGAAGAAGCCGAAGCTGACCATCAAGGAAAAGCGGAAGTTGAAGCACGAGAAAAATGTCAGCAATGTCGGGACGTTGTAACAAAGAAAGAGGGCGGCTCATAAGTTGTTAATTCGATAAATTCCCTGAACAGCAAATCGCCAGGTTCCAGGGATTGGTTTTTCCGCGCGGTTTTCCGTAAATATAAATGGGCATGGCGGGCAACTGCAGGCTGGTCACCGCTTTTACGACCTGCTTAATAAAACCTCGGGAACAATTTCGGTTCCCGCCTAACAAACTACCCCTCCACGATCTTGATCTCTTCTTCGGTCAGCCCGTAAAGTTCGTAATCCGGATTGCATTTTTGCAGGATAATGGTTCCTTTTTCTATGAGCGATCGTTCAACCACTTGATTGTAATGAAAGCGCTGGACAAGATCGAGAATGGCCTGAGGTGCGGGCATGCGGTCTCCGTTAGGAAGGGATGATTAATTTTATACCGGATCGCGGAAAGCTCACCACACCCCCGGGACCAGCCGGAAGCGCGTCTTCTGCGCGTATTCCCGGTACCCGGGAAGCTCCTCGAGGAGCATTTGATCCTCCAGGCGGGTGCGGATCACGTACAGCACCGTGATCGTCAGCCCGGGGATCAGACCGTAGAAAGCGCCGAGCGTCAGCGCGATACAGGGAAACAGGTAGAGGGAGGCGGCATACATGGGGTGACGCACGCGTTTATAGGGACCGGTTGTGATCACCTTGTGCCCGCGGTCATCCTGGATGCGGGCATAGCGCGAAAGGAAGGTGTTTTCCTTCACCACCTGCCACATCTGTCCTGCGGCGAGCACGATGCCCAGCAGACCCACCCCCTGCAGCCAGAGCGGCATGCTGCTCCAGCCAAAACGGGTATCCAGTCCGCAGACTATAAACAGCGCGAAAAGCAGGAGGTTATAGAAGCGGGCAATGGTGAGATCCCAGGCTTTGACGTTCCCAGCCTTTCGCCCGCGCTCTTTGAGCAGACCCGGGTCATTGAAGGAGGTGTAGAAAGAGAAGGCGATCAGGAAAGCCCCGTAGAGCCCGGTAAAGACCCAGGCTGCCGGCCAAGCCAGCGTGCCAGCGGAAAGGAAGAGAACCAGGTCCATAACGATCAGGATCAGGATCGTGGAAGCCACCCCCCGCATTGCCAATCTGTTCCTGCTCTTTTTTTCCAGCGTTGATGGATCATTCACAGTCATTTTACGCCTGCCTGAAAATAATTATATTCCCCTGATATCTTTTTCGCTGGTTTTCGTAGGGCGGGTGAAAAAAGAAACAGTCATAAGACCGATCGAAAGGAATTTTGCCAATATTTATTCGTGTAGGGTTGCAAAGTCGTGCGCCACTTCAAAAATAAATGATTTTCCCGAGAACAACAAGGAAATATTTAAATAAAAGGGGGGCGACCCCGCAAGGGGGTGCAAAGACCGCGACCCCGCAAGGGGGTGCACAGATCGCGGCCTGCCCTACTCGTACTTGAGCGCGTTCACCGGCACAAGTGTGGCCGCGCGCAGGGCGGGATAGAGCCCTGAGAGCAAGCCCACCATTGTCGCGAAGGCCAGGGTGAAGAGCGGCAGCCAAACCGGGGTGGAGATGGCAAAGTTAGGCGGGGGTCCGCCCGTCTGCGAGACCTGCTGGGTGAGGTAGGTGACCGCCACGATATTGATCACCTGCCCGGCAAGCCAGCCCAGCACCACGCCGCCCACACCGCCCACAAAGCCGATTCCGCCTGCCTCGCCCAGGAAGATGCTGAGCACATCCCGGTTGGTTGCGCCGACGGCCTTCATCAGCCCGATCTCGCGGGTGCGCTCCAAGATGGCCATGGTCATGGTGTTGGCGATGCCAATGGCCGCCACCAGCAGGGCAATGGCCCCAATGCCGCCGAAGATCAACTGCAGGATCATGAAGAAGTTATTGATCGGCTGCAAATATTGCTGCGGGGTGTTGGCCTGGAAGCCCAGGTCGTTGATCTGCTGGGTCACATCCAGCACCACTTCGGGGTCGGAGGCGCGCACGATCAATTGCCCGTAACCTTCCTTCTTGCGATTGATGCGCGATCCGCGCACCCATTCGTTCCAGGCGGTCATCTCCTCCATGGTCACGTACATGGAGCCGTCCGATTCCCCGCGGGTTTCGCTCAGTTTTCCGGTCACTTTCAGGGGGATGGTCTTGCGGATTTCGGTTCCATCCTCGCTGTATTTGATCAGGGTGAATTTGAGGGTCTCATCCTGCAGCAGGGGCGGCTCGGGGGTGGGCTGCCCGGGGCGTAATTTCGGGTCGTAAAAATTCCGTGGTACCCAGCTGCCGACCACGGTGGTGCCCTTGTTCAGGGTGGTGCTCCCGCTCGCGGCCTTATAACCCAGATCCGCCAGGTCGTTCGTCCCCACGCCCAGAATATTGACGTACGATTCCAGCGCGCCAAACTTCAACATACCGCCGGCATAGGAGTATTCCTGCGGAATGACCTTCACCACTCCCGGGATGGCAGCGATGGCGACAATCGCATCGGAAGTGAGCAGCTTCATCTGCTCTGGCGTGATCATCTGGCCCATGGCGGCTTCTTTTGGATATCCCGGGTACACGTCAATGCGGGTCAGGTCGCTGATGCCGTATAGGTTGCGGGCGAAGTTCTGTTGCAGCCCAATTGCGAGGGAAACCAGCACTACCACCGCGGCGGTACCGATAACCACGCCCACGGCGGTGAGCGCCACACGTCCCTTGCGGCGGTTGAGGTTTTCCGCGATCAACCTGAGCAGATCAAAGAACTTCATGGATATTATGAATTAGAAAACCTAGCCGCCCTTGCCACCGGGACCATATATTGGCTGGGTTTCGTCGGGGGCAAACTCGCCCGGAAATTCCTGCTGCGGTGCGGCGCTATCCAACCCGAAAAGTCCACGGAAGAAGCGTAGTACCTTTTGGAAGAAGGTCTCGGGTGGGGGAAGGACCGCGTCGGGGGGTAGTTCCCCAGGTTCCAGGATTGGTATCTCCATGGCGGGCATCACTTCCACGGTCAATATTTGCTCGATCTCGCGCGGTTGGTTGAAATCATCGGTATAGCTGATCCTCACGGTCAGCTCCAGCGGTCCCTCCTGGTCGGGGGTCAGAATCGAATCCAGGGTAAAGTATCCGCCGGGATCCAGGATGCCAACCAGGGCGGTGTTATTTTCCACGGTGCCGCCTTCGGTGGAGACCACCATATTTCCAAGAACAACCTGCTTACGCCCCAGATTGGTCACTTGCAGCGGCAGTGTTCCAGGGCTCATCGCATAGAACGGGTCGGGGCTGCGGTAAAACCCGACTTCCACCTGGGGAAGGGTCATCACCAATAGGGTGATGGATTGGTCGTTCACCAGGCGAAAACCGCTGGTGTTGTCATAAGTAAACGAGATCTTGAAGGAATAGGCGCCCGGGGCGGTGGTGGTGTTGACGATCATCTGGGCGGTTGTGGAGATCTTCTCGTTCACCCCGATATCCCCGAGGAAGATCACGTTCGAGCTGCCCAGCGGGGCGAAGGTGGCAAGATCGGCTCCGGAGGAGGTGCCCCCGCCCCCGGGTATTGGTGTCCCGCCTGCGGTGGAATCCGGGATGACCCCGCCGCCAAGGACCATTGAAACCGAGCGTGCGGTGCTTGTGCCCAGGTTTTCGATTTCCATCGTCAAATCGAACACCGTACCCGGCTGCAGGGGGTCAACGCTGGTTTTGTAGGATAGGATCACCAGCTGCGGGCGTGCCACCGCCGTGGGTGTGCGTGTTGGCGCTCCGGACCACATACTCTGCGGATATGCCAGGTTTATCGCCAGGCTGAAACTTTCACTGTAGGGTGTGCCGATCGAATCAGTGTAGGAAACCTTCACCCCCAGGATGCCCATGGGCTGCCCGCTAAGCGAGGTGTTGGGCCATAGGTTCTGGCTGACTGATACACTCCCCCCGGGGTTGATGGATGCAACAGATATCACCCCGCCGGAATCCACCGGAACGAAATCCTGTCCCTCGAACGAGACCAGGATATTAGAGGCGCGCGCACCGCCATTGTTACGCAGGTTCAGGGTGAGGGTGAAATTAGTACCCGGGGTCACGTAGGTCGTATTCGCTGAGAACGATTCAACAACCACAACCGGGCGGGAAAAGACCGTGGCAGTGGGGGAGGGGAAGATCGCAGTGGTGGTAAGCAGCGCGGTGGCCAGGGTGGTGGAGCCATCGCTGAAGCTCACCTGGGCGGAATCGCTGCTGACCGAGGGTGAGGCCGGGATGGTCACATTCACCCCGAAAGAGTAATCCCCGTTTCCACTCACAAGCACACTGGCAGGGCTGACGCTGGTGGACCACCCGTTGACCGAGATGGCTGAGGCGCTGAGGGTGAAATCGGAGGTGTAATCAGAAACCGCCACCACCAGGGTATAGGCCACCACCGACCCTGCCAACCCGGATTTGCTGTCGCTGGATGGAATGACGATCCCTGTAGCTGCCTGCACGGGAAATTCCGGCGGGATCAGCCAGCTGGCGAGCAGGATCAAGGTTAGGATCAATAGAAGGGGTTTTTTCATGGAAGCAATCACTCCTGTGCGGCAGCCTGGATCCTTTCCAGGTCCGCCTCCTCGTATTCGGTTCGCGTAACAGTTTTTCCATCCAGCAAAAAGACCGTGTGGGTGGCAAAATGCAGCATGCGCGGGTCGTGGGTTACCACAAGCACGGTGCGTCCACTTTTATGCAGCTCTGAGAGCACCTGCATGATGCTGTGCCCGCTGGAGCGGTCCAGGTTGCCAGTGGGCTCATCCGCCAGGATAAGGCCCGGGTCGTTGACCAGCGCACGGGCGATTGCCACCCGCTGCTGCTGCCCGCCGGAAAGCTCGGTGGGCTTGTGGCGCGCACGCTGCTCCAATCCCACCCTGGTGAGCAGTTCCATGGCGCGCCCCTGCCGCTGTGAAGCAGAAACACCTGCGAAGCGCATGGGAAAGGCAACGTTCTCCAGGCTGTCCATGCTGGAGATCAGGTTAAAGGATTGGAAGATGAACCCCACCGTTCTGCGGCGGAAGATAGCCAGCGCGTTCTCGTCCATCTCCTCCAGCTTTTGCCCATCCACCTCGATCGACCCGTAGCTCGCCCGGTCCAATCCGCCCAGCAGGTAGAGCAGGGTGCTCTTGCCGGAGCCGGAGGGACCCATCACCACGGTGAGGGATTTACGCGGGATCTCCAGATCCACACCCGCCAGGGCATCCACCCGAACAGTGCCCATCTGGTAGGTCTTCCAAAGGTCGGAGATTCGAACGTAATGCCTGGTTGCCATAATTGTTACAGAAATAGAATCCTAGAAAAAGAAAGGTTGAACGGGACCAACGCCGCCAAGCTTGGAACCGGCAAAAGCTGGCAGGGAAGCCAGGCAAAGTAGAATGAACAGCACAACAGCGGTGACCAGCCAGGCCTTGCGCCTGGACATCCCGGCGATCAGCGGCACGCCGATAAAAAGTAGGGCGATCTGCCAGATCAGGAAAATATCCACCTGGGCGAGGAAAGCGCCAAGAAAGGAGCCGGGTGGGCTGAAACCGGAGAGTCCCTGCGAGGAGATCAAGTTACGCGTGAAAAGAATGTACCCCGCCTGCAGCAGGTAACGGACCGCGAAGGGCAGGCTGGCCCATCCGACCAGGTTCAGGGATTTAACGCTGGAGCTGCGACTGCCCGCCAGGGTGAGTCCCAGATGGAGCATCCCGCCCAGCAGCGCCCAGCTTATCCAGATACCTGCCAGCAGGGTTGCTGCCGGGAAGACGAATGTGAAAAGCGGTGAAGCACCCGTCTGCTGGGCTTGCGTGAATTGCTGCTGTTGCTCTGGGGTGTAATACTGGAAATCGGGAGGCAGATTCGTTCCATCCTGGGATTGCTGCCCGCGAAGGGGACCAGCCACCAGGATAGAAAGCAGGGCGGCCAGGCTTATGACCAGCAGGGGAACCAACCAGAAAGCTCTATCCCGCGTGGTGATTTCCTTGAGCCCGCGGACGGGTTTTAGGAGGACCGGCAGGATAAAGCGGAAACCTGAACGCCAGGTTTCTGGTGCCGGGGGGATGGCTTCTGGCATAATTTGAGGTTTCGTCGAAGGCATCAGGATCCGCTCCGTCGATCAAATTTGACAACCAGAGGTTAATCATACCGTAGGTTTTAGGAGACTTCCAATCGGTTTCTCATTGAATCCTCATTTTCTGTCAATAAGAATTCTTATGACCTTTAACGTTCGCCAGCCCGGATCAACCCATAATAAATTTCCTGTTCTTTCCGCTTCCCGATCAGCTGATCAACCATTAAACCTGATTCATGCTATATTATTTCTGTGATCATCTGCATCGGTCTGGAAAATAATTTTGAACACCGCTCGCTCGCCTGGGCGCTGGATATGCCTGGCTGTTTTGCTTTCGGCGGGAGCGGGTCCGAAGCGCTGGCGACCATGCCGCGGGCAGTATTGGGGTATAAAGCCTGGCTGGAGAGCCACACTTCCGATAGCTGGATCGCGGACCTGCGCGATTTTGATATCCGCCTGGTGGAGACCTTCGAGGATTACACGATCGATGGAGATTTTGAACTGGCTGAGAACGGCTACGAGGTGGATGCATTTTTCCGCCATGATTGGAAGCCGCTGCGAAAGGCCGATATCGAGCGCGGGGTGCAGCTCCTCAAATGGACGCGGGTGGATTTAATGGAATTAATGGGCGCGATACCAACTGACCGCTTCGATCTTGTCCTGCCAGGAGAAAAATGGAGCCTTCGCGGCATCCTTGGCCATATTGCCAGGTCGGAGTTCTGGTATCTTTCACGGCTCGACCTCGCCAGCGGCCGGCGCGATGACCTGCCCTCGGACGTCTTCGAAAGCCTGCCGCTTGTTCGCGCTCAGTTGGATGCCATCCTGCCCACCCTCGAGGATTCCTCCCTGGTGACCGGGAAAAGCGGAGAATTTTGGACTCCGCGAAAATTGCTACGCGTTGCGATCTGGCATGAGCTGGATCATACCAACCATATACTCAAACTGCTCTCTGCATAAATAAAAGGCCTTCGATCTCTCGAATGGCCTCTTAGGCGGTTCACACTCCGCGCGTCAGGTTGGTACGTGTGGTATCAGGAACCAGCTGGAAATATCCCTGCAGGAATTATTTCTTCCAGCTGGTCAGGCTCATGGCTCCGAAGAGCAAGCCGATGATTGCCACCAGAACGTACACAATTCCAGACATGATTTTCTCTTTCCCGTGAGAACTGGTCTCACTTCTTACAGGATTGAACACCCAACGAAGACGACGGTTGCTCATTTATTAAACGAAATTCGCTCTAGAAAGGTACCAAAAACTGCCGTGCTATAATTTTTTTATGCGTTTATATATAAGATTCTGCGCGATAACCCTGGCGATCATCATTGCAGGCTGCTCCCAGGCTGCCATTCAACCAATCGCTGCGGAAACGGCAACTGCAACCAGCACAGGGATAGTCACCTTAACACCGCTGCCCACCCGGACGCTGCCGGTTTGGATGAATTACCCTTCTCCGGTTGCATTATCCATGCCCACAGCCATCCCACCCCCCGCTCCACGACTGGAACTTCCATCGGGAGTGCGCTCCATCCTGCTCGTAGGGAGTGATAAACCCTCGCCATACAAAGGTCGCACCGACGCGCTCATGCTTGTGCTCTATGATCCCGGCACAGCCAAAGCGGCTTTGATCTCGCTGCCACCCGACCTGTTCGTCTATATCCCCGGGCTGACCATGCAGCGCCTTAATGCCGCCTATGTTTCCGGGGGTATCGAAAGCCTGCTCACCACCCTCGAATACAATCTAGGCATCCGCCCCGAGAAGTACGCCGTCATCCCCTTGGATGCTTTCACATACTTGGTGGAAGGACTGGGCG
The DNA here is from genome assembly GCA_963802095.1 of uncultured Chloroflexia bacterium. Lineage (GTDB taxonomy): Bacteria > Chloroflexota > Anaerolineae > Anaerolineales > Anaerolineaceae > CAVVEQ01. Next base: position 15,248 of record CAWDHI010000006.1, on the reverse strand, counting down.
GAGTGGACCTGACCGTTTCCGAAGACTTGTGGGATTCCTGTGGAACGGTCCGGGAAGGTCGGGTGCACATGAACGGGCAAAAAGCGCTGTGTTACTTCCGGGTGCGCTCCGGGATGGAGGAACCCGCCCGAAACCGGCGCCAGCAGGAATTGTTGCAAGCGCTCTATCTACGTCTGGCGGAAAGCGGGAACCTCAGCCTGCTCCCGGGGCTCTATCAAACCTACCGGGACCGGATCGACACCAGCCTGGGCTACAACGAGGTGATCGATTCCATCCCGTTGGCGCTCTACCTGGCTGATCCAGGCCGCATCCGGTATTTCCAGCTTCCCGCAACGGCGCTGGAAACCTGGAAATTGCCCGGTTCAACCGAAGCGCAGGTATTCCTTCCGCGCACAGCCGGGATCCACGACTCGCTTGGGGCAATGCTGGGGTTCCTTGGCGCATCCCAGCCGCTTACCCAGCGTGTGATCACGCTCGTCCACGACCTCACCACCAGCCCGACTGCCACGCTCACCCCCACTATTACGCAGACGCTCACCCGCACCATCACCCTCACTCCCACGATCACTCCCACCCGCACAATTACACCAACCCGCACGGTTACGCGTACCCGCACCGAAACCAGAACACCCACTCCAACCCGTACGCCTACCTTTTAATTTTGCCATTGTCAATGACCTGGCGAGGAGTTTACATCTTTGTTAATACCTGCATGAATTATTGTGATTTTGACTCGCCCGTGCTACACTGAAATTCCAGCGATTGGAGCTATAGAATTGCAGGGTGGTAACATTTTGATGCGTGTATTCCTCTCCAGCATCGTTTTATGCCTGACCGTGATGATGATTTTCCCTCCACGGATGGTTCAGGCTGCCGACCCGCCGCTGGAAGGTCCCGACCGGCGCACAACCCTCAGCGTGGAGTACACCCAATACGAATGGTGGTTGAGCTGGTACTCGAACAACCAGCCCGCATGCACACTTTTCATCGAAACGGATGGTCAACCAACCCTGGCTGAGATCCGCGCTCAGTGCACAACCGAGGTTTACGAAGCCTGGAAAAAGACTGGGGCGTGTGCATCTGATACCTGCGGAGGCCTTTATCTGCAACAGGTTGGTTCAAAGCCTGCCAGGAAAGACGTGGTTGTGGATCTTCCCCCTGCCACAGTGTTAGTCACCGTCACCGGCTGCGAGCTGAAACCATACGATAACCGCTGTTCCTCCCCGCCCTACCTTACCTTCCATGCCGAGGAACCGTTGCCCAACGAGTTGATCCTGGATATCGCCGGCCGCATCGGTGATAAACCTTTCCAATGCGCCGGGGTGGATTGCACAATTCCGTTGGAAGCCACCGGAGATGATGGGCGCGAGGTGGTTTTCTGGGCTAATTCAAGTTTTGGCGATTCGAGCCCAAAATACAGCGCCCAGGTACGGGTAATTCCCTGGGGGGATTTCATGTCGCCCGAGGGGGACTCCGCTGATGATGCCCTCTGGTTTGTGGATGTGATCAGCAGCCAGTGGCAGGGTGCCACCCTGCCAAGCTGCGCTGATACCTGGATGGCCTTCCCCGATCTCGGTGGACTGCCCGAATGGCTAACCTCCCCTGATAGCGTGGAGGGGCTTCAATCTGCCATTCCCTATTATTTCCTGGCGGGGATGCTCATTGAGCGCGGTGCGGTGGATGCCTCCACCTGCGAAAATAACGGCCTGACCAGCCTGCACAGCGCCAACGAGTGCGGCATCCAAAAAGCAATGCCGCAGGTGATCGATTGGCAGAACCGTTTCGACCAGGAAATCCTCGATATCTCCAACGATTCAGGCGTTCCCGCCGAGCTGTTAAAGCGCATCTTCAGCAAGGAAAGTCAGTTCTGGCCGGGCATGTATGAAAATTTCGATGAAGCTGGGTTGGGGCAGATGACAGAACAGGGAGCAGACACTCTGCTACTGTGGAATACCAAGTTCTATGCGGATTACTGCCCGCTGGTATTGAACAAGGAAACCTGCGCGGTCGGTTTTGCCGGTCTATCTGACCAGCATAAAAAAACCCTGCGCCTATCCCTGGTGGATGGGGTCAATTCCACCTGCCCAACCTGCGATATGGGCATCGATCTTTCCAAGATCAACTTCAGCATCCAGGTGTTTGCTGAGAATATGCGTGCCAACTGCGGGCAGGTGGGGCGGATGGTCTATAACGTTACCCGTCAAACCCCTGGAAAAGCCGCGTCCTTCACAGACCTGTGGAAGTTCACCCTGGCGAACTATAACTCCGGAGCAGGCTGCATGGCGGATGCATTGGAAATCACCGCCCGCGATGGCTTGCCGCTCATCTGGGAAAAGCTGAGCAAGAATCTTACCGGGCTGTGCGCTGGTTCGGTGGGCTATGTCAACGATATCACCGGGGAAGGCCAACCACTTCCAACCGCCACGGTCTGGATCCAGCCCGGGGTGCAGCGCCCCAGCTCCACGCCATCCCCCATCCTCAGCCAGACGCCCGCACCAAAGCAAACTCGAACACCCTTGCCAACCCAACCGGTCTATCCCGGTCCATAACCCCCGCCCGGTAATTTATTATTTTCGCCAGAACCCCGCGATGGATTCGCCACAATCCAGGCACTTTCCTTCGGTTGTGATGGTATTGCCAAGGATGGCATACCCCCTGCGGCGGATCACCGCAGTGCCGCAGCCTGGGCAGTGGGTATCCTCCAGGCTGCCCACCCTGCCCGGCAGGTTGCCGGCGTAGACGTAGCGCAACCCGGCTTCCTGGGCTATATCGACTGCCTTCTGCAGATCTGCTGCATTGGTGGGTGGATTTTCAAAGCGCTTGTAATCCGGGTGATAGGCCGTCACGTGCCAGGGGATATCCCGTGATACCGAGACAAGGAAGGAGGTGAGATCCCAGAGTTCCTGCGGGTCATCATTCAAACCTGGGATCAGCAGGGTGACAACCTCCACCCACATCCCTTTTTCTCGGGCGGAGCGGATGGTATCTAGAACCGGTTGCAAGTGGCCTCCCAGGTCGCGGTAGCTTTTCTCGTTCATTGCCTTCAGGTCGATCTTCATGCCATCCAGCCAGGGTTCGAGATATTCCATTGCCTCAGGGGAGGCGAATCCGTTGGAGACATACACCGTCCGTATGCCCTGTTGCCTGGCCTGGCGGAAAATCGCCACCGCCCACTCGCTGGTGATCAGGGGTTCGTTATAAGAGGATGCGATCACCTCCGAGCCGGTTTGAATGGCAAGCGAAACCACATCATCTGCATTCATCTTTTCGATGTACTCGCCGAACGCTTCCGCGCGGGAATCTTTGAGCGTCTGGGAAGTCTGCCAGTTCTGGCAGAAATCGCAGCGCAGGTTGCAGCCCAGCATGCCGAAGGTGAGCGCCTTGGCGCCGGGCAGGAAGTGGGCGAAGGGTTTTTTCTCGATCGGGTCGGGATGCAGCCCGGCCACGTACCCCCAGGGAACACGCAACTCCCCACCATCATTAAACCGCACCTGGCAAATGCCCCGGTTCCCGGGGGAGATATGGCAGCGGTGGGCACAGGCAAGGCACCAGCCTTTTCCTTCCGAATCTGATTCCCAGAGGTCTCCCTCCGTGGTCAGACGATCCAATGCACCCCGGATGTTATCCATGGTGATTTCATTATAGCAAATCCCCTTCGCTGCCATCATCGAAGGCGAAAGGCTGCCGGGGAATCATGGTAGACTTTGCACGTCATGGACGCAAAGACCCTGCAGGTGCTGGAATATCCCAAGGTACTGGATCGGCTGGCTGCCTGCACCTCCTTTAGTGCTTCCACCGAACTTGCCCGCGCGCTCAAGCCTTCCACCAGGTGGGAAACCGTGGTGGAACGCCAGAAGACCACCTCCGAGGCACGCCTGCTTCTGAGCTTAAATGTTGAAGTCAGCATTGGCGGTTCATCGGATATCCGCCCGCTTTCGGATCTGGCTGCCCGCGGTGGCGTTCTGAACCCGGTAGAGTTGATGCAGGTTAAGTCCACTCTCGAAGCCGCCCGTGAATTGGGACGGTACTTTGAAAAAAACCAGGTCAAATTCCCACTTCTGGCTGCGATCGCAGTAACCCTGGCACCGCCACCCGGGTTGATTGAAGCGATTTCCCGCTGCATCAATGAGCGCGGGGAGATCCGTGACAGCGCTTCCCCAAAGCTCGCTACCATCCGTCGTGAGCTAAAAACAGCCTACGACCGCCTGATGGGCAAGCTGGAAAAGATGATCACGGATCCGCGCATCACCCCCATCCTGCAGGAGGCCATCATCACCCAGCGCGGGGGTCGATACGTCATCCCCCTGCGGGCGGATTTCAAAGGGCGCATGCGCGCGATCGTCCACGACCAGTCCTCCTCCGGTGCAACGCTGTTTGTTGAACCTCTCGCGACGGTGGACCTCAACAACGAATGGCAGGAAAAACAGCTTGCTGAAAGGGATGAAGAACGGCGCATCCTGACTGAGCTTTCCGCGGAGGTGGGTGTTCATGCCACTGCGCTCAACGCCCTCCTTATCGCGCTCGCGGAGTTGGATCTGGCCTTGGCTTCTGCCAAATACGCAGAGGACCTGCACGCAAGTGAGCCGCTTATCCCCGAAACCCGAAAGGCAAAGGGGGGGAAACACCCCGGCAGCAGCCTCCGCCTCTACCACGCCCGCCACCCCCTGCTGGATCCTGAAAAGGTCGTTCCCATCGATTTCGACCTGGATGAGGATACTTACGCTGTGGTTATCACCGGACCCAACACCGGCGGGAAAACGGTGAGCCTAAAAACAGTTGGCCTGCTGACGCTGATGGCTCAATCCGGGCTGCATATCCCAGCCCAATCCGGTTCTGTCATCAGCTGCTTTCACCAAGTCTTTGCAGATATCGGTGATGAACAGTCCATCGAACAGTCGCTTTCCACCTTTTCGGGACACATCACCAACATCGTCCGCATCCTGCGCATGGCGGACCGCGACACGCTGGTCATCCTGGATGAACTGGGCGCTGGCACCGATCCCCAGGAAGGCTCGGCCATTGCCCGCGCCATCCTGGGGAACCTGGTGGATCGGGCTATTCCATGCCTGGTGGCCACCCACTACCCGGAGCTGAAAGCTTTTGCCCACACCACCCCGGGGGTGACCAATGCCAGCGTGGAGTTCGACCTGAAGACCCTGCGCCCCACCTATCACCTCAGCCTTGGGCTGCCCGGTCGCTCCAACGCTCTGGCCATCGCTGAAAGGTTGGGACTTTCCTACGAGATCATCACCTCCGCTCGCGCGATGCTCGACCCGGGCGATCTGAAAGCCGAGGACCTGTTGGATGAGATCCACCGCCAGCGCGACCTGGCTCGCGCCGCCCGGGTTGAAGCCGAGGAAGCCAGGCAGAGCGCAATCGCTGCCCAACGTGAGTGGGAGACCCGCCTGCAGCTTATTGAGGCGGAACGTGCCTCTTTGTTGGAAACCGCTCGTGGCGAAGCTCGGCAGGAAGCGGAAGATCTGCACGCCGAAATGGAATCTTTACGCCGTGAGCTAGCCAGGGCCAGGCAGCCCATCGAAGGTGTAATAAGCCTCCAGCAGGAGCTGGAACGGATTGAGCAGGAAATTCCGGAGCCAGAGCCGTTGCCACAACCCCCACCGGTGCGAAAAGCTGGCCCGTTGAAGGTGGGAGAGAAGGTTCATCTGCGCACCCTCAAAGCCGATGGGGTGATCACCACCCTTGGGGAGGAAGAGCTGGAAGTTCAGGTGGGCGCAATGCACATCCGCGCCCGCCGCGAGGATATTCAGCGGAAGACCTCACAGCCCGGGGTGGTTGAGAAACCCGCACCAGCGGGTAAGGTACCCACCCTGATGCATCCCTCCCCTGGGTTGGAGCTGGACCTGCGCGGTCAGACCGCCGAGGAGGCTCTGCCGAAGCTGGAGGACTACCTGGATTCTGCTTACCTAGCGGGTATGCCCTACGTACGGATCATTCACGGGAAAGGCACAGGCAAGCTGCGCGAGGCCATCCGCACCGAGCTGCGAAAATCACCGCATGTTTCAAGCTGGGTGCGCGGGCACGAAAGTGAAGGTGGTGATGGGGTGACCGTGATCAAATTCAACTACGAGGATTGAGGGACAAAACTGGGGTTCATTGACAGCCTCCCTGCCTTGGGGTATCCTTATCCGGCGCCTGGGCGGGACCGGCGCGGCAGAAACCCCCGAACCCCGACAGGTCCGAGAGGAAGCATCGGTAAGGAGGCACCTCTGGGCGCCGCCGGCAAACCTGTTCAGGCGTACTTATTTCCCATGACTGAAACGCCACCAATTTGTAGTTACGAAGGTTCCGATTACCCAACCTCCTTTTGGGAACAGGGTGGGCGTGCCTACGAGGACGAAGTCGAATCCATCGCCCTCGGGAGGTTGCTGCCGCCGGGTGGATCACGCCTGCTGGAGCTGGGTGCAGGCGGGGGGCGCCACACGCTGCGCTATGGTGATTTCAAGCAGATCGTCCTGCTGGATTATTCCGTCAGCCAATTGGAACATGCCCAGAAGCGCCTGTGGAAAAAGTCCTGCTACCGTTTCGTCGCCGCGGATATCTACCGCCTGCCCTTCATGCCCGGCTCCTTCGATTGCGCCACGATGATCCGCACCCTGCACCACATGGCTAATCCGCGCCAGGCGCTGGAGCAGGTGCAAGACGCTCTGCGAAATGAAGCCTGCTTCATCCTTGAATATGCCAACAAACGCAATTTGAAGGCAATATTAAGATTTGGCTGCGACGGCAATCTTGGGATCCCTTCACGCTGGAGCCAGTGGAATTTGCTGAATTGAATTTCGATTTCCACCCAAGAGCCATTCGTAAGTGGCTCGCGGATGCCAGCTTCCACCTTGAAAGGACCCTCACCGTCAGCCATTTCCGCACGGGGTTCCTGAAGAAACACCTGCCGCTCAAGACCCTGGTGCGCATGGATTCCGTCCTGCAGCCCACAGGGAACCTGTTTCAGCTATCCCCCAGCGTGTTCACCCGTTCCAAAGCTCTTAATGCCACTCCTGCGTTGGACTCCGGTTCGATCTTTAAATGTCCCAACTGCGGCTTCGGGCCGCTGGAGGATACTCCCCCGCAGCTGAAGTGTCTGAAGTGCCACAAGACTTACCCGGTTAAGAGTGGCATCTACGATTTCCGGGTCAAGTAATCGATCGTACCAAGGAGGGTTATGGACGCCATGAAGCTCAGCCCATCGGAACTTACTTTTCTGTGGGATGAATGCCAGCGCTGCTTTTACCTGAAGGTGACGGGCAGGCTCTCCCGTCCCTCCACGGCATTCCCCTCCATTTTCAGCAGCATCGACCGGGCGATGAAGAACCATTACCGCGACCGATCCGTGCAGGAGCTTTCACCCGATCTTCCGCCAGGGAAGTTCTTCTTCTCGGAGCAGTTCATCGTCTCGCAGCCGGTAACGCGGCCTGGGTTCGACCTGCCTGTCTATTTCGCCGGCAAGTTCGATGCCCTGCTGGAATTTGACAACGGCAACTTCGGCATCGTGGATTTCAAGACCTCCGAGGCGAAGGAAGCCCATATCGCATTCTATGCCCGCCAGTTGGAAGCCTACGCCTACTGCCTGGAGCACCCCCTGAGTGGAAAATTAGCCCGCTCCCCGATCACCCACCTGGGGCTGGCGTATTATTCCCCGCACACGATGAAATTCGCGGAGGGTGGTGAGCTTGCCCTGCATGGGCACTTCGGCTGGCAGCCACTGCTGCGGGATGAGGGAGCCTTTCTGAGTTTTATCGATGGGGTGATCGCGGTTCTCGCGGAACCTGAACCCCCGGAAGCCTCCCCGGATTGCAAGTTCTGCCAGTATCGGGAGATGGCAAGGGTGACGGAGTTTTGATTTAGCATTATTTTGATAATGCTCTAAATTGTTAATTGTGAAATAATAAGTGAATCTAATCCATGCTTATTGGTTGTTTTTTGCTTTTCTCAAAATATTCTAAGATCATATTTCCAAAATCTTTGTAACTTTGGTCTGTGAGGAAATCTCTTCTGGGAACAATAGTTGGAGCACCTACCCTAATAAAAATATAATTTGACGTAACATCGATGCTGCCAATAAATTGCCATCTATACTTATAATTTGCATCGTTAGAAGCAATTTCAAGCCAGTTTTCGTCTGCGATTATCGTTTTTCGTCTCTGGAATATTTGCCAATCCCGCGATGACCAATCTTTTATACTATTTCTCACGCCACGCATTGCGGGATTGTATTTTGGCCTGAATTTAGTGACGACAAACAGGATCATTTCAACTAACAAGAATAAACCGACTAATAATGCTATTGAATTAAAATCCCTTGTCTGTGCAATTGGATAAAAAAGAATCACGAAACATAAGAAAATCCCTATTTGGATATTCCATTTCACCTGTTTGGCCCATTGTTTACCTTCTTTTGTTTCATTGAGGTATTAATTAAAATATGCCTCCATATCGTCATTATTATTTCGAAAGGAAATCTCCATATGGCTCAACCTTTCTTATATATGGTGTTTTTATTTCTTTTCCAGGACCCAAAATTGTGACAGCCCCAACTCCCGAAACGGCGTTCTTTCCAGCCATTGAAGAAAGCCCCGCAGAAATTTACCGGGCTGTGGATACTTCGCAATGATATTATCGTACGCGCCGAAGATCACCGTCCGCTCCACCACCCGCAGCGGCAGCCCCTCCATCAGCTTTTCCAGATCCTTCCCCGAATAAACCCGCACGTGCGGGGCAAGCTTATCACGCAATTTGCGCGGCAGGTAATTGACCCCGAAAATATTTCCAAAGTGATATTTCCCCCGCATGTAGATACCATGGGTTTCGAAAGGGTATCCCCGGTTGGGGACGAAGAGCGCCAGCCTGCCCCCCGGTTTCAGCACCCGCACGATCTCCTCCAGGCAGCGGCGGTCATCCGCAACGTGTTCCAGCACCTCGTGGCTGAGCACCAGGTCGAATTTTTCGCCCTCAAAGGGCAGGGCTTCCCCTGCGCCGTTCAGTACCATCAGCTTCTGTTCTGCAGCCTCCCGGGCACGCGGCAGCTCAATCTCCAGCCCGACAGCGAGAGCCGCATCCGCGCTCAGGCGCTTCAGATACATGCCCACCCCGCAGCCGTTTTCGAGGATGGTTCCTTGCAAACGTTCCCCGGCCGCAGCCCGGATCATTGCCAGGCGCCGCTCCTGACCTGCCCGCCACACGTACGAGGGCTCCCCCCGCTCGGCGGCTTTGGCTGAAGGCTGCAACGGCGCACTGTGGACTTCTGATTCCATGGGAGTAATTTTACCCAATTAAACCAAAAACCTGCCACAGGGCAGGCACACGGTGATCCTGCGAGGACTCATTCCTCCAGAACCAGCGGTACCCAGGCCAGCACCGATGTGCCCTTGCCAGGTTCCGAGGTCAGGTCCACTTCGCCGCCAGCGTTGCTGGCGCGCGTGTGCATGTTGGCCAGCCCATGGCCAATGCTCGTGCGGACCTGCTTCATATCAAAACCTCGCCCATCGTCCTTGATCTCCAGAAGCGCCCGGTCGCTGACCAGCCAGAGGATCACCTCCACCTTCTTGGCATGGGCGTGCTTGGCAATGTTGGCCAGCGCCTCCTGGCAGATATGAAAAAGTGCCAGGGCTTGCGATTTCCCCAGGTCCTCAAGCCCGGCAGCTGGCCCCTGCAATAAAACTTCGCAGGAGGTGTTTACCTTGAATTCCAGGATCAGACGCTGGATGCCCTCCATCAGCGATTCATCGAATAGCTGGTGCGGCCGCAGGTCGAGGATATAGGAGCGGATATCGCGAATGGCAGCGTTCAGGTCGCCGATGGAGCGGTTGATCTGCTTCCTGGCTTCCATCGGGGATTCATCAATGGTCAGGCTTACGTTCTCCAGGTTTAACCCCACCGCATAGAGGGATTGGATGATGCCGTCGTGCAGGTCCATGCCAATCCGCTCGCGTTCTTCCAGTATCGCCAGGCGTCTTGCCTTGAGGTTGAGCAGTATATTTTCGATGGCCATGCCAATCCAGGTACTGATGGCAGAGAGGAACTGCTGCTCGGTCTCATCCAGGTTGCTGCGCTGGCAGGCTCCCACGCACAGAACCCCAACCGGTCCCTTGCGGCCGGTGAGCGGAAAACAGGCGATCTCTTGGAAGCAGCCTTCCAGGATGGAGGGGTGGAACTGCGCGGAAGTATCCTCAGCATCCACGCGGATAGCCTTTGGTTCGTTATAGCGTGCAGTGGTGCCCACGTATCCCTGCCCAAAGGCATACTGATCCTGTGTCCAGAGCGCTTCCGCAGCGCCGCCCTGGTGAATGATCTTCTTGAGGGTTTTGCTTTCCTCCTGGCGCAGGTACACTTCGCCCACATCCAGGCGCAGGTATTCCATCACCTTTTTCAGAGCCTCGTCGAGGATCTCGCTAATCTCGGAGGAGGCCCCCAGGGTGACGGCCAGCTGGTTGAGCAGCGCTAAATTCTCGTTACGCCGAACCAACTCCTTGCCGCGTGATACCAGCTTGGCATATACGCGCGTATTGGTGATGGCCGCCGCAGCATATGATGCGAGCGCGCCGATCACTTTTTCGTCCTCAAGGGTGAACTGATCACCCCCGCGCTTGTTGACACACAAGATCTCGCCCAGTGATTTATCCGCCTGGCGGATGGGTGCCCCAAGCGCGGAGCGGATGCCTAAGGCATCGCTTGGCAAGCTGCCGGTCTTCGTGAGGGAATTTTTCTTGCGTTTGGGGGATGTGGATTGGCGCAGCTCCGCACAGAGTACCTGGGTGAGGCTTCCGGAAAGGGCTTTCTGCAGGTCCTTGCGCGCCAGCCCGAAGGTAACCACCTCTTCGGTGTTGTTATCATCCCCACGCACGTTCATGAAAGCATAGGAGGCGTCCAACTGGCGGCAGGCAACCTCCACGATCTTCTTGAAAAGCGTGTCGGTGGACCTGGCAGTAAGCAGCTCCAGGCCAGATTTATCCATTTCGGTCAGCCGGGTTGAAAGCAAGTCCGTGGTTTGAATGGTCATGGTTAGGGAATCAGTCGAAAAGGATGAATTATACCGATTCAGTCCAATTATATCAGAGCTGGTGGGCGGTATAATTTTTATAACACTGGATTCGAGGAGTTTTCATGACTGATACCGAACGCATTCCCCCCGGGCAATCCCTGGCACGGAAATTCCCGGTTCTGCATTACGGACCAGTGCCAAAAACCGAACTCGCCAGCTGGGATTTTCGTTTGTGGGGGGAGGTGAAAACGCAGCGCAGCTTAAGCTGGGAGGAGTTCTCCACCTTGCCGCGCACCCGCCTGGTGATGGATATCCATTGCGTCACTCGCTGGAGCCTACTAAATACCGAGTGGGAGGGCGTGAGCATCCAGACGCTATGCGATAATGGTTTGCTGGAAATCCTGCCCGCCTGCACCCATGTTATTCAGCACGCCGAAAACGGGTTCACCGCCAACCTGCCCCTTTCGGTCGTCCGCGCGGAGAATTTTCTTCTCGCCACGCACTACAACGGGCAGCCACTCAGCCCCGAGCACGGCTTCCCGCTGCGCGGGATCGTGGGTGCTCTTCCGGAAAGACTGGACCTGGAAACCCCTTATTTCTGGAAGGGGGCCAAATGGCTGCGGGGGCTGGAATTCACCAGCGAGGATCACCCGGGGTTCTGGGAGCAAGCCGGGTACCATAACGACGCCAATGTCTGGCGTGAAGAACGGAACGCCTGATTATTCTTGACCACGGCCGACTCGAAAAACACGAAAAATCTTTGGTTTCGCGTATGGTGGGTGCGGCGCACCCACCGAAATATTTATTAGAACAATTGATGGCGGGTACAAAAAATCGTACGCGCCTTACGCCAGGATGTGTTTTCACCTGCGTAATGGAAAAGGATCAATCCCGCTTGGAGATAAAGAGGAAGCCGCGCCAGATGGCCAGCCCCACTCCCGCCAAAATGCAAATGGCGCCCAGAACTGCCAGCAGCGGGGACCGTTGCTGGGCTGGATCCTCCAGCGGCTGACCCAGGGAGCTGTATTGCGCGCCGAAATCCAGGATGGTATCGTCACCTGCCCGAAGGACCAGGGGGTAATTCGTGTTCATCGTGGCGTTGAATCCCTCCGGGATGGCCATGCTTACGTTGTAATCGCCCTCGGGGATGCCTTCAAAACAAGTCGGCACCCAATCGCCGGCAGCATCCAGTTCGCTCCTGGATACACCGGTAAGTGAAACCGTCCCCAGCCGGTTGGTGATGCTGATCGCCCCCCCGGCGATGGGTTGCTCGTTGGTCTCGAAGAGCGTATCGCCGTTGATATCCTCGAAGAGAATCACGCAGATGCGACCTGTGGTGATGGTGGGCGTGGGCGTGGGCGTGAGTGGCAGATTGGTGGGCAGCGGGGTGGCGGTGGGGCCGGAAACCACGCCCAGAAGGATCTCCCGCCCGACGTTCAATGCGGCACAATCCTCAGCGCTGAGGTTGTTATTTGCGAGCAGGGTCTTGTAATCCACCCCAAACCGCACAGAAATGGAAATGCAGCTATCGCCCGGTTGGACATTGTAGATCATGCGGCCGTCCACCCCGGCGGTGGGCATTGGCTCCACAGCCTGCCCGGAACCGGTGGAAATGCCAAACGGCAGGATCCCCAGGAGGAGCATTAAGCTGAGTATCGCAGCGGAAAGGATCCGCCGACCAGGTTCAAGGTTGCGCATTTTTGGGAGGTTTTCGATTCGTTCGGCGGAGATACACCAGGTATGCCCCCATTGCTCCCCCCACCAGCACCAGGATACCACCAAAGGCTAACGGGAGCACCGGGCTGCGATTTGATCCATCCCCATTTGCCGGGGGAGGACTGCCAGGAGGAACAGCGCCAAAACGCACCAGCATGGTCTGCCCGGCCAGGATCTTTGCTGGGAAGATCAGGTTCGTGGAAGCCTGGAAGGATTGCGGCAGGGTGGCGGTGAGGATATAACTGCCTTCCGGGAGTCCATCGATGCAGACCGGTTGGTTGCTTGCCCCGGTGATGGCAGAAGCGGGTTGCCCGCTTTCAGGTAGGGTGAAGTAACTGAAGGGTTGGGTGGAATTCTCCGGGAGCACCACGCCCACCGTTCCGCCAGTGATAAATCCCTCGCCGGCATCCTGGAGGCCATTCCCGTTCAGGTCCTCGAAGAGGATAAAGCAGGCTTTCCCGTTACCGTTGAAGGGGGTGGGGGTGGGTCCGCTAGGGGTGCTTGTGAGGGTGGGGGTGGGAAGAACCTCCACCACCGCCAGGATCAATTGCCTGCCCGGTTCGAGCGTTGCACCCGGTTCGCATTCCGAAAGTTTAAGCTGGTTTAATTGGGCGATCTGATCTCCTGAAACCCCATTCTTAAGGGAAATGGAGAGGCAGGAATCGTTATCCCGCACGATGTAGATGATCTTGCCATCCGGACCGGGCGTAGGCGTGTAGTAGAATGCCTCGGCGAGAATCCGGGGGCTGCCAGGCAGACCTGGAACGCTCAGAAGGAGAGTGCCCAACAGGAAGCCGATGAAGAGAAGGAGGGCAATTCGTTTGGCTTTCATGTCGAAAAGATTATAACATTATTGGAATCTTCTCCTCCCGCGGCAGCTTTTGGGGTCTCATATTACAATTCATGCAGTTATATCAATGAAAATACACCTTCTGGTTCTCTTCCTCGGGCTGCTGCTGGTCACTGCTGGATGCGTTACCCCCCCGGAGGAGGCACCCACCCCCACCAACACTCCCACCCCTCTTCCTTCGACCACGGTGGTTTGGTTCCCGCCCACGCCCACCAGGGCACCATTCCCCACCCTGGAAGTGACGCCCACCCCCGAGATGCTTACCGGCATTGGCGAATTGGCGTTCCAGGATGATTTTTCGGAAGCCTCCCGATGGCAATCCCTGAAGCGCCCCTCCGGCCAGGTGGCAATTGTCAGCCCTGAGCTTGCCATTTCGCTCTCGGGTGCCAACGGGTACCTGTTCAGCCAGCGGAACAATCCCGTTCTGGGAGATTTCTACCTGGAAACCACCCTCAAGACGAATCTTTGCACCGGCGGGGATTCCTTCGGGCTGCTCCTGCGTACATCCACTTTCCAGGATTACTACCGCTGGCAGATCAACTGCGACGGCTACCAGCGCGTGGAAAGGGTTCGCGGCGGGAGCGTAACGGTCCTGCAGGATTGGTCCGCCTCGCCCGAAGTGCTTCCGGGTGCCCCTCAGACCTTCCTCCTTGGTGTGTTGGCCCGCGGGAACGAACTACGCTTCTTTGTGGATGATCTCTACCAGTTTAGCGTTTTTGATGACGCCTTCGCCAACGGCGGGATGGGGTTCTTCGCCCGCGCCACTGGCGATACACCCGTTTCGGTAAGCTACCGCGACCTGAAAGTTTATAACCTCAACGGCGGACTCCCCATTCCCACCCCGCGAGGCGTTCTCTCTACGCTAACTTCGCCTTCAGCCACCCCGGCAAAATAAAATAATTCCTCCCGAATTTTGATTGCCCTTTTTTGGGTTTGTTATACAATTAATGCGTCGGCAGATCAAACACACTGTACACTTTGTTAGGAGGAAATATGTATCACACCATCATCATCGTAGGAAATGTTGGCCGTGACCCGGAAATGCGCTACACCCCGGCCGGTCAGGCCGTCACCAGTTTCTCGGTCGCCACGAACCGGAATTACACCAATTCAGCCGGTGCCCAGGTAAAAGAAACCATCTGGTTCAGGGTATCTGCCTGGGGTAAACAGGCCGAGCCTGCAACCAGTATCTCCATAAGGGCAGCAAGGTCCTGATCGAAGGCCGCCTGACCCCCGATTCCGCCACCGGCGGTCCGCGTATTTGGAACCGCACGGACGGGACACCGAACGCATCCTATGAGATCTCTGCGTCCACAGTTCGCTTCCTCACCTCGAAAACCGATGATGGCGGCGCCGCACCGGTCGAAGGACGCTCCTGAAACCAGCGGATCCGCGGACGACATCCCGTTCTAAATGGCAACGGACCGCCCGCCAGAGCAGCCAAACCCTCCCCAGCCCTTCCCCCCGCTGGATGTATCCCCCGATCTCCAGGCCACGTACGCCAACCTGGTGCGAATTTCGCACTCGGTGGCAGAGTTGGTGATGGATTTTGCCTGCCTGCTTCCGGGGCAGGGACCCGGCTGATCCGCGGGGAACCCGCGCATGAACGCGCGCGTGTTGATTCGCCCATCGGAGCCAAGCTCTTCTATCATGCCCTGGGCGAGAACCTGGCCCGCTATGAAGCGAATT
>CAWDHI010000005.1:0-292456 GCA_963802095.1 uncultured Chloroflexia bacterium | reverse complement strand
CTATGGAAATAAATCCCAGGAATACCTTGCATCGACAACATTATTGATTGTGCGGCCAGGAAGCGGGAAATTTGCAGTTCGAGATCTTCACTTGAATTGGGATCCGAGAGAGCATCGAAATAATTAATATTTAATTCATAAGGGATTTTTTTTCCATCTGGTTTGGATTTGTAAGAAATCAACCCTCCATGATCAAGCGATTCTTTTACCATTTTTTGAATTTCATATTCTGTCAATAAACCGAATTGCAGGGCTTAGGCCAATACCATCATGAGATGCCAGGAAATTGAGAAATGTCGTGCTTTTTGAAGGAAGGACTAATCCTTTTGCCCATTTTGTGAGCGCATCAGAATTTTCTGTTTGAAAAGTGTGCAAAACCAGCGGAGGTAGGGCGAAGTTATACACTATTTGGGCTTCATCGACCCCATTGCCAAAATAGGAAAGATTATCCTGATGTGGAACATTCGTCTCTGTGACGATAATAACATGTGAGGCAATGTCATTAATAATTGCACGGATCAATTTCACGATCGAATGCGTTTGCGGTAAATGGAGGCATTTTGTACCAATCTCTTTCCATAAGTAAGCTATTGCATCCAGTCGAATAAAACGCACACCCTGGCTTATATAAAATAACAAGATATCCACGATTTCCAGCAAAACATCGGGATTATGAAAATCAAGATCTGCCTGGTCGGAGCTGAATGTTGTCCAGACCTTACGTTCTCCGGTAGATGTGAAAAATGAAGTTAATAATGGATGCTCACGTGGTCGAATTACAGATGATAAATCCGGTTCCCCTTCAATCGTGACAAAATAATCGCGATATGGGGGTTCATCCGCTAAAAAGCCTTTGAACCAATTACCTTCTACTGAAGCATGATTAATCACTGCATCTACCATTATGGAAAAAGAATTCCCCAGAGCTCTAATATCCCCCCAATCTCCTAATTTTCGATCAATTGAGCGGTAATCTAAAATGGAAAATCCATCATCGGATGAATACGGGAATATGGAGAGTATATGCAATCCACTAATAATATCTATTAGATACTTTTTACAAAAACCGTGAAGTGTTCTTAAAGGAAAATGAAACGGTTCCTTCAACTGATCGCCGTAGGCGATTAGAATTACGTCCTTCTGAGATAAATCCCCGTGTGCGGTTTTGGGTATTTTACTTCGATATTTCTCCACCAGCTGGATCAATCGGGGTTCGACATGTTGAGCGATATCCCTTGGATAAATATGGTATAAAAAAGATGTATAAGAAGCCATAGGTTCTTTCATTGTACCGTACCCCGTTGCCAGCATAAATTTTTATTAGGAGCTTGAATAAATATGACACCTTCTCGTCGTATTGGTTTTATTTCCACCCGATTTGCAGGAACAGATGGCGTTTCGCTTGAATCGGCAAAATGGGCAACGGTTCTTGAGCGTATGGGGCACAATTGTTTCTATTTTTGCGGTGAATCTGATCGACCCTTTGAGCGAAGTTTTATCGTGCCTGAAGCATTTTACCGTCACCCTGAGATCGATGCGATTAATCAGGAGGTCTACACAGGTAACTGGGGGAAAATAAAAACAGAAAATGAACAATATCAGGAAACCGGTCGATTACAGAAGGATTTTTTCTCGATATTTGTTAGACCCTCTCGGATGACGGACAGAATCTATGAATTAAAAGATTACTTTAAGAAGAATCTATTCGAATTCGCCCGCAAATTTAATCTTGAACTTCTTATCGTGGAAAATGCTCTTACGATCCCGATCAATTTACCTTTAGGATTGGCAATCACGGAATTTATCGCTGAAACTGGATTTCCAGTTATCGCACACCATCATGATTTTTATTGGGAAAGGCAGAGATTCCTAAATAATTCGGTAAAGGATTATTTGGCGGCTGCCTTCCCACCCACCTTACCCTCCATCCGTCATGTTGTGATTAATTCTGTTCAAGCCTATCAATTAGCAACAAGGATCGGTGCAGCAGCAATGATAATTCCCAACGTGATGGATTTTGATTCACCCCCGCAAATATCAGATGACTATGCTGTTTCAGCGAGACTTGATCTTGGCCTTTCCCCTGAACAATATTTGATATTACAACCGACGCGGATTATTCAAAGAAAAGGAATCGAGCATACTATTGAACTAACTCGTCGGCTGGAATTGCCAGCCGAAATCGTGATTACGCATGCGTCAGGCGATGAAGGAACAGAATATGAAAAACACATTCGTACTTTTGCTAAGCTTTTAAACGTCACAATAAATTTTGAATCAGAAATTGTTATGCCTGTACGGGGGAAAACTCCTGATGGAAGGAAAATATATTCCCTGGGAGATATTTACCCTCTTGCTAATTTAGTAACATATCCTTCCGCCCTTGAGGGATTTGGGAATGCTTTCCTGGAAGCAGTTTATTACAAACGTCCATTGGTAGTAAATAATTACTCGATTTTTGAAGCAGATATTAAACCAAAAGGTTTTAAAGTCGTTGAATTCAATGGATTTATTAATGATAAAACTGTGGATGAAGTTCGGTTTCTATTAAACCATCCTGATCTTGCCCTAGAACAATGCGAACAAAACTATGAATTGGCGAAGAGGTTTTTTTCATTCAGAATGCTCGAACGACGCCTCTCTTTGCTTTTATCGGATTGTTTTGGAGAGACCGTATGAAAATTGCTTTAATGCATTATTCAACCCCGCCAATTGTTGGTGGTGTAGAAAGCGTGATTGCGAATCATGCTCGCTTGATGGCAAATTCAGGCTATGATGTCTCAATTTTCTCAGGCAGAGGGGAGCAATTTGACACCCGAATCCCGGTTCATATCCTTCCTTTACTCAACTCAAAACACCCGGAAGTATTGAGGGTGAAGGGACAGCTTGACCGGGGAAAATATACACCCGAATTTGACTTGCTTTGTGATTTGATTTTTAAGGAACTTAATACCTCTCTAACTGATATTGAAATCTTGATTGTTCATAATATTTGTTCATTACATAAAAATCTTCCACTAACTGCGGCCCTTTATCGCGCTTACAATCAAAATAACTTTCCTAAATTAATCCTTTGGCACCATGATCTTGCGTGGGCTTCTTTACGTTATAAAGAGGAATTACATGAAGGGTATCCGTGGGAGTTGATAAAGAATCCCTGGGACGGTGTCAGACAAGTGACGATATCGGAACAACGACGTCAAGAATTATCGACTTTACTAAACATACCTTCTGATTCTATTACGGTTATTCCGAATGGAGTTGATTTTTTTACCTTCTATAAATTAGACGATCAAACTATTACTTTTATTGAGAAATTATCATTACAAGAAGCAGATCCTCTTCTGTTATTGCCTGCTCGCCTCACTCCTCGGAAGAACATTGAATTGGCTTTATACATGATGGCTGAATTATGTAAATTATTCCCTAAGGTTCAATTAGTTGTGACTGGACCTGTTGGTCCACATAATCCTGCAAATAGCACATATAAACAGAAACTATTAAATTTGAGAAAGGATTTATTTCTAGAAAATTCAGTTCATTTTTTGGCTGAATTAAACCCCGGTTTTATTCCAGATAATGTGATTGCGGATTTATTTCATTTCTCGGATGGGTTGTTCTTTCCGAGCCATGAGGAAGGATTTGGGATTCCTTTGATTGAAGCTGCATTTAGCAAAATTCCGGTTTTTTGCGCTAACATCCCTGTTCTACATGAATTAGGGGGCGAAGATGTCAGCTATTTTGATCCGAACGCTGACCCATTTTTTATCTCATCTCTAGTTGCAGACCGTCTTGAGACGGAAAAGACATCACGGTGGGCAAGACGAGCGAAAATGGAATATTCATGGGATAGGATCTATTTTCATCATATTAAACCCTTAATTGATGAGGTGTCAAAATGACCAAACCCCTGATAAAAATGGCGATGGTGCCAGTAGGAATGAATTGCACTTACTCAGCGGCGATTTCTTTGGCCAGAATATTGGCGGACGAAGTCAATCTCATTGGAATTATATCCATTGGAGAAGGGGAGTCAGTGAGTGCCGGAGCACAGTCGGCCCGTCAGATAAGGAAAAAAATAAAGGAATTGAATGGCGGCTCTTTTAAATTTAAATCCTCTGTTATTGTCTCGGAAAAACCTTGGCCTGACCTTAAAGAGATGATCGCGCGGGAAAAACCAGATTATTTGATTATTGATTGGGTGCAAGGTGAAAAAATTTGTGGAATTCCTTTGCAAGAATTGTTAACACAGGTGAATTGCGATTCGATAATCGTTCGGGGCGAAGCGGATTTTGATCACGGGCGGACATTAATTGCGATTCGAGGTGGTCCACATGCCGAGATGGCTTTAAAAATGGGACTTTTAATAAAACCAAATGTTTTAGATGTGCTCCACCTTTCCTTTCCAAACACAACAAACGATGCACCTTTTAAAGGATTAAGACATATCCTCCGCCAAATGCCGGATATAAACCTTCGAACCCAGGAGACTGATGACTTTGCTCGTACTCTTTATGATGAAGCAAAAAAATATGATCTGGTGATCCTCGGTGCAACCGCTAGTAAAAGCCCAAGTGCGTTACCCATAAGTAGCGTTGCTGAAAAATTGCTGCGTGAATCTCCATCAAATACTATGGTTGTAAAAACTCACCGTTTGATGAGAGAGATGGAATTCGATGAGACTGCTGGTGTTCAAGCAATTTCTATTCTTGTGGATAGGTGGTTTGCTCAGAACACATATCATGCTGATGAATTTTCGGATTTGTCCTACCTTATGGAACTCAAAACCAAACAAGGCAGCACGATAAGTTTGGCTTTACCTTCTCTAAATGAGGAAGGTACCGTCGGGAAAATTATTACCTCTGTGAAAAATGCCTTAATGGATAATGTTCCACTTCTTGATGAAATAATATTAATGGATTCAAATTCTACAGATAAGACGCGCGAAATTGCTGAAGATTTGGGGATTCCGGTTTATATTCACCAGAATCTCCTCCCAGAATTAGGTTCGCGAGTAGGTAAAGGCGAAGCATTATGGAAAAGCGTACTGGTTACTAAAGGCGACATAATAGCTTGGATTGATACAGACATCATTAATATTCATCCTAGATTCGTTTATGGAATAATTGGTCCCTTATTGCTTAAGAGAGAATTACAGCTCGTGAAAGGATATTATCGTCGGCCGCTTCGTGTGGGAGAGAAAATTCAAGCTGGTGGCGGGGGTCGGGTGACTGAACTCACTGCTCGCCCATTAATCAATCTTTTCTTCCCAGAACTTTCTGGGATTATTCAACCTTTATCCGGTGAATATGCCGGCCGTCGGGAAGCTTTAGAAAAAGCGATTTTCTTTTCCGGTTATGGAGTGGAAACTGGACTTTTAATTGATGTTTTTGAGAATTTTGGATTAAGAACATTGGCTCAGGTTGATTTACTAGAGCGAATCCACAAAAACCAGGAATTGGTAGCTCTCAGTAAAATGTCGTTTGCCATCATCCAAACTATTCTTCGGAAACTTGAGGCGCGCTTTGAGCGTGCGTTCATAGAAGACGTAAACAAGTCCATGAAATTAATTCAATCGAATCGAGGAGGGTATTTCCTGGAAGTTGAGGAGATTGCAGAATTAGAACGCCCACCAATGATTGATATCCCCGAGTATATAAGAAAACATAAAAAATGACACAGCTATGTCTAGTTCGCCATGGAATAACTGATTGGAATTTAGAAGGAAAATATCAAGGGCAAAGCAATGTACACTTGAATGATGCTGGACGAATCGAAGTAAAAATACTAGCTCAGCAACTGAAGAACCTGACCTTTTCAGCAATATATTCAAGTGATTTGAAACGAGCCTTTGAAACCGCTGAAATAATCGCGAAGTATCTTGATTTACCAATAAGAATCGATCCGAGACTGCGTGAAATCAATTTGGGTGAATGGGAGGGAAAGAATGTAATTGAGATCCAGTCAAATTACGCAAATCTCTGGAAGCAAAGGCATCAGGATCCAATCAACTCCCGTCCCCCAGGAGGAGAGACTCTAGCTGAAGTAGCCACTCGTGTCTACAAAGCGATAGATGAAATTGCATCTCAAACCCTTGATAAAAGCTGCATCATATGCTCTCATGGTATAACTCTCGCCACCATAATTTGCAAGGTTCGTAAAATTAATTTGGGTTCTGCATTCGAGGTCATTCCTGATAACGCAAAACCTCTTTGGGTAAACTGGAATGGTAAATCGTAAAAATGCACTCGTAAATATTATATTACCGCCCCGTTATATCCTAACTCGCCGAATAAATAATAAATATTATGGAAAAAAATAAAGCTCAAATTGTCTACTTCTCCCACGGCGGTGGTCCGCTGCCCATCCTGGGTGACCCGGGTCACAAGGCGATGATCGACTTCATGACCGCCCTACCCGAGAAATTACATCGGCCGGATGCGATCCTGGTCATCAGTGCCCATTGGGAGGAACGGGAGCCAACCCTGCTTGGTGCGAATAATCCACCCATGTTCTACGATTATTACGGTTTTCCTGCCGAAGCTTATGAGATTGATTATCCTGCTCCCGGCAACCCGGAACTCTGCGAGAAGATTGCTTTCACGTTGGAGAAGGAAGGTTTCCAATCACGATTGGATTCTCACCGAGGATTCGATCATGGGTTATTCATTCCCTTGAAATTGATGTATCCGCATGCAGATATTCCCTGCATCCAGCTTTCCCTCATACACGGCCTGGATGCGGAGACTCATATAAAACTCGGAAAAGCTCTCCGGGATTTACACTCGGAAAACGTGCTTGTTATTGGGTCGGGATTCTCCTTCCACAATATGGCTGCGTTTTCCTGGCAAAGCCAGGCTTCGCCGGACCCAGTCAACGATTCCTTCCAGGATTGGCTTATCGAGACCTGCACCGGCTCCCTAGACGAAACCAAGCGGTGTAAGCGCCTGGTCGAATGGGAAAATGCCCCCTCCGCACGCTACTGCCACCCCCGCGAGGAACATCTGCTGCCCCTCCACGTCTGCCAGGGCATGGCAGGCAGCCCGGCGAAATTGATCTTCGATGATAGGATACTTGGAAAGCGAAGTGTTGGATTCTTATGGCTTTTGCTTATTCGACCTATAAATCAATATTTTCTTTGATTTTTTAAAAATAAAGAGGCCACCCAAATAATAAAGAGTAGCCCCTTATGGTTTTCGCACCAGTTTTGATTTTTCTCAGAATGCTTGTTCGGGTTTCCAAACCTTCCATACTTTTCCTGCCAGTTCCGGTCCCGGTTTCAGGGTTGCTTTCCCCGGTTGCCATCCAGCAGGAGTGACCTCCCCAGTTTCCCGGACATGTTGGAAAGCTTTTACCTGCCGAATCAGTTCCATCACATTTCGACCAACTTCCGGGGTCATCACTTCCATCGAACGGATCACAAAATCAGGATCAATCAGGAAACGTCCGCGAATATCCACTCCTGCTTCTTCATCATATACACCATAGATGCTCCCGACGCGGCCACCAGCATCTGAAAGGAGCGGGAAGGGTACGCCGCCCTCGACCATCTTCGATAATTCTTCTTCCTGCCAGATTTTATGCGAGAATCGACTGTCTGTACTGATGGCAAAAACCTCAACCCCCAATGACTGAAGTTCGCTGTATTTGACGGCAACTGCCGTCAGTTCAGTCGGTCAGACAAAGGTGAAATCACCGGGATAAAAGCAGATAACAATCCACTTGCCATTATAGTCCGACAATTTTACATTTTTGAATCCACCCTTGAAAAATGCGCTAAGTTCAAAATCAGGCGCGGGCTTTCCAACACGGGCTTGTATCATTTGAATCTCCTTTTCGATACCTGGAATGGGAGCAGAGCGTTCTGTTGGAGTTATTATTGGACCTTGTGATGGTTTTACACAACCTTCTGGTTTTTCGGACATAATACCTCCTTCTTGAGATTATCCGGGGTGGAAATCAAACATCTAAAATCATTTTCCTTACGTTCCGCCATAATTTTCTCGATAAAACCTCCTTTATTGCTGAAAAAATGCTCCTGTGATTTTGGGATCATATTCTTTTGGCCAAATTGTGGTTTCATCATAAACAGCACCTGTAAGTGATGCGTCTTCAAGGTCTGCATTTATGAAAACAGCGCCCCGCAACTCAGTTTTTTCAAGATTCGCCCCTCTCAGACTTGCTCCCGTTAGGTCAGCATCTTTCAAATTAGCACCTTCCAGAATCGCATGCTTAAAAAATACTCCCTTCAGATTCGCACCCTCAAGATTGGAATCACAAAGAAGTGACCGCTTCAAATCCGCATTTTCGAGGTTCGCTTCTTGTAGATTCACACCAACCAGATTCGCCCCATAAAGTTCCGCGTGAGCAAGTTCCGCTTTTTTCCCATCTCTTTTACCAGATATAAACTGATCATGCGATTCAATGATTTTTTGTAATTCGTTGTATTCAAGTCTCATATGATCCCTTGTCCTAATAATACTTTTTTTTAAAAATATTTTTCTAAAAATTACTAGCTCCTAAATACATGCTAACTATTCTCGATTTGCCAGCGTATATAACCGAACGCCTTTGACTTGGGGGAAGCTTGCCCCTTGCTGTATCGTATTAATTGCTGCATCTTTATCAATAATACGGGCGCCTGATAAATAAGTTATTCCATACTTGAACAATACTGGAGATAACGGCGTTGAAGGACCCAATACCATCACGATGGATCCAAGGGCGCATAATGAAAGCAGTCCTTTGATGGTGTGGTTGATAAATGCCGTCCCGGTAATGGCGATCA
This sequence comes from uncultured Chloroflexia bacterium, assembly GCA_963802095.1. Taxonomy (GTDB): domain Bacteria; phylum Chloroflexota; class Anaerolineae; order Anaerolineales; family Anaerolineaceae; genus CAVVEQ01. Next base: position 283,668 of record CAWDHI010000005.1, on the reverse strand, counting down.
CATCAGATTGAGGAATATATTTCTTCGCAGCATCTTCGGGAAAATCATACCCAATAGGCTTCTTTTCAATCACCCAGCAATTTCTGGTAGTGGTTTTTAATCGGTCTATAAATGGAAAATGACCGATTATTGCCAGGTTTTTCCCCTGGCTTTCCCGGGTGATGATATCTGCTGCATTTTCCTGTGTGGCTTTGCCTTCATTGAATACTAGAAGAGAGTTCAAGGCTGCGATCCCAATACTTGCCTCCAGGAGGTTATCGGATAAAACCCAGCTTGCCAGCTCCTGGGCGCTTTTTTCATGCAGGTGCCCCACATCTCTAACCTGTGAGTGACCTGGTAGCTCTTGTCGCACCATTGTTGAACCCAGACCACAATATTTGCTGCTAACCAGTGTCCAGTGAACACCGATTATCACTTTTTGAACTGGGATATTGTCATTCGGGAGAGATGATAATAGATCTTCCAGAATATTCATCATTAATAATTAGTGAAGCATCTCTGTGTGATCAATCAAATCTCCTTCAATATATGCCTGCACAGCTGTATCAATATCGCTTATGTCGGTCACGAAAGGTTTAATATTTAGCTGACGCATACTTTCATAAGCCCCCATACCCATGCCCCCGCACAATAGGGCTTCGCAATCAGCAATCGCTTCTGCCATACTTGCATGTTTACTGTGTGTGGCAGGGTCATTGCCGTGACCTGCACCATGGTTATGCTCTTCGTGTGGTTGTGAACTAAATTGATTGTGACCTAATTTGTCGCGTTGTTCGTGGTTGGTGATTTTTCCTTCTTCAATCGTAAGCACCATGTAATATGGCGCACGCCCAAAATGCTGGCTGATCGTCTTACCATCATCGGTTATTGTTGCAATTTTCATTATTCCTCTCTTTCATCAAGTTGAAAATGGGTTTTCCCTTGATCGGGGTTTTGAAATAGTGGTGTAAAAACGATGATCATCTGGGACTCATTTTTGGAGGTATTCTCCCAACGATGGGGCATTTGCGCGGGAAAAACGATGCTATCGCCTGGTTTCATCAGGTATTCGATTTCTTCAATTTGATAAAGTATTTCCCCACTTAAGCAAAATGCAAACTCAAACCCGGAATGAATCAGCGATCGTCCACCGCTTCCAGCATCTTTCTGCATGGTGATGATGAAAGGCTCAATCGTACTGTTCTTGATCCCCTTTGCAAGGTTCTGGATAAGGGCATGGCAACATGTTGCATCAGGGCGTGAGTGCTGGGGAGTAAAGACAATCTTATTCGATGATTCACTCGAATCAAAAAATTCTGCGATAGGAACATCGAGTGCTCTGGCTAAGCGTTGCAAGGTGCCAATGGAAGGCGAGGTTTTTCCTTTTTCCACCATACTCAGGGTATTGATATTTAATTTACTTTTATAAGCCATTTGTTTCTGGGTGTAACCTTTACGGGTTCTAATCGAACGGATCCTTTCCCCCAACTGTTCCTCTTCCGCCTCGGAGGAAGTTATTTCTGAGTTTGAATCGTTTCCGAGTTTTGATTTCATCTCCACCTCCATTCTTATACTATTATTATAGTATTTTTTGGCATATTTTGCAATAATATTACTAATAATAAAGTAATATTTTCCATCATACAATTTATTGAAGATTCACCACCTGCAGGACGATCATGGAGATTCGATACACGATTGGTATTTAATAATTATTCACAATTTCAAAAATGAAGACCATTCATATAATTGCGAGCAATATAGCTGATCTTCTCTCGACTATGAAGGGAATTCATAAAACCCCCCTCTACGGATCACGATTTATTACGCGTATCAATTGGGTTGAAATCGCAAGATGATCGAATAATTCCTGAGATTATTTTAAGTGTGGAAAGGATCCTAATTCTTTGAAAATGGCCTAAAGCAAATCCCCGATTGCATCCGCCACCCACTTGCCACCGAGGATCAATAAAACCACCATCAGCACCGTAGCGTTATGGACTTCGAGCCAGGCTTTCCAGGAATTCAACGTTCTTTCCGCGGATTTTCCCGCGATTCTCGAATAAATAATAATCACAATGATGGCAAAACTGCACATCAGCGCAAAAATGCCCATGACGACCCAGGATTGCGGGCTGGGAAGTGCAGCCAGCGTAATTTCTAGGCTCGCAGCGATGGTGATCCCGATGTTCTTTGGATTTGCCCCCGCGATGACAATTCCGGTGGTGAGCGATTTCCTGCCGGTAAAGTTATCTATAGAGTTCATCCAGGGGGGAACCTCGGCTGGCTGACCCGGTGTAGGGCGTTTTTTCCAGTAATATGCGGCCAAAATAAGAAAGAGGATGCCGAAAAGAAGTTTAAGTATACTCATGGTGATTGTTCGTTCGGCGCCAGCGGAGATGTGTCCTGCCTCTGCCAGGAATAGCACCAGCCAACCCATCAGCAAGATTGTTATAAACCAGCCAAGAAGAAATAACGTGCTGTTGGTACGGCCGCGTTTGCTCAATACCATGAGGATCACCAGGATGATAACCAATGGATTTAAAGCGATCACAAGCGCCCCAAGGGTTATATCGACGATAATGTTTGCCACAATTCCTCCTCGGCTAGATGACCGGTGGGAAAATACACCGTGTTCCAATCCAAAAAATGATAAATTCTTCGGAAGATAATAGTATTATGCCACGAATCAACTATTGGCGAATCGCTAACCTGCAAATGCATTCATGGAAGACCAAAATTCGGAAAACTAAGGGGATTTCAAAGCGCTCTGAAAATTTGCGATTAAAATAGTTTTGAGGTTCCCTTGAGTGATACCTGAATCGAGCCTGATGAAAAAGATCAAGATTCCCCCAGCTCTGGTGCTCTGGTTCGTCGCTCCCATATTTGGCGAGCTTTTCTCCAGTTCCTCCCCCCTGAATGAGTATATCAACCCGGTCACCCTCCTCACCCTGGGATTGCTGTATGGTTGCGGGGCGATCATCTGCCGCGAGTTGGTCATCCGTTGGAACAAAGGTTGGGTCAGTCTGCTCCTGCTCGGGTTCGCCTACGGGATCTACGAGGAGGGTCTTCTGGTGCAATCATTCTTCGATCCTGGCTGGCAGGATCTGGGTGTGCTGGCCATCTACGGCCGGGTGGCGGGGGTGAACTGGGTCTGGACGGAACACCTCACCATTTATCATGCCCTGATCAGCATCCTCGCCAGTGTGGTTTATGTGGAGATCCTTTACCCGGAAAGGCGACGGGAAAGTTGGGTGCACGGGTTCTGGTGGGTGGTTAACTGGATTGGATTCTTAGGTATTTATGTCCTTTGGGAGATGATGACCACATATGATCCTGGTCTTTGGATGATCGTATCCGTGCTCGCCATTGTCCTGCTCGTTCTCTTCGCCAGGTTCCTCCCCAATCAAGCCGCGCCTGAACCGGTACCGCCGAAAATGCGTCCCATCTGGTATTTCCTGATCGGCTTTCTGGGAATGACCGGGCAATTTGTCCTGATTTATATTGGCGCGGAAAAAAACACTTTCCCCTTCGTGCTGAAGATGATCGTTTTGCTAGTTTTCGATCTCCTGGTTCTGCTGCTGATCCTTTGGTGGAACAAACGGGGTGCTGCCTGGGATGACCGCCACCGCCTGGCGCTGATCAATGGTGCTCTCTGCTTCTTCCTGGTGCTCGGTCCGCTCACAGTGGGTACCCAGCACCCGGTGATGTATTTCAGCAACCCGGTGTTCCTTGTTGTGCTAATGTTTATTTATTGGAAAGTTACAAGACGGTATTCATCTTAAGATTTGGGGCCTAAATTACCAGATATTGTTGATTACGCAACCTTTTTTCTGTAAATTCGAGTCAGAAATATCCATCATTCTCTAAAAATTCAATGACTTGCCAGCACAATAATGTTTTCCGATCTGCCACTCCTCGCTGATCTCCATCAGAAGAGCAGAGACCAATCTAAGGCAGGACGTCTCGTTTGGAAATACTCCCACTACCCTGGTTCTCCTGCGGATCTCCTTGTTGACCCGTTCCAAACTGTTGGTTGTCCGAATGGACCTGCGATGTTCAAGAGGAAGATCAAACACAGTAAATCCCTCAGAAAGGTTATCTTCAAGCCATGCCGAAAGACGCGGTGCAGAAACGGAATACTTCTGGATGGCAGCTTGTAAAAGCTCCTCTGCGATCTTTCGGTCTGGAGCATTGAACATGGACCGAATATCGGCTGCCACCTCCATCCGCATAGCCTGCTTGGGGACATAAGCGCCTGCATTCTGCTGAAGATGAAATTGGCACCTCTGCCAGGGAACACTGCCCAAGACTGCTCTTCTGGCTGCACCCAGACCAGCATGATCATCACTGGTCACCAATTTCACTCCTTTCAAACCGCGGTCCTTCAGGCTCTTCAAAAAGGCTTTCCAATGGGCTTCATGCTCACTGAGAGACACCGAAACCCCTAAAACCTGCCTTTCACCCTCTGGGGTGATGCCTGCAGCCACCAAAACAGCCGCATCCCGCACTTGCCCGGCCTCACGAACTTTCTCGTAGCGGGCATCCACGTAGAGATAAGTGATCTCCCCTAAAGGTCTTTCCCGCCATTCTTGCAGTATTTCATCCAGTTGAGCGGTTGCCCGGCTCACTTGCATGGCTGAGATCTCAACCCCACACAATTGTTCAGTGATGGTTTTTACTCTCCTGGTAGAGACTCCCTGAACGTACATCTCGGCCAGGGTGATCACCAGAGCTCGTTCACTTCTCAGTCCCTTTTCCAATGCGGAAGGATAAAATCCACCTTCTCTGACTTGAGGTACTGCAAAGGTGATCTCTCCCATGCGGGTGCGAACGGTCTTTGGCTTGTACCCATTTGCGTGGCCTTTCCGATCTTCTGTCCGTTCGTATTCACCTGCCTGCAAATACTTTGATCTTTCTACCTGCATGGCATTATTGATCAGCACCCGCATCATCTCTGGTATAGCTTCAAGTCCTTTTTCCGCAAGTTCGTCTGCAAAGGTATAATCATTTTGGTGAGTCATTACAAGTCTCCTTCTTTGGTTGTGGTGACCTTAAGGATACTTCTGACTCACCTTCTTTTGTTAAGGTTCAGCATTTTACAGAAAGAATGTTACACCAACATATTGTTTGAGCCTGGTCCGATTGTTCGTTTTGTTATGTAAGTTTGAAATCCCTTTGGTCCAATAATTCTAATGAAGTAAAGCGTAACTAAATCCTTGCTTTGGGTATATTAATGTTGAATTGCAATTCTTAAAATAAAATGAGATTATGTTAGGAAAACTTTAAAAGTGAACTCATCAGAACTTTAAAAGTGAACCGCATTTTGAAAAGCCGAGATAGGAAGATTCACCGTTTGGAGCAGCTTTTTGTAAGCCCAAAAGCGAACCTCGACCATATTTTTGGTTACATCAGGGACTAAATGAATTTCGACCTCCTCTCTTGGTTCAATGCCTGAGATTTGGAAAATTTGGCCAGCAATTGACACCTTTCGATAACCATCTGCCATTCGCTTGTACCGAATGCAGAAGATGTCTTTGGAAGAAGCATAAGGCAGAGGTAGGGAAAATGGGCGGAAGACCGTTTTGTGTTCCTGTTTTGCTTTTTCAAACCGGACAGCAGGGATTTCTTGGGTGGTAGCGTGGACCTGAAGATAGTTATAGCGATGGATCTCATCTTGGAGAACAGCCCGCACATCCTTGAGGGTGGCAACCTGTTCCAACGCACAGGTACGAACGATGCGGTCCTGCATCCACCGGTAAGGGCGTTCGATCTTTCCTTTCGCTTGCGGAGAAAGTGCATAAATAACATCCGTATGCATACGAGCCAGTACTTCCCGCCACTGGGTATTCACATCGTCTGTGCCTAATACATGATTTCTCCAAACGCTGTCGCGATATTGGATAAAACGAAAGACCCGCAAATTGTCGACATAATAGCGCAAGGGGATCCCAAAAGTTTGCATGAGGGACTGGGCAGCTTGAATATGGGCCCAACTGGTCTCAGATTCCACCAGCTCGGCATACAGGATCATACGACTGTAATCATCCAAGGAGGTGATCAAAGTCCATTTATCGTCTGCATAGGGAGACCACTTGTGAATTGAGGCATCATGCTGGATCAGATCGCCCGTGGCCGAAGTGATCACCTCTCTGTCGTGGCGATTCTTTTTCTTCTTTTTTACCTGGTAACAGTCCCATTGTTTGGCGCGCTTGATGATTGTGGTGGTGGATACCTGTATACCTTCTTTCGTTAATCGATCCGTCAAAGCGGAATAGTTGTAACCGTATACAGGCATATCTTTGTTATCAACCAATTCTTTATCACGGAGCAGCTCATAGCGGATTTTTCCTTCGGCTTGCTCCCCCAGGCGGGATTGGTTTGTCCGGTGGTAATCGATGGAAAAGGCATCTGGATTATTGCGGTATTGTTTCAGAAGAGCAAAGAAACGAGTTTTGTTGATCCCCAGCGTGTTTTCGATTTCGTTTCGGCTCAGATGTCCTTGTTCATAGGATGCGAATAAAACTTTGATTTGTTCCACAGTGAACTGTTTATGAAGTTGTGTCATGAGATTCCCTTTTTGATCTCATGGTAACAGTTCACTTTTAAAGTTTGGTTGAGTTCACTTTTCAACCTCAAAACAGTTCACTTTTAAAGTGCTACCGGTTCACTTTTAAAGTTTGGTTCACAAATAAAATGAGATTATTGACATTTCATGCCAGATATGCTATCCTCACAAATGTGCTCCTTTTCACACGTATGTGCATGGTTCGGTATATCAAATCACACACCTTTTCGGTAAGCCCGGGTATCTTTGGAGGAATAATCGTTGGCATCGGATAAGATCAAAGAACTGCTTGTACCCTCCGCCGTCTGTATCCAGCTTGACGTACCAGATTCCAAAACCGTGATTGAAACGCTTGCCAGCCGTCTCTTCGATGCTGGATACGTGCACGCGAGTTTCGCCCAGGCCGCCCTCGATCGCGAATCCAGGATGCCCACCGGTCTTCCCCTCGTCGGAAAATTCAACGCGGCCATCCCGCATACAGATATCGAGCACGTGATCAAACCTGGCCTTGCCCTGGCAACTTTGAAACGCCCAGTGGACTTTCAGAATATGATCGATCCGGAGGCTTCCGTGCCGGTGCGGCTTGTGATCCTCATGGCGCTCGAGCAGGCAAAAACCCAGGTGGAGATGCTTCAGGAAATTGCCGGTGTGCTTCAAGACGAAATTATTATTGAGAAACTTATTAATGCGGTCGAAATTCCCCAGATTTATGAAGCTTTTTCATAACCCGGGGAATTTTTATTATTCATAACAATCAGGAGGTAAGGAATGGCACAACCAAAACGTATCCTTGTAGCCTGTGGTACCGCGATCGCCACTTCCACTGTGGTTGCAAAATCCATCGAGGAAGAGATGAAAAGCCGCGGCATTCAGGTTATAACCCGTCAATGCAAGGCTTCCGAAGTTAAAGGACTTGAACACGGGTATGACCTGATCGTGACGACCACGCCTCTACCAAAAGACCTGGAAGTCCCGGTAATCCAAACCCTGGCATTCCTGACCGGAATTGGAAAGGAGGATGTCCTAAATCAAATTCAAAAAGCACTTGAATGACCTTCGGATTTCTTTGAATAACCTAAATTTTTGGAGGAATAAAAAATGGATGTTGTATTAGTTGCGATTAAAGCTTTCTTTGACAACCTTGGGGCAACCGTTGTGCTGCCAATCATCATTTTCTTTATTGCTTTGATCTTCGGCGCTAAACCCGGACGTGCTTTCCGCGCCGCGATCACCATTGGTATTGCGTTCATCGGTATCAACCTGATCATCGGCCTCATGTGGGGCACCCTGACCACAGTCGGGCAGGCGATGGTCAAGAATACCGGTACCACGCTCAACGTTATGGATGTTGGCTGGCCTTCTGCCGCCTCCATCGCATTCGCCACCCAGGTCGGGTTGTGGGTCATCCCCATCGCCATCCTGGTCAATGTGATCCTGCTCCTCATCCGCTTCACCAAGACCTTGAATATCGATGTCTGGAATTTCTGGCACTTCGCATTCATAGGTTCCCTGGTGGCCATCGTCAGCAAGGATTTCTACCTGGGGCTCTTTGCCGCCGCTGTTGCTGCAGCCTGGGCACTGTTCTTCGGTGACTGGGTTGCCAAAGCCATCCAGCACTTCTATGGCCTGCCCGGCATCTCCATCCCACACCTCACCACCGGCCCCGGTGTTCCCTTCGCAGTAGCCACCAACTGGGTGCTCGGTAAGATCCCCGGCGTCAAGAAAGTGAACTGGGAACCCGAAAATATTCAGAAAAACTGGGGGATCTTTGGAGACCCGATCGTGCTGGGTTTCTTCATCGGGCTTGTGATGGGCATCATCGCCTTCTACAACGTTGGGGACACAATGCAGGTTATTGTTAGAGTCCTGCAGACCGCCATGAACCTGGCCGCGGTCATGCTCCTGCTGCCCCGCATGGTCCAGATCCTGATGGAAGGCTTGATCCCCGTTTCCGAAGCCGCCCGCGATTTCCTCAGCAGACGCGCTTCCGACCGCGAGATCTACATCGGGCTTGATTCCGCCATCCTGATCGGTCACCCTGCCGCCATCTCCACCGCGCTGCTGCTGGTCCCGATCGCGATCCTGATGAGCCTGATCCTCCCCGGCAACCAGGTCATTCTCTTCGCCGACCTGGCCGTCATTCCATTCGTCGTCGCTGGTTTTGCCCCGGTTATGCGCGGTAACATCTTCCGCATGGTCATCGCTGGCATCATCGAGCTTGGACTTGGCTTCTACATCGCCACTTCCATGGCCGAAACCTTCACTGCCGCCGCCGTGGAAGCAAAATTCACCATACCCGAAGGCGCTGTCAATATCACCAGTGTTGCCGATGGATTTCTTTGGACGCCCTATGTATTCCAACTGGCGGGCAGATACGCGAGCTGGCTCGGTATCGGTTTGCTGGCTGTGATCGTCCTGGTTGTGATGTACCTGTACAAACGTAACCCGAAGAAATGGGACGTTTTGGCTGGAGCTCCAGAAGAAGAAGCTGCATAAGTATCTTCTGCTTGTTCACGGTTGTGAATTATCAACCGGAAGGTAATGAAACCGGGGCAATCTTATAAAGATTGCCCCGGTTAGCGAATATAATATTGATATTGGAGACTATTGATGGCAAAAATTGAAGAAACCCACACGTTTCCGGGGAAAACCCCAGACCAATTGTACAATGCGTTTGAAGGCTCTTATAAGAAGGCTGGATTCAACACCTGGAAAAAACGACCGATCGGCTGGCTGGCACTGGCAAAACGGCAGGAGGTTGATACGGATGTCCAGAGCACCTTTTCGGCACGCCCCGGCAGCCCATCTGCCGCGACGTTGGTGATCACCAGCGAGAAATTTCCACAGGAGCAGCTCCAGACCTGGGCAGCAGAGATTTGGAAATCACTTGAAGAAACGGATCTATCATGATCGATGTTATGGTTCGGGGGTTTCTGGGAGAATGGGGACAAGCGATCCTCAACTTTTACCAGCAGAACAGTGTTTGGATCAATGCAATCATCCTTCTTTATTTTATGATCGTTATTCTCTCTCAGAATAATTACAAACAAACCCTGGCAGGTTTGATCCTTGCCATCGAGGATAAATATCCCGGGCAATTTGATAAAAAAACCAGTAAAGAAATCGTTCGGATCCTGGGTAAGAAAGAACTCCCCTGGCAAGCTGTAATGAATACCTCAAAATGGCCTTTTATTGCTACACCCCGCCAGTTCTACCCGCATGCCAGGAATGAATCTTCATTGAAAAAGTTGATCACAATCGAAATCCTTGCTGAAGCGATTTTTGAACGTCTTAAAATCGTAACTAACCGGGCTTCGAAATAATCGAATAATTACCTTTTTGAACCACTACGATCCAAAACCTCCAGGAGGTACAAACAATGCGATCATCCGAAATACTCATCACCCATCCCGTGGGTCTGCATGCTCGCCCGGCAGCAGAATTCGTGAAAACCGCCGGAAAATTCCCCTGCAGCATTACAGTCTGCAACCTGTCCACCGCTGGTAAAACTGTTAACGCGAAAAGCATTCTAAGCGTCCTTACCCTGGGGGTGCAGCAGGGGCACATCATACGGATCGAGACCGATGGAGAGAAAGAGGGTGAAGCCCTGGCCGCCCTCCAGGAACTGATCAACAGTAATTTCGGAGAGACTGCCTGATGCGTCAATTTACAGGGATCGCCGTTTCGGGTGGGATTGCCATTGGTCCGTGCTGGATTTATCGGCCTGTCGCCGTAAGCACCAACCGGAAACCCATCGAGGATCCATATTTGGAGATCGAACGGGTTGAAAAAGCGCTGCGCGACGCTGGGGTACAACTGGAGCAACTCCATAATCGGGCTCTTGAAAACATCGGAGAAGCAGACGCTGCGATCTTTGAGGCTCACAAGCTTTTCCTGGAAGACCCTGAATTCATTGGGGCGATTCAATCCGCCATCAGCGGTGAACGGATCAACGCCGAGGCGGCTGTGGCGGAAACTGCGGAAGGATTCGCCCGGCAAATGCTTGCCCTGGAAGATGATTACTTCAAAGCGCGCGCCCAGGATATCCGCGACGTCAGCCGGCGCATCCTTTATTGCCTTAATGAAATATCCCTGGATCAATATAAACTCTCGCAGCCATCCATCATCCTGGCCGAAGACCTCACCCCGTCCGATACCATCCAGTTTGAGCGGTCGATGATCCTAGGTCTGTGCACCCGGCGGGGCGGACCCACTTCGCACACCGCTATCCTAGCTCGCAGCCTGGCTGTGCCAGCCGCGGTGAGCATCCCATTCGAATTTCCCCTTATAGATGAAGGATCAGAGGTCATTCTTAACGGAGATACCGGTATCCTGACAATCGAGGCTTCAACAGAGGAAATTGAAGCCGCAAAGCAAGCACGGCGGCAATGGGAGCTGATCTGGCAGGACCGTTTGAAATCCGCGAGTGAATCTGCTCTCACCCTGGATGGAAAGATTGTTGAGATCGTTGCCAATATCGGCGGTGTGGAAGATGCCCGCCAAGCCGTCGAATTCGGTGCCGAAGGGGTGGGGCTTCTGCGGACTGAATTCCTCTACCTGGATTTCGGCCGTCTCCCCACCGAAGAGGAGCAGGCTGCCATTTATCGGGAGATATTCCTGGTGATGGGCAGCCGCCCGGTGGTGGTTCGCACCTTGGATATTGGCGGTGATAAGCAGGTGGATTATCTCGACCTCCAGCAGGAATCCAACCCATTCCTTGGCTGGCGGGCCATCCGAATGATGCGCGAACATCCGGAAATGCTTCTGACACAGATGCGGGCATTGCTGAAAGCTGCCTCCCCACAAAATGACCTGCGGATCATGGCACCCATGGTTTCCAGTGTGGAAGAAGTGCAGCAAGCCAGAGCACTTTTCGAAGAATCAAAAGCCTCGCTCCAAATGGAAAACGCACTGCGGGTTCAAAAAACCCAGTTCGGTATCATGGTGGAGATCCCCTCGGCAGCGTTGATCGTCGAACACCTGGCTAAATTCGTGGATTTCTTCAGCATCGGCACCAATGATCTGACCCAGTATACGCTGGCAGTGGACCGCACCAACGAACGGGTGGCCTACCTTGCCAGCCCCTTCCACCCGGCAGTGTTGAAGTTGATCGACAGAACGATCCAGAAGGCGCATGAAAAAGGGCGTTGGGTGGGTCTATGCGGCGAGATGGCCGGGGACCCGCTGGCCACGCCGCTTTTAATCGGGATGGGGTTGGATGAATTCAGCATGTCGCCATCTGCGATCCCTGAGGTAAAAGAACTCATTCGCGGGTTGAACACCGGGGATTGTCAACGAATCGCAAAAGAGGCACTCGATCAGCCAAGTATCCAAGCGGTAAAGGGTACATTGGAAAAGTATCGCTCGAAAAATACATGATCAACATTATTAATCCCAAAACCGGCTTTCATTTTCGCCGGTTTTTTATTTTGCTATCCGTTAAAATACTAACCAATCGAAAACACCGAAAGTCATACATCAAATGAAAACAACCCAACACACGGGCATCCTTTCCCACTATCACTCCTTGATGGATATCCCGACCCACACTTGCGAGATTTCCCTCCTGGAAGGGGATACGCCCCTGATTCCGGTTCCGCGCCTTGCGGAAGAGCTTGGAGGCAGGTTTGAACTATGGGTCAAGTATGAAGGCCTCAACCCGACCGGGTCCTTTAAAGACAGGGGCATGACCGTAGCGATCTCCGAAGCATACGGGCGGAATGTGAAAACAGTCATTTGCGCCTCCACCGGCAACACTGCTGCTTCCGCGGCTGCCTACGCCACCAGGGCGGGGATGCGTGCTGTCGTGATCATCCCGGAGGGTAAGGTTGCTGCTGGCAAGCTTGCTGGTGCCGTTGCCTATGGCGCAGAAGTGATCCAGATACAAGGCTCGTTTGACGATGCCCTCAGCCTGGTGGTGGAGATCGCCAACCGGCACCCCATCGCCCTGGTAAATTCGCTCAATCCCTACCGTCTGGAAGGGCAGAAGACGGCGGCTTTTGAAATATGCGATGTGCTCGGTTTAGCACCGGATTGGCTCTGCCTGCCGGTTGGCAACGCCGGCAATATTACTGCCTACTGGATGGGATTCCGCCAATATGATCAGGTTAGGCAAACCGGGCTTCCGCGTATCCTCGGGGTGCAGGCGGCTGGCTCCGCCCCTCTTGTGCTGGGGCATCCGGTGGAGAACCCCGAAACGGTGGCGACCGCCATCCGCATCGGCAAGCCCGCCCGCGGGGAGGAAGCCCTGGCCGCAGCAGAGGAATCCCGCGGCAGGATCATCGCCGTGAGCGACGAGGAGATCCTGGCCATGCAGCGCACCCTCGCCGGAGAGGGCATCTGGGTGGAACCCGCTTCCGCAGCTGGGTTGGCTGGTCTGGCTGCCCAATTAAAGGAAGGTCAAATCCAACTTGAAGGCAAGCGGGTTGTGGCAGTCTGTACCGGGCACGGGATGAAGGATCCCGATATCATCGCGCAGAGCATGCCCGCACCACGGCTGCTCCCGGGTAATGTGGACGCGCTGACCGCAGCGATTCTCGGGGAGAGTGCATGAAACTCAAAATCGGCGTTCCCGCCACCACCGCCAACCTGGGTCCCGGGTTCGACTGCCTGGCGCTTGCCCTGGATCTTTGGAACGAAGCAGAGATCGAACCGGCTGCAGATTTCCGGGTGGAAGTTTCCGGCGAGGGTTCCGCCACCCTTCCAACGGATGAGAACAACCTCGTTATCCGCGCCTACCTGCGCTGCCTGGAATCCCAGGGACTCACCCGCCCGGGCGGGTTGCATATCCGCATGACCAGCCGCATCCCCATCGGCTCGGGGTTGGGCTCTAGTGCCTCGGCGGTGGTAATGGGTATTATGGCTGCAGACTCATTGCATGGGCTGCGTATGGAGACGGGTGAAATGATCCGCCTGGCTGCGGGTTTGGAAGGGCACGCTGATAACGCTTCTGCTGCGATGCTGGGGGGAATGGTAGTCACCGTGCATACCGAAACCGGATGGCTGGCTCAGCGCTTCGATGTTCCGACGATCAAGACCCTGGTGGTATTACCGGCGGTGAACCTTCCCACCCGTAAGTCGCGCCAGGCACTTCCCCGGACCATCCCGCATGAGGATGCTGTGTTCAATATTGGTCGGGCAGTGGTAGTGGTGGAGGCGTTCCGCAGTGGTGACCTGGACTTGCTTGCAAAGGTTATGGGGGATCTCTTGCACGAACCTTACAGACTCAAGCTAATCCCCGGGGCAGAGCTAGCGTTGCAGGAAATACGAAAAGCCGGGTATGCTGCTGCACTCTCCGGAGCCGGACCGAGTTTGATCGCATTTTCTAGGACACAGGATGAGAAGCTGAAAGAGATCTTGTGCGGCACCTTTTCGCGGGAAGGAGTGAATTCACGAACCTTACAGTTGGGTACCAGCCCGCTGGGTGCGTGGGTGATAGGTTGAGGTAACCCACCAGCCGTGATCTATCCTGAAAACAGCCTGATTGACAATCCGAGGATTCCATTTTTTATCCTCAAGATAATCACATCAAATAAAAAGCTGTCCTTTTCAGGACAGCTCTCTTTTCGTAGTACTTGGCTTTGATTACTGAGGGGGCAGAAGCACCGAGTCGATCACGTGGATCACGCCATTTGAGGCCAGCACATCGGTGAGCACAACCTGGCTGTCATTCACGTACACTTTGCCGTCCATCACTTTGATCGTTACTGGTTTCCCAAGCACTGTATCAGCGCTTTCCAGGGTCACCACCTGGTCGGCCAGCACTTTGCCGCTGACCACGTGGTAGAGCAGGATGGATTTCAACTGTTCCAGGTTCTCCGGCTTCAACAGGGTTTCCACTGTTCCGGCAGGCAGCTTGGCGAAGGCATCATCGGTCGGGGCAAAGACGGTGAAGGGACCTTCCCCCTTGAGGGTTTCCACCAACCCGGCAGCTCCGAGCGCAGCAGCCAGGGTCTTGAAGCGCCCATCAGCTACAGCGGTGTCAACGATATCGGACAGTTTCGCCGGGGGCAGAAGCACCGAGTCGATCACATGGATGACCCCGTTGGAGGTTTCAATATCGGTGATGATGATCTTGGCTTCATTGGCATAGGCGTTGCCCATATCCACCTTGAAGGCGATCTCGCTGCCTTCCAGGCTTTCAGCAGACGACATGGAGGTTACATCGGAGGCCATTAATTTGCCGCCAACCACGTGGTAGAGCAATATGGACTTCAACTGCTCCAGGTTCTCCGCCTTCAACAGGCTTTCCACCGTTCCGGCAGGGAGCATGGCGAAGGCATCATCGGTGGGAGCAAATACGGTCAGGGGACCTTCCCCCTTGAGGGCATCCACCAGCCCGGCGGCCTGGACTGCTGCAACCAGCGTTCCGAAGCGGCCGTCTGCAACAGCGGTATCAACAATATCTTTCAACATCGGTTCGGGCATGGCGGTGGGCTCGGGAACCATGGTGGGTTCGGGAGCAGGGGTCATTGCCGGGGCGCAGGCGGCCAGAATAAAGACCGCTGTCATCAACACACTTACGAATCCAAACTTTTTCATTTCATCTCTCCTTGGTTGTATATGGTATGTACTACTTATGTACCAATATTATCCGCCAAGAGAGAGTATGGCAATGGTTTGTATAAGGTTAGAAAAGAAAATAATAGCGCAAAGGCATGGATCCCGTATCTTGCGGCATATATGTTGAATGGATATCAGAAATTTGGGGTCGCAAATCCCGCGATAAAGGCAGATTCAACTTCTTCGCGGATCAACTCCAGTAATTGTTTTCTGAGGGATTGAAACTTTGGGTTGTATTCGGCTTCAAAGAATTTCCGCGGCCGGGGGATATCAATCTCCATCACTTCCCGCACCTTTCCAGGTCTGGCGGACATCAGGTAGACTCTATCTGAAAGCACAATCGCTTCCTCGACATCATGTGTGACAAACAAAACAGTGGTTCGTTCCCGCTCCCACACTTCCAGAAGCAGGGCTTGCATCATCAACCGGGTTTGCGCATCCAGCGCGCCGAAGGGTTCGTCCATTAATAGCACCTTGGGTTTTGCAGCAAGTGCGCGGGCGATGGCAGCACGTTGCCGCATTCCCCCCGAAAGCTGCCGGGGGTAGACCCTTGCGAAAGCGGTCAACCCAACAAGCTCGAGGTAACTGCGGACGATTTCTGCTTTATCCTCCGCAGGCAGGGAGGATTTTTTCAATCCAAAACGAACATTTTCCTCAACGGTCAGCCAGGGGAAGAGCGTGTATCCCTGGAATACCATGCCCCGATCCGCTCCCGGGCTGTTCACCAGAGCGCCGTCCACCAGGATCTCCCCGCTGTCGGGAAAATCCAAACCGGCCACCATCTGGAGGAACGATGATTTCCCGCACCCGGAAGGGCCGATAATGGAGACAAATTCATTATCCCGGACCGTAAGGTTGAAATCCTGCAGCGCAATAACCTCCTGCCCATGGCGCATTTTAAATACACGCCCGACGTTTTTAGCCTCAACTTTAATGCTCACCTATGCCTGCCTCTCCACCCAGGTGAACATGCGCCTGGCTGCCGCCTTGAATAAAAGGTCCGTCACCAAGCCCAGCAACCCTATGATGAGAATTCCCAGGATGATGCTCTCTGTCTGCAGGAATCGTTGGGCGCGCATGATCCGGTAGCCCAGTCCCACATTGGCAGCCACCAGCTCAGCGACTACCAGGTAGGTCCAGCACCAGCCCAGGGTTATCCGAAATGTGTCCCAAATGCCGGGCAGGGCTGTTGGCAGCACCACATCTCTGAGTACCTCCCATTTACCCAACCCGAGTGTGTAACTGGTCTGGACCAATTCCTTTGGCACATTCTTGACATTGTCCATAATCATCAACACTTCCTGGAAGAAGGTGCCAATGAACAGGATGAGGAATTTTTGGGAATCCCCTACTCCCAGCCAGAGGATGCTGAGGGGAACGAACGCAACAGCCGGCATGTAGCGGACAAGATCCACAGATGGTTCGAACAAGCCCTCAAAGAACCGGAAGCTGCCCATAAGAATTCCGATCGGTAATGCGATGAGGGTGGATATCATCCAACCAGCCATGATCCGGTAGAGGCTGGCGGTCATATCCGCCAACAAGATACCTTCCGTTACCTGGCGGATGAATTCTGCCCACACAGCGGAGGGTGAGGGCAGGAAGATCGGCTTCACCAGTCCCAGACCAGTGAGAACCACCCAACCCACCAGTACCAGCGCGATAAGGCCGGTTCCAGCAGACCAATACACCACGGGGGAAATATCACGGTGCAATTCCAGCAGCCGGAGATGGCGTCTCCCCGGCTGCGTGGTTTTAATCACTTCGTGCGGTTTACTTTTTTGCAAAGAGTCCTTACCTATTTCAGGTATGAAGTATCTACAAGATCCTGTGCCTGTGGGAAGGCTTTCAGAAAGCCCATTGCCACAGCTGCTTTTCCAATATCCTCGAAGGTGGGGAAGAAAGCCCCGCCCAACTGTTCCGCATTCGCAGCCAGGTCGTAAAATTCCACACCGTCAAAGGCGGTTGCCAGGTCGGCGGGTTCAGCACCAACTGCTTTGGAGATGATCGCTTTCGCTTCATCCGGGTTGCTCTTATAAAACGCAAGGGCTTCATCCCAGATCTTGACCAGGTTCTTCACAACCGCCGGGTTCTGTTTTGCGAAGCTCTGAGGCACAACCAACACGTCCGAGATGAGCCCGGGCCGCTCCGCTGCAGTATAGAGCAGGCTCAATTTTTCGTCCTGTTTGAGCACTTCGGTGATGTATGGCTCATAGGTCACTGCTGCATCCACCTCGCCAGCCACCAGCGCCAGGCCGGCATCGGAAGCAGGTAAAGGAACAGGAACGATATCCGCAATGGACATCCCGTTTTGACCCAGCGCGTAATTAAGCAGCAGGTCGCTGGTGGCGCCTTCTTCATAAGCCACCTTCATTCCCTTCAGGTCTGCAATGCTCTTGATGCCCTCACCTGCCAGGATGGCATCCGCTTCGTAGGAAGCATCTTCCAGGAGGACCACCCTCAGGTCGACGCCAGCTTCGAATAGTCTGGCAGCCGTGTGGGTGGCCAGGTTGGCCGCTTCCATATTCCCGGAGGCAAACGCGGCATTAACGTCCTGGTCCGTGTTGAAATTAACCAGCTCAGCAGCGATATTGTACTTATCGAACAGACCCTTTTCGGCAGCGATATACCAGGGGCCGTAACCGATCCAGGGCTGGGTACCGATCCGAACCTGCACCTTTTCGACAGGTTGCGGGGCGCATGCCGCCAGAACCAGGGCGGTCACGCTCAAAAGGACGACAATTACAACAAAACGGTTTTTCATCTTATTTTCCTCTCAAAAAGAATTATTTATCCCTGGCTGCACGGGCTTCCGCGGAACGGGCATGGGCATCCAGACCTTCCACCCGGGCAAGCTGGGCTGAAACCAAAGCGATCTCCCGCGCCTCGGCGGGATCCAATCCGACCACACTGATGATGTGCATAAAATCGAGAACGTTCAAAGGTGAGGCAAACCTGGCGGTCCCCCCGGTGGGCATCACATGGCTGGGACCAGCAGCATAATCACCCAACACTTCAAAGGATTGCTCGCCCAGGAAGACCCCACCGGCACACCGGACTTTTTCCAGCCAGCTTTCGGGATTCGAGATGGACAGGCTCAGATGTTCCGGTGCGTAGCTATTCGCAAGATCGAAAGCCTCCTCCAGGCTTTGGGTAACGACGATACCGCTACCACCCTGAAGCGATGCCAGGATGATCTCCGACCGACCGAATGGTTGCTGGCTTTCTGGAGCAAGCAGATTTTCCACCTCGGTGGCGACATTTTCTGCAAGGGATCGTGAAGGGGTGATCAGGATGGCTGACGCAAGCGGATCGTGCTCCGCCTGAGCGAGGAGATCCAACGCCACCCAATCTGGACGGGCGGAGTCATCTGCTATCACAACCGTTTCTGTCGGTCCAGCCAGCCCATCGATGCCCACTGTTCCGAATACCTCGCGCTTTGCCAGGGTGACGAAAAGATTGCCAGGGCCATAGATCTTATCAACCGCAGGAACCTGGCTGGTCCCATAAGCCATCGCAGCGATAGCCTGTGCTCCGCCCAGGGAATAGACCTCTTCCACCCCGCAAACCGCAGCAGCGGCGAGGATGACATCCGGAATTTTTCCATCCGGCCCAAGCGGGGAAAATAGCGAGATCTGCTCCACGCCGGCAACCCTTGCCGGGATGGTGGACATGATCACGCTGGATGGCAGGGGCGCAGATCCGCCCGGGATATACAAACCCACCCGCCGGATTGGCCGGAAGATCTGGCCCAGGCGGGGACCGGTCTGGGTGGTGAACCAGGCACTAATTGGTTGAAGTTTATGGAACGCCTCCACCCTGTTGGCTGCAGCCTGAAAGTTATCTACCATTTGGGGGGAAACTGCTTTCAGGGATGCCTGGATTTCATCCCTGGGGATCTGGAACCGCTCGATTCGTTTGCCATCCAATTTGAGGGTCCAATCAATTAACGCCGCGTCCCCCCGGGATCGAACATCAGCGAGGATTCGCTGGACCGCCTGCTGTGGCGTTATGTCTGCGCCGAAAATTGCCCGAATGCGTTCCTGTAATTGCGCAGGGATGGATCCCTCTCCCAACGGCTTTCGTTGGAGAATGGATTCCTCGGCAGAATTCCGATTAAATATGCGAATTTTCAAATTCTCATCCTCTCGCAGGAAATCAAAAACCCCCGTTTGACCGGGGGTTCCTTGATCTCATCGTTTTGGAATTACATCATCCAGGGATACAGAAGAGACAGGCCTGCCGATCAGGTCTGGGGTTCGATCCATGATGATGGTGATGGATAATGTTTTCCATATTAGGTAACAATATAGCAAATTCCAATAAATTTGTCAACCACCAGTTTCCTAATTGTGAACCAAACTTTAAAAGTGAACCGGTAGCACTTTAAAAGTGAACTGTTTTGAGGTTGAAAAGTGAACTCAACCAAACTTTAAAAGTGAACTGTTACCATGAGATCAAAAAGGGAATCTCATGACACAACTTCATAAACAGTTCACTGTGGAACAAATCAAAGTTTTATTCGCATCCTATGAACAAGGACATCTGAGCCGAAACGAAATCGAAAACACGCTGGGGATCAACAAAACTCGTTTCTTTGCTCTTCTGAAACAATACCGCAATAATCCAGATGCCTTTTCCATCGATTACCACCGGACAAACCAATCCCCTGTTATTTGAAATTGAAAAGTGAACTGTTTTAAGTTGAAAAGTGAACCGATAGCAGTTCAAAAGTGAACTCAACGCCATGATAGATTCCTCTAAAAAGGAGGTCATCATGGATCAGTTGCATAAGCGGTTTACAAATGACCAAGTAAAAATTCTGCTTGAAGGGTATATCCAAGGAAGGATTTCGCGATCTGAAATCGAAGGAATGCTAGAGATCAACAAAACCCGATTCTTTGCGCTTGTGAAAGATTATCGAAGATCTCCCGCGACGTTCACATTAGCATACGAACGCGAGACTCCAGCACGTCTTTCGGGTGAGGTAGAGGAAGCCATTGCAGGAGAATTATTGCGAGAGAAAGTATTAGTAGATAACCCAAAGTTGCCAATTGGAAGTTATAACTACTCGGCCATACGAGACCGTCTACAGAAAAAAGGGATTTATGTTTCAGTTAACACCATCATCCAAAGAGCAAAACAATTAGATTGTTACCTCCCACACCCGAGAAAGAGGATCCATGACCGAGAAGTGGTTACGGTGGCTGCAGGTGCATTAATACAACATGATGCTTCCACACATTTATGGTCCCCTTTTGCCTCAGAGAAATGGACTTTGATCACCTCTTTGGATGATTACAGCCGCATGCTGGTTTATGCTGATTTTGTAGAGTCAGAGACGAGTTGGGCTCATATTCAAGCTGCACAGGCAGTAATGAAAGCTTATGGGGTGCCTTTGGGCTACTATGTTGATAATCTGCGTGTTTTCCGGTTTGTACAGAATCGTGACAGCTACTGGCGTAAGCATGTCCTCGGCACTGATGACGTTGATCCACAATGGCGACAGGTAATGCGATTGATGGGTGTGAGTGTGACCTATGCTCTCTCGCCCCAGGCTAAGGGTAAGATTGAACGCCCATATCGGTGGCTTCAGGATCGCATTGTTCGCACTTGTGCTCTTGGAAAACCTTACTACTCTTGATGAAGTTCGTGGCGTCTTGCGCAGTGAAGTAGATCGCTATAATAACCACCAGGTTCATTCAACTACCGGTGAGATTCCAAGCCTTCGTTTTGAGAAAGCCATCAAGTCGGGTTCAAGTCTGTTTCGACCTTTTTCATTACCTAAACCCTACTGTTCTCCCAAAGACGTCTTTTGTCTTCATGAATCTCGAATAGTTAATGGCTATGGCTATATAAATTTTTTCAATCAAAAAGTCGATATGCCCCCTGATGTCCCTGACCATGAAGATGTTGATCTTCACCTAATTCCAGATCTCTTGCACAACAGTGTTGAAATTCGTGTCTGGTATAAAACCAAAATGATCCGTTCCTTGACATTATCTTTAGACAATATCAGAGTTCACTTTTGAATTTCAAAGGAGTTCACTTTTCAGCTTCTCCTAACACCACCAGTTTCGTCCTTGTTATTTAAAATTCAAAAGTGAACCATTTAAAGTTGAAAAGTGAACTGCTCGCGGAAGCGGTAATAATGGATTTAAAGTTGAAAAGTGAACTCTTCCCGAGGAGGACAGAATGGAGCAGCTGCATAAACGGTTCAATACTGAACAAGTAAAAATGTTATTTGAACGATACGCTACAGGGGATATAAGCAGATCTGAGATCCAGAAGATCCTGGGTTTGGGGAAAACCCGTTTCTTTGCCCTGTTGAAAGGTTTCAAGAAGGATGCAAATGGTTTTGGGATCCGTTACCAGCGTATCCCAAAGACTCGAATAAGCTCTGAAGCCGAGGTGACAATCGCAAAAGAACTGAATCGGGAGAAACTGCTGGTTGAGGATCCTCGGCTCCCAATCACATCCTATAACTACAGCGCAGTGCGGGATCGCCTGCTCAAGCAAGCAATCCGGGTATCTGTACCCACCATCATCCAACGCGCCAAGCAGCTGGACTGCTACAAACCCCAACGCAAACACAAAGTCCATACTCGGGAAGTCCTAACCACAGCCATTGGCGCCCTGGTCCAGCATGACGCTTCGATCCACCTGTGGTCCCCGTTCGCTTCAGAAAAATGGACCCTGATCACCTCGATCGATGATTACAGCAGGATGCTCTTGTTTGCGGATCTTGTGTCTCAGGAAACCTCCTGGGCTCATATTCAGGCCGCACAAGCTCTAATGCAGGTCTACGGATTCCCTTTACGGTATTATGTGGATAATTTACGAGTATTTCGATTTATCCAGAGTCGGGATAGCGCATGGAGAAAGAACGTCCTGGAGACCGATGACGTGATCACCCAGTGGCGACAAATGATGGCTGTTTTGAAGGTTGATGTCTCTTATGCACTCTCCCCTCAAGCCAAAGGGAAGGTGGAACGTCCCTATCGATGGCTTCAGGATCGCTTGGTTCGCACCTGTGCTTTGGAACAACTTTCTACCATCGAGGATGTTCGCTCTGTTTTACAGGAAGAGGTGGATCGTTACAACAACCACCAGGTTCATTCCACTACTGGAGAGATTCCGAGAGCCAGATTTGAGAAGGCCATGCACACCGGAAATAGTTTGTTTCGGCCTTTTTCCTTACCAAAACCATATACCTCTACCAAGGATGTCTTCTGCCTACGAACCACCCGCATGGTGAATGGGTACCGAAAGATCTCTTTGTTTAACCAATCGATCGATGTCCCTGAGGTCCCCCTGCGGGATTACGTCGATCTGCACTTGGCTCCTGATCTTTCCAGACATGCTTTAGAAGTTCGTGTCTGGTTCCACCAGAAAATGGTCCGCTCTGTTCACATCCCCTATCCAAAAAACTGGGTTCACTTTTGAACTTTTTTCCAGCTCCCTTTTCATAGGTGTTCACTTTTGAACTTTACAACGGTTCACTTTTCAACTTTTCCTAACACCACCAGTTTCGTCCTGGTTCGTCCTGTGAACCAATTTCGTCCCTGATCATTCTATGGGCAAGATAAATACGCTATATAACCCCCATGTCAGAATGACCAAAGCAAAAATGACAATGAAGGATTTCATTTTAAACGACTTTATCTGGGAAGCTACACCGGCGAGGAAAAGCACCGAAGCCAGGATAACTGTATCCAATACATACCGGTCGGCAATCTCGTTGGATTCCTCAGCCGTATTAAAATACTCTCCGGCTTTCACCTCAAGAGCTTCAGCTTCTTTGTTCTTCGCCAAAGAGTATTCCGGCATCGCAAACGGGGATTTAGGGGCGTCTGGATTATTTTTTGGATCCGTCAACAGCCAGGCATCGAAAGCTGGATTGAATTCATCCCGAAATCTTGCCCGGTAAAAATCGGCCAGTTCTATATTATTGTCAGCATAGGCGTTGATCCAATTGGTAAATAAGCCAATATCCACCTGCACCTGCTGGCCTGCGATCGATGACGCCCGGCTGGATTCCACCCTGGAAGCGCCAGCCCGGCTGTAGTTTGCAGCTTGAACGCCACTCCATCGGGCAGATTGGTAACCGCTCCAGGCAGTTGCCAGCGTCGCCACCGCAAGGATGACCGTGGCAATAATCTCCGCAAGCGGTTCAAAACGGTCCCACCGCTGGGGCAGGTCAACCATCCCGGTTTTCTGCCCGCGCCCTTCGGGATCAGATTCAGGTTTCATCTCGGTCTTCCTGGTATCTGCCATGGCATGCCCTCCACTATGGTTTTAGCTTTTCAAGGAAAGTATAAGTCAGATTAGGAATTTAAACAGTTTTCTCAAGAAATTATATATATAGAGAGAGTCGGGAAAAAATAGTTCTCCCGACTCTCTTGGTTATCCTTTTATCCCTCTACTTGATCGTCTCCACCTCCAGATCGAATACCTTCGAGACCATCTCCAACGCGTTCAGGTTATGGCCGGTGGTTAAAATGTAATGGTGCGAGATGACCTCATCCACCATCTTCAAACCATTCTCTACGCGGATCACCGCACCGTTCAGGCAGTCCGAATTTGAGAATTGCGCATATTGAGGCAGATCGCCTTCGATAATGCTCCATCTATCGAACGGTGGTTTCAATTTCACCAGGGTCACCGGTCCTTCCGCGAGTCGTGCATCGATGGCGGTGGCATTATCATCGACAATGGCCAGAACTTTGCTTTCCAGCTTCCATCGGGTGGAAAAGGATTGAGGTACCACACCCAGGTACCCGCAGTGAGCGGTGAGAATGTGATCGGCGGGGTTGCCAGCCACCTTGGGGAAGTTTGGAATGTGCTCATGCTTCAAGGCTGCCTGCCCCATTACAAAGGGGTACAGGTTGGTCATCATGAATGGTACCCCGATCGTTCTGGAGATCAATACTTCCGTGAGCATTGTGACGAGGTCACCCTCACATCCCCAAACCATCTTACGTTCTTCATAAAGAAGATTCCAGGCCAGGCAGGGGGTGGTATCGCAGTACATGGATTCATTCAGGCAATTCATTCCGGTTGCGATGATCGCGGGGTCTGCATCCAAATCTTCTTTGATCTTCATGTAGAGCTTGATCGCACTAAGGATCTGCCGGTTGGTGATCTTTCCAACCAGGGTCTTCGCTTTCCGTTCCTCCCAGACTTTCTGGGCATCTGCGTCGCTGATGGCGCGGGCATCCTCCGCCAGCTTTTTAAAGCTTTTCTTGACGACCTTCACCCCATATCGTTTTTGAATGGAATTGACGCATTCCGGCTCCCACCAGTAAAAACGCTTGAAGATCGCATCCTGTTTTCCGGTGCCGTTTGCAGGGTTATCCTGGTAGACAAGAAGTTTCGAAGCCTTCAATTCCCGTTTCAACGCCATCGCCCGGCAGATCATCTTTGTTTTTTCAAGTGTATTCGGAGCAACCACCCTTACCCCTTTGGATGTCAGGTAACTGTTGATCTCCCAATCCCACATGGAAACCGTTCCGAACTCGGAGGTCACCACCATCACCGGCTGGGGCAGGGATTCGATCTCCTTCAATCTCTGGAAAGCATCCCCCAACATCTGCGGGAAGATCACCCCATCGGTATCGGGCAGCTTCTTTCCCAGGGCAACCGGCTCCTGGAATTCGGCTTCCTCCGCCAGAAGCTTTTTTAGCTCTGTTAGTTGTTTTAAAAATTCAGGATCCTGCGCGCTCTTGAAAAAAACGGGTACCAGTTTTGCTTTCATTTTTTCTCCAGGATGAAATCTTTGCGGTTAACAGGTTTATTGGATTACGCCCAAAACATTTCGCCGGGGGGTTCCACAGTGACAGCATCGCGCAGGGTGGAGAGACCTTTACTCACACCCTCATCGAAGGACATCATGCCGTCCTCGTGCTCGAGGGAGATGACATGGTCATAGCCTACCATCCGGAGGGCAGAAACGATATCCTTCCAGACCTTGATATCGTGCCCATAACCGATCGAACGGAAGGTCCAGGAGCGGTGGGGAATATCCGTATAGGTTTTGTGATCATTGCAGCCATTGACAGCCACATTGAAAGGATCCACGTAGCAATCCTTGCCGTGGACGTGAGCGATGGCTTCGCCGCCCAGTTTGCGGATAGCTGCCACCGGGTCCACCCCGTTCCAGAATAAGTGGCTGGGATCGAAATTGGCGCACAGCGCCGGGCCACACGCCTCGCGCATGCGTAGGAGGGTTTCCACATTGTAGATCAGCATGCCGGGGTGCATTTCGATACCAATCTTCACTTTGTGCGATTCAGCAAAAGCTGCCGCCCCGCGCCAGTAGGGGATGCCCACCTGATTCCATTGGTAATCCAGGATTGAAAGGAAATGCGGCGGCCAGGGGCAGGTCACCCAGTTCGGCTGGGTATCACTTGCAGATCCCGCTGGCAGCCCTGAAAGCACATTCACTGCGGGAACGCCGCACATTTCTGCCAGGCGGATGGTCTTGCGGAAGACCTCATCCGAAGCCTGGGCGATATTTTTATCCGGTCCGATTGGTTCCCAGTGGCAGCTGAAACCGCTGATGATCATTCCGCGGCTTTCAACGGCCTTGAGATATACTTTTCGTGTTTCATCACTGGCAAGCAGCTCATCCACATTGCAGTGGTGCGCGCCGGGTAAGCCACCCGTGCCGATCTCCACGGCTGTCGCGCCGTAGGAGAGGATTTTATCCAGTGCTGCTTCGAAGGGAAGTTGCTGAAATATCACTGAAAATACACCGATTCTCATTTTTTTCTCCTGTCATCCATTTTGTTTTAATCGCCAAGCGGGCTAATTTTACGACATTTATTTTAATCACGGCAATATCAAACCATCATTTCCTGTGACTTTCTTTAAGAACTTGATTCATTTTCATCCCCGGATACAGGAGATCAGTTCATCCACTGAAGATCTATCAGGCAAAGCGGAAATCGCACCTTTACCTCTCGAGACCAATGCTCCTACAGCATTGGCAAACTGAATTATTTTCTCAAGGTCATCCCGGGTCAGATGGGAAATTTCTTTTTGCACTTCCAATAATTTCACCAAAATACCCGCAGAAAATGCGTCGCCGCAGCCGAGAGAGTCTATATCGATGACTTGAAAAGCATCGATATACCCACTATGTTCATTCGTACCATAATAACTCCCCTTTTTACCAAGGGTCACCGCAACAAGTTGTACGCCTGCCCCCAAAAGCAAAGGGATCCCATGTTTTGGGTCGGATGATCCGGTGAGCAATTCCAGCTCCACTTCGTTGACTTTGAGAATATCGCAGGATCTGATCAGGGATCTAATTTGGGAAAGTGCATCGGATTTTTCCTGCCACAACCCAGGGCGATGGTTCACATCGAAGGATATTAACCCTCCATTTTCGTGCGCAGTCTTAACTGCTTTCCATTGGGCGGAACGCGAGGGTTCGGAAACCAGCATCAGGGAGGTTAAATGTAAAACAGCAATTGATCTTATCAAATCGAGATCGAGATCAGTCTCTCTTAAAAGCAAATCCGCTCCGCCCACGCGGTTGAACTTGTATTGTTTATGAGAATCCTTTGATGCGGTTAAGTAAACTAGTGTAGTGGGATGTTCAAGATCGACTCGCATGCCGCGTGTCTCGACCCCGCTGGTTTTCAGCACACGGGTTAGCGAATCCCCGGAGGAATCGTTGCCAACCTTCCCAATGAATGCGCTCCTCGCACTCAACTTTGACGCAGCGACCGCAACGTTCGCGTTGGCTCCACCAGGTTCAGGAATGAAATCATCAGGTATCCCGGATCGGACACTCGATAATTTGGGATACATATCCATCACGATCTCACCAAGGGAAAGGATGTCGATATTTTTTTTTGGGAGATAGGGTTTCATTTGGGTTCAGAACCTTCGAGTGCGCTGCGTGTTTTTAACATCCCAATGGAATTGTATCCATTCTCTGGGGAACTGCAATCCCATCAAAAAAAGGGCGATTGGTTCGGATCGATCCTATCACCCTTTAATAAATGGCTAATTTCTAGCTAATTGCTTATCGCGGGTGCTTTGTGGATGTAGGCTTTATCCTCCACCTGCCCAACCAGGAAGGGGGCAATATCTGCACGGGCAATCCTGTAACCCATCCCTTTTCCAACATAAGCAACTTTAACTTTTCCGGTCTTCGGATCATCGGTCAGCATGGGCAGCCGAACAACCGTCCAATCCAGGTCCGAGGATCGAACCAGTTCCACCGCTCGGCTCATATCTTCTAAAACATTCTTAGCCATGGTTCTGAGCATGAAATTCATGACCTTGTTGAAGAATCCAGGTGCGTCGTTCGGATCCCCCACGCCAGCCCCGGCAGTCATCACAAGGCGGCTGACCCGGTTGGATTTCATGGCAGCCAGGATGTTTTCCATTCCCCGGCTCACAGCGAAGGTGGGTTTATTATCGGTTGGTCCGAGGACGCTCAATACGGCACCGGTACCTTTGATCGCGGACGCCACCGCGTTGGCATCGGTTATATCCCCCTTGACGACAACAAGATGGGGATCGGTGATCGTCATTTTTGCCGGGTCGCGCGCCAAGACGGTAACATCAAAGCCTTTATCCAGGGCTTCGCGGACAAGGTAGGCACCAGTCCTGCCGGTGCCGCCAAATATGGTGATCTTCATGAAAATCTCCTAAAGTGTTTTAAATGCGCCCCGGTATCCTTGCTTTTTAACCCGGAGACCTGACTAAATTGGCTAGTTCGCTTCCTGCCCTGCGGAGGGGGTCGCCGCTGTGGAAAGTGCGGCTGAGAATGATAGCTCCTTCAATGGTCGAAGTGACCATCCATGCCAGGCTGGTTGCCCTTTCCGCGGAGCACCCCGAGGTGAGGAATTTTTCCTCGAAAGCGGTGATCATATCTTCATAGGCACCCCGGCAGACCAGGTTGAGGTTTTCATTCGTCGTGGCTGTTTCAGAAGCGACGATGGCCAGCGGTCCACCCGCGGTGAACCCGGATACTTCAACGTAATGCGCGATCCCTTCAAGGAAGGACTGGATGGATCCAGCCAGATCAGCAGTTTGAGTCAGGTTCTCGCGGATGCGGTCAGCCAATGCCTCCCCGGCGATTTCCACTGCCTCACCGGCGATGGCATCCTTTCCCTCCGGGAAGTAGTAATAAATGGAACCCTTGGGAGCCCCGCTTTTTAGGACGATCTCATTCATCCCAGTGGCATGATACCCCTGGTTTTCCATCAGATCGCTGGCAGCCTGGATGATCTGTTCTCTGGCAGATTTCATCTGTTTTGTTTCCATAAATAAAACCTGATATAATTATACAGAACGGTCTATATATTGTCAACAAAGTAACCAGATCCACTTTATACAAAGGAAAATTTGCGAACTGTTAAATTTTTTTCGAGGAGCTTTGCATGGAGCCTGAAATTCTAGTGATGGGCGCGATGGGTAACGTGGGTACAGAAGTGGTTCGCTCACTTGCTGCGATAAATATACCTATGCGGGCAGCCGACCTTTTTCCGGAGAAAATCCGCGAGCGATTTGGCAAAGGGGTGCAGGCGGTGCACTTTGACTTTTCAGATCCAGCCACCTTTGCCGATACTTTCAAGGGTATCCGCAAGGTGTTCGTGATGCGTCCCCCGCAAATCTCCAATATCAAGCGGGATATGGTGCCGACGCTTGAAGCGGCGAAAGCGGCTGGTGTTAAGAATATGGTTTTCCTTTCGCTGATCGGGATCGAACAGAACAAGATGGTTCCCCATTACCAGGTGGAAAAATGGATCCTTGCCTCCGGGTTGAATTACACCTTCCTGCGCTGCAGCTTCTTCATGCAAAATTTGAACACAACCCACCTTGCGGAGATCCGCGATCGCAATGAGCTCTACATCCCGGTCGGGTTTGCAAAGACCAGTTTTCTGGATGTCCGTGATATCGGGGCTGTGGCTGCCCTGGCGCTCACCGAAAAAGGACACGCCAATAAAGCATACGACCTAACTGGTTCGGAAGCCCTGGATTACTACCACGTAGCTGATATGTTCACCGAAGTGCTGGGCAGGAAGATCACCTATCAAAATCCCTCCAGCATGCAGTTCTTCCGCCGGCAGACTCAAAATAACAAGCTTATGTTTGCCTTAGTGACTACCTGGCTGTATGGTAATACCCGAAAGGGCATGGCGGAATCAGTGACCGGTGAGGTTAAGCGGTTGCTGGGAAGGGACCCCATCCTTATGCGAAAATATATTGAGGACTATAGATCCAGCTGGTTAAAATGATTTCCGAGGATATCGCTAAATACATTCAATAAGTATCCTCTGATAAAAATTGGTGTTTAGAATAATGACCCGGTTTTTGATTTGCACAACAACCGGGTTTTGCTATACTAATTACGCTCAGTCCGAGAAAACAAAAAAACAAATACATAGATTTCTTCGAGAAGAGGTGAACATGAAAACAGCCATGGTGATCAGCCCTCATGCCGATGATGCCGCTGCATTCTGCGGGGCAACATTGGCCAAATTTGCCGACGATGGATGGAATGTGATCCTGGTGCGGGTCACGGACGACCGGAAGGATTCGGTGAAGCTCTCCATCGATGAAACGATCCGGAAGAACACAGAGGAATTGAGGATCGCTGCAGATATTCTGGGAATTAAAGAAATCGTCGAGCTGGGGTTCGAGACCGACATGCTAGCGGATATCCCTCTCGGCAAGATCCGCGAGCGGATCGTTTATCTCTTCCGGAAATACCAGCCATATGCTGTCTTCGCCTTCGATCCCGATGGTCTTTATGAGAACAACCAGGACCACGTCCGCG
This sequence comes from uncultured Chloroflexia bacterium, assembly GCA_963802095.1. Classification (GTDB taxonomy): domain Bacteria; phylum Chloroflexota; class Anaerolineae; order Anaerolineales; family Anaerolineaceae; genus CAVVEQ01. The sequence continues at coordinate 253,756 of CAWDHI010000005.1, read as the reverse complement.
TTGCTCAGGCAGTGGACGAGGCTTTCTGGGTTTCCTGTTTCGACAAACATTACCCGGAGCACTTAGCGGAAGGGTTGGAACCTTTCTCAGTCTGCGAACGCTGGTATTTCGCCCGTCAGCTTCCCCAAACGACACATTACGAGGAGGTTTCAAAAACCATCGAGCGGAAAATCCTGGCGGTCTGCGCCCACCGTGAGATGATGCGCAATACCATCAACCAATCCATCTTGCAGCTAAAAACCTGGGGAAAGGAAGTCTCCTGGTTGAAGGAGTCGATGGAAGGCAACCTGCAGCCTTTGCTCGGCATGTTCATGCAGGAGCAGGCCAAGGCTGTCGCCATCCAGGCGGGGTGGGATCCGGAAACTAACCTCGGGGAAGCCTTCCGCCTGGTGCGTTTCGGCGACATGGAACCGCTTTTCCAGATGATGGCTCAGCCCCTGGAAGGCGTCGAACAGGATGCTCCCGTCAGAGAAGATCTCGATAATCCTGTTGAATCCCCCCGGGATGATGATTTAAACGATCAGGTCATTCCGGATGACATTGACAAGAAAGCCCGCCTGATGGGTCATCACCATCTTTGCGCTGGCGCTTTCGCCGGGTTGCTGGCGCAACCCACTTTCCGGCTGGGGTATGCCAGCCTGGTGGATCGCCTGAATCCCAGCCCGGATATGCTGGTGGAAAGCATCTATGGTTACGATGTTTTCTGCTATCAATGTGGTTACTGGTCCGCGGAAGAGGGGCGCTGTTCTACTGGGTGGAGAAACAAGATCGAAAAAGATGCCGCTGTCCTGCGCCATCTCGGTCTGAAACCCGGGGATGTTACCCCCTTGGAGGATCTTCAACGCCTGCTTGCCGAACGGGTTCCTTATTCAAAACTTGAGGAGTTTTGCGGACCTTCCGGTCAGTGGAAGTGCGAATTTTATTCGCTGGGGGTCTGCCAGGAATGTTACGCTGATCTCCGCCAGAAGTTTGGATCAACGCAATAAAAAATATTACACGGAGGAATAAATGACAGCGATTACACAAGCAGCAGCAAAGCAGGAACGCAGCCGGCGGGCGAAACTACTCACCGCGCTTGGATTTGGGTTTTTCATCGATTCAGCTGAGGATGTGGCTCTGCCCATGCTCTGGCCGGCAGTGCGCACCGCCCTCGGGTTAACTTATTCCCAATTGAGCTACATCGACAGCATCCGGGTGATCTTCCAAACCTTCAGCGGCCCAATCTGGGGCATGCTGGCAGATCGTTACAGCCGGAAATGGATCCTGGTCATCGGCACTGGCGTTTGGGGGCTTTGGACATCCGTTTGCGGCCTGGTCACTAATTACCACCAGCTTCTGGTAGTGCGGATTATCGCCTGCATCGGGCTGGGCTGTCTTTACCCCGCTGCCTTCTCATTGATGGCTGATACCTTTGGTCCAAAGCAACGCGGTCGGGCTATGGGAACGGTTAGCGGGATTGGCATGTTTGGGATCGTGGTGGGGGCGCTTATTTTCGGCGAAGTGATCGGCATGTCGGACCAAGGCTGGCGTTATGCGTTTATCGGGTTGGGCTTGATGAGCCTGCTCAGTGGTCTGGTCATTGCCCTACTGGTAAAAGAACCCGTTCGCGGCGCTGCCGAACCGGAATTGGAATCAGTGATCACCGAGGAAAGCGCAGCCCAGTTCCGGTTTCATATGGGCGGAGTGAAGGAAATCTTCAAGGTTAATACAGTACTGGTCAACTTTTTACAGGGGATTTTCATGCTCACCGCCATCAATGCCCTCGCTACATTCTACGTCACATGGCTGGTGGACGACCGTGGGTTCTCCGAATCGGACGCTCCGTTGTTCTTTGGAGCTTTGGTCATCTCTCTCGCTGCAGGTAACTTCGTTGGTGGTTCCGTTGGGGATTGGGCTTACCGCCGCTGGCCAAAATATGGTCGGGCGGTCATGTCTCAAATCTCGATTGGCATTGTTCTCCCGGCGATGTATCTCCTTTTTACACAGGCATACACCACCACGGCAATCGCTGTTTGCTCTGTGATCATAGGATTCTTCCTAGATTGGACTCGTCGCGGAGCTATGCAGCCAATGGTCCAGAGCGCTGTCCGGCCCGAGCTGCGCAGCACTGCGATGGCAATAACCGAGTTCATTAATGGAGCGTTTGCTTCCGTGATCATCATCGCATTTGGTAAATATGCTGATATTTATGGGTTAAATCAGACTCTGTTGATCCTTTCATGCGGTTTTTGGACGCTCGCATTCTTTGTAACCCCGTTATACTATTTCGTCTTTCCAAAGGATTCCCAGAAACTGCATGATCAAATGCAGGAACGCCGGGATATCATCACTAGCGAAATTGAATAGCGGATCCAAAGGTGGAATCATCTGTCGGAAAATATTTGCTGCACCCAGCATTTAGAGGATATTTATGAAATTGATCCAGAATCTGCCAATAACGCATTTAATCCCCCTCCGGGAAGTGGAGGAGAAACGGCCGGTCGCGTTGGTGACCAGTGCACCCGCCTGGAAAGCTGTTCATAACGAGCTACACCTACCGATTGCCTGGCAAACCGAGGTGTTCGAAGCCACAACTGCATACTGGGATGATATTTCCGCCGGATTCAGGGGTGAGGTGGTCTATTCTGTCGGGGGCGGATTGACTGCTGACGCAGCCAAGTATTTTGCCGCAAAGCACAATTTGCCCCTGGTGGTCATCCCCACCGCCCTCTCGGTGGACGCGTTCATCACCGCAGCCTCCGGAATCCGTAAGGATGGCTGCGTATACTATATCGACACCAAGCCTCCCGAAAACCTGGTTCTCGATCTGGAGGTGATTACAGCCGCGCCTGAAACGATCCGGGCTGCTGGTATTTCAGACGTCATGTCCATCGCCACCGGTTCCTGGGATTGGAAATTTGCTGATTCCCGCGGCAAGAATCCCCCAGGGATGGAATTCACCCCCTGGGTGTATGAAAACGCTCGAGTCATCCTTGAAGCCGTTCTCGATTGCGCCGAGGCTGCCGGGCGGGGAGACCGGGATGGGTTGAAAACTCTCTATGATTGCCTTGCCTTGGAGGTCCAACTCTGCAACCAGGTGGGGCATGCCCGCCCTGAAGAGGGCACGGAGCATTATTTCGCTTATTGTGCTGAGAATCACCTGGGACACGGGCTGCCGCATGGCGACCTTGTCGGGCCGGGGATCATAAATGCTGCCCGCTGGCAGGGACAGGATACAGGAAGGCTTGAAAAAGCTTTGAAAGCCTGCCATATACCCCTGGATAGGATCTCTGCGGAAACCGTGGAACAGGTTCGGCTGGAATTACCCACCTATTGCACTCATCACAACCTACCCTACGCTATCGCGCACGAACAAAAATAAAAGGATATTATGAATCGAGTTCAATCCATTGAAGCGAATCAACAATATTTGGTTGGCGGCGTCTCCTCCAGTTTCCGGGTGAATCCATTCACCGGAAAGCCGATGTACCTCAGCCGGGCGAATGGAGCACATATTTACGATCTGGAAGGCAAGGAGTACATTGATTTTTTCATGGGTCACGGAGCCAGCCCGCTGGGTCATAACCGCCCGGAGATCCGCCAGGCAATCGAAGAAGCTCTGGATATTGGTTTCTACGCTGAATTCGATAATCCCCTCACCGGCGCTCTGGCAGAAAAAATACACCAGCACATCCCCTGCGCAGAGAAAGTGCGTTATGTCAACTCGGGAAGCGAGGGAACTCTTTTAGCCTTGCGCCTGGCTCGTGGTTACACCGGCCGCGAAAAGATCGTCCGCATAGACGGGCACTTTCACGGCGTCCATGATTACGCATTGGCAAACAATCTTGCCGGAAAGATCGACCGCGAAAACCCCGGAAACCGCCCTTCAAAGATCGGACATCTTTCGGCAGGCATCCCCCAGGTGATCCGGGATACCCTCTACGTCATCCCCTGGAACCGGGCGGAGGTCTTCGAGAACCTCGCCAGGGAACACGGACACGAGATCGCAGGGATCATCATGAATCCCATTGATTACAACAATGGCTGCATGACCACCACCCGGGAATACCTGCAGGATATCCGCAGGATTTGCGATGAAACCGGGATCGTTTTCATCCTGGATGAGATACTTTCTGGGTTTAGGACAGGTATTTCCTGTGGACAAGGTTATTACGGGGTGACCCCCGATCTTTGCCTGCTGGGTAAGGCACTTACCAACGGGTTTCCGCTTTCTGCTATCGTAGGGAAGGAACGGATCATGGAGAAGATCCTCGACCCCCAGGACCCGGTGATAGCCGGCGGCACCTTCTCCGGCAATATCCCCGGGTGCGCGGCGGGTCTGGCTGCGTTGCGGATAATGGAAGAACCCGGTTTCTACGAGGGCTGGTTGGGAAGAGTGGATTCATTTATGGACTACCTTCAATCAGGTCTGGATGATGCAGGTTTTCCGGCAAGAATTCAGCACCTCGGTGTTAATTTCTTTATCTATGTAGGCACCCGTGAACCGATCTTGGAATACCAGGATTTTGACAGGTTGGATACACAGCTTGCCCGGGCATTTTTCCTAAAATGCATCGAAAACAGGGTGTACTTCCACACCGATTTCACTGTTTCCGCGATGCATGATGCAGCCACTCTGGAGAATGCACTTGGCAAGATCATTCTTTCAGCCAGGGAGGTGTCGCAGGATCGAAAATAATAGATAGCGAAATCACGCACACATGTTAAACTTGGCAATACTAATAACAAAGGAGATCCGATAATGCATAAACGACTTTCAACCGGAAGAATGATGCTTTTCAGCTCAGCTTCGATCAGTACGAATATCATGGCCATCACCGTATCCACCTGGCTGATGTTCACCTATGCCCCCCCACCCGATTCGGGACGTCCGAACCTCGTCCCGCTCGCAATAATCGGCGTCCTGTTGGCAATTGGTAGTATCGTCAATGCGATTATTGACCCATTCATCGGGCATTGGAGTGATTCCCGCCGCGGAAGGTTAGGCAGGCGCAAACCTTTTATATTGGTCTTTCTCCCGCTCTCCGTACTGGCGCTGATCCTGATCTGGACTCCCCCCAATCAGTACGCCTCTACAGCAAATATCATTTATTTACTGGTCATAACAATTGCGTTTTATGGCGCCCAGAGCGCCTGGCAGATCCCATATGATGGCGCCTTGCCTGAAATGGCAGACGACCCCAAGGATCGAGTGACCCTGGCTGCCTGGAAGAATGTTTTCGCCCTTGTCGGCGTTCTGGTCGGTGCGCTTGCCTCCGGGATTCTCTATAACTCAGCATTCGGACCCAGGGGAATGGGAATTGTGGTTGGCATTGTCGCTCTGATCGGAGGTGTTCTAACGCTGATCGGGTTGAAAGAGAAGAAAAGCGAAGAGCTGGGTGAACCCCTGCCCGTAGCGAAAAGCCTTCTAGCCACCTTCAAGAACCGGCAATTCATGCACCTTTTTCTGGCAATCCTGTTCGTACAATCGGCATACGGGATGCTGGTGACCAATCTGCCATATTTTGTAACCCAGGTGCTGGGAATGTCATCGGATTTCGTTTCCATAGTCATGGGGGTGGTCATCCTCGTGATGGCATTTGCAGCCATCTTCTGGAACCGGATCGGTCGAAAACGACTCAACCGGAAACTCTGGCAAACAGCCACCATGATCCTCGGAATCCTGTATGCCACCGGATTCCTGATCGGGAGTATTCCTGGGACCCCCGCGATAATAATGACTTTCGCCATCTTCATGGCCCTGGGATTCATGCTGGCCGGTTCCTCCATGCTGCCCTACGCGATGATGGGTTCGGTGGCAGATTATGATGAGTTCAAAACCAAGACTCGCCGGGAAGCGATATATTATGGCGCATTCTCGCTTGCAGTCGAAGGCGGACCCGCCATTGCAGTGCTCATCCTCCCGGTGCTTTATCAGAATTTTGGGTACTCCGTTGCTGATCCAATGGGTGTGCGGCTTTCCTTCCTCGTGATGGGTATGCTCATTTTGATCGGGCTGCTTCTTTTCCGGGGATACAAACTTGGCGATAATCCCGAGGATGTAAAACAATTCATGGTCGAAAATAAAGAATTGGAATGAAAACCTCGGAACATAATGGGGAAATCCTCGCCGGGGTGGCCAAGCAGGAGATCACCCCGGAATGTCCCATTTCTATGGGAGGTTACGGCCAGCGGGCAGGATTGTTAAGCAACGGGGTCCACGACCCGCTTTTTACCAAGGCGCTATTCTTAAAGCAGGGGGAAAACCGATTGTGCATCATCACCGCAGACCTGATCTCAATCCCGGATGCGGTATTTAATCGCGTGCTTACTTTTTTAATGAAGGAAGGGACAATTGATGAGAAAGGCCTTTGCCTCAGCGCCTCGCATACCCACTCCGGACCTGATGTGGAGGAATCCCTGATCATCGCCTCCCCCACCCGGGAATACCTGGAGGGGTTGGTCGAAATAATGGTCCGGGCAGCCAAAGAAGCAGCAGGCAAGCTTCAACCAGTGGAGGTAAGAATCGCCACAGGCCAGGCGAATTTTCAAGCGAACCGGCGATCGGACTTTACCGAACCCCTGGTGGATTGCCGGATTCTTGCAATTGAATTCGATCAAAGGGAAAACCACAAACCCCTTGCTGTCCTTTTTGGAGTTGGCTGCCACGCAGTCTGCCTGGGACATGATAACCTGCAGATCAGCGCGGATTACCCCGGAGCTGCACAGGTTTATCTTGAGAAACACCTTGGAGTGGAGGCTGCCCTTTTCGTAAATATGACCGAAGGCAACATCATCCCCTCCACCCGGCCGAAATATGATTCCCTGGATACCCGCGGCTATGTGGGTGGAACCTTTGAAGATTCCAGAACCGTTGGAGAGTCGCTCGGTCGCGAGGTGATCGAAGCTTTGCGGGGATCACAAACTCTTGATAATCCTTCACTGCAATCCGCCAGAAGGGTAATATCGGTAAAACCTTCGCATGCCGAAATGGGTGCATGGTCAGCCTGGAATAATTTGCTGAAAGAACGCAGGATCATCATGGAGTACCTGCCAGATTTCCGAAAAGCTACACCCTTCAACTTAAAGCCTGTCTACACACTTTGGCGGGATGCCTCACAGGTGGTGATCGAACGCAACATGGACGAGAACGAGATGCGCAGATTAATGTCGGCTGTTTCCCGCTTTCTCATAATGGCGATGAAACTCGGGAATCCCAGCTTCCGCAGACCATACCCCTTGACTGTGCAAGTGATCCGGCTGGGTGATCTCCGTATCATGACCTTGCCAGGGGAGGTGCTCGTCGAGGTCGGGATGGAATGGAAAGAGCGAAATGCCCCTTGCGGGGAGCAGGCGTTTATTTTCGGTCTTTCAAACGGCTTTGTGGGATATTTACCCCATCCTGATAATTTCAGGGAACCCGAAGCCGATTTCAAATATGAAACGATCATGAATGCATTGGAACAAAATGCAACCGTACTTGCTTTGAACGCGGCTACCGAAATGATCAAAAAAGGATGTTGACGATGACAATTACTCAGGAAAAAACCAACCGGGCTGTGGAGGGGTTGCGGGGTGAAGCCCTCAACCTTTTGCAGGATCTGGTGCGGATCCCCACCCTTCCAGGCAACGAAAAGGGCGTCCAGGATGTTATCGCCACACGAATGAAGGCGATGGGACTTCAATTAGATATTTGGGACCCGGTGGATCCTGAACTACAAACTCACCGGGCATATGTCCCTTCTGAGATTCCCTATACAGGCAGACCCAACGTGGTCGGAACCTGGAAGGGGGTTGGTGGAGGGAAAAACTTGATCTTCAATGGCCATGTGGATGTGGTTCCCACAGGAGAAGAAGGCAAGTGGAGCCACTCGCCCTGGAGCGGAGATTTCGAAGACGGAAAAGTGTACGGACGTGGATCAGCGGATATGAAAGCCGGCTGCGTGGTCAATCTAATGGTGGTAAAGGCGCTTCAATCCGCTGACATTAAACTCAAAGGAGATATGATTCTGGAATCTGTGGTGGATGAAGAGAATGGCGGCAACGGCACACTGGCATGTGTTCTGCGGGGTTATACAGGTGATGGCATGATATTCACCGAACCGAGCGCGGATTATGCGCTGGGGATCGCCCAACGCGGGGCGCAGTTCTTCCGCTTGAAGATCACCGGTGTCGAAGGTTCCATTGAAGGCCGGTATGACCTGGTCAATCCCATCGGTAAAGCGTTGCAGGTTTACCAGGCAGTCGAATCCTATGCAATCTGGCGGGAATCGACTGTATCTCACCCGCTATACGATCCGTATTACAAGGTCAAAGTACCCCTGGCGATTTGCAAGATCCATGGCGGTGAGTGGGCATCCAGCACTCAGTCCTTTTTGTCACCTTAATGCATGTCTAACAATTGGGGTGCACTACATCTCGGCGCCTTTTGTATTATTGAACCTTCACCCATCGTTTTTCTGCAGCGGATTTCTTGATCGCGTCACAAAGGATCATTTCGTGGTGGCCATCCTCAAATGTGGCAAATTGCCCGGTTTCAGGTATTTTGCCGGTTTCGATGGCTTTGTAGAATTGGCGAAAGACCTGCAGGAAAGTATCCGGATACCCTTCCGCATGGCCGCCGGGGAAACCGGTGAGCGCGCGCACTTCCGGATGGAAAAGGGAAGGATCCTTGGGAAGCAACTCGTTCGGCCGGTCTCGATGTCCGATCCAAAGCTCGTTCGGGTTTTCCTGCTCCCAATGCATGGCGGTTTTTGAACCGCTGATCTCGAACCAGAAGAAATTCTTGCGTCCTGCTGTCACCTGGGAGAGAGTGACAGTTCCGAGCGAGCCATTATCAAAGCGGAATATAATTACGGCCGCATCTTCGGTCTTGATCGGAACTTCGTTCGTGGATAGGTTTTGATCGATCTTGCCCGCGTAGGTTTCCACCTCGCCGGAAGGTTTCAGGCGGGTTTTGTGGGCGATCGAGAATTCCGCGAACACTTCTGTCACCTTCATTCCCGTCAGGTAGGTAATCATATCCATCCAGTGGGTGCCGATATCCGCTACTGCACGCAGATCGCCCCCCTGCTCCGGTTCCAGGCGCCAGTTCCAATCGGTTTTCAAAAAAAGCCAATCCTGCAGGTATGCTCCATGAACCAGGTAGGGCGTTCCCAAATCACCATCTTTAATCCGGGCGCGCGCTTCCTGGCAGACAGGGTAAAAACGCAGGTTGTAATTCACGGCTGTGAATAGCCCCTTTTTCTTTGCCAGCTCTGCCAGCTCGGCTGATTCCACAGATGTCATCGCCAGTGGTTTTTCGCAGAGGACGTGCTTGCCATACTCCAGTGCTTTTTTCGCCTGGCTGTAATGCAGGTTGTTAGGAGTGCATAAGTGAACAACCTTCACATCCGGGTCGGATACAGCCTCATCGAAATCACGGTACCATTTTGGGATGGATAGCTCAGCGGCGGCTTTTTGGGCTTCTTCAGGGGTAATGCCTGCCACCCCGTATACTTCCACGCCGAGTCTACGCAGAGATTGGATATGCGTGCGCCCCATGAAACCCAAGCCAATTACTGCGACCTTCGGATATGTCATCGTTCCTCCTGAAAAAATGATAATAACTTAAAGAAATATAATTGCTGCGAATTCTTTATGAAACCCGGCTTTTCAGGTAATTGAAGGCAGAGGTGTTGCAGGAAAAGCCGGGATTTCACCATGAGAGGAATCCCAAGATTAGATCAGTTTGCTCAGGTATTCAAAACTGCGAATCGCATCGGGAACGGTGCCGCATTCCACACTGAAGACTATATCGTTGGGGCACTTCCTGACCATCTCGATCACCCGCTTCCAGTCCACAACGCCATCTCCGCAGGCGCAGCCCACCGGTGTGCCGGTCACCTTGCCGCGTTCCGCACCGCTTTGCTGCATGGAAATATCTTTGGCATGCAGGTGGACGAGGCGGTCAACCACGTGACCAAGCCAATCGTACGTATCATCCGTACCGGCCAGGAAGGAGTTGCCGGTATCGTAATTGATCCCGATCGATGGGGATTTCACCAGGTCGTAGATACTATCCAATCCCTTTGAGAGATTTGCTGTACTGCTGGTGTGGTTCTAGCCCGATCTTGACTCCGTAGCGCTCGGCAACCATGGCAGCCTCTTTGAGCGTATAGGTCATCAGGGTATAGTCCATCTCTTTGGTTGTCCACTCGGGTTTGGGACCCTCATCCGTGTTGACCACCGGAGCGCCTGCGTCGGATGCCCATCGGACAGCCTGCTTCAGGTATTCAACGCTGATTTCAGGTTTGCAGAGAGGGGTATGCGAGGACAGTCCGGAGAGTTTGATCTTGTTCTTGTCGCACAGGTCCTTGACCCATCGCGGATCGTCATACATCGATACGCTGTGGAAATAGCGAGCCTCGCTGAGCAGTTCGCGCCCAAGGTGAACCATTGGTTCGATATATTGGTAGCCAATCTCGGCTGCCTTTTCAACGCCCCACGCAAATGGTTTATCGTGGTGTCTGACAAACTCCATATTCACGCCTAATAGGATCTTTCCCATTTCATTCTCCTGTCATGAGGGTACGCAGCTTATTTAGATACCATGCGTTTATTGGCATCAGCCACCAGCCCGCGAACGAATGCAAGACTTTTTTCGATCATCGGTCCGCCCTGTCCTTCGCATTCCAGGCTGATCACGCCGTTGTAATTGATATCCACAAGAATATCAAAACATTTCCTGATGTTTTCCACGTTGACACCATCGCCAATAGCGCACTGGCTGACGGCGATTCCGGTCAGTTCCCCACGGAGGGAAGCCGCGAGTGTATCACTTACGTCTTTCACATGCACGTGGCTGACTTTATTTTTAAATTTATTGAGAAATGCCACAGGATCCTGCCCGGCAATAAAGGTGTTGCCGGTATCCATGTTCATTCGCAGGTAGGGGCTATCCACAAAAGCGAGCATTTTTTCCATGAACTCTGGTTTCGTCGTGTAGAAACCATGAGGTTCGATATCTATGATCATTTGATACCGCTCGGCAACTTCCATGATCTGCCCGTAAGCCCGCTTCATCATGTCAAGCGCCTGGTCGTGGGACATCCCCTTGGGGGCGAAGCGGTCGTCGGTGGTGTCTATGTGATCGCAGCCTGCCAGGTACGCCCAGCGGATGGTGCGCAGAGTATATTCCACGCCCAGCGAGGCTCCTTCGGGCAGCGACATCGGGAAAGCTGCGTCGATCTGGGAGAATTTCACCCCGTATTTCGCGGCTTTTTCCTGCCACATTTTCGGGTCTTCCCAGCTGGCCACGTGCGGCTGGTAACCCAGCCCGTGGATCCAACTGACCCCATCGATCATTCCGCATTCGATCCAGTGCACGTCATTTTTTTGCGCCCACTGCAAGCGCCTGCTCAAAGCTCCAGTAACTGCTGTTGAAAGCGTCTGTATGAAAACCGATCTCGATCATGGATATCGAACTCCTTTCATGGAATATCGCGCAAAGAGAATGGGCCCGCCCGGTTGCCGAGCGGGCCCATTTTTACAACTCGAGCTTGGATTACTCCAGAATGTCCTGATACTTGGTTGTATCGAGGGCTTTCCAGGCATCCGGCCAGGTCGGCAGATCTTCCGCGCTGCTCAAAACATAGTACAGCGGGGGCATACCGGTACCGGCGAACTTGATCCAGGTTCTCAGCGGTCACATCCGGCTGGGGGGTAACCCAGTTGTGCTGGACAGTCTCACCCTTGAGGAATTTGACTGCGGCCAGCACGGCGGTGCGCCACTGGAAGGTCGGGAAGGTGGGGGCAAGCCCATTGATATCGTTGGTCTTCCAGTAATCCAGGAAGTCCTGCTGATCCTCACCGATCATAACTTTCGGGTAGGGGATGCCGGCATCCTTGAAGGCTTCCAGAATGGTTACTGCGGTACCGCCAGCGTCCATCCAGACAGCATCGATGGTGCCATATTTGGCCAGGTAATCAGTGACAACTGTGCTGGCTTTGAAGGAATCATAGGCCACGAACTCAACACCGATGATATTGCAGGCGGGATTCTCTTCAAAGATCTTGCGGGCTGCACCCCAGCGCTGCTCGAGTACATCCACACCCGGGAGGATGCGGAAGGCGAGCACGTTACCGCACTCGGGGCCAAGGTCCTTCACGACTTTTTCAGCGCCGGAGATACCGAAGGCATAACCACCGATCGGGCGGGTGGAGACAACCGGGCAGTCGGTCTGGGCATAGCGGTCAAACTGCACAACCGGCATAACCTCGCAGGCTTTTTCCACGATGGGGGTCAAGGCTTCGGAGGTATTGGAGGCAACAATGAGGATGTCGCATTTGCCGGGGGTATTGATGATATCCTGGATGTCGGCGATCTGCTTGGCATCGTCACCAGCGGCATCGAGGTGGATGAAGTTCTTGACCAAACCTTCAGCGCGGAGGGCTTCTACCTGCTCGCGCATGGTCACGTAACCAGTCACACGCCAGGGGTTGTTCACACCAGCGTTGGAGAAGCACAGGTTGTATGGAGCTTCCTTTTTGGCGAAATCAGCATACTGAGGGTACTTGCTGATGTCGGTCGGGTTTTCCACCAGGTACTGCAGGTAGATCGGGTCATTTGGGTTCAAGGCTTTCGCGGTCATCAATTCCTTGGATTTCGCGAAATCCTCGTCATTGAAGAACTGCTCCGCAACCTTGGCAGATTCCATCTGTAAACCAGGATTGGAAGCTGCGGGGGCTTCTGTAGCAGCTGCGGGTGCGCAGGCTGCGAGGATCATGGAGATCCCAACCAGAAGCGCTAATACACTAAAGATACTCTTTTTCATTTGTTTTCTCCTCCAATGTGAGAAATGTTTGGATTTTGAAACACGTACTGAACAACACACACGCTAACCTGAATTGATTTTGATGCATCACCTCCTCGTCTTTTATTGTGCAGCCAGGTAATTTCCATGATCATCATAACAGAAAAGTAAATATTTTCGTTTTATCGCTTTTTCATCGTGCTGAGCGCAGAGTACGCTACAACCCCAATGATGATCAAGCCCTGAACAGCATCGGTATATGGCTTCGGTAAGCCAAGCTGATTCAACAGGTTCACGATCGCCTGCAGGGTAAAAGCTCCAAAAATGACCTGGATAACATTCGCCTTACCACCTCCCAACATTACACCAGCGATCACACAGGCTGCGATGGCATTCAATTCCATGCCTTCTCCGATGGTCACATTTACACCTCCATATCCCGCAACCATGATTCCCCCAAGTACCGCAAATACGCTGCAAAATACAAAGGTCATCATTCGGACGAATTTTAATTTCACCCCGGAGAGTCCCGCAGCGCGAACGTTATCTCCAATCGCAAGGATCTGGCGTCCCCAATTCGTGCGGTGAAAGACGATAAACGCGATAGTTGCCAGTATGAGCAAAACAATAAAGGAATATGGGATGCGGGTAAAGAATGGCACATCCATAATATAGTTGCGCCCGAACATGCGGAAATTATCGGTCAGGTAACCTTTGGGTGCCCCACCAACATAATATAAGGCAGCTCCCCGAACGATCATCATCATTCCCAGGGTTGTAATAAAAGATGGCACCTTAAGAAAACTAACCACAAACCCGTTAATTAGACCGACGATTACTCCCAAACCCAGCAAAATGAGGACATTGGGAACCATATTTGTAGGATCATTCGCCAGAAATTTTGAGGACGCAAGAACGACGAAGGTAACAATCGCGCCGATGGAAAGATCAAATCCACCCAGGGCCAGGACGAACATTTCGCCAATTGCTAAAACTGCCAGGGGGGAAGCCGGTCGAAGATAAGTCATGATCCCGTTCATCGTCTGGTAACCCTTTGGATTGAGGAAACCCAGGGTTATGAAGATCACCAGGAAAATGGGGTAGACAGGAGGAACCTTCTTGATCCATGCCCAAACCTTTTGGAGGAAGTTGGGGGTTGAATTTTGTTTTGTGATTGTTGATGCTGTCATTGGATCCACTCCTTAAGCCGCTTCTTTTTTCGAGCGGGCTGTATAACTTGCCACAGCAAGAATAATGATAACGCCCTGTAGAATGTTTTTCATGTATGGATTGATTCCAAGTTGGTTGAAGGCAGTGGCAAGCACACCAAAGATCAGAACACCAGCCAAAGTACCCCACACGCCACCCTTTCCTCCGGAGAGCGCAGTACCTCCAATCACCGCGGTTGCAATGGAGTTCAAATCATACACACCATTCGGCCCCACCCAGGGAGCGCCGGAACGCATCAGGCTTACCAGGAAGATCCCCGATAGCACCGCGGTAACGCTGCACAGAACATGCGCACCGATAAGTACTCTATCTGTACGCACACCGGAAAGACGGGCAACTTCCGAATTCCCTCCCACTCCATAAAGATGGGCTCCAAATTTTGTTCTGGACAGGATGAACCAACCAATTGTCACCACCAGCAACAAGATGATGATCGAAACAGGGATTGGACCGAGCGTGCCATACCCGAACCATTCGAAGGCTTGGGGAACGCTGCCGGTATAGTTGGAGAATGTGGCGTTGATCACACCTTTAATGACCAGGCTCACACCAAGAGTTGCAATAAATGGATTCACGCGGAGTTTTGTAATAATCAACCCATTCGCAAGCCCGATTACGATACCAATGGCAAAAACACCAAGCAGAGCAACCGGCACGTTCGAGTTATTTCCCTGCATGATATAGGAAGACATGACTGCGGTTATGCTAATGGTGTATGCGACAGAAAGATCGATGGAAGCACCAATTAAAACAAATGTTTGGCCAACCGCCACGATACCGAGCGCGACGGACCGGACGATGATATTGAGCATGATCGCCGGATTGGTGAACATTTGGCCGTCGGAATTAATCTGATCAAATATGCCTGTGATCAAAAAGATCATTACAAGAAAGATATACACCGGTGGGATCTTGGATGACCGGGACATTTTTTTGAACCAGTTTTCGGAAGGTGTTGTGGTCGCCATGTTATTCCTTTCCTACATTTGCAATATTCTTGGAATTCAGCTCTTCCGCATGGCCTGTCGCCACAAACATGATGTCTTTTTCTGTCGATTTCGCGGGAAGTTCGCCTGCGATCTTTCCATCCCGCATTACCAGAATCCGATCGCTCATCCCGAGCACTTCAGGAAGCTCAGAGGAGATCATCAAAACTGCAATACCTTGCTTGGTCAATCCACGGATCATATCGTGAATGCTCGCTTTTGCTTCAACATCGATCCCACGCGTTGGTTCATCGAAAATAAAAATGTTGGATTTTGAGGAGAGCCACTTGGAGAGAACAACTTTTTGTTGGTTGCCACCGCTGAGGAATTGCGCTTCGCGGTCAAAGGTTTCCGCTTTTAGATCAACTTGCCTGGCAAGATCAGGAACAAGTGTGCGGGATTTCCGAATTCCGTCCTTATATACAAATCCCAGGAATGGTTGCAGCGTCCGGACTGTCAGCAGGATATTATCCCGGATGGGTTGTTTCGGTAAGATCCCTTCCGCCTTGCGATCTTCGGTCACAAATCCCATTTGAAGACGGATCGCGTCCGGGGGATTCTTAATGTTCCGAATTTTTCCATAAACCTCTATCGTTCCAGTTTTGAATGGGACAACCCCAAATAGGGCTTGCGCCATTTCTGTGCGACCGGAGCCCTGAAGCCCGGCGACGCAGAGCACTTCTCCCTTGCGGAGCTCAAAATTAATATTTTTTAGGAAGTTGTTCCCGCCATCCTTCACCCGCAGAACAACTTCGCCAAAATCTTCCGGCCTGCCGAGCGGTGGGAAATAATGATCGAGGTCTCGACCAACCATCATATGCACGATCTCAGATGTGTTGGTGTCTTTTGTCAAAACGGTGCCAACCAACTCGCCATCTTTTAGGACTGAGATCTTTTCAGCGATCTCAAAAACCTCGCGTAAACGGTGTGAGATGAAGACAATCGCCATCCCGCGAGCTTTTAATTTTGAGATCAGATCGGAAAGTATCTTTACTTCAATAGTGGTAAGAGAGGCAGTCGGTTCGTCCATGATAAGGACTTTGGAATCGAAGGAAATGGCTTTCGCAATTTCCACGATCTGCTGTTCCGCCACGGAAAGGGAATGGCACATGGCTGTTGGGCTGATCATTTGATCCGCTTCCACTTCCTTCAGAACATGTACCGCATTTTTATTCAATTCTGCCACATCGAGTGCACCGAATTTCCCGGGTTCCCGTCCAAGGAATATATTTTGGGCCACCGTTCGTTCGGGAAGCAGGTTGAATTCCTGGTAAATGATGCTTACGCCTTTGAATTGAGCTTCCTGAGGATGATTGAACGAAACCCTCTCTCCTTGAAGGATCAATTCGCCTGAATCGGCGATATAAGCCCCGGCCATGATCTTCATTAGCGTCGATTTCCCCGCGCCGTTCTCACCCACGACGGCATGCACTTCGCCGGGCATGAATTGAAGAGTAATATCCTTGCAGGCCTGGACACCGGGGAAGCGTTTGCATATGTTGCGAACCTCCATCACTGCCCCTGATTGGCAGAGGATGTTCAGCTTGGGTTGTTGTTGATGCGACTGTCATAGAAACCTCGTTTTATTTTCTTACATTCTCAAACAGAAGAGTTTTCAGGAATTTCAACCCCTGGGATGCGATCGCATCCTGGCTGGGGGCGATCTCCCGCCAGATGCACACCGCGCGGGCGATCTCCTTCACCTGCGAGGTAAAGGATTCTATCACGACCGGACCATTGTAATGGACATCTCTCAGACCTTTCGCGACATCATCCCAATGCACCTGGCCGGTGCCGGGAACCCCGCGGTCATTTTCGCAGGCATGGAAATGGAAGATCTTTTCCCCGGCCGCGCGAATCGCATCACCGCTGTTCTTCTCCTCCAGGTGCATGTGGAAGGTATCGAGATGAAAACCTACATTGTCCATCCCGGTCTGGGCGATGAACTTCAACCCCTGGGAAACAACATTGAGCATGTCCGTTTCAAACCGGTTGAGTGTTTCCATAGCCAAACGAATATTCTTTCGATCGGGCGTAATCCGCAAGTTTCCGAATCTCCACCACAGCACGATCCCATTCTGCTTTTCGCTCGGATTCGTCCTCAATATGGTCCTTGCCTACGGCGGAATACATCGGGCCGCATACGACAGGCGATCCCAGGGCTTCGGCAGAATCGATCAACCATCGAATGTATTGGCGTGCATTCTCCGCGTATTGGAAATTGGTGCTGCAAAGGTTACGGTCCGGCCCAAATGCACCGCAGACGATGGGTTGGAGCTGGTTCTTCTCCAATTCAGCTTTGATCTGGGTCATATCCAGCAGAGCTGGGTTTTCCACAGAGATCTCGAGGATATCAAAACCCAATTCCTTGACTTTCGGAGCCAGGTCCCGTATGGCTGCGGTAGTACAGGGCGAGACCCACACGAAAGTATTCACGCCAAATTTCATCGTTCTATCCTTATTCCTCGTGGATGCCTTCCACGCCGTTCCCGTTGGTTGATTCAACCGTAAATATGTAATCCATCGCCAAATTATCCGCTCCAAGAACGCCAGCATCCGGTCCAATGGACGAGAAAACGATATCCAGGTTGCGGGTGGCTAACGGCAGGGAGCGGTTGAGAACTGCCTGACGGATGGAGGAAAGAAGGATATCCCCAAGTTTGCTGACCCCTCCGCCGATCACGATCATATCCGGGTTGAAGAAGTTAACCAGGCTGGCCAACACCTCTCCGATCATCTGCCCGCTGGATCGTATGATCTCGATGGATAAGGTATCACCTTCCCTGGCAGCCTCACCGATATCCACCGCAGTGAGGTGGTCGCCATGTTCATGATAATGATGGATCAGGATCTCACTCCCGCCAGCCAGGGCGGCTTTCAAGGCACGCTCAGCGATGGCGGGTCCGCCAGCAAGGGCTTCCAGGCATCCCCGGTTACCGCAGGGGCATAATGGGCCATTCTTATCCACGCTGATGTGCCCGATATCCCCGGCGCAGCCGCTGGCGCCGCGGTAGATCTTGCCATTGCAGATGATCCCCGCGCCGATACCAGTACCAATTTTGACGAAGATCAGGTCGTTAACCCCACGCCCTGCTCCGTGATTGAGTTCCCCCAGGGCCATCACATTCACATCGTTATCCACAACGACATTGGCAGCCGGGAACCATTGCTGCACAGTTTCGATGATCGGGTAGCGGTCCCAGCCGGGCATGATGGGAGGAGAGATTGCGGTCCCGGTCGAGAAATCCACCGGGCCGGGAATGCCGATCCCGATCCCACGCAATTTCGCAGGATCCAGGTTGTTTTCTTTGAAGAGCGCTTCGACCAACTCGCAGATCCTGCCAAGCACCTTGATGGGACCTTCCCGAACCTGCAGATCTTCCGAGCACCTTGCCAGGATCTTTTGCCCAAAATTTGCAATGGAAATATCCACGCTGGTCGCGCCAATATCCACGCCTGCCACGTAGCCAAGTTCGCCATTCAAGCTGAAGGTCTTCGACCTTCGACCACCTGAATATTCAGAAACCTGGTTTTCTATGATGAATTTTTTTTGGAGGAGGGATTCGATGCTGCTGGTGACTTTGGTGCGGGAGTGGTCGGTGAGTGCTACAAGGTTTGCCTTGGTGAGCTCGCTGTGGTTGCGGATCAGATCAACAAGCTCTTTTTCAGTGGGAGTGATGAACAACCGGTTGGGCAAATCCTCTGCCTGAACAAGCCATTCCGGCATGTTCGGTAGATTATTGGAACGGTATTTTTTTGTGCTTACCTCTCGCCCAAAGCCCATTATCGAGTCCAAAGAAAAGAATGGTACTGCGGTATGTGGTTCAAGGTGCTCAGCTTGCCGAAAAACAACCCGTTCGAAAAAAAATAGCCCTCAGGACTCGCAGGGAAAGCGTTGCAGCTCGGTGCTTGAATTATCCTGATGACTGACTTATCCATTATAGCTGCCTAATTACAAATGTCAATAAGTTTTGTTGATTTGATCAATTCTTATGACATTTATTGTCATTTCTAGGTCTTTTCCTCATATGATTTTTCCGGGGATGGGCATTCAACGAACGGTGCCCATCCCCGAATCTTGAACAACTGCTTATTTGACTTCGGTTACTTTGACCTTGCGTCCTTCGCGCGAGGAGATGATTGCAGCTTCGAGGATCTGGATATCCTTCACCCCATCCAGAAGGTTCGGAGTGATCTTAGTGCCTTTCTCCAGTGCATTTAGGAAATCCACCACAGCATGAGTGAATTCGTGCTCGTACCCAATGATATGTCCGGGAGGCCACCAGGCTGCCATATAGGGATGGATGGATTCGGTCGTCTGGATGGTGCGGAATCCCTGTTCCCCAGCTGCGTCCTCCAGGTTGAGATACTGGAGCTCGTTCATGCGCTCCAGATTGAAGATCAGGCTGCCCTTGCTGCCATAGATCTCGAAGTAGTTGTAGTTCTTGCGCCCGCTTGCGAAACGGCTGGCTTCGAACGAACCAAGCGCGCCATTGGCAAATTCCACCACCATGAATGCAGCATCATCAACCGTGACCTTACCCTTGGGTCCACCACCGGTGCCGGATTTAAACGTACCGGCGTCCTTTCCGGGAAGAGGGCGTTCCTCAACAAAGGTCTTGAGCATGGCCGTAACGGTATCCACTTCGCCTATCAGGTAGCGGGCCAGGTCCACGCTGTGGGAATTGAGGTCGTAATGCGGTCCGGCCCCGGCATATTTGGCTTGCAGGTGCCAGGTGAGCGGGAAGTTGGGATCGGTGATCCAATCCTGCAGGTAGGTGCCGCGCCAGTGGAAGATCTGCCCGATCTTACCAGCTTCGATCAACTGCCTGGCGAATGCGATTGCGGGGGTGCGGCGGTAATTGTGATTGAGGTAATGAAGCACCCCCGCCTTCTCAGCAGCGTCATACATCTCTTTCGCTTCAGCGTAATTCAACGCGATGGGTTTTTCGCAGAAGATCTGCTTGCCATTTTCAGCGGCTGCGATGACAATTTCCTTGTGTAAATAGGTAGGCGTACAGACATCGATGATATCAATATCCTTGCGCTCCACAACTTTGCGCCAGTCGAATTCTGTTTCCTCCCAGCCCCATGTTTTGGCAAAATCGCTGGTGTAGGATTCATCCTGGCCGCAGGCTACCTTCAGCACAGGCTTGAGACCGAGGCTGAAGAACTTGGGAGCCGAGGACCAGGCATTGCTGTGCGCCTTGCCCATGAACTTTGTGCCGATGATGGCGACATTCACATTTTTCATTGCTCTCCTCCGTTATCGAAAGATCCTATCGGCAGGGATTACTTTAGATCCTTGGTGATCCGTTTCAGCTCCTTGATGCTGAGGGCAACGGCTTCGTCTTCTCGTTCAGTCCAATCGGTATGCGGGTGGTCGATCTCCACCGCCAGGAAGCCCTTAAAGTTCGCCTTGAAGAGCAGTTTGGCGAGGGTTTCGTTATCGATCAAGCCCTTGCCAACCGGAACGCCGGCGAAAAAGAACCAATCGGTCGGCCGGGCATTCTTATCGGGCATCAGGTCTTTCACGTGCGTGGCCAGAACATACGGCGCAAGTTTTTCCATCCCGGCTATAGGATCATCAAGCAGGCGCAGGAAGTTGCCAGTATCAAAGTTTAGTCCGAAGTAAGGGGAATCCACTTCACCAATAAGTTGCAGGATCTCTTCGGAGGTGAAGTCGATGTGGTTTTCAACCGCCAGTTTGACGCCGTTATCCTTGGCGACTTTGACAGCTTTTTTGAACATCTTCACCAATGCTTTGATCTGGGGTTGATGCGGTTCGTGGCGGAACATCAAGCTGCTGCCAACAACACGCATCACGTCCGCGCCGATGGCTTTGGCGTAGGGGATCATCATAACCATTTCCTCGTACGCTTTCCAATTTTTTCCGCGTTCCAGGCCATCCGGGTGCCCCCAGGCATATACCCGGTCGAACTTGTAATCATCCAGGCGGGCTTTGAGGTCCTTGAACCAACCCATGTCATAAGACGGGAAGAAGCACGATTCCAGGGAGACTCCGTCCACTTTCAACTCCTTGGCACGGACCAGGAAATCTTCCATGGTCATGTTTTTTGCAGGTTTCTTCTGGTCAGGATAAACCTCGCCGAAAAAACGGTGGTAGCAATAACTATCGATCCCTACTTTCATCTTTTGCCTCCTTTAATGGATGTTGGATGGATTTAATCGAAAATACGCGGTGACTTTTCCGCCGCGAAATTACCGGGAAGCTGATTTTCGACCATGTTTCTTGCTATTGATAGTGGCCATAACTTGTTATTACAGGATAACATTATTATATCTACGGTTTTTCAAAATGCAATAGGTTAAAGCTTAATAAATCATAAGTTGGTATTTTTTTATCAGAATCGACCCTCTGCTGGAAGCGCTAGAATTCGCGATTCTTAAAGATACCAGCCATCTATTGACAGGAGGGTGGAAGTTTTCTATAATAACTTGTAATAACAGGATTACAAGAATTCAACTCACTCATCCATGAACAATCCCTCCGTAATCAATTTCGAAAGCCACATCCCCTATTACCTCCAGTTGATGGATCTGTTGAAGACCCAGATCGCGCAAAAGAAATGGGGGCCGGGCGAGCAGATCCCCGGGGAGCAGGACCTTTGCGAGACCTACGGAGTCAGTCGCACAGTGGTACGCCAGGCGTTGCGCGAATTGGAATTGGAGGGCGCCATAACCCGCCGCAAGGGCAAAGGCACTTTCATCTCCGAACCGAAGATCAATGAAGGCCTCATTCAGAAGCTTACCGGGTTCTACCAGGATATGATCGAGCGCGGGTTGAAACCTGTCACCCGAGTACTACACCAGCAGGTCGTTCCCGCCGGATGAAACGGTGGCCAAATTCCTAAATATCCTCCCCGGTACACAGGTGGTGGATATCCAGCGTTTGAGGTTCATCAATGATGAACCCATCCAGTTGGTCACAACCTATATCCCGTACGCCATTTTCCCGCCAGTGGCCATGGTGGATCTTTCCAATCGTTCGCTCTACGAATTCCTGGAAACGGAAGGCGGAATTATCCTCTCCCGCGGGAGACGCTACATCGAAGCTGTGCTTGCCAATGAAACAGAGGCGATGCTCCTGGATATTGAGCGCGGCGCGCCGTTGCTGATGCTGGATTCGATCAGTTTCACCGAGAACGAGGTCGCTTTCGAGTATTACCATGCGCTTCATCGCGGTGACCGCTCTCGCTTCGAAGTTGATCTGATCCGTTCCAGGGAATCCTCCCCATCGAACGGATCTTCCTTTTCCAATGGCTTGCAGGATATTTCCTCCACGGCGAAACCCAAGTAACCAGGAAAACCGGATCCACAATGACTAAAAAATACCTGATTGGCGTTGACCTGGGTACCAGCGGTACCAAAGCTGCCCTGTACCATGTGGATGGCTCCCTTTTGGCCGAATCCGGCACCGAGGTCCCGATGCACCACCCAAAGCCTGGGATCGTTGAGCAGGATAACCAGGATTTCTATAATACCGCCGCGCAAACCATCAGCGCTTGCGTGCGCGAAAGCAAGGTTGATCCCAGCGAGATCGCCGCACTTGCTTTTGATTCCCAAATGGCGGGAGTGGGTTTGATCGACGAAGATTTCAACCCGGTTGCCCGGTTTGATTCCTGGCTGGATATGCGTTGCCAACCCTATATCGAGTGGATGGACCGGGATGCTGGCGAGCGGGTCACAAGCCTCACAGGTTGCCCGCCCACATGTGACCATGGCCCCAAGATGTTGTGGTGGAAAAACGAGCGACCGGAGGATTACCGCCGCACGGCCAAATTCGTCATGCCGGGAACCTACGTGGCAGGCAGGATGGCCGGGCTCAAAGCAAGCCAGGCTTTTATCGATTACACATATATCCATTTTTCCGGGTTCTCGGATGCCCGCCAGACCGCCTGGTCTGCAGAGTTGTGCGGAAAATTCAGCCTGGATAAGGAAAAATTACCCGAAATTGTGGAACCCTGGAAGGTGATCGGTGAGGTCAGCGCGGCTTCCGCTAAAGAATTTGGTCTCCTTCCCGGCATACCCATCGCAGCCGGGGCTGGCGATACCGCCGCGAACGCGCTGGGAGCTGGGATCGTGGAGCCTGGCATGGTCTTCGATGTGGCCGGCACCGCCGCGGTTCTGGCAAGCTGCACGGATGCCTTCGCCGCGGATACCAATCACCGCGCCCTGCTGACCATGCGCTCGGTCATCCCGGGGTTATGGAATCCTCTTGCATATATCGGTGGCGGTGGTTTGGCTTTGCGCTGGTTCCGGGATCAGTTCTTCAACACTTCCCGGGGAGAAGCGCTCCCGGTGGAAGCAGACCTATACCCCGAAATGATCGAACTCGCGGCTTCCATCTCCCCCGGCGCGGATGGGCTTTTCTTCTCGCCCCACCTGGGAGGGCGCATTTGTCCCTCCTCACCGGCCATGCGCGGGGCATGGATCGGTGCTTCCTGGTCTCACACCCAGGCACATTTCTTCCGCGCAGTGCTGGAAAGCGTTGCGTTTGAATACGCTTATTATCTGCGCATCCTGCGCGAATTGATGCCTTCCCAGAAGCTTGTTCAAGCCCGTGCGGTTGGTGGCGGCGCCCGCAGCCAGGCATGGAACCAGATCAAGGCGGATGTGCTGGGAATCCCCTACCAATCGCTGAAGGGCAACGAGTTCGGCACCTGGGGCGCGGCCATGATCGCCGGCAAGGCTGCCGGGGTTATCGATGATCTCGCTGGGCACGCCAGGCGTACCGTTCAGCCGGAAGGTGCGGCTGCCAAACCCAATGCAGAAAACCACCAAATTTATCAACCCCTTATCGAGAGATACATCGAAATGGAAAGCATGCTGGATCAGTTCTTCGGAAAATCCCTCTGATCCAGCCATTATTGTTACCAGGAGAATTACGTGAAAAAACAGGTTCGCATTTGCATGATCGGCGCGGGACGGGTGGGACGGAACCACTCCAACGCGCTTTCCCGCCACGTATCTGATGGAAAGATCGTCGCGCTTGTGGACCCAATGGAATCCGTCCGCATGGAAACCGCCACGGATTTCGGGATCGAGAGTTCCTTTGAATCCCTCGAGCAGGCATTGAAAAAAGTGGAGTTTGATGCGGTGGTCATCACCACCCCCACCCCCACACACCTACCGCTTGCATCCATGGCAGCTGATCATGGGAAGCACGTCTTCCTCGAGAAACCGATGGCACTTAACCTGGCAGAATGCGATGCAATCATGGCTTCGACCACAAATAACAAGGTTCTTCTCCAGGTGGGGTTTATGCGCCGATTCACCCCCGAATTTGTCGCCGCAGCCGAGCGGATCGAGGCCGGCGAGATCGGGACTCCGATGATGGTGAAATCCAATACTCACGGACCTGGCCTACCCCCACCCTGGGCGCGTGACCTGCGTACCTCCAATGGGATGCTCGCGGAAGTCAACAGCCACGATTGGGATACCACCCGCTGGTTTATGGGTTCCAATTACGAAAGGGTTTACACCGAAGTCGCCAATTTCAAGGGTGCTGCCAATAATGTGGATGTTCCCCACTTCTACGATAACGTGCTGGTCAACATCAAGTTTGAAAGCGGCGGCCTTGGGCTGATCTCCGGGGTATGCCCGTGCGGGTATGGCTACGACGCCCGAGCTGAGGTTATCGGAGAAAAGGGAATCATCCAGGTCGGCAGCCTCAATGGGCAGTCGGTTGTCGTTTGCACCAACCGCGACCAGGGGTTGATCACCCCCATCACCCGCACCTGGCCTGAGCGGTTTATCTGGGGTTATATCTACGAGTTGGAGCATTTCGTTCAATGTGTCCAGACGGAAACCACCCCCAAGGCTGGCGGCGCGGAAGGGCGCTGGGCGGTTGCTGGAGTGCTGGCCGGGACAAAATCCTTTCTGGAGGAACGTCCTGTATATCTGAAGGAAATCCTGGATGCTTAGGGTTGTAACTGGAGGTTGAAATGTTAGCTGCTGTTTATCATGGTCCTGGTGACCTGCGTGTTGAGGAAGTTCCCGTTCCCGAGATCGGGCCGGGAGAGCTGCTGATCAAGGTTCTTAGCGCTAGCATTTGCGGCACCGATCTGCGCATCTACCACGGTAATCACCGCATGTATCCCGAGGGTACCGTGCGTATCCCCGGGCATGAGGTGGTCGGTACCATCGCGTCAGTTGGCTCAGGTTTGACGGGTTTTAATCTTAACGAACGCGTTTTTATTGCCCCCAACACCGGCTGCGGGCACTGTGAGCAGTGCGTCAGCGGGAATAACAATCGCTGCGCGAATTACGAAGCCATCGGTGTCACCATGGATGGCGGTTTCGCGGAATTCATGCGCGTGCCGGCAAATTCGGTACAGCAAGGCAACATCATCCGCGTCAGTGAAGCAGTCGACCCCGCGGTTGAAGCACTGATGGAACCCTTTGCATGCGTACTGCGTGGCCAAAATATCCTGCATATCCAACCCGGGGAAACAGTTCTGGTGATAGGTGCCGGTCCCATCGGCGTGATGCACACCAAGCTTGCCCGCGCGCGAGGGGCTGGCAGGGTGATCGTGAGCGAACCATCCGCTGAACGGGCACAGCAAGCGCTTATGTTTGGCGCTCACAGGGTTGTGAACCCCACACAAGAGGACTTGCAAAAAGTCCTCCTCGAAGAAAGCGCCGGCCGCGGAGCCGATATCGTCATCGTTGCTGCCCCGGTGCACGCCGCCCAGGAATCGGCGCTCACCCTGGCTGCCATCGGCGGCAGAATCAACTTCTTCGGTGGGCTTCCCAAAGACCGCCCGGCGATCAATTTTGACTCCAACCTTGTGCACTATAAGGAGTTGATCGTCACCGCCACCACCGCCTGCAGCACGAACGATTGCTGGCAGGCAAGCCGGCTTGTCAATTCCGGGCTGGTGGACCTTTCCGACCTGGTAAGTCAGCGCTTTCCGCTGCGGGAAGCCAATGCCGGGTTTGCCGCCGCCGAAGACCGCAAATCCCTCAAGATCGTATTGGAGCCCTGATCCGTGAGTGTAGGAACCCCTGGAATCGAACCAAAACCAATCCAGAGCGTGCTGGGTGCGATCTCCTATGAACACATGGGGATCACCGATACGCACAACCACGTATGGATCGATAAGGTATCCGGATCCGACCCTTCGTCTCCAGTTCTCGATCAGTTTGATGCGATTCGCACCGAGTTGCTTGCCTATAAAGCCGCCGGTGGAGGGAGCATCCTGGATTGCCAACCGGGAGGCTGCGGCAGGAATACTAACCACCTGGCTGAGCTTTCCGGGCTGACCGGGGTGCACATCCTGGCTTGTACCGGGTTCCACCGCCGTAAATACTACCCGCGGGAAACCCAACGCTTCAACCAAAGTGAGACGCAATCTTCTCAGGGCTTTATCTCGGAATTAAATATAGGTACGGATGAGACCAAAACCCAGTCCAAACCGGTGCGAGCTGGATTCATCAAGATCGCCCTGGAATCGATCTGGTCCGCCCTCCCACAAGCCCTGCTGGAAGGAACCGCCGCGGCTGCCCGTGAGACCGGCGCAGTGGTGCAGATCCACACGGAAAAGGGTGCCCTGGCCGAGAAAGCGGTTGTGTTCTTTGATAATCGGGGTGTCAATCCCCGTCAACTGGTGATCTGCCATATCGACAAACGGCCGGATTTTGGTGTCCACCAGGAATTGGCCAAGTTTGGCGTCCTTATGGAATATGATACTTTTCACCGACCCAAGTACCAGCCGGAAACGAACGCCTGGCCGCTGGTGGAGAAAATGGTCCAGGCAGGCCTGGCTGGTAGCATTTGCCTTGCCACCGATATGGCCGAGGCGGAAATGTACACCGCCATCGGAGGGGGACCAGGGCTTGCCAGCCTGCCAGGCGAGATCAAAACCCGACTACAGACGATTGGAATTCCCGAAACGGATATACGCAAGATCCTGGGCGGCAATATCGCCCGGCGACTTGCCGGTTTAAATTAATTCAAACATGGAGACCAATATGCCGGACATGCCTTTCACTTTCACCATCCCCTTGCCGGGGGCAAAACCCACCCGCATCGATAATCATATCCAGCGGCGTCTGTCATCCCTGAAAGGCCAATGCCTGGACCAGGATGCCTACGAGAATATGCTCGCAAAAGAAGATACCCTCATCTATGAAGTCTACGAGATAAAACGCCCGGAAGTGGAAGGGGAAATGCTGATGGGGATTTCCATTGTGCATCCCGGCAAGATCGGACGCGAATTCAACATGACCAAGGGTCATTTTCACACCATTTTAGATACCGCTGAGGTTTATTACTGCCTGCAGGGTGAAGGTTTTATGGTGATGGAAACCCCGGAGGGTGTAACCTCGGTGGAACCACTCTCCCCCGGAAAAGTGCTCTATGTTCCCCCGCGCTGGGCGCACCGTTCGGTGTGCACCTCTCGTCAGTCGGACCTGATCACCTTCTTCGTCTACCCCGCCAACGCCGGCCACGATTACGGCACGATCGAGCAGCTCGGTTTCCGCAAGCTTGTCATTGAAGGACAAAACGGGATCGAGATCATCGACAATCCGCGTTATCTTGCGAAGTGAGCTGGATATGGACCTCAAAAAAGCTAAACTCCTCGTTACCCCCACATCCTACGGAAAGAATGACCCCCGCCTGAAAAGCGACCTGGAAGGGCTGGTCAGCCAGGTGACCTATAACCCCACCGGAAAGCCGCTAACCTCAGCCGAAGTTGCGGAGCTGCTCCCCGGCGTGGATGGCTATATTGCCGGGTTGGATGTGATCGACCGTGCGGCTCTGGATTGTGCTGACAGGCTTAAAGTGATCTCCCGCTACGGCGTGGGTGTGGATAATGTGGACCTGGAGGCATGCAAAGAAAAGGGCATCATCGTCACCAACACCCCCGGAGCCAACTCGGTCTCCGTGGCAGAGCTCGCCCTCGGGTTGATGCTGGCTCTCGCCAGGCAGATTCCCGAAGCCGCGCAAAGCGTGCAGAAGGGCAAATGGCCGCGTTTATCCGGCCTTTCGCTGGAAGGGAAAACCGTTGGTATCCTGGGACTGGGGGCGATCGGCAAACAGCTTGCCCGCCGGCTTTCCGGGTTCGATTGTCGTATCCTCGCCTATGATCCCTTCGCGGATGCCGCTTATGCGGAGGAAAACGGGATCGATCTGAAATCCCTGGATGCAGTTTTGGCGGAAGCTGATTTTCTCAGCCTGCACCTGCCCCTAATCGCCGAAACCAGGGGAATGGTTAATGATGCCTTCCTGGCGAAAATGAAAAAAGGATCCTATCTTATCAACACCGCGCGGGGTGAGGTGGTGGATGAATCCGCCTTAATGCGCGCACTCGAAAGCGGTCATCTGCGTGGCGCAGGTTTGGATGCATTCGTAACCGAACCCCCCGACCCCGCCAACCCGCTGCTTCACCTGCCCCAGGTGATCGCCACCCCCCACCTTGGCGCCCAAACCGATGGCGCTACCAGTAATATGGGCTGGTTCGCCATGCTGGATTGTCTGGCAGTTTTGAAAAACGAAGAACCCAAATACCGGGTCCAATAAAAACGATTGGAGCGAGCAATGAATAAACTGGAAATGTTGGAGAAAATCAAGGAACTGGGTCTGCTGGCGGTCATCCGCGGACCCTCCGCCGAGTTGACCGTGCAAATGGTGGAAGCACTCATCAAGGGTGGCGTGCTGGGCATCGAGATCACCTACAGCACTCCGGATGCCGAGAGCGTGGTGAAAACCCTGAGTGAAAAATTCGGAGATCGGATCGTGCTGGGCATGGGAACCCTCACAAAGACGGAACAGGCCGAAAGCGCGAAAGCTGCCGGGGCGAACTTCCTGGTGAGCCCCATCTGCGAGCCAGCACTTGTAAAATCGATGGTTGCTTCCGGGCTGCTGACCATGGCCGGCGCACTGACTCCCACCGAGGTTTTTCAGGCGTATTCCCTGGGAACTGACGTGGTCAAGATCTTCCCTGGTTCGCTGGGAGGCCCTGCCTATGTTAAAGCCCTGAAAGGCCCCTTCCCCTACATCCCGATGATGCCCACCGGCGGGGTTAGCGCTGCCAATGCCGCCGACTGGTTCAAAGCTGGTGTGGTGGCAGTTGGCGCAGGCAGCGAGCTCTGCCCGCCCGATCTTGCCAAGGCCGGTAAGTTCGACGAGATCACCCAAAAAGCGGCTGATTTCGTTGCGGTTATTAAATCATCACGATAATTTACTTATACGAAAAAGGTGAACCATGGAAATTGATCCCAAAACCAAATACCAGGTCGTTGAAAAAACCGTTCCCACCTTCTATTTTATCGGGGTGA
Organism: uncultured Chloroflexia bacterium; assembly: GCA_963802095.1. Lineage (GTDB taxonomy): Bacteria > Chloroflexota > Anaerolineae > Anaerolineales > Anaerolineaceae > CAVVEQ01. The sequence continues at coordinate 224,460 of CAWDHI010000005.1, read as the reverse complement.
CCACCGGAAAGTCCTCCATCATGAAAGTTTTCCCACTTTGGATGAAAGTGTTGGGCAGAGAAGATGTTCTGATGGAAGGCAGCGACTGTAAGATCCACGACGAACCCGAAGCCTACCGTAAAGCTGTCGCCCAGATCAAATACGATCCCAACTCGCTCGGCGCCCTGGTCACCACGCACAAGATCGATCTGCTGACCGCCGCCCGGGATATGTTCGATTACCTTGATCCTTACGCCATGATCACGGATGAGATCTCCAGCATTTCCAAGCTGGATGGTCGCCTGGAAGGGCACGCCAAGGATCCGATCACCTCTGGAGCCAGCCTGGATGCGATCATCAAGAAGGATTATTTCAGCCGCACGGGTGGGCAAGTCCTATCCTTCGGCGCAGGTGGGTCGGCCATCGCCACCCTGCTGCATCTCATCAACAAAAAAGATAAAGAAGACCGTCCTAAAAGATTTACCTTTGTAAACCGCTCGCAGGGCAGGCTGGACCACGCCCGGGAGATGGTGAGCGGGCTGAAGACCGATATCGAGATCGAATATATCCAGAACCAGGATCCGAAAGTGAACGATGGGATCATGGAAAAATTCCCGCCGCACTCAGTCATCATCAACGCCACCGGCATGGGCAAGGATACCCCCGGCTCTCCGATCACCTGGGAGGGGAAATTCCCGATGGGGAGCATCGCCTGGGAGTTCAATTACCGCGGTGAACTGGATTTCATGCACCAGGCCCTTGCGCAGGTGGAAAGTCATAAGGTTATCGTGGAGGATGGCTGGCTGTATTTCGTCCACGGCTGGACCCAGGTGGTTGCCCAGGTGCTCCACTTTGACCTCACTCCAGAATTGTTCGATAAACTAAACCACGTTGCTTCTTCGGTTCGCGGCAGCTGACCAAACAGGTAGGGAAAGGGCTCCCCATGAACAGAATGGAATCCGCAGCGCAGTATCACGAGCGTGGGTATGGTTGCGCTCAATCGGTGCTGGCTTCTTTCGCTGCTGATTACGACCTCTCTGAAGAGCATGCGCTTAAATTAGCCACTGGGTTTGGCTCCGGAATGGGCAGGATGTGCCATGTCTGCGGCGCGCTCACCGGCGGTTTCATGGTCCTCGGTCTGAAATACGGCAAGTACCAGGCAGATGGCAGCCGCTATGGGAACGAAACCGAGACAACATATAAACTGGTATCGGAATTGGCTGCTAAGTTCAAGGAACGAAACGGTTCCATAATTTGCCGGGAACTGATCGGGCACGATCTCAACGACCCCGAACAACGCGCCGAGGTTGTTAAGCTGGGGCTTTTTAAGAGCTCGTGTGGAAAATTCATCGGGGATGCGGTCGAAATTCTGGAGAATGATCTGATGAAATTCGAGCCCGCGCTAAACAGGTGATTCAATGTATTTGAGTGCAAAAGAAATCGCAAAAATGATTGACCTTTCGTGCGTACGCACGTATTCAGATAAGGTCGATATTGAAGAGATGGTCGCTGCAGCCCGGAAGTACGATTTCGGGCAGGTTTCCGTGCTGCAGTGCTTCATCCCTTACACAAAGCAGCTTCTTGCCGATCGTCCGGATATCCATGTAGTTGGGAACGTCAGCTTCCCTTCCGGTTCCGATACCACCTCGGTTAAAGTCTTCCAGGCGCACGAGATGGCAGCTGCCGGCTGCAACGAAATTGATATGGTGATGAACATTGGCATGCTCCGCTCGGGTTTGACCGCAGAGGTTGAGCAGGACGTGAAAGCCGTGGTGGCAGCCGCCAGACCACTGCCGGTGAAAGTGATCATTGAAATCATGCTGCTCACCCCAGCTGAGGTGCAGACGGCCTGCCGGATTTGCCTGGACTCCGGGTCTGCCTTTGTAAAAACCGGCACCGGCTGGGCAGAGCGTGGCACCACCCTGGAGGATGTGAAGCTGGTGAAGAGCATCGTCGGCGACCGGATCAAGATCAAAGCCTCTGGTGGCATCCGCGGCCTGGACGGGCTGGTCGCCATATATCACGCTGGTGCCTCCCGCTTTGGTATTAATTTGAAAAGCGGGATCGAGATCGTGGAAAAATGTCTCACCATGCCTAATGGAATCGAGATATAAGAGAGGATAAAAAATGGATAGAAAGATCATTTCCTTCGACCTGGGCACTGGCGGTAATAAAGCCTCTCTATATGATGCAGATGGTAACCTCCTGGCATCCGCTTTTGTGGGATACCCGACCGATTACCCCCAGGTCGGCTGGCACGAACAGAAAGCATCCGATTGGTGGAACGCGGTGGCGGAGAGCACTCGCAAATTGCTGGAAACCAGCAAAGCCGACCCGCAGACCATCTCGGCGCTGGCCATCTCCGGTCACAGCCTGGGAGCTGTCCCGGTCGATAAAGAAGGCAATCTCCTCCGCGAAGCTACCCCCATCTGGTCGGATATCCGCGCACAGGAAGAAGCCGCCGAATTCTTCAAAACTGTGGATCCCGACGAATGGTACATGACCACCGGCAACGGTTTTCCAGCACCGCTCTACACGGTCTTCAAGGTGATGTGGTACCGGAAACACGAACCGGAGATGTGGAAAAAGGTCCACCGCATCCTGGGTACCAAGGATTACATCAACTTCAAGCTCACCGGAATAATGACGACGGATTTTTCCTATGCCTCCGGCACCGGAGTGTATGACCTTGCCGGGTGGAAATACGAGAAAAAATTCATCGCCGCAAGTGGGTTGCCTGCCGAGATCTGGCCGGAGATCGTACCCTCCACCCACATCCTGGGCACACTGCTCCCTGAGGCAGCCAAAGCCTTGGGATTGAGTGAAAACGTCCAGGTTGCTGCCGGGGGGGTGGATAACTCCTGCATGGCGTTGGGAGCCAAGAATACCCGAGACGGGCGCGTGTATGTCTCGCTTGGATCCGCAGTTTGGATCGCAGTCTCCTCCGATAAACCCGTCCTGGATAAGGTCCGCAAGCCGTATGTGTTCACTCACGTCGTTCCCGGGCTTTTCACCTCCGCGGTGAGCATCTTTTCCGGCGGCACATCCTTCTCCTGGGTGAAGGACAACGTCTGTCAGAACCTGGTGGAGGAATCCGCGCGAACCGGCGAGGACGTTTACATGCTGATGAACCGCGAAGCCGCCAAAGCACCGGTCGGCGCTAACAAGTTGCTCTTCAACCCCAGCCTTGCAGGCGGCACCTCGCAGGATGATAGCGCTCACCTGCGCGGAGCGTATATTGGTCTTGATCTCAAACATGGCCAGCCCGAACTGATCCGGGCAGCCATGGAGGGCATCGCCATGAACCTGCGCCTGCGGCTGGACCTGCTGCGAAAATATGCAAAACTGGAGGATGAGATCCTCTTCGTGGGCGGCGGGGCAAAAAGCCGTTTCTACCTGGGTATCTTTGCGGATGCCTTCAATGCGCGCATTCTCAAGACCAACATTGACCAGGATGCAGCCGCCCTGGGGGCGGCTGCCATTGCCGCGGTCGGGACGGGACTCTGGAAGGATTTCGACCGCATTGACGAGATCCACAAGACCGCCGAGCTGGTTGACCCCACCCCGGAGAATAACAGCAAGTACGAGAAGCTGATCCCCATCTTCGCCCAGGCAACGGGTTACCTGGCCAAGGTCAGTGATGCTTTGAATGCTGTTGAATTATAGATTTCCAGAATTCATTACCAGGAGGTGATCAGCAAGGGAGTTTTCTTGGGAAGCAAATTCAAAATAAACGTTCGATATTTGGAGTGGAAAGCACTCCTGAGTTCCCGGTCAAGACGATCAGCCGGAAGTATAGCAAGGCAAAATTCAAATTCGAAAGGAATAACAAAATGAAAATTGGTCTGTTTACCGCCACGTTCCTGGATATGAAGATCGAAGAAGTGTTCAAACTGGCCGCCGGGTTGGGATACCAGGCAGTGGAAATGCCAGCTTTCGCCAACAATCCTCACCTGGATATCGAAGAGATCGTCAAAGGCAGCAAAGCCGCAGAGCTGAAAAAAATGGTCAAGGATCACGGGTTGATCATCTCCTCTCTCGCCAACCATCCGGAAGGTCAGATCGTTCTGGGTCCCTATGGAAAGGATACCGACGCCATCTTCCCGGGCACCAAGGAAGAGAAGATCAAATTCGGTACCGAACGGATGATCAAGACCGCGCAGGCTGCCAACGCCCTTGAAGTACCGGTTGTCACCGGTTTCATTGGGTGCGAGAACTTTGGGCGCTTCTTCCCCTGGCCCTATTCCAAAGGCTGGTCGGATATGGAGCAGGAATTTGTGGAGCGCTGGAGCCCGATCCTGGATAAATTCGGCGAATACGGTGTTAAATTTGCTCACGAACCACACCCGAACGAGCTGGCTTACAACGTGGAAACCGCTCTGCGCGCGGTGGAGTTGATGGGCGGACGCAAGGAATTCGGCTTCAACTTCGATCCGGCCAATCTGATCTACCTCGGTATCGACGTGGAGAATTTTATCGACGCCCTGGCTGGCAAGATCTACCACGTGCATGCGAAGGATGGCGAGATCGTTGCCCACAACGTCCGCCGCTCGGGGGTCATCCCCCAGGGCGATTGGCAGCGACTTGGCCGCGGGTTCCGCTTCCGCATTCCCGGCTGGGGTTCCGTGCCGTGGAAAAAGGTCATCACCGAGCTTTCACTCATCGGCTACGATTATGTCATGAGCTACGAACATGAGGATGTGACCATGAGCCGCAATGACGGCATCAATAAGACCATCACCTACCTGAAACCCCTCCTTATCGAAAAACCCTACGAGGGGCGGAACGACGTCCTGTTCAACTAACCTTATTATTATCTAAAAGGAGCTAGGATTATGGGAAACACAATGAAAGCGGCTGTTTTTGAAGCCATCAAGACCATCAAAGTCAAGGAAGTGCCCATCCCCGAGATCGGCGAGGACGATGTGCTGATCAAGGTGAAGAATACCGGCATCTGCGGCACCGACTGGAGCATTTATAACGGCTGGTATTCCGCCGATAAGCTGCCAATGATCGCCGGTCACGAATTCTCCGGGGTCATCGCCAAGGTTGGCAAGAACGTCAAGGACCTCAAAGAAGGCGACCGGGTCACTGCCGATATCAACATGTTCTGCGGTCACTGCTACTACTGCACCCAGCACAATTATTTGATGTGCGATCAGTTTACCCAGCTGGGTATCCACACCGATGGCACCTACGCGGAATACGTGCGTGCCCAGTCGAAACTTGTACACGTCCTGCCGGATAGCCTATCCTTCGAGACCGGCGCCTTCATCGAGCCGGTATCCTGCTGCATCCACGCCGCCAAGGCAGTAAATGCCCGCGTGGGCGGCAGTATGGCCATCGTCGGTTGCGGCCTGGGTGTTCTGCATGCCCGCATGGCTGTCCTGCGCTCCTGCGCACCGGTCATCGTGATCGGTGATAACCAGCACCGACTGAATATCGCCAAACAAATGGGCGCCGACTACATCATCAACAGCAAGGAAGTGACCGACACAGTATCCGCAGTGAAGGATCTCACCGGCGGGCGCGGTGCTGACTACGTGATCGAAGCGGTCGGTTCGGTGAAGACCTATGAGCAGGCATTCGCAATGGTGCGTAAAGGCGGCACGCTCTCTGCTTTTGGCATCACCGGCGAGGATGACGTGATGCAGATCCGCCCGTTCGAGTTCGTCCTGGGCGAGAAAAAGATCACTGGTTCCTGCGCGGGCATCGCGGATGATTGGCCGGATGCGATCGCTCTCTTGCAGTATGGTCACATTGACCCAACCCCGCTCTTCTCCATGAAAGTCCCGCTGGAGGACCTGGAATGGGCACTGCTCGAGCTTCGCCGTGATCCCAACCTATTCAAGATCTTTGTTTCCCCCGAAGCTACCAAGCGGGAAGTCCTCTAAATTCAAAACGCCAGCAGCCTGCGAGGACCGCAGGCTGCTGGTATGAAATCATGGAGCGTTACTTTGAAAATCGAAAGAATTGAGCACTTTTCGATAAACTGCATCGATTATCAGAAATCCAGGAAATTCTACGAGGGTATCCTGGGTTTCAAATTTCTGGAGACGGTGGATTGCGGCGATTTTGATATCAGTTATTTCGCCCTGCCCGGAGGCAGCCGCCTGGAGCTTTTTGATTACCGACGGGAAGAACCGGGTGGTTTCCCACGAAGAGAGCGAAAGCGGCCTGCGCCATCTAGCCTTCCAGGTGGAGGACGTGGTTACACACGAGAAAGAACTGCGGGCCGCTGGCGTTGAGATCATCCTGCCCACCTGCGACCTGCCCAACCTGGGCGTACGAGTGATGCTTTTCATTGATCCGAACGGGGTCACCCTGGAATTTTGCGAACCGCTGAAATAAATTTGGCACGAATACTTTAGGAGGTAAAAAGGAATGGATAAACGAGAAATATTGCTTTCCCCGTTGAAGATCGGCAACCACACATCCCAAAATCGCTTTTTCATCCAGGCGATGGAATGCAACGATGGTGACAAGGATGGCAACCCAACCGATCTCACCTATCAGCGCTACGAAAAAATCTTCCAGGGCGAAGCCGGTTTGGTGAGCCTGGAAGCCATCACCATCACCGATAAAAACCGCTCGCGCATGAACCAGCTTTTCATCATGCCGCAGAACCAGGCTACCCTGGAAAAATTTGTCCGCCGCATGCGCGAGGTGAACCCAAAGACGCTCTTCATCTTCCAGCTCACCCACTCCGGTGAGCTGAGCAACCCGGAATTCTCCAAAAAACTCTCGGTCAAACCTCTTGCCAGGTTACACCGCGGATGCTTTCACCGAGGATGAATTCGAGAAGATCATGGCGGATTTCGTCCTGGCTGCCAAGATGACCTACGATGTGGGCGCGGATGGCATCGACATGAAGTTTTGCCATGGCTACCTGGGTTCGCAGATCCTGCGCCCCTATAACACCCGCAAGTGGAAATACGGCGGGTCATGGGAAAACCGCCGCCAGTTCGCCTTTGATCTGTATGAACGCATCCGCAAGGCGGTGCCAGATAAAAATTTCCTGATCGGCTCTAAGATCTCCGTCTGGGAAGGTTTCCCCGGCGGTTTTGGCACCGCGGGACCGGATACACCTGTCATTGATTTAAGCGAGCCCATCGACCTCGTTAAGGGGCTGGAAGAACGCGGCGCGCAATTCATCATCCAATCCGCTGGCAGCCCTTCCATCACCATCAGCCTCACCCAGGCGGATAAGGATCACCCTTACTTTGCCTACCTGCACCAGTTCTTTGCAAAGGTGCTGAAGGAGAATGTAAAGGGTGATACCGTGGTTATCGGATCCAACTACTCCGTCTTTGGCAAGGGCAAGAGTCGCCTGCAGGCTGTCGCCTCCGAAGATAGCGCCCTGCTGGCTTATGGCGCAAAGAACATCGAAAAGGGTTACGTGGATATGATCGCCCTCGGTCGGCAATCATTCGCCGATCCCTTCCTGCCCAAGAAAGTCCGCGAAGGCCGGGAGGATGAGATCGATTTCTGCACCGCCTGCGATAACTGCCTGGAGCTGCTCATCCAGCAATCTCCCATCGGCTGCTGCACCTATAACAAGACCTACACCGATATCCTGGTGCAGACGCGCAAGGAAAAAGGCAAGCTGAAACAAAACCACACCTAGTCATTCATCCTCCTTTTGGAAAACGACCTGCCTTTGAACGGGCAGGTCGTTTTCATTAACATCAGTCGGTAATACGGAGCGGCATCTCTCTATAAGAACTTCCTATATAATAATTTGAATTCCATCCAAAAAGATCGATCGCACATGACTGCCCCGCTCAGCGCCAGCGCCCAACATTTTCAGGATCACCTCACCAGCCGTGGTTATCCCAACCGGGTGGTGGAGATGCCCGATTCAACCCGCACCTCCGCGGAAGCGGCGGCTGCCATTGGCTGTTCGGTTGCGCAGATCGCCAAGTCCATCATCTTCAAATCAACAGAATTGAGGGATTCGGTATTCGCGGTGATGGTCGTTGCCAGCGGCATCAATCGCGTAGATGAAAAGAAAGTCCAGGCGTTGATCGGGCACCCGGTTCGTAAAGCCGATGCGGATTTTGTCCGTCAGCAGACGGGATATGCGATCGGCGGGGTTCCCCCCACCGGGCATGATCATCAGGTGAAGATCTTGATCGATGAGGACCTGATGCAATTTAGTGAGATTTGGGCTGCGGCAGGTTCCCCCCGCGCCGTGTTTCAATTGACCCCAGCCCAGCTCGTGGAAATGACATCGGGGACCTTGGCTGATATTCGGGTTATTTGAAAAGTATCGGACGATAGGATAATTTACCAAAAAATCCCTGGCAGCATTGCCAGGGATTTTCATAGTTGGAAGGCAAATTTAATCATCCACCGCGATCATCACATTGGATGCCTTGATCACCGCATAGGCTTCCTTACCCACTTCCAGTTTGAGGGATTCCACGGATTCCTTGGTGATGACCGAAACGATTTCCTCGCCTGCGGACGTTCGTAGGATAACTTCCGAGTTCACCGCACCAGGGATTATTTTTGCTACTTTTCCTTTGATGACATTTCTGGCACTCAGTTTCATTATTACCTCTCTTTCTCATTCTTGACAAATTATATCCGATTATTAATCGGTTTTGAATACCAGTGCAAATAATTAATCCTCTGCCTTTCATATTTTCGGATTGATGAAAACTATTATTGAGAATTCGAAAAATGGTTGTATAATAGTTGCTAGTTGGCAGCCGTCTGACATTTAGACAAATTTTATGGGAATTATTAGGTATGCCTCAGTTTCCTCCCAAATCGAGAATATCTTGCTCGAAAGATTAAACAATTCCATATACACAACACACTCGGGATTCCCCTCCGAATCGGAATTATGTCAGGAATTCAATGTGAGCCGTGCCACGATTCGAACAGCAATTTCTGCTCTTACCGGTAAGGGGTTATTGATACGGAAACCTGGCATAGGCACTTTTATCAACGAATCGATAAAACTTGAAAGCGGCCTTGAGTACCTCGAAAGTGTTATAAGCATCGCAAAACGTCAAGGCTTGGTACCAGAAGTTGGTGATGTGGAATTCTCAACGATCTTTGCTAAAAACGATATCAGTTCCAAATTAGGCCTTTTTGAAAATCTGGCTGTTACGAAGATCACCCGAAAAATCATTGTAAATAGAACTGTGATTTCACTTCATAACGATTATGTCCCGGAAATCATTTTTTCAGCGGACCAAATAAAAAAGCATTTCGAAGGTTCGGTTCTTGATTTTCTAAATCTTCATCACAATACTTCTGTAAAAGAGGCTGTGACCGAGATTACTTCAATCAATGCCGACCTTTCCTTATCTTCACAATTGGAGGTGGAATTAAGAACCGCAATTATTTTGCTGAGAGAAACTCTAAGGGATCAAACAAATAGAAATGTGAGTTATTCAGAAAATTACTTCGTACCTGATAGGTTTTACCTTCACATAAATCGAAAGAAAATATAAATTCAAGGAGCTGAAAATGCAAAATTCTAATTGGAAAGGTCGAGATTTCCTTGCAGAGACGGATTTTTCCAGGGAAGAAATCGAGACTGTCCTGGAGGTTGCTACCGAGTTAAAAACAAAGTGGAAAAAGGGAATTCTCCATGATGATATTCTTCGAGCAAAGACGCTATTTATGATTTTCTATAATCAATCCCTGCGTACCCGTAACTCATTCGAAGCAGGGATGACCCAATTGGGTGGACATGCTCACTATTTGGATCCCTCAAAAATCTATACCCCTGCTATGGAAGGCCGAGAGGTTGCTTACAGTACTGAACGGGTTTCAGATGTGGCCAGGGTATTGGATCGGATGGGTCATGCCATCGCGATTCGTTGTTATGGCGATCCGGTAGATTGGGAATACGGCGGAGCACATGCCATGCTGCGTGAATTTGCCCGCTGGGCTGATATACCTGTGTTAAATATGGAAGATGATGTTTACCACCCGTTCCAGGGTCTTGCAGATGTTCTGACAGTTAAAGAAAAATTTGGTGGTTTTAAAGGCGTCAATTTCACAATGTCGTGGGCATACTCTCCCAGTATTCATAAACCACGTGCAGTTCCCCAATCAGCTATCCTTTATGCAAGTATGTTGGGTATGAATGTAACGCTCGCACACCCGGAAGGTATGGAACTCGACCCCAAGATAATTGCGCAGTGTGAACAATATTCAAAAACCGCCGGAGGCAAATTCCAGATTTCTCATAGTTTCCAGGATTCCATTAATCGTGCCCATGTGGTTTATCCCAAGGCATGGTGCGCCACACCAATCTTCCTTCCGCCTGTTGGTGAATCTAACTCAGAAAAGACGCAGCGGATTTTTGATCAACACAAGGATTGGATTTGCACTGAAAAAGTCATGGATACTGCTGCTAAGGATGCCATATACCTGCACTGCCTCCCTTGTGATCGAGGTTACGAGGTGGCAAATGGTGTTATCGATAAAACTTCAGGTAGCGGCTGGCTTTCAGCTGCCTTTGATGAGGCTGAAAACCGTCTGCATGTCCAAAAGGCAGTTATGAGTCTGGTCATGTAGTATCACTCTCAAAATAATCACCATAAAAAAGGTCAAGTTTTCATCTTGACCTTTTATTAATTTTTAGGCAGCGATTATTATTTATTGGATTTCAATACAGCCAGGCACCGGGCAGACCTGGGCACATAAACCGCAACCCACACACAGCCCCTCCTGCACCTGCGGGCGCCGGTCTGAGGGGAATTTGATAGCCATGTGGCCGCCATCCGCGCAGGCTACATAACAAAGCCCGCAGCCGATACACAATTCCGGATCAATGCGAGAAATTACCTTGACGCCATGCTCCAGGTGATCGTGTTCGGTCAATTTGGGCAGTGCCAGGCCGATCACCTCTGCTGGTGATCCATAGCGGTGACCCTCCAGCCAGCGGCTCAAACCATCTGTGAGGGGATCGATCAGGTTGAATCCACGCTGCAATACAGCTGTGCAGATCTGCACAGTGGTTGCGCCAAGCAGCAGATATTCCAGCGCGTCCCGCCAGTCGTAAATACCGCCGACACCTGAAATTGGGATCTGGACAGCTCCGGCAAGGTCGGCGACAATGCGCAGACCGATGGGCTTAATTGCCCTTCCAGAAAACCCGCCGCGGGTACCTTGTCCCCCCACACTTGGCAAAGGCGAGAATGTCGACAGGTCGATCCCGCCGATCCCCTCCAAGCAATCGATGGCGCAAATACCGTTCCCCCCACCCCGTTCCACCGCCTTCCCGATCGAAACAATATCCGTAACGCTGGGACTTAGCTTCACATACACCGGCGTCCTGCGAGAACCTTCCACCACCCAGCGGGTGACCTTCTCAGTCTGGTGTGGGTCCTGGCTGACCATCCAGCCCAAGGTCGGCTCACCTTCCAGCTCTGCGCCCTGCGGGCAGGAAATACTGGCTTCGATCATATCCGCCCCGGCTTGCTCGGAGATGGTCACCAGCTCCTGCCACTCCGCCCGGGTGCTGCCCATAAGGCTGGCAATGATGCGTTTTTCAGGAAACCTGGATTTCAGCCAGGCAATATCCTCCGCCACCTCGTGAATATGCCGTTCGGAGAGCAGATCGGTATTCTGCAAGCCCACCAGCCCTGGCCCCGGCCGCACACCCGACATGATCGGGTAGGTGATGGAAACTTCTTCGGTTTCCAGGGAGGTGGTCTTCAGAACTGCTCCAGCCCATCCACGTTCCAAACCGCGAGTGGTCATTTCACGGTTATCCGTGGAGGGTGAGGCAGCCAGGATGAAGGGGTTTTCAAAAGAAACCCCGCAGAAATCAATACGCAGATCAACCACGGGTGATGCCCTCCTCAACCAGCCAGACATGGGCTTCGCGCGCTGCCTGCATTCCTGATACCATGCTGCCAACGATCGATGAACCACCGGAGCAAATTTCTCCCGCCGCGAACACCTTGGGGTTTGAGGTCTGGAATCTACCCTTTTCTACAGCCGCCAATCCCTTGTTTTCTGTGATACCCATCCATCGCAGCAGATCCAACTCGGAGGATTGTCCGAGAGCGAGGACTACCGCGTCGCAATCGAGGTGGGTGGGTTGTTTACTGATATCTGGTTCCACCCAGCGGCGCCCCCCCCGGATTTCTTCGCTGTAGCGCATATGACCGATCCTGACACCGCTGACTTTATCGTTTTCGGAAACGATCCAATCCGCCACGCTGAACCAGCGGAATTCCACCCCCAAGGCGCAGGCTTCTATATATTCATATTCCCAGGCAGGCATTTCCTCCAGCCCTCGGCGGTAGAGGACGATCACTCTTTCCGCCCCGTTCCGTTTGGCAACCGCAGCCGCATCCAGGGCGACGTTTCCCCCACCAATAACCACTACGGTGGAACCGAGCAGCGGGATGGTACCCTGCCTCGTGTGGGCAGTTCGAGCCTTGGCCAAATAATCAAGGGCGTGAAAGACTCCCTGGCTTTTATCACCTGGGACACCAGGGTCCGGGCTGGCCTGTTGCCCAATCGCCACAATCATAGCCTCGTATTCACCAATTAGTTTTGCTGCCAGGATTTCGTCAACATTCACCCCGGCATGAAAATGGGTTTGCCCAAACCCAATCCGGGAGATATCGTGATCGACCACTGCTTGTGGGAGATGGTGCTCGGGAATCACGCTGTTGGCCTGGCCGCCTAATTCCCTCATTCGCTCGAAGAGATGCACCTCCACACCCAACCGCTCCAATTGCACTGCAGCGCCCAATCCTGCTGGGCCGCCGCCGATCACAGCCACCCTTGGCGCATCTGGAGTAACTTTCTCCTTGCGGGGTGCTTCGGCATTCCCGGTGGCAAATGCCTGCAGCGCCCCAATTCGCACAGCTCTCTCTCCCAGGGGCAGCAACACGCAGGATCCCTCGCAAAGGTCGGCAGTCGGGCAGGCGGTTCCACATATGTGCCCGAGTGGGCAGGCATCGTAAATCAGTTCTGCCGCGCCCTGGAGGTTATCCTCTGAAATGCGCTGGATGAAATCCGGGATGGGAACCCGCGCTGGGCAGGCATCCACGCATGGTGGATTATGACACCCCAGGCAGCGTCTGGATTCCAGAAGAGCGCTGGAGCGGTTCAGGGTTTTAGTTTCGCGTCTTTTGACCATTTATCCTCAGAATTATTAATTACTCAGTTCAGGGGAGGTGATTTTATCCCGGTAACACCCGCCGAATTAACATTCCCCTGGGTTCTGCCTGTAGTTCATCATCCCGGACAACCAGCTCACCACGCAGAATCGTTGCACGTACTTTACCCTGCACGCGCATACCCTCATACGGAAGGCAATCGGTGTTCATGTGGAGATCAGTGGCGTGCACTTCCCAGCTTTGAGCTGGATCAAAAAGCACCAGATCGGCATCCGCTCCCGGGGTGATACTCCCTTTGCGCGGGGAAAATCCAAACAACCTGGCAGGTTCCTCAGCCCAGATTTGGGTGAATCTTTCGAGTGTCATTCTACCCGCTACGACCCCGGCGGAATAAATAAGCGGCAGGCGCAATTCCACCCCACCCAACCCGCCGGGAACTTTGCTGAAATCGTTGAGATCGGCTTCCTTCTGATCGCGGGTGTAAGGACAGTGATCGGTGGCAAGGATGGAAAGGGTTCCTTTTGCCAAGCCCTCCCAGAGTGCCTTCTGGTGTTGCGCCTCCTTGATAGGTGGTGCACAAACCAGGCTGGCAGCGTGGGCAGACTCGCCGCGGTAATCCTCCGAGGTGAAAAGCAGGTAATGCGGGCAGGTTTCCCCGCTCACAGGTCGGCCGGATTTCCTTGCCTCAGCGATCGCCCACGCCCCACCGCTTGTGCTCACGTGGTGGATATGGATGCGCGTCCCGATTTGCTGTTGATAATGCAGCAGCCGGTGAATGGCATCCTCCTCGCATTCCACCGGACGTGATTCGGGGTAATGATCGAGGAATTTCTTTCCTTCTGCCAATAATTTTTGCGTGACCCTGTCCGCCAGGGGTCCGTCCTCGGCATGCACGTTCACGAGGGCACCCGCCCGGCGGGCGGCTTCGAGCACCTGGCGAAGATTGGCATCATCCAACCGGAAGCCTTCATAAGCCATGAACACTTTAAAACTTGGGAAACCAGCCTGCACCAGTGCGGGGATCTCTTTGATTTTCTCGGCAATATTCCCGCGGATATTCAAGTGAAAGCTGTAATCCACCCAGGCTTCCTTCGCTGACTCTTCCTTCTTTCGTTTTAAAACCCCGGCGAGAGTTTCGTTCTCCTCAGGGATACAAAAATCGATAATCGATGTCACGCCACCAAATGCCGCCGCGCGAGTTCCTGATGCAAAGGTATCCGTGGAAACGTGGGAACCGGTCGGCCAGGGCAGGTGGACGTGCACATCCACCCCTCCGGGGAGGACGACCAAGCTGGAGGCATCCAGCACCTTGGCGCCATCGTCAGGCAGATCGTCACCTACCGACCGGATAATATCACCCTCGATGAGGATATCCCCCTTTAGGGATCCGCTCCCTCTAGCAATCAACCCATTTTTGATCAGAATCTTATCCAAGGGTTTCCTTTTCTCTCAGAACTATAATGCCAGGACAATCCGGAAATTATAGCATTCCATACTAAATCTTTACGCTTACTGCGAACATTTCGACTGTACAATTAACCCAAAGGATTCCACCCATGCTCCTCTACGCCATCTGCATCTTCGTCTCTGCATTCCTGCTTTTCCAGGTCCAACCCATGATCTCGCGCTTTATCCTGCCATTCTTTGGCGGGACGCCCATGGTCTGGTCCACTGTGCAATTGTTCTTTCAAATTTTTCTCACCGTCGGATATGCCTACTCCGCCTGGATGATCGCCCGTATCCCGGTTAAAAACCAGCGCGTGCTTCATATTTCCCTGCTGGCGCTGGCGGTTGCGCTGATGGTCGGGTTGGGAATTTTATGGCCTTCCCCGGTCACTCCTTCCGCTGCATGGAAGCCTATCGGGGTGGATACCCCCGTATTGGATATCTTCAAACTGTTGGCTGTCGCGGTGGGCTTGCCATATTTCATGCTCTGCACCAACAGCCCGCTCATCCAGGCATGGTTCAGTAAAGCACTCCCTGGGAGGAGCCCGTATCGGCTTTACGCGCTTTCCAACATCGGATCCCTGCTAGGCCTCTTGGTTTACCCGTTCCTGATCGAGCCCAACCTGACCCTAAGAGCACAGGGTTGGGCATGGGCAGCCGGATTTTTGATCTTCGCAGTGCTGGCGGGTATCGCAGCTTTCCGTACAGTCCGTTTTGGAGGGCAGGAGGAGACTCGGGTAGCTGCCGCGCTTTCCCCCACCCCGATGAAACGGGTGCAGGCATTATGGATACTCTTCAGCGCGGTCGCCTCCACCCTGCTGCTGGCCATCACCAACCAGATCACCCAGGAGGTGGCAGCGGTTCCCTTCCTGTGGGTCCTCCCGCTTTCCATATACCTCGTAACGTTCATCTTCACCTATTCGGGTGAAAAGTGGTATAACCGCAAGCTATTCGGCATCCTGCTTGTCATTGCGTCTGTTGCGATGGTCTGGGCACTGGTGGATGTCAATACCCATTTTGTAACCCAGATCGTCATCTACAGCCTTGTGCTCTTCACCGGTGCGATGATCTGCAACGGCGAAACCTACCGTCTGCGCCCGGAAGCCGACCGCCTGACCCGCTTCTACCTGATGACCTCCATCGGCGGCGCGCTGGGCGGGGTTTTTGTAAACCTGCTCGCACCTGCGCTTTTCAAAGGTTTCTGGGAGCTGCCCATCAGCATCGGACTCACCTGGGCGCTTGTTCTGGCCATCTTTGTCAGTCGAAAATCCACCAATGCTGAAAAACGCCTGAAATTCCTATTTAATGTAACAGCCGGGGCAGCAATCATCCTGGTAGGCGGCCTCGCAATCTTTTCCCTGCTTGGCGGTGCACCGTCAGGGGATGTCTTTCAGGAACGTAATTTTTACGGTGTCACCCGGGTAAAAGAGATAAATGTGGATGATCCCGCATGGCACGGATACAACCTGGTGCACGGCGTCACCATTCATGGCGTCCAATACACCGCCGCGGATAAACGCGACCTGCCCACAGGGTATTACGCAGAGCAAAGCGGGGTCGGATTGGCCATTGCCAACCACCCCAATTTTGGCAAAGGGATGAAGGTGGGGGTCATCGGCCTGGGAATGGGAGGCTTGTCTGCCTATGGGCAGGAGGGAGATACCTACCGCTATTACGAGATAAACCCTGTGATGGAGGAACTGGCGTTAGGCATGGGGGATTACTATTCGTATATTGATGATTCGCCTGCGAACACTGAGATCGTAATGGGAGATGCACGCATTTCGATGGAACGGGAATTGGCAAATGGCACAGCAAATGTTTATGACGTGCTGGTGATGGACGCGTTCAGCGGGGATTCGATCCCGGTTCACCTCCTGACAAAGGAAGCTTTTGAGGTCTATTTGAAACAACTGGATCCAAAAGGTTTGCTTGTGGCAAATATTTCGAATCGACACCTGAATATGATCCCGGTATTTTGGAGGCACGCGCAGGATTTTGGTTTAAATATGGTCGTCATCCCCAATGAAGGGGATGGCAGGCTTTCCCGTTCCTCGCTTTTCGTTCTGCTCAGCAGGGAACCACAGCTCCTCCAGCATCCAGCGATCGCAGCGCGGGCGGAAACATTGGAAGATTTCAAAACCACCATACCGCAATGGACGGACGATTTCAGTAATTTATTTCAGATCCTCCGGTAATGGAGGTTAGGATTATTACGAAAGGTACTTCTGATATGAGCCAGAATATTACATTCAACCGGGAAAAATTACGAACTCCACGTGCCGCCGCCATCGCCGGCATACTCTTTTCTTTGTTGTTGATCCTTAGTCTCATCCTGATCCGAATCACGATTCCTTATGATCCCTTTGAAAACGGGGAATGGCTTCAAAATAATGCGAAGATTGTCGGCCTGGCGTTGACATTGATCCCATTTTCGGGGATCGCATTTCTATGGTTCATGGGTGTGGTTCGGGACCGGTTTGGCGAGATGGAAGATAAACTGTTCGCCACAGTGTTCCTTGGCAGCGGGTTTCTTTTCCTTGTCCTTTTGTTCATTTCTGCCGGGATCGGGGGAAGCGTGGTCCTTCTATATGGAAACTCTACCTCCAATCTGGTGGGGGATGAATTCTATCCGTTCGGACGAGCCCTGATGTATACGATCGCGAATGTCTACGCGATTAAAATGGCTTCTGTTTTCCTCATCACCACAACCACGCTGTCCTTTCGAATCGGGATATTTCCAAAATGGTTCATATACCTCAGTTACGGGCTGGGGTTGATCATGCTCCTGAATCTATTTGTCGTGGAATGGTTGATCCTGATCTTCCCGGTTTGGGTACTATTAATCAGCAGCATCGTACTGGTAGAAAATTTCAAAGTAGGAAAAGAGGCAGGTTCCAAACCTGCCTCGTGAACCACAATTCAAATTTCCTCTTTATGGGATCTGCCCGAGTTGTGGGGCGCAAACAATATCATAGTATTCCAGCTCGGTAGCCTTCGCCGCATCGGCATACTTCGCACCCTCTTGCCCGATCCGCCTGACGGTATCGATGTGCTTATCCGCATCTGTATCCCAGTAACGTGGCAACGCCATCAATGGGTTCTGCACCTGCCCTTCCGGCATGAAATATGGCCTGTTCGGGTCAGCGCTGTCACCGAGCGGAATCCAATTGTACATGACCGGCCCGCGCGGGTTGACGGTGAACCCAAGCTGGTAACCGGTTTGAGAGGCCAGTTCGGCAGCGCGCGGTGTGAACCCTCCCCCAGGCCAAACGAAAGCAATGGGTGTTTTCCCGAAGTGCTGCTGGAAAGCAGCGATCGAACCCTGCAGCTCGCCCAGGATGTATTCATCCGATGAGCCGGGGTTGATGGGAATGTTATGGATCACCCCATGTGCCTGGTGGTCCACCCAGCCTTCCTGCTCCAAAGCAGTATTCTCATCCCAAACTACCTGCAGAGTATCCGGATGGCTGATGAAGGCATTCACCACAGGCCAGCCCCACTCCTCATAATACTGGCGGAAGAATTCGTTGAAATACTGCGCGTAGTGGCGATCATCAACGATCAGCAGCACCGAGCGTTTGGGAATCTTCGCGTTGTGATTGAGGAAATCAGAAGCTTGCTGCATGGTGATTGCCTCGAATTCCTGCGATTTTAAGTCGCGCATCAGGATAGAAAAATCCTTCAAACTAACCTGGTTCGCATTCGTCTCCCCCTCCTTTGAGATCGAATGGAACATGATTGGCATCAATACCGTCCCTGGAGCGCTGTTCGTGGAGGTCCATTTATCTTTCATGTACTGGCATGTATCGGAAATATAGGTGCGGGGTGGGTCGAGCGGATTCAGTTCTCCGGTTTGGAAGACTATGGGTAACGCCGGCGGTGTACGGATGGCGGTTGCGGTGGGAATCGGCGTCTCTGTGGGACTTGCGGTGGCAGTGCCGGTTGGTTGATTGGTGGCGGTGGGCTGTGGGGTTGCCTGTGAAGCACAACCTGTAATGAGGAAAACGCCTGCCAGCAGGAAATGGGTGAGTCTCCGGTTGATGATCGATGCAAAACTGCGCATGAATGATCCTTATTGTAAGAAAATAATCCGGGGTCAACACCCGGGATTACCCCCATTATAATTGATGCTACCCCCCGGTTACCAGCGTATCACTCGGAGTCATCGCGGGTTAATACTCATTGAAACTTAGGACAGGAAGCATAAGCATGACCTTTGAAACGCCGATCCGGATAATACAGCCCGCAAAATTCAATCTCCCTGGATGGCAGGGCAGTGCCAAACCTTTGCCCGCAAGCGAGCAGAATCTGGCAGGTTGCTTGCGCACCGATAAAAATGGAATCTACATACTTAAACAAGAGGGTAATCTATACGTTACAAACGAAGGCGCCCTGGGAGCGACAAGCCAGGCATGGCAGCTCGCGGCTTTTGCAGTGCCCTTCAGCCCGTCCGACCTGGGAGATCCAGGGTTTAAGAACTTTTATGGAACAGAATATGCTTTGTATTCCGGTTCCATGGCAAACGGCATCTCTTCCGAGGATCTTGTGATCGCTATGGGAAATGCCGGGTTCATGGGTTTCTTCGGGTCGGGAGGTTTGCTCCCCGTGCGGGTGGAAAAAGCGATCGAGCGGATCCAAACCGAGCTTAAGGGCAAGCCCTTCGGTTTCAACCTGTTAAACAGTCCCTTTGAACCCGCCATGGAGCAAGGCATGATGGACGTCTTCCTCAAGCATGGAATTCGCACCATCGAGGCTTCTGCATACCTCACGGTCACAGCCAACCTTGTAAGATACCGCGCTGCCGGGCTCTCCCGTCTGCCGGATGGCTCCATCCACGTCGAAAACCGCATTATCGCCAAAGTCTCCCGCAAGGAGATCGCCAGCAAGTTCCTGCAACCACCCTCAGAGGAAGTGCTGAAACAGTTGGTCGCGGATGGAAAGATCAGCCAGGACCAGGTAGAGATGGCACGATTCGTTCCCATGGCGGATGATATCACCGTGGAGGCGGATTCCGGCGGACACACAGATAACCGTCCCCTGGTTGGTATTCTGCCCTCCATCATCAGGCTTCGAGATGCAATGCAGGCAAAATATAAATTCGCCCAGCCCGTGCGCATTGGCGCGGGAGGCGGGATCGGTACCCCATCCGCTGCGTTGGCAGCCTTCATGATGGGCGCAGCCTATGTCGTTACCGGGTCCATCAACCAATCCTGCCTAGAAGCCGGGGCATCCGAACACACCCGGAATTTGCTTGCGCAGATGGACAGCCCCGATGTGGCCATGGCTCCAGCCAGCGATATGTTTGAGATGGGCGTACGGGTGCAGGTGCTCAAGCGAGGGACCATGTTCGCCATGCGTGCCCAAAAGCTATACGAGATTTACCAGCGCTATGAATCAATCGAGGATATACCCTCCGCGGAAAGAGAAAAACTGGAAACCACTGTTTTCCAACGTAATTTGGATGATGTCTGGTCGGAATGCGTGAGATTCTTCACCGAGCGTGACCCACGCCAGATCGAGCGGGCAGAGAAAAGTGCAAAAGATAAAATGGCACTTGTCTTCCGCTGGTACCTGGGGCTCTCCTCGCGCTGGTCCAATATCGGCGAGAAAGGCCGCGAGATGGATTACCAGATCTGGACCGGCCCCTCAATGGGTGCGTTCAACGATTGGGTAAAGGGCACCTACCTCGAATCCCCGGCTAACCGGAATGTGGCGGATGTTTCCATGCAGATCATGAAAGGCGCTGCCTACCTGATGCGCATCCGCGCACTGGAAACACAGGGAATCTTCCTGGCACCCAACCTGCGGGAATATAATCCTACCCGGGAGTAAACATCAAAGCTTCACCCATCCTGTCTCCACCGGACCCATCGAGTTCACGCAATAAGTTTGGATAAAACCTTCCTCCGAACGCCAGAATAAGTGGGGGAAATCCAGACCCAATTCAAGACAATCGATACTGGCTGTTTGCCAGAAGGGACTTATCTCAAAACAAGTATGCGGGGTGATTTCGATCCTGCGGGTATCCAATTTCAACCCAAGGCGAGCAGCCTTTAACGCAGCTTCTTTTGCGCTCCAGAGCAGGGTGATGATACCTGGTTTATGATCCACTGCGCAAGCCTCCAGGTATTGGATCTCGGTTTCCGTAAAATAATCCAGAACGAACTCCTTCGATCTTTCCTCAACCAATTCCAGATCCACACCAAACCGGGAGGTTTCTTCGGCATAACCAATGAACACAAACCCGTTGGAATGACTGATGGAAAGGCATCCCGACAGGCGACCGATGCCATCAACAACCACATACGGCGCACCGGATGCTTCTTTTTGAATCTGGATCGAGGAGAGAGGCATGGACTCTGTCCCGGGCACCACCTCCTTGATCATTTTCTTCACTGCCAGCCGGCTCGATTCCCACTCCGCGAGCCTGGCTGGAATTTTCAGCCGGGAATATTCGTCCCATTCAAGCGGGCCAAACAGATCCGCTGCGGTTCTACCTCCGGCAATAATGCGAATAATTGAAAAGGAAGAAAACGCTAAATGTATCATTAGAAATTAATTCTCCCCGGTTGAACCAGGGAGAATTAATTTTACTCGCAATTTTGGTCGCGATTGGTAACCAGAACCTTCATGGGTTCCACCTGACTTTCCTCTGCAGGAAAAGGCAGCGGGGAGGTGCGGTAATCTTCCACCTCTACAAATACATTGCCCTTTGAATCCACAACACGGGCATCAAAGGTCAGGATTCCCTCGCATTCGCGCGGGGTAACCTCTGCAAATATGGGGACTCCATTCATCGACCGGGAATAAACGGTAAGTTTCGCCACTGAAGACGGCAAAGCCAGCGTCCCGGTTGCGCCTGCCTCCCACAGCCCCGCGGTTTGGAAGCAGAGCTCAATCAGAAGAGGGGTGCTCATGGAACCGGGTTTTCCGGAAGCATCCATCAGCACCTCTTTATTCAACCTTCCCAGGACATTGCTGCGGGAAGATTGGGCTGCATCGAGCACCTGGAAGGAAGGTCCATGGAAATAAAGTTTATAAATATCTTCCGCCGAAACAGCTTTCTTTTTTCCCCATTTGGGAGGATTTGATTCCATTTTCTCAATTGGCAGGTCTTCGGTTAGATAAACCATACCACTGAAGTGCAGGGTGTGGTCGATCCTGCCATCCACCCGGCGGATATCCGATTCCAGCGTCACTTTGACCACCAGGTCTTCTCCTTCGAGCACCGGGAGGGCATTCCAGATGATCGTGCGGGGTTTGTTGTCATAAAACTTGAAAGGTGCCAGGAAATGGATTTTTTCCAGTCTTCCCACTTCAAAACCATTTTTACTGGAAGCGAGCACAGAGGCCACATGTTTAGCTGCTGTGGAAAAACCCTGGATGCCGATCACCCCGGGTAATACAGGCACTCCGTTTATCGCATGATCCTGAAGATATGGCAGCTCATCCGGATTCAGGGTGGCTTCAAGGCGAATTCCATTAACCTTGCTGCAGCCAACCAGGTGGGAGAACATCCTATGCATCGCCCCATCCTTCCGAAGGGCTTCATCCGCTTTCGGGAAATCAAACCCGCATTTCTCAACTTCGGAAGATTCCATTTGTCCCAACGATCCGGCAATAACCACCTCGCCGCTCCTGCCGGACAGAAGCTCTTGATAAACCATCGGGGAAGCTTTTTTCGGTTGCATCATTTCGATCCCAAAGTGCTCCATCATCCGCGGTATCGAACCACGGCTTGCCATACCAATTTCCGCCCAGGCACCCCAATCGATGGAGACTGCTTGCATATTCGGATATTTGGCTGGCAACCAGGCCGCATATTTGGAAAGTAGATCATTCCCAGCACTGTAATCCGTCTGCCCGGCATTACCAAACCTGCCCGCCACCGAGGAGAAGAAAACCACGCTTTTTGGCAGCCTATTGGCTGCTTCCAGCGAACGGAAGACATTCAGAAAACCATCCGCTTTTATGGATACAGTCTGCTTGAACTCTTCGATGGATTTCGTATCGATCTTGCGGCTTTTTTCAATACCAGCGGCATGAATAAACACATCCACCCGCTCATTCGCAGTGCTAATTTTCTGAACCACGGCAGTTACAGCAGCTTGATCAGTGACATCACATTGGATGTACTCGGCTTTTGCGCCAGCTTTTGTGACTGCATCAACCAGGTCATATACCGCCTGGATGCGATCCAGCTCGGCCAATTTGTTTTCCACCTGCACCGGGGTGACTTTTGCCCCTTCCTGCGCCATCCGGGTCTGCAGTTCCTGCTTGAATAGATTACGATCATGTCCCATTTTCGCCAGGTCAGGGTCGTCTATGCCGGTCAGGGAAGTTCTTCCCAGCAGGTAAAAGCTTCCGCGGGTGGTCGCTGCGAGGTCCCGAACGACTGCCGCAGTGATCCCACCTGCTCCACCGCTTACTACGAAAATGCCGCCTTCTAGCGAATCAACGGGGGCTGCTTCCATTTCCTTTTCGGGTTGGAGAATGATCCCAAACCTGTGGTCACCTTGGTACCCGATTTCCCCCGTATCCGGATCAGAAATCGTTTCGGCGACCAGGCTGCTTACAATATTTGCCACCGATGCCTTCGTAGCGAAATCTACCGCTTTAACGAGGCTTTCCGGTCGCTCCCGACGAAGTGCTTTGAGGAACCCGCTGATTCCACCGCCAAGAGGGTTCACCGTGTGGGAAATACCCTGCAGGCCTCCCATGCGGGTGGCACCGATTAAAAAGGCTTTTTCCGGCAGCGACCTGGCAATATGATAAAGCGCCTCCAACCTCTGATCCAGGTGACTGTTCCAATCCTCAGAGGAGCTTTTTTTCCAATCCGGATTGGAATCCAACCCGGGCAGGAAGTAAACACCGTTGATTTCACCATCCTTAACCCAATCCGCCATTTTGGTGCGGGCCTCAGCCAGCGATGTTTCCAAAACTTGCGCTTTCTTTGATCCAAGTTCTTTGACCAGGCTTGCAGCCACTTTACCGCCATCTTTCACCACAACCACATGGCTGCCCTCGAGGGTCACACCGGTTGGCAGGCACAGATCCAGCCTTGGGAATAAAGCCGGTACAGGTACCCGTCGATTTACATCCGGACCGGAATTCTCCATTGGCATCTCATTGGTCTCTTCAGTCTTTGGTTCGACCTCTATGGCTTCGCTTTTCTCATTCGATTCAGCGATATTTACCAGGGAGTTTTCGATGAATCCGATCACTTTGGCCAGGGTATTGTAATCAGCCAGGATCAAGTCCTCGCGCCGCGGGATGCCATAATATGTCCTCACCGCAGCAAATAGTTCGGCCTGTTTGACCGTATCGATACCAAGGTCAGCTTCCAGGTCGAGCTCCAGGTCCAGCATTTCGACGGGATACCCTGTCTTTTCGCTCACCACGGAGAGGACATGAGCTTTTATCTCTTCAGAATTTGCCGATAAGGAAACCACCTGAGGCTCCGGTAATTTTGCATCTGATGCCACAACAACCTTGGTTTCCACCGTTACGGGAACTTCCTCGGTTTTTATCGGAGCTGCCTGGTTGACGTTTTTCTGCATAAAACCGACAACTTTCCGAAGTGTGTTGTAATCCGCCAAGATTAAATCTTCGCGCCGCGGAATGCCATAATAAGTGCGGGCTGCAGCGAATAGCTCGGCCTGTTTGACAGTATCGATTCCGAGATCTGCTTCCAGATCCAGATCGAGATCCAGCATTTCCACAGGATATCCGGTCTTTTCGCTGACAAGGGCGAGTAGGTGGTTCTTAACCGCCTCATCATCCTGCCCTGCTACAACGGATGCTGCTACCGGATCCATCGTGGGTTGATGAGGCTGCTCAACAGAAATGCTGATTGTCGTTTCCACCGGTTTGTTTACACTGATCTCCGGTTGGGTTACTGAAGCAGTACGACTTGCGCCATCAATTTGCCAGGCTGCCCTCAATGTCGGACCTTGTCCATAAACCCAGGTCGAGACAGCAGGTGTCTTTTCAGGCGCGTTGAGCGATTTAATCCGCAGAGTGCGTTTGATGACTTCCTGCTCAGGATGCCCATAACCTGTGACGTTGCTTAACCAGGAATTATATTTTTCCTGGTCCACTCTGTCCCTTTGGCCCGGGACCTTGTGAACCAGCGTCATGGCGATCTGCGAGCCAAACCCGGCACCGAGCCGGAGCGAAAATTCAGGGTCATATTCGCCACCCTTCGAAAGATTCAGGTCTCCCAGCTCGGGATCAGGTTCAAAACCTTCTCCAATATGGGCGATGGGAGGAACTTTTCCGGTTTCCAATGCTTTGACAGCAACAACATCCTCCACGCCCACGCCCATGGTGTGACCGGTAAATCCTTTTGTGTTGGCTATGACAATTTGATTTGCCTTGTCGCCGAAGCAGGAACGCAGCGCGTGAATTTCGGCGCTGGCACTGCCACCGCGTGCGGGAGTGTATGTCTCGTGGGAAACAAATACGGTTTTTGCAGCCATATCCTGACGGCAGAACCCAAAGCGCTGCTCGGCGGTCTTGAGGAGACGTTCCATCACCTCGCCTACATGGGTTACATCCAGGCGGGTGCCGTGGAAGGCTGAGTTGGAGATATTCGAAGAAAGAATCTCCCCGATTCCTCGCATACCCCGCTCGCGGACTGAATCTTCGCTTTCTATTACAAGGGCAGCTGCACCCATTCCCATGATCATCCCGTTCCTGCGGCGATCGAAGGGCAGTGCTGCCATGCGTAGGTCACCCTCAATGGTGGCTGCCCCGCTGGCGAACATCGAACTCCCGATCCAGGAAATAAGGGTTGGATTGGTAATATCATCACCGGCAACCACGATCACACGCCGGCAGCGACCAGCCCGGATCCAATCTTCAGCGATCGAAACCGCGTGGGTTGTGGATGCACAGGCTGCATTCACATGCGTGTTCGGTCCTCGTGCACCGATATACTCGGCAAATTGGGAATGACCCATTGAAAGGACGCGGAAAACGAACCGGCGGTCGAAGGAATAATCCAACACCTTCTTCTTGTGTTCAAGTTCATATTTCCTTCGATCCAACTCATCCCGGAGCTGAGTTTGACCATCAGGGCAGAGCGAACCGAGGAGATTGATCGTCTCCTGGATCTCTTCGATCTGCTTTTCAAGGATCCTGTTCTCGTAAAAACGGTCGGCTTCATCTGCCATGCGGTCAAGCCCGGGAAAAGCCGAGCAAAAGATCACTCCGGTCTCATCCTGGAGAGCCGATGGCAGCTTCATACTTTTTGGCAGCAATGATCCGGTGGTTGTCTTCTTATATTGCATTACAAGGGGGATGCCTGCGTCCCGCAGAGCTTCGATCCCTGCAGCGATGGCAAGTTGTGTGGAAATATCCAATGTCTCCACGCGTTCCTCCGGAACCCCGAAATCCTCCTGCAGATCGAATTCTCCGCCCTGCCCGGCGAGCTTGAGTACCTGGTCGAGATCAGTGATCTCTTCCATAACAGCTCCAGCGTCGCTCTTCACTAGGCGGGTGACATGCTTCTCCAGCATGGATTGGCGAACCTCTACTGACAGAGGCTCGATGCGCATATCCCCATTCAGGATACTGTCGATATTCCCGTCATCAAATACATGACCGTTTTTTCCAGGTAAACCAAGACCTGCACCGCTGATCACTACGGAACCGGTAATTCCTGCATTCTGTCGTGAATCGATGGAAGCATAAACGGGCACGGAGACTTCAACCGGGACTGATGTGTTTAGATTCATCACCTGACCGGAAGCAACCTTTTCACGGGGGATCCCTGCAGCATACATTCCACAAAGGGCCTCATTGAAGCTGGATTTCCCACCCTTGCGGGGGTGGTTGGTGGGAATGATGGTAACTCCCTCTAAATCCTTGAGGTTATCTGCAGCCAGAGAGCTCAAGACGCGTTTAGGACCGCATTCAATATAGATCCGGGCTCCATTTTCATAAAGGGTCTGCATTCCTTTTACGAATTGCACAGGAGAAGCCACCTGGCTTGCTAAAAGGTCTGGAATACCCTCTGCGCTTTGCGGATAAAACTCACCGGTGACATTGGCAACAACGGGAAGCTTGGGAGACTGAACATTCATCCCGGCAACTACCTCCCGCAGTGGTCCACTGGCCGGAGCGACGATCTTCGTATGGAACGCATGCGAAACCGGTATCTTGACCGCTTGCAGTCCTTCGGCCTGGAATTTGGCGATGGCTTCGTCTATACCTTTTGTTGATCCCCCCAGGACGCACTGAACGGGGCTATTGATATTGGCAAGGACCACATAATCCTCGATGGAACTGATCACTTCGGTGACTTTTTCAAGGGGAGCGGAAACCGCTGCCATACAACCCTTGTCTTCCATTTCAACTTTGCTCATTTCCCTGCCACGGGCGCTAACAACCCTCAGGGCTTCATCAAAGGAAAGTACACCAGCAGCGACGAGGGCAGCATATTCCCCGAGACTATGACCTATAACCATATCGGGGGTAACACCGTATTTTTTCAAAACCCGCATCACTGCCACATTCGCGGTCAGCATCGCAGGCTGGGTGATCTGGGTATTCTTCAGTTCCTTTTCAGCCTGTTGTAATTCCTCTTCACTTCCGTCCGTGTAAATAAAACTGGTCAATGGTTTTCCCAGGATCGGCGTCATGATCCGGTCGGCCTCATCGAAAGTATTTTTAACGACCGGCTCGGAATCCCGCATATCCAGGAACATATTCACATACTGGGATCCCTGCCCGGGGAAGAGGAAAGCCACTTTTCCAGGTGCTCCGCTTCCGCGGTAGATGCCGTGCGCCTGCAGCGCTTTCCAGGTACCCGGATTTTCTGTTTTTAGACCAGCAAGGGTTTTTTCAAGACGTTTCAATAGTTCGGATTGATCCGCATAATCGATAGCGATACGCTCCGTGCGGCGCAATTCTTCGGGTAAAGGACAACGGGATTCCACCTGTTCTCCGCCAGCAGCCTTCTGCAAAGTGATATCCACGGACTTGATCAAATCATCAACGGAATCTGCGGAGGTGAAGAATAATCCCTGGTACGGGCGCAACTCGGAGTCATCCGAATTGTGGACCGTCACAGCCACCTTGGCAGATGATTCCAGTACCGTAGTAGCAGTACCCTGGGGTTCCGGCGCGAGTGTTCCGGTATTCAGCCCTTCGCAAATGAAGGCGATCACTTTTGCCAAGGTGTTGTAATCCGAAAGTCGCAGATCTTCGCGGCGGGGGATATTGTAGTGGGTGCGGATCATCATCAGCAGCTCGGCCTGTTTGACCGTATCGATCCCCAGGTCGGCTTCAAGGTCAAGGTCTAGATCCAGCATTTCCGCTGGGTAGCCTGTTTTTTCGCTAACAGTCGCCAGTACATATTGCTTGACCATTTCCTGGTCTGCACCCTGAACCATTGATGGAACGGGTGAAGAAACAGTGCTTTCCATCGGGGCTGAAACCTGCGCAGTAACCTGCTGAATGTTCAAAGGAACCGAAACGGAAACGGATTCCTTCCCGGCAACTCCGGGGAAATATTCCTCCAAAACAACGTGGAAGTTGGTTCCGCCAAAACCGAAGGAGCTCACACCAGCGAACCGGAAATTTCCTTCCGGAACTGACCACTCACGGGATTGGGTATTAACTTTGAAGGGCAGATTGCTGAAATCAATATTCGGATTCGGACGCTCAAAATTGGCAGAGGGAGGCAGGACACGGTTATGCAAGGCAAGAATTGTTTTTAGCAATCCCACCGCTCCAGCAGCGCTTTTTAGGTGGCCGATATTTGATTTAACCGATCCCAGCGCGACACTGCCGGGTTTCATCCCCAAAGAGCCGAAAACCATGTTCAAACTGGTAACCTCGGCGACATCGCCCACCCTGGTAGAAGTTCCATGACCTTCGACCAAACCAACCGAAGTGGGGTTAATCCCTGCATCCTGCCAGGCACGCTCAATGGCGCGCTGCTGCCCGAGCGGATTGGGTGCGGTGATACCCTTCCCTTTGCCGTCCGAGCTGCCGCCAATTCCGCGGATGACCGCGTAGATCTTATCGCCATCACGTTCGGCATCCGCCAGACGTTTAAGCAGGAAAACGACCGCTCCTTCGCCCATTACGAATCCGTTGGCGCCATCCGCATACGGGCGGGAGCCATCAGGGCTGAGAGCACCGATCTTGCAGAATTTAATATAGGATTCCGGGCTCATGCTGTGATCTATCCCACCGGTCACAGCAGTATCGAACTTCCCGCTTATTAAACCTTCGGTGGCAGTCTGAAGAGCAGCCAGAGAGGATGCACAGGCAGCGTCGGTTATAAAGTTGGGTCCGCTAAAATTGAAAACATTCGCCACCCGTCCGGAAATGATATTGGAAAGCTCCCCGGGCATGGTATCCTCGGTGATCGGTAAAATCCGCGATTGGATTTCTGCTGTCATTTCCTGGAAAATGGCGGTTTTTACGGCCGGTGATAATCCTCCAAAACCGGGAACTGATCCAAGAATATCCAAAAATTCGGGGAGGAGGATGCGGAAATTCGAGCGGTAATGCGAATCACCGGAGTTTGAGTTACCGAAGATCACCGCCACGCGTTCCGGGTCGAGCTTTCGGGCAGGATAACCATAATCAGTCAAAGCCTGGTGACTGGCTGCAATCGCCCACTGCTGGACCGTATCCATCGTTGCCAGAACTTTGGGTGGGATGGCAATTCCAAATTTGTATGGCTCGAATTCATAATCCCGAACGAACGCACCGATTTTGGTATACGTTTTATCCGGTGCAAATGGATCCGGATCGTAATACAGTTCCTCTTTCCAGCGGCCAGCCGGGATATCGGTGATCGAATACCTGCTGCTTTCGATGTTTTTCCAAAACGATGGCACATCAAAAGCGTCCGGCAGAATAGCCCCCATCCCAACTATAGCGATCATTTTTCCATTTTCCATTTCATTGCTCCTCTACGCATTGATACAAACATTAATGCAAATACTGATGATTCTTAATTTATTTCTCAAATTTTTTTTTGTGATGGAGTCGGTTACATTCCCAAGGGGAGGAATTATGCCAATCCACGAACGCTTAATCCAAAAGAACTGGGAATACCCGGTTCATGTGGGAAATAACCCGCTGGGATTGAATTGGATACGCCGGAATTGGTAATAAATAAATGAGAATCGAAGATTTGACTTATACGAATATATTAATTGCCACGTTTTACATTTGACATTTAAAAAACAGAATATTCTAGGGGAAGAATGTAGCCAGTATGCTGCGGTTCTCCTCGCGGCAGAGACGATGGATCTCCTCTTTCGATAATGGTTCATATGATTCATGGATGAACTGCATTTTCAACTCGTTTTCGGTAAATACTCTGGGAGGGAAGAGCTTATCCTCGGGATGCAAGGGAATATCAATCCGCATTCCCTGGCGAAGAAGGCGTTTTCGCCTTTCGCAAAGCATCAGAGTATCGATGAGGGCCGGTATCAAGTGCCTGTTGCGCAGGGATAGTACTGAGCACCAGGTATCACTTAACTGGTGCACGATCATATGTGCAGAATTTGGGAAAGGCATACAACCTGGGATTACCCTATCCACAAATGGTTTCAAATGATTCGCGCAGGTGCCAACTGCCATCTTTCTTCCGGGGAGGCATCCAATTTCTGAAGCCCGGTAGGGTTTTCCCTGCCGGTCGTACCATAGGGATTCCCCGTTGACTTCAAGTCCAGGTCCGATGATCACGGTCAAATGAAAATCTTTTCGTTGTCCTTCATGATGGAACATATCGAATGCGTAGCGTGTGGAGGCCAGGCAGCCGCCACGGCAGAACATCTCCATACGCCTGACATCCTCCCTGCTGAGAAGGCGATTTTCATTCTCCGGTTTCACCCCTGCGCGATGATCACCCACCAGGATGTGAACATTGGGGAAATTCTTCTGCATCCAATCCCCCAGGAGTGAAGGATCAGCCTGCGTGTAAGGAGTGACAGTTTCATCACCGATGATCTCCACATCTGGATCATTGAAACCTTCCTGATCCGCAATTCGCATCAAGGGTACCGAGGCAGGGTCGATCCCCATCATGCGTGTGGCAACACGGTCTGTTTCCACGCTGTTGTTGCCGCTGATGATCACCCGGGAGGGGACCGGATTCACCGGTGCTGGCGCGTTCCCCTCTCCTCCAACGATCCCATCGACGATCACCAGGTCTGCCTGGAACAACCGCATCATATCCACCAGTTTTTGATCGAGGGCATGATTGTGGTTGCGCAGGCGCAGGAAATAGGGAATGGTTCCCATGGCATTCTTGAAACCAAGCGTCACCCGGGAATACAGGTTGGTCTTCATCTTGGGTAATGAAATATAGAATGCCTCCCCCTTCACCACTGGTGTAAAGGTTCGCGGGATGATCATTTCCCGCATTACATTCGCTCGCGGTAGCAGGTAGCGTTCCATTGGTTGCTCTTCAAGCGCAATGAGCTCCACGCCGCGCACCTTTGCGAGGCGATCCAAGCCTGCAATGCGGAATGCCGCACGGGTGGGCATGCCCTTTCCGGAAGATTCGACGATCTGGATATCACGATTGAACTGCTGGAAAAATAAAATCACCGCATCGAGCACGCGCGGGTCGGTGGATTCGGGGTAATCCCTCTCCCGCATTCCCAAATCGTGAAAAACGGTTACAAGATTTGGTTTAATTAAAACTTTACGACCTTGCAGCTGCCGGGAAAAATGGATCATGCCATCCAGCGTCTCCAGGTTCCGGAAAACTGTGGAGCGGATCGCCCGAACATCCTCGCGAGATTCGTATTCGCGGCTGCCGAAATTTACCGACAGGGATACATAATCCCGAAGGTAATCCATTACCGGTGCGTGCGTGATAACCACCTTGCTTTTGAAATCCCTATGCATGGCGGCTTAATCATACATTAGCTGTTTATTTCTGGGGGATTCGCATGAATCCTTTTTCAGGTTGGATCATCTACTTATAGGAATTATTCCGTCCGAACTTCGAGGTGTGAAAATGGAAAACCTGATATCTCCCCCAGCGAAGATCCCGTTCTTTTTTCGTCTCCCGCTTTGGGTGTCCCGGAAGATCACCGGCAAGGATCTCTTGCCCGCCAGGATATTAACCTGGTACCCGAGAGCAGCGGTGGGTTCTGGTATTCTGGAAATAATGGCAGCCCATCCCGAGGGAAGGATGGATGAGCGTATCCTTAAACTTGTCCGCATCCAGGCTTCACTGGCTGCCTCCTGCGCATTCTGCGTGGATATGAACAGCTTCCAGGCTGATCAGGTTGGGATCACCCCGGAGGAACTCCTGGCACTCCAGAGCAAAGATGGGGTGAATACTACAGCCTCCTTTTCCCGCCGGGAGCGAATTGCCCTCGAATACGCCAGGTTGATCTCCGGTACACCTTTGAGTTTTTCCCTGGAGTTCTCCCAGGAATTGAAAGAGTGCTTCAATGAGCGCGAGATCGTTCTCCTGGCCAGCACGGCAGCGCAGGTGAATTACTGGGCACGTCTGATCCAGGCATTGGGCATCCCTCCAGCGGGTTTTTCAAAGGAGTGCGCAATCAGATAAATTCTGACGGCAGGGAGTTATCTACCTTTTCTGTTTTTTCTTCTATAATTGGCACTAAGAAATGAGATAATATTAATTCATTCCCTGGTGCTTGCTGATGAAAAAATTCTTTCTGGATCGATCAATATCCTTGTTGACATTAGTTGGCGTATTGATCCTAGCCACCTTCTTTCAATCCGCAATATCGGTCAGCACAACCTTCGGCCGGTTGAAAGATTTCATATTTTTACCTGTCTGGATCCCCGAAGTATTCCTTTTATTGAGATTATTCCTCATCTGTTTGGCTATCCTCCTTTGGCTTCTTAGAAGAAAGAAATCACTATTCAAATTAATCATCATAATAAACACAATCCTTACATTCGGCCTGGTCATGAACATCGCTTCGTTACTGGATATACTGA
The DNA here is from genome assembly GCA_963802095.1 of uncultured Chloroflexia bacterium. GTDB lineage: Bacteria > Chloroflexota > Anaerolineae > Anaerolineales > Anaerolineaceae > CAVVEQ01. Next base: position 191,962 of record CAWDHI010000005.1, on the reverse strand, counting down.
CAAGTTACAAATCAGGATCCGTTGATACCCTGATAATTGATGTGGTCTTACTGGCAGCTTCCAATATATTGATTTTTTCGGTCTGGTACTGGATCATTGATCCGCCAGGTGTGGAGGAAGATCCGCGCGACCACGCGGCCTGGGATTTTCTTTTTCCCCAGCGTGGCGGCGAGTTCCCTCACTATGAGAATTGGGTTCCGCGATACACGGACTATCTTTTCGTTGCTTTCACCACCAGCATCGCCTTCAGTCCTACGGATACCCTGCCGCTCACCCGCAGGGCAAAAATCCTGATGATGCTGCAAGCAGCCGTTTCACTGGTGACAATCACCGCCATCGCCAGCAGCGTGATCAATATTATGGCAGCGGGATAATCCCGAGATCACAAATTGAAAGTGAATAATTCATTTATCTTTTCCCGAGCAAAATTGATTTTCATCCTCGTGTGTTCGGGATTATCTGGGTTTTCCTGATGCCTGCCGGAGCCGGGTATGATGAGGAGACGCACCTGGCGAGGATCTTCGAAATAAGTCGGGGATATTTGATTCCAAACACCTGGTTGGCGTCACTGGAAACGGAATACCCCAAAGCCTACTTCAGGTTTCCTACCGGCAGCAGGTGTTTCTCCAACCAATAACAAAAGCCGATATCATGGAAGGGTTGAGCATTGGGATCAAAGGGACGGATTGGATCGCCCATCAGACCAGGGCAACATATTCACCCATATTTTACCTTCCACAGGCATTCCTACTGGCGGTTTTTGGATATCTTCTTGATTTGCCCATCCTGCTGCTCACCTGGCTTCTTCGCCTGACATATCTCGGTACATACATCGTTACAGCATATTTCGCAATCCGTTTGATGCCGAAGTTCAAATGGACCTTGTTTGTGCTTGCCCTGGCTCCCATGGCCATGATCCAGGCAGTGTCTATCTCCGCCGATCCCCTGACAAACGGGGTGAGCTTTCTATTTGTCGCCTGGTCCCTCTATCTCGTTGAGGGGAATAAATCGATCAGTAAAAAGAACTTCTTGGTCACGATGCTGTTGGTATTTCTGCTGTTCAGCGTGAAACCGAATTCCTCCCCGCTCGTGCTACTGTTGGTTCTCCTTAAGCCAGTACAATTCTCTAACTCTCGCGAAAAATTGTTTTTTCTGCTTTATTGTTGCGGTTCTTCGTCATAGAAGTTGGTGGTTGGACTTTAATCCAATCTCAAGCAGAAGCAGCCTGGCGAGGACAGGAACCCGTTCAAAGCCGCGCAATACTTTCAGAGTTATTCGGAAACCCAGCGAAATTCATTCTCGAGCTGGTAAATTACATTATCGCCAACCTGCCTGCCGTACTACATGAATATGTTGCTTCAATTGATTCCGATTAGAGCCTCCAAGGTATTTCCCATTTATTATGGGTGTTCTAGCAATCGCAATCTTATAACTGGTAAATAGTGAATCTGATCGTTCGTATCGGGTTTCCTTGGTTCATTCTGTGTTCTTGGTACTTTTGCCCTTCGATTCATAATTATGCTAAGCGTTGAGGGTCTAATTCTTACACAGGGGCGGTATTCCATCTCCTCAATTCCATCTCATTTTTCGCAATCCAGACGGTGCTTATGATTTCGTGGAATCTTTACCTGGATATCTTTGCGATTATAAAGCCTTCCTTCGGTGGCCTTGTTTACAATAGCCTGGACTTGTTTTCTACGGCCCTGCTGGATGAAAACAAGCCATGGCGAAGCTGGCCTGCGATATGGATCCTGGGGATTATTGTCCTGGAATTTTTTACACTTGATCATTCTCATTCTGCTTGTACCCCCAAACACGAACGACATCCTTACCACCCACCTCACCCGAGTGGTATTCTGGTTGCAGCATGGGAATATGCTCCCATGGAAAACACCCAATAATTTTAATTTGATTTATCCTGTCAACGCCAACCTGTTGATGCTATGGACAATTCTTTTCACAAAAAGTTGGTTGGTTGCTGGTTTAATTCAGTGGTTTAGTGCTTTAGCAGGCGCGGTAAGCATTTTTGGTATTAGTCGCAGCGTTAGGCTGGCACCGAGCGGGTGCGCTTTTCGCTGGTTTGGTGTGGCTGAGCCTTCCCGAAATTCTGCTTCAATCGACAACCACCCAGCTGGATTTAATGGTTGCTATTTTCGCAGTAATCGCAGTCTACTTCCTAATCGCCGGCTTACAAAGTCGGATTTCCGGGGAGGTAGTTCTCTCCGGTATCGCAATGGGATTGGTTGTCGGCACTAAACAAATCGCACTTTTCCTGCTTCCGGGTTTTGCGTTTTTCTTGGTCCTGCTCCTATTGAAAGATAGAAGGAAAAACACGCGCTCCATTCTCACTTGCATTTTTTTCTTCTTAATCAGCGCTAATAGGTATCAGGCAGGTATCCATGTACAATCTCTTTTCGGTTCGTATATATATTTTCAAAACCTAGTTTTATTTAAGAACCCGATGGGGGACCCCGAAACACTATCTCACCAAGTGGTCGGCCAGAATGATTGGGGTCTCATTGATAATCTAACCTATAATTCCGCCAGGTTTTTTTACCATAGTTTGGATGTCTCAGGCATACCACTCCAGTTCTCGGATAATCTTGTTGCTCTGAAAACAAAAGTCTTAAAACCCATTTTCACCACCTTGCAGTTAGATCTAGAGGCTCCTCGGGCAGTTCACGATGCAACCGTCCTTTTCACATATGCGGAGATCCCTCCCATTCAGGAGGATCTGGTGTTTTATTTTTTTGGTTATCATCTCCATGTCTCTATCCTGGGTCTTTACTGGATTCTTCGGTTCACTTATCTTATCTCATATGTGATTGCGGTTTTTTTCGCCATCCGATTGATGCCGAAGTTCAAATGGACCCTTTTCGTACTGGCATTGGCTCCCATGGCCATGATCCAGGCAGTATCAATTTCTGCTGATCCACAGACGAATGGAATGAGCTTTTTATTCGTCGCCTGGTCTCTCTATCTCATTGAGGGAAAAAAGTCGGTCGATAAAAATAACTTCTGGATCACGATGCTGCTTGTTTTTCTACTCTTCAGTGTTAAACCGAATTCCACCCCACTCGTTCTCCTTCTAATCTTACTTAAGCCTACTCAATTTACTAACCGTAGAGCCTTGGCATTTTTCTGGCTTGCCATCGCTGCTCTCTTCCTCATCGAGGTCGGCGGTTGGACGATGATCCAATTCCAGGCGGAAGCTGCCAGAAGAGGGTTGACCGAAACACAAACAGCCGGTTTTCTAACAGTTTTTCTTTCCGATCCCTTGGATTTCATCGCGAACCTGGTAGGGTATGTTGTGATCAATCTTCCTACAGTTTTTCAGCAATATATCGCCGGTTTTGGATACGGGTATTATGCGATGCCAACCGCGGTCTATATTTTCTTTTTGATAGGACTGGGTGCTGGAATTTTGCATGACTGGCAATTGGAGGCGTTCTCAAAATCCACCAGGATTCTACTCGCCCTCGCGTTCATCATCCTTTTCTTCGGTACCTTTGCTCTACGCCTCGCGATCAAACAGAGTGTAGGCAGCCTTGCGCTCTCGCAGGGTCGATATTTCATTCCATTCATTCCGCTTCTTATTTTCAGTGTTTTCGGCGGACGAATTAAAACAGCAGCGAATGAGAATATTACAAAACTGGTAACTAGTTCCGCAGTTGCATTGACCCTTATACTTGTGACAGTAGCGATGTACTTGGTGTATTATGTTCCGTGCGGGGTGTACGTTTATTCCCCAGGAAAATGCATGATACCTGTGTACAAGAATTGGGATCCAATTCGCGAAAATTCAGTTGTCATCCAAAAAGATCAACCGGTTGAGCAGATTTTTCAGCCGGATTGTGGAAAGACGGATAGCCTTTCATTATTCACTTTCACATCATCACAGCTGCCTGCGGAAGGCAATTTTATTGTGGAACTGACACAAGTTAAAACCGGAGAAAGCCTATTTTCCCAAAAATTCCCCATTTCCAGCCTTCAAGATAACGCCATGACTACTATTGATATGCCTCCCATCCAACTGGATACAAATGGACAGTATCAGATCGGAATATCCTCCGATTCATCATTGCCAGCTTTTTCCATAGGCCTGTCTGACCGCCAGAGGATACGCGGTTCTCTCAGACAAGCAGGAATTATTATCGATAAAGACTTATTGTTCAAATATGGATGTATTAAGTAATCATTTCAAAATTTATTGAATATCATATAATTATTCAAAAGCTGTCCATCACTGATTATAGGCGAGGCTACAATGCGTCCAGACTGGGATTCCTACTTCCTGAAAATCGCTTACGCTGTTTCTGAACGTTCCACCTGCGACCGGGCGTTCGTTGGTTGCGTGCTCGTCCTGGAAAAACGTATACTCACCACCGGGTTCAACGGTTCCCCAGCCGGGCAGGCTCACTGCGACGATGCCGGTCATTTGATGGTTGATGGGCACTGCGTCCGCACCATCCACGCCGAAACGAACGCCATCATCCAGGCTGCCCTGCACGGCGTTTCCTCCCGCGGGGCGACCTGCTATGTCACCCACTTTCCCTGTATCAACTGCTCCAAGGTGCTCATTAATTCCGGTATCGCCCGCCTGGTGTATTGCGAATCCTACCGGCCGGATCCGGTAGCCTTCGATTTCCTCAATGGCGCAAAGATCGAGATCGTTCAAAAAGAGTTTTGTTCCAAACCACCGATTCCAAATTAACACCCGGAAAACATTTGGCGGGTTTTTATCCCGGATATATAATCATTCTTGGCTTTAATCTTCATACTTTCGGTTTATCGGAGGGAATCATGCCGGATTATGATGTCATCGTGATTGGCGGCGGGTTGGGGGGGATTTCTGCCGGTGCATTACTCGCCCGCCAGGGCCGGCGCGTGCTGGTGCTGGAACAGAGCGGGCAGGTAGGCGGATGCTGCTCTACATTCGAAAAAGACGGTTTCCATTTTGACGTCGGGGCATCAATCATCGAGATCATCCAACCGATTGAAAAAGTATTTAAAATGCTCGGTACAACCTTACAAAAGGAAATGGACTTGATCTCCTGTGACCCGATCATGTCCTTTCTATTTGAGGACGGGCAGAAGATCACCTATCCCCTTTCGGTGAAAAAAACGGGTGAAATGATCCGCAGAATATCCCCCGAAGATGGCGCCCGCTGGGCTGAGTTCTGTGCTTTCTCGCAAGACCTGATGGATGTGACCCTGGACACTTTTTTCAGTGAACCTGCCAGCACATTGCAGGATATGGCTGCGTTAATTAAAAAGAATCCACGTTTCATGAAATTTCTACCCGTTTTTCTAACCAGTTACCAGAGTGTGCTTGAAAAGTATTTTAAGAACGAAACGGTTCTGAAGACCATGGCTTACCAGGCGTTTTATTTCGGTCTTCCACCAGCCCTGGTCCCCGGACCTTACGCGATGGTGCCCTACACTGAGCATGTAGGAATCTATTACCCCAAGGGGGGAATGATCCAGATCCCACTTGCTCTTCAGAGGCTGGGTGAAAAGTTCGGCATGGAACTCCGGTTGAATTCCCACGTAACCCGCGTGATTATTGAAAAACAGCGGGTAAAAGGAGTGCGCCTTTCGGATGGTACAACGATCACTTGCAAGCAAGTTGTTTCAAACATCAACGCCCGAACGCTTTATTTGAAATTAATCGGGGCGGAGTACCTGCCCTCCATGGCGCTCAGGGGTCTTCGCAGCTATGAATACTCAATTTCCGTACCCATGGTCTATATCGGCCTGGATTACGAGCCACCTCTGGATGCGCATCATTCCATCTTTGCAGTTTCCCCGGATGAAATGAACCGCCAGTATTTTGAATACATTCGCAAAGGCAAGCTGGCTAAAAAGAACTTCGGGCTGGTGTGCTGGTCCACACACACTGATCCTTCCCTCGCGCCGCAGGGCTGCCACATCCTTAATGTGATCCCTGAAGGCGGGTATTATTTGAACGATACCACCTGGGATGAAGAAAAACCCCGTTTCATCGAAAGAACCATTGAAAATCTTTCAAAGAAGGCCATTCCGGGGCTCAAGGAACACGTGGTAGCGGCTGATTGTGTCACCCCGCTGGATTTTGAGCGTAAGCTGCTGCTGCCTGAAGGCGCGATCTACTCCTTCCAGCAGGATCTGCCAGCCCAGGCAGTCTTCCGCCCCTCCGCACGTTCGAAGGTAATCTCAGGGCTCTACCTTGCAGGGTCCTCCACCCATCCAGGCGGTGGTGTTCCAACCACCATCGCTTCCGGGATGATCGCCTCCAACCTGATCGCAAAATACGAATCCTGAAGAGGAACACCAATGAAAAACAGATCCCATTTTCCCTGGTTTTCGCTGATCCTGATCGGTGCCATCACCACGGTGATCTGGTGGAGCCTGCTTCCCGAACACAAGCGGGAGTTCTACCGTAATCTCGTCCGCCAGGTTCCCGACCTGCCCGGACGGTACGTGATCTGAGCTAGATCCTTACAAAAACCGGTGAGCAGCCTGCGCAGCTCACCGGTTTATTTTATGCAATGCCATCTGGTGAAATGGATTGTCGAGCTTGATCCCGTAGGTGGTTTACCCCCGAAAAGAATTCCCGCATGATCACAACCGCGAGGTATTGCCCGAAAGGTGTCAACCGACGGGAGGAGTCCTTGCCGAACGCCCCGACCATATTCAGAAAGAACAATTCCAGCCAAAGTCCCCTCTTCCGGGTTATACCGTATTGAATAGGGAAATCATCCTTTTCCAGGTCAAGCCCAAAGAGATCCATCATTAAATCGTAACGCATCCGGGCGTAGTTTTCATACTTTTGCTCCCCGCTCACACTCATTTTCCCGGCGTTTATCCTATCGGCATAATCAGTCAGTGAAAAAGTATTCACAAAAAGTGTCCCTTCTAGATAACTAAACGCGCCTGCCCCAAGCCCCACGTACTCACGGGTATCCATGATGTATTCATCGATCAACCCACTGCCCTCACGCTGAAACGTCCATGCCGCGCTGGGGGTAAAAGCATCCGCCATTTCCTCGTTGATGATCTCGAAGAAACGTCGTTCCCGGCGGGTATCCACTTTACCGACACTTGCTGCCATTGATCGAGCTACTGAAGGCGAGGTCATCAGGGGATAATAGGTCACCTGCTGCGCGCCGCTCGCTATGACCATGCGAATATCCTCCCGAAGCATCTCCTCGGTCTGCGTGGGGAAATTGAAGATCATATCCACGTTTAGGCAGGTGAAATACGGGGCATAACGCCCAATCCTTTCCTGTATCTGCGCGGGGGCTCCGAATTTTCCGCAGCGATCCATCCGTAGAAGAAGATCTTCATTAAAACTTTGCACCCCCACCGAAAGTCTTTGAACCCGGTGTTTCAATAATTCCATCACGGATGCATTCAGATGGTCAGGGTTGGTCTCGCAGGATACTTCGCGAATGGGAAATAACTCAACCGCTTCATCAATGATGCGCGCCAGTTCATCCGGCAGGATTGTGGGGGTGCCACCGCCAATGTACATGGTCCCAAAACGGTACCCCAGGTCCGCAGCCATGCGCATTTCACTTCGCAGGGATTTGAAATACGCTAGTGCCCGATCTTTATCAAACACAAACCTATTGAATGAACAATACGGGCACAGTGTCTCGCAGAATGGAATGTGCAGGTAAAGTACGTAGTTTTGGGCTTCAACAGGACCAGGCAACCTGGTCAGATTGGAAGGCTGAATGCTCAGGAAGCGCCGGGTTTGCATGCGTAGAACATGCGTGAGGGTTCGTTCAGCGAGCGCCGGCAGCCAATCAGTTCTCGCTGTTCTTCCGTTCATGGCGTTTCTTTGCTTGTTTGGGCTTTCTGCTTCAATGGGTGGTTTCATGGTTGGACAAAACTGGGATTATTTCTCTACGATTACCGTTCCATTTATATTCTGCGTCACTCGTATGGGGATCTCTCCAACCAGCGCCTTTTCGGTAAAGCACATCTGCCTGGAAATACGCACCAGCTCGCTCAATTCCGATGCCGGTGAATCCGAATCCAGGCGGATCTCCACCTCAAAACCATCGCAGAACCCCTCCGCGTCACCCTTCAACACGGAACCCTGCTCGTGGAATCTCCCCGTAACGATGACGTGTTCATTCCGGATTCCGATCTTCCGTTTTGCCGCAACCTGCGACAAATGCGAGATCAGTCAAAGCGCCATACCGGAGACAAAGTAGGTCAACGGGCTGGGAGCGGTTCCTTCACCCCCGGGCATATAGGTACCCTCATCGCTGGTGATCGCGTACGTCCGCCCCGTTTCCGGCTGACCGCCGATCACCTGCTTGCGCCAGTGATCCAGCGAACGCGCATCCGCTTCAACGGTGATCGCACGGAAACCCGCTCCCTTTTTCGTTCGTATTTCAACCATCGCAAAATTCCTTTTCCGGTTCAATCAACCGGAACCGGTTTGCGCACCTTGAAGCAAAAGGCAAAAAGGATTGTTCCCAGGCAAACCGGGATATACCAGTACTGGGCATATTGATCAAGCTGGGGAAACATCATATTGTAAAGTCCCAAACCAAACAACATGAGCACCATCGCCAGAATAACCAACCACCAGCTGACGATCCCATACGGTGGTGTGCCGGGTGGATCCTGCGGGAGCGCGCTACCTTTTGATCGTCCGCCCACCTTTCTCCTTTTTAGAGCATATTCCTTCAAATACCGTTTTTTCTGACCGCGCAGCTGGGCCATCCGAAAATAAAAGAATACCATAGCCAGCATGACAGCGATAATTTCGGGGGAAAAAGTCATTTTTTCTTCTCCAAACGATTTCTAATTATGCGTTGAAAGTCAGCTTTCGCGGGTTTGATCCCCCTGCCTTTTTCCTGGTAAATCGCCCGGGGTGAAACATATCCAAAGGCTGTTTTGTATTCCAACTCACTTCTATCATCTCTACAGAGTACATAAACCTCAGTATTCGGAATTCTAACCCAGGCAAACCGGCGTTCAGGTCTTGCAACTAACGCGATAAAGTAGGGATCGCCATCTTCCTTCGGGGAAGGTAACGTGATGGTAACCAAACGCGTGGTGGCATTGATTTCATCGATATCAAAGCTCAGCCCAGCTGAAGAAACACGCTTTTCTTCAGCCAAACGGTCACCGACATGGTTCCAATAGAATACCAGGATGTCATTTCCTTTCCGTTCCAGGTAACCCATGAAAGTGCTGGTACTGCTGTGGAACAGGATCGGAATTGCCTCGAACGCATAATTCCAAGCCAGGGTTTTATTCTTATCCATTAATGGTCCTTCTTAAAGGGTTTCCAATCAGGCGGGTTGATTATACCAAGTAATAAAATCGTGAAAATTTCCGGGTTTCCTTCGGAGGATATGCTCAAGCACTCCGGAATTTCCCGTGAACCCGTATTTATCGTAGTAACGAAACATGGACGTCAGGGTGTCGATCGCATATTTGCTCAAGCCGATTTTTTGTGCGTTTCGCTGCCATGTCGCCAGATCTTCTTCTGCAGCTTCTACCGGACGTCCGATGCAAGTCCCGATTATTTCTGCGACTTCGATTTGGCTGAGCGGTTGGGGACCGCAACACTCATATATGGCATTGCGATGATCGGGCATGGTAAGAACACAAGCCGCAGCCTCCCCAATATCCCTTAAATCCACCACGCTGATGCGAGTTGATGTGGAATAGGGGACTGTATATGTACCGTTTTCTTTAATTTGCTTCCACCCGCCGAGTACATTTTGCATATAGGCGCAAGGTTGGATGATCGTGAAATCTATCCCGCTGGTAAAGATCATTTCCTCCACACGCATCTTTTCCCAGTGGTGCGGCATCGCTTCTACTTGAGGATGCAAAACAGAATGGTATACGAATTGATCCACATTTGCTTGTTTCGCGATTGAGAGGATCCGTTCACCAATTTCTCTTTCATCTGGGGTGACATTTGGGCAAATATGATAGATCTTTTCGATCCCCTGGCATGCTTCACGCAGAGCAGCATTATTCTGAAATTCTCCCAATATTACGCTCTCCACCCCAATCCCGGTAACCAGGTCGGCTTCGGTCTGAGAGCGTACAAATGCCCGCACTTTTGATTTTCTACCCACTAGCGCGCGAATTACCGCTTGACCCGTTTTACCTGCAGCACCTGTGACCAAGATCATGTTTTTCCTCGAATCGAATATTTCTTATCGGTAAATCAGAATAATATACTCCCCGTCGCATTTACCGCTCCGGGGAGTATTTTCATACATTCCTCTTGATACGATTATTTTCGTATCAAAATAACCTCCGGTTCTGAATTACTCCAGAACATCCGTTGGGCGGACTACAGGGGGCTTGAAAGCGAGGAAGATTAGGTTCAGAATAATCCCAAACAGGGCGCCGGTCGCGATGGGCGGCCAGCCATAGGGGAAGATTCCGGTCAGCAGCGGGATGGGCAGGCCAGCCGGGTAGCCGATTGTTCCGCCGATACCCACAACCAGAATGATGGCGCCGATGGCAAGTTGACCGGGATTATAAAGATCAACTTTTTCGGCGATCATGAGCGCAATACCCTGCATACCAATGACACCAAAGAGATAGATCGCAAGACCACCCCAAACGGCTGTCGGGACCATGTTGATGGCATCTTTGAGCGGTCCGATGAAGCCAAGCAAAACTGCGATGGCGCCGGCAGCGATCAGAACCACACCGGAGTAGTTACGGGTGATCACCATCAGGGAGTTGTTCTCGCCATAGTTGGTTCCAGCGGTGGAGCCAAAGAGACCATTCACCAGGTCGTTCAACCCATCGAGCATCAGGTTCAGGCCGATGAATTTGGAGAGGCCGAGCTTCTCGCGTCCCTGTTCCTCTGCCAGGTGATCAACATACAGGCTGATCTGGTAGAGGTGGGCGGTGGATTCCGGGATGGTTGCGATAGCCATAATGCCTACGCTGATCATCACCGACCAGGCGAGCGGGTTGGAAAAATCTGGGAAGGTGAATTGCGGAATGACGAAGACATCTGAGGTGAAAGCGCCTTCGACATTCACCAAACCCATGATCCAGGAGAAAATGAAACCGACGATCGCCCCTAGGAGGATCGGGATCATGGAGATAAAACCCTTGCCCTGCAGGTAGACCGAAAGTAGAACGGTTACGAAAAGGGTGAGAAGGGACACAGCCCACCAAGTGAGAGTGAGATCAGGGGTCGCTGCCGGATCAACGCCGCAGCAGGTTCCTGAAGCCATGGTGAGTGCTGTGTAACCAAGCCCGAGACCGATCGTGATGGCAACCGAACCGGTGACGATTGGAGGCAGGACTTTATCAACGCCTTTTTTTCCGCCGGTCAGTCGAATGATCAAACCGACAATAATATTAATAACACCTGTGGCAATGAAACCAGTCTGAACTACCGAAATTGTCTCAGGTGACGCGGGAACACCAAATCCTAAACCGGGTTCAAGCTGGGATACCACGGTGGTCACGGCAGCGATATAGCTGAAGCTGGAGCCGTAGTATAGAGGGATGTAATTTCCCATCGAGAGCTTGGCACCGATAAGTGCAACTATCGTCGCAAAGCCTGTGACGGTCAGCACGGTTGACACATTGAAGTGCATTAGAAGTGCGCAAAGTACTGTTGCCGGGAACATGGTGATGACGTGCTGAAAACCAAGCACGATCATCTTGCCAAATGGTGGAACATCCTGTGGCAGATATCCCAGCACTTTTGTAGGGGTAGACATCGGTTAATTCCTTCCTTTTAAAGTATTTTCTTATGATGCAATTCTACGTGCTTCACGCTGGTCCTTCCAAAAACTTTCCCCGGTTAGACCAGCCCTTCGAACGGACCTGCATTTTCCCCGATATGCACCTCCTCTAATCCAGTTTTAATCTTGACACTATAATAATACACCATATTGTCAAGAAGGTTACGGCTGAATCCCTGTTCTTGCTAGGTATTCAGCCGTTTTACCGTTTAGAATATCTTTACCAAATATGCAATCAGTAATGAGATCAACACAACAGGAATGATGTAAAGGACCATGCGGACTTCTTGAATCTTCAGCAGCTCCTGGGTTTTATTCTTTGAATCGGTTTTCGCGTTATCAACCTCACTTGCAGTTTTCACTTCCACATCCTTACCATTTTTTTGTTCAGCCATTATTTTCTCCAATTTATTTTTTGATTTTTATCAATAATCCAGCAGTAACATAGATCCAAATAATTTATCGCGCTTTACCGGATTTTGATTCGATCTCTTTCAGTCTTTCTTCCAACACTTTGTCCATTGAGTTAAAACCAGCCTTGATCATCATCTTGCTCACGCTGTCGATCATCCGCTGGCCGACGCTGGCAAGGGTTCCCCCGATGGTCACGTCACCCGTGTAACCCAACGTGGTGGTCTGGTCGCCATTATCAGCGAATTTGACATAACCGATGCCTTTGGCAAACCCGGGTGCACCGCGTCCATCCACGGTCAATGTGCAGCTTTCGGGCGGAACCTCATCCGACACAACCAGCGTTCCGGAGAACGAACCGGAAACAGGTCCGATGCGCAGGAGAATGGCAGCCTCGTAATGATTCGGTTCCACTTCCTTAATTTCCTGGGTTCCCGGGATCGCTTTCATGAGAACATTTGGATCGCGGATCATCTCCCAGACAACCTCGCGCGGTCCTTTGAAAAGATGTTCACCTTCTATTTTCATTAAACACTTCCTCCTAAATTCAGATGCGGAGCATAATTCCGATTCAGCCCTTCGGCGATCACACGTCCTTTTTTAATTGCTCATACACTCTGGCAGGGTAAAGGTTGGATTCCAGCAGCTCCAGGTTGTATTCAGAAAGCGCATCCTCCAACGCCTGGATAAATGCAGGTGGGGTTGGAATGGCGCCCGCTTCGCCGACACCTTTGATCCCCAGCGGATTTAGCGGCGTCGTGTTTACCGCGTGACCAATTTCAATTCTATCAGGCATATCGGTAGCCTGCGGTATGAGATAATCCATGAACGATGCGGTAAGCAGCTGTCCATTCTCATCGTAGGTAATCTTCTCGTACCAGGCGTTCCCGATACCCATTGAAACCGCTCCCTGGATTTGCCCCTCCAGCAGGAGCGGATTGATAACTGTTCCGCAGTCGTGGACGATCACGTAACGCTGTATTTTGGCCTCAATGGTTTCAGGGTCAACCTCCAAAATGAGTGCCACTGCCCCGGAACCGGTGGCGCCGTAGGGCGGTGCAAAATAAGCTGTGGCTTCCAGCCCTGGTTCCACCCCCGGAGCGATCGTGCCGCGCATGGGGTTGGCTTTGAACGCCAGCTCACCCAGGGGGATCTGTTTCTTCGGGTCGCTCTTCACACAAACGTAACCCTCGCAGAGGTCAACTTCTTCAACCGGCACTTCGAGGAACTTGGCGCCGGTAGCCAGTGTTTTTTCGCGCACTTTTACAGCTGCAAGGTGCATGGCAGTTCCAGCAATGGCAGCGCCGCGGCTGGCAAAGGTGCCTGCGCCCCAATGGAAGTGATCGGTATCCCCGGTGATGACTTTCACATCCTTGGGTTTCACATTCAACTGTTCGGCTACGATCTGGGCGAAGACGGTGAAGTGCCCCTGCCCCTGGGTGGAGTACCCCGTGGAGCAGCTAACCCTTCCATTATTACCGATGGTCACGCGAGCGCCTTCATAGGGGCCGACAGAGGTGCCTTCGGTGAAGGTAACCACGCCGATTCCGAGATGCTTACCTTCCTTGCGGGCCTTGGGTTGGATCTCTTTACGGAATTTCTCGTAATCCACCATTTCCAGCACGCGTTCCAGGTTTCCTTTGTAGTCACCGGTATCCAGCACACCTTCCACGAAGTCCTGCCCGATGATGCCGGTATGAACCGGGAATTCAGCCGGGGTCAGCAGATTCTTTCGGCGAATCTCGGCCGGATCCATCTTCAATTCCTTCGCGGCAAAATCCAGCATGCGTTCCATGATGAACACACCCTCCGGGCGACCGGCGCCGCGCACGGGAGTGACCACCATTTCGTTGGTGAAGACCATGCGGATCTCGGTGGAAAAATTCGGTACACGGTAATTATTAACCGTATGGGTCTGGGTATTCAGCGGAACGGTCATCCCGTAGGAATCGTAGGCACCGGTATTGTGATAAAACACATCTTTGAATCCCAGAATGGTACCATCTTTCTTGAGGGCGATCTCGCAGTAGTGCACCTGGTCGCGCTCAGAGGTGGTTCCCAGGAAATTCTCCCGACGGTCCTCGATCCATTTGATCGGCCGGTTGAGTTTCATCGCGATCCAGGGCAGAAGGACGTCGTCGGTCTGAGAGGTCATCACTTTGGGGCCAAATCCACCGCCAATGAAAGGAATCTCGACCCTCACCTGGTTATCCACCAGGCCAAGCCGACCAGCAATCGCCCCGCGAAGAGGCAGGGGTGCCTGGGAGGTAGCCCAGACGGTCATTTCTTCTTTGCGGTCATTCCACTCAACCACAAATCCGCGGTTTTCCATAGCGGCACCTGCATTGCGATCGGCATATAGTTTGCGGGAAATGACCACATCCGCATTCTTTTTTGCTTCCTCGTAATTACCTGCTTCCTGTTTGACCAGGGCAGCCATATTGGAGGGCAGGTCTTCATGAACAAGAACAGAAGTGTCTTCCCAGGCTTTTTCAAGATCTACAACAGCAGGCAGTGGTTCTACATCAAAAATAATATCGTCGAAGGCATCTTCCGCGATATAGCGCGATTCGGCAATAACTATCGCTACCGGTTCGCCCGAGAATCGCACTTTATCCTTGGCGATCGGCACGAGGGTACGCGCGTTGAATTGCGAGCCCTTGATGGCAGTTGGAGGCGGCACCTGCAACGGCCCTGGTTTCCAGTAATCGCCAAAATCTTCGGCGGTGTAGATGGCAACCACTCCTGGCCGCTTGAGGGCCGCGGAGACGTCAATCTTCTTTATTCGGGCATGGGCATAATCGCTGCGCATAAAGGCAGCGTGCAGCATGCCGGGAATCTCGATATCGTCGATAAACTGGGCTTTGCCAGTCAACAGCTGAGGATCTTCCAGCCGGGTTTCTCTTTGACCAAAATATTTTCCAGTCACGGTATCACCTCTCAGGTTCTATTTGCCAGAAGACATTTTCTTTGAAGCATCCAACGTGGCTTCGATGATCTTTTCATAACCGGTGCAGCGGCAAATATTGCCATCGATGGCTTCGCGCACCTGCTCTTCAGTGGGTTGGGGATTCTGCTCCAGGAAGGGTGTCAGGGTCATCAGGAAACCAGGTGTGCAAAAGCCGCATTGCAGCGCATGCTTCTCGGTAAAGGATTCCTGAAGGGGATGAAGATTATCGGGTGTTCCCAACGATTCCACGGTGCGGATATTGTGCCCGTTCGCCTGCACGGCAAACATTAAACAAGAACGGACTGCCTCGCCATCAAAGATGATGGTGCAGGCGCCGCAAATGCCGTGCTCGCAGCCGACGTGCGTCCCCATCATGCCCAGTTCGTGGCGCAGGAAGTCGCTGAGCAGCATGCGGGCTTCCACCTCGCGGGAGTATTTTTGCCCGTTGACAGTGACGGTTACAGGGAATAGTTTGCTCATTGTCATCCTCCTCGCTTTGCCCGTTCAAACGCCTCATCCAGGCAGCGAACGGTAAGCACCCGAACAAGGTTGCGGCGGTAATCCGCGGTGCCGTGCAGATCGGTCGCGGGGTCAATTTCATCCATGGCTGCTTCGGCAACTTCCTTGTAGGCTTCCACCGAAGGCGGATTCCCAACCAGGATCTCAGTAGCCTTCTGGGAAAGTATGGGGACTTCCCCGACTGCCATGAAGACCAGGCGAACGTTCTTGCAGTTCCCTTTATCATCCAGGGTGACAACCGAAGAAACGGCTGCCTGGGCATAACCGCCCTTTTGGCGGGATACCTGAATGTACTTGCTCCCGGTTCTAGGGGGTAGAGGGCTCAGCACCACCTCAGCCAGCAGCTCATCCGGCTCGATCACGGTCATGAACGGACCAACGATCAGGTCAGGTGCCAGAACACGGCGTTCCCGGCCTTTACCCAGAATGACAAGCTCCATATTCATCACAACCGCGATACTCGGAAGCTGCCCGGCAGGATCGGCGTGGGCGATTGCACCCCCAAAGGTTCCGCGGGCGCGGATCTGTGGATGCGCGATGAATTTGGAGACTTCCGCCAGCAGCGGGTAGCGTTTGGCAACCTCCGGGTTTTTTTCCACCTGGCTTACCCTGGTCATGGTTCCGATTGCGAGACCTCCATCCGGAGACGGCTTGATGTACGAAAGCTCCGGTATGTTATTCAGGTCCACGAGGGCTGCCGGGCGTGCCATGCGGAAATTCATTGCAGCGATCAAGCTTTGCCCACCGGCTAGCACCTTGCCGTTGTAACCAAGCTCCGTCAGCGTGTCCAGCGCTTCTTCCGTGCTGGACGGGGCAAAATAATCAAATCGTACTGGCTTCATAATTACTCCGCCTTCTCTTAGATTATGGCGTCCAAATCATATGGTGCGCCGGTTTCAGTTAGCCAGATCAGCGCAGACTTCCCCGTAGGACAGGGAGGAAGGCCTGGCTTTTTGGTTTATTACTCTTTGAAAGCCACAAAGCGACCCCACATCGATTCAGCTTCCATGGCTTTTTGCAGGAAGCAGCCGATGTAGTATCGCCCGCTCTTGGCCGTGGCAATATCCCCGGCGAGGTTCTCAGCATGCACGATCTGTTTGGAGAACAGGTTGAGGTGCATATCCTGGTAGAACTTATCCAGCGGGTACATTTCGTCCCAATCCTTGCCGAAATCCTTGACGAGCTTGGCGTTTGCCTCGGCGAATGTCTTGGGGTGCCATATGCGCATGATGGTGTTCATCGGGTGATCCGCGGAGACGGCATCCACGCCGATCCATTTTAAATCCATTTCGGTAGCCCATTTGGAGAAATCGGGCGAGGGTCCGGGGTGCTTGACCATGTAGCGGAACTCATCGGATTCAGGGCTTGCCCATCCGAATTTGTTCCACCCGGTCTTGATCACCAGGATATCCCCCTTGCGGATATCGACCACGTCGTGGATCATTTTGGGGGTATAAACGCTGGAATCACTCACCAGCCCGGAGATATCGGCGATGACACCAGGCCCAACCCACTCGGAAAGCGGTACCTGGCCGATCGTCCGGCCGTTTGGATAAAAATGTTTTTCACCATCCATATGGGTGGCAAGATGGATGCTGGCGTTGCAGATGGAACCGTTCCGGCCCATACCGAAGAATTGACCGCCCACCCGTTTGGTGTAGGTTACGCTTAGCGGAACGTAGTTCAACCACTGCGGGGTTTGAACGCTGAACGGGACAGTCATATCGATCATCTCGGATTCAGCCATGGCGGAGAAGAATTCGCTTTCACTCACGCCATCGGGGGCGGTGTAGGCACATACCCGCGACCAGGCGGTTTCAACTTCCATGTACGGGATCGGCATGATGCAGATCCAGGCGCGCTTGTTCAACAATTTATCGATCTCGCCGACAAGGCATTCCGCCAGGACCAGATGCGCCTTGGGCATCTGGATATGGGTGACATTGTAGTATTCACCCTGCGGGAAGTATTCGTCCCAGGTCTTGCCAGTTTCCTTCTTTAATTTTTCTTCGGCCAGCTTGAAATGATTTTCGTGCATGCGGCGGATGGGGGTATTCATGGGATGCTCGGCTGCGCCGCAATCCACACCAACCACTTTAAGTTTCATTTCCATCGCCCACTTGTAGAATTCAATGGAAGGCCCGGGATGGCGCACCAGGAAACCAAATTCCTTGGATTCCACACCGCCCTGAGCGTTGGGGTTGACCACATCGGGTTGATCAAAAGAATATTTATGGTAACCGGTGTTGATGATCAGAATATCGCCTGGCTTAACATCCGCTTTTTTCTGGATCATTTCGGGGGTGATGATGCTGTAATCGGAGACCATGTCGGAAATATCCACGATCACGCCCGGACCACACAGGTCTTTGAGGGGAATATCCGCGATACGGCGGGCCCCGGAGTGAAAAGCGGTTTCGCCCACAAGGTGGGTGCCGACCGTATTGCTCCAATTAAGGATCTGGCCATTGGCTCCCTGCCCGCCGCCATAGGCCCCGGTGACCCGCTTGAAAAAGTGCACCTCCAGTGATTTTTCGCCCGGCCAGGGTGGGGTGAAGATGCTGCAATCCTGGGTCAGGTCATACAGTTTTGCTTCCGACATCATTTTTATAAAGGCTTCCCGGTTCATTGTGACTCTCCTTTACCTTTGAGTGAATTAGAATCCGTATTTTTCTGCGAAGGCGACCAGCGCGTCCTCGAAAAGCTGCATCGGCGCGGAGGCTACCCCTGCCCCAACCTGCCCAACGCCAGGATCTTTATGGGCAACACCCGTATTGACGCGGGGGGCGATCTGTTTTTCCACCACCTTGCGGATATCAACGCCTGTTGGGGTGCCGCGGAAATCCAGGAAGGGGATGGTGAAGTTCTTGTTCTCGGAGTAGGTGATCTCGTACATATCCATCGTGGTGTTGATCGCATCCCTGGGGGTTCCGCCAATGAAGGTGACCAGCGCTGGCGCGGTTGCCATGGCGAAACCGCCGATACCCGCAGTTTCGGTGATCACCGAGTCTCCGATATCCGGGTTGGCATCCTTTTCCGAAAAGCCGGGAAAATAGAGTGCCTTGACGATTGGGGAAGGCGCAGTGAACCAGCGATTTCCCAGCCCGCTCACCTGCAGCCCGTAATCGGTGCCGTTGCGGCACATGATGGTTACTATCGTGCTGCCCTCCACATTCTCCCCGGCGGCGGTCATGGTCTTGCAGGCAGCCATTACCGGGTTGAGAATGCTGAGCGCGTTCTCACCCAGGAATTTGATCACCTCGAACGAAGTGGCGGTATCCTTGGCAGTTTTGGCGATATAAGGTGCTAATTGTGTTGTCCACAGCACCGAGGCGGCATCCAGGCGGTTGTGGCCGTCATCGCCCATGTGCAGCGCTTTGGCGAGGATATTGCGGATATCCAGCCCACCGGCAGCTTCCAGGGCTGCCTTGACAGTGGGACCGAGTGTGGCTTCCATCCAGCGCAGCTTGGTGAGCACTTCTTCGCCATAGGCGCCCATTCGCAGAACTTTTCCGCGGCCTTCATTCAGGTTGGAATAACAGGTGATATTGTGAACTTTGTTTTCGATAATATAGACCAGCATCGAAGGGGAGATAACTCCTGCCATCGGGCCAGTGCACATATGTTCGTGGCAGGGAGCAAATTCGATCTTGCCGGATTCCAGCATTTTCTTCGCTTCCTCCTCGGACTTGGCCTTGCCTTCAAAAAGCAGCGCGCCGATCATAGCGCCCTTCATGGGGCCGGCCATGCGATCCCAGGTGACCGGCGGTCCGGCATGCAGGAGCATATTTTCCTTCATACCGGGGACCTTTTCGATGGCCTTGCCCATGCTCACTGCAACGGGTTTGGCTTCCATGAATTTTTCACAAACTAATGCATTGGCTTTTTCGATATCGATCATTGACCTTCCTCCACGGAAAAGGTGAAATTGAGATCAGGCTTTCTGTTGCTTCATTCGCTCAAGGATTCCAGCGAGCTTTTCATTGCCGCCCGCGGGAGGTTTCCAATCCACATGGATGTTGGGAGCGTCCTGGTCCTTCAGGTTCGTTGCGAAGGACTCCAAACCAACATTGATTGCAGCCATGGGTTTCTTCAGGTTGGGCAGGTCCACCGGTTTTCCCAAAACAGCCGCCGCCACTGAACCGCGTTCGTTCAGCGCACGCATGATGCGGCCTACCCGGCGAACGACCACCTCGTTACTGGGATCCACCCAGGCTCCAGCCTTCTGGAGCTGATCCATCTGGGAATCGAAATTCTGCGGATCTTCATCCGTCCCGGTCACCACGCAGGTGACCTCCAGATGGCGGCCGGCTTTTTTTGCATCCGCAATGGCTTTTGCGATCGCAGGCGCGATCTCGCTGGCCGGGTCGGGATGAGAACCGTAACCGATGACCACATCCAGCATGATCACGGCCACTTCGGGATCATTGGCTTCCTCATACAGCCTGCGAATGCGCAGCTCGTTGTCCATCATGGGGTGCAGGCGTCCGACGGTAAATTCATCCTCGCCCAGGTCTACGATGCAGTTCTCCTGGCTGGCGAGGGAATCGGCCATTTTGTTGTCTTTGTTGATGGGGGCATTCGCCCAAACCCGCGGAAGGTACCCGGCGAGGATGTACTGCGCTTCGTATGCCAGGGTCCCGCCGGAGAATAAGCCGCGGAAATATTTCTGCTCTTTTGTGAATTTATCAACCGGCAGATCTGTATCCAGCTGGACTTGGGGCGGTTTACTCGCGAATTCAACTGCCAACCGGGCTGCATCATCCATGCCGGTGGCAAAAAAGAGGTTGCCATCCTGGATGGTCGTGACCGCACGGGCGATGAAGTTCACCACCACTGGTTTTCCGGCTTTTCGGGCAACCTTCAATACCTCCTCGGCCACTTTTGGCGAGGGCGGTTTGGATACAAGTACGATCACTTTTGTATCCGGGTCGCGGATGAGCGCATCCAAAGCCATCAGGTAGGTGATGGCGCCAACCTTTTCGGTCAGGTCGCGTCCGCCCGTCCCGATACCGAAGGTGATTCCACTGCCGAGCTGGTGAATGCGGCAGGCTACCTGCTGCAACCCTGTCCCGGCTGCGGCTACGATACCAATGGGACCGCGGCGGATCTTGTTGGCAAACGCCAGGCCCATCCCACCGACCATGGCAGTTCCGCAATCCGGTCCCATCACCAGCAAGCCAGCTTCGCGTGCCTCGGTTTTCAGTGCGATCTCATCCTCCACGCTCACGTTATCACTGAAGAGATGGACGTGTTTGCCCAGGCGCAGCGCCTCGCGGGTGACACCCGTGGCGTAGCGTCCGGCAACCGAAATGATCACCCAGGCTGCATCTGGCAGCATCTGGGCAGCAGTTTCCAGGCTGCGAGGCATATATTCCTGGTCGATATCTGATTTTCGTGCCGCAAGAAGCCCGTCCACTTTACCGATGGCATCCTCGGCTGCCTGGCCGTTCTCGGATTTCACCACGATCACCAGGTCATCCGATTTCGAGGCCTGCACCTCGGGAGTATCCAGGCCGATATGGGCGAGGAGTTCCTTGTTGGAATCGGTACCCATCACCACGCCTGCATCCAGGATTTCGGGTAATCCAGCCAGGGAACGTTGTAGTTGCATCAACCGGGCAGAATCATAATAAACACCTCTTCTGATTTGCGTTTTTATCATCGCCACTGGCTCACCTCTTTAAACCTGGGAATTCTTGCTGAAATTCAATTTAATCCGGGGAAATACCCGGGGATGGAATAACTCAAAAAGGAATCGGTTGATTAATATCATTATCGCTGCAGCCACAGGTTGCCAATTCAATATAACACACGGTAAAACCGGTTTTCAAATATCATATTCACATATCTTGTATGACAAATGATACCCGCAGAAATGAGACAAAAACATCCCCCGATCAGGCATTGCTCGAAAGGGGGATGTTCATATTAATTATTAATTAAAGTTCAACGGTTTCCGGAACGCGGAATTTGGCGTTCGCTTTGCGGACTGCAGGTGAGACCTTGAAGGAAAGGTCATCCCCTATCGTCTCTTTGCAGAAGTTCTTGATCCGGCCGTTCCACATATCCTGATCCAGGTAAAAGACCTTTGCGCCGCCCAGCTCGTGTTGATACTGCGGCCAGGGTTTGGTTGGTTGGGCCATTTCGAGTCCGGCCATGCGCCATCCATTGTAGGATTCGAAGGTGGTCCACCATTCCTTGCATTTCAGGATCTCGAGCGCGTAGTAGGTTTTGGCATAGTACATAGGCCAACCAACGCGCGCCCGGCGCGAGAATGCCAGGGTATGCAGGCTGATGGCCAGGTCCTTATCCCATACGCGGCCATTGGCAAAGCCAAGCCATTCTCCGTCGATCAGACCAACCATGGCAAAGGGATCCTTCATGCGCTTGCGGGTCAAGGCAAGCACTTCGCCGTAAACACGGACACCGACGATATCGTAGAAGTCCTTTTCCACGTGCATGACCTTTTCCAGGTAGCCCAGCATGGGCTTGATATCACTATCCTGCACAGCGCGGATATAGAGTATGCGGCCATCTTTGAGGGTGATCTGTGCTTCCGGCCAGGGAGGGAGCTGCATCGGTGGCGCAGAAAGCAGCGCTTCGATCTCGCGAACATTTATTTTGATCTCTTCCACGGAAACAGGGGTTGGGGGTTCAACTCTCATTTTTTTCCTTTACTTTCTAATGAAATATTGGATCTCAAAAATCAGTATAGCATTCGGTGATAGGTGCGTCAATCAGTGGTCAGACAATTAAGAGTAAAAGAGGACTTTTATCATACCTCCCTAGCGAACAATTTCTGACAAATGTCCCATGAATCCTGGCATATAATCTAATTTCATGAACCCTGAGTCCCCCTCCCCCGATCTGCTTCCACCTCAATCGATGGCAGAAAAAGCTGTCGAGATCGGCATCCGCAAGGCATGCGGAACCACCTTCGATCTGTTCATTCTCGGTATGCTTGCCGGTGCATATATCGCCTTTGGCGCCATCTTCGCCACGGTGGTCACCGCTGGGGCAAAAGACATACTGGCGTATGGCGTGATCCGTTTGCTGGCAGGACTGGCCTTTACCCTGGGTCTCATCCTGGTGGTGGTTGGCGGGGCGGAACTCTTCACCGGCAACAACCTGATGCTGATGGCCTGGGCCAGGCGGCAGATCTCCTCGCTCTCGCTTCTGCGAAACTGGGGGATCGTTTTCATGGGGAATTTTGTGGGTTCGCTGGCAATCGCTGCAATCATGTTCGCCTCCTCCGAATATACCTTCGGCACAGGCGTGGTGGGAGCGAATATCCTGGCCATCGGCGAAGCCAAGACCAGCCTGGGTTTCGTACAGGCGATCATGCTTGGAATTCTATGTAACATGCTTGTTTGCCTGGCCGTCTGGCTCACCTACTCCGGACGCACCACCACCGATAAAATCCTGGCCATCATTGCCCCCATCGCCTGCTTCGTGGCAGCCGGGTTCGAGCACAGCGTGGCCAATATGTACTTCATCCCCATGGCACTGCTGGTTAAGAACTTTGCCAGCCCGGCATTTTTCCTCTCAATCCAGAAACTCCCCACGGATTATCCCCACCTGACGCTGCAGAACTTCCTGGTTGGCAATCTGCTCCCGGTCACCATCGGTAATATCATCGGCGGTGGGGTTTTTATCGGCCTGGCGTACTGGTTTATCTACCTTCGCAATAAGGCATAAAAAACACCGCGCCTCGGTCAGCGCGGTGTTCCCATCATAAACTGGGGTTACTTCACCCGCGGTTGAAGTTCGTAGCGCCATTTCTTCAGCAGCTTATGCACCTGCTCGGCGCCAACAACCGGTTTCTCGTCATAGTTGAATTTTGCCGGGAACATGATGAAAGGCCTCGTCTGCGGACCTCCCATGCTGCCATGGTGGCTGACCTGATCTTCAAAACCGACAACTTCGTCTGTGGCTGTATCCAGGCGGGCATTGACCACGATATCCGGGCAGGCTTTGAAGCTGTTCTCGCGGCGGACATGATCAGCAGCATTCGGACCATAGTCCTTGAGCGGATCAATCCCTTCAATTTTGTCATCCTTAAGATAGCGGATTCCGCCTTTTGTTGCTACCAAAGGCCCGTTCTCCTTGGAATTAACCAGAACAAACCCGATTCCCGGATGATTGATGAGTCCAATAATAAGATCCGGGTACCTTTCCTGGATCTCTTCCATGGTCAACCTGCGCTCGGAATCCGTGAAGTAGATCGCGCCTAGTCCACCGGATGCGTAGACCATCAACCCGGCGTTTTTCTGTTTCTCCTCTTCCCCTTCCGTTTCCTGTGGGTCGCGGTCAGGGCCCATCATGAAAACCCCGTCTTTTTCCTTGCTTTTCAACATCCGCTTCAACATCTTGGAAGTGCGGGTGTTGTCGTTGGTTGTTTGGGAAACAACTGCATTGATATTATCCCAGGCTTCTTCAGTATTTAGGATCGCCAACACTTCTTCATCACTTTTTATCAGGTCCTTGACGATCTGTTCCAGGGAGGTATTGAATGCGTCCTTGAACGTAGGCCCGGTAGTCTGACCGTGGTCAGCCAGCAGGACGATATGGTAGGGTCGGGGAGCATCTTCAATGGCCTTCTGAATGCGGGCGATATAGCGATCGCTTTCTGTGAGGGCTTCCAGCGCATCCGGTGAATCGCTTCCTGCAAAATGACCCACATCATCGTAAGCGGAATAAAGGGCATAGATCGCCGGCACGCCACGCAGGATATCCCCGATCACCGAGTAGGTGATCATATCGTGCAGGAAGGGTCCCATCATCGCGCGAATGAAGCCGTATTTAAAATTGCGGGATTTGACGATGTACTTATCTTTCCGGCGCTTTTGTGCCCCTGCCTGCCAGTATTCCTTAAAGATTTCAATAATCATGCGTGTGATGATGTGGAAGATCACGTAAGGACTGATTAGATAGGTGTAGAACCCAGGACCCATGCTGGCGTCTTTTTTCATCAAGGTGCTCATGGTGTAAAAACTTTCGGTGGCATCCCCGGAATACATGTTTCCACGGGAAGCACCGCCATTGGCCAAAAGCCCGTCACCATTGCTGAGTTCGGCTTCCATGCGAACCATTTCGCGCGGATCACCGGTCATAACCGTTTTCTTCAGGGTGCGATCCCACCAGCGGAATGAAGGGATCTCCTTGTTGTTGCCAAGCAAAATGCCTGCCTGCATTGCGCCGGTCTGGGCAGACATATCCGTCTCCCAGGGGATGATTCGGTACTCGCCGGTATCCAGCCATTTCTTCACGTGCGGCATGTGGCCTTCCTTGATCGCCCTCTCAAAAACGTCCTCGCCCAGGCCATCCAGTTCAAGGTATAGGATCCCGGGTTCATCAGTTTTTTTCACATTACCGCGCTTACCGACCATTCGTTTTATGACTGCCCGGTCAAAGCGATCGTCTTCATCCAGGGTCAGGAGCTCTCCCAGGATGGCATTCACGACCGTCATGAAGATAACAATCCATAGTCCTGTCTGCCACCCATCCACCGTCACACCCTGGATGCGGTTGCCGACCACCGCGATCAGGATACCATTAACCACGAACATCACCAGGGGATAGAGAACGGTGGGCAGCCAGGAGAGGAAATTGACAAAAACCCAGTAAAACGCCGCCTGAGCAACGGCATAGATCAATGTGAAAACCAACAAAGTCTGATCGAAATGATTCGACATTAAATCCAGGAAGCCGGTTGCTGAGGATAAACAACAGGATCATGTGGACAATGATCACTGTAATACCCTGAATAATTCTGCGTGCGGTTAATTTCATGGATAATTACTCCTTTTCGAGGTTAAGTATAATCGCGAAATGGTCGGATAAAAAGTGCCCGTAAGGGATCCGGTTTACAGGATTGACAAGCTGGCGGATATCCGCTTCAACTTTCAATGGGTTTTTCACAGGCTGGCGGCAGAAGAAAAAATCCAGGGGGATGGACCAGGTCTTCTTGAGGAAGGAAACTGGTTGGTAGGTCGGGCGCAGATCCTCCGCGAGCGGGTCAAAAAAACCGCTCTTTTCGATCATCTCCTCGTACATGCGCGTCCCGCGCGGGAAGTTGAAATCACCGCAGATGACCACGAATGCATCCTCTGCCTGTGATCTTCCCACTTCCGCCAGGAATGCCACCTGGTCGCGCTGGATGCGGGAGATGGGGCTTTCGGGGTCCCATTTTGCCATATAACTGGCGTTGGTGTGAGTGTTCATCACCACAACCTTTTGCCCATGGAAATCAAATTCGGTGAGCAGGTACCCTTTGTAGGAAAACCAGTCCGCGAAACCAATGCTGACCTTTTTCCCACGGTTGGGGAAGAGCTTGAATTCGGTACGCACAGGCTGCTCTTTGGAGGCAGTCACCAGGTTGCCCATCGGGATGTGCCCTTCCATCCCATATGCCAGGTGGGGATGGTGTGGAAGATGGTTTTTTAACTGCCCGACGTAGGCTTTCTGCTGGATTTCCTGGAAACAGAGCACGTCTGCATCCAGGTTGGTGACCTCGGCGGCGATATCCGCGATGCGCCGCCAGCTCATGTAATTGGGAAGCCCGAAGGTGTTGAAGGATACGATTTGCATTGCCTTGATCTTCTTTGAATTGCAGTATACATCTATTCATTTGATTCAAATTGTCTAAAGGGCATAAATTTAGCTTAACCTCCATTATGCCAAGAATTCCAATCGGGTATAAAATGCACCTCAAACCCAATCCCGGAGGAGAATTTCCATGGCCGATATCCAACCCTATCTGCAGAAGTTCGTCGAAAAGTTCGATAACCCCGATGTCCAAACCGCCCTCAAGGGCTACACAAAGACCCTGCAGTTCGATTTCACCGACACCGGCGAGAAATGGCTGGTCAGCATTGAAGACGGCTTCAAAGCCACCCTCACCGCCGAAGCGCTCGAAAAGCCGGATATGACCATCAAGACCACCACCGACGTTATGGCCGGCATTATCGAGAAGAAGATCAACCCTCAGAATGCCTATATGCAGCGCAAGATCACCATCAAGGGCTCAATGGATGACCTCTTCCGCCTGCAGAAGCTGCTTCTCTAATCAAACGATAGGAATGCTCATTATTAATGATAATTTGGTTGCCTCCTCAACCAATGCTTATCATCATCGCGGAAACACCTGGCCGTATTCCTATTTGCAGCCACCTAAATCATCCCCGGGGGTTCCTCATCCTTGCCAATATCGCCCACCGAGGTTCGCGAATAACTTGATTTCCAAGGGAAACCTGAATGAATGATAAATCCTGGGTGTTTCTATCGGCTCATTTTGACGACGTTGTACTTTCCGCGGGTGGGATGGTCTGGGAGCTGACCTCACGCGGAGCGCAAGTGGAGATCTGGACCATCTGCGCTGGTGACCCGCCTGAAGGCCGACCCTTGCCTGGGCAAGCAAAGTTGATGCACCAGTTTTGGGGCATCGGCGATGATGTTCCACGTAAGCGCGCCGTGGAAGATGCCGCCTGCTGCGGGATGCTGGGTGCCGCCTGGCGGCGGTTCACCCTGCCGGATGCGATCTACCGTTACCTGCCTGGGACAGATACGCCCGCGGTTACGAGTGATGAAACACTTATGTGTGATCCTGAACCGGAGGAATCCTACATTATCCCGCTGATCGCCGATTTCATCCGCAAGAATATCACCGTGGGATGCCAGATTGTTTCGCCGCTCGGCATAGGCAGCCACCGCGATCACCTCCTCACCCGGAGGGGAGCAGAAAGGCTGGGTATCCCTCTTTGGTACTACGCCGATTACCCCTACCTGGTGCAAGGAAAGCATAAATTGGAGGATTTCGTCCCCACGGGAGCAAGGGATTTTTCCCAGCCTGTATCAGAACAGGGAGCAAAGATCTGGAAGGATGCCTTCGCCTGCCACACCTCGCAGATCGAGCTGCTCTTTGCTGACGAAGAGGATATGCGCGCTTCCATTACCCGGTACCATCAGGCAAGGTTTGGCGCTACATTGTGGGGGTTTTGATTTATTCCACCCTGCTTTGAACCACCCTCCCCAAATCAGGAACTGATTTGGGGAGGGCAGGGAGGGGCGCAAAAACCCCCGAATATTCGGGGGTTTTTGAGTTTATTTGGGGTAGACCGGGACGTTCCAGGCACGGAATTCCGGCAGGGAAGCCCGCACCGCCTTCCCGAAGGCATCCCGAAGAGCCTTCGTGATCGTACCAACTTTCCCATCTCCAACCAGGCGGTGATCCACCTGAAGCACCGGCGTGATTTCCACCGCTGTGCCGGAGAGGAAGAGCTCTTCGCAGACGAAGACCTCGGTGCGGTCTATGGGGCGCTCCTGGATCGGGATACCCACGTTCGCAGCAAGTTCCATCACCGTTCGGCGGGTGATACCCTCCAGGATGTTATCTGTCACTGGAGGAGTGGTGAGAATGCCATTCCGGACCATGAAGAAATTCATCGCGCTGCCTTCCGAGAGATGCCCATCCTGGTTGAGGGTGAGAGCTTCATCATAGCCGGCCAGGGCAGCATCCGATTTGATCAGAGCGCTGTTGGCATAGGCTCCGGCGATCTTACCCCGCGCGGGGATGACATTATCATCCACCCGCCGCCATGATGAAATGGTGACGTGGATGCCCTCCTTATCGTCGAAATACTTAATCGAAGGGATCGCCACTATGCTTAGGTCATCCTTCACCCCATGCAATTTAACCCCGATGGATTCATCCGCCTTGTAGCCCAGCGGGCGGACGTAAATATCCCGGTGGTATTGCTCCATTTGCAGTAATTCCAGGGTGATCTTGAGAAGGCTCTCCGGTGTTTGGCCAAAGTCCATCAGCATGATCTTGCAGGAATTCAGGAAGCGACGGAAATGCTCCAACGGGCGGAAGAGGTAGAGCTGTTCATCCTGCTCGTTCCAGTAAGCGCGGATGCCGCCAAAGGCGGCAGTGCCGTAATTCAGCCCGTGGGTGAGCACGCCCACCTTTGCTTCGGAATAGGGCACGAACTTACCCTGGAAATAAGCATAATTCGGCAGATCCATTTTCACCTCATGGGTAATTTTATCTTCCCCGGCAGGGGATATTCATTATACATTTCATTGTTCAGGTTTGATTATTTAAGTACCTGGCGGAATCCATCCAGTGCCTGGGTGATTCCGGCATCATCCACCCAGTAATGCGTCACCAGACGGAAGCGGTGCTCATCAACCACGTTGATCTTCACACCCACCTTCTCCAGGGCTTCAGCCAGGGCCGGCGCAGACAAACGGGAGCTCTCCGTGATGCGCGCAAACACCATATTGGAGGGAGGATCGGGGTAGAGCAACTCCAGGGCGGGAATCTCCGCCAGTCCTTTCGCCAGAACTTTGGCGCGGTTGTGGTCCTCCCCCAGCCGCCCGGTCATTTCCTCCAACGCCACGATCCCAGCCGCGGCCAGCACGCCAGCTTGCCGCCAGCCGCCGCCCAACATCTTACGGAAACGCCTGGCGCGGGCGATAAAATCCGACGATCCGCACAGAACTGAACCGACAGGAGCGCACAGTCCCTTGGAAAGGCAGAAGGTGATCGAATCCGCCGGTTCTGAGAGCTTTGCTACACTCACCCGCAGGGCTGCCGCGGCGTTGAAGATACGAGCGCCATCTATATGAAAGGACAAGCGATTCTCTCTTGCCAGCACTCCCACCTGTCGGGTGTAGTCCACGGAAAGAGGGGATCCGCCGCACCTGTTATGCGTATTTTCGAGGATCAGCAAACGCGAGACGGGGTAATGCGGGTTCCCCTTGGAACGAATCGCCGAGCGGATATCCTCCAATCGGAGGGTGCCATCCGGCTGGTTGGGCAGCGGATAGGGAGAAACCCCCGCCAGCGCGGCCATGCCGCCACCTTCAAATAGGAAGGTGTGGGAGAGATTCCCTAGAATGGCTTCATCCCCGCGGGTGGCATGTGCCAGCACCGCCAGCAGGTTGCCCATCGTCCCGGAGGCGATAAAAAGCCCGGCCTCCTTGCCCATCTTCTCCGCTGCCAGCTCCTGCAGGCGGTTTACGGTTGGATCCTCGTGCATCACATCATCACCAACTTCAGCATCTGCCATCGCGCGGAGCATTTCAGGGGTGGGGTGGGTTACTGTATCCGAACGCAGATCAACGATCCTGGAAAACATAGAAGAATCCTTCATCAAGAGTCTTATTTGGCACAACAATTTTACTGCCATTCTCATTTGGTTTTTCATCAATTTGATGATGCAAATCTTGAAAAAATCAGCTATATTTAACTAGTATTTAGGTAAAATAACTCAAGGTTGATTTCAAGTATCTTTTCCACTCGGTTTTTTTCCGACCAATCAATTTTTTTAGAAAAAGGAGAGGAAAATGGCTAATTTGCTCGTTATAACATTCGACAATATGGATGATGCGGGGAAGCTCCTCGCGAATATCAAACAACTTGAAAAAGACTCACAGCTTCAGGTAAATGACGCAGCAGTAATTGTGAAGGATGCTGATGGCAAGGTCAAGGTCAAGAACATGGCCGATACCGGCATGAAAGCCGGCGCTGTGGGCGGTGGGCTCCTTGGGTTGATCATCGCCAGCGTGTTCTTCCCCATCGGCGGGATGCTCCTGGGGGCTGCTGCCGGTGCACTGATCGGAAAAGCGGCGCATCTGGGAGTGGATAAGGATTTTGTCAAGGAGGTTACTGCTGAGTTAACCCCAGGCACCTCCGCACTGTTCATCATGGCATCCAAAGCAAATCCCGGCGCGGTTCGCGCTATCCTGGAACAATACCGCGGAAAGGTATTTCAATCCACGCTTGATGAGGCAGCCCTCGAAGAGGTCAAGAAAGCGCTAAAAGATAAGGGTTGAACCAGATTATCGTTCGCTTATTGGATATTTCTTCTTAAATTAATCAAAAGTGATTCTTCTTTTCAACCAAATGATCTGGTGAACCACCACAGAATTTGGAATCCATAAACAAGAAAGGTTATGTCATAATGAAATCGAAAAGCCGATTTCCAAAGTATCTTCTCATTGCTGTTTGTGCTTTTGTCCTTGTTCTATCTGTGGTTACGATAATTGGAACCTGGTCGTTTGTCAGTAAAGCTACGACAACCGTAGTGGAGTTGCTGACAACGGTTGAAAAGACCGCGATCACCATCAACAGTGCTCTGGATAAGGTCACAATGCGGATGGACCAGGCGCACCAGATCGCCCAGGATTTCCAGAGCGGTGCCACACAGATCAGCCAGGGTGTTAAGGATCAGGGCATCATCCTCACACTGCTCCCACTTCTTAAAGATGAACAATTAAAAGGCGCCGTTCAATCCATCCAGGATACTTTTGCAGGTCTGAAGGATACACTCAGCACCTTCGCTTACTGGATTGAAATCGTCGGTAAAATTCCATTCCTGAACATGGTAGGACTGGATACCACAAAACTGCAAGGCATCAGCGATAAGATCGCTGGTTTACAGGCAACTGTCGATAATATCGCCAGCTCCGCCGCGGAGATCCGCGCACAAGCTGCCGGCGGTGTGGAAAAACTGACTGCGGCTGTGGCGAATTTTGATGCACAGTTGGCTGAGATAAATAGCAGCCTGACCCAGGTGAGAGCCCAGATCGAGTCTGTGGGGACCGCGGCCGGGCAGTTAAAAACGACCATCCCCACCCTTTTTACCTCATTCGCATTCGTCCTAACCCTCTTCCTTGCATGGGTAATCTACAGCCAGATCGTACTGATCCGTCGGGCGTTTCTGGATTTGAGGGCAATCCGAGAAATGACCGAAGGTTCACCCCAGCCCGAAAAGGAATTGGAAACAGGAAAGTAGGATAGGAAGAATAACCAATAAAATTATAAATTCCCCAACCGGGAACCAATCACCGCTTTCAGACGTTCACTTAACTGGAGCGTAAACCGTAATAAAAGGAGAATACATATGAAGAGAAGTGCAATAATAATCGTTTGCTCTACGCTGGTCCTCATGATCGCGCTCAGCGCCTGCGCACCGCAACCCCCACCCACGCCGGATCCCACCCTGGTGAGCGCCATCGTGGATGCCACCGTCCGGGCGATCCCAACATCGACCCCGCCCTCCACACCCACCCCGCAGATCCCCACCGCGGTACCACCTACGCCGATCCCCCCAACTCCCACGGTGCTGCCCAACGACCCGGCGTTGATCTTCGGTGCACCGGATGGAACGGATGACTTCAGCACCAACCGGAACTGGAGCTCTTTTGACAATAATTGCTATAAATCGGGGGTCACCAACGGGCAGTTCATGATGGAAGGCAAGGGGCAGCCCGGATTGGTCTGTTGGCAGCATTCCTGGGCGAGCGTGCAGAATTTCTACGCAGATACCCAGGTGACCAACCCGCAGACTTGCCGCCCCAATGATCGCTATGGGCTTTATATCCGCGGTCAGAGTGAGACCCAGGGGTACGTCTATGGCATCGCCTGCGACGGGCGCTTTTTCATGACCAAGGTGGATGGATCCACAGCCACCGCCATTGTGCCCCTCACCGCCAATCAAGTCGTCAGGGTGGGTGGTGGACAGACAAATGTGATCGGAATTGCAGCCAACAACGGAACCTATCAGCTCTTCGTTAATGGCGTGAATGTTGCCAATGCATCTGATTACTCCTTTACTGATACCGGCTGGATCGGTTTCTTTATCCAGGCAGCCAGCGATAATACCGGAACGCCTTTCATGGTGTTCTTCGATAATCTGCGCGTCTGGCTGCTGCCAAGACCTCAGTAAAAATAGAAAGGTTTATTTAAAATGAAAAAGATCGTGTTTGGTTCAATTATTATGTTGCTGGTCCTCATGGCCGCCGGATGCTCCTCCACCACCAGTTCAGAGCTCCCCGGTACCAACTGGCAGCTGGCATCTCTGGGAGGGACTCCAGTCCTTTCTAATGCCGTGCCGACCCTCTCCTTCGGAGAAGACATGGCTTTTTCCAGCTCTGATGGATGCAACCGGGTTAGCGGGACATACACGCTGAGTGGTAGCTCGCTCACCTTCAAATTAGGTCCCTCCACCCTGATGGCCTGCCCCGAGGACGTTATGGCGCAAGCTGATGCCTTCACCCAGGGGTTGAGCAATACCGCATCCTATCGGATGGATAAAGCCACACTGGTTCTTCGCGACGCCAAAGGTGCTGACCTGATGGAGTTCGCAGTCCAGGTGCCTGTTGCCCTCACCAGTGGAACATGGAATGCCGTGAACGTGAACAACGGTAAGGAAGCTGTTGTAGGTTTGGTAGATGGATCCCAGATCACCGCGATTTTCAAGGACGACGGTACTCTGAGTGGGAGCGGTGGCTGTAATAATTACAACACCACATACACCACAGATGGAAATAAGATCAAGATCGCGCCTGCTGCCTCCACAATGATGGCTTGTGAGGAGGACGTCATGGCACAGGAATTCCAGTATTTTCAAGCGCTGGAAATAACCTCGGTCTATTCGATCCAGAATAACCAGCTCGAATTCCGGGATGACGCTGGTGCCATGCAGGTCCTATACAACCTTGAGTAATCAAAGGGCTTGATGATTCAAAATGGAAAGAGGAAAAAATGACATCTGAAAAAGTAACGATCAGCAAGAAGAAGCTGGCGACCAAAACCAAGGAAGCCCGCGATAACGCTCTAACCCAGGCAATCAATGGGGAAACCCACATCGAAGAAGGTGCCCAGAAGGTGCAGACCGGTCGGGACGTTGTCGACTTGGGCCGCATGGAAACTGCAGCCGGTGTGAGTGACCTCACCAGAGCTGAAGATGCAGTAGTCGTTGCTGAGCGCGTCAAGACCCTCAGCGACGTTGTTGGGGTTGCCGGCGTGGTGGATGTTGCACAAGGCGCGGAAATGCTGGCCACCTCGGAAGACGTTGGCGTGATGAGTGCAATGGTCGGCCTGATGAGCGAAGATGACCTGGAAACCGGGTTGGAACTGGCACGCGTCGCCGGCGAACTGTGGGCGGTGAGCGATGTGGTGGATATGCTGCAAATGCCCGCGCTTACCGAATTTCTGGCCGAGAGAGGCGAACTCCTGCAGGAACTGGCTGTGGAACAGATCCTCAAAGCCGCCAGCGCCAAGGGTGTTGCCAAGGCGATTGAATCCGCCGGAGGCAAGATCGCCGAAATGGGCAACAACGAGATCGCCGAAGGGGTTACCCGCATGGCAGTCTCAGAAGGGTTGGCTGAAGGGAGCAAGCAACTAAAGAAAGCAGGTATAAAGCTCGAAAAGCAGGGCGTTAAAAAGATCGTTGCAGGCGAAGAGCTGATCGCAGCCGGACGAGAGTACAGCAAAGAGGGTATCGGTGATATGGTTGGGGGAGGAGCCCAGCTTGGATCCGCTGCGGCAACGGAAGATATCGCCAATCGGTTGGAGAAAAAAGGGAACCTGTAAACCCCTTCAAAATATTGTGGAAAGCGGGTGCTCAACGCGCCCGCTTTTTTATTCCTCGAGTTTCAATTCCCTTCCTGAAAAAGAATAATATAGTATTATTTCGTATAAATAATAAATATCAATCGTTCAGGAGGATAAGAAATGAATATTGAGTTATTCCAAAAAAGAAGAATCGCGGTGGCGTTCAGCCTGGCATTAATTGCCATTTTCTCCTTAGTACCGGCGGTCCACGCCCAAAGCAGTATCGTCTATGGAGATTCCATCCCGGCAGGACAAGTAGTCGAAGCTGATATCATCCTGGCCGGGACGAATGTCAGTGTGGATGGCACCGTTGCTGGTGACCTGATCGCTGTTGGACAGAATATAACCATAAATGGAACCGTGGAAGGCAGCCTTATCGCTATTGGTTCCAAGGTTGTGATCAATGGCTCGGTTCAAGGCACCACCTATGTTGCCGCGGTTACCATGGTCATTGGTCCCCAGGCTACGCTGGAGCGCAACTTGTATTATTCAGGCGTCAGCCTGGTGACAAAAAATGGTTCGGTGATCGGCAGAGATTTATTTGCCCTGGCGTTTGGCTCCACCAACCAGGGAGAGATCACCGGCCGCACGCAAGCAGTGGTTGGCCCTTATGAAGTGTTTAAATTGATCATCGAACAGCTGAAGATCAACCTGCAGCTTCCGGAATCGTTGTCGCCAACCTCCTTTCAGGGTGGTGCGGGCGGTGGCAGGGTGCTCCTGGGTGCCCGTCAGGCTGCGGCTGATGCAACCGGTCAATTCCTATCCGGATTGGCTGCCTGGGGTATGCCGTTGGTCCAGGACCTGGTTCCCCTCTTCATCATCGGGCTGATCCTCATCTGGCTTTTCCCGGGGATGGTAAGCAAATCCGCAAAACAGATCCGATCCCGTCCCTGGTACACCCTGGGAGTGGGACTCATCTTCTTTGTGATCAGCCTCAATATCGCGGGCGTGGTCCTTCTGCTGGCCGGGCTGATCTTCATCATCGGCCTTGGATTCGGCTTCCTCAGCCTGTGGGGATTGGCTGCCATTTGGTGGGTATTAGCGCTCCTCACCCTTGGTCTCGCGACGACCATCTTCTTCCTGATGGTTTTCTTTGGCAGCCGGGTTGTGATCTCCTACCTGCTGGGATCTCTCATCCTGCGAAATATGGGAGAAACCTCCTATCTTCGCCGTCTCGGTATCCTCTCCCTTGGCATGCTCCTATTCGTCCTGGTCGCTTCCATCCCGGTCTTTGGCTGGGTGGTCTCAGTGGTGGCGGTATCATTTGGACTGGGTGGCATCTGGTTGTCTTACCGGGAACGCCGCGCCGAGCAGAAGTGGGTACTGGAAACCGCGGAAAAGATGGCAGCGGAGGTCGATCAAACCGCTCCCGCTGTGCAATCCACGCCCGAGCCGACACACTCAGAGGTGAAAAAATCGTCCGAACCGAAAGCGAAATCGACCAAAAAAGCCCCTGCCGCCGAAAAGAAAGCGCCGTCTGCGAAGGAGTGAATCGTCAGAAAAACGTTCGAACCCGGACCGGCTGGATAACCAGCCGGTTTTTCAATCGGTTCCATATTAGAATTGGCGGATGTTTTACTTCCTGGCGTTTCTTCCCATCCTGCTCATTCTGATCCTTATGGCAGTTTTTCACTGGTCCGGGCAAAAAGCCGGACCGGTTGGTTGGGCAGTAGGGGTGTTGGTGGCACTTTTCGCCTTCGGTTTGAACTGGCAGGTCTTTTGGGTCTCCCAGCTTAAAGGGCTGCTCATTTCTGTTTACGTTCTGCTTGTGCTCTGGCCTGCGCTCCTGCTCTATTTTCTCGTTAACCAATTCGGCGGTATCCAGGCGATTGCGCAGGCCATGCAGCGATCAGTGCGCGATCACCTGTTCCTGGTGGTGCTCATCGCCTGGTCCTTCGCCGGGATGCTGGAGGGAATCACCGGGTTCGGTGTTCCAATTGCCATCGTCGCCCCGATCCTGGTCGGTATGGGTATCAACCCGGTACTCGCAGTGACCGCAAGTGCCATTGGGCATTCCTGGGCAGTGACCTTCGGCGGTATGGGGCTCACCTACCAGACCCTTCTCTCCGTCTCTCAAATGCAACCGGGTGAGATCATTCCCCCGGCAGTGCTCCTTTTGGGGATCGCGGTTCTATTCACAGGTCTGGCTGCCGCGATGGTACTCAAATCCATGCGGATCTGGCACAAGGTCCTGTTTACCGGGTTGGTGATCGCCTTGGCGCAATACGCTGTTGCAATCGCTGGTTTTCCCCAGCTGGGAGCATTCCTGGCGGGTGCAGCGGGGCTGCTTTTTGGTTGGTTGATCTCCCGCGCTCCCAAACCGGCAACTCCAACACCGCCTGATGCCCGCCTGCATGCGGCACTTGCAGCCTATGGCGCAGTGGTTGTGATCAACATCATCGCTGGCATACCCGGACCTTTGAACAACTTCCTGAATAACTTCCACTGGCAGATGCTGCTACCCGCCACCAGCACCCTGGTAGGATTTTCCATGCCGCTGGCCAAAGGGCAGCTCTTTAAACCCTTCCTTCACCCCGCATTTCCGATGCTGGTCGTAACCTTCATCACCTATTTCAGCCTGCGGAAATCAGCACTCTGCGACGATTGCAGCCTGCGGCAAGCCTGGCGTACCACCTGGAAGACCGCACTACCCGCCACTGTTGGGGTTGTCTTTACTATTGGGTTGGCTACGCTGATGGAATACTGCCGAATGACCCTCCTGCTGGCTGAAGGTTTGGCCGCGCTTATGCAATCGGCCTACCCGCTCACTTCTGCGTATGTGGGGGTCCTGGGAGCCTTTGCGACCGGCAGCAATAATAATTCAAATGTTCTATTCGTCCCCCTGCAGAAAACGGTTGCCGTCCTGCTCGGCTTCGCACCGGCACTGCTTGTTGGTGCCCAGACTGCCGGGGGGGCAATCGGTGCGATGGTAGCCCCGGCCAAGCTGATCGTCGGCTGCAGCACTGTTGGCCTGATAGGCAAGGAAGGTGAAGTTCTGCGAAGAACCCTACCCTACGTGCTGGTTCTTTGCGCCTTTCTGGGTCTCGTTACCCTCCTTCTGGTTAGATTGCCTTCAGGTTGAAAATTGGCAGTTGATATTCAGACTAATCTTGCTATAATTACCGTACTCAAAATTATCCAAGGAGGGAAGTATGAAAGCATTATTACGTTTGGCCATCATTCCGGCATTAATCGTCCTTGTTGGTATCGCCTGTTCCTTCAACATCGGGGATACAAGCGGTCCGGAGGACTCTGCAGTACCATCGGAGGAATCTGCACCTTCTCCAACAGAGGAAGTGGTAGATGCGCCTGTTGAGGATGCCCCCACCGAGGAGGAGACTACGTCCTCATCAGAGCCGTATACTACTTTTACCTTCGACGAGGAACCATCGGGATGGAGTTACTGGTTCCAGTCAGGTGACGAGGAAAGAACCAGTTTCGGTGTGGAAGATGGAAAAATGATTATCGAGATTAATGGGAAACAAACCTATCTATATTTCACCTACGACGATTACACCTACGATAATGTCTATGTTGAGACCGTCGTAGAAAACCGCGGGGCGAATTCACAATCCGTCAGCCTGATCTGCCGTTATTCAGAGGAAGATGGCTGGTACGAAGCGAACATTGGGAATGACGGACTCTATAATATCTTTGTGTTCGATGCCCGTAAACAGCCAAAAGGTGACTATGATATGCTCGCCAGTGGCGGTTCCAATGCCATCAAACAGGGCAAGGACGTCAACGCTTATGGATTTTCCTGCAACGAGAAGAAATTGACCCTCTGGATCAACGGGACTGAAGTTACCCAGATCAAGGAAAACACGTATGCATTGCGGGAAGGCAACGTGGGTTTCGGAGTATCATCCTTCGAATCATTGCCAGTAATTGTTGAATTTGATGAATTTACGATCGATAAACCCTGATCAGGATTCCTTAATCAAAATAACTGGACCCAAGCGGGTCCAGTTTTTTGTTTTCGGTTCTACAATTATTTGATTAAAGTCAGCAGCATCACCAGGGGGGTGGTTGTCTTCAGGCTGTGGGGAAGATCGGGGGGCATGTAGATCCAGCTGCCGGCATTGATGGCAGTAACGTCCTTCCCGAGTATCATGCTCCCCTCGCCTTTCAGAACCTCCACGATGGCACGGTAGGGAGAGGTATGTTCGGTGAGCTCCTGCCCGGCAGCGAAACTGAACAGGGTGATATCCGTTTTCTCATCCTTTATCAGTGTCTGGCTCAATACGGCATCCCCGGGAACCTCCGGCAGTCGTTTGAGAAGATCTTCCACCACAATATGAATGTTTTCCATCTTATTCCTTTCCGTTATTTTCCATCGTCCAACAACCGACGCTCGCCTTGCAGGGATCGCAGGAGGCTGGCATCCTGGCTGACTTCCAACGCACCGCGGTATTTTCCTGCTTCATCCCGCATGGCGAAGTATTGAATGACCACAAATTTTTCACCCATTTGGATCCAAAATTCCGCGGTATCCCGTTTTCCTGCGCGAAAATCATCCACAATCTGCTGCACCTTACCGATGCTTTGGGGAGGATGGCAATTCTGCACCTTGCGTCCAATGATGGCTGGAGAGCGTTGGAAGATACGGTCTCGGGTTTGCGAAAAATAGCGTACCTCATCGTTTTCATCCACAAATGTAATATCGACGGGTAAACTCCGCAGCATCATATCTGCCTGCTCTGCGGAAAGCGCACCGGTATTGAGCGCAAGGAGCCCTGCAGGTGCAGCCAGCGCCGGTTGAGTTGCCGGGGAGGTTTGCGTGACTGCCTGGCGAGCGCCGGGTGGCCAATCCAACCCGGGGCTAACCAGGAAGTAACCGATCTCATTTTC
Source organism: uncultured Chloroflexia bacterium (assembly GCA_963802095.1). Classification (GTDB taxonomy): domain Bacteria; phylum Chloroflexota; class Anaerolineae; order Anaerolineales; family Anaerolineaceae; genus CAVVEQ01. The sequence goes on along the minus strand of CAWDHI010000005.1, from coordinate 153,078 downwards.
CTGGGCACGGATGGATTGCCAATCCGCCTCACCCAGCCGTTCCAGGGCAGAGGGGAAGAGAATCTTATCCTCTTTGTAAAACATCTCGCGGATGGCAGTGGCCATCGGCTTAAACACGTCCTGAACTTCTGCGGCTGAAACGAGCGTTGAGGTATCCAGCGCACCCCGAAGGAGTTCCTCCAGTTTTTTCCAGCCGGCGCGAATCTCGTTGTGAATGCCCCACATCACCCGAGAAGGCCCGTAGAAACCTACTTTTTCCAGCAGCGGGAAAAGCAGATTTTCCTTGCGGACGTAATGAACTTCATACCCCTTCAGCTTGGCGAGGAAATCAAAAGCAACCCTGGCAACCTTCAGATCCGGTTTGGATGCATACCCGCTAACCGCGGCTTCGAGGTCGGAGAGGACCTCCTCGGCAGCGTCATTTTCCGTGCGGAAGGTGTGAATGGGATGCCCGGGCAGGTTCTCGGGGATATGCACCTTTTCCAGCGAATCGCGGAAGAAGGCGGTGTGAATATCGCACAGGCGCTGGATCTCTTCGGGGGGCGTGCCTTCTTCGATCATCATCTGTTCCACCTCGGTGATGGAAGGGGCATCGGCATCCTCCAACAGGCTGCCAAACTCAACTTTCACATCCTCCACCGACCGCCCGGCATTCAACTCTTTCAAGATTTTCTTGATTGTTTCCTTTCGCTGGGTAAGGTTATTGATATATTCGCTCATTGGTTTTTCTCTTTTCCTATCCGATTTGATAGAGAAGCTCGATGGCAGACCGCGGGCAGATCTCCTCGCAGATTCCACAGTAGGAACAATTCTCAGGGTAGGCGATCAGCGGTTTTGCATTAACCATTTCCACGGCGTGGCCGGGGCAGTACTCGGCGCAAAGGCCGCAGCCATCGCAGCGTTCTGGGTGAATGGTTGGCAGGGAAAGGGTTTCGTCCATCCGGGCTCTCTTGCTCTTCACGCATGAGGATACCACCCGGGATCGGGCTTGTCTGTGATTTACATCACACAATAGGCTCGATTAGGATCAGCCTTCGATCTCAGCTTCCAGCTTTGCATGATCCAGGATGATGATCCGCTGCCGCTCGGTGCGGATGACTCTATCACGGATCAATTCACGCATGGCACGGTTGACCGCCTCACGGGTGCTGCCGATCTGCCTGGCGATCTGGTCCTGGGTCCATAATAAAGGTGAGGGGGCATTTTCATGTGCCTGGAGGAACCTGGCCAGCCTGGACCGGACATTCCGCAGGCTGATATCATGAACCACATCCGCCAGGTGCTCCAGTTTGGCAGAAAGATCCGCTAGAATGGCAAAATTCAGGGCAGGGATCTCGGTCACCAAGCGGTACAGGTCCTCGCGCGTGATAAGTAAAAGACGGGTATCTTCCACGGCGCTCACGCTGGCAGGTGCCCGCCCGCCTGCCAAAAATATCGTTGGAAGGTTGAATACATCTCCCAGTGATAGGTGGATCAAGGTCTGTTCGCGACCCTCTGGGTTTATTCGAAAAACGCGAACCGCCCCTGCAATAATGAAGTAAACAGGCGTATCCTCATCCCCCGCGCACAGGATCTCGGATCCAGCCGCCTTTTTGATCTCGTTGGTACAGCCGAGGATCATTTGCAGGTCTTCCTCAGCAAGACGGGAAAATAATCTTATCTGGCGAAGGACTGCGAGGGGATTCGAGGATATCTTGCTCATGGATACACTATAATTATGGTTTCTGTAAAATCTGAACTTGATTTATTTTATCAGTTCGGTATAATCAATTTAATCGGACTTATTTTATCTGATTTGCTAATAAAATGTCCATGGAAACCACCTCACCCGGGCAACCCACAAATGACAGGCTGGCGCTGCTCTATAATCTTTCCCAGCAGCTCAATTCAAGCCTTGACCTGGAAGAGGTGCTGAATAAATTAATGGACGAAGTGATCACCGCGCTGCATGCTGAGCGCGGTTTTATCATGCTGCACGGGTTGGACGGGAAGCTTGAATTTCGTGTGGCGCGCGGCTTGGACCAGACCGACATAGAGGATCCCGAATTCCAGATCTCGCGCAGCGTAGTCGATAAGACCGCAGCCACCGGACAGCCAATTCTGACCTCCGACGCGCAACTCGACGAGCGCTTCAATATGCGCCAGTCGATCATGGCCAAGGGTCTCCGCGCCATCCTTTGCGTGCCCATCAAGATCAAAGAGCAGCAAATCGGCATCATCTACGTTGATAACCGCCTGAGAGCCGGGATCTTCACCACGGATGATCTTGACCTGTTGAATTCCATCTCTGCCAGCGCCGCCATTGCGATTGAGAACGCACGCCTTTACAAGCTGGCGATTGAAAAAAGCCGCATGGAAACCGAGATGCAGTTGGCGCGAAACGTTCAGATCAGCCTGCTGCCCCGCGAGATCCCTTCCATCCCCGGATGGAAATTCGGCGCGCACTGGCAGCCCGCTCGCCAGGTGGGTGGCGATTATTACGATTTTATTGCGCATCCCGATGGCCGGCTGGGACTGGTGATCGCGGATGTGACCGACAAGGGCATGCCTGCGGCGCTCTTCATGGCATCCGCCAAGAATATTCTACGGGCATCCATCCAGGCATGCGACAGCATCGCCGAAGGGATCAACCGGGCCAATACGCTCATCGAACATGAATCTAACGGACAGATGTTCATCTCCCTGGTATATGCCTGCCTGGACCCGGCCAGCGGAGTTATGTTGTACGTCAATGCCGGGCATAATCCCCCCCTGCACCTCCACGCTGGCCGGGGCACTTATTCCATTCTGAATCGCTCAGGAATGTGGCTGGGGGTGGATGCCACCGCGATGTACACTGATGAAACCGAGAAAATTGAAGAAGGTGACCTGATCATTCTTTACACTGACGGGGTTTCCGAGGCGGAGAATCCACACGGCGAATCCTTTGGGGAGGAAGGATTAAAATCGGTAATAACAAACCACCGGGGAAAAACTCCGCATGATCTGTGCAAGCTGGTGATCCAAGCAGTGCAGGATTTTACGGGTACCAGCGAGCTGAGTGACGATATCACCCTGGTGATCGTGAAGCGGGAGAAAAATGGCTGACGCGCTTTTTATTAATCGTTACCGGGTCGAGGGAGAGCTGGGCCGCGGCGCCATGGGGACCATCTATAAAGCCGAGGATACTTTCCTCGGCAGGTCGGTGGCGCTAAAAATGATCACCTCCGCTCAATTGACCGAAGAAAATCGTGACCGGCTGTTGAGCGAGGCGCGCGCAGCCGCCAGGTTGAACCATCCCAACATCGTGGCAGTTTATGATGCCGGGGAGGAAAATCAAATCCCGTTCATCGTGATGGAGCTTCTGGAGGGTGGGTCCTTATTTGAAAAGAAACCGCAATCGCTGGAGGAGATCCTTTCAATTTCACTGCAGATCTGCTCTGCTCTTGGGCATGCCCACCAGCACGGGATCGTTCACCGCGACCTGAAACCGGAAAACGTCCTCCGCAGCGGGAATGGCACGGTCAAATTAAACGATTTCGGTATGGCCCATTCATTTTCAAACAGGATTTCGAATGAAGGCGACCTGCTGGGGACAGTCTTCTATATCGCACCGGAAACCATCCAGGGGAAGGTTATTGATGGACGGGCGGATCTGTACGCGCTTGGAGTAATGCTTTACGAGTGGTTAACCGGCAAGCTGCCATTCACCGCAGAGGACCCGGTTGCTGTGATATCTCAGCACCTTTATGCGCCGCTCGTTCCACCGCACATTTATTCCTCTCAAATCGCCCCGGAGCTCGAGGACATGGTTCTGCAGCTCCTCAGCAAGGACCCGGACGACCGCCCGCAGAGTGCTGCGGCAGTGGAGAAGATCCTTACTGGCATCGGTATTGGGCAGGCAAGCGACCTGCCGGTGAACCCAACATACCGCCTGGATAGGTTCGTTCGCGGTAAGCTGGTCGGTCGGGAGAAAGAGCTGGAGCTGGGCCGCGCGACCTGGCATCAAGTGCTGACGGGCAGCAGCCAGATTCTGTTGGTCAGCGGAGAACCGGGAATCGGGAAAACCCGTTTTACCCGCGAGCTGATCGCGAATGCAACCATCAGCGGAGGTCGCTGCCTGGTGGGTGAGTGTTTTTCGGAAGGAGGGGCGCCTTACGAACCTCTTGTTCCGATGATCCGTGAAACGATGGGTGTAGGCGCAAAGTTCAAGCTGGATCTCCCCAGTTATGTGGTCTCTGACCTCGTGAAAATCACCCCAGGGTTGGAATGGCTGCAGACCGAAACTGCTCCACGCCAGGCCCTGGATGCCCTCGCGGAGCAGCAGCATATCTTTGAGAGTGTTTTTACCTGGGTTGACGTTCTTTCGAAAAAGAATCCGTTGCTGCTCTTTTTCGATGATATCCACTGGGGCGATAGCGCTTCGCTCATGATGATCCGGCACCTTGCTCACAGGCTTGAACACCAAAGGGTGATGATCGTACTCAGCTACCGGGAGATCGAACTCCGTGATGATGATCTGGCCAATCACATCCTGCACGAGCTGCTGCGCGATCACCTGGCTACCCGGGTGAAACTTACCCGCTTTTACCCGCAGCAAACCGGCCAAATGGTCGCAACCATGCTCACCCCAGCCGGCCCGATCGACCCGGAATTGATCGACGCCATTCACCGCGAAACGGAAGGTAACCCATTCTTTATTGAAGAGGTGTGTAAAACGCTTCTCGAGGAGGGTTTGCTCTGTTTTGAACGCGGGGAATGGGTATCACCCGGAATCGAGGATATCACAATCCCGCAGAGTATCCGCCTCACTGTGCAATCCAGGCTTTCCCGTCTGCCGGAGGATGCCCAGGATGTTCTACGCCTGGCTTCCGTGATTGGCAGGGAATTCGAGTTTAAAATCCTGGTGAAAGCCTGCGATAAGGGTGAGGAACGCATCATCGAGTGCCTGGAGGCTTCTGAAAAAGCGCAGATCATCCGTGAGCTGAAAAAGGGCGGGACGGAGAATGTAACCTTCGCATTCGAACACGCCCTCATCCCTGCGACCTTGCGGGAGGAGATTTCCGGCCTGCGGCGCCAGCGTTACCATCGCCGTGTGGCGGAAGCCGTGCAGGTCATCCACCCGGAGGATTTCGAGACACTTTCCTATCATTATGAGGAATGTGGCGACGCGGAAAAGGCCTTTGAAAATTACCAAAAAGCCGGCTCGCGGGCGCTTTCCATCTATGCAAACCAGGAAGCGATGGAGTATTTCGAGAAAGCCTTGGATCTGTGCGCGGAATATTCCTGCCAGGCGGATCTGTATTCCGGCATCGCCGAAGCTGCATTCCGGTTGGGTAAACGCGAGGCAGCCGAAAAGTCGTTCCTGAAAGCCATCGAACTTTATCGGAAGGATGGCGACCTGGAAAAAATGGCCATCCTTTATGCCGGGGCTGCAAGAGCCATCTGGTACATGGGTGAGGTGAAACAGGGATTGGAGATCTGCAGGATGGGTCTGCAGGAAATGCCCGAAGGGCTGGAATCCAAGGGCATGGCTACCCTGATGCATGAAACCGCGCGAGCCTACCGTTTCAATTATTTGTACGAAGAAGCCCTCGATCTGCTTAAAAAAGCCATCGCCCTCGCCAGGAAACTCGACTTCCAGGAAGTGCTGGCAGATTGCTATGCCACGCTCGGCATCCTGCGGTTCATTCCATATGACGAACGAACCGATGCGTTATTAAAAGCAGTTGAGATCTCGGAAAAGAACGGATACACCACGATACTCGCCCGTGCCAGGTTGAACCTGGGGACGCATTATGTCTACGTTGGAAAGCCTCTGGCAGCGCTTGAACAATACACGCGCGTGGTCGAAATCTCCCAGAGCACCGGGCAAAATTACGTGGAATTCCTTGCCCATTTATCGCTGACTGACCTAGAAATTTCACTATCCAGGTATGCAGAAGCCGAAACCCGCCTGGAAAAAATGCAAGAGCTGCAGCCGGTCAATCCAAATCCCGAAAGCGCCATGTTCAGCATCCAATCCTATCGGATAGTCTTTTTTTGGTGCAAGGGTCAACTGAGGGAAGCCCTTGATCTAGCAGATAAGATACTTATGGAGAATAAACCTGAAGTATTAAAGGACTTCTACCTCGGTCTGCTGATCACGAAGGGCAGGCTGCTGGGGGAGTTAAAGGATCTGGATGGTGTGCGATCCAACCTTGCGGAGATCGAATTACTCCATCCCGAGGATAGGGAGGAGAATCCCGGCAGTATCAACGCATCGATCCAGCATTTCTACTTCCTGCTCCGGGAAAAGACCGGGTTTCTGGAACAGTTCGAGATTCTGAAAAAGATCATCGGGGATACGCCAACTGTATCGCAAAAGATCCTGCTGTTGATCGCAGAAGCCCGTTGCGCATGGCTTGATCGGAATTTTGACCTTGCCCTCACCTCGGTACAACCAGCTTCTCGAAACCCTCCAACCTCTTGGTGATCTTTTTCGGAATGGCGCATTCCAGGAGGAAGCTGCGGATATGCTGATGGAACGATCTGCGCCTGGTGACCCTCCCTTGCCCGGGTTTTCCTCGAAAAAGCGATCATAGAATACCGCAGCGCTGGATTGCGAGTTTACGAAGATATTGCCACTAAAAAAGTTGGAAACCCTGCCCGGTTAAACCATGTAGATCAATATATCGAAAATTTTGCGGAGGTTTAATGACTGAAACACCATCCAGGGGAGAATACCGTACAGGTTTCCGGATATAACCGGGTGCATGTCAAGGGGGTCGGCGAGTTGATCCTCACCCAGGGGGATAAAGAGGAATTGTTCATCGATGCCAACGCGGACCTGTTACCCCAGATCAAGACCGCGGTGAGATGAAGGTATCCTGAGCATCCGCTACGAGTTCGAGTGGATGGACTACCTCGGGCTGCGGTTCATCGGCGCAGGTCCCATCCGCTTCCTTCTAACCATGAAGGAGATCAACGAAGTCATTCTGGCCGGGGCGGGAAACGTGGAATGCTGTGGGATAAAAACCGATAAGCTGAGCCTGGGGCTGAGCGGAGCTGGCAGTATGAATATCACCGGCGTGGATTGCACCAGCCTGAAAGCCATCCTCAGCGGTGCCGGTAGCATGAAAGTGGCAGGAAAGGCACCCAAACAGGAAGTTCAAATGAGCGGGGCGGGATCATATTACGCAGGTGACCTGCAGAGCCGCGAAGCGACCGTACAGATGAGCGGTGCAGGTAGTGCCAGGGTCTGGGTTTCTGATAGTATGGAAGCCGCTATGACCGGACTTGGGAGTATCGATTATTACGGCAAACCGGCTATCCGCATGCAGAAAACCGGCATTGGCAATATCAATGCGCTGGGGGAGCACGCCTGAAATACCTCCCCGGGCAATAATTCCGGCTTGATCCTTGCATCGTCGCAGGTAAGGAAAAGAAGCATTGAATAAACGGTTGGGATCCTGGCTGACCGGCGATATTTTCATTACTCGTACTCTGCGGGTGCATATCTGCGGATGGTGTGGTTATTGCCGCGCCTGAAGATAAATCTCTGCGCAAAACATCGATCCAACTGCTTGGAGCGCAAAAACACCTCCACCGAACCCATCCCTCACCCCCAGCCTGCTGCCCAGCCAGACCCTACCACCCACCTGGACGCCTTTTGTGATCACCCCGCCCGCCTCGAGCGGGCCGTGGATCATTGGCTATTCCGTGGAGCGCCGACCGATCGAAATGTACCAGTTTGGGAATGGGACTGTGCAAAAAATGATCGTGGCTGGCATCCACGGTGGGAACGAGTGGAACACCACCGCGCTGGCACGCGAATTGATCGCCCGCATCCGGGAGAAGCCGGAGATCGTTCCATCCAACACCACCCTATTCATCATCCCGCTGCTCAACCCGGATGGGGAAGCCCGCGCGCATGGGGTGGATGGAAGGGTGAATGCCAACGGGGTGGACCTCAATCGCAACTGGGATTACCGCTGGACTGCCGATTGGAACCGTGCTGGCTGCTGGATATATCGCCCGGTGACCGGGGGCGAATATGCGGGCTCGGAGCCGGAAACCGCTGCCCTGGCCGGGTTCATCAAAACGCATAAGATCGAAGCCCTCATCAGCTATCACAGCGCCGCGCTCGGGATATTCCCCGGCGGCATCCCGCCGGATCCCCGCTCGGAAGATCTAGCCCGGACGGTGGCTGCGGTCAGCCCCTATCCATACCCTCCCATTGATACCGGTTGCCAGTTTACCGGTAACATGGTCGATTGGGCTTCCTCCCAGGGCATCGCTGCCCTGGATATTGAGCTTTCGAACCATTCCACACGGATCTCGATATCAATTTACGAATTCTAGATGTTTTCCTGAACTGGCAAGGAAAATAAAAAACCGGATGGAGAATCCCATCCGGTGAAATTCCAAATCCTGGTAAGTTGGTTTACACCGGGTCACCCAGCAAGTTTGCCAGAATACCGCATTGTGATTCATGCACAATGGCTATGACTTCATCTGCAGGCTGAAGCTGCAGATCTCCATGCGGAAGCATCATTTCACCCTTACGTAATACCGCGGTCAGCACACATTGATTTGGAAGATTCAATTCACTGACCTTTTTCCCTGCTGCGAATGATCTGGGAGCTACTTTTTCTTCGACGATCGAAAATAGCCCCTGGCGCAACTTCACAAGATACATCATATCGCCCATCGACATCTCTTCCGCAATCATCTTCCCTAAAAGATCTGCTTGATTAAGCGCGACATCGACACCCATATCCGGGCGGAACATCCATGCATTTTCCGGATGGTTGATACGGGCGATTGTTCTCGGCACATTGAACTCGAACCGCGCCAGATTGGTAACCACCAGGTTGATTTCATCATCCCCGGTGACCGCCGCCACCACCTGCATCTGCCGGATTCCACAGGATTCCAGGAAATCCGGATCGGTTCCGCTGCCAAAGAAAATGCACTCCTTAGGCAGTCGAGAATCTGTTTAATTGGTCAATTTCCTCCCGCCGGTTCTCAAGAAGCTTCACTTCGTGACCACCTGTGATTAAATAGTTAGCCAGGTAAGCGCCTACTTTTGCGCCGCCGATGATCATTACTTTCATGGTTTTTCTCCTTTAACCGACCAGGTCTTTCAACCGGTCCTGAGAGGTAGCCAGTACAGCCAGGTGGACGATATCACCTTCTTCAAAGACAGCAACGCTGAGAGGTAGAAATGTTTTTCCACCCCGCGAAAGGGCAACGACATGGACTTCTCTTGGGATGGTTATCTCTTCGACCTTATGTCCAACAAGCATGGGGGGAATTTCAATATCGACCATATTCACTTCGCCGCTCCCGACACTCTCGGAAATGGCCAGGTTTGTGAATGAGAGCAATTCGGCCATACGGCTTATTCCAAGTGCCACCGGGGATATGGTCTGCATCCCAAGACGGCGATAAATATCCGCCTTACGAGGGTCATAGATCCGGGCAGCCACACGGGGTACCCGAAAGACATTTTTTGCGATCCTGGCTGCCACGGCATTGGCTTCATCCGAGGCAGTCACCGCAGCGAACGCATCAGCTTTCTCGATCCCGGCATCCAACATTGCCTGCCGGTCGAATCCGATCCCGACCACGGTTTTACCCTTGAAGGCCTTTCCCAGCCTTTCAAAAGCGTCCGGGTCACTATCGATCATCGTCACCTGGTGGCCGCGGTTGCTAAGCAATTTTGCCAGCCCCGAGCCCACCCTGCCACAACCAATGATTATGATCTTCATGGGGTAACTCCTCGTCTGGAATCGATCCTTCTCTTTATAAATTTAGCGATTTCGTCGATGATTGTCAATGCTGGAATGAATGGAATCAAGAATAGCCAATACTCAACCGGGAAGGGTCCGGTACCAATAAATTCATTCATGAATGGCACGTAAACGATCATCAACACCAGAACCAACTCGGTTAATATTCCCAGCCAGATAAGTTTATTGTTGAAGAGCGGGAGTTTAAAGGTTGAAATTTTTTCTGTCCGCTGAGCGAAGACGTTGCCAATTTGGGTGAAAACGACCGATGCGAGGGCAAAAGATGTTGCCGCCACATACAAGGTTCCGCTGGAGGGTAATCCCATGATCTGGCCTGGATAACCGTTTGTCCAATACATATAGAAGAATGCGAGCATGGTTATCAACCCTTGCGGGATGCCCAGGTAGCCGTACGCCCGGATTATCAACGATCGGTCGATCACGTGCGATTTCAAGCTCCGGGGTGGGCGCTTCATGATGCCTGGTTCGGGAGATTCGGCGCCCAAGCCTAGGGCTGGTACCATATCGGTCCCCAGGTCGATCGCAAGGATCTGCATGACCGTCAATCCCAGTGGGATCAACCCACCGCTGAGGACGAAAAAGATGAATGGAATCGCTTCCGGGGTATTGCTGGTGAAGATATAGGAACAGAATTTACGAATATTCGCATAAACCGCCCGGCCTTCTTCCACGGCATTGACAATGGAGGCAAAGTTATCGTCCGTCAGGATCATGCTGGCGGCTTCCTTGGCCACATCGGTGCCTGTGATGCCCATGGCAACACCGATATCCGCCTTCTTCAATGCGGGGGCATCATTCACCCCGTCGCCGGTGACCGCTACTACGTTTCCTTTTTCCTGCAGTGCGCTCACTACCCTTAGTTTATGTTCGGGGGCAACCCGGGCAAAGATAACCTCGTCATCCAAGGCTTTGGATAAGTCTTCATCCGACATAGATTCCAGCTCAAAACCTGATATTACTCGAGCATCCTTGTTCTTAACGATCCCGATTTTGCGGGCAATGCTCTCCGCTGTCAGGCCGTAATCCCCGGTGATCATCACCACCCGAATGCCCGCGGTGTGGCATTCTTCCACCGCCTTGGTCACTTCCGGACGCGGGGGGTCCATCATGGCGATCAAACCCAGAAAAGTCATATCATTTTCGATCACTTCCGGTGTGTAATCCTCCACCTGGGCGGGGAGTTCGCGCTGGGCAATGGCCAGCACCCGCAGCCCATCCCGGGCGAATTCATCGTTGGCGGCTAGGATCTCCTTGCGGGCATTCTCGCTTAATGGGATCGTTTTGCCGGATTGGAGCAGTGTGCTGGATAGATCGAGCATCTCGATCGGCGCGCCTTTTATATACGCCATCTCGCGCCGGGAGGGGCCTATACTTCGCCAACCGCCAGCCAGGTTGTGGATGGTGCTCATCCTTTTGCGGCGGGATTCAAAGGGCAGTTCACGCAGGCGCGGAGTTTGATCTTCTTCAGCAGCCAGATCGATCCCACCCTCGCGGGCTACAACTAGTAACGCAGCTTCTGTGGGATCGCCCAGGATCGTCCAGCGGTTTTTCCCATCGCCGTTGGGGGGCAGCAGCTTGGAATTGTTGCACAACCCGGCTGCAAGCAGGAGCGCGCGCAGGTTTTGATCCGAATCCGCATCCAATTTCTTATCCCCGTCAAGGACCCTGCCTTCCGGAGCGTACCCGTTGCCGGTCACCTTCAGCGTTTTTCCCGCATGCCCGTTGGCTGCAACCGCGGGCACCCACAGGCTGCGAACGGTCATCTCATTTTGAGTCAACGTGCCGGTCTTATCGGTGCAGATCACCGTTGTGCAGCCCAGTGTTTCCACTGCGGAGAGTTTCTTTATCAGGGCATTGCGTTTGGCCATGCGTTGGGAACCCATCGCCAGGGAAAGGGTCACAAGGGGCAGCATGCCTTCCGGCACAAATGCGACGACCATGCCAACTGTGAAAATAAAACTATCCGCCAGGTTGACGTTTCCCAGGAAAAACGCAAGCAGGAAGAAAAGGACACCAACCCCGAGGGCAACGAAGGTAATGATGCGTGTGGCAACCTTCATTTCTTTCTGCAGTGGGCTGAGCTCCTCGCTCACTTCCTGGGTCAGGTTGGCGATCTTACCAAATTCGGTATCCATCCCGCTGGCGAAGACGACCGCTTTTCCTGTTCCTGCAGCAACGTGCGTTCCTGCAAAGACGATATTGGGCATTTCCGTGAAGGACATACCTTCCTGATGGTAGGCAGTGACCTTTTTCTCAACCGGGCGGGATTCCCCAGTTAGTGTGGATTGGTCACAGCGCAGCTCGGCAGTATTTACCAGGCGGCAATCGGCAGAGATGCTATCCCCTTCCCCAAGGAGGATGATATCCCCGGGAACCAGTTCTTCTGCAAATATTTTCTGCTCACCGCCATCGCGCAGAACTCGCGCGTATGCCGGAAGCAGCTTTTTAAGCGCTTCGGTAGCTTTTTCTGCGCGGAATTCCTGCCAGAAACTGAATCCCCCGTTGATTATATTGACCGCCCAAACCGCGATGCCAAGCTGGGGCATCTGGGCTATGAACGCTGCAATTCCTGCGATCCACAACATAATCGCCATCAAATGTGTGAAATTGGCGAACAGCTTGATATATAAAGGCTTACCCTTCACCTCTCGGAGTGCATTCTTTCCGTAGGTCGCCAGCCTTGACTCGGCTTCTGCCTGGGTAAGCCCGGAGCTGGTTGTCTGAAGAGAGGAAAAAACCTCGGGGATGGTGCAGGCAGCCAACCGGGTTCGGTCGATCTCAATTTTTAAGGCACTATTTTCCGACATCTCATTCCGTTTCGCGGTGCGGGGGCATCTCATCCCTCCGCCGCATATTTCACCAAATAATAATTCTAACGCTTAAATATAAGCGCGGGATTATAGCACCAATGTTTTTTTTGCCAAGACCCCAATCCGGGTCCCAGCCTGGATTAATTTTGGGTGAATGCCGCCCGCTTCAGCAGAAATCTGTATTAGAATTGGACTCCTTGGAAAAAAATGCCATGAAAAGAATTCTGATAGGTTTGTTCGTTGCCGTCTTCCTCTTCACAGCCCTGCCCCTGCCCGAAGCCCGCGCTGAGGATGCTCCCATTTCCGTTGATCCTTCCAGCGCCTCGCTGCCGCTCTGCCTACCGGGCATTTACCTGAGCCAGCCAGGGGATTGCCTGCCAATGGGACCCTCCGAAACCCTCAGCAGCCTGGCGAAGATAGGATTCACCTTCCCAGAAAAATCCCCGGTGGGTTTTTCGCCCTCCGCGGATCTGGCAACCATCCCCTATCGCTACATCAAAGTTACCGCCGACCAGGCTCCAATTCCACTCTTTCGCACACCGCCCGAAAAACGGGATGATCCCGCTCCCCTTTACCAGGATCCCGGGTTCAAATATTTCTCGTACCTGAACGCAGTGGAAAATGATGCAGGGTTGTTCTATTACACGAAGGGCGGTTATTACGTGGATGGCGAGTACGTAGCCCGCGCGGCGGTTCCCGCCTTCCAGGGTGTGGAGATCCGCGAACCGGTGAAGACCCCCTTTGGCTGGATCCTTTCTACCGCAGATTCTCAAACCGCGCCTGGATCGAATCAGCCGCTCACCGGCAGGAAATACAACCGTTTCAACCGGGTGAATGTGTACCAGTGCCAGCAGGCCAGCGGCGAGGAGTGGTGCATGATCGGCCTCAATGAATGGGTTCCCGCCCGCCTGATCGCGCAGGTGACCCCGCATAAGACTCCCCCTGAAGGAATAACCAATGGTCGCTGGGTGGATGTGAACCTTTTCGAGCAGACCGTTTCTGTATATGAGAACAACCAGCTTGTTTTCGCCACCCTCACCTCCACCGGCCTGGACCCCTACTTCACCCAGCCGGGTCTATTCCAGATCTACCAGAAGAAAGAAACCGAAACCATGAGCGGCGCATTCGCCGCCGACCGTTCCGATTATTACTACCTGGAAGATGTGCCCTTCACCATGTATTTTGATAAAGCCCGCGCGTTGCACGGCGCCTACTGGCACAGCATCTTTGGCTATCCCCGCTCGCATGGCTGCGTGAACCTCTCTATCGCGGATTCACACTGGTTGTATAACTGGGCCAATGAGGGGGATTGGGTTTACGTGTACGATACCTCCGGCCAGACGCCCACCGACCCGGCTTATTATTCCAAGGGCGGGGCGTAGCCAAAAAGCATAGCGTACCGATCCAAGACCGGAGATTTCCGGTCTTTTTTTGATTATTTCCGGCATGTTATAATTTTGCGTCAGTAATTCATCCATCCAATAAATTCCGAGGTTTCCATGAACTTCAAGATGTGGATCAAAGCCCTGCAGGTTATCCCCCGAATAGATAAAGAGGAGTGGGATAAACTGGATATTGTATCCCGCTGGCTGATCGCCACCCGCGGCGCGGTGCTGATCATCACCTTCATTCCTGCGGTCATTGCGGGGCTGCTGGCTGCCAAGGATGGCATGTTCCACTGGCTGAACTGGATCCTGGTTACCGTTGGGCTGGTCTTTGCCCATGCCATGAACAACCTGCTCAATGACCTGACCGACTACCGCAAGGGAGTGGATAAGGATAATTACTTCCGCACCCAGTATGGCCCCCAGCCGCTTGAATCGGGACTGATGACCACCACCGAGCTTCTGAACTATGCCGCCTTCAACGGGGTCATCGCGTTGATCTGCGGTATCGGTCTCACCCTGCTGATCGGCTGGCAGGTGTTGATCCTCATCGCCATCGGCGCGTTCTTTGTTTTCTTCTACACCTGGCCGCTGAAATACATCGGCCTGGGCGAGATCGCGGTCATCCTCGTCTGGGGTCCGCTGATGATCGGCGGAGGTTACTACGCCATCACCGGCGTGTGGAGCTGGACAGTCTGCCTGGCATCTCTTACCTACGCCCTTGGGGCAGCGCTGGTGATCTTCGGCAAGCACATCGATAAACTCCCCGAGGATAAGGCCAAGGGCATCCACACCCTTCCGGTGATCCTGGGCGAAAAAGCCAGCCGCTACACCGTTCTGGGTATGATGGCGTTCCAGTATCTATTTGTGGTGTCCCTGGTGATCACAGGATACTTCAATCCGGTGCTGCTGATCGTCTTCCTGGCATTGTTCTACATCAAACCGGTGGTTAAGATCTTCCTAAGCCCCAAACCCGTGGAATGTCCCCCCGAATTCCCGAAAGACATCTGGCCGCTGTGGTTCGTGGCAGCCGGGTTCGAGCACAACCGCAAGTTCGGGATGTTCCTGATGCTCGGGTTGATCCTGCAGCTCCCATTTTTCACCAACCTCTATCAATCCATATTCAATTAGAACGATAAAGTGACCCTCGAGATCCGGGATATCCATAAAGATTACGACCAGAAACCCCTCCTGAGAGGGGTTTCCTTCACCGTGGGGTTGGGACGCACTTGCTGCCTGCTGGGTCCCTCCGGTAGCGGCAAGAGCACCCTGCTCCGGATCATCGCGGGATTGGAAACACCTGAGAGTGGAGATATCTTTTGGGATGGGCAAGACCTTGCAGAGTGTGCCGGTTCACCAGCGCCACTTTGGGTTGATGTTCCAGGAATACGCCCTATTTCCCCACCTGACCGTGGAGCAGAACGCTGCCTTCGGGTTGCGCATGCATAACCTGCCTGTCGGAGGAGGTGAAAACCCGCACCCGCGCCGCCCTGGAGCAGGTGAAAATGCTGGACTTCGCTAACCGAAAAGTGACAGACCTTTCCGGTGGCGAGCAACAGCGGGTTGCCCTGGCACGCACCCTGGCACCCCGCCCGCGCCTGATCATGCTGGATGAGCCGCTCGGCGCGCTTGACCGCACCCTGCGCGAAGAACTCATCCGTGAGCTGCGGGAGCTGCTCAAGGCCAGCGGTATCCCGGCGATCTATGTCACCCACGACCAGGAGGAAGCTTTCGCGATTGCGGATCAGCTCCTGCTGCTGCATGAGGGCTTGGTGGTGCAATCCGGTCCGCCTGGAGAGGTCTACCGCCACCCTGCCAATGCCTGGGCGGCACGTTTTCTGGGTCGCAACAACCTTTTGGAAGGCAGAGTAACCTCCACCCGCCCATTTCGGGTTGCAACTGCCTTGGGGAGCCTGGAAGTTGCACCCTCAGCGCGGCAGAAATTGAAAACCGGCGAGCCGGTCACGCTGCTGATCCTGGCGGAATCCGCCAGCCTGGCGGAAGATGATGCACCATTCACAGAAAATCCTCGGGCGCGTGGAGGACGCTGTCTTCCGGGGAAAGGACTACAGGATCCGGCTCATCTGCGCGGAAGGCATCCGTCTGGAATTCGACCTCGCCGAAGCCCATCCCCCTGGCAAGGAACTGACCCTGTTCGTTTCCCCCGGTTCGATCCAATGCCTGCAGTGAATCCCGGCGACACCCTGAAGGTCATCAAGTTGGACGTTACGCGGGTGGAGCGCTGGCAATATCCGGCGGAGGTGATCTCAACCCATCAAGAGGGGATCCTGGTCAAGGCGTTTTTCAACCGCCCCGATGACCTGCCCTTCCATGGGATCATCTTTCATCCCGGGGACCGCTTCCTCGAGATGTATTACACCGACCGTCGCTACAACATCTTTGAAGTTTACGATCGGGATACCGCTGTCCTCAAATGCTGGTACTGCAATGCCACCCGCCCGGCAGAGGTGCAACCAGGATTAATTAATTACGTGGATCTCGCCCTGGACCTGCTGATCATCCCAGGCGAGGATCCCCTCCTGCTGGATCGGGATGAATTCGACGCTCTGGAAATCGACCCCGAAGAACGCCAGGAAACCCTGGCTGCCATGCGCAGCCTGGAGGAACGCTTCCGGAAGCTCGGCGAGATCAATCTCGCGGAGGGTAGGATCTGAAGGTATTTAATATTATTTAAATTACGGTGTAGGGGGGACTTTGAGCAGCACACCGATCGCGTAACCCGCCAGCGCGCTGATCGTGCCGATCAATGCCAATTCAAGACCGCTTCGAACCGGGTTCCCGATCATCACTTTCGCCTTGTAGACCCCAACCCCGAATAGCACCGCAGCGGTGATCACCACAGAAAGAATCATGCTGGGCAAAACCGGTAGGAAAAGGAAAGGCGCGAGAGGGATGAGAGAGCCGATGATCGCGGAAAGACCCACGACGAACGCAGCCTTCCAGGCACTGGACCGATCCACCGGGGTGAGCTGGTGCTCCTCCGCCATCATCACCGCCACCCAGATATCCTGATTGGTTGTGATCGTCTCCACTATATTATCCAACTGTTCCCCCTTGAAGCCCTTTTTGGCGTAGATCAAGCGAACCTCGTCTTTTTCAAGCTGGGGAAGCTCTTTAATATGGCGGTACTCCCGCGCGCGTTCGCTCTCGTAATAATCCGCATCCGCAAGGGTGGAGGTGTAGGCCACCGCCCCCATCGAAACCGATTCCGCCACCGCGGCGGCAAGCCCAGCCACCAGTACGATCGACGTATCACCCGTTGCGGCAGCCACACCGAGGATCACCCCCAGAACATTAACTAAGCCGTCCTGCCCTCCCAGGATGACATCCGATAACCCCGACCCGCGGGCATGGGGATCAAAGGACAGGTGGCGCTGGTTTTGATGGGGAAGATCTCTTAATTGGTTTTGCATAATGATTGTTCAACTCAAAATATATTAGGTCGGTTTTTGAAAGATATTCAAAGTCATCCTGGAGGTGTGGTACCAGGTATCTGGGGGATCATCCCTTGAGAATGTGGGAGACGCCCTGCTCAAAGAGGGTGCGGATATGAGCATCCTCCAGGCGGTAAAAGACTTCCTTGCCCTCCCGGCGGGAAACGATCAGGCGCATTTGCCGCAGGCTACGTAAATGGTGGGAGACCGCCGAGGGGCTGATCCCCACCTTCTCGGCCAGGGTGGATACATTGCATTCCCCATTGACCATAACCGAAAGGAGCCGGACGCGGTTGGTATCACTGAACGCACGGAAGAGCTCCGCCACGTGCGCGGCGGTATGTTCATCCAGGATGGGGATTTCTTCATTTGCTTGAATCATATGAACATATCTTCACTTGTTTGCATTATACCAAAAAATACCGGCGGAGAAATCTCCGCCGGTTGGTAAATATTCACTTTTCCGGATTATCAATACACCATTGGAACGGGCAGCAGCCCACCGCCAAACAAGCCTCCCAAGCCCGTCACGATCGCATTCAGGACACCCGCAGTAGCAATGCAGGCACAACAGCAGCACAACACCAGCAGGACGAGCAGGATGATGATAACCACTTCGGATGCCCGGACCTTTTGCTTCCCCCGGGAATCATCGGAGTGATAATCCTGCGCGGGCAGTTCGGAAGCCACGCCCAGCGGATTTTCCTGCCCGGTGGTCACGATCTCGCCCTTGATTGCCTTACTTCCAACCATCGCATCCTCCTTCCACGATTACGTGGATGCGCCCGCGCGCGCTTTACGCCTGCGGGCAAAAAACCAGATCGACCACACCAGCAGGATGAGAAGGGCGATCGCGATGAGCACCGGCACGATGATCGACATTACCGAGGTGACCGTTGCGACTGTATCTTCCGCCATGCTCACCGGAACGTTGCCAGCCGAGCCCGTGGAGGCGGTCACCACCGGGCGCACCACCGCGGCTTTCACGGTATGCACGCCGCCGGCTACCAGCAACCCCATGGCCATGGCAAAGATCGGGTTAATATCCGCGATCACCGAGGTGCTGGCGGCAAATGCAATTGCCCCTGCCGCGGGACGGATAAAGGTCATCAGCACATCGTTCGCGTGGTTTACCGCAGGGACCTTATCGGCGATAAACTCCACAGCCACCAGAAACCCCAACAGACCGATGATCCACCAGTTCTCCAGGGTATCCCAGGGGGCATTCAAGGTGATCAGGTTGGTGAACTTTGCCAGCAGCGCGATCGTCAGCAGGGGAATATAAGCATTCAACCCCGCACTTGCAGCCAACCCGAATGCCGTAAAAACAGCCAATAACTCCATTTCAATCTCCTATAGTGGTATAAAACCGGACCAGGTACCTGTCATGTTGTAGCGCAGAATGTCCATCAAGGCGATCTGCCCCAGGGCGGTGATGAAGCCGAGAAGCAACAGGACCCATATCTCACTCCATATACGATATTTGTTCTCGTTTCGTTGCAGCATCGTCCAGACAACCGTGTAAACCAGGGTCAGGATCGCCAGTACTGTTCCAGCACTGATGAAGGCTGCGGGCAGAACCAGGAACGGTACACCGCTCAGGATAAAGAGATCAAGCCCCAGAGCAAATAGCAGGACTATTCCCAATTCCTTCCAGCCTGCCAAAATCGGGCGGGGTTCAAAATCCTCCCAGACCGTCTGGTTGAAGACCGGCCAGAGCACCACTGGGATGATGATCCCCATGCCGGTCCCGGCAAAGATGCGGATCAGGTTGGTGGTGAGATAGACGCTCGGGCTGCCGGGGAGGAGCATCGCGAAGGAATTGAGGCTATCAAGGGCGAATACAAATGCGAAAACGCCAAGAACTGCCCAGATCTTGCCGGGGGGAAATTTGCCGCGTTTGCCCTTCCTGCCCAGGTAGACCAGCCCGGCAAAGGCACCCAGGTACATCCCTGTGCAGCGCGCGCAGAGCGGCAGCTCCCTCCCGCCGATATCGAAGGTTCTTTCTGCGATCCGGTGGCAGACGGCATAGCCGATGGCATCAGCTTTGCCCATCAATCCCGGCGGGGTGAGGGCAAGCCAGGCAAGCGTACCGGTGATGGCGATGATGAGAACTATCAGGGAAGCAACGTTGAGTTTGAAGACTGGATGTTTCATTCCAGCGATTATATCCTCTCCCGGTCCCCTTGCGTTATTCGTTATAATCAAGCGGGAACCTTTTACACCCGCTTATCGTCATTGAAACAAGGAGTTTTTCATGAAAACCTCACGGTATCTTATTGCTGCGCTCATATTTTCCCTTGTCCTTTCCGGTTGCGGCGCAGGGCAGCTCTTTGGACCTACGGTCACCCCGCTTCCAACCGCCACGCCACCGCGCCCAACTTCCACCCCCACCCCAGCCGATACGCCCACTCCCACGGCCTCCCCCACCCCCGATTACCCGCCCCAGGGATTGGGACCCACCAATTTCCCCCCGGATGTCAATCCCCTCACCGGCCTGCAGGTGGAGGACCCCGCAAATTTGGAGCGCCGCCCAATCGCGGTGAAGGTGGAGAACCTCCCGCGCGAAGACCGCCCGCAGTGGGGGTTGAGCAAGGCGGATATAACCTATGAGTACTACACCGAGGAAGGCACAACCAGGTTCATCGCGATCTTCTACGGCGAGAATGCCGACCTCGTCGGACCCATCCGTTCCGCCCGCCTGTTCGACCTCAATATAGTCCCGATGTATAAAAGCGCGTTCGTATTCGGCAGCGCCTGGTCGCTGGTCCTTAATCGTTTATATAGCCAGGATTACTACAATCGCCTGCTTATCGAATCCACCTGGACACAACCGGCGATCTTTCGCAAGAACGTGAACGGCAATAATTTCCTCATGGTCAACACCGCTCTCATTAAGGATGCCCTGCGGAACTACGGCGCGACGAACACCCGGGAGAACCTGGACGGCATGTTCTTCATGGCGCAGGTGCCACCCGGGGGTAGCAAGGCGGATTCTGTTTATGCCAGGTATTCAGCGGCCATCTACAACCGCTGGGATTACGACCTCGCATCCGGAAAATACAAGCGCTTTTCGGATACCCAGAACGCCGGCAGCCCTGAAACCGAAGTCTATGCCCCGCTTGTGGACCGTGCCACTGGCGAACAGATCACCGCGGATAACGTCGTAACCTTCTTTGTGCAGCAGGACGTTATCATACGCTCGGGCAGCACGGAAGTGATCGATGTACCGCTTTATGGCAACGGAACCGCCTACATCGCCCGCAACGGCCAGATGTACCAGGTATTTTGGTCCCGCCCAAACCGCGATTCGGTTCTGACCCTGGTCAACCCGGATGGAACCCCGTTCCCCTTCAAGCCGGGGAACACCTGGTACGAGGTGATGGGGAACACTTCCACGGTGGAACAGCCCGCGGATGGCACTTGGCGCTTCACCTTCTCGATCCCATAAAAAGGATGCAGAAAAGCTTGCAATATTTGCGGATTTGAGGCATACTTATTGCACCCGAAAGGGTGTACCTTTTCACTCGCTATTCTTTAATGAGGAGGTGGTGCCCGAAATGAACGATAGTAATTTGAAAAGCGCTGCGGCATCCCTCCTCGTAAGACGATAGGCTGCCGCAGCGCCCCAACTCACCGCGCCGTCCTTTTTGGACGGCGTCGTGATTTAATCGAATAAACCACCTTAAAGTGAAGGTCGGGCACGCAACCGATGCCCGACATCCATTCCCCGAACCGGTATAAAATATCCTCATGCACCAACACCGCAGGAGTCATCTTCTCAACCTACCGGTATGGGATCAAGCAAGAGCTTGGAAACCACACCAAAGATGGTTAATGTCGGTCACAAAACCGGTGGCCGACATTTCAACCTACCGGTATGGAATTACGGTATGAGTGGAAAGAACTCACGAAATGCGGTTGATACCGGGCACGAAACCGGCGCCCGACCTATGGCTAACGAATGAAAATCAACAGAATTTCACTGCTTATATACATTTTCTTCCTTGGTAGCTGCAATTCAATCGTAGCATTATCTCCAGCTCAGACTGAATCAGCTTCGAATTATTCTCCTATTCCAACAAGTCCCCCTCTAACAACTTTAACTCTGAAGTCAACCACGATAATTACTCCAATTAAGACACAACAACCAATAATAACCTTACAAAGCTCAAAAGAAGTAACGTCCACAATTTCGATCGATATCCCGCAGGTTGATATAACTTTGACTTTTCCGAAAATATATTCGCTTCAAGAAAGCGATGAAGTTGGGCGGTGAGGATCTTTCGTTTCTTTCAATTTTGAACTAAGCTCGGGTTATCAAGAACCTCGGTTTTATGAATTGCAATTCTTCAGCAGAAACTCAATAGAACAATTCGTAAATAGCTGTGATGAATATTGCTTTGAAGGCACATATCCCACGCCAGGAACCTACGATAAACTAAAGGATGCTTTCGATCGAAAAGAGGACATTGGTGAGTTTATATTACAAAATTTTAATAACCGAGATTTTTTGTCTCGGGAGAAGCATGCATAGCGAATCCATGCTATATACGACAATATCGTACCTTTTTAAGAGATATGATGGTGGACATTTTGATAATTTTGCCGACAGATGAAGGGGTTGAAAACCCAGATTTTTGGACTTATCTGCCCTCTTTAGATGATGCGACAAAGGCAGACAAGTTATTTTCACTATTGTCGATATCAGAATGATGTTTTGATAATTCAAAAAAGAACTCCCAACACCGAATGAAGGCTGACATAACGGGTTCCACTCGCCCTTGGGTATTCTCATTCAAAGGTCGAGGACCGGTTCTGGCCCCGACATCCATATCCAAAATTCCTGAAATCACGTCTTTTCGTGAGCTTCATGCTCAAACCGGGTTTTCCTTTTTTTCATTCCCCAAACGATATCCCCAGCCCCCTGGCGGCGCGGATGGCGTCGCCGTTCAGATCCACCCGCTTGGGAACAGCCAGGGCTTCCGCGATATCAATATCCACGATCTGCTCGCTCTTCAGTGCCACCATCCTGCCGAATTTCCCCTCCGCCGCCAGGTGCACCGCCGCCGCAGCCGAAGCGCGTTCCCAGCCAGCGGTCGAAGGCGCTGGGGCTGCCGCCGCGCTGCAGGTGCCCCAGGACGGTCACGCGCGTTTCCACCTGGCAGTTGGTCAGCGATAAACTCCGCCACCTGGAAGGAGATCCCGCCCAACCGAGCCACGTAGACCGAATCGCCCGGGATGGATACCACCGGCTGGCCGCCCTTCGAGAACGCGCCCTCCGCCACGGCGATGATGCTGAAAGCGCTGCCCTGGCGCTGGCGCTGGTGCACTTTTTTGCAGACTGCCTCGAAGCTGAAGGGGATCTCGGGGATCAGGATAACATCCGCCCCGCCGGCCACGCCGGCATGCAGGGTGATGAAACCGGCATCCCGCCCCATCAGTTCCAGCAGCATCACCCGGTGGTGCGATTCTGCAGTGGTGTGCAGCTTATCCAGCGCATCCGTCGCGGTTCCAACCGCGGTATCGAAACCGAAGGTGCATTCCGTCCCGCCGATATCGTTATCGATCGTCTTCGGTACGCCCACCACCGGAACGCCCTTTTCGAATAGCTCCCGGGCAATCCGCAGGGTGCCATCCCCACCGATCACGATCAACCCGTCCAGCTTGAGGTCGTTGATATTGCGGATCAGTTTTTCGGAAATATCCTCCACAACCTCCTTGCCATCGCGGATGACCTTGCGGGCAAAGGGGTTCCCCCTGTTGGCGGTGCCCAGGATGGTTCCCCCACGCGGCAAGATACCGCGCACGTCGTGAGGGTGCAGCGGGCGAACGCCATCCTCCTCCACGAAGCCGTCAAACCCATCCTTCACCCCCAGCACCTGCACTCCGTAATCATGCTGCGCGGTCTTGACCACAGCCCGGATGACCGCGTTAAGACCGGGGGCATCCCCCCCGCCAGTAAGCACAGCCAGTTTTTCCATTCTTACCTCCGCTTTATACAATCACCTGATCCAATTTTCATTATATTCCTTCTGTCAACCCTAAATAAGGTGGTATAGGGTATAATAGAGCAGTTTGAGATTGGCCTGCGCGGGACCGGTGCCCACGATAAACCGGATTCTTAGGGGGAATAGACGACGGCCATCGGATGGATGTCCCATTGGAATGGGTCCGGGTGGACTTGTTCACGGGGGACCCGGAGACGGGTTTCTGATTAGAGATGGGCTTTGGTTTTTTCGGTTTTGGAAAGGTTTTCGATGAATATTTATGTAGGGAATTTATCATTTCAGGCCAGTGAAGAGGATGTCCAACAGGCATTTTCTGCTTATGGTACAGTGACTTCCGCTTCCATTATTAAAGATAAGTTCACCGGGCAGTCCCGCGGGTTTGCTTTCGTGGAAATGCCAAACGCGGATGAAGGCAAAGCTGCCATCCAGGGTATGAACGGAAAAGACCTCAAGGGTCGCACGCTGACAGTCAACGAAGCGCGTCCCAAAGAGGATCGCGGCAGCAGCAACGGCGGTTACAACAAAAATAAAAACCGCTATTAATTCGTAAGTTTGGCGGATTTTGGGTGTCTGCACTCGTGGAAAGGCAGACGCCCTTTTTATTTAATTATGGCGTGTTCCGCAGTGCCGGGCGTTTGAGGAGGGTGAATAGCGCGAATCCAAAAAGAACGACCGCGCACACGGCAACCGTGGTGGGTGCGGTGATGCTGGCAGCCATCCAACCCACCAGCAACGACCCGATAGGTCCGCTCCCAAAAAAAACCAGGATGAAGATACCCATCACCCGCCCGCGCAGCGCATCCGGTACCTCTTCCTGTACCATCGCATTGGCGGTATTTACCATTGCCATCAATCCCCAGCCAATCCCCATTAGCAGAAGGAGGGAAACGGGGATAGTCCTGATAAAGGAGAAGATGAAAAGCATCAGTGGTAGTATGAAGCTCCCCATTGTCCAAATTTTGCCCTTTAATCGGCGGTGTGCCAGTGCAGCCACTGTTAGCGCGCCGGCTAGGGCCCCCAGACCGCGCGCTGAAAGCAAAAAGCCGTTGGTGGTCACGTCCCCGCCCAGGATGGAAACCGCCCATACGGGCATGAGGGTCATTAAACCAAACCCGAAAACACTGACAAAGAATAATCCGCTCATCAAAACTATCACCACTGGTTTTACCTTCACATATTGGATTCCCTGCTTGATCTGAAGCATCGTCGAGCCTTTTTCTGTCACGGTAGGGTTGCGATTTCAGTTTCATCAATAGCAGGGCAATGATCACTCCCAGGAAGGAAAGCCCATTGATCGCGAAGCACATGGCCGCGCCAAAGGCTGCGTAGGTAAGCCCGGCGACCGCCGGGCCAACCACGGTGGCCAAATTGAACATTGTCGAATTGATCGCGATCGCATTGGTCAGGTCCTCGCGGTCAACCAGCTCCACCACGAAGGATTGCCTGGCAGGGGCATCGAAGGCGTTGGCGATCCCCAACAGAAAAGCCAGCACCACAATATGCCACGGTTCCACCACATTCCAATACACCAGGCCGGTCAGGATGAATGCAAGAACCATCATCACCAATTGGGTAATGATCAGCAAAGTTCGCCGGGGGATACGGTCTGCGATAACCCCGCCATATAAGGTGAACAACCAGCTGGGTACCCCCGCGGCAAAACCAACCAATCCAAGCCATTTAGCGGAACCGGTGAGCGTATAGACCAGATATCCCTGCGCGGTAACCTGCATCCAGGTGCCAACCAGCGAAACAAGCTGGCCTCCGAACCACAGGCGGTAATTTGGGTACTTGAGAGCGATAAAAGTCCGCCTGACGCTCTTGGGGAACGAGGCGGACATACGGGTGATGCTGTTCAACTATCTTCCTTATTCCGGTTTACCTGATGATAACACGCCTTCCCGCTCCGCCCGCTCAGGATCGCCTCCACTGGTTGAGAACCCCTGGCAGCTCGGAGAGAACTGGGATGCGGGCATCCGGGGTGATGCCTGCCGGGGATTTTCCCCCGGTTTCGGGGTGCAGCCAGCGGGTGATCCAAATGCCAGCAATACCCTGTCGTTGCGCTCCCAGGATGTCCATTGCCGGCAGATCACCCACCATGGTGGTCTGCGCGGCTGGGATCCCGAAGAAATCCATCGCCAGGTGAAAGATCAACGGATGCGGTTTACGCATGCCCACCTCAGCGGAGACGAGGGCAAGTTCAAAATATTTTCCCAGTTTATGCGTTTTCATCAAGCGGTGAAAGTCATCCGCATCCGCAGCGTTGGAGATGATCCCCAACCGGTAACCCTCCCCCCCGAGCCTCTCCAGGGTCGCGAGGGTGTCGTCGCCCATCTTCCAATGCGCTTCCGAAACCGCGTACATCGCCCGGAGTGCCGAGCGGATCACCTCTGCGGGGGGATTTTCGAAGCCAACCTGGATCAGCAACTCGCGCAGAACATAACTGCTGGTCAATTCCAGGCAGTCCTTTTCTCTGCGGGCAAAATAACTTTTCATGGAAGCCTGGAACCGAGCCGGAAAAGCCTCCAGGTCCAGGGGGTAACCGCCATCGACCAGGTCGCGGGTTAGCGCGCGGGCAGCCTCGGTTGCGGTTTTCTCCTCGTTCCCGTCAAAATAGATCAGGGTGTTCCCGAGGTCAAAGAGGATGAGGTTGATATCCCTGCCGGTCATGGTCTTGATTCTTTTTCTTGCCAAACTCTATGCGTATGACGCGTTTGACTTCAATACCCTTTATCCGGGTCATACAGATTGAGCAGTGGTTCGCCATCCTCATAGTGCGAAAGGTTGGCTTTGAACATCACCAACGCCCGTTCCAGGTAGTACCGGCTGATCCCAGCGATGTGCGGCGTGATGATCACGTTGGAAGCTGTCCAAAGCGGGCTGGAAGACGGCAGGGGTTCCGTGTCGAAAACATCCAGGGCAGCGCCTCCGAGGCGCCGGGATTCCAGGGCTTCCAGCATCGCTCCTTCATCCACGATCCCTCCGCGGGAAAGATTTATCAGGAAAGCGCCCGGTTTCATGGCCTCGAATTCCCCTTTTGAGATCATTTTTCGGGTACGCGGGGTGAGCGGCACCGCCACCACCACGAAATCGCACAACATCAGCATGGAATTAAGCGCCTGGAAGGGGTAAAGACGGTCGAAGAGGTCGCCCTGCGGATCGCCCATTCCTTCCGGGGTGTACCCCTCATCCTGCGGGCGGCGGGCATTCAGCTTGGCCGCCAGGATCTTCGCCCCCATTGGCTTCATCAAGCGCGCCAGCTCGCGGTTCAGGCTGCCGTACCCCACCAGTCCCACCGTACTGCCGCGGATCTCAACCGGGGCGAATTTTCCCCACCGGTCGACAGGCCACTCCATACGTTGCTGCATCGCCCAAAGTGTGGGCATCTGCCGGCTGAGTGCCAGGATCATCCCCAGGGCGTATTCCGCGCTCTGCGAGGCAGCTGCGCCTGAAAGGCTGGTGATGGATATTCCCAGAGTTTTCCCGATCTGGGATTCCAGGAGGGTGTCAATCCCGGCGAAGTGGGATTGAATCCATTTCAGACTGGGTACCTGGCCGGGGTCAGGGAAGATGTTGCCGGTGTAGAGCACCTCGGTTCGCTTCCAGGCGTCTGCGGGGATCTCCGCGGCGCTATTAACCGGAAAGCAGGCGATGCGGATGCGCGACGAAACAGACCTCAGGTCATTGATCTGGGCATCGGTGAGGGGTAGGGTGACGAGGACGTCGATCTTTGGCTTGTTCATGCCCGCAGGATGGTCCTAGCCGCCCCCTTTGATATAAATGCCCTGCGGATCCAGTTCTTCGCGCAGGATGCGCAGCTCTTTTTCGGTGGGCGGGTCGGTAAGGCGCAGGTCATCGCACACGCGCAGGTCCCAGCCGGTGTTTTCCCTAACCTTTTCCACCGTGGCTCCCGGGTGCAGCGCGCTTAGGGTCAGCTCCCCGGTTTCATCCGGTTCCAGGATACCGAGATCGGTGACGATCACCAACGGCCCCCTTCCGCGCACCCCCGTCGCCTCGCGTAGTGCTCGTCCGGAAAGGTACCCGGCCGAGGTGGCAAAATCCACCTTTTCCGGAAAACGCCGCTTTTGGTGCGGGGTCATGATGTAGCAGCGGTCTGCCCAGGCTGCGATCTCCTGCGAGCCACCAGAGCCGGGTAGGCGGGTCTTTGGGTGGGTGTACTCGCCGATCACGGTGGCGTTGATGTTTCCGAATTTATCGATCTGCGCCCCGCCCAGAAAGCCCACGTCCACGTTCCCGCGCTGCAGGTAAAACGTGAAAAGGTCGTACATGCTACACACCCCGGCCGCACCGCTCACAAGGGTTGGATCGCCGATCGAAAGCGGCAGGCGTGAGGGGCGCGAGCCAACCACCCCGGCCTCATAGATCATTTGCAGATTGGGGGCATGCGTTCGGAGTGCCAGATTGCATGCCAGGTTGGGAATGCCCACCCCCACCAGCACCCGATCGTGGTCCTTTAATAACCGGGCGGAGTGAACACACATCAATTCGGAAGCGGTATATTCAGCCATTGTATCTACCCTCTCAATAATTCCCGTAATCCACCGGCGCGGCCAGCCGGGGTGCGACCTTCAACCGGTTGTGAGCCTCCGCTCCCAGCTTATTCCAATATGCGTCGCGATCAGTTACGCCGTAGACCCACTCATCCAGCCATAATCGCACCGCATCTGGCGATTCGCTGATCTTATCCCATGCCAGGTAGAAGGCGTTGTCGCGGTCGTAATACCCCTGTGTGTAGGAAGGATGGGAAGCATGCGGGACGTGACACACTGCCGAAACGATGAATTCCGGGATAAGCGTTCGGTTCGGGTCGGAGCGGATGACGCTTTCCTCCACGATCTCCTCTGCGGTGACGATCACCCGCTTTGCGGCAAAGGCAGCTTCCTTCTGCTCGCCAATAATACCCCAGATGTGGGCATTCCCTTGCGCGTCGCAGCGCTGCACATGAATGATGGCCACATCAGGGTTCAGCGGCGGGACGACGATCACATCCTTGCCCCCGTAGGGATCTTTTACCCGCTTGATGTTGGGATTGTTGCTCTCCAGATCGGTGGCGGCGGTCTGCTTCATGGGGATGAAGGGCAAGCCAGTGGCGCCAGCCTGCAGGCGCGAGATCATGCCAAAGTGGGAATATTCCTCCCATTCAAGCTGCCCGGCCTCCACCGCCGCGCGGACGATGCGCAGCGACCCAACGCCAGGGTTGCCCATATAGGAGAAGATCACCTTCTTCGCGCAACCAGCTGCCACCATCTGGTCGTAGATAAGGTCCGGCGTGGCACGGGCCAGGGTCAGGTTCCTGCGCTGCTGTCGGATGATCTCGTGTCCAGCCGCAAAAGGGATCAGGTGGGTGAACCCGGCACAGTAGACCAGGTCGCCATCCCGCACATTCTCCCGGACAGCATCTTGAAGCGAGCAAAGCTTGGCTATCATATTTTTTCGCCCCCCGGCGGCGCAAGCCCGGGTATGGGCTATCCTTTCGTCACGCGGTTTTGGATTTGTTCGCGCAAATAAAGCGGCAGATAATACAACCCTCCGGCGTTCTTGCCGGTGGACCCGGAACCCTTCCAGCCGCCAAAGGGCTGGTAACCCGGCCAGGCGCCGGTGGTGGCACCCTGCGGGCGGTTCACGTAGGTCACACCGGCTTCGATGTTGTCGTAAAACCATACGGCTTCCGTTTCACTGCCGTAGAATCCGGCGGTCAGACCGTAATTCACATTGTTGGCAATGCGCATGGCCTCTTCAAGGTTTGATACTGGGGCAATGGTGCTGATCGGCAGGAACATCTCCTGCTTCCACAGGCGGTGATCGAGGGGCAGTTCGGCAAGCGTGGGCGCGCAGAAGAACCCCTCCGCCAGGTCCCCCTCGGTGAGGTGGTGCCCGCCGGTCAGGATCTTTCCGGATTCGCGAATTTCATCGATAAATGCCTGGTAATCCCGGTAAGCAGCCCGGTTGATGACCGGCCCGGTTGTGATCTCGCGCCGGGTGGGATCGCCTACCTTCAAACGTGAGGTAAGCTCCAGGATCTTTTCCAGCAGGTTCTGATAAACATCCTTTTCCACCAAAATCCGCGAGCAAGCCGAGCATTTCTGCCCCTGCAGCCCGAATGCCGAGCGTAAGATACCCTGCGCAGCGATTTCCAAGTCCGCATTGCGGGAAACGATGGCGGGGTTCTTGCCGCCCAGTTCCAGGATGATGGGACGGATAAATTTGCCCTGGGAATAATCCCGGTAGAGCTGCATCCCCACCTCGTACGACCCGGTGAAGGTGATGCCGTCCACGCCAGGATTATCGATCAAAGCCTGCCCCAGGGTGGAGCCGGGACCGGTGACATAATTGAAAACACCCGCCGGCAACCCCGCATCGCGCAGGCACTCCACCAGAAGGCGCGCGGTCCAAGGGGTGTCGGTGGCAGGCTTCATCACCAGCGTGTTACCGGTCACCAGCGCCGAGGCAGCAGGTCCGCCCGTAAGCGCAGCCGGGAAGTTGAACGGGCTTATCACCACCCAGACGCCATACGGGCGCATCACTGAGCAATTGCGGCTTGTGAATCCGGTGAGTGGGTCCTGCCCCATTTCGGCAATATACCCGTTGTTCGCCTCCATCCGGTCGCAGGCATAGCGGATCAGGTCGGCAGTCTCCGAGGCATCGCCCAGCGATTCCATCCGGTTCTTACCCACCTCCAGCGCCATGACTACGCCGAATTCGAAGATGCGTTCGTCCATTAAACGGGCAGCTTCGCGCAGCAGCCTCACCCTTTCCTGCCAGGGGGTGCGGCTCCAGGCTGGGAAGGCCCTCCGTGCGGCATTTAGCGCCAGCCCCGCATCTTCAGCATTTCCCTTCTGAAAGACGCCCAACACTCTACCCGTATCAGCGGGAGAACGGTCTTCGAATTTCTCCGGGGTGAAATGGTCCTTTCCATCGATCCACATGCCGAATTCTTGCCCGAGATTCGCATTCATCTGCACCAGGTTGGTTTCGAAACGCTGGTGCAGCTCCTCGGGGGGATTGAACATGGTGGCGTATGTCAGCTTGAAGGGGTTTATCGAATTCATTTTTTTACCTTCTACGAATAAAAAAGGGGGACTGGTTTTATCTTGATAAGTATAGCCCAGCTTGAAAGGCACGTCAAAAAACTTGCACAGACAGGTAAAATAAACCGCCTTGTAGAAGAAGGCGGTCTGATGAGTGTTATTTTGGCATTCCGCCGAAGAGCTTGCGGAAAAAGCGGTGGAAGCCATGGAAGGATCCCACAGGCTCCAAATACATCATGATGCACTCCCCCGCAATCAAATTCATCTTGTTTTGTTCGCAGAAGACGATCGCGGCTTTGGATTCTGCCCCCTGCTGCAGCCAGACCTGGTCGATCCCGCGAGCGTGGGCTTCCTTCACCAATTCCTCTGCCTTGGCGGGCGGGACAACGATCACAACCCCCCCGGTATCCTTCGGCAGCGCGTTGATATTTGGGTAGCATTTCTCCCCATAGAGCTCTGCAGCATTTGGATTCACCGGGTAGGCTTTGTAACCCTTCTTGCGCAGCTCATCAAAAACCATGTAGCCGAATTTTTTGGTATCCCGTGAAACCCCCACCACCCCGAGGGTTTTACGGGAGATGAAATCATCGATCTGTTCTTTGGTAGTCATTTTTCT
Organism: uncultured Chloroflexia bacterium; assembly: GCA_963802095.1. Taxonomy (GTDB): domain Bacteria; phylum Chloroflexota; class Anaerolineae; order Anaerolineales; family Anaerolineaceae; genus CAVVEQ01. The sequence goes on along the minus strand of CAWDHI010000005.1, from coordinate 121,976 downwards.
TCCTTTCCGTGATCGTTGGACATGCAAGGAATATTCTACATGAATAATATCGTTGCGCTAGCATATTTTTTTACTGCACAAGTAATTAATCATGTTAGTTTAATAAATTTAATTCCCACAAAAATGATTTTGAATTTAATTGATAGTAAAATAATTAAGGACCCGAAGCCGACTATTCACCTTGGAAAGCTTTATATGGAGTAATCAATGACACAGTTGCATTCTTCACAGCCGGATCAGAACGTCTCGGAGTTAGGCTCACTCCCTGGGGGCACAGCGCGGAGGGCGGTCAACTGGCCGCACGTCTGGGCATATATTGGATTGGCATTTGGCTTCGCCTGGCTGATCGACCTGGTTCTATACCTGAACGGAGGCCTGAAGAACCCTGGCGCCTCCCTGATGTTGCAGTTCCAGATGCTCATGCCAGCTTTCGCCGCCCTTCTCCTGGGTGTTTTCTTCTTTAAGGAAAGCCTGGTCTACCGAAAGACCAACCACTACGCCTCGCGCTGGTTCATTTACTATTATTTCCTGATGACCTTCGCCTACCTGATCGCCGCAGTTGTGGCAATGACCCAACCGGCGCTGGCCACAACGGTCAGTGGTGCGATGCTGATCTTCAGCGTTGTCGGGCTTGTACTGCTCCTCGTGCTGCGCTGGCGAGGCGGTCCGCAATCCTTCGCAGGAGCTGGCATGGCCTTTGGCAGGTTCCGCATCTGGATCCTGTATGGTCTGGGGTTGGTGCTTTTCTATAGCCTTCAGGCGCTGTTGAATTACGTCTTTAAATTCGGCACGTTGGTCGATATCGCCAAGTTATACCCGCCCGGAGTGACAGCCGGGATTCCACCAATAGCCTTGCTTGGCTCTTCATTGCTCAACGTAATTATCATTGGCCCGTTTCTGGGATTGATAATCACCTTTGGGGAGGAATACGGCTGGCGCGGGTTCCTGCAGAGCGAGCTGGTCCACCTGGGTCGCATCCGCGGTGTTGGTCTGCTTGGCATCATCTGGGGCGTATGGCACTGGCCAATCATACTGATGGGTTATAACTATCCGGGCGAGCCGGTTCTTGGTCCTCTGTTGATGACAGGTTACACGGTAGTTCTCGCTTACTTCCTGGCTTATGCCGTTTTTAAATCCAAGGGCGTTTGGACAGCAGCATACCTGCACGCGCTTAGTAATCAGACCCTGGCTTTTTTTATGACCGGGGTGGTGATGCCGGTAAGTATCGTTATGTCCTTTGGTATCGGCGTCCCCGGGTTGGTACTTAGCGCGCTGATTATTCTGTTGATCCTGCGCGACCCAATATGGAAGGAAACGGATTAGGTCCAATTAGGGTAATGAGAAAAGGATGACTATATGGCTCAAAAAGTGATCATGGACTGCGATCCGGGTCATGATGATGCTCTGGCGATCCTTCTGGCAGCAAAACACCTCGAAGTGATCGGCATCACCACGGTCGGGGGGAACCAAGCCCTGGATAAGGTGACCAAAAACGCTTTAAAGATCTTGGAGCTGGGGGATATCACCCACATCCCGGTCTATAAGGGGCATGAACGGCCAAGCATCCAAAGCATGGTCCACGCTCCCGAGTGTCACGGCGAGTCCGGGCTGGAGGGCGCTCCCTTGCCCGAGCCTTCCATTCAGGCACAACAGGGGCACGCGGTGGATTTCCTGATCGAAACGGTGATGTCTGTCGATGATGTCATCCTTACAGCAACCGGACCGCTGACCAATATCGCAGCCGCCATCCACCGGGAACCGAGGATCATAGAACGGATTCGGGAGATCAGCCTCATGGGCGGTTCGGTGACTGCCGGGAATTGGACCGCTGCGGCTGAATACAACATCTGGGCAGACCCCGAAGCTGCGCATGTCGTTTTTAGCAGCCCCATACCCAAGCGCATGGTGGGTTTAAACCTCACTCGGCAGGCACCCGCCACCCCCGAAAGGATCGAACGCATTCGGAATCTGGGCAATAAAACCGGACGGACAATGGCAGATCTGGTCACCTGGTTCAGTAATGCCTGCTACCTGCTGGATGGTCATCCAGCCGTTTACCTCTACGATCCCTGCGCGATTGCCTGGCTGATCCAGCCTGGCCTGGTTCGCTCTCAAAACCTGCATGTGGCCATCGAACTCAAAGGGGAATACACCCGCGGGATGACCGTCTGTGATTATCGTGGTTTGATCGGCACCGATTCCGGGATGGATATCAGTGATGAGGTGTCCTCTGTACGGCAGGGCCAGGAACCGAATGTGAATGTAGGGTTCCGACTTGATTCGAACGGGTTCTTCGATCTTCTTACATCAACCCTCAATATGTATCCATAAGCGGTACCATGATTATTGAAATGAGGCATTAAGCGCGAGTTGTCGGATGGCTTCTTGTCGAATAAACCAACCACCCCTAACAGGACAAAACAAGGGGTATTCTTTTATAATCTTCTTGAAATAGGAGCAGCTGATGGAGGTCGAAAATACAACATCTCAATCCGCAGGATGGCAAGGAAGGTTCAATAGGGTCTTTTCTTACTTAACATAGAAAATAAGTAAGTGTAGATTAATTTTTTATATTACAATTTAATCAATAATCATGAAAAATACTTTGATTCATGAAAATGACCCGATCTTCAGAAAAATCTTCGAAACCGCCAGCGACGGGATATTAATTACCGACCTGGAAACTGGCGCCTTATTGATGGCCAACCCCGAGGCGGCCGAGATGCACGGTTACTCGCTTGAGGCTTTTAATCGTCTTCCATTAATAAGATTAGTAGAAACCAAGAACCGGACCTCTTTGATTGGCTTTCCCCAGATGATAAAGCAGGGCGGTATATTTGAAATGATAACTGAGAATGTCCGCCTTAATGGTACGTTGTTTAGTGCCGAATGGCGGGTTGTGGGATTTGATTTCCAGGGCAAACTTTGTGCTTTGGTCTTATTGCGCGATGTCAGCAAACGGGTGCATGCGGAACACCAGCTTCAGCAGCAGGTGGAAGTGCGCGCTAATGAACAAGACACCTTGCTTGAGATATCCCAGAATCTCGCTTCTACGTTGGAATTGCAACCGGGATCGATCCTTGTTCAACTGGGAGTGCTGATCAAATATACCCACGCCGGTTTATTCACGATGGATGAATCAAGCCTGTGCGCGGTAGCGGCCCGGGGGTCTAAACAGCTGGAGAAGTCTGTGCCTTTCCACATCCAGTTGAATACAAAAGGGACCATGGAGTCACTTTTCAACGGGCACAACCCTATCCGTATCGCGGAATTATCAAGTAATGATCCTTCAGCAATGCTCCTGCGATCACTTCTCGTTAAGGATTCCGTAATTCTTTTACAAGGCATGCGATCCTGGATGTGGGTGCCTCTGGCGGTTAAAAACAGGATTATCGGTGGGATTGGTCTTGGTCACTCGGAGCCGAATTATTTCACCGCACACCATGCTAAGCTGGCGATGACCATCGCCAACCAGGCAGCAGTGACCCTGGCCAATACAGAGTTATATGAGCATGCCCAATCCCTGGCAGCGCTGCAGGAACGCCAGCGCCTTGCGCAAAACCTGCACGATGCGGTTAACCAGTCTCTTTTTTCTGCCGGGCTGATCGCAGAAGTGCTTCCCCAGCTTTGGGAGCAGAATCCCGCTGAGGCACGCAAGGCCCTGCAGGATCTGCGCAGGCTGACCCGGGGTGCTCTGGCTGAAATGCGGACCCTGCTCGCTGAACTGAAACCATCCACTTTGACGGATTCAGATTTAGGCGACCTGCTGCGGCTGCTTGGTAATGCTTTCGCCGGCCGGATGAACATCCCGATTGAAGTGACAATTAGCGGAAAGACTAGCCTGCCTGCTGATACGCAGGTGGTCATTTACCGGATCTGCCAGGAGGTATTGAGCAATATTGCCAAACATGCCAAAGCCAGCCAGGTGGAAATTGAATTACGGCAGACCCCTGCAGGGATGGTGCTGCACATCCGGGATGACGGCTGCGGATTTGATCCTTCCAAAAAAACCTCTTCCGGTCATTACGGATTGGGGATGATGCGCGAACGCGCAAAAGGAGCGGGAGTAAGATTGACGATCACCAGCCAGGCTGGCCAGGGAACGGATATCATGATCTGCTGGGGAAAACAGGAGGGTTTATGACCGAAACTGTATCCAAACCCATTCACGTCATGGTGGTCGATGACCATGCCATGGTCCGCCGCGGCCTGGCGACCTTTCTTATGGTCTATGGTGATCTGCAGCTGGCGGGAGAAGCCGAAAGCGGCGAAGCAGCAATCCAACTATGTGATGAAGTACAACCGGATGTGGTCCTCGTGGATATGGTCCTGCCGGGGATGGATGGTGCAGCAGCCACCCGCGCCATCCGGCAACGTTTTCCAAAAGTTCAGGTTATCGCCCTCACAAGTTTTAAGGACAAGAATCTGATCAAGAATGTGCTGGAAGCCGGGGCCATCGGGTATTTATTGAAAGATGTTACAGCCGATGAACTCGCCCGAGCCATTCGGGCAGCCAATGCGGGGCGTGCCACCTTATCCCCTGATGTTGCCCAGGTTATCGTCCAAACCGCAGGACAACCCCCCGAGCCAGGCCTTGACCTGACCGAACGAGAACGGGAAGTGCTCGCCTTGATGGTTGAAGGTCTGAATAATACCCAAATTGCCGGAAGGCTGACGGTTAGCCCATCCACGATCAAATCCCACGTCAGTAATATTCTAGCCAAGCTGGGGGTTTCCAGCCGCACCGAAGCCGTGACCCTGGCTTTGCGGCATGGCCTCGTTATCTGATCCTGAGTTAAGATTCCCCCAAGTGGTGGATACAAAGACTCCCCGGCTGATGGTTTCAGCCGGGGAGTCTTTGTCGTACGATAAATTCATGACTCGCGTATATTTGGCCGACGCAAAACTCGACGAGCGCTCCGCCCTGCGCCTCCTGCTTCTTGATTTAAAGATGGAAGTGGTAGGTGAAGCGGCTGATTGGTTGACCACTTTGGCTCAGGCGCCCGTCAGCCACGCAGATATGCTTTTGGTGGATTGGGATCTACTTCCCGAATCGCCCACTGCTGCGCTTGAAAAACTTCGAGAAGCCTGCCCGGCCGCGCTGGTCATCGTCCTCATCAGCCATCTGGATGCCCGGCAACAAGCCGCACTCTCGGCTGGCGCTGATGCGTTTATTAGCAAGGGGGAGACGCCAGAGCGTGTGACTGAACGACTCCGAAATGTTGCTGCGAGTATCCCTGTTTAAATAATTAACAGGCTGATCGGAAGGACAAATACAACCGGCGCACTACGCTGTCCCGAGCGCCGGCGAAACCTGGGGCAGCTATCAGAAAGAAAAGGAGACGAAACAATGAACAAAGATATTTTTGAAGGCCAGTGGAAACAAATCCGGGGTCAGGCAAAAGGTTGGTGGGGAAAACTCACCGACGATGACCTGGATCGGGCTGCCGGCAAGTACGACGTCATGGTGGGCATCCTCCAGGAAAAGTACGGCTACAGCCGCGAGGCAGCAGCCAATGAAGTCGAAAAGCGCGTGACTGAGTATGAAGCAAGTCTTAAAAAGGTAGGTGCTTAACGCATCGGTCCTGAAAGGTCTGATCTGACCCTCGTCCCATTTGAGAATCAGGTCGGATCAAAAAAACCACGTACGGTATTCCGTACAAAACGAATTTTCAATAGGAGAAATAATGAACATAATCATCTATCTAATCGCTGCAGCAATTGTTGGCTGGGCGGCCAGTGAGATAATGCATGACCGGGCAAACCTGCTGATCAACATCGTGGTTGGTATTGTGGGTGCTTTTATCGCCGGGTGGTTTATCAGCCCGCTGCTGGGTATTGGTTCGATCAACGACGCAATTACTATTCCAACCATGCTGGTTTCGCTCGTTGGTGCAATCATCTTGATCGCGATCGTTCACCTGGTACGCCGCAGAGTATAAAAACCGGCAATGAATCTCTCAAATTAGAGATGAGGAGCAGAGGTGCTTTTATGCACCTCTGCAATACCCTGGTGCTAATTCTCGAATTTAATCAACTTGGAGCAGGTTCAAAAAGGCGAATATGACAAACAACAGAATGTCAGAAGTTCAAACGAGTCAAACAGAACCCGGACGTGAGCAGCGGATTTTCACTTTTAAGGCCACCCAGTTGGTTTGGTGGTTTTTTGGCATACTCGAAGCCTTGCTAGCGCTTCGCGTTATCCTTAAATTGATCGGGGCGAATCCGGAAAGCCCGATTGCTGCCTTAATTTATAGGATCACTGACTTTTTCTTAATACCCTTTTCCGGGCTTACCGCGACACCTGCCGCTGGTGGTATGGTGCTTGAAATCTCCACCATTATCGCCATGGTGGTATATCCCCTGATCGCCTGGGCGCTTGAAAGATTAATTTGGGTGATCTTCTATCGCCCGCGTGGTCCTGTTGTTGGCGTCACACATACTACGACTACTGATCAACACACGTCTTAAGAATAAGGTGCTTAAATGGAAACCTCGAATGAAAAATTTGATTCAAAAATAAATCAGCCAAATGAAATTATTAATTTTATTCATATTTTGAATGACATTACCAGGTTGATGATCAGATTTTTCACGGTTACTGATGAAGATCGAATTGCTGCAGGGATTCGGATTGACTGCAAAAAGTATGAAAGTCATACAAACGTTCACCCATGATCTTTTCAAATGTGATCTGGTAATCACCTGGTTGAAAGTTGTGCTCAATATTGACCAATTACATGAATTGAAAGGATTTCAACCATGAAAAGATTAAATCGAATCGTTGCCTTGCTGTTGATGGCGGTAGTTCTAATCCTATTCATCAATATAAAGGACTCCTTCCATGGGAAGATCAAATAGAAACATCATATTGCTTCTGTTTACGGTCTTTCTCACCACCTGGGTTGTGTTACTCCAGCTTATCCCTGCGATTGGTGGGTTATGGGTGATCCTGGTTTTCATTGCCATAACAGCGGGAGTTTTCACTGTTCTAATCAAACCATTAGGTCAATAACCCCCGGTTATAAATCCGGGAGGCATCAAACAGATCGGTTTCTGATAATTCAAAAGGAGAAATATCATGTTTTGGACAATCATTCTAATTCTTGTGATCCTGTGGGCGCTCGGAGCTTTCGGACGAAATATCAGTCCCCGCTTCCCAAAAACAGGTAAATGGATTCATGTACTGATCGTGATCGCGATCATCCTCATCGTCTTGAACCTATTAAAGATGATTTAGACTTACGGGTACTTATGGTTGAATGAAGTCGTGCGTAGGTCATCGAGAGTGTGATTACGGACACCGCAAACCTATATAATGAAGTCGTGCGTAGGTCATCGAGAGTGTGATTACGGACACCGCAAACCTATATTGGGACTGGTCAACAACAGGTTGGAATTAATCACGGGTAATATTCCACGATCGAAACCAGGCGTTCGTGGGGAAACCAGGCTGTTTATAGGATCAATAACTTGGAAAATGATTTTAGGCTAATCGATCCACCCACGGATGAAATAATCAATGGAATTATGAGGAGTTAGTGATGAAAAGATGCAATGAGGTAATGACGAGTAACCCGGTTTGCTGCCTGCCTAATGACTTGGTGGTAAAAGCGGCCATATTAATGAGAAGCGAGAATGTCGGTTCGGTGCCTGTGATCGAGAGCGAGAATACCCGGAAATTGGTTGGTATCGTTACTGATCGCGATTTGGTAATGAAAGTCATGGCCGAAGGAAAAGATCCAAAAACCACCAAAGTGGCAGTTGTGATGACAGCCGAAGTTGTCAGCCACCTTTCGGAAGATGATTTTCAGAAAGCAATGGATTCAATGTCAAAGAATCAATTGCGGCGGATCCCAATCCTTGATAAAGATGGCAAGATCCTGGGAATTATTTCCCAGGCTGATGTTGCGACTCGTGTAGATAAACCAGAAAGAACTGCCAAAATGGTAAAAGAAATCTCTCAGTCCAGAATATAAATAATTTATATTCAATCAACTTGCATAGTTCAAAAATGACCGGTGTGTCCTTCTTAATGAATGGAACCATTTTTAAGCACAGAGAGATCCTACAGGGCCTGGCTCGCCAAGCCATGCTGGATAGAGGTTTTCTGCCTGATTTTTCCAAAGAAGCACGGGCAGAACTGGAAACGATTCAGACCCCTGCCCCAATGAATGTCGTACCCAGGCGCGATCTCAGGGGACTTCTATGGTCATCCATTGATAATGATGACTCGCTTGATCTGGACCAATTAACCACCGCTCAGATTCTTCCTGGAGATAAGGTGAAGGTTCTCGTGGCTATTACAGATGTTGATTCTCTGGTCAGAAATGGGTCAGCGATCAATGAACATGCCCGCCATAATACAACCTCTATTTACACCGCTGCAATGATCTTCCCCATGCTACCCGAAAAACTATCCACGGACCTTACCTCCTTAAACCTTAATGAAGATCGCGAATCCATTGTGGTTGATATTACGGTCGGCGCAGATGGCTATCTGGAAGATTCGGATGTTTACTTTGCATCAGTCAACAATCATGCAAAACTCGCCTACAACAGTGTGGCAGCCTGGTTGGAAGGGAGAGGACCTGTTCCTGAAGCTGTACAGGCAATTAATGGACTCGAAGAGAATCTACGATTGCAGGACAAGATCGCCCAACGGATGAAGAATCTTCGGCATGTCAATGGGGCTCTTAGCCTTGAGACAATTGAGACTAAACCAAGATTTGATGGGGATCAGGTTCGCTCTCTCGAAATTGAAGAAAAGAACCGCGCCAAAGAGATCATTGAAGATTTCATGATAGCGGCTAATGGAGTGACTGCGCGATATTTATCAAGCAAGAAATCACCATCCATCCGTCGGGTGGTTCGCACACCAAAACGCTGGGAGCGGATCGTGGACATTGCGGGAGAACACGGCATCAAACTACCCATGAACCCTGACTCAAAAGCGCTTGAAGAGTTCCTGATTAAAGAAAAAGCGGCTGATACGGTTCGATTCACCGACTTATCATTGGCGATCATCAAGTTATTGGGGCCGGGAGAATATGTTGCCGAACTACCCAATGGGAATGTCCCCGGTCACTTTGGCCTGGCAGTCCAGGATTATGCTCATTCAACAGCTCCAAATCGACGTTTTCCCGATTTGCTTACTCAACGATTATTAAAAGCAGCCTTGAATGGACAGCATGTTCCGTACAGTAAAGAGGAGCTTGATATTCTAGCAGCTCATTGTACCGAAGCTGAAGATGCGGCTAAGAAGGTGGAAAGACAAGTTGAAAAATCCGCTGCCGCGCTTCTCCTGGAATCGAGAATCGGGGAGCAGTTTAATTCAATTGTGACAGGGGCTTCCGAGAAAGGAACCTGGGTCCGGCTTCTTGATATCCCGGTTGAGGGAAAACTGGTGCATGGATATGATGGCTTGGATGTCGGAGATCAAATCCGGGTACAACTGATCTCGGTCGCTGTCGAAAAAGGATTTATCGATTTTAAAAAAACCTGATTTTCAGGATGTTATTGTAGATAGCCCAAGTGTCTCATCTTGAAAAAGATTCAGGTAAAGACTCAATAAAAAAAAAGAGTGGCAAGAATGGTTGAAACTGACAATCAGAAAACTCCCTTAACTAATAAGCGCCACCTGCGAGCAAAACTGATCTTTAACCCCATTGCAGGAGCTGCCAGATCAACCCCTGTCGAAATCGTGGATGTGATCCATGAAATGCAAGCATGGAACATGGTTCCTGAAACCTATTTAGTCGAACCGGGGGTCGACCTGCCAGCAGCAGTCAAAGATGCGCTTGCAAAGGGGATTCGATTGTTCGTGGTATGCGGGGGCGATGGCACAATCACTTCAGTTGCTCGCAGCCTGGCAGGTACAAGTGCCACCCTGGGGATTATCCCGATCGGTTCGCAGAACAATACTGCCCTCAGCCTGGGTATCCCTGATGACATTCCAGCTGCCATCGCCATCCTTCGGTCCGGCCGGCGAATTAAAGTGGATATGGGTATGGTAACCTGCGGTGGAATTACCACTCCATTCTTGGAAGAAGTCTCAGTAGGGTTGATTTCGACCCTTTTTCCATCTGCTGATGATATTCAACATGGAAACCTTGCCCGGATCGGTGATTTCCTGAAAACGTTGGCGACCACACCACCTGCGGAAATACATCTGACCCTGAATAATGGGCAGAGAATTCATAACCTGGGTTATGTGGTCCTGGTTTCAAATATGCCGTATATTGGCGCCCATTACATGGTTGGCTCTCCCTCCTGTTTCAAAGACGGGCTCTTGGACGTTCTGTTTTTTGCTGACCTTTCTAAGCTTGAGCTTTTGAAATATGTCTTCGAGGGAGTGGGTGCGGAATTCTTGGAGGATGCCCGCATCCAGCACTACCAGGTGAGTGAATTGGAAATCCGTACCCGCCCTGCCATGGAAATCCTGGCAGATGGAATCCTCATCGGAAAAGGGAAAGTGCACATGGAATTACGCCGGCGTGTCCTTGGAGTTATGGTCGGGCACCCATCATCCAAAGAGGCAAAACAGTCAGCCGGGAAGCAGGGTAGAAAATAACAATGCAGCCTGCATCAGACATTAATTCATCCTGTCCGTGCGACCGAATTACCTTTTGGGTCAGTGGTCATCAATCAACCGCGCGGTTGATTATCACCACAATTGGACTTATTGTTGTCCTTTTAGTGATTCCTTCTTACCTGCGCAACATCTTTTGGGATGGGATTAAGAACCATAAAATTCTAACCAGCCTGCTTTTGATTTTCGGGATCCTAGCTGTCTCTTTAGTGTGGTCAGCTGGCCAAATAATTGATGCCTGGGTTTTTTCGTATTTCAATGTCTATGGGGACCGCTCCATTTGGATGGATCGGTTCATGTTTGTTTTTACGCAACTGGGCAGTGGAATTTCCGCACTGGTGATTACCCTGGTTCTTTTTTTTACAAATAATCGCCGCCTTGCATATGAACTCATACTCGGTTCTGTTTTGTTATGGTTGATAGTCCTGTTGATAAAAATATTGATCCACCGGTCGCGGCCATCTTTCCAGATGACAGAGGCACGCATTATCGGGGGTAGGGCGATCGGTCACTCATTCCCGAGTGGGCATACCAGCCAGGCATTTTTCCTGGCTGTATTTCTGACTAATTTTTTTCATGTCAGTATTTGGGTGAACTTACTTTTTTTCGCGGCCGCATTGATGGTAGGGATCACACGCATGTATGTTGGGGCACACTACCCGCGGGATGTCTTAGCCGGGATCGTACTGGGGAGTGCCTGGGGGTTAATATGGTTAGTCTCTAGTGGTTATGTATTGGACAGAATTGGGTAAATCAATAAATATGGAAAATCCAGCAATCGTGTTTTGGGCAAAACGCAGAGGAGATCAATATGAGTAAAGTTGTGGGTCTGTGGATCGACCACCGTAAAGTTGTCCTCGTGACAATTGAGAATGAAGAAGAGTTCACACTTGAAATCAAGTCGAACCTTGAAAAACATGTCCGATTTTCAAGCGGAACGAATTCAAAAGCATCCAATAATTCTCAAGGTTCAACCGCAGAGGATGTGCGGGACCGGCAATATGGAAACCATGTCGGAAAATTCTTTGATGCGGTTATTCCATTTCTGCGGGATGCAGATTCAATTTGGATCTTTGGCCCAGGGGAGGCGAAGATCGAATTTGAGACATACCTCAAACATGAAAATCTCGGGGAACGCATTATTGGTGTCGAAACCGTGGACAAAATGACGAATCCTCAAATTGCAGCCAAAGTTAGGGATCGTTTTCTTCATTAATGTATGGTGAAATTAATACCGTAAAAAATACTCTTATTAAATATCGAAACAGCATGAAAACACTACTCATCATTCTCAAATTTCCACGACCTCGAGGCACTTGATGAATCAATTAATTATTGTCATCAGCGATATCTTTTTCCTCATGAATTTTCTCTGGGTGATTATAGGAGTGTAACGAAAGCATGGATTCACATCCTCCCTCCAAACTGGATGCCTGGACTTTTCGCAAGGTGATGTGGGCAACGCTACTCCTGGTTTTTGTTGCCTTGGGTTTCTGGCTTTTATACCGGTTCTACCAGGTAATTTTTATCGTGTTCATCGCCATCCTGATGGGAACGGTCATCCGACCGGTGATCAACTGGTTGAATAAAAGAGGAGTCCCCCGGATCGCAGGGTTTATTTCAATATTCATTCTGTTGTTGTTGTTTTTTATTGGTTTTATGCTGCTATTATTTCCATTAGTACTGGACCAGGGTTCAGCGATTATCGCAGATGTTCCGGGATACTATCAAAATCTTCGGTTGTGGCTAGCAGATACTGGAAATCCAATGATTGTGGGTCTGGGAGATTTTCTTCCTGCTGCGCTTCCAAACCTTGCGCCGGATCAACAAACAGGACTGCAGGTGCTTGCTTCTGCAGAACAGGCATTGGGGTATGTGATATCTGGGGTGAGATTAATTTTTATTTTTCTGGCAATTTTTTTATTGGCATTTCATTGGACGCTTGACGGATCACAAACAATTCAATCCTGGCTGCTTCTCCTTCCGAAGGATCAACGCGACAGCATTGGCGAGATGATTTCTGCCATGGAAACCAAGGTGGGTTCCTTTCTGGCAGGGCAGGGAGTCCTTTGCCTTTCCATCGGAGTCATGGCTTTGATCGCGTACCTGATAATCGGATTGCCGAATGCCCTTATCCTGGCACTCATCGCTGGCGTTATGGAAGTTGTGCCGATGGTCGGTCCGATTCTGGGGGCGATCCCGGCGGCATTTATCGCTTTGTCCATCTCGCCTTCCAAGCTGATCTGGGTGATCCTTGCGACAGTGATCATTCAACAATTGGAAAACAACCTCCTTGTTCCGCGCGTCATGCGCAAGGCAGTTGGGGTTAATCCTTTCGTGTCCCTGCTTGCAATTTTCACCTTTAGCACCTTTTTTGGGGTTATTGGTGCGCTGGTGGCAATCCCACTCGCCGCGATCATCCAGATCTTATTGGATCGATTCCTCTTTCGCCCCGGTACAGTGGAGCCTGAGGACTCAACCAGGCGCGATGCTACAAGCCGGTTGCGGTATGATGCACAAAACCTAGCCCTCGGGCTGCGCCGGCAGGCTAGGTTTAAGAAAGGTGGATCCACCCAAAGGGTTAAGCAGGTGGATAAGGTGATGGATGAGATCGAAACCATAACAACGGATCTGGACGCCCTTTTGGCACAGGTTCCTCCTGAAGGCAAGCCATGACGAAGCAGATTATCCGAATCGGAATAGCTGTTCTAACTTCGCTTCTGGCGCTGGTTGTGTTATGGCAGTTCCGGGTGATCATCGCTTATATATTAATTTCGGTTGTGCTTGCCGCAGTATTAAGACCCTTGTTGAATCGCCTAGCTGGGAGGAAATTCTTAGTACGAATAGCATGGATCATACTTTACATGCTGGTTCTGGGAGCGTTCCTTGTAATTATCTTCCTGACGGGTAAGGCTGCAATTGATGAAGTTCAAGATTTTGGAGCAGGTTTATCAAAACAGAATGCATGGACATTGCCCTTCTGGTTGGAAGGTACTACCTTCCAGCAGACTTTGGCCTCTTGGCTGCCACCTCCCAGCACTGTATTTATAGCAATCGCCGGAGAACAAGGACAGCTTGTGCTGCCAACCATCTTTGGTTTCTTGAAGGGGTTTGGCGGAGTTTTGGCTGCTTTGCTCATCATATTCTTTTTGAGCATCTATTGGAGCGTTAATCAAATCCATTTTGAACGATTATGGCTCTCCTTACTTCCTTCCGGTCAGCGAAAACAGGCACGCGGTATCTGGCGCGTGATCGAACCTGACCTGGGGGCATATATTCGCGGCCAAGGTTATCTTAGTCTCTTTGCCGGGTTACTACTGGTTCTTGGTTATTGGCTATTGGGATCACCTTACCCGGTTTTGCTTGGAGTTGTAGGGGCACTTGCGTGCCTGGTCCCAGTGGTGGGGCCTTTCCTGGCAGTAATTCCAACCATTCTGGTCGGTTTGCTAACAAGTGTGCAACTCAGCGTATTTACAACAGTTTATGCGATCGGTGTTCTAATTGCATTGCAGATATGGGTTAAACCACGGCTTGGCAACCGTAAATGGGATAATCCGATCCTCACCATCGTTTTACTGCTTGTCTTAGGGGATGCTTTTGGGATTATTGGCCTAATTCTCGCGCCACCATTATCCGTCGTGTGCCAAATCCTTTGGCGCAGACTGGTAACTCACCGGGCTCTCATCGGAGAAGCTGCTCAAATTTCGGATCTTAAAGATCGTTTGATGAGATTAAGAGAAACCGTTGAGGCGTTGGATGAGCCACCTATACCCTTGATAATAAGTAGTATGGAACAACTATCCGATATGATTGAGAAAGCTGAACCCATTCTCAAGGGAAATGAGCGAGGTGATCCCTCCGGGATAATATCCCCAATTTCAACCGGATCAGGCTCATACACATAAAGTATCAAAAATCAGCGATCCGCAGAATTCATTAAAGCTAAGGTCGCACCTTAAAATCCAAGACTCCGAAATAAAAAAATCCGAATAATTCATGGCTTTTCGGATTCTTCTGCCTACTCTGGTCTTCGGGGAATGAAATATTAACCCCTCAAACCATCAATTCTGATTCATTTCTTTTCCGGTGCTATCGTTTCTAGTTTCAGTAATTCATCGAACAGAGACCGGTAATAAATAAACGCCTGCCTTAATTCTTCTGTATCTGCCTGGTGTTGCTCATTTTTAATCGCTATGGCGCGAGCTGCGCGGTAATTGCTCACCAGGGTGGGATAACTAACCGATATATCCGCTGCCCGCTCTTCAAAATTCGAAACCGGATAAGCTCTAACATTCATGACTTCCATGATCAGGTGATCTGCTTCAACGGTTGCTTCTCCGGGCTGGTCTACAAATTTCGTTTGAACAGCTTTCCACTCAGCCAAATAACGCTCCCGCTCGTTTGAGGAAAGCGGCCGGATATTTAGACTATCCACATGCTTTTGTCGTTCGCCCAGTTCAGCCTGTGCTTTTTTCTCACTGCCTGTGCTCTCCACGGTGCGATCATACTCAGCCCCAAATTTATCCTGGTACTTAGCTGAACGTTTTCGGCGGGCAAAAACGGGAGCCAATAATGCTCCGGCAATCACCATCAGCACCACCACAACAACGATGGTAATAATTGTAGTATTCATGAAATATCTCCTTTATAAAAATTGATACCTAGCTATTTAGTTCGTTACCTTCGACCTGTCGCTCCCACGAAATAAAAAGGTCAGAAGAATCCCTGCCAAAAATCCGCCAATGTGAGCCATGTAAGCGACACCACCCGTATCAGCAGTTGTGGAAAGGGAACCGATACCGCTAAAGAACTGAAGCACAAACCAGAGTCCAATCACTATCAAAGCCGGAACCTGAATTGCACGTTGTCCTTGCATCACGTTGATTTTTCCCTGCGGGAATAGCACAATATAAGCTCCAAGTACCCCGGCGATTGCCCCAGATGCTCCAAGGTTCGGAATGGTTGATCCGGTATTGAATATCAACTGCCCAAATGTTGCCGCAAGCCCGCAGATCAGATAGAAGATCAAGAACTTGATGTGCCCAAATCGATCTTCCACGTTATCACCAAATATCCACAAATAAAGCATATTTCCCAGCAGGTGAGCCCACCCGGCGTGCATGAACATGGATGTGAATAGCGTTAGCGAAGCAGCGAATGGATTTGCTAGAAACCGGACGGGAATGAATGCCCACTGCTCAATAAAGGCATCACCGCTCAACAACTCTAAAACAAAAAAAATGATGTTAACCGCGATCAGTCCATAAGTGACGTATGGGATAGTTCTTCGAGTGGAATTGTCATCCCCTATTGGCATCATAAAGTGAATTTCCTTTTCCCCTTTTATGGATTTTTTATAATTAACCTTGATTTATTACGACCACAATCCCTGGGGTGTCCGGACCGGTTCATCAACCCCAGGGAACAATAGGCACTAAACTATTAAAGGTTCCTAACGAGGCACGCAACAAGCAATAAGATAAGCCCTGCCAGGACGAGAAAGAAAGCAAAGGGGCTCAAAGCGGGAATGGTACCCGTATAACCGAGGAACCCTAGGGCACCAAGGATGAGAGCGATCCACCAGGTTATTGTTTTTGGGGGGGTTAGTTTCATTATTTTCTCCTTTCTTGTGATTTCTTTTTATATAATGTCCAACACTTGGTCCGGAAGGAGCAGGGCTGGACAACCTGCCAGCAAATTCTTTACTTTTCCATTTGGAAATCTTTGAGTTCAAACCTTATCTTAATTAGCGTCTCCGACCGGCAAATAACCCTATCAAGCCAAACACTATTGCCACTCCCAACAGGAAACCCAGGTTATATTGACTTCCATCGTTATGCACTTCGTACATCTGAATATTTGGATCGATGAATGACCACACGAGGGTTACCGGGGAAATGACCCCATGCCAGATGCCCAGTAATGTGCCGGCAATTTGACCATTCGAACCAGCCGTATTTACCATTGGGTTTGGACCAGGCACGTTGATCTTTATGCTAACACCGGGCACATTTACTTCGCCGTTCTGTGAGCTCGGGACAGGAGTATTTACTTGTGCTGATGATCCTGGAGTGCATCCCGCAACCAATATAGAGATTGCAACAATTAAACCGAAAATGAGTGGGGTTTTCTTCATATTTAACCTCCTTTTTTGATTTATTAGCGACCAAAAGAACCAGGTCGAAGCAAATAAAAATGAGCTGGAATCCCATGCCGCCTAATTACTATCTTACGGCTTTCCATCTAAAAACACATCCAGCACACGGGGGTTATTGCACTCCGCCATTCGGGGGATATTTATAAAAAGGAAATGTGTCGAAATTTGGAGAAATCGAACTGGAACTATTTAAGAAACAAGTTTTCGGATATGTATCAGATCTTTATAGAACATGGAGACTAAACCTGCAATCCTGCTCCGCTCCGCCCGCTTTCGGATGATCGCAGTATTCACCTTTGCTGCCTTTTTTCGGAAATCTGCATTCCCCAATCCCTTCAGGATGGCTCCAGCAAGCGCCTCAGGGTCGCCCGGGTCAACCACGAAACCGTTCCTCCCATCCTCCACCCACTCGCGCGTGGATTCGATATCCCCGACCACCGGCAGGCAGCCAATGGCCATCGCTTCCAGCAGCGAGTTGGGCGTGCCATCGTGCTGGGATACGGATACCGAGATCAGGGACCTCTTGAAAAGTTGCCAGAGCTGCGTCTGGGGTAAAAATTGCAGTAAACGGACGCTTTCCTTAATTCCAAGTTTCTCCACCCAATCCTGGGCTTCCTTCTGCCCCAGCATCCCGGCGCAGGCAAAGATCGTATCCGGGGCTTTTTTTATAACCATGGGGATTGACTGAAAAAAGGTGTCGTTCCGGACGCTTCCCGGGCGGAACCCGCGCGGGTTGACCACCAGCGGGCGCGAATCAGGCACAAGTTCCGGGAAGGGATCAGCCAAGCGCAGGGCAGCGACGATCTCATCCAGGTCGATTCCCCCGCCGCCGGGGACCACCAGGCTGGGATTGCCATCCCCAAAGCCCCATTCCAATCCCAGGCGGATATCACGGTGGGCATCTGCCAGCAACCCGTTGGCCCGGGAAAGCGCTGCCCGTGTGCGGGAGGCCATCGCCATCGATCCGCGGGCATGAAAGGTTAGATCGTTGCCCCAAATGGAAATGGCAAGCGGAATTCCGGAAGGGGTGTGGGCAGCCAGCATGCCTTCAAATGGAATGCGCAATCCGTGCACAAGGTCCGGGTTGGATTGATTTATAAAGCGTAGAAATTTTTCCTTATAAAATGGCAGCGTGGCCGGTCCGAGCGTATACCGGCCGCCCATCAATGCCGAACGGAAACGCCCAACCAGCTTTCTCATCGCAGATGGTCGTATGATTCCGGTTTTACCAGAATCCACCTGGCTGCCAGATAGAGCCCCGAAGGCCACCGGGAAGATCTCCAGAAAACGAATTCCTTCGAAGGGTGCGCAGGGGAAAGTGGAAGCCAGATCGACCTCAAAACCCGCGGATGCCACCATCCGCACCCAGCTCCGGGTGATGGGGGAACGTCCATCAGCAACCAGCAGAACACGCATCCCCTACCCCCCCTTCCGGGATGCATTTGAGAGCGTGAAAAGAATCGCCTTCTTGAACCCCTCCACCATTCTCTCCAGGTTGATCTCCCGGGAAACAATCCGGTAGGATTCCAGACCCATCGCTCGCAGGATGGAAATATCTCGGAGCGCCAGGGTAATGGTCTTGGTCAATTCATCCAAGTGCCCCGGGGTAACCCGCCAACCGTTTTCCGGGCGGACGAGGTCCTCCTGGGTGCCATCTGCCTCGGCCACGATCACCGGCAGGGCAAAGCTCATCGCCTGCTGCACCGCCAGCCCGCCAGTTCCGGGTAGGAGGAAGAGATCAGCCGCGGTGAATTTTTCCTCAAGCTCCCTCCCCTGCAGCGCGCCAAAAAAAACAGCGCGCGGGTAAACCTTTTTGGCTTTTTCCCGCAATATATCCAACGCAGGACCATCGCCGACGATCCAAAGTTCCGGTTGCATCCCCTCAGGCTGCCCCGCGCAAGCCTCCAGCAGCAGGTCCACACGCTTGCGTTCCTGCAATCTGCCCACAAAGAGAAGTTGAATTTCCGCAGCGGTGGCGGTTGGTTTTCGCTCCGGCGCGGAATGAGAGGGCTTCCCTGCAACAGCATTGCAAGCGGTAAAGATATGCTCTGGGGGGATGCCCAATCGCGCATATTGATCTGCTCCGGTCTGGGAATAGGCAATGATCGCATCATACGCGAAAAGTACTCTCCTCCGGTAGGATTCCAGGAATGGCGCAAGCATCCCTTTGAATTCAGGCGCACCCAACCCCCACCCGATGACTCTGCCACCCCTGCTTTTCACAGCTCGAATTGCAGCCAGTGAGGTGCGGGTACGCGGGTTCGCCTCGCAAATCAAAATCTCGGGGTCCCATTCCCTCACCCAGTCCAATATATTAGTTTGCCAGAGCGCTCCGCCGAGATCGAACGGCAGGCGGTGATTATTGGCATGATAAAGCCGGGAAACTGAAGGTACCCCGGTTATTACACCTTCCCCGGAAAGCGGATCACCTGCAAATAGGGATAACCCCCCTTCGCACTCACCGGCGAGCATGTCGAAGAAAGGAACCCTGTAGGCAGGTAGGATGCGCTGCTGGATGCCAAGCCGGACCGAAAGGAGCGTCATTCGGTCATCACCCTGGCTCGCGACCCCTTCGATGTCTTTTCCACCTCGATCCGGCTGGGGAAAGCATCCTTGAGCTCTTCTAGGTGAGTGATGACCAGGATGAGTGCAAAATCGGGCCGCACCATGTTGATGGCTTCCAGCAGCCGCTGCCGGCCTTCCGCGTCCTGGCTGCCAAAACCCTCGTCGATCACCAGGGTTCGCAGCCTCGCGCCTGCCCGCTGGGCAAGCACGTGCGAAAGTGCCAGGCGGATGGCAAAATTGATGCGGAAAGCTTCGCCACCCGAATAGAGCTCATACTCCCGCATCCCGGCGGCGTCACTGATGAGGATATCCAGGGTTTCCTTCTTATCCTCTCGTTTTTTATCTTTGTACTCTTTCTGGGTATCGAATCGGATGGTCATACCGCCATTCGTCAGGCGGTCCAGCAGCTCGCCTGCCCTGGATTCGATCTCGGGCAGCGCCTGTTCAATCAGCATGGCAGGCAGACCTTCGCGGCTGAAAGCCCGATCCAGGATTTTCAGGCGGGAAATTTTTTCGGCAATTTCGTCAATCTCGACCTGGTGGGTCTCCCGGCGGGTTTTCAGGACCTCCAGCACATCCACATTCTGCTGGGCTGCGCCGGTTTCACGGGTAAGCCTGGCTTCCTCCTCCATCGCCTGGCGGACCCCGGTTTCAAGCGCTTCCAGGTCGGCCAGCCCAGCCGATTCCTGCGAGTATTCGCGGGCAGCCGCAGAGGCTTGTTCCTGCTGCGCAGCCAGGTCTTTTTCAAGCGTGGAAACGCGCTCCTGCAGAGTTTCGGTTTCGCGGGCAAGCTGCTCCAGCGCAGCCCGGGCTTCCCCCAGTGAATTGCGCTCCTCCTCAAATTTTCGCCCCTCCTGCTCTGCCTTGCGGGCGGTACGGTGTTCCTCGGTATCATATCCCAGCTTTTCAACCTGTGTATTGAGTTTTTCGAGATTCTTGCGCGCGATCTCCGCGAATGTACCGCCTTGCAGCAAGTTGTTCACATCCTCCAGGCGCTTCCCGCCTGCGGAAGCCCAACTTTTTACCAGCTCGGTCTTCGTGGCAAGTTCCGTTTCCACCCGGTTATGGACGAGCTGCAAATTCTCGCGTTCGCCCGCCGCGGTATTCAGTTCCTTCTGCTCCGTTTCCAACGCAGCGATCTCGCGCGCGCAGGTTTCCGCCTCCGCCTTATTCGCGCGGTAACGGTCTCCGAGGTCTTTCCCTTCCATTTCCAGCGCCGTGACGATGCCATCTCTCTCGGTATGCGCCAGATCTTTTCCACAGGTGGGGCATTTCGCTCCCTGGAGATCCTGAAGGGACTCCAGCCTGGCTTTGATCTCATCCATCTGTTCACGTAGATGATCGTTCTGCGCCACCAGTACGCCGCGCCTTTCAACTTTTTCAGCCAGATCCGCTTCCACCCGGGGGCGGTCTTCCAAACGGGTTGCCAGCATCACCAACCTGGCAGCATGTTCCTTACACTGGGAATCGAGGCTTGGAGTGGCTTTTTCTGCATCGGCGATCTGGCGCTGTTGCTCCAGCAGCTGTTTTTGCTCGGTCAGAAGCTTCGCCCGCTCGGTTTCGATCTCCATGCGCGGCGCAGCGCGTTTTTCATCCAGCTCATGGTATTTTTCTGCTAGTCGGTCCCATGCTTCCAACGCCTCCCGCGCTTTTTGCCAATCGCCATAACCGGCTTCGATCTCATCAGCGCGGTTCACCTTTTCCTTCAGGGTGATCTCCTCCGTGCGGCGATCGGCCAATTGTCTTTGCACAGACTCCAGCTCGCTGCCGGTCTTTTCTGCCTGCGCTGCCAGCATATCCACTTTCTGCTTTTTCCCAGCCAGCACCGCAGTCAACTTTCCTGCAGTCTCGAAAGCCTGCTGCCGCGATTGGCGCAGCTCACCAGCGCGGGCCAGGCTGGTTTTAACCTGCTCCAGCTTCTCGCGCCGGGCGGGTTCTTCGCCAAGTTCAGCGAGTACCTCGTTCAGGATCGCGTTTTGGCCGGATTTCTCCCTTTCCAAATCGCGGATCATTCCACCAGTCGTCTCGCGGTAACGTTCCCATTCATCCAATCCGAGAATGGCGGAAAGAATCTTCTTTCGCTCTCCGGGGGTCTGCTGGGCAAACTGGTCTGCCCTCCCCTGAAGGAAGAAGGAAGCGTTGATGAAGGTCTCGTAATCCAGCCGAAGCGTCCGGGTAATCTGCTCCTGCGTCCGGTTGACGGTTGCCTCGGTCAGCGGTTTCCACTCATCTTCTGCGCTTTGGATGAAGAATTCCAACTGGGTGCTTTTCCCCCTGGGGCGGATGCGCTGCACGCGGTACCGCAGGTCCTCATAATCAAAATCAAGGCAGACTTCCGCAGCCAGGGCGTGCGAATTGATCACCGAATCATCCCGCCGCCTGGCTTCTCCAAAGAGCACCCAGGTGATGGCATCCAGAATTGAGCTTTTTCCAGCCCCGTTCAGCCCCGAGATGCAGGCAAGCTCCACCGGGGAAAGGTCGATCTCACAGGGCTCCTGGTACGAAAGGAACCCGGAAATACGCAGAACGCGGGGGATCATATCAACGGGTCATCTTCCAGTGAGGGCGGCAGCTTGCTGACCAGGATCTTATCCACCCGGCGGTTATCCATATCCACCACCTCAAACCGGTAACCAAGCAACTCAAAATGCTCGCCGCTGGAGGGAACCCCCCCCAGGGTGGACATCACAAAACCACCGGCGGTCTGGTACCCGGCCCGATCTTCATCCGGGAGTTCCTTGATCGCGATCAGCTCTTTGAGTTCTTCCACCGGCAGCATGCCGTCCAACAGCCAGGACCCATCCTCACGCTCCAGCACTTCCGGCTCGGCGGGACCTCCCTGGTCGGAAATTTCGCCGATGATATCGGTGAGAACATCATGCATGGTCACAACCCCTAATACCCCACCGTATTCATCGATGACCACTGCAAAATCAGCAGCCTTCTGCTTGAATTGCTCCAGCATGGTGAGCGCCGACATGCTCTCAGGGATGAAAAGCGCCGGTTTGAGCAGCGTGGAAAAATCGATGGGTTCAACCCGGACACAGCGTGCCAATAGTTCCTTGGCATTCAGGATCCCCTGGATATGGTCCAGGTCGCCGCAGCTGACCGGGTAGCGGGCGTAGCGGCCATTGGCTACAAGATGAATGATCTGGTCCTCGGAGTCTTCCAGGTCGATCCATTCAACCTCCGTTCGCGGCGTCATGATTCCATCTGCGGTACGGTCGCCAAAACGAAAAATGCTCTCCACCATGTCCTGCTCGCTCTCCTCCACGATACCTTCCTCGATACCCTGATAGATCAGGCTCATGATCTCGTCCTCGGTGACGGCTGGTTCATTGGAGGGCTTTATTCGCAGGATCCTCAAACCCAGCTCGGTGGATTTTCCCAACAGGTAGACCACCGGCCTGGTAATTGTTTCAATCGTCTTCATCATTCCTGAAACCTGAAGTGCGATTCTTTCTGGGGTGTTCAACGCCAGACGTTTGGGGATCAACTCCCCTATCACCAGGGTCAGGTAGGTGATGACGAGCACCACCAGGAAGATCGACAACCCGTCGGCGATCGGTGCCAGGAATTCCACCTGGGTAAGCAACGCGGCCAGGTTATTCCCCAGTGCTGCAGAACCGATGGCACCGGTGAGAATGGCAACCAGTGTGATTCCGATCTGGACGGTGGAAAGCAGGCGGTTGTGCGATGAAGAAACCTCCAGGGCAACCCTGGCACGCTTGTCGCCTTCCTCTTCAAGTTGCTCCAAGCGCCCCCGCCGGACGGATAGCAACGAGATCTCCGCCATGGAAAAGAAGCCGTTGGCAAGGATAAGCAGCAAGATGATGATAATCTGGACCAGCGAATCGGTCATTTCAATTTTCCTCTTCCGTCCGGCTGCGCCGGATCACTTCCTCGATCAAAGGTTTTAGTCGGGCAACATCATCATCAGGTGTCTTCATCATTTTAAGGTATTCCACCATTAGTTCATTGTGGGGAAGGTTCGCGATTGAGTCGCCTCCGCTCAGTCGGATGCGGGCTTCGACCTGTGGTCGGCGGATAAAGTGAAATTCGAGCGACCCCGAGGCATACCCGCGCAAATCAGGTTCATCGATCAAACCCTCCCAAGAGCGCGGGTATTCCAGAACCAGGCGGACGATGGCATCTTTCATTTCCTCTGGTGAGGGCAACGCCGCCGTCAGGCTAGCCCGGAAGGCATCCGCAGCAGGCATGCTATCTCCCATATCAAACCGCAGGTAACGGTCATAGAACTTGCGCCCCGATAGTTCCCGGAATTCACAGGTGGTCTTTCCCTTCACCACTTGGGCGATCACGAAATATTTCTTGTCCTGCGCTTCGCCAAAATCCACTTTCTCGATCGAGCCAGGGTATATAACCGGGGGATGTTTCCCCTGGTTCACATCCTGCGCATGGTGAATGTGACCAAGCGCCACATAGTCCAGCCGCGAATCCCGAACCATTCCACCTGGGAGGATGAGATCCGACCCCAGCATCACGCTGCGCTCATTGCCAAAGACTGCGTTCTGCACCGAAGCGTGCGCGGTCAGAAGGAGAGGCAATTCGGGGTCTGCCCTGGCAATCCAATCTCCAACCAGCTGCTCGATCAGGGTCTCCAGTTCGGTATTCACTTTTTCGGAATCCATCGCGCCCGTCCCCCGGGCAGCCAGGAATCCAGAGCGCGTGACCCAGGGCAGACCAATCACCTGGATTGGCAGACCCCACAGATCATTCGGACCCAAATATTCAGGTTTGGAAATGACATGGATAAATGGTACCTGGAGGGTATCAAATTCGTGCAGGGTGTTCGCCCTCCCCGCTGCTGGGGATAGGTCGTGGTTGCCAACCACCAGCAGCGCGGGGATCTGCGCTTCCGCGAGGCGCATTAGTCTGCGTCCCCATTCGCGTTGGTACGTTGGAGAGGGGTTGCGGTCCTTATAGGCATCACCGGCGAAGATGACCAGATCCACCTTTTCGCTTATCGCGGTATCGATAATCGAATCCAGGGCATGCAAAAAATCCAGCACTCGTACAGGCAACCCGGTGAGGGGGTCATGCCGGCCCTGGCCGGCAGCCATGTCGATATGCGCATCGGCAAAATGCAGGAGGCGGATCATTGTTTTACGGGTTCACCCCCCAGGACTGCAGCGTTTGAAGAGCGGGCCCGAAGCCTTCGTGGTAGATCAATGCCTGGCGCAAGTCCTGGATGCCTCCCTCAGTATCCCCGATGGCATGCCGCGCCAAACCGCGCCAGTAATAGCTTTCTTCGAGAGCAGGTTCGTTATCCCGCACCAGTTTAATTGAATTCTCAGTGGCGTAATTGATCACATCCATATATCGCCCCGTGTAATAGTAGGCAAAGAATGGCCCGGTTTGGTACCAGAGAATGCGGAAGGGGCGACTGTTCAGATCCTTGGGTAGATTGTTATAGACGGTGAATGCTTCATCATAGGCCTGGGCAGCTCCATTGTAATCCTGCAACTTGACGAGGTTGGTGCCGATATTGTACCAGTCGAAGAACTGGTCGATGCCGCTTTCCCGGTAAACCAGGTCCGCTGCTTCCAGGTAGGCATTTTTGTAGTTTTGGATCTCGTCTGCGTCTTCCCCAAGGAGGTTCATTACCTCCTCCTCGCGTTCAGGGGAAAACAGGATCGTGTAAGTATGGTTGAACCCTTTCCATTCCCCCAAAAGTTTTTCATACGATTGCTCGTAATTCGGACGAATAAAAGAGTCCTGGGCGGTGATCACCTGGCGGTTATCATCATAACCGGTGACTACCTGGTAATGCCCCATCCAACTCAATGTTCCTTGAAGATCGTGGAAGAACACGCCTTTCTCCACCAGGACTGGAAACCCCGCCGATACGAAAATCCGGATCGTATCCATATCCCCGCCCACCCTGGTCACCGCGCCGAGCCCCTGGTCGCGGGCATATTCCTCCATCTCGTAGGGCATCACGTTCTTATCCTGGGGATAGGGTTTTACCGCGGAGCCCACATCGGTGATATTTCCGTTCCACCCCCAGTAAGACATCGCCATTGCCAGGTTGGCCGGTGCGCAATAGTTGAAGTAATTGTGCTGCGAGAAATATTTTCCCCCATTGATATTGGCTGTCGCTGGAAGGGGTGCGGTTGTGGGATCTGGAGTCTGCGTGGGGATGGCAGTATTTTGTGGCATGGCGGTGGCTGGAGGCGTGGCACTTGGCGCAAGGGCAGTCAGCGTGGCGTTCAGGTTGAAATCAGAAGTCTGATTTGGTTGAAAGGATACATCCTGTGGGGGCGCGATCAGCGAGCGAACGCGAATGAAAACCTGATCAAGCCTCCAGGCAACAGAGTTACGGGTGGAGGGGATTAAAACCAAGATCAAGGCAGTTATCAGAAGAAATATTCCAATACCGATAAATATTTTTTTAAGCATGAAAAAGATTATAACAAGATTTATTTTTATTGACGCGATTCTGAATTTTGAATGAAAAAACCTCCCAATCGATGACGCAGGAGGTTTGTGGATGAAATGGCGCGCTGCTATTATGGGAATAACTGGCGAATGTAGATAAAGCTGACCCCTGCACATAAGAAGACCACAAACGAGATTAGAACTGCTGGGAGCAGCCATTTCAAACTTCGTTTTCGGCGATGTTTCTGGCCGGAGGGTTCCACCGGTGCGGGTTCGAAGGCGGGTGCTGGGGCTGCCGGCGCGGATCCTGCCGTAGCCGCCACGGCTGCTCCCGCTACGAAGGGGGGCGTGGCTGGCTTTTCTTCCAACGGGGTAGGCGGTGGCGGCGGGGGAGTAAATATATCTGCTGATGCCGCGATGACCGGGATGGCCGCGAAGGCAGCAGGGGCTATATCTTCTTTTTTGGGTGGCTCGGGTTCAGGAATCGGCGAAACGAACAATTCGGGAGCAGCCTGGATCACCGGTACGGCGGCGAACGGCGCAGCTGGTAGTGCCTCCTCGATCCCTTCCTCAACTTCAACTGCGGATGTTGGAACATCTGAATCCTGGGTGCCGGGCTCGGAGTCGCTTCCCTGGTTTTCTGCAGCTTGAACTTCCTTCAGCATTTCATACGCTTTTTGAACCTTGGAATCCTCGGGGTTGAGCTTCCGGCAGACTTCCATGACCCTCATCTTGTCTTCATTTGTTTCCAGGGTTTCCACCATCCAGAACCATGCAGGGATATTATGAGAATCAGTGCGGATGATCTCCTTGAGGATCACCTGAGCTTCCTCCTTTTGACCCGTCCGGATCAGTGTTACTGCTGTGTTTAGATCGGACATGCAATGCTCCTTTTCCCAGCCCTGATTGGAAATGCACCCACAACCGGAATCAAGTTTCCGTCATTAAGATAATAGAATTCTTCCCCGCTAATGTCAAGGAAAAATATGTTTGTTTTTGGTAAAAAATTTCAGCCCGTTGCGAAACAGCCCCGATATTAATCCAGGCAATCTTCCCCGGGTCAAGCTCGCCAGAATCCGCGTCGAACCGGGCGCATATCCTCCACGGTCACAAAGGCGCTCGAATCCGTCTCAAGGACGATGGTATCGATGTTGCTGATATCCTTTCGCTGCACGCTACAGTTCAGAACCGTAACGGTTCCATCCTTGCCCCGGGCGGGGATCTCGGTGACCGCATAGCCTTCCTTGCGAAGCGCAGTCGCAATCGCCGCGCCGCGCATCGAACTGATTATGGTCATCAGGGAGTGTCCTACAGCCAGGCGTTCTTCGATCTTCATCCCCACCACGTTGCCGGTCGCAAACCCGGCCGCGTAGCCGATGATGTTGTAAATATTGCCAAGATTTGTGAGCACGGAACTGATGGCAATAATGAAGACAAGCGATTGAAAAAAGCCGAGGATCCAGGCCAACCCTTTCCGGCCGCGCATGACGAATAGAACCCGTAATGTATCCAGCGACATATCCACGAGACGCAGACCGAAAATGAGCAGCCCGCCAAAAAGTGCATCCCAGGTAAAAGTAATTTCCATAGTTTTTCTCCTGCTTACAGTCCGAATTGAAAGTTATCCGAACCAAGTATTATTTATACTCCATTTTCTATCAGTGGATTGAATGGAAAATCCGGGAGCGCTGGGTTAATCCTCCCGGATTTTTTTGAATCCCATCCAAAAACCAGAATTGAGGGTTAGCGGTTTTTCTTATCCAACAATATGGGGAGATAAAAATTCTCGAGGTATTCCTTCACCATTCTTCGGGTGCTGAATTGGGGTGCAAGCGTGCGAATGGATTCCTTGATCCGCCCGATCCATTCGTAGGGAAGATTATCAGTGGAGCGGTTGCCATAGAAACAGGGAACGATCTCATTCTCAAGCACCGAATACAAGCTCTCGGCATCTTCGGCATCCTGTTCACCAAGGTCGGAAATATCTCCATCCTGGCCAATTGCCCAGCCGTTTTTGCCGTTGTAACCTTCTCGCCACCAGCCATCCAGAACCGAGAAATTCAATACCCCATTCATGGCTGCTTTCATCCCGGAAGTTCCCGAAGCTTCGTTCGGACGCCGGGGGGTGTTCATCCAAACATCCACGCCCTGCACCAAATAACGTGCCATGTTCATATCATAATCTTCCAGGAAGACGAGCCGTCCACCGGAGCGGGAGTCTTTGACAGCCCGGTAAACCTGTTGGATTACCATTTTCCCAGGTTCATCGGCCGGATGCGCCTTCCCAGCAAAGATGATTTGGACGGGCATATTGGTGTTGTTGATTATTTGCAGGAGTCGGTCAAAATCGGAAAACGCCAGGTTCCCGCGTTTGTAGGTGGCAAAACGCCTGGCAAAACCGATGGTAAGCGCGGACGGGTCCAGGAGCACCCCACCTGCCACCACCTGCACCGGCGAGATCGTCCCGCTCAACCATTGCTTGCGAGCGCGGTCTTCAATGAATGTGAGCAGCTTGCGGCGCAGGTGCCGCCTCACCGCCCAAAGCTCACCCGCGGGAATATTTTCAATCGCTGCCCAGGCCTCCGGGTCGTCCATCCTATCCCACCATTGGGGTCCCAGGTATCGGTCGTAGAGCACCCGTTGCCGCCGCGCCAGCCAGGATCCCACATGTACGCCGTTTGTCACATGCCGGATTGGGATGTCATCCACTTCCATTTCCGGCCAGAGGAATTGCCACATCTGCCGGGATACCCTGCCGTGCAGCTCGGAAACAGCGTTGGCATGGCTGGAAAGTTTGAGCGCCAGAACGGGCATACTGAAGGATTGTCCCCAACTTTCCTGCTGGCTGCCCAACCCGATGAACTGGTCGCGGGTGATTTTCATCTCTGCCCAGAATTGACTGAAATACTTTTCTACCAGCCAGCTCTGAAAGACATCATTTCCCGCCGGGACGGGTGTATGGGTGGTGAAGATATTGCCCTTGCGGACGAATTCCTTCGCTTGTTCAAAAGGTGATCCCTGGCTCATCTGCTCGCGAAGACGTTCCAGGACCAGGAAAGCCGAGTGCCCTTCGTTCATGTGCCAAGTGGAAGGATTCTCACCCAAAGTTCTCAGTGCGCGCACCCCGCCAATTCCCAGGAGTATCTCCTGAACCATACGGGTTTCAGGGTCATTGGTGTAAAGCCTGGCGGTCAGATCGCGGTCCGATGGGGTGTTTTCTTCCAGGTTGGTGTCCAGCAGGTAAAGCCGGATACGTCCCACCTGAACCTGCCAGATGCGTGCGGTCACGATCCTGCCAGTCAGCTCCAGGGTAATCTTGACTGGTTTTCCCTTATCGTCAATAAGCTCAAAAATGGGCATCTGCTGAAAGTCAAGGATCTGGTTTCGGGTCTCCTGCCAGCCGTCCTCGGAGATCTTCTGTACGAAGTACCCCTGGTTATAGATGAAACCGACAGCCACCAGCGGGATACCCAGGTCACTGGCTTCTTTCAGGTGGTCGCCAGCCAGCACGCCCAATCCACCCGCGTATACCGGGAGCGATTCATGCAGTCCAAATTCAAAGGAGAAATATGCAGCGGTTTTGGTTCTGAGCTCCAGGTGGTTATCCTGGAACCATGTTTTCTCCGCCCGCATATAGTCATCGAAGGCTGCCAGGATCCGGTCATAGGCCTCGAGGAAGTTCTTGCCGGAGGTGACGGCGTTGAGCTGGGCACGCTGCACCTGGTGCAGGAACGCAACCGGGTTATGGTTGGTCTTTTCCCAAAGGAATTTATCTATCTGCGCAAAAAGATTCTGAGCTTCGGGGTTCCAAACCCACCAAAGATTGAAAGCCAATTCTCCCAGGCGTTGAATACGGGGTGGAAGGCTGAAATGGTTTGATACGGGTTTACGGTTAATACCTGTCATGCAGTGCAAGGTCCTTATAAATAGTTTTTCAAAACCGAAGGATTATATCATTCCCCCCATCAGGGTGCGGTGCTTAGGGAATCAATGTACCAGTTCTGGTTTTGCTGGACCAGGTTAAAGAGGATGAGGGATTCAGCTCCACCCGCCCGGATGGCAACAGTTACCGCAGCCTGAGGACCGGAGCGGGAAACGGATTGCACGGCGAAACCTTCGATCATGCCATCCAGAGGTAGAAGCTTTGAATACTCTTCCATTGAAGTGCTGTTCCGCAAAGTCTCACCGAGGTAACCACCCAGCTGCTGGGGAGCCTCCTGATAGTCAGTCAGGAATTGCTGGACGATCGCCTCTGGAAGGATCTTCTCTGCGGGTGGTGTGGCAAATGAAGTAGCGGGGGGGGTTGCACAGGCTGCAAACATTATCAATGCGAGGATGGAGAGAATGATTCTTTGAGTCATGGGCATGATTTTAACATATTCGGGAGTTCATCTTTTTGGAGGGAGATAATGTGATCGAGATACTCATTAATGAGCATGCGCTGAAAGGTTGAAAAATCGCTCACATGCTGGAATAAGAAAAAATTAATAAAAGGCGGCCTTTGATAAGCCGCCTTTTGTGAAGTTGGGATGACTATGGTGCAGTAACGTTATAGAACCAGTTGTAGGCGTAATTATACGGGCTCTCCAGGCGAAGGGCGATCTGGTAGCTGCCTGCGAGGTTTGCCGGGATATTGTATGTGGCAGTAATAGTTCCACCTGCCCCGGTCTCGGTCGTACCCACCGCCGTGCCGCCGATCCCGTAACTCCCGTATGGTCCCATCGTAACCGCGAAGCTCTGGTTCGGTGGGAAGTTGTAGCCGGTGATGGTGACGGTGCTATTGGATACCACTGAACTGATAAAGAAGTATGGATACCCGGTGAGATTAGTAGCGGGAGGATTGGAAGGAACAGGGGTGGACCCCGGCGCGGGGGTTGCCGCGGGAGGCGGGGCACTGGTGGTTCCCATGTTGGTGAACCAGTTGTAGGCGTAGTACCCCTGGGCGCTGTCCATGCGGATTGCGATCGCATCTGCAGATTGTAATGATGTCGGGATGGAATAAGTGGCTTCAAATGAACCGCCCGTACCCGAATCGGTGGTACCCACGATCTCACCATTGATCCCGTAGGTGCCATAGGGTCCCATGCGGACGGTGAACGCCTGGGCAGGCGGGAAGTTATTGGTACGGATGGTGACTGATTCGCCGGGTTTTACTGTTACGATCGCAAAGGTTGGCACATAGGAGACGTAGCTCCCGCTGGCAGAGCCGCCTGTAGTTGAGCTGCCGCTTCCCGCCGAGGGTGCCGCCCCGCCGCCGGATTTGTTGTAGAAGGCGACCGAGACGGACCCCGCGTCATCTTCACCTACCATTAAAAGGTCGATGATGCTCTGCCCGTAGAGCTGCGAGGGGATTGCGTAATCCACTCCGAAGGTACTGCCATCCCCGGAGAAGGTTCGCGTCACCAGAACACCGTTCACCCCATTGGTTCCGTGCTTTCCCATATACACATCAAAATTGGTTCCCTGGGGAAAGTTGCCTGTGCGAACGGAAACAGATTCATCCGGGGCCACACCTATCCACATAAAGCTGAAGATCCGATGTGCTTTTACTGGAGCCGGAAGGTGCCGCAGTTCCCGCGGCCGGTTTGGACGCACCCCCCACCTGGTTTACGAAAGGACCATACGCGACATATTCTCCATCTGCAGTCTCCAGGCGGAGGACTATCGAATTCAACCCAATTAGCGCAGCAGGAATGGCGAAGGTGCGGTCCAACACACCGCCTTCACCAGTGTAGGTGGTGGTGACGTAATACGCCAAGCCTGCCGAGCCGGCCGGTCCCATCGTTACAGTCATATTGGCTCCTTCCGGAAACCCATATGTATGGATCGTGACCGAAGAGTTCGGGTCCACTGAGGTAATATAAAACCCGATGGAAGATGCCGCTGCCGGGATTGCGACCAAACCGATCAACAATGTCATCACGAAAAAGGAATAGAGCAATCGTTTCATGGTATTTTCTCCTGCTGTTCCATTAATAGCACTATTAGTATAACGAATGCTTAAAATTGCCGCAAGAAGGCAAGAAAAGTGCCACCTAACAGTTATGTTAGGAGTTATGAGGTGTTATAGGGGGGTTAAAGGTTGCTTGATTGGTTGAATAGTTGATTGGTTGATTGGTTGAGTTGTTTACTGGTTAATTATTGTATGCTTATAATTTGTGAAAGCGATTCTGCAATTGTCTGAATAATCAATAATACCTTTTTATAGGAGGGATGGAAAATGATCGAAAACACACCGGAAATAACTCAACCCGCTCCCCGTCCGTTCTCGCAGATCCCACGCTTGTGGCTGAAATTCTTTAAAATGGGTCTTGCCTTTTTCGATAAAGAAAAGGATCACAGCAGCGTCGGGAATACGCTTCTGGGCGTACTCTGCATGATGATTATAGTGGCCACTGAAAGTGTGATTTCGTTCTTTTTAGGCAGAATCACTGCTGGAGGACAAATTTTCTCCCAACCCGTACTTCCTCGAATGTACCTCAATTATGCTATCACTTGTATAAGTGTTCCTCTAATTCCAATTGTTTTTTACTACTTGACCGGAACTATTCATTTGGCTGCGTTGGTATTGGGTGGAAAAGGCAAATTCTCAAAATTAGCGTACTTATTTTCCATTTTCGACGTACCAAATTATTTTTTTGGTGCATTATTAGCATTTATCATTTTTATTCCTTCAATCGGTCTATGTTTATGGCCTATATTGATTCTTCCGCTGATAATTTATAGGATTATCCTTCAAGTACGGGTTATAAAAGTAATTCATGGATTTAGCACTGGAAAAGCAGTGCTATCAATATTTTTACCAGCAATTGTTATCGGGGTTATAGGAGGTGGTATAGCTTTTATCCTCATTGCGATTCTTTCTTTGCTCGGTCCGGCCATCGGTTCGGTCTTTTCTGGAATCACAGAATCCATATAGGGTAATTATTTTTGAAATCCGCCCGAATGGTTCAAAAGTCATTTTTCAAACAGGCAGGTTTCCCTGCCTGTTTTCTACTTCCCTCGATCAATGATAATAACAGGCTTCAATACTGTATTTCAATCCTTGAACGATTCAACTTTTCAACGATTCAACCTTTCAACTTTTAAACCAATCAACCGCTCACCCCTTCCTCCGCTATAATTCAAGCCAGGATTTTTTCGTATGCCATCCGCATCCTACCATTTTCCCCATGGATTCCTATGGGGCACCGCCACCTCCTCCCACCAGGTGGAGGGCGGTAACGCCAACAATAACTGGTCCGCCTGGGAGAACACACCAGGAAAGATCGTGAATGGCGAAAAAGGAGGCCTGGCCTGCGATTGGTGGGGCGGGCGCTGGCAGGAGGATTTCGACCACGCCGCGGAAGGCGGGCAAACCTCCCTCCGGCTCTCCCTCGAGTGGAGCCGCATCCAGCCCTCCCGTGACCGCTGGGATGAGGGCAGCCTGGGGTATTACCGTAAGATGATCGCCGGGTTGAATAAGCGTGGGATCAAGCCCATGATCACGCTGCATCATTTCACCGATCCACTCTGGCTGTCTGATATAAATGGTTGGCTAAATTATGAGACCCCCGCCCTGTTTTCCGCTTACGTGAATAAAGCCGTGGCGGCGTTGAAAGATGAGTGCGACCTGTGGTGCACGATCAACGAGCCCAATCTTTACGCTCTACTGGGGTATGTGGCGGGTAACTTTCCTCCAGGCAAGCGCGGTGACCTGCTTGCATTATTCACAGTCTACGAGAACCTGCTTAAAGCCCATGCCCTCGCCTACCAGGCGATCCATGAACTGCAGCCAGGGGCACAGGTGGGGCTGGCCATTAACCGCTCCCTGCTGGTAGCGGGCAGGCGCTGGAACCTGGCTGACCGCTGGCTCACCCACATGACCAACTGGATCAGCGGAGACGCCTTCATGCGGCCTTTCCAGACCGGGGTTTTCAAGCTGTTTGGTCGCAAACGCCGCATTCCTGGTCTGCGCGGCAGCCTGGATTACTTCGGATTGAATTATTACTACCGCCAGGTGATGGAAGTGGCACCTTTTGAGAAGAACGGGCTCTATTCAAGGATCTCATATGAAGAAGAAGGTGAACCCAGCCCGAGCGGGAAGTTTGGCAACACCCCGCGGGGGATGTACGCCGCGCTCAACTGGGCAAAGCACTTCGGTCTGCCAATCCTGATCACTGAAAACGGCATTGAGGACCGGGAGGATAGCCTGCGACGCAGGTACCTGGTTCAAAACCTCCACCAGGTTTGGCGGGCTGTGAATATGAACTTCCCGGTGCGCGGTTATTACCATTGGTCACTGGTGGATAACTTCGAATGGACGGATGGCTGGCAAAATCGCTTCGGTCTGTGGGAGCTGGATCCAGCCACCCAGCAGCGCAGCCCCCGCCGAAGTGCGGAGCTCTACGCAAAAATCTGTCAGGAGAACGGGCTTACAACCGAAATAATCAAGGAATATTGCCCTGAAGTGCTCGAAAAAGTATTTCCGTTCTAACAAAATCAGGTTTATTTTCGCCGGGCGATGAAGGCCAGCAGCACGCTGATCCAATAGAGCAGCACCAGCGGCAGCATCAGCAGCGCCATGTTCACCGGGTCCACGGTGGGGGTAACCATCGCTGCGATCAATGCGATCAGCACCAGAGCCAGTTTCCAATGCCGAACAAGTGATCCCGCTTCCACCAGTTTTAGCTTGGCAAGGAAAAAGACCACCAGCGGTGCCTGGAATGCGATCCCGATCCAGAAAACCAGGCTGGTGACGAAGCTGATGTAGTTGGAAAGCCGTGGAATGGTTTTTACCCCCAGGAAACCGGTCAGAAATGGGATGGCGGAAGGCAGCATGACGTAAAAAGCGAAGGCAGCCCCAACAAGGAACATAAGCGTGACAGCGGGGATCGTCCAGAATACCCATCGCCTCTCGCGGGGGTGCAGGCCGGGCAGGATGAACGCTAGTAACTGGTAAAGGATAACCGGCAGGGCTATGACAAATCCGCACAAGAGCGAGACCCGCATGAAAACCCCCAGGTTCTCGGTGAGCTCGATGGATTGCAGGTTGCTCAAACCTCCGATCGGAAGAGCAAGGAAGGCGATGATTTCATCCGCAAAGGCGAAGCTGATCGCTGTGCCAACGCCCAGAGCGATCAACGCATAGAGCAGCCGCTTGCGAAGTTCCTCGATATGCGCGGAGATCGGCATGGTGCGCTCAGGTTCGGTCACCGCTCTCCCCCTCCGCCGGCTTTTCAACCTTATCCTGGGCTTGCCCCTTGGATTGGGCTCCTGGCTTGATTTTTTGCACGTCCTTCTCCCAGGTAACCTGTTCCTGGTTGCGGCTCAGGTCACTGTTGATCTTGCGCAGTTCCTCATCCAACCCGGTCTCTTTCATGATCTGGGTGGGCAATTGGCGGAACTCGCGGGAGGAATCCACCGCGTCTTTCCAGAAATCGGATTGGGTGACCTTGCGGATCGCAACCGCCGCCTTGCGTGCCGTATTGACCATCTCCCTGGGTCCCAGGAGGATGAGGGCAAGCACGAAGACCAGGAGCAGTTCGAGTGGACCGACGCCTAAAAATTCCATCGGATGTGGATTTTAATCACGGGGTAAACAAATAGTCTCAGGAGGACGGTTTTTCGTCGTTGTCATCCCCGGGAGGATTTTCTTTTTTATCATCCTTCAAACCGTCCCGAAAGGAGCGGATGCTGTTTCCCATTTCGCCGGCGATCTTGGAAATGCGCCCCGGGCCGAAAAGCAGCAGGATGATGACCAGCACGATCAGGATCTCAGGCAATCCCAGGCTCATTGGTTACTCCTTGAATAATTAACCATATCAAAGGAGATTATAAACCGGCTGGATTAATATTGGATATGAATATTGCGCGGTGGACAAGGATCATTTATTCTGTACGGCCTGCTTCTCCCAGGTCTCCACCGCCCGGCGGACCGCGGCTTTGATCTCGGGGTCTGTTACCGAGTCGATTCCTTCGTAATGGTCCAAGCCAACCCAGACCGTCACACCCACATTATCCTGGATAATTCGCACACCTC
The DNA here is from genome assembly GCA_963802095.1 of uncultured Chloroflexia bacterium. Lineage (GTDB taxonomy): Bacteria > Chloroflexota > Anaerolineae > Anaerolineales > Anaerolineaceae > CAVVEQ01. The sequence continues at coordinate 86,240 of CAWDHI010000005.1, read as the reverse complement.
GGTTTTCCAACGGGGTGCCCTTGATCTGCTCCGCGAGGATTTCGTCGATCTGCTCCACCATCGTCTTCGGGCGGGGTGGTTCCTCCACTTTGCCCTTTTTGTTCCCCCCTTTATCCGTTTTGGCATCATCCGCAGGGGCGCGGGCCGGAGGCGGGGCAGGAACGGGTGGCAGCGGCGCCGGCTGGGCAATGACTGCGGCTGGTGCTGCTGCGGCAGGTTTCACTTCTGGCACCGGTTTTGGTTCTTCCTCGTTGCCCAGCACCCAACCTGCCCAGGACATGGCGGTATATTTCAGCTCGGTACGCTGCGTTTTGCTCAGCTCGCTTTCATCCTTATAGACCTTTCCATCAACCTCGGTGAGCAGGTTGCCGGTTTTCTTATCCCTCCAGATGCGCGCCACCTCCACGCGGTTTTTATCCACCGCGGGTTCAGCGGAGGCAGCATCACTGGCGATCTTTTTTTCCTTTTCCGACCACAGCAGGGTGACAAGCACCCCGGCGATGAAACCAACAATGGCGCAGGCAAATGCTGCCAGTAATTGCAATGTCAAAGGCGACATAGGACCTCCCTGCAGGATGAACAGAAATGGTTATTTTATTGTAGCTGATTCTTGGGAAAAGAAAAGCCTGCTGACTCTTTTCGCTGACGAGCCCGACTCACCCAGGCTGGCACGCCGGGCAGAAATGACTGCTGCGCTGGCCAACCAGGATGCGCTGGATGGCAGTTCCACAGACCTGGCAGGGTTCGCCTGTGCGTTGGTAGACCCGGAAGTGGTTCTGGAAATCCCCACCGCGGTAGACCCAATCGATGCTAGCCCCGTTGTGGCGGATGCCCTCCTGCAGCACCTCCCGGATGGATGCCAGCAGCCCGGCAGATTGCTGGAAGGTTAAGCTGTTGGAGGGCGTGAGGGGGTGCAGCCTGGCGAGGAACAACGCTTCATCGGTGTAGATGTTACCCAGCCCAGCCAGGAAGGTCTGGTCCAGGAGCAGTGGTTTCAACTGCCGCTTGCGCTTCGCCAGCCGGGCATGGAATTGCTCCACCGTAATTGCCGCATCCAGCGGCTCGGGGCCAAGTTTCTCCAGGATGGGCTGCGGATCGGAAACCAGCCAGACCCGCCCGAATTTGCGCGTATCGTTAAAAAACAGCGAGCATTCTTCATTAAAGTTGATGGATAACCGGTCATGAGGCTGGGGGTTAAGGTTTTCCACGCCCTGCTCCACGCGCAGGTCGCCGCTCATGCGCAGATGGATGAGCAGCCAGTCTCGCTCCAGGCGGATGACGATGAACTTACCCCGCCTTGTCACTTCCTCCACCCGCTGCCCGGGCAGGCGCTTCAGGAATTCCGCTTTGCCGGGCTGCGGCCAGCGTGCGCTCCCAGGAGAGCTGCGCGGAAACGATCACCCTGCCAGGGATGGGCTTCTGACCCCGCCCACCCTGCTGCAGGCTGCGTGCAATGGTCTCAACTTCAGGAAGTTCTGGCATGGTTGTAAATACAAAAAACCGGAGGGGTTTTTCATTCCCTCCGGGTCCGGTCATTCGTGGAAAAGCTCGCCCACGCTTCGGCCTTCGTTCGCCCGGCAGATCACCTCACCAAGCAGAGATGCCACCGAGAGAATCTTCAGCCGGTCACCGAATAGTTTTGCCTTCTCGGGCGGGATGGGAATGGTATCGGTACCCACAAACTGCTTCACCGGCAGCGCAGCCAGGCGCTTGGCTGCGTCCAGGGAGAAGATCCCATGCACGAAGGTCATATAGACATCCCGCGCGCCGCACTCCTTCACCAGGTTCACCGCCTGGACCATCGACCCGCCGGTATCGATCTCGTCATCCACGATGATCACATCGCGATTGGCCACCTCGCCGATCATGGTCAGCGCCTCGGCAGTGGAATCATTGCTGCTTCGCCGTTTTTCAATAAAAGCCATGGGCACATTCATTTCGGCGGCGAAATTGCGCGCTTTCTTGGCAAATCCCAGGTCCACGGTAACCACAACCGGATTGGTCATCTTGTTCTGGATGCCCTTCAGGTAATCGACCAGCATGTGGAAAGAGGTGAGCACATCGCCAGGGATGGAGAAGAAGCCCTGGATCTGCCCGGCGTGCAGGTCGAGGGTGATGTAACGGTCTGCGCCTGCCACCTCGATCATATCCGCTACCAGGCGGGCGGTGATGGGCACCCGCGGCTGGTCCTTCTTATCCGACCGGGCGTAGCACAGGTAGGGCACCACGGCGGTGATCCGCGCTGCGGAATCCAGGCGCAGGGTCTGGATGAGGATCAGCAGCTCCATCAGGTTGCGGTGCACCGGGTTGGAGGTGGTCTGGATCACATAACAATCCTGTCCGCGCACGCTGGAGCGCAGTTTGACGAACAGGTTATCGTTTGGAAACTGGATGATGTCCCGATCGCACAGGTCCAACCCCAGATGGTTGGCGATCCCTTTGGCCAGGTCCGGGCAAGCCGTACCCGCGTAAAGTTTGACATCCCCATACATCATCCGGTTGTGTGCAGTGTGTGATTGTGCCATCATTCACCTTTCCTTGTACTTTCCCATTCCGGGAAAAGAATGCTCATGCGGAGTACGTCGTGGAACCTGCCATTCTTCCAGATATCATCCCGCTGGCGGCCTTCGTGCTTGAAGCCAACCTTTTCATAGCAGCGGATGCCGCGGGTGTTTTCGGCAACCACCTGCAGGTGGATGCGGTGCAGGTTGAGATCCTTGAAGCCGTGATCCACCATCTGGCGCATCGCCTCGGTGCCATAGCCCTTGCCCCACGCGCTCTTATCTCCCAGCACGATGCCGATCTCAGCATTGCGGGAGGTTGTAGAAATCCCGAAGAAGGAAATATTGCCGATCACCCGCCATTCGCCACCTTCATGGACCTCGATGGCGAAGGGGTGCTCATCCTCCACGCCTTCAAGGATCTTATCGAACCACTTTTCCTCGCGCGCCTGGGAGAGAGGATTGTGCAGCCCCAGGAATTCCAGCACCTGCGGGGTCGGCGAACCATTCCACGAACCAGTGCAGGTCCTCGCGTTCCAGGGGGCGCAGGCGCACATGTGAGGCTTTTGGGGTGGTCGAATCAACGCTTGCAGGCATTTATTCCTCTACGGGTTCAGCCGCGTCGGTCCGCGGAAAAGGTAGACCGCATCGCGGATGTTATTGAGCCCGAGCATGATCATCAACAGGCGGGAAAGCCCCAGCCCAAAGCCACCGTGTGGCGGGCAGCCATATTTGAAGAAATCCAGGTAGAACTGGATCGGCTCCAGGGTCAGCCCTTTTTCCAGCGCCTGGGCGGCCAGCACCTCGTAGCGGTGCTCCCGCTGCGCACCGGTGGTGATCTCCAGCCCGCAGCCGATCAGGTCGAAGCTGCGCGTGAGGGTGGGCGCATCGGGATGGCGCATGTGGTAGAACGGGCGCACGCCGATCGGCCAGTCGATCAGGAACACGTAATCGTGGTTGTATTTTTCCTTCACGTAGTTGCCCAGCTCGCGCTCGCCAGCCGGGTCGATATCGCCCTTCTTCTCCGGCGGCAGCTTGTAACCGCGTCCTTTGAGGATCTCCACGGCATCCTTCATGGTGATGCGCGGGAAGGGCACCTCCGGGACAACCAGGTCGAAGCCCAGTCGTGCCTTGATCTCTTCCCCGTGGATCTCCTGCACCTTCTGCAGGGTATATTGCAACCAGCGCTCCATGAATGCCATAACATCCTCGTGGCTATCCACCCAGCTCAATTCCATATCGATGCCAGTGAACTCGGTCATGTGGCGCGAGGTGAAAGAGGGGTCAGCACGGAAGACCGGGCCGATCTCGAATACGCGGTCGAAGCCGGCTGCCATGGCCATCTGCTTGTAAAACTGGGGCGATTGCGCCAGGTAGGCCTTGCGTTCGAAGTATTTCATCTCAAAGAGCTCTGCACCGCTCTCACTGGGCGCGCCGAGGATCTTGGGAGAGTGGATCTCGATGAAGTTGTGTTTAAGCCAATACTCGCGCATGGCGTGCTCGGCAGTGGTCTGCACCTTGAAGATCAGCACGGCTTCCGGGCGGCGCAGGTCCATGAAGCGCCAGTCCATGCGCAGGTCGATCATCGGCAGGGTCTCGGCAAAGGGGTCGAACGGTACGGGGATCTCGGCTGCGCTTTCCACCTTCAGCGATTCGAGCTGCACCTCCAGCCCGCCAAGCTTGACGATGGGGTTATCCACCACGGTACCGGTGATGGTGAGTGCCGATTCCACCGAGAGCGTGGAGATCTGGTTTGCCAGCTCCTCGTTATTGGGGCGGTAATGCGCCACCTGAACCAGCCCGGTGGGATCGCGCAGGATGAGGAACTGCATTTTTTTCTGGTCGCGCAGGGTCTGTAAAAAGCCCTGCACCTTCACCTGTTTTCCGACCGAATTGCGCAGCTCCGTGATGAGAGTTCGTTCCATTTGCCTTCTCCTAAGAATGATCTGATGAACGCTTCAATAATATTTCGACTGTCTGGTAGGGCGAGCGTTCCCGCGCGTAAAGCGCATCGAGCGCCTCCTGCCAGTGATTTTCCGATTTTTGTTTCACCCAGCGCTGAAAGAGCTCCTCTTTCAGCAGGTCCTCAAGCTCGCTATCCAGCCGCTCCCGATCTCGAAGCTGCCATTCGCCGCTTCGTTCCAGGTAGGCACGGTGATCCTGGATCAGGTCGCAGGTCTCGATAATGCCCACCGGGTTGAGCGACTGCACCTTGATCACCGGCGGCGTCCACACCTCCGCGCCTTCCTGCTTCGGACGCCGGGTTCCCGCGCCCATTTCCAGGTTGGCACGCAGCACCTGCTCGGTGCGCTCGGCGCCGGGCAGGTCGGCCTTGTTGACCACCAGGATATCGGCGATCTCCAGGATACCCGCCTTGATGGCCTGGATATCATCGCCCATACCGGGTGCTTCCACCACGATGGTGGTATGCGCCAGCCGCGCGATCTCCACCTCCGATTGGCCCGCCCCCACGGTTTCCACCAGGATCACATCAAACCCGGCCGCATCCAGCACCTGGGTGACAGCCGCGGTGGCGCGGGCGATGCCGCCCACTGCCCCACGCGAGGCCATCGAGCGAATGAAAACGCCCGCGTCGCCGGCGTGGTCCTTCATGCGCACCCTATCTCCCAGCAGCGCCCCGCCCGTGAAGGGGCTGGAAGGGTCCACCGCCACGATCGCAACGCTTTTTGGTTCACCTGATGCAGGGGTTCGGTATACCCGCGCGAGCTGGTTGGTAAAGGACGATTTGCCTGTCCCCGGCGCGCCGGTGATGCCCACCACGTGCGCTTTTCCGGTGCGGGGGTAAAGCTCGTTCAGCGCCTGCCTGCCCGCGGGGTCGTCGTTTTCCACAAGGGTCAGCAGGCGGGCCAGCGAGCGCCGATCACCCGTCAGGATAGCTTTGACCGAAACCATGACCGGTCAGGCTGGCACGATGGCGGCACGCACGTCGGCAGCGATCTTCTCGGTGGAGGTGCCGGGGCCGTAGATTTCGGCAACGCCGCAGGCTTTGAGCGCGGGGATATCCTCCTCGGGGATGATCCCGCCCAAAAAGACGTGCACGGTTCCCATGCCCTCCGCCTTAAGCAGTTCCATGATGCGCGGAACAAGCCCCATGTGGGCACCCGAAAGGATCGAGAGCCCCACCGCGTCCACATCTTCCTGCAGGGCAGCTTCGGCCACCATTTCAGGGGTCTGGCGCAGCCCGGTGTAGATCACCTCCATGCCGGCATCCCGCAGGGCGCGGGCAACCACCTTGGCGCCCCGGTCGTGCCCATCCAGGCCTGGTTTGGCGATCAGGATTCGGATCTTCTTTTCTGGCATAGTCCCTCCGTGGGAGTGGATATATAGTTATTATACTCTCAGCAGAGTGGGTTGAAATTTCCACGCTGCGATCGGTTTCGCTCGGGTTGCTTGTATTCAATCACCGGAGAAATCGCTATAATGATTCCAGGCACACTGCGTAGGTGGCGTATGAACCCTTTCAGCAATTACACGCTGTTCTTCACCCGTTCCAATTTCATTGCGCCTTTTATCCTTTATATCGTCCTGTCGGTCCTGCTTCTCACCCTAGGCTGGAGACGGGCGGGGAAGATGCGCAACCAGCGCTCCACACACCGGATGCGCGCCTTTCTGCTCGCCCTGGTCTTCACCCCCGCCCTGGCCTTCATGGAAGGGGCAACCTTCCTGCCCTTCCTGCTGGCGGTCTTCATTATGGTCATCTCACCCTTAGGGTTCTCGTTTTCCACGGCGCTCATCCTGCCGGTCGTAAATCTCCTCACTCTCCTGGCAGGCTGGGGGCTTTTTTACCTCTTCCTTAAAAATGACAGCACGATCGCGAAAGGCAGCCCGGGCGGGATCCGAAAGTGGATCCTGTGGGGGGAGGTCGTGATCGGCTATGCATTCTTCTGGTGGGTATGGAGCCTGGCGCTGCCGGTTCCTGTTGTGCACTATTTTTACATGTTCATCAACGAGCTATCCAGCCGCTATATGTTCAATTTCCCGGGCCGGATGGACCAGGTCCTTTACCTGCTCTGCAATACGCTCCTGCTCACCCTGGGCACCTTTACCTGCACCTGGCTCTACTACCGCGCGGCGAGACTGGGCGGCAGGCAAGGGCCTGGGTCGTAATCATCCTCTTCCTGGTTCTCAGCCTAGCACTCGGTTGGTTGATAATCTCCCGCCTCCTGCGATACGCACGAGAGCTGGGAGGATAGCCCCAACCGCACATGCGAGTGCCAAGGGGTCACCTTCCCGTATTACCCGATCATGGTCACCGATGCGACCACCATCGATTACTGCCTGGGCTGGGAAACTGAGGTGAAATAGGAGCATCATATATGATCGAAAAAATGGATCGATTCACCACGCTCGGATTCCGCCCGATCGGCGAGTGGAAGCTGGCAGGGTTAAACCTGGTCTGCGAATTGGTTGAGAAGGATCCCCGCGGAAATTTCATCTATGCCTTCGTCATGGGTCAGGCGATCATGTTCCTGGAATACTCCCGCACACCGCTCGAGGCGCGCATGGATGCCTACAGGCACACCGATCACCGTTACGCGGGTACCTTTCAACCAATGAACAAACGCCTGCGGGAAAAGAGTCCTCGCCGCGCTGGAGGATGGGGAAGTGGTGGAGATCTGGGCTTTTTACCCGGGGGAGATGGAATATGAGGGATTCCGCGTGGACCTGGCCGCGGGGCTGGCGGAAGGGCTGGTGAAGGAATTCAAACCGGGGTGGAGCGGGTAAGTTTAGCTGGTAACCTGAGATGGTGCTTATTCATTAAAATCCCTTAGCGCCAACACCTCGCGCCTTTATTATCCCGAAAAAATCGCGGCATGATAAAATTTCAAACACTAATTCACGTCCTTGCCTAAACCACCAATAAATAAAATGATCATCCCTCCAATATTGAATACAGGCTTTGAGTAAATGCCATTTGCCAGCATTCATTTCTTGTTCCTCTTTTTACCAGTAGTCTTTATCATTTTCTATCTGGTACCGAATAAATGGTATCGGAATTCAATCCTGCTGATCGCCTCTTTGATTTTCTATGGATGGGCTGATCCAACCCACCTTCCCCTTCTTTTCGGCTCGGTAATTTTTAACTATTGGTTCGCGATCCTTTGTGAAAACTCAAAAAAGAGGGAACGCCCCACCCTTGCCCGGGTCTTTATTTTCAGCGCAGTGGCGGTAAATCTTGCTTTCTTGTTCTTTTATAAGTACCTCAGCACCATTTTGCTTCGCCTCCAGCTCGAATCCGTCCTTTCCCCTTCCCTGATCGATATCGTCTTACCGCTGGGTATCTCTTACCTCACCCTCACCGGGATTTCTTATGTTGTCGATGTCTACCGCGGAGTGGAAAAAGCCGAGAAGAATTTTCTGCACATCGGTTCCTACCTGGTCATGTTCCCCAAGGTTTTACAGGGACCAATAACACGGTTTGGGAGCGTAAAGAACGATTTTGATGGTGCCGGGTTTCCAACTAGTGAAATATTGACCGGCATCCGGAGATTGATCGTCGGATTGGTGAAAAAGGTGCTCATCGCCGATAAGCTTGCCATTGTTACAGCTGCTACGTTAGGCGCCAACCCGGCCAATATTGGCATGGATGTTTCCTGGTTTGGGTTGATCGCTTTCACTCTTCAAATTTATTTCGATTTTTCCGGCTATACAGATATGGCGATCGGGCTGGGGATGATCTTCGGCTTTCATCTGCCGGAAAATTTTAATTACCCCTATATCAGCCGAAGTATCTCCGATTTTTGGCGCAGGTGGCACATGTCGCTCATCGCCTGGCTGCGGGTTTACGTTTTTCTGCCGTTGGAATCCAAACGCAGAAGGGAAAAGTATCTGCGGCTGCAAACCAACATTTTGATCGTATTTGCGCTCTCCGGTCTTTGGCATGGGGCATCCTGGAATTTTATCCTTTGGGGAATTTATTTTGGGCTCCTGCTGGCGATCGAAGCGAGCGGGTTTGAAAAGATTCTGAAAAAAACTCCCTCATTTATTCAACACGCCTATACCATCGTGCTGATCCTGGCTGGCTGGGTCTTTTTCGGCCAAACCAATGTGATGGAATGGGGACCATTTTTTAATTCCCTTCTTGGGGGGAATGGGTTAAACTCGTTGGAGACTTTGCGCACACTTAATGTTCTTATGTATCTGCCAATTGTGTTGGTCGCGATGGTTCTAAGCACGCCGATCATTAAGCTCGCGGAACAAAAATTTCTGGCTTTCGGGTTTAAGGCAAGGATCGTTCTTGATGTCGTTTATTTCTCCTTTTTTCTCCTGGTGGTCATGGAGATACTTTCAAACGGATATCAATCCTTCCTCTATATGAAGTTTTAATATGGATCTTCGCCGCTACCAAACCACGGTTGTTGTTCTTTTCTTCCTGACGCTTTCTGCGGTGCCGGTAATATGGTGGATGCCCGGAAGGTTTGTGGAACAGTATTCGCTTATTGAGGGGCGGGAATTGAACCGCTTCCCTGGCGTGGACGCACTCAATTTCCAGGTTTTCAAAACGGCAGCAAAACGTGTTCTGCAGGGTCAGCCCCGCGATGCGCTTGAATTGGTTACTGGGCATCTGGACCAGCGAAGCTTTGAACAAAAAGTGGAAGAGGCAGCGCGCGACCAGTTTCCCTTCCGGATCAGCTGGATCCAGCGTTCCAAAGCCCTGGAGCGAGGCATGATCCGTATGGCCTATCTCTTTTTGGATGATCCCGCCATACCGGCTGATGCCGCTTCTGGGCTGATCGTCCTCCGCGATGGTTCGATGATCGATGCCAAACCAGCCGCTTTCAACGCGGATACGATTTCGAACCTGGATAGCCGCATCCAAAACTACCGGGAGCTGATGGCCGGGTACCCGGAGTTGAATTTCTATGTTTACTACATCGAAAGATTTCAATCCTCCACCTCCCATCCCCTGAATCCCTATTTTCCAGAAGCGGACCGGGGTCAGACCTTCCAGTATTTCGAAGAACATAAACCGGAGGGGCTGGAGGTCGGAAAGTTATCGTTGAACAACCTGGATGATCGGCTGAAATATTTCTACCGGACCGACCACCACTGGAACATTCGGGGAGCCTGGAAAGCGTATGAAGATATCTATGAAATGATCGCGCCGCATTATTCCGGAATTAGCCCCATGTTGGAGCTTAAAGGATTCCAGGGATTTCCCGGCTTGGGTTTCTTGGGATCCTGGGCTCGGGCAACCTATTACCCCATACAACCCGACCAATTCGAAATCGCGGATGTGGATTTGCCCCCAATGAGGATCTATAACCGACATGGGACTGAGATCATCGATGATGCGATCGCCAAATATAAGGCAGGGAATTTTGATACAACTCCGTATATCAACCATTACGCGGTTTTCGGAGGGATACGCGACCAATTCAAATTTATCAATGAGGATTCGCCGGACCGGAACTTGTTGGTGATAGGCTCTTCATTCAGTCCGCCAAATATCCGGTTAATTGCATCCCATTTTAAAAACACTTATTTTGTGGATCTGCGGGAATACGGGGATTTTTCGCTTCAAGAATTTTTGGAATCCCATCCGGTCGATGACGTCCTTGTGATCGGCGATAACACTGCAATTGAAGATCCAAATTGGTTAATCTCTCCATAGGTAGCGATCATCATTACCATACTCCCTGGCGTTTTATTCCTGGAAGAGAGGCAATACCGGTGCTCCCGCGTGGACTTGGCCGCGGGGCTGGCGGAAGGGCTGGTGAAGGAATTCAAGCCGGGGTGGAAAGGTTAGATGGAATGAGAAGCGCTTTTCTCGCGATCGTGTTGTTAGGTCTGTTCACCTGCGCCTGCCAGGATGCATCCATCCGTCTGCCATTCATACAGCCCTCACCCACCCCCACAGCAACTGCCACCCAAACGCCCGAGCCCTCCCCCAGCCCGACCCGAACCGCGATGCCATCGCAGACCCCGCGATTTTCATTTGCCGCAACGCCCACCAAATATGACCCCACCCCCCAGGTCTGGAGGTTCAAAGTCATTCCGGGTGGTAAATTCATGTATAACGATAAAACGGTCATCCAGGGCGTGCAAAATGATGTCAAAAATCAAGCGATCAACCTTTCCGTGCCCGAACCGTACTATTGGGAGATCATCGAACTGCCAGGGCAGACCAGGTTTGCCAAGATCGAGGCGCACTACGTCAAGACAGCCCAGGAACACGGCTTCATTATCGGGAGAAACGAACAGGGAGAGACGGTGGCCGGTGAAAACACCTACCTCATGACCTTCATCCGCGAGGACCTCTCGAACACGCCCCGGGTCACCCTTGAATTCTGGCCAAAGACGGCCGATTATGAGGCATTCATGATCATCTTCTATTCAAGCCCGGAGTGATCGATCCCCCTGACAGAGGAAGAATATTATTACGAGTGGATTTTGAACATTGCTGACGGGCTGATGAAGGGATTTAGACCTGAGTGCAAGTTGAATTTGAGGAAAATATTTATAAATATTCAGTAAGCCGGATCGTTTTCTTTTTCGCAACCTGCATCCTTCTCTCCGGCTGCGGAGTTTTCTCCCCCGCGCCAACCCCCACCCCGCTGCCCACATCCACCGAAACCCCGGCCCCCACCGCCACGGTCACGCTCAGCCCCACGCCGACCGCGACGCCCACCCTCACCCCAACGCCGGAACCCTATGGCTGCTGGAAACCGCCCGAGGATTACACCCGCTTGGAAGTCAACGGCTGGACGATAAACGCGCGTGCCTATGCCATGCTGCAGCACGCGGCGGAACTTTACGGCGGACCTATCGATATCACGGGCAAAGCCATCACCCAGGGCAGCTACCACGATAACGGCGAGCTGAGCTTCGGCACCCACCTGGACGGCGGAGCGGTGGATCTTTCCGTGATCCAACTGCCGGAATGGGTGGTGCTGTGGGATGAAGTGGAGCCGCTCATCCGCGCCCTGCGCGCTTCCGGCTTCGCCGCCTGGCTGCGCAACCACGGCGAGGTGTATCCCGGATCGCCTGTACACATCCACGCCATCGCCATCGGGGATGCCGAGCTATCGCCGGCGGCGATCGACCAGCTCACCGGTCCCAACGGTTATTTCCGCGGCTTTACCGGATTTCCGGACTGGCAGGAACCCGACCGGCACGGCGGACCGGTGATCTGCCAGTGGATGATCGACATGGGGTACGGGGATTTGAGATAGAATATTTAATCAAAAATGCAAATGTCGGTCAAAAGAACGGTGATCGACCTACACCTAAATTTAGGCGATAAACATGAATTATTGCGATAAAAATAATATTGAGGAAAAGAATTGTGAAATCAAGGAACTTTGTGAATTCATAATAAATATATTTGGCAAAATATGCTGTGATTACGATTTACATATCAACATCCGATGGGACAAGCCAACTGATCCAGAAATTAAAACACCAAATATACCAGGGTATCTTGAGTATTTAATTATGAACGAAGATTTACCAAAGATCGACCTATTTGTACCCGAACCTGGTTTTGTTATTGCGCTGGATAATAAATACCACTTCAATAATTCCAGAAGAAAATCACTAATTCAATACCCTGAATTAGTTAGAACTGGTTTTGATCGAAAGAAATGGTGTGAATTATGTCTCGTTATTAATGGTTTTGATAATAGTATTCCCTTTACCGAAGGCCAAATTGCATTATTAGATACTTTTACTGATTATGCCCCCTACTTAAAACCCGATTTAATCCGTTTTCCTACATTTCGTATAAATGTGGCACAACTACAAATCTCGGAGGGGATTAATTTATTGTTTGACTATGGATTTCGAAAAATGGGCGAATGGAAATTGTTCCGGGGAAATTTACTTTGCGACCTCCAGAGAACACCAAAGAATGGCAATGCGATCTACAAGTTTGTAGAAGGGGAAAGGAATATTTTCATTAATTATACAAATCATTTTCTCTCAGAAATGAATGCTTTTTGTAGACCCAAATTTGGAAAAGATAAGAATTATTTAGAAATCCATGATGTGATTATTTCCGTATTAAAGAATAAAAGAAAATCGAAGTGTATGCTTTAGAGCCCATGATTCCAACAATCGAAAACAAGGAGCCCTTTCCCACGACACCTGATAACATCCGCCCCTTAAGCCCAGTCGATGCCCTATTAATACCGCCCCCAAAAAGAAGACCTCCTTGCCAAGCAGGAGTGCGAGAAGAAGATGCTCGTTTAGCAAATGACCCTCCTCCACCGATTATTCGGGCAACTTCTTTATCAAGTGAGGATTCTCAAAAATGATTTTGTAAAATATTTCGATCACTGGCCGATCCGCAGATGTAGAAATTCACATCGGGGGGATGGTTCGGAAGTGGAATTGGTGAGGCAAGGAAATTAATAATCAGCTAAAAGAACGGTGATCAGGCAATAACTGGTCTGGATTAAAGGCAAATTGGCAGGCAAATATAATGAGCAGGTTGAAGGACATCATTGTTTTTTATGAATTTTTAGCCAACCTTGAAAGAAGATTGGATGGGAAAAGCACTCTTGAGAATTGTAATGGAAAGATGAGCTGGCCAAAACGGGGAGTCTACTTTTTCTTTGAACCTGGAGAAGAACGAAATCAAACAGGGATTGGTCCAAGAGTAGTTCGAGTTGGCACTCACGCATTAAAGGAACACTCTAGATCGTCACTTTGGAACCGTCTAAAGCAACATAAAGGGATCGAAAAAGATGGTGGGGGTAATCACCGTGGATCAATCTTCCGATCTTTTGTCGGCTCCGCTTTGATGAGTAAAGACGATTCTTCTGATAAATTCGAAGGTACTTGGGGGATTGGCGCAGATGCGTCTAGAGAAATAAGACTTCTTGAAAAACCATTGGAACAATCGGTTAGTCAATATATAAAGAGAATGCCGTTTCTCTGGCTCGAAGTTGAGGATGAACCTGGTCCAAATAGCATGCGGGGTACCATTGAAAGGAATTCAATAGCGCTCCTAAGTAATTACAAATTCATAAATCACTCAATAGAAAGTCCGAGTTCTTCTTGGCTAGGGTATTGGTCAAATAGCGAAAAGGTCAGGAAATCTGGTTTATGGAATAGTAATCATGTTAATGGTGATTATGACCAAGATTTTATAATATTCCTGGAAAATCGATAGCCATTCTGGACTCACCAAAAGAACGAGTTATAGTTGGACGGGCAAGTGAAGACTACCAACCAAAACCAGTATCAGCGGGCAAAAGCCCACCCCCAAAATTAGAATCCCACCCTCTCCGCCACTACCTTGCGGCTTTCCACCGAGATCCCCTCCTCAACCGCCTCCCCTTCCGGCAGTGCCAGCCACTCCCAGCAGTCCAATTATCTCAATCGGATTACAATAGAGTATTCCTAAAAAAAGGAGATCCAAAATGTGTGAAGAATGTAATTGCCAAACAGGCGAGACATGCGATTGCCATTCCGGTGGCGGTTGTGAGTGCGGCTGTCACGGCGGGCGCTTTGAGCGGCGCTACCAGACCAAGGCCGAAAAGATCGCCGATCTGGAAGGCTACCTCATGGACCTGAAATTGGAAGTCCAGGCGGTGGAAGAGCACCTGGCTGATCTGCGCAAGTAAGAAGAGGGTAATTTCGTGTCCCGGGCCGGTCACCTTTCAGGTGGCCGGCTTTTTTTATCCAAATCCCTCTTAGGCTTTTTCCAAGAGCGGCAGCACTTCCCTTTCGATCCTGGTGCCTTCATTCATCTCCACCGTCTGCAGGTCGTAATCCATCTGCAGCGAAAGCCAGAATTCCGGCGTTGTACCGGTTGCCAGCCCAAGTCGAAGGGCGGTATCGGCAGTGACAGCGCGCTTGCCGTTGACGATATCGTTGATCTTCTGAGGGGAGACGCGCATATTGAGCGCCAGGCGCGTCTGGCTAATCCCGGCCGGGACCAGGTAATCCTCCATCAGCACCTCGCCCGGGTGCAGCGGCCCGAAATCTTTTTTCTGTGTGTTCATCGTCAACCTCTTCTAGTGATAATCCGTTATTTCCACATCATAGGCGTTTTTTTCTTCCTCCGCCCAGCGGAAGCACACCCGGTACTGGTCGTTGATCCGAATACTGCACTGCCCTTTTCGCTCTCGCTCAAGCATCTCGAATTTGTTGCCAGGTAATGCCTTCAAGTCGCGGATGTCTTTTGCGTTGTGGATGATCCTGAGCTTTCGGTAAGCTGTTTTCTGAATTTCCATTGGAAAATGCTTTGATCGATACCCGTTGAAAATTCGCTCTTCTTCCGCGCTTGCAAAGGATTTAATCACATGGAGAGTATATCATATCTTACATATCGTGTCTAGCATGATTTATTTAATAATGATTTATTTAATAATGATGAATTCAAACCTCTTAAAACCCCACCCTTTCCTTCACAGCCTTTCGGCTTTCCGCCGAAATCCCCTCCTCCACAGGCTCCCCTTCGGGCAGTGCCAGCCATTCCGCGCGGTGCAGCTCCGCCCTCCCGCGCAGTTCCATCCCGGCAAGCTCCATCGCCACCCCCTCCCCGCCCACCAGGTTGTTCAATAACCCCTCGCTGATCCCCAGCGGCGCGAAGATGTTGCTGGCCGCGCGGATGGTCAGCTCGCGGTAGCGGGCGAAATCCAGCTGCTGCGGCTCGGGCGAAGCCGGCAAATTCCAGGCGTGCACGGCGCGCTCACCTCTGAGAAGCAAAAAGCGCACCTTCTGCCCCGGGCGCACATGCTGACCGATCGCCTCCAGCTGCGCCGCGGCGCGCGCCGCCGGGGAGGGGTCCTTATACTGCGCGATCTCGCGGCTGAGCCGCTGGGTCACCAGCAGGTCCTCCAGGGGCACCGAGCCCTCCTTCAGCTTTTTCAGCCGCCTGCGCAGAATCCCCACCGCCTGCGGCACCAGCCCGTGCAGGCTGGCCGCATCCGGCGCGCCAGCGAAGCACTCCAGGATCGCCATCTGGGTATCCCCGATGAAGACGGGTGTGTCGTGCCGGCGCACGTCGATGCCGCGCACCTTGAGCGAGCCATCCTGGAAGGCGCCAAAGTAGCGGTTGGGCACCGCCACGCGCGGGTCCACCCTGGATGCCAAAAAAGCCACCCAGCGGTAGACCCCATCCAGCCCCACCGGCAGGTGCGTGCGCGCCGAGATCTCCACCAGCAGCTCGTTGAAATCGGCCGGTTGGCTGCAGCCCTCCTTCTGCACCCACAGGCCATCCACGTACATGTGCAGCACGGTGAAGCCCATATCCTCGGCGGCCTCCTTGGCCTCGAGCAGCGCCTCGCGCCCCCAGGTGGTCACCGCCTCGTGCGATTCGATCCGCCCGAAGCGCGCGTTCTTGTAGCCCAGGTAACCGAAGCAGGTCACCAGCAGCCATTTGTAGGCCTGCGAGCGGGCCTTGTCATATTCCCGGCGCGGGTCCCAGAGCGGCAGGCTGAGCGCGCGCTGCTTGAGCGCGATGCGCTTCTTGAGGAGCGGACCGAGCGTCTGCGGCACCAGCCCCGGCGGGTAGTCGGAGACCCCGAGCTCGGTGGGCGCGGGCACCTCGGGCGAGATGTTGCAGTGCACCATGATGCTGGGGTACATCGAGACGAAATCCACCATGCCCACATTGGCGTGCAGCCCGGCGATGGGCGCGTAGACCATCCCGCCCTGGTCGGCGTGGATCAGATCCAGCGCGGTCTTGGGCTTTTCGGCCTGCTGCTTGTGCCAGGGCACCAGCACCCCCGTGCGCAGGGCGGTGAGTGACTCCATCGAGGATATCCCCGTGCCGGGTGAGACGCGCGCCGCCACCTGCAGCGGAAGGCAGGTCACCCGCGCCGATTCGATGGTGCCCTCCAACCCGTAATCGCCCCACAGCATGGCGTTGCGCTGGTCAATGTGGCAGCGCCCGAAGAGGTGCATCTGCTTTCCGCGGTGGATGATCTGCCCGTAGGAAAAATAGGTGTGCTCCTTCTTGATGAGCGGCGTGCGGCCTTCCTCGCGGTTGAGCGGCAGCGTGAAGCCGTGCTGCGCGGCCAGCTCCCATAGGTGCGGCAGCAGCCAGGTATCCCCCCACCGGCTGAGGATCAGGTCGGGGTCGTAGCGCGCGAGCAGCGCGCGCAGGTTGATGAGCAGCGGGCGCACCGGCTCGAATGGCAGGCGGTACTCATGCTTCTCGTAGCGCAGGCAGAACGCGGTGGGGATGGAGTGGTTCGGGTCGCAATCCGGCTCCATATAGAGGACGCGCAGGGGCGCGGGTTCGGGGTCCAGCTCCCAGGGCGAATCCAGCGCCTCGATGGTGTGGACCCGGCCATCCTCATCCGCATCCACCCGGCAGCGCGCCATCGGGTAGGCACCCGTGCGGGCGGCGAAGCGCAGCGAAAGCTGCAGGTCGGCATCGTAGTAGGTGAGCGCGGGGAAGGCCTGCGAAGCGCGCTTGAAGAGCTGCACCTGCGCGGCGGGGTTTGGGACCTCGGCAGAGAGCACCGTCACCGGCTCTGGCAAAAAGAGGTCGCGCCGCTCCTCGCGCGCCAGCTTCACCCCACCGCCCTCTTTTTCCAGCCAGCGCCAGAGCGCGCGCAGTTGGGAAGGCGGCCCCGCGGCATAGAAGGTAACCGGGAAGTTCTGATGAAGCCGGTGGCGCACTCCATCCGCGCCGATCACCCACAGCACCACGCCGTCGCGCGGGTCCTCGTAGAGATCGAGCAGCCAGCCGGAAAATTCAGCCATCACGCTCCGGCACCAGTTGATCCATCCGCGCCTCCAGCCGTTCCAGCAGGTTGCGCAGCCGCAGCACCTCTTTATGTTCTTCCAGCAGCATGGCCAGCAGGAAGGTCTCCATCGGCAGCGCATTGGCGGCGTAGGCGGCCGCGGCCAGGTGAGCGCGCGCGGCGGCGAAGAGCTCATCCAGCGCCATCTGGTCGCTGCGCCGCAGCGCCCGGCGGAAGCGCGAGAAGGATTCCTCCTCCTGGAGGAAGGCCATCGTGATCGAAGGCAGTGTGCGTCCCATAAGAAACTCCTTTCAATGAGTAAGGTGGAGGTCCCCCTTCCCTCCATTGAACAGTTACCGCCAGGCCTGGATGCGCAGGTAGCCACCCGCCGAGGCCCGGCGGGTGGAAAAGACCACCCCGTTGGTGGCATTGTTGGCTGTGGTGATGTAGATGTTGACCGCGTCGTAGCCCACGCAGCTCATCACCGCGCTGGCCGAGTTGACCATCACCGGCACGATCTCGCCCGTCCCGGCGGCGTTGGCCGAATGCTCCACCACCACCAGGCGGGGGTGCTGGTTCAGCCCGTGCGCCTTCGTATACGTGTTGTTGTAGGCGGCGGCGAACCAGCCGCTCGAGTAGTCGGCATCCCCCAGCGGGCTGGCAAAGTAGTCCTTGATCGAGATGATGTTGGCGCCGTCGTAGCTCACCTCGCCAATCACGCGCTGGTCGCTGCCCTCCGAGCCGGAGGTATTCACCGAGAGGGTGAAGGTGGTGCTGCCCGCCGTGCGGTTGGCGAAGACGTACCAGGTCGCCGCCCCGCCGCGCGCGCGCCCGGTAGGTGGGGCCGCAGATCAGCTCATCTGCCAGGGTGGAAAGATCCACCTCCACGATGGTCAGCGCGGTGGCATCCCGGCGCGGGTTTTCCAGCTCATGCTGCAGCGGGGAGGAATCGCCCACCGCGCCCTCGTCCTGCCAGGCCACATCCAGCAGGAAGGCATAGATCCTGCCCGGAACCGGGACGGGCACCGCCATTGCGGAGCCATCCTTCATCAGCGCCACCCGCCACGGAGGGAACATGCCGCTCTCGGCGGTGATCTCCTCGCTGAAATACTGGGTGCAGACCATCGGGTGGCTGCGCCCCAAACGGGAAACCTGCTCGGCAACGAATTTGCCGTATTCCGGCACCTCTTTGGCCACATCCTCCCCGCTCAGGCGGAAGACGCGTCGGATGCCATCCCGCTTTTCGGCTCTCTTCGCGGCGCGCAGCTCGCGCCCCAGCAGCGTTTGCCCCGTCCAGGCCGTGCCCCAGAAGATGCGCGTGGCGTTGGTGGAGGCCGCCATGGGCGCCACCTCCTTATCGAACTTACTGGGCTGCACGTCCTGGGCTTCATCCACCTCCAAAAGGGTGGAGGCGGTGGCGCCCACGATGTTGCTCTCGGGCGCGGCGGAAAGGAAATAGATGCGCGCCGAGCCCACCCGGTAGATGTAGCCGGCTTCCTTCTGCCAGAGCGTGCGGGTAAGCGGGTTGCGCTTGAGGGTACGCTCCAGGCGGCGCATGGCGTTCTGCGATTGCGGCTTCCAGGTGGGCGAGACCTTGACGATCTCCGCATCCCGGTCGGAAAACAGGCAGAGCAGGTAGGCTTCCAACTGCGCCTGCAGCTCGTTCTTGCCGCTCTGGCGCGGGAACATCACCACCAGCGCCAGCCCGCGGCACTGCAGCACCGAATCCACCACCGCCTGCGCCACCTCCTTCTGGTAGGTGCGCAGGGTCACCCCCAAGCCGAAACGGGAAAAATCCAGCACATCGCCCAGGATCAGGCAGGCATCCGCTGTCAGCGTTTCTTTGGAAGGGACGAACGCTTCGCTCAACGTGCCTCCTTTCATCGGATTCTGCCAGCCCGGCAGCCGGACGGCCTGAAGGGTGCCGTGGCGTTTGAATTTGGCTCCTGCTGGAGCCGCGCGCCGCGGGCGTGGTTGTTCCCGCCTTCGGTGCTACCATCCGGCTGTGAACATCCGGCTGCCGGGCTGATTGCGGGGATTATTTCAACCCCCGCTCGCAGCGGATCTGCTCCGCCGCCTGGTGGATGGCCGCGGCCACATCCAGGTCCTGCCTGAGGGCCGCCTGGGTTTTGATGAGCGTGGCCAATTGGGTGTATACCCGCCCGAGGGTATCGGCCACGGCCACGAACTGGGGGTCGAGATTTTCCTCATCCCGCGCCATGCCCTGCAGCTTTTCGATCAGCCCGCGCAGGTCGTTGATCTCGCGGTCCAGCCCCAGCTGCGCGGGCGGGGTATTAATGGTTTGCGGCACAAGCTCCCGTTTTCTCACTGTGTCTTCCCGTTATAGAATATATGTTCTATTTCGGTTCTATTATGCCACTCCCCCTGCCGAAAATCAAGCACGGGAATATGCAGTTTTATGCAGTTTTGGGGTTCAAAATTGCCGTTTTCTGCTTGTTTTTTTTGGGTATTTGCGAGGAGCGCTGACGCAGATCGGCGCGGCGAAGCAATCTGTCTCCATCAATATTGAATCGAAATTAATATTCGCCGCACTGATAACCTCTGCCGTCGATGAAGAGATCGCCAAGCCTTCGCGTTATTCACGCGAAGGCTTGCGAAGATATGTATTTGGGGAGGGTCGCGATTTGTGCACTCCGCGATTTCTGCGCTCCCATGTGGAGCCGAAGGGAGGGTGGTCGAAGACCGGGAGAGGTAGCAATGCTATAATCAACTCACCGGAGGCACGCCATGACCACCATAAAAACCCCCCACACCAAGCAGGAATTCAAGGAATACTACGCCCTGCGCTACCACGTGCTGCGCGAGCCGCTCGGGCTTCCAAAGGGCACCGAAAAGGACGATTACGAGGTGGTCAGCGAGCACTTCATGGCGGTCGATGATGGCACCGGCGAGATCGTCGGCGTGGTCAAGCTCTATGAGGATGAGCCCGGGCTGGCTCGCTTTTCCCACCTGGCGGTGCGCGAAAACCAGCAGGGCAAGGGCATCGGCCAGCTCCTGGTGGATACGGTGGAAAAACGCGCCCGCGAGCGGGGTTTCAAGCGGATGGGTACCCTCACCCGCACCTCCGCGGTGGATGTTTATGAAAAATATGGCTATGAACGGGCGGGGATGGGCAAAAAACTGTTCGGCAAGCTCCAGTTGATCTGGATGCTCAAGACCCTGGATTGACCAAAAAAAGACTCGGGGCTTTTTTCTTATTCCATATCGGGTTGTGGTTTTGTGAATGCCCGCTTCACCAGGTTCACCGCTAGGCGGATCGAACCCGTCAGCGGCGCAAGGATCCACTCCAGCAGCTCGTTGAAGATCGAAAACCCGTGCGCCAGCCACACCAGCACAAATCGCAGTTTCTGCAGCGGTTTAAAATGCGCATATGCCAGAGATAACAGGATGATGCTGACCGTAATGGCAAAGCGGGTCAAATCCGATACCTCGATCCCCAGGAAATGCTGCACCAGCAGCTCGATCGCGATGGCCAGCACCAGGATATACGCCGCAGGTTTCAGGATCGGTTCCTTTTCAACCAGGATGGAAAACCACCCGGCGGCAAATCGCATGGCCAGGATACCGATGAAAACACCTACCAGCACCACCCAGAGTTTATCGGAAAGCCCCACGGCAGCCACCACGTTATCCAGGCTGAACGCCAGGTCTGCCAGCTCCACCGAGATCACCACTGACCAGAAAGTGTCTTGCTTAATGGCGCGGATCTCATCATCCTCGCTTTCCTGGTTCGACATCCCCAGGTTCTCAAAAGCCAGGTGTACCAGGTAGAGCGCCCCCACGACGTTCAGCCACGGGTTTTTGATAATATAACTGGCGGCGATCAGCATCAACGCCCGGCCAAGGTATGCCCCGAGCAACCCCACTTTGAGCGCTGCTGCGCGCTGGTTGCCAAGGGTTCGCTGTAATTTATTTCCAATCCCCTGCAGAGATCGAGGCCACGGTATCGGTTCATCCTTCGGCAACTTGGATACAAGCGTACCCAGCACGGCTGCGTTATCGATCGAAAGCAGACCCTCCAGGAGAATTAGTTGAAGGATGATTAGAATGATCGAGATATCCATGACTTTTTATTCCCTTTCCCAAAAAACCATCTCAGTGTAGCCCGACATAAGTGGACTCACAAGTGAAGGATTGCACTAAAATTACAGTACAACAACCCACCCCGGGGATAAGTACCTCTGGGATGCTATAATCTGCTGCCATCAATAACGATGAAATCGCTCCAAACCTTCCTGACCCTCCGACCCAGCGCAGCCGCCTATTGGCAATTCTTGTCATCCCGCTCCTGTTTGGCTGCACCCCGCATCCTGGCATCGCCCCGGTTCCTCCAGCAGAAGTAAGCCCGGGATCAGCCAGCCCTTCCGTTGAACCCTCCGCCATCCAGGTTTGGTTCACCGACCCGGATAACTCCCGTCCCGGCGAAGAGCCTTTGGAGGCAGTTTTGAGCAGCATCGGCTCCGCCCAGCGCGCTATTGACCTTGCCATTTACAATCTCAACGATCCGCGCATTGCCAATGCCCTGCTCCGCGCACGGGAGAATGGCGTGGAGGTTCGGGTCGTGATGGAAAGCGATAACCTGGAGAAGGAGATCCCCCGCCGCCTCCTCGCCGCCGGGATCCCTATCCACGGGGATGAGCAGTCCAGCCTGATGCATAACAAGTTCATGGTAGTGGATGGGGTGGAGCTGCTCACCGGTTCTGCCAATTTCACCGAAAACGGCCTGGGTTCGGATAACAACTACCTCGTTCGGGTGGAAGACCCGCGCCTGGCAAAGGTTTACCGGTATGAATTCAACAGCATGTTCGAGAGTGGGATATTCGGTTCGGACGATCTGCAGCCTACGGGCGCGAACCCGTTTGAAATTGAAGGCAGCACTGTTGAGGTTCTATTCTCCCCGGAGGACCAGGTGGAGGATAAACTTCTCGCGCTAACCAGCGAAGCGGATTCCAGTATTCATTTCCTGGCCTTTACCTTCACCCTGGATGAACTTGGGCAGACTCTGCTGGATAAGCACGCCTCCGGCATGGATGTGCGTGGCGTTTTTGAAGGGGAAATGCTGCCCGGCAGCACCGGCACAGAATACGATCGCTTCCGGCGCGCAGGGATGGATATCCGCCTGGATGGCAACCCGGCTT
This sequence comes from uncultured Chloroflexia bacterium, assembly GCA_963802095.1. Classification (GTDB taxonomy): domain Bacteria; phylum Chloroflexota; class Anaerolineae; order Anaerolineales; family Anaerolineaceae; genus CAVVEQ01. The sequence goes on along the minus strand of CAWDHI010000005.1, from coordinate 63,911 downwards.
TGATGCACGAAAAATTGATGATCATCGACGGGGAGATCGTGGTGATAGGTTCCTACAACTTCACCCGGGCAGCCGATGAGCGCAATGACGAAAACGTTATGATCATTTACGACCCGCACCTGGCGGCTCTTTTTGAAACTGAATTTACAAATGTCTTCGAGAAAGGGAAACCCTGAAAAACGGGAGGAACAATTATGACAACCGCAATCATCCTGCTTATCGTCACCCTGCTTTTCCTGGTGGCTTTCATCCTGCTTCGCACACTCTTCTTCCGCGCGGGGAAGATCACCCCTGCACCCCTGCCTGCCGAGGATTTTTATCCCAATGTGATCTCCAGCGCCCTATCTGCTGCCATCCGCTGCAAGACCGTCTCGGATCACGATCATCAAAAAGTTGATCCCCATCCCTTTCTGCAGCTCAAGTTGGAGTTGGAAAAAAGTTTCCCGCGCGTCCATCGCACCCTGGAACGCATCGACCTGGGTACCCCCAGCCTCCTGTTCCACTGGCGAGGAACCGCGCCAGACCTCAACCCGGTCGTACTGACCGGCCATCTGGATGTGGTCGCGGTGGATCCTTCCACTGAAGCCGAGTGGCAGCATCCTCCCTTTGGAGGTGAGGTGGCTGATGGTTTCATCTGGGGTCGCGGAGCGGTGGATTGCAAGGGGCAGGTGGTCGCCATCCTTCAGGCGGTGGAACACTTAATTGGGAACGGCTTCAAACCGGCACGCTCCATCTATCTCGCCTTTGGCCATGATGAAGAAACATCCGGAACCTATGGCGCACCGCGCATCGCCGCCTGGATGAAATCGCAGGGTATTCACCCGGAGTTCGTCCTGGATGAAGGCACCGCGGTGGTCTCTGGGTTTTTTCCGGGGGTAAAGATCCCTGCCGGCTTGATCGGAGTAGCCGAAAAGGGTTATCTCACCCTCGAGATCAGCAGCCAGGCCATGGGAGGGCATTCTGCCATGCCGCCTGCCTCCACTGCCATCGGCACCCTCGCCGTTGCCATCACCCGGCTGGAGAAGGATCTCTTCCCCGCCCATCCTCAGGAATTGCGCGAACTTTTCCGCAGGCTGGGATCAAACGCCCCATTCCTCTACCAGATGGTCTTTGCCAACCTCTGGCTGTTCTCCCGCCTCGCTGCCCGGGTTATCTCCCGCCTGCCGGCTGCCAACGCCTCAATCCGCACCACCTGCGCAGCCACGGTCATTTCCGGCGGCGTGCAGGAAAACGCCCTTCCGCAAACCGCCTCCGCGCTGCTCAACCTGCGCCTTTTCCCGGGGGATTCCGTCGCCTTCGCCTGCGAACGCGTCCGAAAAGTGATCGCCAATCCATCCATCCAGCTCCAGGCGCTGGAAGGACGCGCCCTGGAAGCCACCAGCCAATCTCCCGCATCTTCAGAAGCCTACCGCGCCATTGAAAAGATCGCCGCGGCGATCTTTGGTGAAATCCCTCTCGTGCCGGTCTTGATCGCAGGGATGACCGATGCCCGTTTCTACACCCTGGTTTCAGATAATGTGTACCGCTTCACCCCTTTGCGAATGACCCCCGAAGATATGTCCGGGATCCACGGGGTGAACGAGCGCATTTCGGTGGAAGGGTTGGTGAATATGGCGCGTTTTTTTTACGCCCTGCTGCAGGACCAGGCCGCGTGAAAAAGTCGTCATTAATCAAGTGTGATAGAATTTCTCGCCAAAGTCGATCATGAAGAATTCGAAAAACATCAATCCGGTTAGGTTTCCCTTCTACCCATTAATACTGGCGTGTTACCCATCACTCTCCCTCTTCCAGGTGAACTTTCAAGAAGTTGATCCGCGCGTTATCATCCGACCATTACTTGTTTCTGTTGTTTTAACAGCGATAATTTTCTTATTAACCTTCGCGATATCTAGGAAAATCCACCAGTCTGCTGCCTTTACTTCACTCTGTCTGATTCTTTTCTTCTCCTACGGCCACCTCTACAATATGTTTTCCCCACCAATAATGGAAGGATTCTTCCTTGGTCGGCATCGCTGGCTGATCATTTTCTATTTAATGATCTTCGCCGTAATTACTTGGATGATTTTCACAAAAATGAAAGGCAGTCAACAGATCACAAAATTGTTCAATCCCATCTCGTTGGTTCTGATCGCACTTCCAATTATCCAGGTCTTGTCCATCTGGGTGAAACAGCCAAGAAGCGCGGTCGTTCTACCTCGGCAGGAGAAAATGAAAGTCGAATCTTCTTTATCGGGTGAAAAACCTGATATTTATTACATCATCCTGGATATGTACACCCGGGAAGATTCATTAAATCAAGATTTCAATTTTGATAATTCTCCATTTATCCACGAACTTGAACGTCGAGGTTTTTATGTCGCCGACTGCAGCCGGGCAAATTATATAAAGACACAATTATCCATAGCCTCTTCTCTTAATATGGATTACATTCAGACTCTCGCACCAGAGTTGGATCCACAGATGGATAATATGGAAGGTTTGATGGGTTATATAAAGGACAATCGTGTGAGATTATTTCTGGAAAACGAAGGATACAAAACGGTGGCTTTTGATACCGGTTACTTCTGGGATTCCTGGTTAAATGCGGATTATTTTTTTTCCACTACTACCTCGTCAAGATTTACCTCCTTTCTCACTCCATTTGAGGGACTTTTCCTAAACACAACTGCTCTTCTCCCATTGATCGAATCACAAATACTAGTCTCACAAAAAAACGCCACGGAAATACAAAACCCTGTGCAACTCCATATCGAACGGGAACTTTTTAAACTGGGGAAAATTGGACAAATTGCAGGGATAAGCAATCCCAAATTTGTTTATGCCCATTTCATGGTTCCTCATGAACCATTCATATTCCGTGAAGATGGGTCAATCCAATCAGATGTTGCTTATTATAGTGAGCACAATAACCCTATCGATGAGCAGCATTACTTGGATGGGTATACCCAGCAGGTGGAATTCATAAATCATCGCATACTTGCGAATATCGATAATATCCTCGAATCATCCAGGATTCCACCAGTCATCATTCTTCAAGGAGACCACGGTGCAAGAGATGAGAACCGCCACAACATTCTAAATGCATATCACATCCCAGGAGGAAATAAATTTTTATATCCCGGAATCAGCCCGGTAAATTCCTTCCGCTTGGTTTTTGATACATTTTTTAATGCCGGCTTAGGGTTTCTTCCAGATAAAAGCTACTTTTCCACCTTAACCAGTCCATATCAATACGAAGAAAAACCCGAACTCTCCCCCTCGTGTTTACCTTAACTTCGTAGAATTTTTACTCGCATCACAAACCGGTCGACTGCGCCAAAACGGTACTTATATTCCTCATTTCCCCGCATGAAATCAAATTCCGTTCGGCCTGCATCGATCGCGTTCCGGATCAGGTTCGCCAGCAGCACCCAGCCCGGGGAATATTCCGAAAACTTCCAGTCCAGTCCGGAGTTATAGATCCAAAGTTTATCCAGGTAGTCGAAATTCAGGTACCCGGCTGCTTTTTCCCCCTTTACCTCCATGAAGGCAAGCTGAAGGCAGCCGGCTTCAAAAGCGCAGCGGGTTGTCTGCTGCATGTGCGCGCGCATCGCCGGGGTGAGGAATTTGGCTTTATCCTCATCATTGGCCATCAATCGCATGAACGCTTCCATTTCGGCTTCCAGCGTGCTTCCATCCTCAACGATATACCATCTAATCGCTTCCCCGGCCTCCTCCGCCCGGCGCAGCTTGCGGCGGATCTCATGACGCTGTTTTTTATCAATCCCCGATAAATATTCCTCCCAGTCGCCTGGCAGCGGGATATATGGTGAATGCTGAAGTTGGGAGATCTCGACCTTTAACCCCTTTGCTTCCGCGACCTGCCGCATCAGATCCAGGCTCGGAGATCCTTCCAAAATATTGTAAAGATCGATAGCATCCCACTCCAGGGGGAAGGCACCCGTCAGAAAATCCATCAAACCGGCAAGGAAACCCCGCAGATCCCTCTCCCGGGCGATGAGATCCAGGTAATCCGATATCTCGATGCTCCCCAGGAGGAGCAAAGACCGTTTCCCCTCCCGCGCAGCCAGGAAAAGAGGCGCGATCCCAACCAAACCGTTTTCACCTTCAGCGGTGATGATCGCCAGCTCGGCTTCAGGCCACTCTCCGCCACCGCGCGTCTGCCACCAGGTTTCCAGGTATTCGTACCGCAGGAACGGCACGTGGTTGATGCTCTCCTCCAACAACGCGTTCCAGTCGTTTCTTAAAACCTCCGGGAATTCCCGGTGCAAAGAGAATTTCAAAGTGGGACCTCTTGGGGCTTTATGATGCAGATTCTTCCTGCTCCAACCGGTAACCGTAACCCCGCACGGTGACCACCCGGGTGGGAATGGAAGGATCGGGTTCGATCTTCTTGCGCAGCAGCCAGATATAGCGCCGCACAGCCGTGCTTTCTTCCTGCCGGTTCGCTCCCCACATCTCCTGGATCAGCTCCTCCTCCGAGACAGCCTTCCCCTTTCGGCGGGCGAGCACTTCCAGCAGGCGGAACTCGGTCGGGGTCAGCGCAAGCAGGTTCCCATCGGAAGTGACCTCGTGCTTATCCAGATCCATCACCAAAGAACCGCAACGCAGGATATTTTCCCCTCCCCCCTGCTGCTGCCTTGCGCGGGCAAGCACAGCCTGGATGCGCGCCGCCAGCTCGGCAAAGGAGAACGGTTTGGTGACGTAATCATCCACGCCCAGGCGGAAGCCGCGCAATTTATCCGCCTCGGCAGTCTTGCCGGTGAGCAGGATGATCGGGATATCACACATTTCCCGCAGCCTGGCACAGACCTCCCACCCGTCCATCCCAGGCATCATCACATCCAGCACCGCCAACGCCGGGCGGGCGCTATAAGCCAGGCGGATCGCCTCCTGCCCCGAGCGGGCTGTCAGGATCTCATAAGGATGATCCTGGAAGTACTCCGTCAGGAACTTCAGCAGGGTGGGGTCGTCATCGACGAAAAGGATCTTATCCTTCATCTTTGTTCATATCCGTTTCCACCAGGGGTAGCCAGCATGTAAATTGCGCGCCGGCATCGGGCAGATTGCAAACCTCGATGCTGCCCTCCATAGCTTCCAGCAGCCTTTTTACGATATACAATCCCATACCATGCCCGTAGACTTCGCGGTCATCCTCGGTATTGTACCTGTAAAAACGGTCAAAGAGGTAGGGCATGGCACCCTCCGGGATCCCCAAGCCTCGATCGGTAACCGCGAACCAACCCCTTGACCCCTTGCTGCTCGCCGATACCGTCACCTGTCCCCCCGGGGCATATTTGAGGGCGTTATCCAGCAGGTGGAAGAGGATGCTGTTCAACGCGTTCTCGTCGGCCAGGACCTCCGGGGTAGGCTGCGGTATATTCCAATCGATTCTGCCAGTATTTCCAAGGTGGGTCATCTGGCGTTGGATGGTGGCAACCACCCTCGAGATCGGCAGCGGCGCGATCGTCAGCGGCAACCTGCCCGCATCGAGCGCGGAAATATCCAGGATGGTTTCCACGAAGCGCGTCAGGCGGTTGATCTCCACTGAGACCAGCTCCAGGGAATTCCTGGTCTGCACTGGCAGCCTGTTTCCTTTCTTAAGAACGAGCTCGATCCCCCCGTTGATGTTGGTCAGGGGCGCGCGCAGTTCGTGCGAAACCATGGAGACAAAATCGGATTTCAACTGGTCCAGCTTCTGCAGTTCGCGGTTTTGCTTTTCCAGCCTGCTTAAGGCCACGCTTAAATTCGCGGTCTCTTCGGCAACTTTTTCCGCTAATTGCAGGTTCATTTTCCCCAATTCGTCATGCGCGCTGGCGATCTGCTCATATGCCAGGCGCAGGTCGCGCTGCTGTTTTTTCAGTTCGCGCAGATCGTGGGCGGTGCCAGCCAGGCTGAGGCGCTCATCTCCTCCCGGCTGAATGGGCTGCAGCGAAAGGCTCACCGGGATGCGTTCTCCGCTCCGTGCGAGTAGTTCCTTCTCTCCCGACCAGCCCTCCTTGCGGATCTGCGAAAATGGTGGGAGCGCGTTCTCCTCATCCAGCATTCGCTGCAGCCGGGTGCCCAGGGCATCGGCTGCCTGGTCGTATCCGCTGATGCGCAGGAACGCCGGATTGACCATGCGCAGCCTGCCATCGCGGTCGCAGACAAACGCCGGTTCGGAGATGCTGTTCACCAGACTGGCATATTGGATGAACTGCTGCTCCCCCGTGCTGATCCCCTGGCGGATGATCAAACCTATCCCCAGGATGACCGTCACCCACAACCCCAGGGAATTCGTCGCCCCGCTGAACTGCCAGAAGAAGAGCGAGTACCATCCCAGCAGAACCACCAGCAGGACCGGCAGCAGCTTTTGAAACCGTGCCAGGGGCGGATGCTGTCTTTGCATCGATTCAGCGCGTTGCCCGCGGAGCTGGTACCACCCCGCCAGGAGGAAACAACCATCGCCCAATATCCAGCCCAGATCGACCAGGCTGCCGGGTTGGAACCCCTGGGTATTGAAAAGGTACACAAAATACAGGTCGCTTACGGTAAAGATGAATAATCCAGCCAGGATCCAGAAAAAGGAAGGGGAGGCAACCCGCGTGTCGCTGAGCAGGAACAGGTCCAGCACGATCACCAGAAGGAGCAGATCCAGTAGCGGCGGTAGCAGCGAACTCCAGCTCTGCAGGGGTAAACCTGCGCCATTACTGAAGAGCGGATCAAACACCAGCAGCCATGCCATCACCACAACCGCGGTCGTGGTGATGAAAGTATCCATCAGCAGCATTGCCCTGCTGGTTGTTGCTCGTTGGGCTCTCGGGTACAGGAGGATCCCCACAGCCAAGAGTACAGTGCCTGCTTGAATGATCCAGGTTCCCGTTTCAGCAGGGATATTGATCCCCGGGATTATCGGACTCGAGAAGAGCCTTGCCAGGTCCCCGGCAGTGCCCAGTAGCAGCCCGATGGTTATCCAGACCCAGGTCTTATGCAGCAACCCGCCGGTTTCCTGCCGGGTCACCCGCCAAGCCTGCCAGGCAGCCGCCCCGCCGGTGAACACAAGCATCAGGCTGCCGGCATAGGCGCGCTCAAAGGCATCCCCCCCGCCCCACAGCAGCCAGGCAAAATACAGCGCCAGGATGGCTCCAGCCGCAAGCAATCCATGCCTGGCGGTACCCACAGGTCGGCTCATCTCGCTCGGCACCCTGCCGCTCATCCTCTTTTCTCCAGGTTGTTGTCAGAATGCGTAGGCATTGAATAATCCCAGGATAACCAGGTTGCATACCACGTGCGCGCAAATGGCTGCTTCCAGCCGGGTACTCCGACGAAGCAGCGCCAGACCGAATCCGATCAGCAAGCCTGGCAGCACCAGGCTCAAGCGGAAGGAAAGCAGGGAAAAAAGCATGGAGGAAAGGAAGATCGCCCCGGTCCCGCCCAGTCGGTTATTCAGGAAATCGAAAAGGATCCCCCGGAAGTACTGTTCCCCGGCCCACGGCAGCAGGCTGAGTGAAAAAATGAGGAACACAGCCCCCGCGATCGGCATCGCCCCTGCGGTCCCTGCATTGATGGCTTGCAGCGAGGGAAACAGGGTGGATTCGATCGAAATGATAAAGATGGCACCCAGGCCAAGTCCCATCCCTGCCAGGCAGGCTGCTGCAGTTTCCTCGCGGTGCAGGGTGAAAGCCATGCGCGGATCCAGCTTTTTCACCCGCAGCAGGAACCAGGCAAGCATCAGGACCTGCCAGATAAGGAGGACGGGCAGGCGCTGGGTCAGAAGCAAACCAAAACGGGCCAATGCAGGCCAGGTTTCTTCCGCGGTCACCGTGAATGCCAGGCACATTGCGAGGAAGTAGAAAGCCGGGAGGATGAATGCCCAGAGGGCGATTAGGAGCGGGGAATCCCAGCGCCAGCCACGGTAGCGGGCAAGGAAATCCCCCACCAGCGCCAGCCCGAAGAGGAGCAGGCCAATCGCGAGCGTGATCAACGCCATCACTTTGGTGGTTTCCGAAAGGGTTGCACTGCGCACCACCGTGTTTAGCGCGATGAACAGAAGCGCAAAGAAGACCCCGCCCGCCAGCAGGGATGCAAAAGTGGCTCGCCTTGCACTGCGAGCCACTTTTGTAGTTTCAGCTTCCTTCGAAGTATCGGTCATCCGCCCGGTGTCATGGCGTCTGCGTGCGGGTGGGAGTGTTGGTCTTGCACCCGCCCAGTTCGATCGGCGTCTGGCAGATGATGATCTGTGTCCGGGTCGGAGTCAGCGTATTGGTCGGTGTTAGTGTCGGCGTCCGCGTGATCGTCGGGGTGAGGGTGATCGTGGTTGTCACCGTGGGAGTGATCGTGCGCGTGTTCGTCCGCGTTGGCGTGATCGTGCGCGTGGGAGTGATCGTCCGCGTGAGCGTAACGGTCGGCGTCAGGGTCACCGTGGGTGTGTTCGTTGGAGTATTCGTCACCGTCGGGGTTGGGGTGATCGTCCGCGTGGGGGTGAGGGTATTCGTTGGTGTGTTGGTGCGCGTTCGGGTCACCGTCGGGGTGCGGGTGATCGTCGGCGTGCGGGTGATCGTCCGCGTGAGCGTGATGGTCGGTGTGTTGGTGCGCGTGCGTGTCACCGTCGGTGTGCGGGTGACCGTCGGCGTCCGTGTTTCTGTCGGGGTACTTGTGATCGTTGGCGTGAGGGTGATGGTACGCGTCACCGTCGGTGTGCGGGTTACGGTTGGGGTCCGGGTTCGGGTTGGGGTTCGGGTGACCGTGGATGTCACCGTCCGGGTGACCGTGCTGGTGGAGGTTGGGGTTGGCGCCGTGATGCTGAAGGTATCCACGATGACGCTGGATTTCGCCCGGTTATCGGCATTCCGCGCAAGCACCACCAGGGTGTAATCTCCGTCGGTGATCAACCCGGCATTCGCGCTTCCCTGCAGCCAGCGGTCGGCCCAGGGGGTTCGGCTGCTGCAGCTGCCGCCGAAGATGCAGAACTGGCTGGAGGTATCGGAAGACCAGTGAACCAGGTATCCGTTCGAATCATAAACGTAGAAATAAACGTAGTCCATCGGCATGGTATCCGTGCCGCTGATGATCGCCCGGATCCAGAAGCCGCCGGAGATTGGCGAAGAGCTGGAGTACTGCAGGGTGATCTCCGGCCCTTCCCGGCCGGTCATCGACATGGAACAGGTTCTCGCGGTTTCTTCCTCGTAACCGATCTTGTATACCAGTCCACCTGTGAAATCGCTCGGCCAATAGTAACCCTGCGCTTCAACGGGTTGTGGAGGTGTGACGGAGAGTGCCAGGGTCGGGTCAGCGCCGAACGGGTATTGACTGAAATTCGGGGTCTCCCAGAAAGTGAACGGGGTGGCATATACCCACTTGAACCAGCCGGATTGCCCCGGGTAGACGCGGTACTGCGGGGTGGGGAAGATGTGCGAGAACGGGTATGTGCTGGTGTTGGCCGGGTCGTAGAGCTTGTTCGCGTTGGCTTCCCAGGCGTAATAGTCGAAGATGTGCCCGGATTGCGGGTCCTGGAAAGCGGAATGCCAGCCATCGTTGTAGGTCATCCCGGATGCCCCCAGCCAGACGCTGTTGATCGGGTCGGTGTTGCGCATGTAGGCTTCCAGCGAATTGCCGCCGTTTTGGATTGCCAGCCTCTCGCCCGGGTCGCCGGTCATGGCCTCCGTATCATTCAAAAAGGTCAGGCAGTCGGGTGTGGTGGTGGGTGTGGCGGTCATCGTGGAGGTGGCGGTCGGGGTCAGCGTTTCGGTGGGGGTCATGGTCGCCGGGGGTGGGGTAAAGGTCCAGGTGGGCAGGAAAGCCATCCCGCCAGTGAGGCCGGTGACTCGCGAGGTGCGGAATTTTTCCACGATTCCCTCGCGCATGGCTGTCAACCGCAGGGTCGGCCACCAGGTGGAAAGGAAGGGGGTGATCAGGTTGTGCCGGTAGGTGAGCGTGACGCGCACCCGGTCGCCCGGGCCGCCGGCATCATCCACCGCACGCACCAGGTCGAAGGTGCCAATTTCCACCATTTCGCAGTGCTGGGGGAAAAGGAAATCGTTGGGGTTGCTGCCCCCGGGGATCGGGTTGAAAAAGAAGTTGTTGGGATTCAACCCGAAGAGAACGCCCTGGTCCTGGATGATGCGGTTGGAGCAGGTGGTCACGTTAAAGAATCCCGGCTCGCTGGGGTTGCCGCGGTGGTCTTGGTTAAATAAGCCATTATCAAGGGTCGTATGGGCCGTGGTCAGGAAATCCTCGTAATTACCCGAAACGGCATCGTCCAGGTTAAATGCAATCCCGGTAGCCCCCTGCAGGGAGACATCCCGGATGGTCAGCAGGCGGGCATAATCCTGCAGCGGAACGGAGAGATCGTCGATCTGGTTTCCAATGGCATCCTCGATGACGCAATCGTCGCTGCCATCCGTCTCTTCGGCCATGGTCAGGCCAAGATCGGCGGTCATTGCGCCAACAGCAGCAGCGCAATATTGCGAGTCGTAATTCCCGGTGATCGCGTAACGCACGCCGAACCTGGCCCCGTTCTCGATCGCCAGCCAGGCCTGCATGATGCGCCCAAACTCAATGATCCCAAATACCAGCAGAAGGAGGATCGGCAGCGCAATGGCAAATTCCACCATCGATTGCGCCGGGCTCCTGCGCAGGTGGTCTTTAAACCTGGTGAGGGGGAGATTTTTAGGGTTCATGGCGTTTACTGAGAGATCCTTGTATAAATTCGGGAAGCGATATCGAGGAAGATTCCTTCCAATGCTGCCCCGGATGGGGCAAAATAATACTGGCCGCAGATTCGCCGCGGGCCGACGCTATCGCATGGGTCGGTTTCGCGGTCACCGTCATCGCCAACAGCCGCCATGTAGCGCAGCAGCTGTTCGCCAACGGAAACATTGAACGGGTCGGAGGTATCACCACCGGCCGCGCCCAGTCCGATGGTGTAGATGGAGATCTCATTTCCGCCCGGCTCGTTTAAGTTCAAGGAGCGGGTGAGGGCGGCGGTATCGGTCATATCAAGGGCGTAATCCAGCACGCTGTAATTCAAATTGGGCGTGGTGCCATCCCAAACGGATCCCGGGGGGCAGGTAAGCGCGGCAGTATCGATGCAATGCCGGGGAGCGAACTGGGTATCGAAACACTGCGAGGTCCACCAACCTGTTCCCATGCCACCGGTACAGAACCCGTTGGGGTAATCCACCAGGTCGGGGTTAACCGGATCGGTATTGGGGGTATCGCTCAGGTTCACGGCACCGTCAGAGAGGAATACGACCACCCAAACGGAACCAGAACGGCCGAATTCGCGTAGAAGATTGGAGGCCACCCGGATGCCGCAGCCGTGGCAGGTGGAAAGCACCGAGGCGGAATCGCCCGGGACCACATTATCCGCTTCGGTATATATCCCATCTCCATTCATATCAAATGCATCATTCTTATTCCACCGGTCGCAGGGAACTCCGCCCCAACCCCAGTAGTCGTGGGATTCATCCCACCGGTCAGATTCACCAGGGTTGTGTCCCGAAGGATCATCCACATCGCAACATAATGGATGAGAAACATTATCCTGGCAGGTGGGCAGGTCGTCATCCTCATCGTTGCCGTCGCCATCCCGGTCCTCGGGGAAGACCGGGTTGAACATACCCGGGAACATCTTCCACTGCGGCCACATCAGCGCGTATGGCGCGTCGTTGTGCAGCGGGATCGCATCGATCGCATCAGAAGCCTCCTCCAGGTGGGTTTGCGGGTCGATGGCATCATTCTCGCCAAGAGCCAGCCGTATGGTTGCCTGGGTGTCAAAGGTAACGATCCCCACCCGGTCGTAACCGTCATACAGGTTGCCGATGAGAGCGTTGGCAGCGTCTTTAGCTTGAAGCAATGGCTGGCAGGTGTTGGTTGCGTTGCAGCCGGCATCGTAGTTATCTACAAACGGGCAGTTCTGCCCGGCGGTCACGAATGGCTCGCAAAGGGTCGCCAGGGTGTCGGAGGCCATGGATTCGGAGGTATCGAAGACCAACACCATATCCACGGAAGCGGCTTCGGCGATGGCATCGGTGGTCAGGGGGATATTATCAAAGCCAAGCAGGTGCAGGAAGTAAAGCGGTGCCTCCTGGGTGGCTCGAACCCAGATCAGCTTGCGCGGTTGCCGAAGCAGCCCGGTGACAGGATCTGGGATATTGGTAACAGGGCAACGGTTGAAGAAATCCGGGGCTACGGTCACAAGATCCGCATCCCGAAAGCCGTCGAAATCCGAATCGCACAGGCGGATCTCCAGGTCGACACTGTTCGGGTCGAGATCCTGTAGTTTGAATATCTCGGTGGCGGCGTAGGTCATCTTTGGGATGACTTCCAATTCATGCCCGGGTTCCTGCCGTTTGAACTCGTTCGCAGCTGAAACCGCTGCGGCATCCACCGAGCGTTTTAATTGACCATAGGTTACGTAGAGGGAGCCGGAATCGACCGCCAGGCCGATAAAGAAAACCAGCGCGAGCGCGGCAATCGCGAAAATGACCAGCGTCTGACCTTTTGGTTGCTTGTTCATGGCGCTAGGGTGTCGGGCTCGGGGTGGGGGTTGGTGACCCGGGTGGGAGGGGCATGATCGTGTAGGCATGGATTTGGAAGGGGTTTGGTATGAATTGGGTGATCAATGGCAGGTTCAGCACCTGCTCATAACAATAGAAGAACTCGACGGCAATATATCCTTTCGCGTTGGGCATATCCACGTTATAGGGTAGCACCAGGTTATTAACGCTGGTTTCTGTGTAATGCGGTTCTCCCCGGACGGTGTTCCCCTGGCAGTCGCGCATCCAGTTGTTCCCGTCCAGCGCGGGGTCGGGGTCGGTGTAATTATCAAAGTTGGATAGCGCCCAGTACTCTCCAGTTCCCGCAGGGTCATCCATCGGCCAGACGTTCGAAACCTGGTTGGTGCTCAGGGTGAAAACAGTCACCACAATATCATCGGTGGCCGGGTTCATGATCAGGAAGGGGTTCAGCCCGTTGCAATAATCCGCATCCCAGCAGGTGGTGGAGCCGATCGTCGGGGAGAAGATGCAGGAAGTGTCGTAGAAGAAATTAAATTCATTCGCAGTGCTGCAATCGTAATCCCCGGGTTGGATGCCCGCCCCGGCGATGATCTCGTCGATCTGCGGGTCGCGCTGCGAGGCGAAGCGGGCTGCCTCGCGGGTGAGGTCGAGTACATCCAGGTAGCGGCCGATGAAGAAAACCACTTCCACCATGCCAATGAGCATGATCAGCAGCACAGGCAGGATCAGCGCCAGTTCCAGGAACGCCTGGCCGCGCTGGTGGCTCTTTCTTGCGTTTTCGGAATCGTTCAAATATCATGGCTCGCAACCTTTGCGTGCTTTTAATCCAAATCTAATTTACATCACCAGGAAGGGAAAGTCAACCTGTTTTGGGCAACTGTAAGCCGATTGTAATCTGAATAAAATGCCTTTGTAACAAAAAACGGACAAAAAAAGGGTTTTCCATATCTGCACCAGCATCAATTGACAATTCTTCCTCCAGAAGTAATAATATAGAACATTATTTCTACAGTAGTACCATGACCCGCATCATCATGATCCCGGATGATAACTCTATCATCTATACGCATTCCTCGCTCGCCGCCGAGACCATCGTTCGCTCCATCAACGCCAGCAGTTGGCGACCAACCTGGAAGTGCTGGAATCGCTCACCCTCATCATCGATCCCGCAAGCATGCAGGCCAGCAGCATGGGCGACGTGGTTCTGGTTTATGCTCGCGGCCATTCCCCCGCTCCGCTGGCGGGCGGCGAACCCTGCCCCTCCGATCTCACCTTCCGCCAGCAGCGCATCCTCGCCGGTCTTTGCGAGGGATTCACCCACAAGGAGATCGCCCGCAGCGAAGGGATTTCCCTGCGTACTGTGGGCATCGAAGTGGCAGCGTTGAAGAAGATCGTCCCCAACCTTGCCAACCTTTGCCGGGGAACCCGCCCTCCCGCCGCTAAAGGTTGAATTTGACAACCTTTAGCATTTTGCTTATACTTGAAGCGCAAGCAATCCTTCAGGGCAGGGTGAAATTCCCGACCGGTGGTCATAACCCACCAGCGCGAATATCGCGCAGACCCGGCGCAACTCCGGGGTCGACGGTACAGTCCGGATGAAAGAAGGTATACCATTCCAGCCATGCGTCTGGATTGATGCCCTGAGGTTGACCGCCCGGGGTATTTTTTTATGCAAGCAGACGAAAAACAGACCAACCAGAGAAGCTTCCAACAGTTCATCCTCCGCCGGAGGGTCTGGATCCTGCTGGCTTCCATCCTCTTCTTTCTGGCAGCCTGGAGCCTGGCAGTAGCGGTATTCCGGCTGCCGTCTTTCATCCTGCCTGCGCCAGTGGAGGTCGCCGAACGCACCTGGAAAGCCATCCGGGATGGCTCACTGCTATACCACACCGCTGCCACCCTCCTGGAGGTGCTGCTGGGGATGGCGGTGGGGATCGGGTCGGCGCTCCTGATCGGCTACGCGCTCGCCAAATCCCGCCTGCTGGAAAACCTGCTTTCGCCCTATATTGTCGCCAGCCAGGCCATTCCGGTGGTCGCCATCGCCCCCCTCCTGGTCATCTGGTTCGGCCCAGGGCTGGCCTCCAAGGTCCTCATCTGCGCGCTCATCGTGTTCTTCCCGGTGCTGGTCAACACCCTGGTGGGTTTGCGCAGCGTACCGGAAAACCTGCGCGACCTGATGCGCTCAATGCGTGCCGATCGCCGGCAAATGCTGCGCTACCTGGAGGTCCCATCCGCCCTTCCGCTCGTCCTGGGCGGCTTGCGCATCGGCGCCACCCTGGCCGTCATCGGTGCCGTGGTGGGGGAGTTCGTTGGCTCCGACCGGGGCTTGGGTTTCCTCATCAATCTTGCCCGCGGTCAATACGACACCCCGCTGGTTTTTGGGACGGTTCTCACCCTGATCCTTCTTGCCCTCGTGCTTTATACCCTCGTGGCAGCCCTGGAAAAACGCTACCTGAAATGGCAACGCCCCACTTAATGATCGGAGATCAATGATGAATCAATTTTTTCCAATTATCCTGGTCCTCATTTTTCTGGTTGGTTGCCAGGCACAGCCCGTCTCCAACCCGCCGGAGATTGCCGCTGCACCAATCCCGATCCGACTGCCGGTTGGATACATTCCCAACGTCCAGTTCGCGCCGCTGTATGTTGCCATCGAGAAGGGATACTTCAAGGCGCAGGGGCTGGATGTGACCATTGATTACAGCGCCGAGATAGATAATGTCGCCTTGGTAGGGGCTGGTGAGCTGCCCTTTGCCATCGCCTCCGGTGAGCAGGTGCTGCTTGGGCGCGGTCGCGGGCTGCCGCTCGTTTACACCCTGGCCTGGTACCAGGATTACCCCGTGGGGGTGGTTTCGCTGGAAGAAGCCGGGATCACCTCGCCGGAAGATCTCCGGGGGAAGCGCATCGGCATCCCCATGTTATCCGGAGCAAGCTATATCGGCCTCACCGCCCTACTTTCCTCCGCCGGGCTCACCGAGCAGGATGTCTCCCTGGATGTGATCGGCTTCACCCAGCTGGAATCCCTGGTGAGCGGGCGTGATGATGCCGTAGTGGTCTACGCAGCAAACGAACCGGTTCAGCTCCAGGCAAAAGGGTATGCTGCTAACCTGCTGCGCACCTCGGACTATAAAAACATGGTCGGCAACGGCCTGGTCACCAGCGAGATCCAGATAGAGAAGGATCCCGAGCTCGTGCGTAAAATGACTACCGCCATCCTCCAGGGGATCATGTTCGCGACCGACGATCCCCAGGCAGCCTACGAGATCAGCCGAAAATATGTTGAAAACCTGGGAGAAAATGACCCTGTCCAGAAAACCGTACTGGCCAAATCCATCGAAATGTGGAAAAGCGCCAAACCCGGGTGGTCGAATCCCGATGCGTGGGAGAACATGCAAAATGTGCTCCTCGGCATGGGATTGCTGAAAGAGCCGCTGGACCTCAATACTGCTTTTACCAATGACTTTTGGCCGGGGAATTAATGGAAATTCTTGCCGATGCAGTCCTTGAAGTTCGCAACCTGGGATTATCCTTTCAGGATGAGCAGGGTGAACTGGAAACCATCCAGGAGGCCAGCTTTGCCCTTGCCCCGCAGGAATTCGTCTGCCTGATCGGCCCATCGGGAAGCGGCAAGACCACCCTTCTGCGCGTGCTGGCTGGTTTGCTCATTCCGTCCACCGGTGAAGTGATCTTCCACGGTGACCACCCCCCGCGTGTCGGGCTCGTTTTTCAGCAGGCCAACCTCATGCCCTGGCGCAGCGCATTGGCTAACATCACCCTGCCTCTGGAAATGCAGGGTGTCCCCATTGAGGAAGCAAGGAAACGTGCGCAAGAATGGATCACCATCACCGGGTTGGAGGGTTTTGAAAATACCTGGCCGCGTGATCTTTCCGGGGGGATGGCGCAGCGTGTGGCCATTGCCCGTGCCCTGATTCAATCCCCCGATTTACTCCTGCTGGATGAACCATTCGGTTCTCTCGATGCGCTCACCCGCGAGAATATGGGTGAGGAGCTGCTGCGCATCTGGCAGTACGAGCGCAAGACGGTTCTGATGGTCACGCATTCGATCTCGGAAGCTCTATTGCTTTCCGACCGTGTACTGGTTTTTTCCCCCCGCCCCGGGCGCATCCGTACCGAAATAATGGTTGATCTCCCCCGTCCGCGCACCCAGGAGATCCGCTATTCTCCCCAGTTCATGGATCTGGCCCGCTCGCTGCGGGCAGCCATCACCCGCGGGGATTAACCCGCCTTTGCCAATTTCGGCCAACCCATCAAGACCACCTCGAGCAGCAGCCGCAGGTTCGCATTTTTTTCCAGCTTCCACAGCGCTGCGGTCGTTTCTCTCAGGCAGGCGAGCGCTTCCGGCGCGCCGATCACACTCGACGCATCCGAAATTGCATCTTTTAGATCGATATTCATGATGTAGCTTTCCGCACCCGAGCCTGCCAGGTAAATATCCCGCCAAAGTCCGCCCCAGGCTTGCAGGGTGAGCCTCAGTTCATCCCGGGTCTGGTTCATTTTTTCATTGCGCCGGGCGGTTCGTTCAGCATACGCAAATCGTGAGATAACATCACTCTGCAGCAATTCCAGCCCTTCCGTCATCCGCTGCCTGCGATCCTGGTAAAGCACCTTCGAGGATCCCAGCGCGATCGCCCTCCCCGGGCAGCCGCCGGAAATATGTGCCAGCTCCCCTGCCGGCGCAGTGTTAATCCCATCCAGCCCCTGCAGGGCTTGGGCAAGGTCTCCTGGCTTCATCGGTCGCAGGCGGATCTGTTCGCAGCGTGAGGAAATGGTCGGCAGCATGCTCTCCGCCGAGTCGGCGGTCAGGATCAGGATCACCCGGTCCGGCGGCTCCTCCAGCACTTTAAGCAGCGCATTTTGGGCATCCTCGGTGGCTTCCGGGAAATTCACCAACAGTGCCACCCGGGTATTGGATTCATAAGGCGAAAGCGCAAGGGTGTGCTGCAGGTCACGCACCTGTTCGATCAGGATGCGTGTCCTCTCCGGGTTGCGCCGAACGATGGTTAGGTCTGCTTGTTCTTCTTTTAGAATGCCTTTACATGCCCGGCAGGTCCCGCAGGCTTCACCCGCGGCCGGAGGGTTCTGGCAGTTTAGCGCTTGTGCAAAAC
The DNA here is from genome assembly GCA_963802095.1 of uncultured Chloroflexia bacterium. Lineage (GTDB taxonomy): Bacteria > Chloroflexota > Anaerolineae > Anaerolineales > Anaerolineaceae > CAVVEQ01. Next base: position 46,288 of record CAWDHI010000005.1, on the reverse strand, counting down.
GAAGCGCCAGGGTGCGCCGCCCGATACCCTGGGGACCGGTGATGAGATAAGCCTGCCGGGTGGTATTGCGGATGATGTGCTTTTTTAGCAGATCGACCGCCCATTCCTGCCCGATGTAATTCCAATCCATGGGCACGATTGTAGCATACCTGCTGGAAGCGCTTTGGTTAATATAAAAACGCCGCGGGATCTCCACGGACGTTCCAGTGCTGTAGTTATTTTTTTGCAGCAACTTTACGGGGCTTCTTTTCCTCCGCGGGGGGTGCGGGTTCCAGCATGGAAGGTTCCGGGGTCGGTTCCGGTTCGGTTTTTTCATCCAGGTGCAGGTCCACGCGGTCCTCCATGCGTACCTGGCCGCGCAGGAATGCTCCCTCCTCCGAGGCGAAGGCGCTGATCACCACGTCGCCCCAGACCCTGCCCGTGGAGCGGATCTCCAGCTTCTCTGCGGTAATGTTTCCCTTCACCGAGCCGGCAACGATCACCGTGTTGGCGCGCAGGTCCTCGCAGGTCACCCGCCCGCTCTCCCCCACCACAAGCAGTCCACGCAGGACGATCTCACCCTCAAAGGTGCCTTCAATTCGGACGCCACCACTGCCGCGCAGCGCCCCCTTCCAGATGATCCCGGATCCCAAAACGGAAGTGACCCGTTCGGCGGGTGTGTTGGGTTGGGTGGCGGCAGGTTCAGGTTTTCGAAACATGGTGAATTTACCGGTCAATTATCTCAGGTATTGTTGCCCCGCGCAATCTACTTATCTGACTTCTTCTGCATCGGTATCATCAATAGCGGAATAGGAGACCCGTTTATCACTTTAGCGCCCACGCTCCCAGCCCAAAAAGCTCCAAGCCCAGCCTTCCCGTGGGTGCCGACAGCAACCAGGTCATATTCTCCGTCTCGCGCAGTTTCAAGGATATCCTGCGCAGGGTCACCCCGAAGCACCTGGATGGAGACTTTCAATCCCGCGTCTTCAAAGACCAGCGCTTTCCTGCTCAGGTAATCATAAGCGAAATCTTCGGTGGCTTCCAGAACTGCCCGGGTGGTATTGGGCAGTAATCGCCCGGTTTCGCCATCCGAGCCCGGCAGTGAGGAGGTGGTATGCACCACCATCAACAGGCTGACCTCAGCTTTAAGCGCTTCTACCAGCTCCACTACTTCTGGGAGCATCTCCTCATGTTCGGGCAGCCCATCCAGGCACACAAGGAAGGAAAACAACCTGCCCTGCGGATCCGGTTCATTCTTGATCAGAATGATTGGCACGCGAGTGTGGCTGATCACCTGGTGGGCGAGGTTACCGACGGTTAAATGCCGCCATCCCCCGCTTCCGTGGGCGCACATCAGCACCAGCTCTGGCTGCAGTTCGTGAATGTGATCCGCCAGGCTGCCAGCAACGCTTTCCACTGCCTCTGTGTGAACATGACAGGTGATAGCAGCATCCGCTGGAAACCATTCCGAGGCGATCCTGCCCAGATACACGCAGGCTTCATCCTCAGAGGCCAGGTGCCTCTCCCCGTGGATGCTCCCACTGGTATCTTGCTCGATCATGTGGATGAGGGTAAGGCGCGGGTGAAGTGCCTTATAAAGCGTCCTGGCATAGGGCAGAACGATCTCCGCCAGGTTGGATCCGTCAAGTGGGATAAGAAGATGGTTGATCATTTTCTATCCTGAAATGAACGTAGCATAAAGTAAATAAACATTCAAAAAAATAATTAAACTGGCAACAAAAACCGCCGCGACCGTGGTTATCTTTTGGTTTATCAGAATCCCCATGATCTCCTTTTTACTTGTGAACATCACCAGAGGGATGACCGCGAAGGGCAGTCCAAAGCTCAATAATACCTGGCTGAAAACAAGGACATTCGTGGGATCCAATCCGAGGAATATAACGATCAAAGCAGGCAGCATGGTGACAGTTCTGCGGATCCAAACCGGGATCTCTCTTTTAAGAAAACCCTTCATAATCACCTGTCCCGCCATTGTCCCAACGGAGGACGAGGATAATCCGGAGGCTAGCAGGGAGATGGCAAAAACCGTGCTGGCTGCTTTCCCGAGAAGCGGTTCCAGGGTAAGATGCGCCTGCTCGATGGTGCCAATATCGGATAATCCATGACTGTGGAAGGTTGTCGCCGCCATGATCAGCATCGCGCCGTTGACCAGGCTGGCGATGCCCATGGCGATGCCCACATCGATCAATTCAAACCGGAATAGCTTTTTTAATAGTGAAGGTTCTTTAACTACAACCCGGTTTTGGGTAAGGGAGGAGTGCAGGTAGATGGCATGCGGCATGACGGTTGCGCCGATGATACCGACCGCCAGGAAGATGCTTTGCGGTCCTGCCAACTTGGGAACAACGGCGTGGTAAAGCACGACCCCCCAGGGTGGTTGAACGAGGATCGTTTCGATCACATAGCATAGCGCGATCACTCCCACAAATGCCGAGATCACCGCTTCGAGGGGGCGAAAACCATATCTTTCTAGTCCCAGAATAATGAAGGTGGTGATCGCAGTAACAATCCCGGCAATCCAAAGTGGCATACCAAAGAGGAGGTTGAAGCCCAGCGCAGCGCCAAGGAATTCCGCAAGGTCTGTTGCCATCGCCACCAGCTCCATAATCACCCACATGATCCACACAACCGGTCTTGAATACGAAATCCAGCATTGCTCCGCCAGGTTATTCCCTGAAGCGATCCCCAGTTTAGCAGAAAGGGATTGCAGCAGCATGGCCATTAGATTGCTGGCGACGATCACCCAAAGCAGCATGTAGCCGTATTTCGCACCCGCGGCAATATTCGTAGCGAAGTTACCTGGATCCACGTAGGCCACGCTGGCGATGAATGCCGGCCCGAGGAAGGGCAGGATGCGCGCCAATCCGCTCCGCTTGCTGGTACCTTTCAGCACGTCCCGGGCGGCTTTCGAGGTGGGATCATTTTCGATCGTAGGGGGTCTGCGATTCTCACTCATCGGTCGAAAGCATTTTACCATCCGGGATTCCACCTATGCCAATCCTTCGGCAGGAAACCTCTCGGTTATAATAACCGCCGAATCTGCTAATAAGGGATTATTGAATGGAAAACGAACGCGATCAGAAGATCAGTGCCTATTGGGAAGACCCAAAAACCTCCTCAATGAACGATAAATACATCGCCACGCTGGAGACGGAGATGATCAGAAGACACATGCCCGCCAATGCACGCGTGCTGGATCTGGGCTGCGGAGATGGCACCGGTTCCAGCGGGTATCGCGTCGGGGTCGGTTCCTATTTCGCCATGGAACGCTCCTGGAAGATGATCCGTGAATTCCAAACCCGCGAAGGCGGCATCCCCCTGGTGCGCGGTGACCTGCGTGCGCTGCCCATCTCCCGTGAACCGCGCCATCTTTTCCCGGTGGTCATCACCCAGCGCGCCCTCATCAACCTGCCGGATGAACCCGCCCAGGAGGAGCTTCTTGCACTCCTCCCGGATCTCGTCCAGCCGGGCGGTCTGCTGATGCTCTGCGAAGCGTTTCGTGAGGGCTCGCAAAATCTCAACGCCCTGCGCCAGCACCTCGGTTACGATCCCATCCCACCCCGATGGCACAACGTACATCTTACCCACCCACTGGTCGAAAAAGTGCTCTCCCCGCGCCTGGAACTGATCGCCGAAGAAGATCTGAGCACCTATTTTTTCCTCACCCGGGTGGTCAACCAGGCTCTCTCGGGCAACGTCCCCCTGGATTGGGACCGCCCATTCAACAAGATCGCTTTCGATATATCACAATCAGGTCTGGGCCCCCAGTTCCGCGGCTGGAGCCATATTACGTTGCAGGTGTGGAAGAAGAAGGAGTGAGGGGTGTTTTCTTCATTGCGAGGAGCCCCCTTCGGGGGCGACGAAGCAATAGCAGGAGGAGTTGATTGGTTGATTCGGAATGTGGGCTCTTTCCCGCCTTTTTGATCGCCATTGCGAGACCGCGCAGGGTCGAAGCAATCGCACATGCAACGCGTTGCGGGATAGTTGAGTAATCGTACATTTAGGGATGAATCCTGCCGTTTTTCAACGAGCTGTCCTTTTTGTGAGATTGCTTCGTCAGGCTACGAACCCTCCTCGCATGGTCCTCCGACGACTAGTTCATCAACACATCTACCTACCCCTCGTCGTAAACCTCCAGGGCATGCTCTTCCACGGTTCCGGCACATTGTTCAACCCGATCCGCGGCGTGGCCAGGATGGCATCCTTCCGCACGCTCTCCCCCTCCTCCACGAACAAACCACTATTCCGACCACAGACGCTTACCCCGTTTTGGCTTCCATTGATCCCGAACGCCTGGGTCAGCTTGGCCGGTCCATCGCACCAGATCTCGCGCTTTCGTCCTGCCCGCCGAGCAGCTATCAGCTCCAATCCTTCAATAGGTTCCAACGCGCGGATCAGCACCGCTGCCGGAAAACCATCAGAACCGGTTACGAAATTCAGGCACCAGTGCATCCCGTAGGTGAAATAGACATATGCAACTCCCGGGGGGCCGAACATGACCTCGTTCCGCTTCGTCTTCCCGGTGTGCGCGTGGCAGCCCAGGTCCTCCCTCCCGCGGTAAGCTTCCGTCTCGGTGATGATCCCGCTAACCCGCACCCCGTTTTGCTCCCGCACCAAACGCATCCCGAGCAACGAGCGGGCAACCTCCAGCGCATCGCGGTCGTAAAAGGAAACCGGAAGGATCAAATTTTCCGTCATCTCGTTGAGGGGTTATTTATTCTGCTTGCCGTTGGACGCTTGCGTGAAGCGGGCGTCCTTCTGAAGAGTCAGGCGCAGACCTTCCTTCAACTTCACCGCGGGGATGAATTTCAATTTGTCCTTCGCCAGGTGGATATCTGCGCAGAGCCTCCCCGGCCCTGTATCCGAGCGGGGATTGTAGATCACCTGGGCAGGCTTGCCTGTCACTTCCAGGATAAACTTCACCAGTTCCCGCACGGAGGTATCATTTCCACTGCCAATGTTTATGGTCAACCCGCTGATCCCCGGTACCTTGGAAGCAGCAACCATAGCCTTGACCACATCATCAATATAAATGTAATCGCGTGTCTGCAGCCCGTCCCCCTGAATGACCAGGGTGCCCTGTTGAATGGCCTGCTGCAGGAAATTCGGGATCACCGGCGCGTGCACGGGAGGGATCTGCTGACCCGGCCCATAGGCATTGAAAACTCGCAAACAAACCGTCTCAATGCCCCACTGGCTGCCGATGGTGCGGACGTAATATTCCGCAGCCAGCTTCGAAACCGCGTAGGGGGAGCGCGGATCGGGGGTGAAGCTTTCCCGCACCGGTTGGTGATGCTGGTTTCCATAAACTGCACCGGACGAGATGAAAACCACCCTGCGCACACCCACATCCCGCATGGCTTCCATCAGCGTCACCGTGCCACCCACGTTCACCTCGTTGTATTCGCCTGGGTAAAGCAGGGATTCCGGAACCAGAACACGCGCCGCAAGATGGTAGACGCAGTCCACGTCCTGCAAAAGTGTCCATAGCTTGGGGCGGTCCTTCACATCTCCGCGGGTGAAATGCACATCGGGAAGGAGCACCTCTGGGTTTCCTGTGGAAAGGTCATCCACCCCGCGAACCGTGTTTCCCTCCACCACCAGGGAATTGGCCAGGGCGGAACCGAGGAATCCTGCAGCGCCGGTGATCAAATATCTCATGGGATTGGCATTATAGCATATACATTTAGGCAGGCTTGCCAACGTGGTTTTCCTGTTTCCCGCTGGACCAATTTCTTTGTATAATCTTTGTTATCCCATTTGGAGGGGTGCCATGCCCAGGATCAACGAACTTTCCGACCAACCCATTTACGCCATTAAGACCGTCAACGTCCGTACCGGCATTCAACCGGTCACGCTTCGTGCCTGGGAACGACGGTACCAGCTGCTTACCCCCCAGCGTGGAGAAAACCGCTACCGGCTTTATTCCGACCAGGATATCGCCATACTCACCTGGGTGAAAGGAAAAGTGGATGGCGAAATGCAGATCAGCGCGGCCGTCCGCCTGGTGAAAGAGATGCGTCGCACCGGAAACTGGCCGGAAGTAAGCATCCAGGTTTCACACGCTCCACTGCGTCCTGCCAGCTCTCCTGCTTCAGACTATATCCCTTCCCTTCATCAGGCTCTCATCGAAAAAAAAGAGCTAGCTGCCCTAACCATCCTGAACGAGGTCCGCGAATTGTACGAACTTGAGGAAATCTTCAGCGCCATCTTAATCCCCATTCTTGTAAAGATCGGCCAGGCCTGGTATGAAGGTCGCATTGCCGTTTCCACCGAGCATTTCGCCAGCTCCCTTATCCGAGGATGGATTCTGCAGATCTTTTATGCACTTCCCTCGCGAAGCACCGGAAAGCGTATCCTGGTGGGCGCTGGCTCGGAGGAAACCCACGAGATCGGCGCTTTGATGTTTGCCTGCCTGCTGCGGGAAAAGGGATGTTTCATCGATTACATCGGTCCCGATAACCCCCTTGATGACCTGGTGGATTACGCTGAGGAACAGAAGGTTTTCATGGTCATTCTGACCGCATCGCTGGATACGAACGCCCTGGTGCTAAAAAAGCTGCAGGAAAAACTGAGTGGGCTTCCCAAACCACCGATCTTTGCCTATGCAGGGCAGGCATTCGTTCTCTTCCCGAACCTGCTCCAGGCAATCCCCGGGGTTTTCCTGGGAAACTCGCTTTCGGAAGGGGTGGAGAAGGTGGGGAAATTGCTTGCTGCAGGCAAGCTGGATTGAACGAAATTCTTGGGGTTACTCTCAGGGTTGAGCCGCGCGCGAGACAAGGCTCTTCACCGCAAGGAGCGCAACAAACGAGATCAGGATCAGGATGATCGAAAGCGTTACTGCATTGGTCAGATTGGATTCGAAGCCAAGGTAGATAGCCATCGGCATGGTTTGCGTCCGCCCGGGAAAATTCCCGGCGAAGATGATCGTCGCGCCAAACTCACCCAACGCTCGTGACCAGCTCAGCACCGCCCCGCTGATAAGCGCGACCCTAGAGATGGGGTACACGATAAACCGGAAAGCCTGCCAGGAATTGGCCCCATCCAGGTGGGCTGCCTGGATCAATTCATTATCCACGCTGGCAAAACCCAGCGCTGCGGCTGTGATGAAATAGGGCGCTGCGATAAACACCTGCGCCAGCACCACAGCCCCTGTGGTGAATGACAGTGGCAGCCCGATATCCGCGAGAAAACCCCCGATCGCGCTCTGCCTGCCCATGGCAAGAAGCAGCGCCACCCCAGCCGTGGAGGGCGGCAGAACGGTGGGCAGGCTTACCAGCGCATCCACCGCGCGGTGCAGCGGGAACCGGTGCCTTCCCAGCAGATACGCCAGCGGAGTTCCAAACAGGATGATCAACAACAAACTTAGGAATGTGGTCCGTAAACTCACCCCCACCGCCTGGTGAACAGTGCCATCCTGCAGGCTTTTCAGCAGGTCGCCGAATGAGGAATAAGAGAATAAGGTCAGAATGGGGAGGATGAAGAAGATCAGCATGGGCAACGCAGCCAGCCACCAGAGACGCTGGGTCCAACGCTCGCGGGAGGTATCGGTGCCAGAGCTCAGAAGGGTCTCCGGATCCTGTCGATTCGCGTTTTCGGGGTGTGGCCGTCCTGGTTCGATCGGCTCGTAATTGAAGGCAGCCATGTTGGTTTATTTGGCTTTCAGGAATCCGTTATCTTCCAGGATCTGTTGCCCCTGGTCACTCAGCACAAAATCGATGAATTTCTGAGCCAACCCTGGGTTAGCGCTCGCCATGATGCCCGCGATGGGATACTTGGCGATAACGTTCAACGCCTCCGGGATCAGGAATGACTTGATCCCTTCTGTTTTATCCGTGAAAGCGTCGCTTCTATAGACGATCCCGGCGTCCCCTTCGCAGATATCCATCTTGGCGAGCACTGATCTTACATCCGCTTCAAAGGATACTTCGTTTGCGATAAAGGCATCCACGAAGGCTTGTCCGAGTTCAGGATCGGCAGCCGCCTTCTCCAGGAACTGGTTTGTGTAATCGCCGACAGGAACTTCCCTGGCTGCCACAACCAATTTGATCCCCGGTTGGGCGAGGTCCTTAACCTCTTCTATCTTGAATTTGGTTCTCGGACAAACGACCACTGCCAACCCGTTCCGGGCGAAGATCTGCGAACCTGCATCAGAGATGAGCCCTACTGACTTGACTTCATCCATGTTTCTGCCACTGGCGGAAGCGAAAACATCCGTGGGTGCACCATCCAGAATTTGCTGGCTCAGTTTCTGGGATCCGGCAAAATTGAATACAAGCTCAGCACAGGGTTCTTCAGATTGAAACAGGGGAGCCATCTCTTTGAATGCTTCTGTCAAGGATGCTGCCGCAAAAACATTCACCGCCTGTGGTGTGCATGGTTCTTTGGGGGTGGTCACCGCGCCTGGCAGCGGTAGGTCAGTAGCAATCGGTGTGGGGTCTGCTTTCGGTTCTGGAGTTGTTGTTGCGCATGCCGAAATGAACAGCGTTGCAGCAACAACAAATGGAATAGCAAAGCGGGCGTGTTTTTGGAAATACATGAATTTTTACCTGAAATTAGGATCATTTATGGAGTCGAATAATCAATGTTTATTCCGAGTCGCCTCCGTTATCGGCCAGGATTTTATGAAGTTCATCCAGCCAGTCGCGCGTCGCGCGCACCTGTCGCAGGCGATAATCCAGCACCGCGCAGGTGAATTCATGGCCGGGCAGGGAGTTTTCCATCTCCATCAGCATGGCTGTTTCCCAACGAAGGCAATTGGCTTGCTGCCTGTCAATGAGCCTTGCCGTTCTGGCTCCGGGACCCACCCGGTGCACGTGGTATAGCTTGGCAAGGAATTCCTGGCGCATAAAACGCTGGGATTCCACTGGCAGGTCTGCCCATTCCTCCAGTTGTTTTTTTCCTTCAGCACTCAAACGCAGTTCGCGGCGGTCGGGACGGTTCTCCCCTTCTAGCACCTGTCCTTCCAGCAAACCACGGGTTTCCAGCTTATCCAGCAGCGCGTAGAGCTGGCTCTGGTTCAGCCGCCATATCAACCCTATGCCTTCCAGACGAACGAGTTCCTTGTGGATCTCGTACCCATGCCTGGGCTTCTGGTCTACTAGGTCCAGGAGGATGAATTCAAGCGCTAGGGGCGATGCTCTTCGAGGGGACATACTCTATTTATGATTATTATAACATAAGACTATTCCTGTTATAACCAACTGGTTTGCGCAAGGTGTAAAATATCCCTCGAGGAACATAATCTTGGCAAAATCCAGGATCCGCATCATTGCTCTATGCGTCTTCCGGCATCATGACCGCATCCTGGTCGCCTGCCTGCACGACCCGGCAAAGAAACAGGATTTCTACCGCCCGCTAGGGGGAGGGGTGAAATTCGGAGAATCCGCCACCGAAGCCATTCTGCGCGAAATAGATGAAGAACTGGATACCCCCGTCGAGGGTCTGAAACTCCTTGGCATCCTGGAGAACCGGTTCACTTATAGAGGCAAACCAGGTCACGAGATCCTGTTCATCTTCGATGCCTGTTTTTCAGATAAAAGTCGCTACAAATTGAAAGAAGTCCCCGCCCATGAAGGCGCGGGCAGGCGTATCCACACCAGGTGGATCAACCCGGATCGCAAGAAACGAATGACCCCCCTCTACCCGGAGGGTTTACGGGAATTGCTTGATGATCAACAAAATAGATAAGGAGTCTAGGATGGTTAAAGAATTTAAAGCCTTCATTCTGCGTGGCAATGTTCTCGACCTGGCCGTGGGTGTGGTCATCGGGGCGGCCTTCGCCAAGATCGTCAGCTCTCTGGTGTCCGATATTTTCCTGCCCCCAGTCGGTTTGCTGCTCGGGAGGATGGATTTCAGCAACCTTTTCATTTCGCTATCAGGCGGAGAATACAATTCCCTGGCCGAAGCCCAGGCTGCCGGGGCAGCCACCTTGAACTATGGCTTATTTATCAACAACATTATCAACTTCCTAATCATCGGGTTTGTGATCTTTCTGGTGGTACGGTACGCGAACAAGGCGTTCACTAAACCCGCGCCACCCGCCGAACCTACCGAGAAGGATTGCCCCTACTGCTTCACGAAAATTCCCATTCAAGCCTCCCGCTGCCCGCACTGCACATCGCACTTCCAGTAGCTGCATTTGAACAAACGCCTCAGCTCCGATCTCACCCTTCTCATCGTTGCCTTCATTTGGGGAACGGCTTTTGTTGTCCAGCGTATCGCCGTCGCCGGGTTGGGAACTTTCCTGTTCAACGGGCTGCGCTTCCTGCTTGGCGCCTTGGTGATCCTGCCATTTATTAACTACCGCCAAAAGGTCACCCGGGCGCAATTGCGGTGGATCCTTGTTGCCGGCGCCATCCTGGTCATCGCCAGCAGCTTGCAGCAGGCCGGGCTGCGCTACACCACCGCTGCCAATGCGGGATTCATCACCGGGTTCTATGTGGTGCTCATCCCCATCATCCAGGCACTTTTCCTCAAACGCCGTCCCCCGGCTTATGTCTGGCTTTGCGCAGTTGGGGCTTTCGTGGGAATTTACCTTCTGAGCACCGGCGCGAGTCTCACCTTCAACAAGGGTGATATCCTGGAGCTGATCGGCGCGGTCTTCTGGGCTTTACACGTTCTGGTAATTTCCGGCGCGGTGCGCGAGACCCCCGTCCCCATCTTCTCTGCCGGGCAATATGCTTTCTGCGGGGCGGTCAGCCTGCTGCTTGGTGTGTTCCTGGAAGGCAGCCTCGCGGCAAATATCCCTTCGCTGGGCTGGACGGTGCTCTACGCGGGCATCCTCTCGGTGGGTGTAGCCTACACGCTGCAATCCGCGGCGCAAAAATATTCCCCGCCGGCTGATGCGGCCATCATCCTCTCCATGGAAGCGGTTTTTGCTGCCTTGTTTGGCTTTCTATTTATCGGGGAGCAGTTGATCCCAGCGCAGCTTCTTGGCTGCGCCTTCATCCTAGTTTCCATGATCGCAGTGCAGATCATTTCTGTGCGTGTACCGGAGCTGGAAAAAAGTTAAGTGGTTTTTTCTTCCACTATTCCGTCGGCTTCATCCGATTCTCATCCGCGAGATATTCAACAGGTAGATTCCCCCCAGGGCAACCAACCCACCAACGATCTGGCCAGTATTGAGTGTTTCTCCAAAGAGCGGGATGGCAAGCATTGCCGTGATAACAGGCTGAAGGAGAAGGGTGGGTGAGACAACGGATGCGGGAAGATGTCCCAGCGCGTACCCGATCGAGAAATATCCTCCCACCTGGGAAAACAACCCTGCGGCAATGAACACCACCCAGGTTGATGCCGGGTAAGGTCCAAAAGGAGTTTCCCAATCCCAGGTTGATTAGCATCAGGAAACCGGCGGCAAAGAGATCCACCAGCCAGATATAGGTGATCGTTGTCAGCCTGGTCCTCGCCACCTGGGTGATCAGAAAATACCCCGCGTAGAAAATGCTGGATACCAGCGCCATCAGGTTGCCCTTTGATAAACCCGGGTCACCGAAGATGTTGCTGCCCAGCACCGTCGCAGCCCCAGCGAATGCCAGCAGCAGACCAACCCAAAACCCCCATTTCATCTTCTCTTTCCAGACGAGGATTGCGAAAATCGCCACCCATAAAGGTGCCATGTTGTTCAGCAGGGTGGCATTGGCAATGCGGGTAAACTCCACCGAGGTGGACATAATGGCATGGTCCAACGCGGCAAAAAGCCCCCCGATGAGCGGCAGCAACCAGAAAATCTTCATCGGTACATTTCGTTTCTTTTCCCTTTTCACCCAGAAAGGGATCAGAAAGAGCATGGCTATGCTCATCCGGTAATATGAAGTGATCGCCCCCGGCGCGGTGGACCATCGCAGAAAAAGGGTGGAAAAGGTCAGCGCCAGCACGCCTGCACCCAGCGCCAGGTAGGGAAGAGTTTTTGGGGATCGATTCATTGCACTGAAGGGTAGATTTTAGCACACCCCCTTTCAGGATGGGATAGAATTAGCCTAACCCGTACGTGGGAGCAATCCGTGAAGAACCCAACTCCAAGAATACTTGACCCGAATATCACGCTTTCCTCAATTTGCGCTTTTACTGTTCCTGGCCGCCCTCCTGGCCGGCTGCAACACCGATAGCACCCCGCTGGTCTATGGAACCTGGGACCAGCCCGATTCGCCGTTAAAAACCATCCGCCGTGTGAACGCTGATGGCTCCTCCCCTGCCAGTATCATCGAATCCACGGTCGGGTTGGTGGTGCAAAAATACACCGGCCGCCACAACTATGCCAACCCGATTTCACCGGACGGGAATTTTCTCTCCGTCTATGCCCAAAACGAAGAAGGGAACTGGGAGTTGAACCTCCTGCCCACTCGGGCGGATGGCAATACCCCGCTTTTCAACCACCCGATGGGCAGCCAGCCAGCCCTTTCAATCTCCGGTTTTTCACCGGATAGTCGTTATTACGTGTTCACCGAACAGAACCCCGATTCCGGACTATTCACCATCCAGATATACGATCTGCGTGCCAAAGCCCTTCTCGCCCCCAAAGGGGGTGCTTTCTTTGCCGATTTTTTTCCCGGCTCCCCGGATCTTCTGACCGTCGGGGTTGGTCCGACCGGAGCCATCGCCGGGGTGCAGCGCGTTTCCCTGCCCACCCGGGCGGAACAATCGATCTACAAACCCCCGGAAGGTGAGCAGGTCGGTTTGCTGCTGGTGAGTCCCGATAAAAAGGATCTGCTCGTTTATGACCTGGCCACCGGCAAGCTCGACATGGTTCCGGTGGATGGAAGCCAGCGTTCCACCATCTACCAGTTCGGTGGTGATATTGGTGCAGCGTTCACCCCGGGTGCCGGTTTGCTGGTGCTCACCGACCTTTCCCAGGCCGTGCAGCGACTGATCGTTTTCGACCCGCAGCTCCGCGAGATCTATCGCCAGGATGGCATTGGTTCCGGCTCCCTGGCGTTCTCTGGCGAAGGGAAGACCATCGTCTACCTGACCGGATCGCCGGAAGGGATGGCTTTGAACGCCCTCACCCTGGATCCCCTGGCAAAGCCGGTGAAGATCTCAGATTCCGGAGTCTTCTACCAGCCCCGTTTCTCGCCGGATGACAGCCGGATTGTTTATATCGAATATACAGCACCCCAGGAAAAGACCGGTGAGCTGTATGTCGCCAACACGGATGGCACCGGCGTGAAATTGCTGGATGAAGGGGTAACCTCATTCACTTTCGGGGTCAACAATTCCCTGTTGTACTTTAAGTCGGATGTTATGGATCCCCTCAACCCGGTTTCCTCCCTTTACCGCATAGGCATGGATGGCTCCGCGAAAACACGCGTAACCCAGGGGGAGGGCGGTTTCTCCGTTCTGCTGGGTCCTTAATCGCCTTTCGACTATGCTTTCACCAAATTAACGAGAAAAGCTGCGCCTGTAAGGCGCAGCTTTTCTTTCAAATTCACCTTGGCAGCTATTTCAATTCGTAGGTCACATTGGTTGAAACCGAAACGGTCATCTGCCCGGTTGCGATCGGCACAGGCATGCTGGCCATGTTCGCGGCGCCGCCACCCTTGCCGTCATAATACATCGGGGCTGGGGCACTGTTGGTGTAAAGGCTGATGTTCTGCACAGGTCCAAGCTCAGCGCCTGCCGCTGTGGCCGCTTCCTCCGCCTGCACCTGGGCGTTCTGCATCGCTTTCGCGCGGGCTTCGCTCAGGGCTTTTTCCTTATCGGTGATATCGAAGGAAATGCTGTTGATGGTGTTCGCCCCGTTGCGCACGGTGCTATCCAGGATCGAGCCAAGTTTCTGCAGGTCGCGAACCGTCACGTAGACGGTGTTGTTCGCGGTGAAATACGACCGCACAATGGTGCCATCGGGACCGTAATCCTGGTTCGGGTAGATATTGAACCCGGAGGTCTGGATGTCCTTGTCCTCCACCCCGAGCTTCTTGAGCGATGCGCGGATGCCCTGGGCCGCGGCGGTATTCGCATCCAACGCCTCCGTGACGGTATCCCCCTGGGTGGTGACGCCAATATTGACATAGGCCAGGTCCGGGGTCACATACACGGTGCCTTCCCCGCCCACGTTGATGGTACGCATTTGCGGAGTGGGATAGGCTTCCACAGTAAGGCAGCCTGCCAGCGTAATAACGATTACGGCTGCCGTCAGTAAAACAACAGAAATTCTTTTCATTTTTTCCTCCAGATTATTTTCTGTATTGATAAGACGCAGCGGGATAAAGAAATGTTCCCGCGATCATAAAGAATTCGGAAAATTCCACGTCCGGCGTATTGAAATCCAGATAAATTTATGTTATTATTTATTTGTCCCTCCAACCGGTTGCCCCCCTCAACCGGTCGGGGGGATTCTTTTTAAACAATCAGCCGGATTTTTTTCCGGCTGATTCTATTCCACGGTTAAGGCAGGTATTGGATGGAGACCAACCCAATGGCTGCATCCACCCTCACCACCTGCACCTCGCTGGCGCCAGCTGCTGCTGGCGAGGAGATCACATCCCCCGACCGGATGAAATCCGAAGGATAGGTGGGTATCGCCAGGGCGGTGCCCAGCTCGATGCGCACAGAGGCATTCTGCGGGACATGCACAACCGTCTGCCCCACAGCGGTGCTCAGTTCAACCACACCGCTTCCACCTTCAGGCAGCACGATGGTGGTTTTTCCAACCCCGTTCGATAATTCCAGGTCCGTCACCAGCAAGCCGGACAGGTCAAATTCGGTGATCCCCGCGCCCATGCTGGCGGTCAGGTCATATACAACCGACGGGTTTAAGCGCATATCCCATTCCAGGGTGCTGGTCACCCCGGAGAACGGTGTATACGTGCCCTGCGTCGTATCTTTCACGGAGAAGACCGCTTTTTCCCCATCCACCTGGATGGAGCTCTGCACGTTCCCTGTGGCTGTTACCCTGCCTTCCAATAACAAATCTTCTCCCGCATCCCCAGCCACCATCATGTTCCCCATCGGCATCGAAAGCGTACCGCTTGCTTCGGTGGCTCCATTCCGCTCCAAGGCGATGGGTTGGGTTTCAGCAGTCTGGAAAGCCGGGCTGTAGCGGGCCAGGTAGAATGTTCCGCCCACCAGCAGCACGCCCAGCAGCAGCCCCACCACCGCCGACCAGGCTCCCCGGTGATCCACGATCAGGTCCACGCCCCATCCGATCAGGAAAATCGGCCAGAACTTGATCAATACATCCAGTGCCTCGATGGGTAGATAACCAAAATTGCACAGCAGGAAGATCACACCAAGTCCGATCCCAACCACCGGTCCGGCGTACCCGGAACGATTGACCAGGCTTTCGATCCCGCCAACGATGAACAGCAGCGGCCAGAGATTAACGATCACCTGCCATGTATCGCCCGAGATAGCCCCGGTATTGTTGAGGAACAACACCACGCCGATAACGATCAGCATCACCGGCCAGAAAATGCTGTAATGTCTTTTTTTATTTTCCATATTACTTCTCTCCCCGGGTCGCGCGCAGGATGATGACAACCCCGGCTGAGATCAGCAGCGCAGGCCAGAGGATCATCGTCTTGAACGCATCCCACCAATTATTTGGCAGCAGCTCCAACAATGAAAAGGCTCCCAGCAGGATCATCCCCACACCTATATAGGTAAGGAGCTGGGGATTGCGGGAGGAGAAGAGCTGCCGGATCTCCTCCCCAATTAATTTGAACCGTTCTGCAAAATCATCCGGCTGAGGTACGCCTTTCGATCCCTGTGGGTGCAGGTGATCCTCGCGCGGGATGATCACCCACAGCGCCAGGTAGACCAGGAAGCCCAGCCCTGTGGCCAGTACCAGCAGGAAGAAGAACACCCGCACCCACAGCACATCCAGCCGCAGGTAAGCGGAAAGTCCCTGGCAAACCCCGCCAAGGATGGCATTTTGCTTCGTTCGGTAAAGCTGGTTGCTCATGGTCCCCATTTATACCTTGCGGGGGGAAAGTGCCCGAATGAGCACCACCGCGCCGCCGATGATCAAGGCCACAGGCCAGACGTAAATTCCATAAGTGGTGTCCAGGAAACCGAAGAAAAGCGCCATCACCAGCAATGCCAGCGCCGGGATCCACGCCCAGCGGTTCTTCGCTTCACCGGTGGGCAGCAGCGCCACCAGGCCAAAGGTGATCGCGAGCCCAAGGAACATCACCCCGACCCCGGCCATCGCGAAATACTGGCTGACGCCGATGAGCGCTGCGATGGAGAACAACGCCCCGCCAGGGATGATGGCCCACCAGTTCTCATGGTCGATCAGGTAGATGATCCAGAAGCTCACCCCGATCATGCCCAGGAAAAACGCGGGGGCGAGTCCACCCGGAAAACCGGGGATCATAGGCAGGATGACCACACCCGCCAGGCCGATCAGGCTGCAGCCGGGGATGAGCGCCCACCACTGCTTTCGGTCGGCAAGAAACACGTAAATGAACACCGCACCTGCAGCGGCAAAGATCGCTCCCATAATAACCCCCCAGGTGGAACCCTGCAGGTCCATGATCCCGAGGCTCTGCAGCAGGGTGATCACCCCGATCACCAGCAGCACGATCCCTACAATAATGCGCCAATCAACTTTCTTCATTTCGACATTCCTTTCGTGAATTATTGAATACTGACCGATCCGACGGCCGAATCGATCTTGATCTCCACTTTGTTTTCTGCAGTATCGTAATCCGGGCTGACGTAGCGCTCCCCGTTGAACGGGAACCGCTTTTCATCGATGGTTTTCTTCATCAACGCAGCATCCACCTTGATGCTGCCGGCCACACCCTCGGGCACGGTCAGATCAATGGAAGCAGCCCCGGCATCGATATCCACCAGCGTATACCCGGCTTTCGCCGGCAGGATGATCCTGCTTGAGCTGGCCCCGGTATCGAGGTCAAATTTCTGTACTTTCAGGTCGCGAAGATCACAAACCAGCTCGCTTGCGCCGGTATCCAGATCGAGGATAAGGGGGATCGCCGGGGTGAGGGTCACCGTCCATTCCAACCCTCCCCCAGGATAATCGAAAGCGTTCTCGAACACCGCCTCCGCCTCGCTCTCCAGCTTGATGACGGCCTTCCCGTCACTGACGGTAATCTTCTTTTTCAACCCGCCGATGAAGGTGCCCCCCAGCAATTCGCCTTCTTTCGCGCCAGCGCGCAGCGTCAGTTTCCCCGCGCCATGCTCGATGGACACTTTGGCTTCCTTCGCCCCTTCCAGGGCGATCGCATCCTCGGTCACTTTAAAATCGGCGCTTTTCGGGAACCTGGGGCGGATCAGGAACCAGATGCCCAGTGCGATCAGAAAGAAGGGACCGATCAGCGCCCAGATGTTCACCTCCGGGAACCAGCCAAGCGTCACCCCCAGGAACAACACCCCCAGGAGGATCAGGACGATCCCCCAATAGACACGCCGAATATTCATATCTACCTGGCCTTTCTCAGGATTCGCCCCGGTTGAGGAGCGGGCGCAGCAAAATCAGGATGCCGGCGGCCACCAGCAGCAGCGGCCAGTAGATCCCGGTGGCGGTGAAAGCACCAAAGATGGCCCCAAAGATGGCGAAGAGGATCAAACTGGTGAGGATCACGTTCAGTCCCCTCCGTACCGAGTAGCGGTTCCCCCCACCGGTGACGGAAGCCAGGATGATCCCAACGCCCACAAAACCGGGGATGAGCGTCCATGCGTAGGTCCAGGACGCGAACATGTCAAACATGTTCTGAAAATACAGGATCCCGCCTATCCCGGCAACGATACAGGCTGGCACGGCCATATCCGGAACCCCTGTGATGAGCCCGATGACGAACAGCAGCACCCCCACCCCCACCACGATCAGCGGCCACAGGTCGGCGATCTGCGCCTGCAGGTCCGGCACCAGGTTGACCAGCGCGAAGAATGCCCCGGCCAGGATGAGAAACACCCCGATGGCAACAGCAGATTTTTGACGCGTTTCCATACCTTCCTCCGTGGAAAGATTAAATTTACATGAGTATAACGGAAATTTTACTGGAAAGTTGCAGTTTGTGATCCCCCAATCTCACCATTTTTGTATTGGTCAAGTGACCAACCGGGGGATGTTTTCGCGCAAGATTGAGATTGTCTCGTAGGTCGGAGACCGGTTTTGTCTCCGACATCAATCAACTAGTGGTTTTTCGATCTCATTCCACCTGCCTCCTTGTTTCAGGCCTTTTCAACCTACGGCAGTCGATCAAACCAATTTTTTGATATTTTCCTTGAGAGTAGGTAAATCCCGATCGAGAATATCCCAAACGATCTGCAATTTAATTTGGTCATACCCGTGAACAATGATGTTCCGGGTTCCGATGATCGACGACCAGGGTATTTCCTCATGAAGGGTTCGAAAATCATCGGGCAGGTTATTAGCTGCCTCACCAAGAATGATCAGGTTATCCATGACCGCGTCCTGGGTTTTTCATCCACCAGTAACAAGTTGTAATCAGTCACATTAAATGATTGTATTGTATCGATCGCGGCCAACATATCCTGCAGAAGATTTGGGGTTCCTTTCACAGCCGGACTGCTTCTCTTTGCACGTTCTGAACAAAAGCCTAATCCTTGACAAGTGGGAGAGCTGACCTGGGTACAACATCCACCCTCACCTCCAATAGTTTCTCTGCTTCATACCCAAACCCGGCGGTCCTAAATAAAGAAGCGCCTGGTTGCATATCCACTAGAAAATCCACATCGCGGGACATCTCGCTGCCACCGCGGGCAACCGATCCAAATATATAAACTTCCGAAACCCCATACTTCCGGGCAATGGCTCTGATCTGAGGCGCAAATTTCCGAACCTGGTCGAGATTCATATCCATATTATACATAAACAGATCGTTGAAACGCTGGGCATGGGAAATCGGCCTACGCTCTCTACTCCAGTCTCCATAATCACTGCCTCGCTCCCCATGCCTCACCCAATAATTTATTCAACTTCCTGCGCCAAAAGTCCCTGTGATCCTTTCCAAATACTCCGCAGGGGAAAGAATCGTCATACCGTTCTCCTTAACCTTGCGAAAATGCCTGGCGTTGCCGGTCACTAGGGCTTCTGCAGAGCCGTAAGCGGCGACTTCGGCAAAGGGCAGGTCATCCAGGTCTGGCAGGGAATCGGCCGGCAGTGGCAGTGCAGTGACCCGCTCGCCAGCAAGCCGGATATATCCGATGATTGCTTGCGCCAGGGTCGGGTCGATCGCCAATTCCGGGCGTGCCAGCACATCCATGTATTCACCCAAAATGCGGTCGTCATAAAGCAATTGCACTTTGCCGCCCAGAACCAGGTCAATGATCCTCCCCGGCGCTCCATCCGGGTTATAGATGCCGCTCACCAGCACGTTGGTGTCGAGAACAATACGCATCAGATGGCTCAGTTCCGGCTACGGGTTCGCCGGGATTTTTTCACCACAACATTAGCTGACTCAATCGTCATCCCGCTTTGCCCGCGCTTGCGGGCTGCCTCCCGAATGGCTGTTACAGCCATCTGGGCACGCATTTGCGAAAGCAGCAACACCAGGTCCTCAAGGCTACCCTTGGGGATCTGCAGCATCACCGCCAGCGGTTCGCCATCCACCGTAACAACAAGCTCTCCCTGTTCATCCAGTTTCCTGCGCAGCTCGGAAGGTTGGTTGCGCAGCATCCGATAGGGTACGAATTCCATTTTTTAACTCCTCGTGTATAATAATACGCTACATTTATTCTACACCATTATTCACCGTTTTTACAAGTAATAAGATTACGACTGGTTTTCTCTCCATCCTCGCATATTATTGCATGTATAAGATATGTATAAAATATCCACTTGACTTTTGCTTTTCTCGTTTTATAATGAACTTATTATTACTGATATTGTCCGATTTCTGGAGACGAATGGGAAAATGCATGTGTATGTGGCGGGGATCTGCTTAACCTCCGCCTGAAAAAATAATCTTCAGCCAGCTGGATCAGGCGGCGGAAGCGACCCCGCACACTCGAATGTGTTGAGCGGAAGCAACCGCTGCTTTTTTCCCGGCTGGCTTTTTGATATTTTAAGGATAAGAAAATGAAAATCGCAAACAGCATTACAGATCTTGTAGGCAATACCCCCCTGGTTCGTTTGAACAAAATCAATACAGGAATTCCGGCTGAAATCGTGGCCAAGCTTGAATTTTTCAATCCATCCCATTCGGTCAAAGATCGTGCCGGTCTGGCGATGATCGACGCTGCAGAGAAGGACGGCCTATTAAAACCGGACTCGATCATTATCGAGCCGACCAGTGGCAACACCGGTATCTCCCTGGCGATGATCGCCGCCGCAAGAGGGTATAAATGCGTTCTGACCATGCCCGAAACAATGAGTAAGGAGCGCCGCATGCTCCTGCGCGCGTACGGAGCGGAATTGATCCTGACCCCCGGACCGGATGGTATGGGCGGAGCAATCCGGAAAGCTGAAGAGATCGCCGCCTCAGATCCGCACTATTTCCTGCCGCAGCAGTTTAATAATCCTGCCAACCCGGAATTTCACCGACGTACAACCGCGGAAGAGATCTGGAAGGATACGGATGGGAAGGTGGATATCCTTCTTGCCGGAGTGGGGACGGGTGGAACGATCACCGGTGTGGGAGATGTCTTAAAATCCCGGAAACCTTCAGTTCAGGTCGTCGCCGTGGAGCCGGATGCATCGGCAGTCCTTTCCGGTGAACCCAAAGGACCGCATCCCATCCAGGGCATCGGCCCCGGTTTCGTTCCAAAGGTCCTCAATATAAAAATCTACGACCGCATCGTTAGGGTCAAAAATGAAGATGCTTTCTCAACCGCCCGCGAAATGGCCACAAAAGAAGGCTTGTTGGTGGGGATATCCTCCGGCGCAGCTGTCTGGGCAGCTTTGGAAGTGGGCAAAGAACCTCAAAGCAAGGGTAAATTGATCGTTGTCATCATCCCCTCTTTTGGAGAACGATATCTATCCACAGCGCTGTATGCCAACCTGGCAGATTAAAGAGGTTTCCAAGAAATAATGAACACCGGGCAGCTTTCCAAAGCCGTGCCGGAAGGCACCATCAAATCTGAAACCCGCGCGGATTTGCAGCTTTATCCTCGTAAAAAGGGACCCTTTGCGCGTATCCGGTCGGATATCCAATCCGTGTTTGATCGCGACCCGGCCGCCCGTTCGGTGATCGAAGTGCTGCTCACCTACCCCGGCTTGCACGCCATCTGGGGTCACCGCCTCTCGCACTGGTATTGGACCCATCACCTCAAGCTCCTCGGGCGCATCAACCAGACGCTTTTCCGCTGGCTGACTGGTGTTGAAATTCACCCTGGCGCGACTATCGGGGAAGACTTTTTCATCGATCACGGCATGGGGGTGGTGATCGGCGAGACAGCCAAGGTGGGCAGGAATGTCACCCTCTACCACGGGGTCACCCTTGGCGGGGTAAGCATTAATAAAGGAAAACGCCATCCGACCCTTGAGGATAACGTGGTGGTTGGCGCCGGAGCCAAGATCCTGGGTGCCATCACCATCGGCGCATCCAGCCGCATCGGTGCCAACGCCGTGGTGGTGAAGGATGTTCCCCCCGATTCCGTGGTGGTCGGTGTTCCCGGGCAGATCGTTCACCGCTCCCAGCCGCACGATAACGCCCCCGACCTGGCGCATAACCGCCTGCCGGATATGGTCACAGAATCGATTGTTTCCCTGATGAAACGCCTGGATACGGTAGAGTCCACATTGCACCTGCATGGTATCCAGCATCCCACCCTCAATGGGGATGGCGCCTGGAAGGATGAGCACCCCGCGGAAGAAAGCGCCAAAGTGATCCACGCCCCGCAGGATGGGGAGTGGCGTGGCGAGGACTTCCAAATATAAAAACCCGGGGAGAATCCAGCCTCTCCGGGTGATTTCTCATCTATTTCTATCAGCTCTTCTTGCGGAAATTGACGACCAGCACCGCGCCCAGGCCCAGCGCGCACAGCACGATGATGCCCATTCCCAGCGTCCGGCGGTCCATCCGTGGCAGCCCTTTGATCAGTGGTTCCGGGGTGGGCGTGGCGGTGGCGGTGGGGGTGTAATAGGGCGTAGCCGTCTTGGTGGGCACGCGCGAGGTGGCTGTCCGCGTTGGGCGGACGGATGTTGCGGTGGGCGTGGGGGAAATCGTCGGGGTTGGAGCGTTCTTAATGATCAGCTTCATCCCGTTGTAGATCGTGGTGGTTCCGGCCAGCCCGTTCATCTGTTGAATATCAATAATGTGGGTACCGTAGGCCACCGCGATGCTCCAAAGCGTCTGCCCTGGCGCAACAATGTGCACCACCGATCCATCCGGGAATGGTGTCGCGGTGATCACCGCCTCCATCACCTGCGAGATCGCTGGTGCTTTTGTGCCGGTGGTGCCAGCTGGGCTGGCAGCGCTGCCGCTGGCTCCCGCCCGGTAGGCCGCGTGGACGATGTAGACGATCCCCGTGCTGCCCTGTGCCACACCCGCGCCGATGTGGGTGTAGTTTGGGTCGACCATTGGGATCATGTGGGCGGCATCCGACCATACCACCCGGATCTGCTCCAGGGTGCCGGGGTTGAAGCGCGCCCAGTTCTCGGTGGCAAAAACCGTACCCCCGCCGCCAAAACCCGCGGCTGCCACCCTGCCGGCCACGTTGCCGATGTGCGCGCTCAGGTTGTTATCCGCCATGTATTGCGCGGTCCACTGGGCGGTCCCATCCAGTGTGCCGTCTTCGATCAGCGCGGGCAACCCGCTGGCGGTGCGGATGCTGTTGACCAGGGCGATCAGGTCCGCGGCGCTCACGTTCCCGGATTGAACGGGGGAGGAAAACGCGGCCAGGAGACCGAAGGTAATGACCAAAGAGAGAATGGCTGGCAGGAAGGTTCGTTTCATCGCCGGAATTATACCAAAGGGGTCTCTCCTCCCTGTACCCGTTGTTAAGGATTCTCTTAAGAAAGACAAAAGCAATAAAAATAGCCGGGCAGGCCGGCTATTCTTGGTTTATTCGTACCGTCAGAGGTTATGTCAGCGCACGCTCCGCCCCGCCATAGCCAAAAGATTCGGCCACCACCAGGAAGTCGGTGGCGGCGATCATTCCCACCAGGCCGCCTTTTTCATCCACCACCGGCAGGTGATGAATGCGCATCTCCTTCATCTTCGCGGCGCACTCCTGCACGGTCATCGTTTCGGGCACCATCACTACCGGCGTGTGCATGATCTCCTTCACCTTTACCTTCGAAGGGTTCTGGCTTTGCGCAACGATCTTGTCGCAGATATCGATGGTGGTGATGATCCCATACTCCGGGCTGTCTGCGGATTTACTGACGATCAGGCTGTCCACATAGCGCCTGCGCATCAAGGCGAGCGCTTCCGTCACCGGAGCTTCCGGGTCTATGAATAAGATCAGGTTGATCATCCAATCTCGTACGCTGGATTTCATGGATACTCTCCGTTATAGTGGGATGGATTACTCTGTGATTATTGTAGCACGGTCAGCCGCGCCATTTCCAGCTTTGCAGCAAGGCCAGCGCGTCCATGTCCGTCAGGTCAAGCTGGATGGGGGTAACCGAGATGAAACCCTGCTTGATCGCTCCGAAATCGGTATCCTCTTCTTCGACGCCGGTGGGAGCCTCCCCGCCGATCCAGTAATATGGCTTCCCGCGCGGGTCTTCCCGCTTCACAAGCTTATCCCGGTAGATGCGCTGACCCTGGCGGGTGACCTTCCAGCCTTTGATCTCCCCTTCCGGGATGCCCGGTACGTTCAGGTTCAGCAGCGTCCCGGTAGGAAAATCCTTCTTCAATAAGAGCAGAGCGGCTTTCCTGGCTGCCCTGGCCGCAGGCTTGAAATCAAAGGGTCCGCTGGAATGCTCGGGGCTATCGAGCGATACCGCAATGCTCGGGATGCCCGAAATTGCCGCCTCCATTGCCGCCGTCACCGTGCCCGAGTAGGTCACGTCGTGACCCACATTGGCATTCGGGTTGATCCCCGAAACCACCAGGTCCAGCGAGGACTCAATGAAACCAAGGATGGCTAGGGCGACGCAATCCGAGGGGGCACCGTCGCTGCAAAATGCCGCACTTCCGTCTGCCAGCGTGGTATGCCGAACGCGCAAAGGGCGGTGCATGGTCTTCACGTGCCCCGAGGCGCTCCAGTTGCGGTCGGGTGCCAGTACGGTCACCTCGCCGATCTTTCGCATTTCTTTCGCCAATGCCAGCAACCCGGGCGCGTTCACGCCATCGTCGTTCGTCACCAGGATGTGTGGTTTTTTATCCATAGTCACTTCATTATTCCTATTTTTATTTATTTCGGTTGAATTCTAACCGTTTCGCCGTGAAGCAGGTAAGAAAAGGCGCCCGGAGTGGGCGCCTTGACCTTAACTATATTGCAGGTTACTAACCCTTGAGGGTATTTTCGGCCAGCTCGGCGGGGGCTCTCTTGCTCTGTAAAATCGCCCAAATGACCGCGATCAGCAGCAAGCCGGCGACGATATATTCCGCCACCGCGTTTTCGGCGTAGCGCACGATGAGCGGCGCAGCCAGAAGGCTGATCAGGTTCACCACCTTTATCATCGGGTTGAGCGCCGGGCCTGCGGTATCCTTTAACGGATCGCCAATGGTATCGCCAACCACACCTGATTTATGCCGTTCGGAGCCCTTCCCGGTGTTGGCTTTCAGGTTCACAGGTTCATCCTCGATGGACTTCTTGGCATTATCCCATGCGCCACCGGCGTTGGACATGAAGACCGCCAGTAATTGGCCGCTGAGGATCACACCAGCCAGGAATCCGCCGAGGGCTTCCACTCCCAGTGCCAGGCCGACAACAAGCGGTGTGATCGCCGCGATGATCGCCAGCGGGAGAAGTTCCTTCTGCGCGGAGCGGGTGGATATTCCAACCACCTGGGCATAATCCGGGGTGACCGTTCCCTCCATGATGCCGGGGATGCGGAACTGTCTTCTGACTTCCTCAACGATCTCCCCAGCCGCCCTGCTGACTGCTCGGATGGCAAATGCGCTGAAGAGCCAGGGCAGAGCACCCCCGATCAGGAAGCCGACAAAGATCATCGGGGCGGAAATGCGGATGGAATCCATCACCGGCGCACCCATGGCTGATTGCACCTTGCTAACATCGGTGATGTAGGATGCGAACAGGCTCACCGCGGCGATGACCGCCGAAGCGATGGCAACGCCCTTGGTGATCGCCTTGGTGGTGTTTCCCACCGCATCCAGATCTGCCATGATCTGCCGGGCTTTTTTTGTTTCTTCATCTTCCATCCCGTGCCAGGCCATTTCGCCTATCCCGTTGGCATTATCAGCGATCGGCCCGTAGGAATCCATGGCCACGTTGTTACCGGTATGGCTGAGCATGCCGATACCGATCATGGCAATACCATACAGAGTGTAGATCGGGGGCATGTCACGATAAAGCACGATGGCAAAAACGAAGGAAACGCCGATGATCAGAGTGGCCCATACGGATGATTCCATGCCGAGCGAGAGCCCGGAAAGGATGGTGGTCGCTGTCCCGGTTTTGGTTGATTTCACCACTTCCCTCACTGGAGCCCGTTTAGTGGACGTGAAATATGAAGTGAGCGGATTGAATGCCACTGCCAGGCCAACACCGATACTGGTCAGCATGGCCAGGCGCCAGTCATTGGCATATAACCAGGCAACCAGGAAAGACCATATCACTGTGTTCACGCTGGAAACTTCGTAGGAGCGGAACATGGATTCTTCTGCATCATGTGCGCGCAGGAATTTGATCGGGATGGTCTCCCAGATGGGAACAGTGAAGGTCCCGAGGATAGAACTGATCACACCGATGGCGCGAATGATCAGTGGATAGATGATCCACTTGATGCTGTGGGTCGGATCCACTTCCATCAGCGCCAGTCCGAGGATCAGCGCAGATACAATGGTGACCTCGTAGCTTTCGAAAATATCGGCTGCCATACCGGCGCAATCACCTACGTTATCGCCCACCAGGTCGGCGATCACAGCCGCGTTGCGGGGGTCATCCTCCGGCACGCCAACTTCCACCTTTCCCACCAGGTCTGCGCCAACATCCGCAGCCTTGGTATAAATGCCACCGCCAACGCGCATGAAGAGCGCGATCAGGGTACCGCCGAAGCCAAACCCGAGCAGCACATCTGGGGAGGCTGCGCCAAAAATGATGAAAATGACCGTTCCACCCATCAAGCCCAATCCATCCGTCAGCATACCGGTATAGGTGCCGGAATAATATGCAATGGAGAGTGCTTCGGTAAAGCTTCGTCTGGATGCCGATGCGGCGCGAACATTGGCCTGGATGGCCATGCGCATGCCGTATTGTCCCACCATCATCGAGAAACTTGCCCCGGCGATGAAGGCGAGCATCCTGCCAACAGCAATTATGGTGGTTGTATTTTCAGGGAACATTTCGGTTGCCTCTGCCGTAGGCGGAACGACATAGACGCTCAGGAACAGCGCCAGAGCCATGACCACGATGAAAGGCAGGATGGTGCGCAGTTGTTTGGAAAGGTAGGCATCCGCACCGACGCGGATCGCGTTCCAGACTTCCTGCATTTTCTCCGTGCCTTTGTCCTTCTTCAGGACACCCTTTCTCAACCAGGCCGCATAAATGAGGCTGAAGACAGCGGTGGCAAGAACGACGACCATGGCAATTTGTTCAAAATTATTCAGGCCTAGTCTTGACCCCATTCCCAAAATATCCAATTCCATATCATCTCCTTTAAATAAATTTTTTCAGACGGAAACATCCAGGTTTCGGTGAGGAGTAAATAATAAGGTTATGGAAGAACCAATTATGCGAAAGATTCCAGTCTGAAGGACATCTATTTATAGCATTTTTTCAATTGTATGACAACTTAAATTTTCCCGGTGACCAGGCGCTTTGAACCAAATAATGCACCAAAAACCAACCTTACCAGACCCTTTCAAGCTCGGGGTTTTCGCAGGCGCGCCTGCCTACCTTGGCCATATCGATCCATTCTCCGCCAACCTTTACTCGCACAACATCTGCAGTGAAATCCGTAACCGTGTTGGCGTGGTTGTCGAAAAGTGAGGAGCCGACCGCGTATATATCCACCGGCACCTTCAGTTTTTCAAAACGGATGATACGCTCAGCGTTGAATCCCCCCGAAACCACAATCTTCACCTGGCGGCAATAATCCCTTGCCCGGTCCCGCCATGCTGCGGGTATATCCCAGGTCTCCCATTCATTATCCAGCGCATTGCGGACGTTGAACACCAGCCGCGGGGTCACGCCCAGGTCCAGCGATGGGTCGCCCAATGGCGGGACCGAAACATCCCGCAATGAGCCGCCTGTATCCAGCCGCACCCCGTATAACTTGAAACAATCCGCCTCTTCCAGCTTTCCCTCGTCCAGAAGGCGGCTGTATTCCTGGAACATTGCACAGCAGACCTTCAGCGAGTCGCGCACGCAATCGTTATTAAAATCCACCAGGGCAATTCTTGGGATGCTCCCCGGCAGGGTGTGCGAGAAAGCCACCATGGATTGGGCGGTATCCCCCAAAAAAGCTGCGATCGCCGCGTGCGCAACAGTGCCGCCGCCCATGCCGCCCCACCAATCACCCTGGGCGTCCGTCGAAATTGCTGAACCAAGGGTGCTGGAGTGGTCCAGGTTGAAGCGCTGCACAGCAATGTTGTAGGCATATCCATCGCCTGCCTGCACCTCGTGGATATCGAACCGCGCAGGGAAAAAGAGCATCGGTTTTCCATGCGCGGCCACCAGGGTTTCCAAAACATTGGTAGCCACCCGGCTTGCACGAGCCAGGATGCCCAGCGTGGGTGTCTCCAGGATCGCAAAATCCCGGTAGCGACCGCGCACTTTTAAGACCGGCTGGATGTGTTCCGGGTCGCCATCGTAATGCACTTTGCAGCCATCATGCACCGCCCAAACCTCCAGGTTATCTGAAGTATCGATGAAGCGATCCTTCTCCCAATACCCGGTGCAGTGGCGCAGCATGGCCAGGGCTTTATCCACCCCCACCACCAGGGTTGTGCCAGCCCGGCGGGTGAACCATTGCATCTCCACCTCCAGGTCGCCGGGGTAGATCTTCGCTTCTTTTAAGTGCGCAGGGATCCCCGAAAACTTGCCTGCGAGGGTATATCCTTCTTTGGATAGCGCAGAAAGCATCACCGCAACATTCACGAAGTACTTGTCGGTGTACCATCCCTGCCGCATACGCTCGATATCCAGTTTAAAGGTGCTGTTCGTCAGGCGTTGGTGGTCAAAAATGCTCATTCATCCTCCCGGGAAATTGATGAAATAAATAATACACCAAAAATTCTACGCGGTCATACCGCATTTGGATTAAAATGATCCTATGGCTAACTTGGAAGTAGTTGCCCGCTGGGTAATGTTCCTCGGGATCGGATTGCTAATTACAGGCGCTCTGATCTGGGCTGTCAGTAAGATCCCCGGTATAGAGAAATTCCCTTCAGGTATGTTCACTTTCCAGGTGGGCAATATGACCTGCTTCTTTCCCATCCTTCTATCGATCGTCGTGAGCATCCTTTTGACGATTGTCTTGAACGTTATCGTAAAAATGATGAACCGCTGATGTTTATTCGGGAAGGCAACATAGCAATTACTCCCCAAGAAACATTTCTTTAAACTATTCGGCAATTCAACTAACCAATTATCCAACTTATCAACTTGCCAACCATTCAACCACTCAACTACTCAACCAATTTATACTCCCAGGTGATCTCCGCTACGCCGCGCAGGGTGGCCGCTACCGAGCAATATTTCTCCTGAGAGAGCTGGATGGCTTGTTCGGCATCTTTGGGTTTGATTCCCTGACCAGTGATAGTGTAGGTTAGGTGGATCTTACGAAAAGCCCAGGGAGGTTCTGCGTCCTGCTCAGCCGTCACCCCCACCTCCAACCCGCGTAGGTCCAACCGCTTCTTTTCCAGGATTTCCACCACATCCACTGAGGTGCAGGAAGCCAGCGCCACCAGCATCATATCGGAAGGCTTCATCCCAATGCCTTCATCAGGCGTGGAAAGCACCACCGAATGGTTCGTGGAATCAGTACCCACAAATTTCTTCCCGCCAAACCAGGTCACACTTGCTTTTGCCATGTTCTATCTCCGTTCTATGTAGGTCTACAGAAGTGATTATATCGAAAACGATCCCCTGGAACGTTCCATAAAGAAAGATTTCTGATTTGCGCGTTTTTACTTTCTGGGGATAATATTTTCATACATCCTTACGTAAGAGCGCTTATTGACAGAACGTTTGTTCTTATATATAATAGAACAAATAATCGAAAGGTGTAAGGCAGGAGGATGGCATGACACGCGATAGGGAAATGGAGGAAAGGCTCCACCGAATCCTGGAGTTTTTGAGCAGCTTTCAGGAAAAATCGGGGTATTCACCATCCATCCGCGAGATCGGGGACAGGATCGGGGTCAAATCCACTTCACTGGTGGATTTCTATCTGGAGAAACTGGAAGCCCGCGGAGCCATTGTCCGGGATAAGCACATCTCTCGCAGCATCCGGGTAGTCGCCAACACCCTTAAGGAAGTCCTTCGCATTCCCGTCATGGGTCGTATTGTCGCCGGAAAGCCCATCCCAGTCCCCGCCTCCGATCTTGATTACTTTAATTCCGAAGATAGCGTCGAGATCGCTGCCAGCATTCTTCCATCACGGGAGCGCTCCGATAAGCTCTTCGCTCTTCAGGTGGAAGGTGATTCAATGGTGGATGCGATGATCAACGACGGAGATATCGTCATCATGAAGCCCTCCCGGGTGGCCGAGAACGGCGATATGGTGGCTGTCTGGCTGCCGGATAAGGATGAAACCACCCTGAAATATTTCTATAAAGAGGGGGATCGTTACCGCCTGCAGCCTGCGAACCCGACCATGTCCCCCATCTATATCGAAAAGACCCGCCCCCTGGAGATCATGGGCAAAGTGGTCATGGTTGTCCGCCAGGTGCATTCCGCCCCGCTGGCTGGATAGCCTCGACTTTCAACAAAAATAAAAAGAGACGCTCATCGCGTCTCTTTTTGGTCTCGAAAGAACTAGGCGACTTCGACAACACCGCCGGCAGCTTCGAGTTTTTCCTTGGCGTCAGCGGCAGCGGCCTTGGCAACACCGGTGAGGACTTTGGCGCCCGCAGTTTCGGCCATTGTCTTGGCTTCCACCAAGCCCAGGTTGGTGAGTTGACGGATAACCTTGATGACCTCGATCTTCTTGGGACCGGGATCCTTAAGAACAACATCGAACTCGGTCTTTTCTTCAACGGGTTCAGCAGCAGCAGCGCCGGCAGGGGCAGCCACGGCAACAGCAGCAGCGGCAGAAACACCCCATTTTTCTTCCAGGGCTTTCACAAGCTCAGCAGCTTCCAGCACGGAGAGCTTGCTCAGTTCTTCAACTAATTTATCTAAACCAGCCATCTTAATACTCCTCTTTTATTCAAAATATTATTTCTTACGACTGCCAGGAAGGTTCCCTCCGGCATGTCGACCGGTGGTTTCCTAGGCAGCCTGTGGCTGTTCGGAATGCGCCTTGATGACGTAAGCCATCCGGCGGGCAGGTTCGGCAAGGGTGCGGACGAGCTGCGTGGCAGGCGTGTTGAGCAAGCCCATCAGGCGTGCACGCATCACGGGTAGGGCAGGCAGATCGGCCAACGCTTTCACCTGGTTGACGCTGATAAGATCCTTCCCTAAATATCCGCCTTTCAGCGTGTATCGTTCCGATTGCTTGGTGGCGACTTCGTTAAGAACCTTCGCCAGGGCGGGCGGGTCGTTGAACGCGAAACCCACCAGGGATGTGCCTTCAAAAACCTCGCTCTGGGGCAACCCGGCATCAGTGATCGAGCGGCTGATCAATGTGTTTTTAACCACATGTAATTCGCCTCCAGCCTCGCGGGCTTTCGCTCGCAACGCCTCGATTTCCTTCACCGTAACGGATGTAAATGAGGCTGCAAAAACCGCCTGGCTCTGTTCCAGCCATTGGGTATATTGCACCTGCAATTCAGCTTTATGTTTCTTTGAAAATGCCAATGAAATTCACCTCCTTTCCTCAAGTTTAAAAAATCTTTGCCTGTAAAGACAGGCAAAGACATGTTTCCGGGAGGAAAGTATCGCGCGAATGCGCTATTGTCTTCACCTGGGCAGGAAATTAAGCCATCTCTGGCACCGGCCGTCTTCGGCGATCGCTCCTTTGTGGAGCGGGCGTTATTTTACTTTATTAATCGCTTCCGGGCAAGGTTTTATCCCCGCCGGGGCGGTTCTTATTCCTTAATGCTCATCATCTGGGCTGCGTTCGCGTCCACCTTTACGCCAGGTCCCATAGTTGATGCAAGAGTGATCCGTTTGATATAGACGCCCTTCGCAGCGGAAGGTTTGGCTTTCTTGATCGCTTCCATCAGGGCAGCCAGGTTGTCGTAGAGCTTTTCCACATCAAACGAAACCTTGCCTACCGATACATGCACATTGGCTGTCTTATCCAGACGGAATTCCACGCGTCCGGCTTTGGATTCTTCGATCACCCGCGGCAGGTCCTGCGCATCCACAACCGTGCCCGCTTTGGGGTTCGGCATCAAACCGCGGGGACCAAGCACGCGCCCCAGTTTGCCAGCTTTGCCCATCATATCCGGGGTGGAGATGGCGACATCGAAATCTGTAAAACCATTCTGGATTTTAGTGATCCATTCATCGCTATCCGCCACATAATCGGCACCGGCTTCCTGGGCTTTGGTGGCACCATCGCCCTGGGCGAAGACGAGTACGCGCACCGTTTTACCCAGCCCGTGGGGGAGGACCACCACATCGCGCAGTTGCTGATCCGCCTGACGTGGATCCAGCCCCATGCGCATATGTACTTCAACCGTGCCATCGAACTTGGATGGGGAGGTTTCCTTCACCAGGGTCAATGCCTGGCGGGGTTCGTAAAAGGTATCTTTCTCAATTTTGGCAATTGCTGCCTGGTATTTCTTTCCGTGTTTAGCCATTGTTTCTCCTATGTGGTTCAAACGGGCGTTTTAGCCCTCCCACGATTAATCGACTACCGTCAGCCCCATGTTTCGGGCAGTGCCTTCGATCTGGCGCATGGCGCCTTCGACGTCAATGGCATTCATATCCTTGGCTTTCAGCTCCGCGATCTGGCGGATCTGCGCCTTGGTTACCTTGCCAACCTTGTTTCGGTTGGGGACATCGGATCCTTTTTCAACACCGGCAGCCTTCTTGAGCAGCTCTGCAGCCGGGGGTGATTTCAGGATAAAGGTAAACGACCCATCGGTATAGACGCTGATCTCCGCAGGAATAATTTCGCCGACCTGGTTCTGGGTTCGGGCGTTGTATTCCTTGCAGAAAGCCATGATATTGATGCCGTGCCCGGCAAGGGCAGGACCAATGGGGGGTGCAGGATTGGCTTTTCCAGCCGGGATCTGCAGACGGACGACAGTTTTTAGTTTCTTTGCCACTTTTCTCTCCTTGGTGGTGTTAGCGGGTGATAGGGGAGCACCCTCCCACATTAAGACCCAAAAGGGTCAATGCTTACGATTTTTCTACTTGTAAGAAATCCAACTCCACGGGGGTTTCCCGCCCGAAGAAATTCACAAAAACGCGCACCTTGGTATGTGCCTGGTCGATATCCTGGACTGTGCCACGGAAATCGTTGAATGGTCCATCGATGATACGGATGCGTTCGCCCACTTTGAAGGTCACTTTCACCAGCGGGGCTTCGTCCTCCATGCGCTTGAGGATCTGATTGACCTCGTCATCACGCAGAGGGGTGGGTTGATTGCCCATTCCAACAAACCCGGTCACACCAGGTGTATTGCGTACCACGTACCAGGACTCCTCCGAGAGCTTCATGTTGACCAGCACATAGCCTGGAAAAACATGGCGCTCCACCGTGCGGCGTTTTCCATCCCGCACTTCAATTTCTTCCTGGGTTGGGATGACAACATCGAAGATCATGTCCTTCATGTTCATGCTCTCGATGCGCTGCTCCAGATTGTGGCGCACTTTGTTCTCATAACCGGAATAGCAATGAATGACATACCAGGCAACTTCGTCGCTGATAATATCAACAACCGAATCCTCCGCGCTCTGCGGTGCAGGGGCGGCAGGTTTGGGTGTGGGGATAGGTGCCGGCGCCACAGGTTCCGGGCTCTCTTCCGGTTCTTCCCAAACTTCGTTGTTGTTCAGATCATCCTGCTCAACCATTCATACTCCTCGGCGATAAAAACGCCAGGTTAGAGGCTTACCAGGTATCCGACCAGTCTTGAAAAGACATAATCAAATGCGCCCAGGACGATCCCGGTAACGATCATGACAGCCAGGACAATATAAGTCATACGAAAGGCTTCCCGCCTGGTTGGCCAGGTGACCTTGCGCAGTTCGCCTATGGTTTCGCGCCACCAGCGCTGGAAACGGTTTGGTTTTTTCACTGTTTCAGGCAAGGCAAACTCCTTTTTTCAGTCTAAAATGCCGTCTTCCCAGTTTTACATGGGACGGACGGCTCCCACTTCATCAGGCAGGCCAGGCAGGAATCGAACCCGCAACCTCCTGTTTTGGAGACAGGCACTCTGCCAAATTGAGCTACTGGCCTGTAAGGTTCCCGGGAGTAGTCATTTTCAGGCCACTCCCCTCTCTCAGATCCTTATTTGGTCTCGCGGTGTAGCGTGTGCTTGCGGCAGCGTGGACAGTACTTGTTGAACTCCAAGCGGCCGGGATCATTCCTACGATTCTTTTCCGATGTGTAATTGCGCTCTTTGCAATCAGAGCAGGCAAATGTGATCACCGGGCGGATATCTTTTTTCTTGGATGCCATTTTGCTCACTTATCCTCCCCCGATTACCCGGGGGAGGTATTCCTTCCTATGCAATTATCTTGGTGATCGCGCCAGCGCCCACCGTCAGGCCGCCTTCACGAATCGCAAAGCGCGAACCCTGCTCCAGCGCCACCGGTACGATCAGTTCCACTTCCATCTCAACGTTGTCCCCGGGCATCACCATCTCCACCCCCGCAGGCAGGGTGATCGAGCCCGTTACGTCCATCGTGCGAATATAGAACTGCGGCCGGTAGCCAGGGAAGAACGGTTTGTGCCGCCCACCCTCTTCACGCTTCAATACGTACACCTGTGCCATGAACTTGGTGTGCGGCGTGATGCTGCCAGCTTTCGCAACCACCTGCCCGCGCTCCACGTCCGTGCGCTCAATGCCGCGCAACAGCAAACCCAGGTTGTCCCCGGCCATGCCTTCATCCAGCAGCTTGTGGAACATCTCCACCCCGGTCACCACGCTGGTCCGCGTCTTCTCCTGCAGCCCGATGATCTCCACCGGATCCCCTACATGGATCTTGCCGCGGTCCACACGCCCCGTCACCACCGTACCACGACCCTTGATCGAGAACACGTCCTCGACCGGCATCATGAACGGCTTATCCACTTCGCGTACGGGTTCCGGGATATACTCATCCACCACCCGCAGCAGTTCCTTGATGCACTCGTACTCCGGTGCGTTCGGATCCGTGCTTGTGCTCTCCAGCGCCTTCAGCGCGCTCCCGCGCACGATCGGCGTGGTCTCGCCCGGGTACTTATATCCCGTCAGCATCTCGCGCAGTTCCATCTCCACCAGTTCCAGCAGTTCCGGATCGTCCATCATGTCCACTTTGTTCAGAAACACAACGATGCTCGGCACTTCCACCTGGCGCGCCAGCAGGACGTGTTCCTTCGTCTGCGGCATGGGACCATCCGGCGCGGCTACCACCAATATGGCGCCATCCACCTGGGCTGCCCCGGTGATCATGTTCTTGATATAGTCGCGGTGTCCCGGCATATCCACGTGGGCGTAGTGACGCTTTTCGGTCTCATACTCCACATGGGCAATGTTGATCGTGATCCCGCGGGCTTTCTCTTCCGGTGCGTTGTCAATACTGTCGTACGCCCGGTATTCCGCCTTCCCCATAAATCCACACCACTTCGTGATCGCCGCGGTCAATGTGGTCTTGCCATGGTCGATGTGCCCCATGGTCCCTACATTCAAATGCGGCTTGCTTCGGTCAAATTTTTGCTTCGCCATTAGTGCTCTCCTTTACCTCTCCAAATATTTTTATAATTTCGTTCGGCAAAGAGAGCCCTCAATGGGAGTTGAACCCATGACCCCGCCCTTACCAAGGGCGTGCTCTACCAACTGAGCTATGAGGGCTTGCCGTACTTACATTCTTCTCCAACTGCCGACTTGGTGACCAGCAGTCGCAGAAATTTGGTCATAAAGACCTGTGGGCGGTGAAGGATTCGAACCTCCGAAGGCGTGTCGCCAACTGATTTACAGTCAGTCCCCGTTGGCCACTTGGGTAACCGCCCATTTGAACCGTTGCCGGCTCGGGAGTGCCGCGAGAGATCTCGACGTCACTCACCAACCTGCAACTGAGCCGATGAAGGGAATCGAACCCTTGACCCGCCGCTTACAAGGCGGCTGCTCTGCCATCTGAGCTACATCGGCGCTTTTTAAGGTGCGTTTTGAGCGTGCTCGATTATACCAAAGCCTCAATCGGCAGGCAAGGTTAACCTGCGGAATCCATCCCGCAGAATGGATGAGTTTACCTAAAAATGACCGGCTCGTCAAGGAGAGCGCCCACACTGGCGGTTGGGCGGTATAATTCAGCATCCTATATTATATGAAGGACGCCGATTACAAGCAGGCAAGGCGGTTTTGACATCTCCCTTCATCGTGGATAAAATTCATTAACCATACTTTCGAGGTGTTACGTGGGTAAATGGGCAGATAAATATGTCATTGGCCTCACCGGAAATATCGGCACCGGAAAAAGCGTCGTCCGCCGCATGTTGGAGCACCTGGGCGCGTATGGCATCGACGCAGACCAGCTTGCCCACCGCGCCATCGCCAAGGGAGCCCCGGGTTACCAGCGGGTGTTGGAGACCTTTGGTAAATGGGTGATTGCCCCCGATGGCGAGATCGACCGTGCCAAGCTCGCGTCCATCACCTTCAGCAACCCTGTCGCGATGGCGGACCTGGAAGCCATCATCCACCCACTCGTATCCGGCGCCATTGACCTGATCGTCAAACGCGCCTCCCAGAAGGTTATCGTAGTGGAAGCAATTAAATTGATCGAAAGCGGGCTGGGAAAGCATTGCGACGCAATATGGGTATCGTACGCTTTCCCCGAGCTGCAGCTCTCCCGCCTCGTTCGGCAGCGACATATGAGCGAAGCGGATGCCCGTGAGCGAATTGACACCCAAAGCCCACAGGAAGAAAAGATCGCTTCTGCCTCCGTCATCATTAAAAATATTTCCACCTTCGAAGAAACCTGGCGCCAGGTGGCTGCAGCCTGGAAGAAATTCATCCCCGGGGCGATGGCCGCCCAGCCTCCCGCCCATGTGGTAGAGACCAAAGCCCCCCAGGGTACCATCAGTGTCGTCCGTGGCAGCCCCGGGCACTGCCTTGAGATAGCCGAGCTCTATAATCGCCTGAGCAAGAACCACGAGAATATGACCGAGGAAAAGGTAATGGAAGCATTTGGCGAGAAAGCCTTCATGCTGCTCACCTTGCGCAATAAAATCATCGGCATCATTGGCTGGCAGGTGGAGAATCTCATCTCCCGCACCACCGAAATCCTGATCGATCCCAGGCTCACCTTCGAAGAGGCTGTTCCCATGCTTATTAAGGAAATGGAGCAGGCTTCACGCGACCTGCAATGCGAGGCTTCCCTTCTTTTCATCGATGCCAACCAATCCGCCAAGGTGGATTTCTGGAAAGGGCTGGGCTACGAACGCCGCGCCCCGGAAACCCTGGGTGTCCTCGCCTGGCAGGAAGCCGCCCAGGAAAGCATGCCCACTGGGTCGGTCCTCTTCTTTAAGCAGTTGCGCGTGGATAGGGTGTTGCGCCCCATCTGATCCAATGGTTCAAAACCTAGTAGACGAGCTGCTCTTTCTTTTCCAGCGCTTCACCTGGCTGAGCGTCCTGGATTTATTCCTTGTTTCCGCCATCTTCTTCACCGTTCTGCTTGCCTTGCGCGATACGCAGGCGGTCACCCTGCTGCGCGGTCTGCTGGTTCTCTTCATCATCCTGGCATTACTCGCCACCGTGGTCGATCTTCCAGCGTTTTCCTGGCTGGTGGAGAAAGCCCTTCCCGCCCTGCTGATCGCCATTCCTGTGGTGTTCGCGCCTGAGATCCGCCGCGGATTGGAGCGGCTGGGGCGTGCCGGCACACCCACCTTCGGCATTTTCTCCAAGGGCAAACCCGGCGTGATGACCGCCACCATCCACACAGTCGTGGAAGCCTGCGCGCGCCTTTCCGCCCGGCGGCATGGCGCGTTGATCATCCTCCAGCGGCGCGATTCCCTGGGGGAATACGTCCGCACCGGCGTGACCCTCAACGCCCGGGTGGCACCGGAACTGCTCATCCAGATCTTTCACCCCAACACACCCCTCCACGATGGAGCTGTGATCATTCAGGAAGACCGCATCCTGGCAGCCTCCTGTGTGATGCCGCTTTCCGCCAGTGGGGTTCTGGATCGTTCCGCCGAGCGGCAAATGGGTTTGCGCCACCGCGCTGCATTGGGGATCTCCGAAGTTTCCGACAGCATTGCCGTGGTCGTTTCGGAGCAAAATGGGGCGATCTCGATCACGCACGGCGGGCACATGATCCGCAAACTGGATACCGACCGGCTGGAAAATGTGCTGCTCGCCTTCTTCGAAATGGGGGATTCTGCCCAACCAAAAAAGGGGGTTTTTGCTGCGATCCGCGATTTGTTCGTATCTCCCGGGGATAAGGAGGATCAACCGTGAAATTCTTCCGCTTCCTGGGCAGAAACCTTTCCACCCTGTTGACCGCCTTCCTTCTCGCCCTTGCCGTATGGGTGCTGGCGGTCATCTCCACCGACCCTTCCCAAACCCTACCCCTGCAAAACCCAGTGCCCATCACGGTCATCGGGCAGGATCCCGCCTTGATGGTCACGAACCCGATTGCTGATGAAACTTCGGTGGTTCTGCGGGCACCCCGCTCCGTCTGGGCGCGCATCAACGCAGACCCGTCCTCCGTCCGGGCTATCCTCGATCTTTCCGGGCTGCAGGCAGGGGAGCATCAGGTACCCATCCAGGTGCAGGTCACCGAAAACCCGGCTGTCGTAGTATCCGCCTCGATCGATCTCACCGATGTGAGCCTTGAAATAATCGAATCCCGCATCCTCCCGGTCGGGTACCAGACTATCGGCAGCCCTTCCCCCGGGTTTTCACTGGGGAGCACCATATTGACTCCACAGAGCGCCACGGTCACAGGCCCTGCCTCCAGGGTAGCCAGCGTGATGGGGCTGCAGACCAGTCTGCAATTGAATAACGCCGCCAAGACCATCGACCAGGAGCTTCCAATTCTCGCGCTGGATGAAGAGGGGAATATCGTTCGTGGCGTCCAGGTGATCCCCGCCGCCGTGCAGGTTTCGCAGGCTATCGAGCAGCGTGGCGGTTACCGCACCGTGGTCGTGCGGGTGCCCTTCACCGGTCAGCTCGCCAACGGCTACCGGCTGAATAGCGTCACCGTCACCCCGCCGGTGCTGACCGTCTACTCAGATGATCCGAAGCTGGTCGAGAACCTGCCCGGGTATATCGAGACCCTGCCCCTTGATCTGACCGGGATAAACACCGACACAGACATCAAGGTGAAATTGAACATGCCCCAGGGCATCCAGATGGACGGGGAGGAATCTGTTCAGGTGCGGTTGGGGATATCCGCGCTGGAGGGTAGCCTCACCTTTGCCAACCTGCCCGTGGAAACCGAAGGGCTGGAAACTGGTTATAGCGCGAAGGTTTCCCCCACCCGCGTGGATGTGATCATCTCCGGACCGCTTCCGTTGCTCAACAAACTTACAACCAACGATGTCCGGGTTGTGATCGACCTGGCCGGGCTGACCCCCGGAAATTACCAGATACAACCTTCCGCCAGGATCGCTGTCGACGGTCTTAAAGTGGATTCCATCCTCCCGGATACCCTGGAGGTGATCATCACGCCCGCTCTTACACCCACCCCCTAGGAGAACATGCCAAAACCTGTTGTCGCTCTGGTAGGCCGGCCGAATGTCGGCAAAAGCACCCTCTTCAACCGCCTGGCTGGGGAGCAGCTGGCCATCGTGGATGATACGCCCGGCACCACCCGCGATCGTCTTTTTGCCTCCAGCCTTTGGAACGGGATCGAATTCGAGATCATAGACACCGGCGGCATTGACCCCTCCACCGGTGGCAAGGTTCCCCTATCCATCGGGTCCGCAGATTACATTCAACA
The DNA here is from genome assembly GCA_963802095.1 of uncultured Chloroflexia bacterium. GTDB lineage: Bacteria > Chloroflexota > Anaerolineae > Anaerolineales > Anaerolineaceae > CAVVEQ01. The sequence goes on along the minus strand of CAWDHI010000005.1, from coordinate 7,081 downwards.
GATCAAAGCCCAGGCAGGCATGGCTGTCGAGGAGGCTGATGCCATCCTCTTCGTCGTGGATGCCATCAGCGGGGTGACCCCCGCGGATGCGGAAGTGGCGGAAATGCTGCGCCGCAACCAAAAGAAGGTGGAAGGGCAGCCCTACCCGCCCGTGTTCCTGGTGGTGAATAAATCGGATAGCGCCGCGCTGCGCCGGGATGCCGCGGGCTTCTACGAGCTCGGCATGGGGGAGCCCTATGCCATCTCCGCCGTGCACGGTACCGGCACCGGGGACCTGCTGGATGACCTGGTAGCAGCTTTCCCGAAGCTACCCTCCGAAGAGGAGGATACCTCGGTCAAGATCGCGATCGTCGGCAAACCCAACGTGGGGAAATCCAGCCTGCTGAACCGCATCGCCGGGGAAGAGCGCTCCATCGTCAGCCCCATTGCCGGCACCACCCGCGACGCAGTCGATTCCCACCTCCAATTCGGCGATATCCCCCTCACCCTCATCGATACCGCCGGCATCCGCCGCCGCGGAAAGGTGATCCCGGGTGTGGAAAAATACAGCGTCATCCGTTCCATGCGCGCCATCGAACGATCCGATGTTGCCCTGCTGCTGATCGACGCGGTGGATGGTATCAGCGCCCAGGATGCCCATATCGCGGGATACATCCTGGAAGAGTGGAAAAGCGCGGTGGTGGTGGTGAATAAATGGGACGCCATCGAAAAAGACAACCTGACGATGGACGAATTCACCCGCCGCATCCGCCAGGACCTGAACTTCATGGATTACGTCCCCCTCATTTTCATCTCCGCCAAGACAGGCCAGCGCGTGGACCAGGTTCTGCCGCTAGCCCTGCTTGTCCAGGAGGAGCGGTTGGCCAGATTAACCACCGGTGTGCTCAACCGCATTCTGCAGCATGCCCAGGACCTGCACGCCCCCACCACCAAAGCCGGGCAGGCCATCAAGATCTATTACGGCACCCAGGTGCGCTCCGACCCGCCCACCTTTTTGCTATATTGCAACAATCCCAAACTTGCCCATTTCAGCTACCAGCGCTTTATCGAGAACCAGATCCGCAAGGAATACCCCTTCACCGGAACCCCCATTCGATTGGTATTTAAAGCCAGAAGCCGGGATTAACCTATCTGCTTGGCGGGAGCGTGCTCCCGCCGTTTGATCTTCGATCGTCGGTCACCGCTTGTGTGACCGACATTAATTCTTCGATGAGACCGCCACGTCAGGCTCCGCCTTCCTCACAGCGACATGATTTTCCGTAGGGCAGGCGCGTTCTCTCGAAATTTTATTAATCGGTACTGAGCTTTTGGCTTTTTTCATCCAACCCTTAGACAAGACTGCTTGCCCCCCGATACAAGCGGACTTATAATCCCTGCAACATGGAACAAGAGCATCTCCAGGGGGAAACCACCCCACAGCCGGAACCACCGGTCAAATCCCGCAGCAGCGTCAGGACGTTCTTTATCGAGCTTCTCCAGGTGATTTTCCTGGCTGCCATCCTCTATTTCGCCATCGACGCGGTCATCGCCCGAGTGCGGGTGGAGAATATCAGCATGGAGCCCACCCTGATGCCCGGCGAATTCCTGCTGGTCAACCGCCTGGCCTACCGCATCGGTCCGATCCAGCGCGGGGATGTGGTCATCTTCCATTACCCGCTGAACCCCAAAGAGGACTTCATTAAAAGAGCTATCGGTTTGCCGGGGGATACCGTCCGGGTGGAAAACGGCCAGGTTTTCGTCAACGATATCCAGCTCGAGGAACCCTATATTGCTGCCCCACCGGATTATTCCGGCTCCTGGACTGTGCCGGAGAAAGCCATTTTCGTCCTCGGGGATAATCGCAATCGCTCGCTGGATTCGCATGCCTGGGGATTCGTCCCATTCGATCTTATTCTCGGCAAAGCCCTGGTCGTATATTGGCCGTTCGATGAAGCCAAGACCATCACCCACCCCGATCTCGCCGGGGTATCTTCCCCTGCTGCACCATGATAAAATAGGGCGAAATGCGACTCGTAAAACCTACACTTGAATCAGAAAATTCGATAATGCCCTGCCCGGAATGCCAGGCAGGCAAGATGCATCGCAATGTGGTAACCTACCTGACATACATCGGCGAAGAGTTGATCTCGGTTCCCGATTTCCCCGCCTGGGTGTGCGATATCTGCGGCCGGCGCGAGTACGACCAGTCTGCGCTGAACCAGCTTTCGCTCATCCTCAGCCCCACCGCCGGTACCCCCAATCCCTCCCGCCGGTCTGTACCCAGGGCGCCGAAAAAACCGGTAAAGGAATCCATCGCTGACCGGAAAAGTTGAAGTACCATCCAAACCAGGCGGGCGCTTGCCCGTCTTTTTTTTACCCAGTCAATGAATAAATACTTTGCTCTTTAACCTTCCCCCTGCTGTTTTTTTTATCATTGGCAGATCAAAATAAATCTAGGGGGGTTAGCACCCGCCTAGCCATTCTTTACGAAGCTAACCCTAATCCGGGTAGACGCAGATCCCGAGCGTCCCCGGGCCGGTGTGCGCCCCGATCACCGGCGATAGGTCCAGCACCTGCATTTCCACAACCTTCAGACGCTTTTCCAATTCCGCGCGCGCCTCCTCTGCCAGTTTCTTCGCATCGGAGTGCATGATATTGATGTGGCAAGGGGCGCTTCCGCCCTTTTCCACGATGATTTCCAGCAAGCGCGCGACTGCTTTTTTCTGGGTGCGGATCTTTTCGTAGCCATCGATCTTGCCCTTATTCATGAACAGGATCGGTTTCAACCCCAGCGCAGTGCCCAGGAAGCGGGATGCACCACCTATGCGCCCGCCTTTGTGCAGGTATTTCAGGGTATCCACCATGAAGTAGGTGTGCATGCGTGCCTCGATAGCCTGGGTTCCTTTCACCACCTCTTCGAGGCTTTTTCCCGCCTTCACCATCCTCGCCGCTGCCATCACTAATAGGGACAGGCTGCCGGCAGTTTCGTGCGAATCGAAAACTTCCACCTTCGCAGTCTTGAATTCCCTCGCCGCGGAGAGGGCAGAATCCACCGTACCGCTGATGCCCGAGGAAATGAGCGGGACAAAGATATGATCGAACTTCATTGCCAGCCCGTCGAAAGTTTGGCGAAATTCCTCAGAAGTCACTTGCGAGGTTGTGGGCATGTTCTGGTCTCTCACCAGGCGGGAGTAAAAATCTGCGGAGGAGATATCCACACCATCGCGCAGCACCACCCCATTCCAGATGATCTTCAGTGGTAAAACGGTCACAGGCAGGCCAGCCAGCATCTCTGCAGGCAGGTTGGCAGTACTATCGGTCACGATCGCAATTTTTTGCATTTTTTCCCTCCCAAGGGCGAAATGGTTGCCCACCATAAAAGACAAGCAACATGAATCCCCACCTTCGGCATTACCTTTTCTAGTATGCCTTAACCCGGAGGGGTTTGTCAATGAAGAATTATTACAACCCGGCAGGAATAAGGGGAAGCTCGCAAGGTTATAATCCATATATCCACACTGGTACAACGGATGCAACTTCGTAGAGAAGCGGGTTGAATTTCGTTAATGGGCTTCGAAGCATGATTTTTATGGTGCTGCTGCAAGGTGAATTATCAAAATGAACAAACCTGACGATAAACCGGGAGAACGTGCATGAATCCTTTCCTAGAGATCCTCGACAGCCTCATTGAATCCTTCTCCGCCATCCTCGGCCGGCCGCGGGCTGTGAAACCTTCCCGCGCCGAGGAACTGGAGCGCCCGGCGGACCTGCCCGGAAGCGAGACGGAACTAGCCACGGAAGAAACCGACGCATCCCTGGAAGGAGAATTGCTGGAGGAAGTTGCCGCTGAAACCCCGGATTTGGATGCTGCCCAGGAGGAGACGCAGGAGTCCGAAGATCAGGAGGGGACAGCAGACCCGGAAGCTCTGGAGGAAGACCGCCCTGGGGATATGCCACCCGGAATGGAGGATACTCCAGAACCAGCCGCGGAAGAGCCAGCCGAAGGGGAAGAACCTCCCCCAACCGTGGAGGATGGGGTCTGCCTGCCCGGCGAAGAACCAACACAAACTGCGCCCGCAGCCGAGCCATATCCCCTGCCAGAACCGGTGGAGCGCAAAGTGATGCTGATCCATTTTGACCCTTTGGTGCCTTCCGCCAAAGGCCGGCGGCTGAGTGATGCGCTGGCGGGCCGCGACCCGGAGGATCTGCTGAGGGTGTTTATTTCCGACCTGCGCGAGTGCAGCGGCGGGTACGCCCGCTACCGGGTGGTCGAGCGGATCAATATCGACCGCCTGCCGGTCAAGTGCGACGGTTTCCAGTACTCACCCGATCATTTCATGCAATGCTGGCAGACCGGTTCCGGCTTCCATGTTCCGGATGCCATGGACTACGCCAGTATTTTTGAGGAAGCCGATATTTATAAAAAAGTCAATGAAGGGATCGTGGATGAGATCTGGATGTTCGGCCCGCCCTACTGCGGATTTTATGAATCCAGCATGGCGGGGAAGGGCGCCTTTTACCTTAACGCACCAGTGCTCAACCTGCCGGGAAAGCTGGATCGCAGGGTGGTGGTGATGGGCTTTAATTACGAGCGCGGTGTGGGTGAGATGCTGGAAAGCTACGGCCACCGCGCCGAGGATACGATGCGCAGGATCTTCCAGAAGACCCGCGGGAACACTAACCTTTGGGAACGCTTCACCCGCCACGACCGCACATCCCCCGGCAAGGCCGAGGTTGGCAGTATTCATTATGCACCCAACAGCGAAAAGGATTACGATTGGGGCAATCCGCGCGAGGTGATGAGCCGCTGCGATACCTGGCTAAGTTTCCCCGACCTTTCGGGTTCAGGCAAAATGGTCAAAGGCGAGGATTGGGGGGATGGGGATATGCGCGCCCACCATAAGTGGTGGTTCACCCGCATCCCGCATGTGGCTGGTTTAAACGAGGGTATCGACCTCAACTGGTGGAAGTATATCGTCGATCCAAATGAAGTGAACTTGTAACCATGTTTTCATCTACACGCGGCCGCATCCTGATCGTCACCATTTTGGTGGTGTTCTTCACCGCCTGCCTCGCCGGGTTTCCGGGTTCGCTCTTATCCCGCCTCCCAAAATCTGGCGAACCCACCCTGGTTGCCACATCCGCAGGGCGGGAAAATGCAGCGTATACCATCCCCACCCCCAGGGTTGTATATTACCAGGTAAAAGGCTCCACTGAAACCGAGCTGGCAAGGGAGATCCAGACCAAGGGACCAGACGGGTACGCGGGATACACCAACTGGTATATCCGCTGGGGTTGGCCGGGATTCGGGCATGAAGAGTGTGACCTTTCGAAAGTCTGGATCACCACCAAGGTTTCTATCACAATGCCCCAGTGGAACCCGCCCGCAGATGCGCCTGCTGATCTGATCAATAACTGGATGGAGTTCACCCAGGCACTCTACAAACATGAAATGGGGCATGTGGGGAATATCAATAAAGCCCTTCCGCTGATCCAGGAGGCGATCCAAAGCTCCGATTGCATCACAGCTGATTCAGCCGCCAACTATGCCCTCGATAAATTGCGCGGCTGGGACGTTAAATATGATGATAAAACCGACCATGGCAGAACTGAGGGAGCTGTTTTCCCATAGGGCAGACGAAATCGCAGTTATGTTATAATCTTGGCGAATTTGGTCCTCTAGCTCAATGGTAGAGCAGCTGACTCTTAATCAGTTGGTTCAGGGTTCAAGTCCCTGGAGGATCACCAAATATGGCGGTTTTGAAGCCGCTAACCCCCATATTTGGGGCTTGGAGCCTGCCAAATCGGCAGGCTCTTTAATTTTGGTGCAGTTTGGTGCAGTTGAAATTCTGAGATTTATCGCCCCACTATCTTTTCTGTTTCTTGAGGGAGCTCAACCCGAATCGGGGTGACCAGCTTATCCATGATTTCGGCTGTCTCCCTCTGGTTCTCGTGGTAAAGATGCCCGTAGATGTCCAGGGTGATACTGGGCTTGGAATGTCCCAACATATTAGAAACACCGATTACTGTGGCATTATGATTCAATAGTAGAGAAGCTGCGGTGTGTCTCAGATCATGGAATCGGATCATTGGTAGTCCCGCTCTGGATAATGTCTGCCGAAAGTCCTTACGGAGGTTACTTGGATCACCAGGAGCGCCTATTGTGTTAGGAAAGATTAGATCGTTTTCCTGCCAGCAGGCACCTACTTTTTCTTTCAGCTCGGTCTGGTGGACTAGATGCTCTCGAAGGACCTGAAGGGCACCTTCACCAATAACAATTGTTCGCCTGCCAGCGTGTGTCTTGGGTTCTGCGAAGCTCCAGCCCTGCCCGGGGACTCTTTGCACTTGACGCTGAATATGCAGAGTTCCCGTTAACCACTGTAAATCTGACCACTTCAAGCCGAAAAGCTCTCCCTGACGCAGACCTGTTCTTATTGCCAGGTGGTATAAAGCGCAGTAAGCGCTGGATTGAGCAGTCACCAGGAAATAGCCAACCTGAGCTTGATCGAGAACCTGCATTTCTGAGTGCTTATATCGGGGGAGCGCTGCACCATGCGCAGGATTGTGGGTTACATAACCATACCGAACGGCCTTCTCCAGAGATTTATGTAGGATGTTGTGACAGATGAGAATTATCCGCGTCCCAACCCCGGATTGGATCAGATCGGAATAGAATTTCTCAATCCTGGCTAGGTTCAAGTCCTTCAAGGCGATGTTCCCAATGTTGGGAAGAATATGATTCTTGATCACCTGTTCGTATTGGTGGGCGGTTTTTGGTCGAAGATCAATCATCCTGGTTTGAAGCCATTTTGGAAGATATTCTGCCAGGGTTATCTTGCTCCCCTGGAAATCGAAACCCTGGTCAAGTTTCTGTTGCTGGTCACGGATCCACTTCTCGGCTTCAGCTTTTGTGGGGAATGTTTTACCAGTCCGCTCACCATTCGGCAACGAAATTTGAGCGCGGTATTTCCCGTTTCGCTTTGTGATCGTTCCTGTATTTTTACTGCGTATTCTAGTTGCCATTTCCTTCCTCCTTGATCTTAATAAGTGGAAGGAAAGGCAATCCTGCATGCTCTGTCTGTTTAGTTGTTAAGGTACTGTC